>CAWDZR010000024.1:0-170652 GCA_963806755.1 uncultured Gemmatimonadales bacterium
CCGATCGTCCGATGGAAGTCGATCGCGTCGTTGACGCCCAGGTCGGTGTGCACGGGGTGCGTGCCCGTGTGATTCAGCTTCAGGATGTCGTCGTCGGCCTTGCTCAGGTCGGCGAACGTCGGCCACAGGTCCGCGATGCGCTCCCGGCGCACGTGCAGCAGGCCGGCGCCGAGCGGCGCGCCGAGCCACTTGTGCAGGGAGGTGGCGAAGTAGTCCCCGTGCAGGTCGGGCACGGCGAACGCGAACTGCCCGAACGAGTGGGCCCCGTCCACCATCACCTGCACGCCGTGGCCGTGCGCCATGTCGGCGATCTTCGCCACCGGCAGGATCTGGCCGGTGATGTTCACCATGTGGCAGACCATCAGCAGCCGGGTGCGCGGCGTGATCGCGCCCTCGTAGAGCCGCACGATCTCGTCGTCGGACCCCGGGTCGAGCGGCAGCGAGACGACCCGGTTGACGATCCCCTGCCGGCGCGCCTGCAGCTTGAACATGTCCAGCATCGCACCGTAGTCCTGCTCCGCCATCACCGCCTCGTCGCCCGCCTTCCAGGGGAAGCCGCCGATCACCGTGTCGAGCGACTCGGTGGTGTTGCGGGTGACGATCAGCTCGTTCGGCGGCACGCCCGCCAGCGCCGCCAGCCGGTCGCGCACCGCGGCCTTGTCGTCGAACTGGCGCGTCCGCATGTAGCGCGAGGCCTGGCGGTTGACGTCCCGCACGTGGCCGATGAACGCCTCGAGCACCGGCTGCGACTGCATCAGGTAGTAGCCGTTCTCGAGGTTGATGTACTCGGGGGTGAGGACGTACGCGCGGCGGATGCGCTCCCAGAACGCCTCGTCCTGCGCGAGCTGCCGCGCGGGGAGGGAGCGGTACAGCGCCCACAGGTCGTCGCCGAACAGCGTGGCGAGGGACGCGGCGCCGAGGGTGCGGACGAAATCGCGCTTCAGCATGGGCCAGGCCTCCGCGACCTTGGATGGTCCTCCCTCAACCTGCCGCGCCGGCCCGCGGTTGTCGAGGTGCCGCCGGCGGCATGCCTTGTGCAGCGACTCTGCCCGTCACGCGGCAGTTTCGTTGCGAGAGCATCCGGCACCGCCGGCCGTTCACCGGGGACCCCATGATCCACCTGCGCCGATTCGCCATCGCCCTGAGCTTCGTCCTCGTCGCCTGCGGCCGCGCCGGGCCCGCGCCGTTCACCGCGGCCAATCCGTTCGCCGCGCCGAGCCCGCTGTTCGACCAGGCGCCGCCGTTCGACCGCATTCACGACGCCGACTACCAGCCGGCGCTCGAGGAGGGGATGCGCCGGCAGCTGGCCGAGGTCGCCGCCGTGGCGGGCGATACGGCCGCGCCGACCTTCGACAACACCATCGTCGCCCTGGAGCGCTCGGGCACCGTGCTCCGCCGCGTCGCCAAGGTCTTCGGCGCGCTCGCCTCGGCGAACATGGACGACACGATTCAGCGGGTGCAGGAGGAAGAGGCCCCGCGGCTCGCCGCCCACAACGACGCCATCTTCCTCAACGACACCCTGTTCCGGCGGATCAAGAGCGTGTACGACCGCCGCGCCGTGCTCGGCCTCGACTCGGTCCGGAGCTTCCTCGTCGAGCGCTACTACCGGGACTTCGTGCGCGCCGGCGCCTTGCTGAGCGACACCGCCAAGGCGAAGCTGCGGGCGCTCAACCAGGAAGAGGCTTCGCTCTCCACCGAGTTCCAGAAGCGCCTGCTGGCCGCCACCAAGGCCGGCGCCGTGGTCGTCACCGACTCGACGCAGCTCGCCGGCTTGAGCGCGAGCGAGGTGGCCGCCGCGGCCCAGGCCGCGAGCGACCGCAAGCTGGGTCACGCCTGGGTGCTGCCGCTGCAGAACACGACGCAGCAGCCGGCGCAGGCCGAGCTGGCCGACCGCGCGCTCCGGGAGCGCCTGTTCGACGCGTCCACGATGCGGGCCGAGCGCGGCGACAGCAACGACACCCGGCATGTCATCACCCGGCTGGCCGAGCTCCGGGCGGAGCGCGCCAGGCTGCTGGGGTTCCCGACGCTGGCGGCCTACGTGCTCGACGACCAGATGGCGAAGACGCCGGACGCCGCGATCCAGCTGCTCACCGAGCTGGTGCCGGCGGCGACGGCCAAGGCCCGGGGCGAAGCGGCCGCGATGCAGGGGCTGATCGACGCGGAGCACGGCAGCTTCCAGCTGGCGCCCTGGGACTGGCAGTACTACGCCGAGCGCTTGCGCCAGGCGCAGTACGCGCTCGACGAGTCGCAGATCAAGCCGTACTTCGAGCTGGACCGGGTGCTCCAGGACGGCGTCTTCTTCGCGGCCAACCAGCTCTACGGACTGACGTTCAAGGAGCGCAAGGACCTGCCGGTCTACCAGCCCGACGTGCGCGTGTTCGAGGTGTTCGACGCGGACGGCGCCTCGATGGGGCTGTTCTACTGCGACTACTTCAAGCGCGACGCCAAGCAGGGCGGGGCGTGGGAAGACACCTTCGTGGACGGCTCGCCGCTGCTCGGCACCAAGCCCGTGGTCTTCAACGTCGCCAACTTCACCAAGCCGGCCCCGGGCCAGCCGGCCCTGCTCACCTATGACGACGTCACGACGATGTTCCACGAGTTCGGGCACGCCCTGCACTCGTTGTTCATCAACGTGCCCTATCCGCGGCTGGCCTCCAACGTACCGACCGATTTCGTCGAAGTGCCCTCGCAGTTCAACGAGCACTGGGCGTTGTACCCGACGGTGTTCGCCCACTACGCGCGGCACTACCGGACCGGCCAGCCGATGCCGGCCGCGCTGGTCCAGAAGATCCAGCGCTCGCGGACGTTCAACCAGGGATTCGAGACCACCGAGTTCCTCGAGGCGGGGCTGCTGGACATGGCGTGGCACACGTTGCCCGCCGGCGCCGAGCAGGCCAACGTGGACTCGTTCGAGACCGCGGCGCTCGCGCAGCGCCACGTGCTGATGCAGGAGGTGCCGCCCCGCTACCGCAGCGCCTACTTCGCGCACATCTGGGACGGCGGGTACGACGCGAACTACTACGCGTACCTGTGGAGCGAGGTCCTCGACGACGACGCGTACGCCTGGTTCACCGAGCACGGCGGCCTCACGCGCGCCAACGGCCAGCGCTTCCGCGACATGATCCTCTCCCGGGGCGGCTCCGGGGACATGAGCGTTCTGTACCGCGCCTTCCGCGGGCGCAACCCGGTGGTGGGGCCGCTGCTCGAGGCGCGGGGCCTGGTCCCGGCCCGGCAGGTAGCCGATCCCGCAGCGGCACGGGGCATCAGGCCCCGGCCAGCCGGACGCCGTGCCCGTGACCGGCCGGCGTCCGGCTTGACGCCGGCCTGACGCCGCGCACGCACCTTGGGTACCGCCGCGAAGGAGGTACCCATGCCATGGCATCGGTTGACGGCGTCCCCGGGCCCGGTCCCGGTCGGGTCGCAGACCAGCGACGCGCGCGGCCCAGGCGCATGAACGCCTGGACGAAGGCACGGCTGCTGGCCCACGTGGGGCGGTGGGTGCTCACCTGGAACCGGCGCGACACGCACACCCGGCACGGCCCCGCCGACAATCCCAGGTTCCTCGCTCCGCTCGAGGCGGCGCGCCTCGTCAAGGACGGAGCGGTGGTGTTTTCCTCCGGCCTGGGCGGCAATGCGCGGCCATCCATCCTCTACTGGGCCATGCGCGAGGCGTTTCAGACGACCGGCCATCCGCGCGACCTGACGTGCATGGCGGTCGGCGGCATCGGCGGACGCGGGAGGGCACCGGGCACCTACGAGGAACTGGGCCTCGCGGGGCTCTGCACGCGGTTCTGCGCGGGTCACCTCGAGACGTTCAAGGCCCTTCTCACGCTGGCCGACGCGGGCCGTCTGGAGCTGCAGTGCCTGCCGGAGGGCATCATGGCGCTGCTGCTCGAGGCCCAGGGCCGGGGCATCGACTCCCTCACCCTCGGCACCGGCGTGGGGACCTTCATGGACCCGCGGGTGGGGCGCGGCTCGCCGGTGCTCGATCCGCGCGCGGCGCAGCTGGTGAGCGCGGACGGTGAACGCCTGCGCTACACGATGCCGAAGGTGGACGTGGCCATCTTCAACCTGCCGGCCGCGGATGCCGAGGGAAACGTCTATGCACGGCACGCCGCGATGATCGCCGAGTGCCGTGAGGCGGCGCTGGCGGCCCGACGCAACGGCGGGATCGTCATCTGCACGGTGGGCCTTCTCGTCCCGAAGCGGCCTGGCGAGATTTTCCTCTCCTCCGATCACGTGGACGCGCTCGTGCTCTACCCCGGGAGCGAGCAGACCGCTTCGGTGCCGCACCGCACGTACTGGCCGCTCCTCACGACCGAGAGCGACCAATCGCTCGACGAGGGCATGGCGCGGCTCAAGGTCGTCAACCGGGTGCTGGGGATCACGCCGCGCCGTGACAGGGTGGACGACGCCCTGGCCCGGCTCGCCGCCTGGGTCTTCGCGCGATATGGGCGCCGCGGGATGAACGTGAACATCGGCGTCGGTCTGCCCGAGGAGGTCTGCCGCGTGCTCCACCAGGGCGGGTTGACCCGCGACATCACGATGTTCACGGAAGCCGGCGTCGTGGGCGGTCTGCCGGCGCCCGGGGTCTTCTTCGGCGCCGCCGTATGCCCGCGGGAGCTGGTCAGCTCGGCACAGATCTTCAGGGACTGCTACGAGAAGCTCGACGCGACCGTCCTCGGGATCCTCGAGGCGGACAGTGAGGGCAACGTCAACCTCTCCAGTCGCGGACCGGGCGCTGCGAACCAGGTGGGCCCCGGCGGGTCCCTCGATCTGACGGCCGCCGCCCGGATGGTGCTGTTCGTCGGGAGCTGGATGACGCACGGCCGGCTCGAGATTGCCGGAGGGCGGCTGCGCATTGTCCGGCACGGCGCGCACAAGTTCGTCGACCGGGTGAGCGAGATCACCTTCTGCGGGCGCGAGGCGCTGAAGGCCGGCAAGCAGGTGTTCTACTGCACCAACGTCGGCGCGTTTCGATTGACGGAGCGAGGCATGGAGCTGCTCTGCGTGCTGCCGGGCGTCGACGTCCGCCGCGACGTGATCGACGCGTGCCCGATGAAGGTGGTGCTGCCGGCGTCGGGCGTCGTCGATGTGGTGTCCCCGGCGATCGTGACGGGCGACGGGTTCCAGCTCCGCTTTCCAGACTAGACGCCAGGCGCCCCCCGATGCCCTTCCCCGACGCCTTCGCGACCGAGCGCCTCACGGCCGAGCGCCTGCGGCCGGCGCACTACGCCGACCTGCTGCGCATGCACCAGGACCCGGTGCAGATGGCCATGCTCGGCGGCGTCCGGGACGAGGCGCAGACCCGCGACTACCTGGAGAAGAACCTGGCCCACTGGGAGGCCTACGGGTACGGCGCCTGGATCCTGCGCGACCGCGCGAGCGCGCAGGTGGTGGGCCGCGCCATCCTGCGTCATCTGACGCTCGACGGCGCGGACGAGGTGGAGGTCGGCTACTCGCTGGATCCGGGCTTCTGGGGGCGGGGGCTGGCGACGGAAATCGCGGCCGCGATTCTCTCGTACGCCAGGGAGGACGTGAAGCTCGGGACGGTTGTGGCGCTCACCACCCCGCGCAACGACCGCTCACGCCGCGTGCTGGCCAAGATCGGCATGGCCTGGGAGCGCGACCTGCTCCACGCGGACGTGCCGCACGTGCTCTACCGGGTCCGCTTCGACTGATTACTTCGGCGGGTCGGTGTTTCCGACGTCCAGCACCACCTTCCACGTCCCGTCGCCCTGTTTGCGCCAGATCGTGACGTAGCTGCCGTGGGTGACGACGGTGCTGTCCCGCATCCGCACGGAACGGTCCCAGCGACCGACCGTGTAGCCGAGATCGCCGTCCTCGGACGCCTCGGCCGACACCGGATGCCAGGTCAGCGTCCGCGTGGTGTCGCCGAGGGACGGCGCCATCAGCTCGCGGATCGCAGCCCGGCCGACCACGTTGCGGCCGGCGATCACCTGCATCCCGCTGTCGGCGAACCAGCTCACCCAGCCGTCCACGCCGCGCTCGGCCGTGGCCTTGGCGAACGCGACGTCGGCGTCCCGGATCTCGGCGGCGGCGGCGGCCTGGTGGTCGGGCCGCGCGCACGCCGCGACGGCCCATGCCGCGCCGGCCGCGGCCAGCCATGTCCATGTCCTCACGGCGCCCTCCCGAGCGGCCGACCAAGGGGTTACGCACGGACGGCCGCCCAAGTTGAAGCACAGCGGCGCGACCCGCCAGGGCCGCGCCGCCGCGCCGTCTCCGCGCTCCGCCGGAAGCGGGCCTACACCCGGGTCCCGCACTCCACGCAGAACCGGCCGCCGCCCTCGAGCTGCGCGCCGCAGTTGGTGCAGAACTTCAGCCCCTGGCTCGCCTTCCGCGTTTCCGCGATCAGCCGCTCGACGGCGTCCTCCGCCGAGGGCATGCCCCCGGCCGGGGTCGCCCCGGCCTCCGGCGCGTGGCCGTTCCCGCCGGCGCCGTTCGCACCCGCCGCCGCCAGCGCGGGCTCGGTCGCACCCGCCGCCGCGGCCTCGGCCGGCGCGTCCGCGGCGTGCAGCGCCTCGAGCGCTTCCTTGGTGTAGCGCGCCAGCATGACCTGGTAGTCGGCGTCGGAGAGCTTGCCCGTCTCACGGTCGAACTCGATCTCCTTGAGCGCGGCGAGCGCGAGCGCCTTGCGGTGCTCGAGCGGGTCGTCCTCCGGCTCGTCGAAGAGAATCGAGGGCTTGGCCTCCCCGGCCGCGGGCCGCAGGATCGGCAGCACCACGACGGAGACGGCCAGCAGCGCGAGCACCAGTCCCAGAACCAGGGTCACGTCAGGCCTCGAAATCCTTGAGCTCGCGCTTCAGGCGCTCCAGGTCCTCGGCGGGCACGGCGCCGGCCGCGACGTCCGCCGTCTCCGGCGCCGCGACCGGAGACGCGGCGCGGCGGAACCAGCGGCGCACGAGCCCGGTGACCAGGCCCAGGCCGACGGCGAGGCCGACGAAGGGCATGAAGTAGGCGAGGAGATTGAAGCCGTGCTTCGGCGGCTCCATGAAGATCATGTCGCCGTACTGCTTCTGGAACGACGCCAGCACCTGCGCCTCGGTCATCCCGGCGTCGAGCCGCGCCAGCACCGCCTGGTGCATCGCGGGGGAGACGGAGCAGGTGAAGTCCGTGGTGCGGCAGGTGTAGACGGACAGGTTGCACCCGCAGGTGCAGCGGATCTTCCCCTCGATGCTCTTGACCAGCTCCGAGTTGTCGCGCGCCGTCACCGGCGCCACGGAGCGCCCCGCGGCCTCCGGCGCGTCGAGCCTGCCGAGCGAGTCGCCCGGACCCATCCGCACGGCGTTGATGATGTCGGCCGAATCCTGGTTCGGCGCCGCGGCGGGCGTCGCGCCCGGCTGCTGCGCGGCGAGGCTCGCCGCGGCCAGCAGCGCCAGCGCGCTAACCGTCGACGCGCGCCACATACCCCGCCGGCTCCGCCCGCCGCCGGCTCGCCGGCGTCGGACCCTGGGCGCCCGGCCACAGCGTGATCAGGCCGCCGAACACGAGCACCATCCCGCCGTACCACACCCACCACACCAGCGGGTTGATCACGATCTTGTACACCGCCTCCTCGGTCCCCTGCACCGAGCCCGCGAACACGACGTACAGGTCCTCCAGCATGTTGCTCCGGATCGCGACCTCGGTCGCCGGCTCGAACGTCGGCCGGCCCACCGAGTCGAGGTATTGCCGCTTCTCGCTCCGCATCGTGCCGATGTACTTGCCGTTCCGCGTCACGTCCACGCTGGCCGCGGTCACGAAGCGGTTGAGGATCTTGTACTGCGACACGCCCTGGTGCGTGAGGCGGAAGTCCTCGCCGTAGGGCGACCGCACATCCACCGACTGCCCGGGCTTGAGGGTGACCTCCGTCTCCTTCTTGAACGCCAGGCCCGCGAACGCGCAGAACAGCATCACCATCCCGAGGTGCACCACGTAGCCGCCGTAGCGGCGCCGGTTGCGCCCCACCAGGCGCACGAACGCCAGCGGGTACGCTTCGGCGTGCAGCCGGTGCCGCGCCAGGGTGCCGCGCACGAATTCCTGCGCCACCGTGCCCACCACGAACGCGCCCAGAGCGTACGCCACGATCGCGTACGGGTACGACATCCGCACCGCGACCAGCGCCGCCGCCACCGCCAGCATCGAAGCCGTCGGCCACAGGAACTGGCGCCGGAGGTTGCCGAGCGAGGCCCGCCGCCACGCGATCAGCGGCCCGATCCCCGTCAGCAGCAGCAGGGCCAGGCCCAGCGGGATGTTCACGAGGTTGAAGGCCGGCGGCCCGACCGTGACCTTGGTCCCGCGCACCGCCTCGGAGATCACCGGGAACAGCGTCAGCCAGAACACCGCGAAGGCGATCACGATCAGGATCAGGTTGTTGAACAGGAACGCCGCCTCGCGGCTCACCATGGACTCGAGCTTCGCCTCGGCCTCGAGCGCCGGCCAGCGCCACGCCAGCAGCGCGAACCCTGCGATCGCGGCCGCCACCAGGAACACCAGGAAGAACCACCCCACGTTGGACTGCGAGAAGGAGTGGACGGACGAAATCACCCCGCTCCGCGTCAGGAACGTGCCGAAGATCGAGAGCAGGAACGAGAGCACCACCAGCCCGATGTTCCACTTCTTCAGCATCCCGCGCTTTTCCTGGATCATCACCGAGTGCAGGAACGCCGACATCGTCAGCCACGGCAGGAACGACGCGTTCTCCACCGGGTCCCACGCCCAGTAGCCGCCCCACCCCAGCTCCACGTACGCCCACCACATCCCCAGCACGATGCCGCTCGACAGGAACAGCCACGACAGCAGCGTCCACTTGCGGATCGCGTGCAGCCAGCCGGTGTCGAGCTTGCCCGAGATCAGCGCCGCCACGGCGAACGCGAACGGCACGCTGATGCTGGTGTAGCCGAGATACAGCATCGGCGGATGGAAGACCATGCCGGGGTTCTGCAGCTGCGGGTTCAGCCCCCGGCCGTCGATCGGCGTGTAGCCCAGCCGCTCGAACGGATTGGCCGCGAACACCATCGTCGCCACGAAGAACGTGACGATGATCGCCATCGTGCTCGCCACGTACGGCGTGAGGTCCTTGTACTTGCCCCGGTTCACCAGCAGCGCCGCCGACCCGAAGGTCGAGGTCACCAGCGCCCACAGCAGCAGCGAGCCCTTCTGCCCGCCGTAGAACGCCGACCAGGTGTAGAAGGGGGGGAGGTTGCGGCTCGTGTAGGCCGCGACGAACTCGACGTTGAAGTCGTGCGTCAGCAGGGCGTGCATCAGCCCCACCGCCGCGATCACCATCAGGCCCCACAGCGCGAAGACCGCGTGCTCGGCCGAGCGCGCGAGGTCCGGCCGCTTCGTCCGCCCGGCGACGAACCCGACGACGCTCCCCCACAGCCCGATGAGGAGCGCGATCCACAGCGCGATGTTGCCGAGATCGGTCACGTCGCGCTACGCGCCGCCGCGGGCGCGGCCGCCGGGGTCGTGCCCGTGGGCGGCGGCACCGCCTCGTAGCGCGACGCGCACTTGGCCAGCAGCGTCGTCGCCCGGAAGGTGCCGTCGGGCTGGAGCCGACCCTCCACCACGACATCCACGTCGTCGGTGAAGGTGTCCGGCGCCAGGCCGTGGTACACGATCGGGTAGGTGTGCGCCCCGTCGGTGGCCCGGAAGGTGATGGTCTGGCTCGCCACGTCGCGCGTGATCGAACCCTTCACGACCCGCGCCCCCATCTTGACCCCGACGTTGTAGAACGACTGGTCCGCATGGATTTTCGCCGCCAGCTCCGTCGGCGTCAGGTAGTACTCGCCGGTGTCCTTGATGCCCGACGCCATCAGATAGCTGACCGTGCCGAGGACCAGCACACCGCCGATGATGAACTTCGTCCGGGCTCGCATATGGCCTGACCTGTCTCGAGTGCTCTTTGGAAATCCGACTCAAATACTCCGCAAATAAGATACCATATAAGCCGCACCCTGCCCCGCCAGCCGCACCACCACACGTAAAGAGATGCAGGAAAAAGGGTTGCGGTGTTGCGGCAGCGTCACCTATCCCTGCTCCAGGCTATCGTACCCCGCACCGCGCGCTTCCATTCGTCCCATTCGGCCTCGACTGCGCGGTCGGGGCGGAACGTGGTGAAGTGGCGGGCCGCGGCGAACTCCACGGCCGACTTCCAGACCCCGGTGGCGAGTCCCGCGAGTCCGGCGGCCCCCAGAGCGGTGGACTCCACGTTCGCCGGGCGGGTAACGCTGGTGCCCAGCACGTCGGCCTGGAACTGCATCAGCCAGTCGTTGGCGGCGGCGCCGCCGTCCACCTTGAGGTCCGCGAGCGCGAGGCCGGCGTCGGCGCGCATGGCTTCGAGCACCTCGCGGGTCGCGAAGGCCATCGCCTCCAGAGCGGCCCGCACCAGGTGCGCCTTCGTGGTTCCCCGTGTCAGCCCAAAGATGGCGCCGCGGGCGGCGGATTCCCAGTGCGGCGCGCCGAGCCCCGTGAAGGCGGGGACGAAGACGACGCCGCCGGTATCGGGGACGCCGCGGGCCAGGGCCTCGCTGTCCCGCGCGTCGGCCAGCACGCCGAGGCCGTCGCGGAGCCACTGCAGGGCGGCACCGGCGATGAAGATGGCGCCCTCCAGGGCGTACGCGGGGCCGCCCCGCTCGTCGCACGCGACGGTGGTGAGGAGCCCGCGGGTGGAGCGCACCCGCGTCGCGCCGGTATTGAGCAGGAGGAAGGCGCCGGTGCCGTAGGTGTTCTTGGCGGTGCCCGCCGCGAAGCAGCCTTGCCCGAACAGGGCGGCCTGCTGGTCGCCGGCGATCCCCGCGATCGGGACCTCGGCGCCGAACCACTCCGCGTCAGCGAGCGCGAACACGCCGGACGACGGGCGGACCTCGGGCAGGATCTCGGCGGGGACGCCGAACAGCGCGAGCAGCTCCGGGTCCCAGCGGCGGGCGGCGATGTCGTAGAGCAGGGTGCGCGAGGCGTTGGTGGGGTCGGTGACGTGCGCGCGCCCCTTGGTGAGCCGGTGCACGAGCCAGGTGTCCACGGTGCCGAACGCCGTGCGGTCCGGGCGCGGGCGGGGCCGCACGTTCTCGAGCAGCCACTCGAGCTTGGTCGCGGAGAAGTACGGGTCGGGCACGAGGCCGGTCTTGGCGGCGAGGAGCCCGGCGTCGAGCTTCCGGCACCGCTCGGCCGTGCGGCGGTCCTGCCAGACGATGGCGCGGTGCAGGGCGTTCCCGGTGGCGCGGTCCCAGAGCAGCGTGGTCTCGCGCTGGTTGGTGATGCCGATGGCCGCGAGCTGCCGTCCCTGGATCCTGGCGGCGCCGAGTGCGCCCGCGGCGGCGGCGAGGGTGCCGCGCCACAGCTCCTCGGGCTCGTGCTCGACCCATCCGGGCTGCGGGAAATGCTGCGCGATCTCGTGGTACCCGCGCCCCAGAATGCGGCCGCCCTCGTCCACGACGAGGGCGGTGCACCCGGTGGTGCCCTGGTCGAGCGCGAGGACGAACGCCGTCGCTCAGCTCCCCGGGCCGGCCGCTACCGCGAGCGCGGGCGCGCGGAGACGGACTGGAGGTAGCCGATGATCTGCTGCGCGTCCGCGTTGGAGATGCCGCTGACCTTCATCTTCTCGGCGTCCTGCTCCATGCGCATCACGACCACGGGCCAGTCGGGGGCCGTGTGCATCTTCGGATCGTTCAGCTCGTGGCAGCGGGCGCAGACGCGTTCGAACGCGGGCTTGCCCGCGCCGGCGGGCAGGCTGGCCGCGACCTTGAGCGCGTGCTTCTCGAGGTACGCGAGCAGGTCGGCGCGCTGCGCCGTCGTCGGCGTCTGGATGCCGAGGGCGCCGGCCATCATGTCGATGCGCACCCACATGCGCCGCGCCACGCTGGGCCAGTCGGCGGGGCCGTGCATGGCGGGAGATGGCAGAGCGTGACATTGCGTGCAATACTGGGTGAGCGCCTTCGCGCCGGGCGACGTCGGCTCCGGCAGGCTCTCCGCCGGCATGCCGGGGGGCAGCGCGATCTCGGTAGCCTCGTACAGCCGCTGCTGCATGGGCGAGGGGGCCGCGGCCGTGGCGGCGGTGGATTCGCCGGTCGAGGCCGCCTGCCCCGATGGCTTGCCCTGGGTGCAGCCGGCGAGGACGAACCCCGTCACGATGAGCGCCCGCGCGTTCATGGCATCCTCCGAAGTGGGAGTTCAATAATGCCAACGACCCCGGTCCCTTTGCCAGACCCGCCTCGCGCCGGCTCGCCGACGCGCGCATCCGACGCGGCGCGGCTCGCTCCGGACGCGGCCCGGCTCGAGGCCGACGTGCGCGCGCTGGCGGTGGTGCGTCACCGCATCGCGGCGCCCGCGGCGCTCGCGGCGGTCGAGGACCACGTCGCGCTGGAGCTGGGCTCGGCGGGGCTCCGGGTCGAGCGGCAGCTGTTCGAGTTCGCCGGCGCGGAGTACCACAACGTCGTGGCCACGCGGGACGGCGAAGAGCCGGCGCGACCGTGGGTGGTCGTGGCGGCCCACTTCGACTCGACGCCGCACACCCCCGGCGCCGACGACAACGCCAGCGGGGTCGCCGCCATGCTGGAGGTGGCGCGGCTGCTGCGGGGCGAGCGGCTGGGCGCCACGATCCAGTTCGTGGGCCTCAACCTCGAGGAAGTGCAGAATCTCCTGGGGCAGTTCCGGGTCGGGAGCCTGGCGTACGCCCGCTGGCTCCGCGCCCGCGGCCAGGCGGTCGCGGGGGCGCTGGTGCTGGAGATGCTCGGCTACACGAGCCCGCGCCAGGCGGCGCTGCTCGGGCTGCGGCTGCTCAAGCGGGTGCCGCGCGAGGGGAACTTCCTGGCGGCGGTCGCCGACTGGCGCTCGCGCGAGCTGCTCGCCGCGTTCGAGCGGGCGGCGGCGCCGCACCTGCCGGTGTTCGGCATGGCCGTTCCGCTCCGGGGATGGGTGGCGCCCGACACGCGGCGCTCCGACAACGCCCGCTTCTGGGACGAGGGCTACCCGGCGCTGATGGTCACCGACACGGCCGACCTTCGCAACCCGCACTACCACACGCCCGGCGACACGCCGGAGAGCCTGGACTACGACTTCCTCGCCCGCGCGACGGCCGCCGTCGCCGCGGCGGCGCGGGGCCTGGCCCGCTAGGGCGCGACCTTGAACACCTTGTCGCCGGTCCGCACGCGGTCGGCGACCTGCAGGCCGAACTCGTCGACGGGCTTCGCCACGTCGATCTTCCGGTGCTCGACTTCCATCGAGGTCACCATCTCGGTGAGATCGGTGTGCGCACCCTTGATGTGGATCTGGTCGCCGACCTTGATCTCCGCGGCGGTCATCTTGACGATCGCGACGTGGGGACGGTCGAAGTAATGCGTCACGAGACCGACTTCGAGCTCCGGCATAGCGCCTCCCCTCAGGTCCGCAGGCAATGCTATCCCGCCGCGGCGGCGCCGGCCAGAGTGCCCCGCTCGTGCCCGCCGCTCATGGGCCGCCGGCCTCGAAGGGCGGCCCGCGGACACCCCGTTCCGTCACCCACCCGGTGATCACTTCCGCCGGCGTCACGTCGAACGCCGGGTTGTAGGCGGCGCTGCCCCGAGGCGCCGCGGGCACGCCGAGCGGCCGGAGCACTTCGTCCCCGTCGCGCTGCTCGATCGGGATGTCGGCGCCCGTCGCGCACGCGAGGTCGAACGACGACCACGGCACCACCACGTAGAACGGCACGCCGTGGTGCCGCGCCGCGAGGGCGAGCGGGTACGTGCCCACCTTGTTCGCGGTGTCGCCGTTGCGGGCGACGCGGTCGGCGCCGACCAGAACCAGATCCACGCGTCCCGCGGCCATCAGGCTCGCGGCCGCGCCGTCGGGCAGCACTGTGTGCGGGACCGCGGCCTTGGCCAGCTCCCACGCCGTGAGCCGGCTCCCCTGCAGCAGCGGACGCGTCTCGTCCACCCACACGTGCACCCGCGTGCCGCGCTCCGCCGCGACGTGCACGATGCCCAGCGCCGTCCCCACGCCGCCGGTCGCCAGGAAGCCCGTGTTGCAGTGCGTCAGCACGTTGATGAGCGGCGCCTCCCCGTGCCCCTGTGCCCCCGTGCCCCCGTGCCCCCGTGCCCGCAGCAGTTCCTGCCCATGCTCGGCGATCCGCCGGCACGCCTCGACGTCCTCGTCCCAGATGGCCTGCGCTTCCGCCTCCAGCGCCGCGAGCACGTCGTCGGGACCACCGGGCGTCGCCGCGCCGCGGCGCAGCAACCGGTCCATCGCCCAGCCCAGGTTCACGGCCGTTGGCCGGGCCGCGCGCAGGGCGGCCACCCCCGCCTCCAACGCGGCCAGCAGCTCGCGCCGGCCGCCGGCTCCGCGGCCGCGCAACGCCCCGGAGAGGCCCATGGCCGCGGCGATGCCGATCGCCGGGGCCCCCCGCACCCGCAGCGCACGGATGGCCTCGGCCACGCTCTCGACCGTGTCCAGCACGAGCCACCGCTCCTCGTGCGGCAGCAGGGTCTGGTCCAGGATCGTGAGCCGCCGGTCGGCGGTCCATCCCATCGGGTGGTGGCTCATGGCGGGCAACCTAGGCCCGCGCTTACCTTTTCGCCATGAACTTCGAGACCCTGCTCCTCACCGTGTCGGAGGGCGTCGCCACGCTCACGGTGAACCGTCCCGACAAGCTCAACGCGCTCAACGACCAGGTGGTGCGCGAGCTGCGCGAAGCGGCGCGCCAGCTCGCGGCCGACTCCGCGGTTCGCGGCGTCATCCTGACCGGCGCCGGGCCCAAGGCCTTCATCGCCGGCGCCGACATCGGCGACCTCGCGAAGCAGGGCGTGCTCCAGGGCCGCGCCCGCTCGCTGAACGGCCAGGCGATGCTGCGCGCGTTCGAGGCGATGGGCAAGCCGGTGCTCGCCGCCGTCAACGGCTACGCCCTCGGCGGCGGCTGCGAGCTGGCGATGGCGTGCCACGTCCGCATCGCGAGCGAAAACGCCAGGTTCGGCCAGCCCGAGGTCAAGCTCGGCATCACCCCTGGCTACGGCGGCACGCAGCGCCTGCCGCGCATCGTCGGCAAGGGCAACGCGCTGCAGCTGCTGCTGACCGGCGAGCAGATCGACGCCCGCGAGGCGCTCCGGATCGGCCTCGTGACCCGCGTCGTGCCCGCCGACCAGATCCTCGCCGAGGCCGGCAAGCTGATGCGCGCCATTCTCGCCAACGCGCCCCTCGCCCTCCAGCTCACGATGGAAGCGGTGGACCGCGGCCTCGACATGACGCTCGAGCAGGGGCTCGCGCTCGAGGCCGACGCCTTCGGGCTCGTCGCCGCCAGCGACGACATGAAGGAAGGACTGAACGCCTTCCTGCAGAAGCGCCCGCCGAAGTTCGAGGGCAAGTGACAGTGGGCACAGGGGCACAGACGCACAGGCGCACGGGCGGGCGGTTCCTCTGCCGTGCCCCCGTGCCCCCGTGCCCCCGTGCCCGCCTGTTTCTGCCCCTGTGCCTCTGTGCACTCTGGCTTTCCTGCACGGATCCTCGCGCGCGGCCGGCTCCGCCAAGCGTGAAGCTCATCATCCCGCCCGGCGTCATCGTGCGCAGCCCGGGCACCATCCCGGCCTCGGTCGTCGTCTTCGACGCCGAGGGCGTGGACAGCATCCACATGACCCTGCAGAGTCCCTTTCCCGCGCTCCAGGGCGACTCGCTCTATTTCGTTCCCGACACGACCGACTTCACGCAGAGCGTCCTTTGGAGCGTCCCATCCGGCATCCCGGCCGGCACCAAAATCACCCTCGGCGCAAAAGCCTGGGATTTGCTCGGATTTATGGCCGCGGACAGCGCGATCGTGACCTCGCAGTAGCCCCGCCGCAGGTGGGGTAAACCCTTGTATTGCCTTGATTTCGTAGCTAACTTACCGGGCGTGATCGGACCCCCGCAGCGCCAGGGTTTGGCGGTCCGCCACGGGCGGCGCTGGAGCGGTCGCGCGCTCGCCGGACTGGGCCTCGCGGGGACGCTCGCCTGGGCGGCGTCGGGGTGCCGTCCGGCGACCACGGAACCCAACACACCGAAGGGTCCGGGCAATGGGGCGCCGCTCGTGGTGATCGATCCGGCGCAGGACACGACGGTGGACTCGATCGGCACGCTGGACATCGTCATCGCCGTCCACGACGCGGCGTTCATCGACACGGTCGCCGTGACGTTCCAGGGCGCGTCGCTGGCGTATCTCCCGTTTTACTCGGGCGACACCCTCTTTCAGGCCATCATCCCGGTGGCGCTCGGGCCGCTGAAGCACCAGACGTTCAGCTACGCGGTGAGCGCCTCGAACATCCTCGGCAGGGACACCACGACCTCGAGCGTGAACGTGAGGGTGCGATAGCGCGCATCGCGCGGCTCTCGGTCCGGAGCTTCCGCAACCTGGGAGACGCGGACCTGGAGCTGCCGCCGCAGGGGATGGTCCTCGTCGGGCCGAACGGCCACGGCAAGACGAGCCTGCTGGAGGCGGCGTTGTATCTCGAGGTGTTCCGGTCGTTCCGCGGCGGGCGCGATCGGGAGCTGGTGCGGTTCGGCGACGACGGATTCCACGTCGAGGTTCAGACGGAGGGCGCGGTCATCGCCGCGGGCTACGACGCGCGGACCGGCGAGAAGCGCGTGACCGCCGGCGGCCTGCGGGCCGAGCGGCTGGCCGACGCGATCGGGGCGGTGCGGGGCGTGGTCTTGAGTCCTTCGGACGTGGCGCTGGCGACCGGGGGGGCTCGGGTGCGGCGGGGCTTCCTGGACGTGCTGCTCGCACTGGCCGTGTCCGGCTACGTGGAGTCGCTGGGGGAGTACCGACGCGCACTGCGGCATCGCTGTCACGCGCGCGGGGGCGACGTCGAGGATTGGGAGGCGCTGCTGGCGCGCTCGGGCGCGCGGGTGGCGGCGGCGCGGCGGCAGTGGGTCGAGCGGTGGGCGGCACGCTATTGCGGGTACTGCGCCGAGATCGGCGAGCGGCTCGATACGGGACTGCGCTACCACTCGCGCGCGACGGCGAGCGAGGAGGAGCTGGCGGCGGCGCTGGCGCGGTCGCGGCCGCGGGACCTGGAGCGGGGCACGACCTCGGTGGGCCCGCATCGCGACGATCTCCAGCTGTTGCTGGGCGAGCGGCCGCTGGGGACTTACGGCAGCGCCGGGCAGTGGCGGACCGCGGCGCTGGCGCTGCGGCTGGTGGCGGCGGAGACGCTCGCGGAGCAGGACGGCCGTGGCGACGGCGGCCCGCCGGTGATCTGCCTCGACGACGTGTTCGCCGAGCTGGATGCGGAGCGCAGCGCGCGGCTCGGCACGCTGGTCGAGGAGCTGGCGGCGCGCGGGAGCCAGGTGTTCGCGACGGTGCCGCGCGAGGGCGAGCTGCCGGCTGCGGTGAGCGCGCTGCCGCGGTGGCACATCAGGGGCGGAGCGATCGAGGCGTCATGAGAGCATCGAACCGGTGAGCGAAGCGCGCAAGTCGAAGCCGACGCAGGTCGGGACGGTGCTCGCGGCGTTCCTGAAGTCGTCGGGGCTGGCCGAGCGCGTGGGCCAGGCCGCGGTGGTGGAGGCGTGGCCCGCCCTGGTGGGCGAGCGCATCGCGCGCGCCGCGCATCCCGAGTCGGTGGCCGCGGACGGCACGCTGTTCGTGCGGGTGAAGTCGAGCGCCTGGCGGCAGGAGCTGTCGCTGATGACGCCCGAGGTGCTCTCGCTGCTCAACGCGGAGCGCACGGCGGGGCGGATCAAGCGGATCCGCTGGCTGGTGGGCGGCGAGGCGGCCGAGGCCGCGCCGCGCTTCCCGCGGGGCCGCGGGCGCCGGGGGGCCGCGCCGTGAAGGCCGCGCTCGCGCCCGCGCCGGCACTGACGGTCCGCCAGGCCGCGAGCCGCATCGTCGCGCGACAGGTGCGGGGCCTGCTCGCCTACGAGAAGGCGGCGCGCCGCGGCGACGACCCCGAGGCGGTGCACCAGATGCGGGTGCAGACCCGGCGGCTGCGGGCCGCCTCCGCGCTGTTCGCCGGCGTGCTCCGCGCCCCGCGGCGGGCCCGCGCCTCGCGGCTGCAGTGGCTCGCCCGCGGCCTCGGCCGCGTGCGCGACCTCGACGTGATCGTCGCGCTGCTCGAGGACCGCCACCTCCCGGAGCTGGGCGGCGCCGAGGCGGCGCGGCTCGAGGACCTGCTCGCGGCGCTGAAGGAGCGCCGCTGGCGCGCGCAGAAGAAGCTGGGCGCGCGCCTCGCGGGAGGGCGCTGGGAGAAGCTGAAGGCGGCGCTCGGCGAGTGGGCGCGGCACCCGCGGTTCGCGGGCCGCGGGCACGAGGACGCCGTGGCGGCGCGCTACCTGACCGACGTCATCCACCGCGACGCGAACCGCGTGTCCGCGCGCCGCGGGATGACGGAGCGGGTACCCACGGCGGCCGACCTGCACCGGCTGCGCATCGCGGTCAAGCGGCTGCGCTACGTGCTCGACTTCCACGCCGAGACGTGCGGCTTGGCCTTCGACGCCGAGCGCCGGCTGACCCGGCAACTCCAGGACTGCCTGGGCGAGATCCACGATCACGACCTGCTGCTGGGGTGGTTCGGCGAGGCGGCGGGCACGGAGGCGCCGGGGCACGGGGGCGCGGCCGGGCGGCGGCGCGGCCGGACCCCGAAACCGCCGGTCGAGGCGACGCTGTTCGCCGGCGCCTGGCAGGCGCTCCCCGAGCGGCTCGCGGCCGACCGCGCGGCGCTGCTCCGGCGCTTCGCGCGGCTGCGGCGCCAGTGGCTCGCCCGCACGGCGCCGGCGGGCAGCGTCGCGCCGATCGAGGACCCGCGGTTCGTGAGTCTCGAGGCGGCGCCGGTGCAGCTCAGGCTGGTGGCGCCGCAGAAGACCGTGGCCTCGCTGAGAATCGTACGATGACGCGGAATCGCGCGGTGGTGTTCCCACAACCCACCACCCACAACCCACCAACCGCCTTCCAGGTATATGACTAAAGACCAAGCCACCAAGGCCTACGACGCCGAACAGATCCAGGTCCTCAAGGGCCTCGAGGCCGTGCGCCGCCGCCCCGCGATGTACATCGGCTCGACCAGCTCGCGCGGGCTGCACCACCTCGTCTACGAGATCGTGGACAACTCGGTGGACGAGGCGCTCGCCGGCTTCTGCGACCGGATCGAAGTCATCATCCACACGGACGACAGCGTCACCGTGAAGGACAACGGCCGCGGCATCCCGGTGGACATGCACCCCACCGAGAAGATCCCCGGCGTCGAGCTGGCGCTGACGGTGCTGCACGCGGGCGGGAAGTTCGACCGCAACACCTACAAGGTGTCGGGCGGACTCCACGGAGTCGGCCTCTCGGTGGTGAACGCGCTGAGCGAGAAGCTGCACGTCACGGTGCTGCGGGACGGCCAGCGGCACCAGATGGCGTTCGCGCGCGGTGAGACGGTCGAGAAGCTGGCGGTCAAGGGCAAGGCGCCGGGCACCGGCACCATCGTCCGTTTCAAGCCCGACGCCACGATCTTCACCGAGACGCGGTTCGACTACAACATCCTCGCGTCGCGGCTCAGGGAGCTGGCGTTCCTCAACAAGGGCCTCACCATCACCTTCCAGGACGAGCGCGAGGGCCAGCAGCGCGAGGAGACGTTCTTCTACAAGGGCGGGCTGGTCGAGTTCGTGCAGTGGCTGAACCAGACCAAGAAGCCGCTGCACCCCAAGCCGATCGCCATCGAGACGGTGCGCGACGACGTGGACGTGCAGCTCGCGCTGCAGTACGACGACGGCTACACCGAGAACACGCTCACCTTCGTGAACAACATCAACACCCACGAGGGCGGGACGCACCTCACCGGCTTCAAGAGCGCGCTCACCCGCACGATCAACGAGTACGCCAAGAAGAGCGGCGCGCTGAAGAAGGCCGACTTCACCCTCTCGGGCGACGACGTGCGCGAGGGCCTGACGGCGGTGCTCTCGGTCAAAGTCAAGGAGCCGCAGTTCGAGGGGCAGACCAAGACCAAGCTCGGCAACAGCGAGGTCGAGGGCATCGTCAAGAGCGTGGTGAACGACCTCCTCGGCAACTACCTCGACGAGCATCCGCCGGTGGCGCGGGCGATCATCGAGAAGGCAGCCTCGGCGGCGCTGGCGCGCGAGGCGGCGCGCAAGGCGCGCGACCTGGTGCGGAAGAAGAGCGGGCTCGAGGGCGGCATCCTGCCCGGCAAGCTGGCCGACTGCTCGCTCACCGATCCGGCGATGTGCGAGATCTACCTCGTCGAGGGCGACAGCGCCGGCGGCTCGGCCAAGCAGGGGCGCGACCGCGCCTTCCAGGCCATCCTGCCCTTGAGGGGCAAGATCCTCAACGTGCAGAAGGCGCGGATCGACAAGACCCTCTCGAACGAAGAGATCCGCACCATCATCACGGCGATCGGCACGGGGGTGGCGGAGGACTTCCAGCTCGAGGAGGCGCGCTACCACAAGATCATCATCATGACCGACGCCGACGTGGACGGCGCGCACATCCGCACGCTGCTGCTGACGTTCTTCTACAAGGAGATGAAGCAGCTCATTGACGCGGGGTACATCTACATCGCGCAGCCGCCGCTCTTCCGCGTGGCGCGCGGCAAGGAGGAGTACTACGCGTTCGACGAGGTGGAGCGGGACGAGTATGTGAAGCGGCTGTCGAACGGCGCGGCGCCCGCGGCGGCCGCCGTGGCGGCCGAGGGTGAGGAGGAGGGCGAAGAGGAGTCCGAGGGGAACGGCAAGCCGGCGCGCGTGCGGAACGTCGCGATCCAGCGCTACAAGGGCCTGGGCGAGATGAACCCCGAGCAGCTGTGGAAGACGACGATGGACCCGTCCAAGCGCACGATCCTCAAGGTCGAGATGGAGGATGCGTTCGAGGCGAGCCAGCTCTTCGAAGTGCTGATGGGCGACGAGGTCGAGCCCCGCCGCAAGTTCATCGAGGAGAACGCGAAGTTCGTGCGGAACCTGGACGTGTAGGGGGCATCCGATCTCCGTGCCTCCCACCGAACCCGCAGATCCAGTGAGAGGCGCGGAAGGCATGGCGGTGGCCTTACACCCTCTACTGGAACGTCGCCGTCGCAGTGTTGGCGCCGGTAATGTTGCCCACGACGCAACTCTGTGATGTCGCGAGCGCGCAGATGCCACTCCAGGTTCCGAACGTCGAGCCCGAAGTCGGCGTTGCGGTCAGGGTTACGAACGTGGGGCTCGGATAGGTTCCGCCGCACGCCCCGCTCGCGACCCCCGCCGTTATCGAGCAGTTGAGCGCCCCTTGTCCTCCCGCCGCCGGTGCCGTGACTGTCCCATTGCCCGACCCAGCTCCTGTCACTGTGAGCGCGTAGCTCCCGGTAGCGCCGAATCCTGCAATGGCGGTCCACGGCCCCGTGATGTTCCCCACGATACAGGTCGAGTCCGTCGCCAAGCTACACACCCCAGTCCAACTCGTGAACCCTGATCCCGTGCTGTGGATGGCCGTCAGCGTCACCAGGGTTGCCTGCGGGTACGTCCCGCTGCACGCCCCACTCGTGACCCCTGCCGTGATCGTGCAGTTCAGCGCTGCCTGGCCCCCGGCCGCCGGTGCCGTCACCGTCCCGTTCCCCGCCCCCGTCCCCGCTACGGTCAGCGTGTAGGTCGGGGACACTGCCCCGAACGACGCCGTCGCTGTCCACGGCCCCGTGATGTTCCCGACGATGCAGGTCGAATCCGTCGCCAGACTGCACACCCCGCTCCAGCTGCCGAAGGTCGAGCCCGTCCCCGCCTTCGCCGTCAGCGTCACCAGGGTTGCCTGCGGGTACGTCCCGCTGCACGCCCCACTCGTGACCCCTGCCGTGATCGTGCAGTTCAGCGCTGCCTGGCCCCCGGCCGCCGGTGCCGTCACCGTCCCGTTCCCCGCCCCCGTCCCCGCTACGGTCAGCGTGTAGGTCGGGGACACTGCCCCGAACGACGCCGTCGCTGTCCACGGCCCCGTGATGTTCCCGACGATGCAGGTCGAATCCGTCGCCAGACTGCACACCCCGCTCCAGCTGCCGAAGGTCGAGCCCGTCCCCGCCTTCGCCGTCAGCGTCACCAGGGTTGCCTGCGGGTACGTCCCGCTGCACGCCCCACTCGTGACCCCTGCCGTGATCGTGCAGTTCAGCGCTGCCTGGCCCCCGGCCGCCGGTGCCGTCACCGTCCCGTTCCCCGCCCCCGTCCCCGCTACGGTCAGCGTGTAGGTCGGGGACACTGCCCCGAACGACGCCGTCGCTGTCCACGGCCCCGTGATGTTCCCGACGATGCAGGTCGAATCCGTCGCCAGACTGCACACCCCGCTCCAGCTGCCGAAGGTCGAGCCCGTCCCCGCCTTCGCCGTCAGCGTCACCAGGGTTGCCTGCGGGTACGTCCCGCTGCACGCCCCACTCGTGACCCCTGCCGTGATCGTGCAGTTCAGCGCTGCCTGGCCCCCGGCCGCCGGTGCCGTCACCGTCCCGTTCCCCGCCCCCGTCCCCGCTACGGTCAGCGTGTAGGTCGGGGACACTGCCCCGAACGACGCCGTCGCTGTCCACGGCCCCGTGATGTTCCCGACGATGCAGGTCGAATCCGTCGCCAGACTGCACACCCCGCTCCAGCTGCCGAAGGTCGAGCCCGTCCCCGCCTTCGCCGTCAGCGTCACCAGGGTTGCCTGCGGGTACGTCCCGCTGCACGCCCCACTCGTGACCCCTGCCGTGATCGTGCAGTTCAGCGCTGCCTGGCCCCCGGCCGCCGGTGCCGTCACCGTCCCGTTCCCCGCCCCCGTCCCCGCTACGGTCACGGTATAAGTGGCCGGTTCAGTCGTGCCATTGCACGAAGCGATGCCCACCAGCGCGAGGAGAGTTGAACCCAGAGATCGCGGCCGCATAGCTCGAACCTCCACTGACGCATTGATCGCACGATCAGCCTTGGATCATGCCGACCCCCCAATCACGCATTTCCGCGCCTTGCCGACCCGCACGCCCAGACCCTACCTTCTCGGTGCGACCCAATCCGGCAGGACTCGACGAGCGGTGACCGGGGGACCGGTTTCTCTTTCCGGAACTCATAGGTAGGGAACCGAGGTCACAAGCGAGTCAGATGCCTGCTGGAAGCAGTGTTTCAGGCTCAAATGACGCCCAACTGACGCTCACTACTCTGGGCGGTTGGGGACTCTCGGCGTTGCTCGGCACAGACCCGGCTTCGCTGTTCGGCCCCTCAAAGCCGTTGGCGCTACTCGCCTATCTCGCCCTCTCCCCCGGCCGGACCGCCCAGCGAGAGCATCTCCTCGACCTACTGTGGGCCGACCTCGAACCCACCGCCGCGAGACACGCGTACCGCCAGACCATCTGGTACATCCGCCAGCGCCTCGGCGAGGCATCGCTCAAGGCCGGCGGGAACCAGCTCTCCCTGGTCGCCGCGGTCCTCACGGACTGCGACTCCTTCCTCGCCGCGGTCGAACGCCAGGACTGGGAGCGCGCCGTCGCAGTCTACGCGGGCGACTTCCTCCCGGGCTTCGCTGCGCCCGGCGGTGCCGAGTTCGAACGGTGGGTCGACCTCGAACGCTTCCGCCTGCGAGGGCTGTTTGCGCGGGCCGGCGAGGCGCTCGCCCGCCGCCACCTGACCGCCGGCCATGCGCGCGAGGCGGTCGCCCTCGCCCGGCGAGTTCGAGACACGGACCGCGCGTCCGAGCCCGGTTGGCGCCTGCTGCTCGAGGCCCTAATGGCAGCGGGGGACGCGGTCGGCGCCGCGGTCGAAGCGGACGGACTGGAGCGCATGCTCCAGGAGGAAGGGCGAGACCCCGAACCGGCCACACGCGCCGCGCTGCGCGTCGCCCGGCAGCAACCTCAGTACCAGTTGGTGGACGGCGCCACGCCGACCACCCTCGTCGCCGAACTGATTGGCCGCGAGCGGGAGTTCGGCGCGATCGTCGCCGCCTGGGATGCGGCGCGCCACGGGGCATCGCGACACATCCACATCGCCGGCGCCGCAGGCTTGGGCAAGTCGCGCCTCCTCGCCGACGCGCAGACCCGGCTCCGCGCATCGGGCGCTCGCACGCTGCTGGTGCGCGCGACCCCCGGCGAACGGACGCTGTCCTACGCCCTGGCCGCGGACCTGGCGGTGGCGCTCGCTACCCTACCCGGCTCCGCGGGAATATCTGCCGCGACCGCCGGCACCCTGGTCGGCCTCGCACCCGCCCTCGCGTCGCGCTATCCGGCCGCCGAGCCGGATCGCTCGGCGGGCGACGAGCTGCCTCGCCGCCGGGTGCTCGCCGTCGCCGAGCTGTTAGCCGCGGTCGCCGACGAAGCGCCGCTCGCCCTGCTGCTCGACGACGCTCACTGGATGGACGGCCATTCGCGCCGGCTCGTCGCCACGCTCGTCGGGCGACTGGGCCGCAGCCCGGTGCTCGTCGTCAGCACGGCGAGGCCGGGGCCCGAGGGCCAGCTCGAGAGCGGGATCACCGAACTTCTCTCGCTCGAGCCCCTGACGGCCTCGCAGGTCGGCGCCCTCGTTGCCTCGTTCGGCCCGATCCCGCATGCAAGTTGGGCCTCGACGCTGCCCGAGCGCCTCCGTGCGGCCGCCGACGGCTCCCCGCTCATCGTCCTCGAGACGCTCGAGCTGGCCATCGAGCGTGCAATCCTCGACCTGGGCCCAGCAGGCTGGCAGTGCCCGGCTCCAGACGACCTGGAACGGCTGCTCGCCGGCGGCGCAGCCCTCCGTCAACGACTGGAGCGGCTGTCGCGGGAGCAGCGATGGCTCCTGCTGCTCCTGGCAGTCCACGGTACCCCGCTGTCGCTCGACATGCTGCTGCTCGCGGCGCCGCGCTCCAGAGACTCGTTCGAATCCGACATCTCGACGCTGGAACAGCGGGGGCTCGTATTACGCCAGCAGGGAAACTGGCAGCCGATGCATGACGCCATCGCAGAGATGGCGATCGAGCTGGCTCCAGAGGAGGCCATACACGCCGCCCACGCGGCGCTCGGGAGCGCTGTGGCGGTGAACAGCGCCGACTCCGACGCATTGGCTCGAGCGGCGCAGCACTTTGCTGCCGCGGGCGACGTCCATGCGTTGGACCTCGTGTTCCGGCGCTGGTTGCGAGCCGTCCGCTCTCAAGGGGACCGCCGCGGCCTGAAACCGCTCGCCCGCGAACTGCTGGGGCACGAGGGCAATGGCCGCGTCGATGCGTTGGTGCGCGCTTTGCCCGTCCATGTGAGGTTAGGCGTCGTTACCCCGGCGCGTATCGCCGTGCTGGTCGGTCTGGTCGGCCTCGCCGCCGCCGGCGTCGGTTCCCGACTCGCGTCGCGTTCGGGCGTTGCCATCCGGATTGTCAGTCTCATGCCTGACGGCGACAGCAGCAGACCGGTCCAAATCGAGGTCCGTGACGCCGACCTCCTCGCGCAGCGGACATTGGACCTCGCCACCGGCGCCCGCGTCTCCGACCTGCCTGGGAAGCTGCCATCCGGCGCGGTCCAATTTACCAGCCTAGGCGGAGGAGTCTGGTCCTGGGCCCTTGAGACAGGGCGCCCTAACGGACAAGAACCGTTCGTCGGTACGCGGCGAGGCTGGCTGCACGTGCCTCCAGCTCCCGGAGACGATGCCGTCGAGAGCATCTCGCCTGATGGGGGCTACCTTGCTCTCTACACCGACCGATGGTCCGCCAGCAACGCGGGCGACGTCGCGGTCTTCGACATCGCTCGACACTCGGTGCGGCAGCTCACTTCGGGACCTACCCGAGACATCGCAGGGGCGTGGTCGCGCGACGGCACGCGCATCGCGTTCATCAGGCGCCACTATGACCTCCAGCCAGATGAGTTGTGCTGGGTAACATTCGATGGCCGACGAAAGTCCTGCTTTGCCCCACCGGGTTGGAACGTGGTGAGCTTCGCCGGAGGATGGTTCTCGCCGCACGAAATCCTCGTCCTGGGACTCGATTCCGCTGGCACATCATCGGTGTACTCGGTCAACCTCGACACGCACACGAGCAATCAACTCTTCGCCGCCACGGCTGCCAGAGGGCTTGGGAATACAACCTGGATCTTGGGTCTTTGCCCTGCGCAGGCGGGCGGCGGCAATGAGTGGCAACTGCGGCGCAGCGACGTCCCCGGCCGTGCCATTCACCTTACGGGGGTATCAGGACTCGTCGCCCCACCCGCGCTGGCCTTCGCCGATCACGAGCACGCATCCCAGAGCTACCTCTCCAGCATTGGGCTCATCGGACCGCCGGCCGGCGCCGTCGCGCCTGGCGTGCCGTTTCGCTACCGGATCAGCGGCCTTGCAGCAGACGGTCACCCGATCGAGGTCCCCGTCGTCGAGTGGGCGACGGCGGACAGCTCGATCGCCACGATCAGTGCAGACGGAGTTCTGATCGGCAACCGGCCCGGTCGCACCACGGTCTACGCGTCAGCTGGTGGATGGCGCTCCGACTCTGCCGCAGTGAACGTTGCAGCGAAAAGCGAGCACATCGACCTATCCGAAACCTGGACGGGGCCGTGGGCGGCGCGCTGGCGCGTCTACGGCGAACCGGTGCCACGCGTCGTGCGCGGACCGGGGGGAATGGCGTTGTTCGTCGCCGGAGATAGCAGCTATTACAGCGGTGTCTACTCGAGGACCGCCTTTGCTTCCGATAGCGGCCTCGGAGTCCGGTTGACGATTCGAACACCCTCGCCCGTCGGAAAGTGGCAGGAGATCCACGTCTCGCTGTCGTCCCTCCTGGACTCGGCGGCCTTGCGAACTTGGGATCACCGCACCGCTGCGCTTCCAAGGACCGCAGAAGACGTCAGGTTGAGCTGCGAGGCTGGTTATCCGGCAGGTGAGGCCGCATGGAGCAAGAACTACGTCCTGCTATCGGCTGGGGGCGAGGCGGTGTACGCCCCTGTGTCCCCGACGCTAGCAAACGGGAGTCCATGGGTGCTGACCTTGCAGCTGCTGCCGGACGGGAGGTGCGGCGTTGCCGTCAACGGCAATGCCATGCAGGTGTCAATGGCAGAAGTGTCCGCATCCGTTTCCCGCCACCTGATCGTTGATGGCCAATCGGTGCGAACCCGGCTCCTTGTGGAGAACATCGAGGTCTGGCGAGGCGTCAAGAACGACATCGACTGGACTCGACCCGAAGGACACTAGGTCGCTTCCGCGGAAGCTGGACCAGCCGACCCCCCGGGGGCCCCAATCGGGGCCCCGGGGTGTGGTATTGCGACCGTGGCGCACGGTCGGCCTTTCCCCGCTGACGGCCCCTACCGCCCGGCCGTCGTCCCCCGCGGGTCGTCGGCCGCGTGCACGTACGTGATTTCGAACGGGCCCTCCCCGTTCACCTGGACCACGGTCTTCCGCGCGGCGACGGCGAAGTGATGCGCCCGCGCCGGCGCCGTGATGAAACCGTCCTGCCCCAGCGTCATGGCCTGGTGGGTATCCACCGAGTCGCCCATGCCGACGAGGAAGCGACCCGACAGCACCGTCACGTTCTCGTCCGTCGGGTGGAAGTGGGGCGGGATGACGTACCCGGCCGGAAACTCGAGCCGGATCGTGAACTCGCCCGACGCCGAGGGGTCGCCGGCCATCACGGCGATCCTCGCGCCGGCCGGCAGGAACGGCGGCGCGGGACCCCACTTCACGGCGGGAGCCGGCCCCGCCTTGCCGAGGGCCGGCCCGAACGCCGCGGCACCCGAGACGACCGCCACCAGACCGACGACTGCCAATCGCATGGCACGCATGCACAACCTCCGAGCGAGGCCGCGAGCGCTCGCGGCCGGATGAATGGAAACGGGATCGTGGTGTCGGAGGCTATGGTAAGGCAGCTCGGCGTCCCGCGCTTCGCCCGGTCGGGCCAAGGCCCGCCCGTGGCTCGAAAGGGCCATGGGAAACCCAGGGGCGAGGGACTAGAGCAGGCCCAGCTTCGCGGCGTGGGCGGCGGCGGCCGCGCGGGTCTTGAGGCCGAGCCGGGTCAGCAGGTTCGCGACGTGGCGCTTGACGGTGTGCTCGCTCAGCGACAGCCGCCGGGCGATTTCCGCATTGCTGGCGCCCTGCGCCACCAGGCGCAGGATCTCGAGCTGTCGCCGCGTGACCGGCCCGGGCGCCGTTGCGGGGGCGGCAGGCTCCGGCGCCTTCAGCCGGGCCATGAGAGCCTCGCCCTGCGCCGCGGCGCCGGCCGCACCCAGGTGCGCCAGCGCCCGGGTCGCCTCGGCCGCCTCCTTCAGGGCCCGGTCGCGCTCGCCGATCCGACCGAGGGCGGCCGCCAGCTCGAGCCGCGTCCGGCCCTCTTCGTAAGGCGCCCCGCTGCGCTGATAGAAGCCGGCGGATTCCTCCAGAGCGCGGCTCGCCGCACGATCGTCTTCGCGCGCAGACAGCAGTGCGGCGCGAGCCGCGGCCGCCGACGCGCGGAGGGGATCGGTGGCCACGCCCGCCGCGATCTCCTCCAGATCGGCCAGAGCGGCCGCCGCCTCCTCGAGGTCCCCGGATCCGGCCCGCGCCCGCACCGCCAGCTCGACCAGCGCCGCGCGGCCGGTGCGATCCTCCGGCTGAAGCTGCCGCAGTAGGCGCTCGGACTCCGCCGCGGCGCTGCGCGCGTCTCCGCGCTCGAGCATCAGGGCCACGCGTCCGAGCGAGGCCGACGGGTAGCCGCCGCCCTGCTCGAACAACCGCTCCGCCTCTTCGAGCCGCCCCTGCCGGAGACGCAGCTCGCCCAGCCGCGCCATCGCCTGCCCGACCATCGCCGGCTTGGTGGCGCCGAGGTCGGTCGCCGCCTGCGTCAGCTCGGCCTCCGCGGCCGCCCACTCGCCGCGCCAGATCAGCACGCCGGCGTACTGCGACCGGCACACGCCCGAGAGCGGCACGTTGCGCCACCGCTTGGCGAACTCCCGGACCCGGATGCACCACTGCGCCGCGCGCTCGTAGTCGCGCACCCGCTCGCAGGCGAACATCTGCCAGCAGCACACCACGCCGACCGCGTGCAGCTCCTTGACCTCGCCCGCCGTCGCGGCCGCGGTCGCCTCGTCGAGGCGCCGCATCCCGGCCGCGACCTCCCCGGCCGTCACCAGGGCCAGTCCCTCGAGCGCGAGCCCGTTCATCTCGACCCCGGGATCGCCCACCACCCGCCCCAGCTCGGCGGCGCGGCGGCCGAGATCCTGCGCGCGCCGCGGGTCGTGATGGCGGAACAGGTCGAGCTCGCCCTCCCGTGTCAGCAGCCAGCCGTACTCCGCCGTGCGCTCCCGGCCCTCGAGCAGCCGCCGCGCGCGCTCGAGCCAGCCGCTGGCCACCGCGAATTCGGCGCGGAACGCGAGGTAGTCCCAGGTCAGCCAGATCGCCATCCGGGCGGCGCCGAGCGCGTCGTCCCGTTCGCGATAGGCGCGGTACGCCCGCTCCCGCGCGTCGAGCGTGAGGGCGCCGTCGTCGAGCCACCACGCGGCGAGGCCGAGTCCCTCCAGGGCCTCGGCGCGCTCCGCGCCCTCCAGCGCGGCGACGAAATGCGCGCGGGCTTCCTCCCAGGAGCCACCCGCCAACGCCGTCCGGCCGGCTTCAATCAGCGCATCGGAAGAGAGGTGCAGCGACACCACGGGGTCAACGCTACGGCCGGGCCCCACGGGTGTCAAAGCGATTCTCCGGTCGGGCGCCGGGGCCCGCCCGGCGCCGCGGGGGCGGGGTTCCCCCGCGGAGCTTCCCAACCCGGCATCGGCGTGTTTCTTTCTTGACCATGCCGATATCCGAAGGGCTGCGGGTCGCCGCCGCACTCGCTCGCGCCGTTGACGTGCTCCGACGCTCCCCCGAGCCGGGGCAGGCCCAGAAGGCCGCCCTGCGCACGCTCATCGCCGTGATGGCCGAGCGCTCGGCGACGTTCCGCCACTACGCGAACACGCTGACCGTGGACGGGGAGACGATCCCCACCGCCGACCCGCGCCTGGCCGCCTTCGCCGAGCGCCTCACCGGCCAGCACGTCGCCGAAATCGCGATCGCCAAGGGCGCCGGCGCCGACGAGCTGCTTGCCCTCGCGATCGGGCTCGCCTCCGATCCGGGCCACGGGCGCATCAAGGAGCGGCTGCGCGACGCCAACTCGGCGCGCGTGATGGTCGTCAACCACCAGTACGACACTCCCACTCCGCGCGGGGTCTCGGCCGCGTTCGAGAAGGTCAAGTTCGACCGCGCCGTGCTCGACGAGTGGAACAAGTTCCTGGAACAGGGCGCGCGGGCGGAAGCGGAGCGGATGCCAGCCGACGGGGCCGCCGGCGAGCACGCGGACGACCTGGTCGCGGGACAGGGCCAGCCCGCCCAGGCGGCGCCCGCGGCCCGGCGCACCGGTTTCGGCCCGGCCCTGCAGTCCAAGGACCTGGCCCAGACGCCGCCCCCGCAGCCCCGGCCGTCGCAGATGATCCAGCAGCCGCCGGCGCTGCAGGGCACGCCGTCGCTCGGCAACTGGTTCACGGCGTTCGAGCGCAGCCTCAAGGGCAAGTTCCCGGATCACTTCGGCGACGTGGACTGGGGCTTCCAGGTGGACCGCGCGGCGGGGACGGTGAGCGCGGGCGACAAGGGCGGCCGCGGGAGCGTCACGGTCCCGCTCCCCGAGGGCTTCGTCGAGGAGTCGGCGTGGATCCTCGCAGGCAAGATCCTCGTCGAGCTGCGCCGCCGGGCCGAGAAGGAAACGGGCCTCCGCAAGAAGCGCTGAGCTGTGCGCGCGAGGCACCAAGCACGACGGCCGCCCGCATGGGGCGGCCGTCGCGTTTACGGGGCCCGCGGGGCGAGTCGCTACGCCGTTCGGATCGCCGCGAGCACCCGCTCCGGCGTCATGGGCAGGTAATAGACGCGCCCGCCGGTGGCGTCGAAGATCGCGTTGGCGATCACGGCCCCCATGGTGATGATCCCCGGCTCGCCGCCACCCTGCGTCCCCGGCTCGTCGTTCCTGAGCAGCGTCACCTCGATCTTCGGCACCCACGAGAACCGCGTGAACGCGTAGGTGTCGAAGTTGGCGTCGTCGATGCGGCCGCCGTCGAACCGGAGCCCTTCGCTGAGGGCGTAGCCGAGGCCCATCGCGATCGCGCCCTCGGTCTGCATCTTCGCGCCCTCGGGGTTCACGACGATCCCCATGTCCTGGGCGCAGACGACGCGGGTGACCTTCACGGCCCCGGTCGCCCGGTCCACGGTCACGTCGGCGATGTGCACGACGTAGGTGCCGACGTCGCTGCCGCAGGCGATGCCCCGCCCGCTGCCGCTCCGCGCCGGGAACGGCCGCGCCTGCCAGCCGTACGCCTCCGCCGCGGCGTGCAGCACGCCGAGCAGGCGCGGATCCTTCGTGTTCCTGATCCGGAACTCCAGCGGGTCCATCCCCGCCGCCGCGGCCATCACGTCCATCTGCTGCTCGGCCGCGAAGCGGTTGCTGTTGGCGCCCGGCGCGCGCCACGGGCCGGTGGCGAACGGATGGTAGCTCTGGGTCCCGCGCGTGTCGCTCTGCTCGCCGAACGCGCGCACCCGCCGGTTGGGCACGTCGTAGATCACGTCGGAGCCGCGCGAGCCCGCCGCGTACACCGAGTAGTCCCACAGCTTCACGTTGCCGGCCGCGTCCGCCCCGGAGCGGACCTTGATCACCGCCGCGGGCCGGTAGGTGTCGAAGAAGAACTCCTCGGCGCGCGTGTACGCGACCATCACCGGCTTGCCGGCGGCCTGCGCCAGCCGCGCGGCCTCGACCACCTGGCCGCCCGAGCCCTTGCCGCCGAACCCGCCCCCCACGTACGGCGTGATGACGCGCACGTTCTGGAGCGGCACGTTGAGCGCGCGGGCCACCTGCCCCTGGTGCCCGAACGGCGACTGCGTGGAGGCCCAGATCGTCACCTTGCCGTCCTGCCACTCCGCGACGGCCGTGTGCGGCTCCATCGGTGCGTGGGCGACGTAGGCGTTGTAGTACGTCGTGTCGAACGTCTTCGCCGACGCGGCGGCGCCCGCGTCGAGGTCGCCGCCCGAGTCCACGGTCTCGCTGCCGGGGGCGGCGTTCACGAGGTGGTCGTAGATGGTGTCCGCGTTGACCGTGGCGGCCGGCACGTTCCACTCCGCCTTCACCGCGTCGAGCGCCCGCGCGGCCGTCTCCGGGTCGGGCGCCAGCACCGCCACCAGTCCGTCGTGGTTCACGACGGTGACGCCCGGCATGGCGGCGGCCGCAGACGTATCGAGGCTCTTCGGCGTGGCGCCGTGCGCCGGCGGGCGCACGATCCGCGCGTACACCATGCCCGGCCGGCGGATGTCGCCCGCGTACTTGGCGGCGCCGGTCACCTTGTCGCGCCCGTCCAGCCGCCGGGGCGACGTGCCCATCACCTTGAACTCGCTCGCCGAGCGCAGCACCGCCTTCTCGTCCACGGTGTGCGTGATCGCCTTGCCCTGCGCCAGCTGGCCGAACGAGACGTGCCGGCGACGGTCGGCCGTCACGTACACGACGCCGTTCTCGACGGTGAGGGCATCCCGCGCCACGCCGAGCCGCCGCGCCGCCAGATCCGACAGCACCAGCCGCGCCTGCGCGGCCGCGGCCCGCACCGCGGGCCCGAAGAACCGCGTGGACATCGAACCCCAGGTGCCCGCGTCCCACGGGCAGGAAGCCGTGTCGCCCGCCACGACCGTGAAGGCGTCGAGCGGCGCCCCCAGCTCCTCGGCCGCCTCCTGGGCGAGCGAGGTCATGATGCCCTGCCCCATCTCGATCTTGCCCGAGTAGAGCGTGACCTTCCCGTCGGGCGCGATGTGGAGGTAGGCGTTGATGTCGGTGGGATAGGAGCGCCGGCCCTGCGCGTCGAGGTCTCCGCCGATGGCCGGCGCGCTCACCAGGATCAGGATCCCGCCGCCGAGGGCCTTCACGAAGCCGCGGCGGTCCATGCGGCTGATGCGGGCGAGGTCGGTCATGGCCGGCCTCCCTGCCCCGCGACCGACTCGATCGCGGCGACGATCCGCTGGTGCGCGCCGCAGCGGCACAGGTTCCCCTCCATCCCCGCGATGATCTGCTCGTGCGTCGCGTGGGGATGCTCGTGCAGCAGGCCGACCGCGTTCATGATCATCCCCGACGTGCAGTAGCCGCACTGATAGCCGCCGTGGTCGAGGAACGCCTCCTGCACCGGGTGCAGCTTGCCTGCCTGCTCGAGGCCCTCGATCGTGGTGACCTGCTTGCCGCGCACGGACGCCAGGTCGGTCACGCACGAGCGGACGGCCTCGCCGTCCACCACCACGGTGCAGGCGCCGCACAGCCCCATGCCGCACCCGTACTTCGAGCCGGTCAGCTCGAGGTCGGTGCGCAGGGCCCACAGCAGCATGCGCGACGGATCGGTGGTGAGCGAGACCGGTTTGCCGTTGAGGGTGAAGCGGATCGTTTCGCTCATCGGTTCCTGCCTGGTGGCGGGTCGAGTCGGAGGGGTCGGCGCGCGTCCGCCGGCCGTTGGAGCTACCCGCGCCCCGGCCCGGGGGTTCCGGCGCCACGCCGTAGAAAGGCCGGGGCCGGCGGGGGTGTCAAGGGCGGGGGCGCGCGGCGGTGGCCCGCGATATGCGCCGGAGGGGGCGAGTACGGACCGCGACGATTCGCGGCACCTTCGACGCGCTCGGGCTTCCGCATGGACGTGCACAACCTCGGTCGCATCTTCGATCCCGCCCGCATCGCCCTCGTCGGCGTCACGCAGAACCCCAACAGCGTGGGCGGCAAGGTGCTCGCCAACCTCGTCGGCGGCGGCTTCCGGGGCGTGGTGTACCCGGTCAACGCCGACGCCGAGGCGGTGCTCGGCGTGCCGTGCTATCCGGACGTGGCCCGGCTGCCGCACGCCCCCGACCTCGCCGTCATCTGCTCGCCGGCCGAGGAGGTGCCGGCCCGGGTGCTCGCGTGCGGCGACGCCGGCATCCGCGGGGTCATCGTCATGTCGGCCGGGTTCAGGGAGACCGGCGCGGCCGGCCGCAAGCTCGAGGAGGAGATCCGGGCCGCGCAGGCCCGCTTCGAGGGCATGCGCATCATCGGTCCCAACTGCCTCGGCATCGTGGTGCCGCGCCTCAACCTCAACGCCACCTTCGCACCGGCGCTGCCGCGGGACGGCGACATCGCGTTCATCTCGCAGTCGGGCGCGCTGTGCGCCTCGGTGCTCGACTGGGCGCTGGAGCAGCACGTCGGGTTCTCGCACTTCGTCTCGATCGGGAACAGCCTCGACGTCGGGTTCGGGGACCTGATCGACTACTTCGGCGAGGACGAGCACACCCGGTCCATCATCCTCTACGTCGAGTCCATCGGCGACGCGCGCGGCTTCATGACGGCGGCGCGGGCCTACGCGCGGCAGAAGCCGATCATCGCCTTCAAGGCGGGCCGGTTCCCGGCCTCCGCGCAGGCCGCCGCCTCGCACACCGGCGCCATGGCCTCCGAGGACGCGGTGTACGACGCCGCGTTCCAGCGCACCGGCGTCGCCCGCGTCTCCGACCTCGCCGACATCTTCGACTGCGCCGCGCTCATCGGGCGCGGCCGGGTGCCCGGCGGGCCGCGGCTCGCGATCGTGACCAACGCCGGCGGGCCGGGCGTGATCGCGACCGACGCGCTGATCGCGCAGCAGGGCGTGCTCGCGCCCCTGGCGCCGGAGACGATGCAGCAGCTCGACGAGGAGCTGCCGCCGGCGTGGTCGCACGGCAACCCCGTGGACGTGCTGGGCGACGCCAACTCCAAGCGCATCGAGAAGGCGGTGCGCAGCGTGCTGGCCGACCGCGGCGTGGACGCCGTGCTCGCCATCGTCACGCCCCAGGCGATGACCAACCCCACCGCCACCGCCCGTGTCCTCGGCAAGCTCGCGGCGGAGAGCCGCAAGCCGCTGCTGGCGGCGTGGCTGGGCGGGCGCGCGATGCGCGACGGGCTCCCCATCCTCGCCGAAGCGGGGGTCGCCGCCTATCCGACGCCGGAGCAGGCGGTGCGCGCCTTCATGACGCTGGTGGGGTACGCGCGCAACCTGGAGACGCTCTACGAGACGCCCAAGGACGTGGCGATCCAGCTCCCTTACGACCGCGCGGCGGCCAAGCGCCGCTTCGCGGCCGAGCGCCTCGGCGGGAGCGACGTGCTGAGCGAGGAGGTGTCGAAGGAGCTGCTGGCGTCCTACGGCATTCCGGTGACGCGGCCGTTGGCGGCGGCCAGCGCCGAGGAGGCGGTCGCGCTCGCCGAGCGGATCGGCTACCCGGTGGTGCTCAAGGTCCGCTCGCCCGACATCACGCACAAGACGGACGTGGGCGGCGTCGCGCTCGACCTCGCGGGCCCGGACTCCGTCCTCGCGGCCTACCACCAGATCGTGCGTAGCGCGCACGCGCGCCGGCCCGACGCGCGCCTCGAGGGCGTCACCGTGCAGCCGATGGTCCAGGCCCGGGACGCGATCGAGCTGATCCTCGGCGTCCGCAAGGACCCCGTCTTCGGCACGGTGATCATGGCCGGGATGGGCGGCGTGACCGCCGAGCTGCTGGGCGAGCGCAGCATCGCGTTCCCGCCCCTGAACGAGCGGCTCGCCCGACGGATGCTCGAGTCGCTCAAGACCTGGCCGCTGTTCACCGGGTACCGCGGCCGGCGTCCGATCAAGCTCGACGCCCTCGTCGAGACGCTGATCCGGCTCTCCTACCTCGCGGCCGACTGGCCCGAGATCACGGAGCTGGACGTCAACCCGCTCATCTGCACGCCGGAAGAGGTGGTGGCCGTGGACGCGCGGGTCGTGGTGGACCGCGCGCTGGTGGGCGCGGCGGCGGAGCCCTACGCCCACCTCGCCCTGCGGCCGTACCCGGAGAAGCTGGTCCGGCGGATCACGCTCCCGGACGGCACCGCGGTGACGCTGCGGCCGATCAAGCCCGAGGACGAGCCGCTGTGGCTCGCGATGCTGCGCAGCTGCTCGAAGGAGACGATCTACTCGCGGTTCCGCTACCTGTTCGACTGGTCCACGCACGAGGTCGCCACCCGCTACTGCTACATCGACTACGCGCGCGAGATCGCCATCGTCGCCGAGACCGGCGCCGACGCGGAGCGCGCGCTGATCGGCGTGGGCCGCCTGGTCGCCGACCCCGGGCACGAGGAGGGCGAGTACGCGGTGCTGGTCGTGGACGCGTTCCAGGGCAAGGAGCTCGGCGGCATCCTGACCGACACCTGCCTCGAGATCGCCCGCGGCTGGAAGCTGAAGCGCGTGGTGGCCCAGACCACCACCGACAACCACCCGATGATCGCCGTGTTCGAGCACCGCGGCTTCACCGTCGAGCAGGGCGAGGATTCGGCCGTGGAGGTGTCGAAGGCGCTGTAGACCGGGACAGCCCGCCCGGCCAAGCTCTCTGGCAATTCCTACCGAGACAGTCCGATATCCCCCGCCTCGCCCGCCTTGACAATCCCGACTACGAGTTCAAAAATTGAACGGTGTTCAAATTTCTGAAGGGAGCGGCGCCCGTGTCCGACGGCAGCCCGGCCTCGCTTACCCGCTCGCCCCGCATCCGGGCGAAGCGCGACCGGCGGCGCAAGGAGATCCTCCACGCCGCGCTGCGCGCCTTCCGCGAGCAGGGCTATCACGGCACCACGCTCGACGACATCGCCGAGCGGTTCGGCGTCCGGAAGACCGCCCTCTACCACTATTTCCCCGACAAGGAAGCGATCCTGTACGCCTGCCATCAGGAGTCGCTGGCGGAGCTGGACCGCATCATCCGCGGCTCGCGCGGCCAGGAGACGGCCGGCGCGCGGCTCGCGTACGTGATTCGCGAGCACGTGAAGGTCATGACCGACACCCTGGAGGGCTCGCCGCTCGCCTTCGAGGTCACCGCCCTCTCGGCGGAGCGGCAGCGGGCCGTCATCGCCGGCCGCGACCGCTACGAGCGGGCGCTGCGGCGCATCATCGCCCAGGGGGTGGCCGACCACGAGTTCCGGAAGCTGAACCCGAAGATCGCCGTGTTCGCGATCCTCGGCTCCATCAACTGGATCTCGCGCTGGTACCGCCCCGAGGGCGCCCTGCACGCCGACGAGCTGGGCCGCGAATTCGCCGAGCACCTGGTCGGGGGCCTGACGTGCGGCTGAGCGTCGGTACCCCTGTGCCCGCGTGCCCCCGTGCCCCTGTGCCCGCGTGCTAGCTCTGCAGCTCGTCGCTCCCGGCACGATCGAGCTGCGCGAGGTGCCGCGCCCCTCCCCCGCCGCGGGCGAGGTGTTGGTGCGCGTCGCGGGCTGCGGCGTCTGCCACACCGACATCGGCTTCTGGAAGGACGGGGTCGGCACGCGCAAGCCGCTCCCCCTCACCCTCGGCCACGAGGTGAGCGGCAGCGTCGTCGAGGCGGGCGCGGAGTTCCGGCACCTGGTGGGCCGCGAGGTGATCGTGCCGGCCGTCATCCCCTGCGGGTCGTGCGACCTGTGCCGCCAAGGCCGCGGCAACGTCTGCCGCAAACAGGTGATGCCGGGCAACGACATCGACGGCGGGTTCGCGGAGTTCGTCGCCGTGCCCGGCCGCGGCCTCTGCATCGTCGGCCGCCGGGGGCCCTACGCCCTGGCCGACCTCAGCGTGGTGGCCGACGCGGTGACGACCCCCTACCAGGCGGTGGCGCGGAGCGGGCTCGCCGCCGGCGAGCTGGCGATCGTCGTCGGCGTGGGCGGCGTCGGCGGCTACGCGGTGCAGGTGGCCTCCGCCTTCGGCGCCCACGTCGTGGCGCTCGACGTGGACGACGCGCGCCTCGAGGCGATCGCGGTGCACGGCGCCGGCCTCACCGTGAACTCCGCCACGACGGACTTCAAGGACCTGCGCGGCCGGGTGCGCGACTTCGCGAAAGCGCGTGGCTGCGCCGAGACCGGCTGGAAGATCTTCGAGTGCTCCGGCCATCCCGGCGGGCAGGAGACGGCGTGGGGACTGCTCACGCACGCCGCCACGCTGATGGTGGTCGGCTTCACCATGGCCAAGGTGGCGCTGCGCCTCAGCAACGCGATGGCCTTCGACGCCACGATCCAGGGGACGTGGGGGTGCCGGCCGGAGCTGTACCCCGCCGCCCTGGAGCTGGTGACCGGCGGGCGCGTGACGCTCTCGTCCTTCATCGAGCGGCATCCCCTCGCCGACGGCCTGGCGGTGCTCGAGGCCGTCGCGGCACACCGCCTCACCCGGCGCGCCATCCTGACGCCCGGCGCCTGAACACCCTAGTCCCTAACCCCTAGCCCCTAACCCCACCCGCCACCCGCCCGGATCTCAGCCCATGAAATCCCACACCCTCGTTGACGACTATGCCTATCGGCTGATCCGCTACGACCTCAAGCCCGCGCGCGACGCGGCCGGCGCCGAGGTGCCCGGGCTCTGCAACGCCTGGATCGCGCTCGACAACCCGGCGCAGCTCAACAGCTACACGACCGACACGGTGAAGGAGCTGATCCTCGCTTTCCGGCAGGCTTCGATGGACCGGAGCGTGGTGGCGGTGGTGTTCACCGCGACGGGCGACAAGGCGTTCTGCACCGGCGGCAACACCAAGGAGTACGCCGAGTGCTACGCCGGGAACCCACAGGAATACAAGCAGTACATGCGGCTGTTCAACGACATGATCGACGCCATCCTGCGCTGCGACAAGCCGGTCATCAACCGCGTCAACGGGCTCCGGATCGCCGGCGGGCAGGAGATCGGCATGGCGTGCGATTTCACCATCGCGGTGGACACCGCGCGCTTCGGGCAGGCGGGGCCCAAGCACGGCTCCGCGCCCGACGGCGGCTCGACCGACTTCCTCCCCCTCTACGTGGGATTCGCCCGCGCGGTCGAGAGCGCGGTGCTGTGCGAGACGTGGAGCGCGGCGAAGGCGCAGCACATCGGCCTTCTCAACCAGGTCGTGCCCGCGCTGAAGCTGGACGGGCGCTGGATCCCGAACCCGCTGGTGGTGACCGACCGGTTCGTGGACGAATTCGGGGCGATCGTCTACGGCGACTGGAAGACGGGCGCCGAGGCCGAGGCCGCGAAGGCGGTGCTGGCGCGGGCGACCATCGACCTCGCGAAGCTCGACGAGGCCGTCGAGGCGTTGTGCACCAAGCTGCTCTACCTCATGCCCGATTGCACCGCCAAGACGCTCTCGAGCCTCCGCAAGCACAAGACGCGGCCGTGGGACGAGGCCAGCGCGACCAACCGCGAGTGGCTCGCGCTCAACATGATGACGGAGGCGAAGGCCGGCTTCCGCGCCTTCAACGAGGGCCCCAAGGGGCACCGCGAAGTGGATTTCATCCGGCTCCGCCAGCTGTTGGCCGAGGGGCACCCGTGGGACGACGAGCTGGTCCGGGCGATCTCGCCCCAGTGCCAGGTGGTGGCCTGATGGACCTCGAGCTGAAGGACCAGGCCGCGATCGTCACCGGTGGCCGGAGCGGCATCGGCGCGGCGATCGCGAAGGCGCTCGCCCATGAGGGTTGCGACGTCGCGGTGGTGGACCGTGTGGTGGACGACCATGCGCGCGAGGTGGCACGCGGGATCGAGGCCGCGGGCCGGCGCGCGCTGCTGCTCGAGGCCGACGTGCGCGACTTCGCCGCGGCCGAAACGGTGGTCGGGAGCGTGACGAAGGCGTTCGGCCGCCTCGACATCGTCGTCGGCAATGCCGGCACGACCGCCGACGCGTTCAGCTGGAAAATGTCCGAAGACCAGTGGGATACCGTCCTCGACGTGAACCTCAAGGGGTGTTTCGCGTACGCGCGCGCCGCGGCGCCGGTGCTGCGGGAGCGCCACCATGGCCGGATCGTGTTCATCGCCTCGATCAACGGGCTGCGCGGCAAGGCCGGCCAGGCCAACTACGCGGCCTCGAAGGCGGGCGTCATCGCGCTGGGCAAGACCCTCGCCCGCGAGCTGGGGCGCTCCAACGTGACGGTGAACATCGTCGCTCCCGGGATGGTGCGCACGGGCATGACCGACGCGCTGCCGGGCGAAGTGGTCCAGCGCGCCGTGGACGAAACCGTGCTCGGCAGGATCGCGACCCCCGAGGACATCGCCGACGCGGTCGTGTTTCTCTGCTCGGAGCGCGCGCGGCACGTCACCGGGGCCGTGCTCCGGGTGGATGGCGGGCAGGATATCTGACGGGAAGGTGATGAGGTGATGAAGGTGATGAAGGTGAGGAGGTCAGAGGTGAGAAGTGAGAGGCGAGAAGTGAGAAGTGAGACGTCACGGTGAGAGGTGAGAGGGACAACCATGAGCAACAGTGAGCACGTCGCGAGCACGACCGAGAACGGCATCGCCAGGGTGACGCTGAGCCATCCGCCCCTGAACATCCTGACCCGGGAGCTGCTGGCGGAGCTGCGCGGCCAGCTCAACGCCCTGGCGGCCGATGCCACACTCCGCGTCGTGGTGCTCGGCGCCGAGGGCAAGCACTTCTCGGCCGGCGCCGACGTCGGCGAGCACCTGCCTCCCGCCTGGAAGGGCATGGTCCCCGAATTCCTCGAGACCATCGTGGCGCTCAGGGCCTTCCCGCTGCCGCTCATCGCGGCCGTGCGCGGCCGGTGCCTGGGTGGCGGCTTCGAGCTGGTGCAGGGCGTGGACCTCGTGGTGGCGGGCGAGGGCGCGTCGTTCGGCCAGCCCGAGATCGTGCTCGGCGTCGTCGCGCCCGCGGCCTGCGCACTCCTGCCCTCGCTCGCCGGCCAGGCGCGCGCCGCCGAGATCCTGTTCACCGGCGACCCGATGACCGCCGCCGAGGCGCGGGACGCCGGGCTGGTCTCGCGCGTGGTGCCGGACGACGCGGTGGACGCCGAGGCCCTCGCGCTCGCCCGGCGGATCGCGCGCCACAGCGCGGCGGCGCTGCGGGTGGCCAAGCGCACGCTGCGCTCGCCCGCGCGGGAACGCGCCGAGGGCGAAGCGCTGGCCGCGGCGGGGCGGCACTACGCCCGCGACCTGATGCACACCGCCGACGCGACCGAGGGCCTGACGGCCTTCGTCGAGAAGCGGACCCCCGTGTGGTCGCACCGGTGAGCGCGGCCGAAGTCTTCCCCGATTGGCGGGACCGCCCGCTCGAGGAGGTGCTGGCGCGCTGCGCCGACCTCCTCGACGACGACACCTTCCCCACCGTGGCGCGCTGGCGCGCGGCCGGGGGCAGGGTGGCGGGACACTTCCAGGTGTATTTCCCCGAGGAGATCGTGCACGCGGCGGGGATGCTCCCCTTCAAGGTGCGGGGCGCACCCATCGAGCCGGCGCAGGCCGACTCGCGTTTCGGCTCCTACCTCTGCTCCATCGTGAAGACCTCGCTCGAGCTGGCGCTGAGCGGCCGCGTCGAGCTGGACCTGTTCGTCACCCACCCCATCTGCGACGCGGCGCGCAACCTCGGCGCCGTGTGGGGCCGCAACTTCCCGTACCCCTGCGAGATCCTCTACCTCCCGCAGAACGCCAATTCGGCGCACGCGCCGGCGTACCTCCGCGGGGAGTACGACCGGCTGCGGCGCACCATCGAGCGGGTCGCGGGACGGGCCGTCACCGACGCGGACCTGCGGCGCTCGATCGCCGTCTTCAACGACAACCGGACGCTGATCCGCGAGCTGTACGTCCTCAAGCGCGACGCGCCGCACCTGGTGCGCGCGGACGAGGCGTACGCGCTGGTGGCGATGGGCGGCCTCATCCCGCGCGAGGAGCACAACGCCCTCCTCGCCACCGTCCTCCCCCAGTTGCGGGTGCGGCCGGTGAAGAGGCTCGACAAGGTGCGCGTCGTCTTCGAAGGGGGCTTCTGCGAGCAGCCCCCCCTCGACCTGCTGAAGGCCATTGGCCGCTCCTGCGACGTGGTGGACGACGACCTCCTGATCGGGCTGCGCTGGCTCGTCGCGGACGTAGCCGCCGACGGCGATCCGCTCGGCGCGCTGGCCCACGCCTACCTCGAGCACTCCACCTACAGCCCCGTGCAGCACGACCTCCGCAAGCCGAAGGAGGAGATGCTGCTCGAGCGCGTGCGGGCCTCGGGGGCGCAGGCCGCTATCGTCGCCGCGGCCAAGATGTGCGAGCCGGGGCTCGAGGAGCAGGTGGCGTATGCGCACGCCCTCGAACGGGGCGGCGTGCCGTTCTTCGTGACCGAGTTCGAGGAGAACATGTCGAGCTTCGAACAGCTCGAGGTGCAGCTCGAGACGTTCGTCGAGAACCTGCTGTTCGAATGAGGAGGACGGCGTGACGCACGCGGGGGGCGCAACGGGCATCGTGGGGCGCGGCAACGACGAGGGCGCGCGGTTGTTCCGCGCCTGGTTCCAGGAGCTGGCGGCGGCGGCGGCATCCGGTCGCCCCGCGGCCTACGTCTTCGTGATGGGGAGCCTCGGCGAGCTGATGCGCACCTTCGACCTGCCCGTCGTCTTCCCCGAGATCAATTCGCTCCAGACCGCGGTGCGCCGCGTGGCGCACGAGTACCTCAACGAAGCGGAGGACTACGGCTACTCCCCCGACATCTGCGGTTACGTGAAGGCCGACGTCGCCACGCAGCTCCGGGGCGGCGAGCTGCCCATGGGGCGGATCCCCAAGCCCTCCATCGCGGTCTACACCAACGCCTGCAACACCTACATCAAGTGGGCCGAGATCTGGGAGCGGATGTACAAGATCCCGACGTTCACCCTCGATGTGCCGGGGACGCGCGCCGCGGGCACCCAGACCTGGCCGGGCAATCCCGACTTCGAGAGCGACCGGCGCTACGTCGAGGCGCAGCTGCGCGAGCTGATCCCCATGCTCGAAAGGGTCTCGGGCGTGAAGTTCGACGTGGATCGCCTGCGCGAGGCGATGGGCCACGCCAACGCCCTCGGCCGCGGCTGGCAGCAGGTGCTCGCCCTCAATGCCAGCCGGCCGTCGGTCTTCAACGCGCTCACCGACGGCACCATCTACCTCGGCGTCGCCAACGGCTTCCGCGGCGCCCCGGAGGGCGCGGCGTACTTCACCGACCTCGTCGAGGAGATGGCGTACAAGAGCGCCCACGGCATCGGCACGTCCACCGACGAGCGTTACCGGCTGCTGTTCGTCGGCGTCCCGTGCTACCCGATCTTCCGCCGCTTCTCGGAGATGTTCACCGAGCTGGGCGGCAGCTTCGTCGGCTCGACCTACCTGCACTTCGCCTCGGGCGGCGCCAACCTCGGCTACGCGTACGACCTCGCGCGGCCCATCGAGAGCCTCGCCGAAGGCGTCCTGATCGGGGTGCGCGACGCGATGGACAGCATGTTCCACCAGACGCCGGTCCTGCTCCGCATGCTCGACGAGCTGGGGGCCGACGGGATCGTGTACCACCCCATCAAGAGCTGCCGCACCGTCTCGACCGGCCTCGCCGACAGCCGCCGCGCGCTGCTGGCCGCGCGCGACGTGCCGAGCCTGTTCATCGAGTCGGACATGATGGACCGTCGGGTGGTCTCCGAGGCGCAGCTCAAGAACCGGATTGACGCCTTTTTCGAGGGGTTGGCGTCGCGCCGCGCGGTGGCGGCCGGCCGGACCCTCCCCCAGGCCTGAGGAGAACGCACATGGCGTACGCGGCAGGGGTGGACGTCGGGTCCACCCAGACCAAGGCGGTGATCGTGGACGAGCGGCGGAGGATCGTGGCGCGCTCGCTCACCATGACCGGCGCCAACGTCACCCGCGCCGCGGAGGAGGCGTTCGCCGAGGCGCTGCGGGCCGGGAACCTCGAGGAGGAGGAGGTCGAGTACGTCGTCGGGACGGGGTACGGGCGCTACAAGGTCACCTTCGGCAACACCCAGGTGACCGAGATCAGCTGCCACGGCCGCGGCGCGGTGCAGATGTTTCCGCGGACGCGGACGGTCGTGGACATGGGCGGCCAGGACACCAAGGCGATTCGGGTCGCGCCGACGGGCGAGATCCAGGATTTCTGCATGAACGACAAGTGCGCGGCGGGCACCGGGCGCTTTCTCGGCGCCGCCGCCAGCGCGCTCGACATTCCTCTCGACGCGCTCGGCGCCACCGCGCTCAAGGGCGAGAAGGCGGTGAAGATCAGCACCACCTGCACCGTCTTCGCCGAGTCGGAGGTGCTGGCGTGGCTCGGCCGGGGGAAGAAGATCGAGGACATCCTCCTCGGCGTGCACCAGTCCATCGCCGGCCGCTCGGCCGGGCTCGCGCGCCGCGTCGGGATCGAGACGGAGGTCACCTTCACGGGCGGCGTGGCGAAGAACGTCGCGATGATCGAGACCCTCACCCGCGCGATCGGCGTGCCCCTCAACGTGAGCGAGGACTCGCATTACATGGGCGCGCTCGGGGCGGCGCTCTTCGCCCTCGACCACGTCCTCGACGCCCGCAACCCCGCGAGGCAGCCCGCATGAGCGCCTGGACCGCCGGCATCGACGTCGGATCCACCTACACCAAGGCCGTGGTGATGGGGCCCGACCTCGCCATCGCCGGCCGGGCGATGCGGCCCACCGGCTTCCAGCTCTCGCGGGTGGCGGAGGAGACCCTCGCCGCCGCCGTGCTGGACGCCGGCATCGCGGCGTCGGAGGTCGCGTACACCGTGGCCACCGGTTTCGGCCGGCACCAGGTCATGGTGGGCGACGTGAAGGTCACCGACCTGACCGCGGCGGCGCGCGGGGCCACCCTGCTCTTCCCCGGCACGCGCACCATCCTCGACGTGGGCGGGCAGACCATGAAGGCGAGCCGGCTCGGCGACGGCGCCAAGGTCCGCTCCTTCCGGCTCAACGACAAGTGCGCGGCCGGCACCGGCGCCTTTCTCGAGAAGACGGCCCGCTACATGGGGTACGGCACGGAGGAAATCGGCCCCCTCGTCGCGACCTCGAAGATGGCCACGGCCATTTCCGGGGTGTGCGCCGTGTTCGCGGAATCGGAGGTCATCAACCAGCTTTCCCAGGGGGCCGCCCCCGCCGACATCATGCACGGCGCCGTCGTCTCGCTGGTCGGCCGCTCGGTGCAGCTCATGAAGCGCGTGGGGATGGAGCCGGAGTTCACGCTGATCGGCGGAATCCTGCGCTTCGAGCGGATGGCGCAGGAGGTGCGCGAGCAGCTCGGCGCCGAGGTCAACGTGCCCCCCGGCGACCTGGTGCAGTTCACCGCCGCGCTCGGAGCGGCGCTCCTGGGCCGCCGTCGGCTGGAGCGGCTGGCGGGCCCGGCCAGCACGCTCGCGGCGCCCCTGCCGAACGGGACGGGCGCCTTACGGGCGGCGCCGGCCCCGCGCGCGTGAGCGGCGATCCCGCCGCCCCCCTGGGGAGGCTGGTGCGGCACGAGGCGCACCTGCTTTCTTCAGAGGCCCGGCTGGCGCCCGATCCGGCGCGCGTCGCGGCGGGCTGGGAGCGCCGCTTCGTCGCCGACGCAGCGCGGGCCGAGGAAGCGATGCGGCTGTACGCGGAGCTGGGCTTCGAGGTGTGCGCCGACCCGCTCGAGCCGGACGCGCTGGCCGGCGAGTGCGAGGACTGCCGGCTGCTGATGCTGCGGACGTTCAGGACGATCTACACCCGGCGCGCGCCGGGACGAGGATGATCATGCGCTGCACCCGCTGCGGCCGCGAGGCCGCCGAACAGGACAAGTTCTGCGCCGAGTGCGGGATGTTCCTGCGCGACGCCTGGGCGGACCAGCGGTTCCAGCTGGCGCTGACGCTTGAAGCCGAGGGCAAGCCGCAGGAGGCACGCCACGAGCTGGAGCGACTGGTCGAGCTGCACCCCGACGCCGCGCTGCCGTGGCACTGCCTCGGCACCATGCACTTCCATCAGGGCACCCTCAACCGCGCGATCGACTGCTACCGCAAGTCGCTCGACCTGGCGCCGCGGTTCCTGCTGTGCTGGTACGATCTCGGCGTGGCCTATTACCACCGCGGCAACATGCCGGCGTCCATCGCCGCCTACCGGCGCTGCCTGGAGATCGACCCGCACTACAACGCCGCCCACTATCGCCTCGGTGTCGCCCTTTTCCATGCCGGGGAACTGGACGGCGCCCGGGAGCAGTTCGAGCAGTGCACCGCGCTGACGCCCGAATACCTCCTCGCCCGTTATCACGTCGGCGTCATTCTCGAGCGGCAGGGGGACCTCAAGGCCGCCGAGCGCGAGTTCCGCTCCAACGCGGACGAGGGCGTCGGCGAGGTCAGCAGCCTCTTCCATCTGGCCGAGATCCAGAAGGGCCGGGGCGACGCGAAGGGCGCCGCCGAGCTGCTGGAGCGGGCGCGGCAGTTCGGGCGCAAGGCCTCGGCCTGAGCGGCGCGTGACCGTCCCGTCGGAGGACCGCCTCATCTACGACTGGGCCGCGGCCGGCACGGACGGCGCGGCACCGGCGCCCCGCCTCGCCATGCTCGACGACGAGACCCTGCGCGACGGCCTCCAGAGCCCGTCCGTCACCGACCCGCCGGTCGCCGCCAAGGTGGAGATCCTCCACCTCATGAACGGCCTCGGGATCGAGACCGCCGACATCGGCCTGCCGGGCGCGGGACCGCGGCAGCGCGAGGCGGTGGAGCGGCTGTGCCGGGAGATCCGCGACCAGCGGCTGCGCATCCGTGCCAACTGCGCCGGCCGGACGGTGATCGCCGACATCCAGCCGATGGCCGATGTCCAGCAGAAGACCGGCGTGCCGATCGAGGCCTGCATCTTCATCGGCTCGAGCCCGATCCGGCAGTACGCCGAGGAGTGGGGCGTGGACCGCATCCTCCGGCACACCGAGGAGGCGGTCCGCTTCGCGGTGGCCGAGGGGCTCGAGGTCATGTACGTGACGGAAGACACCATCCGCTCCCATCCCGACGATCTTCGGCTGCTGCTCACGGCCGCGGTGCGGGCGGGGGCGAAGCGGGTCTGCCTGTGCGACACGGTGGGCGCCGCGGTGCCACAGGGCGTCCGCAACCTGGTGTCGTGGACGGCGAGCCTGCTCGCCGAGCTCGGCGTAGCGGACGATGTGGGGATCGACTGGCACGGCCACCGCGACCGCGGGCTCGACGTCGCCAATACGCTGGCCGCGCTCGAAGCGGGGGCCACCCGCGTGCACGGCACCGCGCTGGGCGTCGGGGAGCGGGTCGGCAACACGCCGATCGAGCAGCTGCTGGTGAACCTCAAGCTCCTCGGCTGGCGCGACGACGATCTCACCACGCTGCCCGAGTACTCGCTCGCCGTCTCCCGCGCCGTCGGCGTACCCATCCCGGCCAACTGGCCGATCGTCGGCCGCGACGCGTTCCGCACCGCGACCGGCGTCCACGCAGCCGCCGTGGTCAAGGCGCAGCGCAAGGGGGCCGGCTGGCTCGCCGACCGCGTCTATTCCGGTGTGCCCGCGAGCTGGGTCGGCCGCGAGCAGGAGATCGAGATCGGCCACATGTCGGGCAGCTCGAACGTGCTGTACTACCTGCGCTCCCGCGGCCTCCCCACGGACCAGCCCGTCGTGGACGCCGTGATGGCGCTCGCCAAGCGCGCCGAGAAGCTGCTCACGGAGCGGGAGGTGCACGACGTGGTGGAGGCGGTGACGAAGGTCAGGTGAAGTTCAGGGCGCGTCCGGGAAGTCGGCGAGGGAGCCCGACCTCATGGCATCGGTGAACGACCCCGGAGGCGCGGCGGCCCACGCGGAGCGGACGCGCTTCGCCGCCCGCTTCGAGTGCATCGGCGGCGCGTGCGAGGACAGCTGCTGCTCGTTCAACTGGCGCGTCGGCCTCGACCGTGACGACTACTCGCGGCTGAAGGCCGCGCTGAGCGGCACGCCCGTGGATCGGGAGCGGTTCGAGCGCGGCTGCGCGCGCACGCCCGGGGCCCGTCCGGGCGACCGCGCCTGGGCCACGCTGCAGCGGACGGACGCAGGCGCGTGCGTCTTCCTCGCGGCCGACCGGCGCTGCTCGGTGCAGGCCGCGCACGGGGCGGCCGCCCTTCCGGGCGTGTGCGCGACCTATCCGCGCATCCTCACGCGGGTTGGCGACCGGCTCTCGCTCACCGATACGCTGTCGTGTCCGGAGGCGGCGCGCCTGTGCCTCCTCGCCGACGACGCCTGCGCGCTGGAGCCGACCGATCCCGCGTCGCTCGCGCGGCTGCTGGTGCGTCGCCACGTGCCGCGCGCGACCCGCGACGCCCTGGTGCGCCACTTCGTGCCCGTGCGCGATGCGTTCCTCGGCCTGCTGGCCGGAAACGCGTACCCGGTGCCGAGCCGGCTGGTCTTCGCGCTGCACCTCGCGCGGCGCCTCGACGGCGTGCGGGGCACGGGCCGGACCGCGGGAGCCGCCGCAGACATCGGGGAGGTGATTCGCGACGCCCTCCGGCCCGCCATGCTCGACCGGCTGCACCGGGAGTGCCGGGCCGTCTCCGCCTCCGGCACCGGGCCGCTCGACCTGGTTCAGGAGATCCTGTCCGCGACGCTGCGCCAGCAGCACGACTCCCGTCTCGCGTCGCTGGTGCGCACCGTCACCGTGCCGTTCCCGGGCGAGGGTGGGCGCGTCGCGGAGGCGGACGACGCAGGCGGCCCCGCGGTCCGCGGGCCCGAGCTGGCCGCGGCCTACGGCCGCTCCCGCGGCGCGTGGGAAGACGCCTTCGCCGGCCGCATCGCGCGGTACCTGGCCAATTACGTCGCGAACTTGTGGCTCCAGGAGCCGTTCACCGCCTCGCCCGACCTCACCGCCCACGTCCTGGGGCACCTGGCGCGGGTCGCGACGGTGCGGTTCCTGCTCTTCATGCACCCGGCGCTGCGCGAGGTGGGCCCTCCGCGCGCGGCCGATCCGCGCCACGGCGAGGCGCTCGACCGCGCCGTGGTCGAGGTCGTGTACCTGTTCTCCCGCGCCATCGAGCACGGACCGGGGATGGGCACGCTGCTGCAGCAGATCGTCGCGGAGCACCGGGTGAAGGGGCGGCGCCGCGCCCTGGAGTTGGCGGCTTTCTAGACGTACGTTCTCGCCCGTCGTCCAAGGAGCGCCGGGGTGCCGCGGATCTCTCGCGTCGCCGTCGGCTCGAAGCGCCCGCTCGAAGTCCGCCCGTGGGGGAACATGGCCGACGTTCGCGCCAGCATCGACCTCGCGCTGTCGCCCGCCGCGGCGTTCGACGCCCTGGTGGAGGAGCTGGCCAACGCGCTCGCGCGCCTGGGCATGCGCTTCGAGCCCGGCCGCGGCGGGCGCGTCGCCGAGGGCGCCTTCGACGTGGGCAAGGTCGTGGAGTGGGAGCCGGGCCGCGGGCTCGCCCTCGAGTGGCGCCACGCCAGCTGGAGCCCGGGCGTGGTCACCGAGATGCGGCTCACGCTCGAGCCGGTCGCCGGCGGAACACGGGCGACGCTGGAGCACCGCGGCTGGGACGCCGCCATCGGCGATCCGGTGGAGCTCGCCGGGTGGTTCGCAGGCCAGGTGCTGGCGCCCCTGCTGAGCGCGAGCAGTCCCGGCGCGTTCGGCGACTGGTTCACGGACCGCCGGGCCCGGCGGCCGTCGGGCCCGGCCGCCCGCGCCACCTACCTGCATCCGCTCTACCACCTTCCGAACTTCCGGGTCATCCTCGCCGAGCTGGCGCTGACCCGCGACGATCACCTGCTCGAGGTCGGTTGCGGCGGTGGCGCCTTCCTGGGGGCGGCGCTCCACAGCGGCTGCCGCGCGTGGGGAATCGATCACAGCCGCGACATGGTGCGGCTCGCGGCGGAGGCGAACCGCGAGGCTGTCGCGGCCGGGCGCCTCGACGTCCGCGAGGCGGACGCGGCATCGCTCCCCTTCCCCGACGCCACGTTCACCTGCGCGGCGATGACGGGGGTGCTCGGCTTCCTGCCCGATCCCGTGGCGGCCCTGAGGGAGATCCGGCGCGCGCTCCGTCCCGGCGGCCGGTTCGTCGGGCAAGGCACTGATCCCGAGCTCAAGGGCACGCCCGCCGCGCCCGAGCCGATGGCCTCGCGGCTCCGCTTCTACGACAGCGCGCAGCTGGAGAGCCTGGCGCGAGAGGCCGGGTTCGACGACGTCCGCGTCGTGCGCCGCGACCTCGAGCCGTTCGCCCGCGAGGCGGGCGTACCCGAGGAGCACCTCCCGATGTTCGCCGCCGGCCGGGAAGGCGGCGCGCGGTTCCTGCTGGCCCGGAAGTCCTGACTGGAATTTCAACGGCAGGCTCAACGCGGGTGGACGGGATCCGCTGACGAACCCCTGGGTTCGCGCGGGGTACGGCACATGCCTGCGATCCGGGCAGGCCGCGCAGTTGAACCTCCACCAGGAGAGCCCATGTCCACTGCGAGCAGCGCCAGGCGCTACGTCTGGCTGATCCCTACCCTCGGGTTGCTGGCGTGCGGGGAGAAGAAAGCGGCCCCGCCCCCGGCGGCGGCCGCGGCCGAGAGCACCACGGCCATGGCGGCGCCCCCCGCGCCCGTGACGGCGACGCTGTCCGAGAAGAACGGCAGCGGCATCACCGGCACCGTGACCCTGACGAAGCAGGGCGACTCCACGCAGGTCACCCTGACGCTGAACGGGGGCCGGGCGGGCCTCAAGTACCCGAGCCACATCCACGGCGGCACCTGCACGACGCCCGGCGCGGTGGTGGCGCCGCTCGGCGACGTCGCGGTCGGCAAGGACAAGTCCGGCAGCACGACGACGATGGTGCTGACCAGCGTGCTCGACTCGGCGCGGATGAAGCTCGGCGGGCTCATCGAGCAGTCCCACCTGGCGCGCGGGATGAAGCCGGTGGCCTGCGCGGAGATCCCGCAGTAAGGCCCCGGAACGGGGAACGCCTCACCGGCTCGCCCGAGCCCGGTGAGGCGTTCGCCTGCCGTCGCCGGCCCGCGGGTCAGGAGCCCGCCGCCCCGCAGCGCGACGCCGGCATCGTGGCCGTCGGCGCCACGTGCGCGAAGTACAGCGCCCGCACCGCCGGCACCGGGATCGGCCCGTACGACAGCACGGCGTCGTGGAACCGGCACAGGTTGAACGCCTTGCCCTCCTGCGCCTCCGCCGCGCGGCGGAAGTCCCACCACTCCCGCACCCCGACCGGGTACGTGTTCAGCTGCACGTAGTCGAGCTGCGCCCGCTGCAGCTTGGCCACCGCCTCCGGCCGCTCCTGGAAGGCGTCGCGCGTCATCAGCGCGACGGCGCTGTCGCCGTTCATTCCCAGGGTGTGCAGCCGCACGTCGATGATGACGTTGGCGTACATCCGGAGGTCCGCCTTCAGCGCCACGAGGTGCGCCTTCACCGCGTCGCCGCCGTTCTCGCCCATCGCCTCCATCATCTGCTCGGTGTAAACCGCCCACCCTTCGATGTAGGAGTTGGGCCCGTACACGACCCGCAACAGCCGGCGCCACTCCGGCGTCACCCGGTTGGCGTAGTCGCCCTGGACGATGTGCCCCGGCATGGCCTCGTGGATCGTGAGCGACAGCATCTTGTAGCGGTTGTACTCGCGGAGCTTGGCCTCGGCGTCGGCCGCCTTCCACTCCTTCGGGATCGGCGTGACCCAGTAGAAGGCGCTGAGGTTGGGTTCGAGCGCCGGCGCGAACACCGCGCCGCCCACGCCGTACGTGCCGCGCATGAAGGGCGGCGTCGGGATCACCCGCAGGTTCGAGAAGTCGGTCTGGGAGAGGACGTGGTGGTCCACCACGAACTTCTCGAGGTCCGCGACGGTGCGCTGGCCCATTTCGACCAGCGAGTCCCGGTTGGTGTGGTCCTGCCCGATCCGGGCCAGCACCTCGCCCACGACGGCGTTGAGGACCGCGGCGCTGTCGCCCGCGTGCCGGTGGCCGGGGAACCAGGCGTCGTGCAGCGGCCGGGCCAGGGCTAGCATCTCGCCGCGGATCGTGCGCATGCTGTCTTCGGCGGACTTCAGCATCTCCTGCGGGGTCACCGAGGCCTGGAGGTAGTACGCCCACTTCTGGGCGAACATCGAGCGCCCCATCCGCCAGTCGAAGGCCGCCCTCTTCGGCAGCGTGTCCCGCACGAAGGCCGCGTAGTGCGCCAGCGCGGCGATCGCGGGCGCCTGCGCGGCCCGGTACGACGACTCCGCGGGCGTCCCCTGCACGAAGGCGGCGGCGGGGCCGTTGACGAGGTCCACCACCCCCTGCAGCTCCTCGAGCGCCACCTTGCGGTACACCTCGTTCGACGCGTCGAGGTTCGCCACCGCGGTCTCCACGAACACCGGCACCGCGGCCAGACGCTTCGCGAGGTCGCGCGCCCGGGTGGCCGTGTCGGCGTACTCGAGGCTGATGTTCGCGAACAGCGCGTTGCCCAGCACCTCGGGATACAGCTGCGGGCGGCGGCGGAAGAACTGCTCGCTGTCGAGGCTGAACTGCGCGAACTTGATCGCGTTCGACAGCAGGTCGTAGTCCGCCTGCGTCTGCGGGTCGAGCCGGCCCCGCGGGATCGCGGCCAGCTTCGCCGCGAAGTCGCGGTAGTGCGCCCGCTGGTGGTCCAGCGCGGCGGGCGAGAAGTTGTCCAGCAGCGCGTCGAGCCGCAGCGTGTCCCCCGTCGTGGGGTCCACGTACACGTGCAGCCCGACCTGGGTCGCGCCCGACGGCGAGAAGCTCAGGCTGGTGTAAACGAAGTCGGTGGCCAGGGCCGGAAAGCGCGTGTCGGTGCGGCTGCACGCGGCGGCGCCGGCGGCGAGCAGGGCGAGGACGGCGAGCGACTTGCGGGACATGCGGGGGACCTCGGTGGTGGGACACGAGAACGGCGGCGCACAATCCGCGCCGCCGTCCCCACGATCCTGGCCGGAACCGCCGGTGAATGCCGAGTGACTTGGTCTAGAACTTCAGCGTCTCACCGGGGGTCATCATCCGCAGCCGCCGGTCGCCGCGGAACGCCGCGCGCACGTCGGCCGCGGTCGCCAGGGGCGGGAAGGTGGCGTAGTGCATCGGGATGATGACGCGCGGGTGGAAGTACTTCCGCACCGCCAGCGCCGCCACCTGGGGGTTCTCGGTGTACGGCCCGCCGCCCGCGCACAGCAGGATGATGCCCGGGTGGTACAGCGCCTGGATCAGCGCCATGTCGCCGAAGATCCAGGTGTCGCCCGTGTCGTACAGCGTCCGGCCGTCGGCGAACTGGAGGACGAAGCCCACCGGCCGCCCGTCCGGGACGCTGCCGTGCATGGCCGGCACCACGTGGATCGTGACGTCGCCGATCTTGACCGTGCCGCCGACGTTCACACCGACGTTCTGCGAGTCGGGCAGGCCCAACGTCTGCTCCCAGTCGAACGCGCCCACGACCCGCGCGCCGCTCGCCGTGGCGATCTCCTTGACGTCGGCCGTGTGGTCGAAGTGCGAGTGGGTGACGAGGATCGCCGAGGGGTGGTAGCGCGCGAGGTCCTTGAGCGAGTCGGGGGTGGACGGGTCCTGCTTCAGGTACGGATCGAGCAACAGCTGCGTGCCGCCCGGCGAGGTCACGAGGAACGACGCGTGACCGAGCCAGGTGACCGTGATCTTCCCGGCGCGCGCCGGGTGGCGGGGCGGCGCCGCGGCGGTTAGCGCGACGGCGCCCAGGAGCGCGAGCAGGGCCGGCGCAGCGACGCTGGCAAGACCTCGATGCATGCGTGGACTCTCCCTTCGATCGGGGTGCAGATTACGATGGATGTCGCCGAGGCGAGCATCTTACCCAGGAGCCCGGTGACGGTCCAGTGCAGCCCGGAGGTGCCGATGCCCACGACCCGCGCGATCCTCATCGACCGCCTCGGCCCCCCCGAGGCGCTGGTCGAGCGCGAGGTTCCGCTGCCGGACCCCGGCCCCGACGAGCTGCACCTCGCGGTGCGCGCCGCGGGCGTGAACTTCGCCGACCTGCTGCAGCGGGCGGGCCTCTACGGCACCATGCCGCCGCGGCCGTTCGCGCCGGGATTCGAAGTCGCGGGCGAGGTGGTGCGTGCCGGTTCCGCCGTGAAGGACTGGAAGGCCGGCGACCGCGCCGTGGCCCTGCTCCGCCACGGCGGGTACGCGCGCGACGTGATCGTGGCGGCGCACCAGGTCTTTCGCTACCCCGGCGCGCTCACGCCGGTGCAGGCGGCCGCCGCGCCGGTCGTGTTCCTGACCGGGCACGTGTGCCTGTTCGAGGCGGCGCGCGCGCGGCCCGGTGAGACCGCCCTGGTCCTCGGCGCCGGCGGCGGCGTGGGCACGGCGGCCGTGCAACTCGCGGTACGGCGCGGTCTCACGGCCATCGGCACGGCGGGCACCGCGGCCAAGCGCGACTTCGTCGTGCGGGAGCTCGGTGCCGCGGCGTGCTTCGACTCGCGGGGCGAATGGGAGAGCGACGTGCGCGCGGCCGCACCGCGGGGCGTGGACGTCGCGCTCGACCCGGTCGGCGGCCGGGCGACCCGGTCCTGCGTCCGCGTGATGGCCCCGCTCGGGAGGCTCGTGACCTACGGGCTCAGCGAGGCGCTGCCCGGCGGGCGCCGCAACTGGCTCAGGGCGGGCCTGGCGGCGCTGCGCACGCCGCGCTTCCACCCGCTGGCGTTGTTCGAGCGGAACCTCGGCGTGTTCGGCGTGCAGCTGCTGCACCTCTTCGACCGGGAAGCGATGCTCCGGCCGGCGCTCGAGGAGATCTACGGCGGCATCGCCGCCGGCGACCTGCGCGCCATCGTGGACCGCACGTTCCCGCTGACGCGCGACGGGGCCGTCGCCGCACACCACTACCTGCACGAGCGCAAGAACCTCGGCAAGATCGTCCTGGTCGCGGGCCAGTAGGGCTGGAAGGCGAGAAGGGCGCCGGCATCTCGCCTTCGGGGCGACGGCGCGGGTGCTGCGGTGTCACTTCTGGCGGATCACCTTCATCCGGGCGATCCGCTCCTCCAGCTCCTCGACCGTCAGCTCGATCGCATCGGCCATCTTGCCCGTCGCCTTCCGGATCGTCTCCTTCTGCTCCGCCGTCAGCTTGATCCGGACGGGATCCTTCGGCTCTGCCATGGCTCTCCTCCGTCGGACGGGATCCGCCACCCACGGCGGCGCTCGCGTGCGGGACGATAGGCACCCGGCGTGAATGCCGCGTGAACCACCTTGCGGGCCCGTGAACGGGGCGTACCTTAGCTCGAAACGACGCTGGGCGGCGCCATGGATGGCCTAGCTTTCCACCTCTTCGGCCCCCCCGAAGTGGCGCTCCCGCGCGGAGAACCCGCGCGCAGCCTTGCTTCGCCCAAGTGCCTCGCGCTGCTCGCCTACCTCGCCCTCGAACCCGGTCCCCACACTCGAGAGGAACTCGCGGCACTCCTCTGGGGCGAGTTTCCCGACAAGGCCGCTCGGGCTTCGCTCCGGCAGGCGTTGAAGCGGATCCGCGGCGCCGTCGGCGACCAGTTCCGGGTCGGACGGAACGCGGTCGAGCTCGCGCCTCGATTCTCGTGTGACGTGACGGACTTCCTGGAGGCCGCGCGCCGCGATCCGGCCGACGCGGCCCGCTTCGACGTCACGCACTTCCTGAGCGGGCTCGCCCCGCGGAAGGCCGTGGCCTTCGAGGAGTGGGCTTCGGCACGCCGGCAGCACCTGACACGCGTGTACGAGCAGGTCGCGGCAGAGCTGGCGCGGCGGGCGATGGGGGCCTCGCGCTGGTCCGAGGCGGCCAAGTGGGCCGACGCGTGGCTCGAGTGCGAGCCGATGTCGGAGGACGGCACGCGGCTCGCCATGGAAGCCTGGTACCTCGCGGGCGATCGCGGCGCCGCGCTGGCGCGGTTTGCGAGCTACCGCGACCGGCTCTCCGCGAACCTCGGCGCCCGGCCCGGCGCGGCGCTGCTGCAGCTGCAGCGCCGCATCGATGGGGACGGCGCGGCACGCCACGCCCAGTCGCGCGCGCCGGGCCGGACGCCCGAGCCGGCGGCGCCCTCCTTCGCGTGCAGCCTCATCGGCCGCGAGCAGGCCTGGCGCGCGCTCACGCGCGCGTGGGCGGCGCTCGCCCCGGGCCGGGGCGGCTTCGTCCTGATCGAGGGGGAGGCGGGCGTGGGGAAGACCCGGCTCGCCGAGGAATTCCTGCGCTACGCCGCGACGGAGGGCGGCACGGTGCTCCGGGGCCGCGGCTACGACGCCCGGAGCGGGATCCCGTTCGGGCCGGTGGTGGAGCTGCTGCGGGGCGCGCTCGACGCGCCGGGTGTGGCGACGGCCGAGACCTCGTGGCTGAGCGAGGTGGCGCGCCTCGTGCCCGAGGTGCGGCGCGCCTTCCCCGCCGTGCCGGAGCCGGGCGCGCCCGCGCGCGCCACCGAGCGGTGGCGGCTCTTCGAGGGCGTCGCGCAGGTCCTGCTCGCCGTGGCGGACGAGCGGCCGACGGCCGTCTTCGTGGACGATCTCCAGTGGTGCGACGCCGACACCTGCGCCCTGCTCCACTTCCTGGTGCGCCGGCTCGAGGCGAGCCCGGCGCTCGTCGTCGCCGCCCTGGCGGTGGACGAGCTGGAGCGCGATGCCCCGGCCGCCCGCCTGTGCCGTGCGCTTCGCGCGAGGGCCCGCGCCACCGTCGTGGCGCTGCCGGCGCTCACGGAGGAGCAGGTCTGGCAGATGATCCGCGAGATGGGGCACCTCAAGAGCGCGGCGGCGGCCCGGCGCTTCGCCGGCCGGGTGTTCGGCGTGACCGACGGCAATCCGTTCCACATCGTGGAGCTGCTCAAGACGCTGTTCGCGCAGAGCCTCCTGGCGGTGGACGACGCCCGCGGCGAGTGGACCGCGGCGCACGCCGAGCCCTACGGCATGCACGAGTTCCCGCTGCCGGCGACCGTCCAGGCCGCCATCGCCGAGCGGGTGGCGCGGCTGCCGTACGTGCTCCGCGACCTGCTCGCGGTGGTCGCCGTCGCGAGCGCGGGGTGCCGGGTGGAGATCCTGTCCGCCGTGCTCGGCATGTCGCGCCTCAGGGCGGCCGCGCTGGCCGACGAGCTGGCGGAGCGCCATCTCCTGGTCGCCGAAGGGCCGCTGTATCGCTGCGCCCACCCGATGATCGCCGCCGTCGTCCGGAGCGACCTCACCGCCTCGCGCGAGCTGGAACTGCACCGCGCGCTCGCCCTCGCGCTGGCGGACGCGGCCGAGGGGCGCGACGCGCGCGCAACGGCCGGCGAGGTGGCGCGGCACGCCGACCGCGGCGACGAGCCGGCCATGGCCTACCGCCACGCGCTGCTCGCGGCCGAGGGCGCGGCGGCACGCTTCGCCTTCGAGGAGGCGCTGAGCTGGCTCGACCTCGCGGCGGCACGGAGCGGCAGCGACGAGGAAACGCAGGAGGTCAACCGCCGCACGGCCGACGTGTTGCGCCTGGCCGGATGGACGGAGCCGCCGCGCCCCGTGCCGCGGCCGGGGACGCCGGCCCGCGGCTTCGCCCAGAGTGACCTCGACCTGCAGGCGGAGGAAGTGCCGCGCTGACGGCAGCCCCGGCCGGCGCGCCGAGCGCGCCCGTCAGCCGATGGTGCGGGTGGCCGCGAGCAGCGTCACGTCGTCGTGCGGCTCGGCCGGCCCGGTGAACACGCGCAGCGCCTCGAGGACCCCCCGGACGAGCGTGGAGGCGGAGGCGTGGTTCGCCCGAAGGGCGTTGCGGAGGCGCTCGGCGCCGAACGCCTCGCCGGCCGGGCTCAGCGCCTCCACCAGCCCGTCGGTGAACGCGACGAGACCGTGGCCGGGCTCGACCGTCACCTGGCCCGCGCCGTACACCACGTCCGGCATGAGGCCGAGCGCGGGGCCCGTCGGTCGCAGCTCCCGGGTGGTGCCGTCCGGCGCGATGACGATGGCCGGCTCGTGACCGGCGTTGACGAAGTCGAGCTGCCCGTCCCTGGGGTCCAGCGCTCCCAGGAACACCGTGGCGAACATGTTGGTGCGCCCGTGCAGCCTGGCGATGTAGTCGTTGGTGAAGCCCGCGACGCGGGTCAGCAGGTCGGCCGGCGTCGCGGCTTCCAGCGACTGGCGCACGATGGTCCGGCGGCCGCCGATCATCTGGATGGCGCCGCCCCCGATGGGATCGGCGGAGGCGCGGATGAGGCTGCGGAACAGGGCCATGAACAGCGCCGCACCGACCCCCTTGTCGCACACGTCGCCGACGACCATGACGATCGTGCCGGAAGGCGGCAGCAGGAAGGCGTCGTAGAAATCGCCGGAGACCTGGCGGGCGGGTTGCAGCGCCGCTTCGAGCTGCACGCCCCTGGCCACCGGGAGCGAGTCCGGCAGGAAGTCGCGCTGGATGTTCCGGGCGACCGCCATCTCGCGCGAGAGGCTCTCGGCGTCGCGCAGGCGCCTGCGGTCCAGCGCGGCGCCGAGGCGCGCCCGCAGCATGGACGGCCGGAACGCCGCCGGGAGATAGTCGTCGGCGCCCGACTCCAGGCATCGCTCGACGGTCTCGAGGTCGTCCACCGCCGCCACCACGATGACCGGGATCCGCTCCAGCTCGGCGTCGCTCCGGAGCGCCTCCAGGAACCGCGGGCCGTCCATCCCGGGCGTCCGCGCGTCCAGCAACACCAGGTCGAATGCCTCCGCCCGGAGCTTCCGGAGGGCCTCGCCGGCCTCTCCAGCCGTGTCCACGCCGTGCCCTTCCCGCTGCACGTGACCGCTGAGCGCCTCGCGACCGGCGGCGGCAGGCTCGACGACCAGCACGCGCGCCGGCACGGCGTCGGGCGCCGGCGCGGTCGTTCCCGGGTGCGGTGGGGTGGTCATCGGGCGCTGCTCACCCTCCGTTGAGCACGTTGAGCTGCCAGAGGTCCCGCGTGCCGGTGTGCAGGAACGGACTGATGGCGAGCGCCCCCGTCTTCCCGATGCTCTGCTCCAGGTAGCGCAGCTCCTCGAGCTGGTCCTTCAGCTTCGGTTCCGGCACGGCGTCGAACCCGGCCTCGCGCATCATCAGGATCCCCTTGGCGCGGATGGCGAGCTCGGCGCGCAGGCGCAGGAGGCACATCATGTCCACGATCACCTCCGCGGAGAAGCGGCGTCGCAGGGTCTTGAGGTACTGCCCGACCGGCGTCCCCGAGACCTGCCCCGAACGGAGGAGCCGCAACAGCTCCTGGTCGGTGTCGAACCCCGACCCCAGCCAGGCCTTTGTGTCCCGCTCGCTCTGCTGGAACACGGCGACGGTGAGGTACGGAAAGACCAGGACGATCAGCGCCGTCGCCAGCAGCGGCTGCACCAGGAAGTGATTGTACAGCGAGTGCAGGACCACGGCCACGCCGAGCCCGGGGAGGACGAGGGGGAGCCGGAAGGCGTCGGAGCGGTTGAGCGTCTTCGCGACCATCGCCACGATGGACGTGGCGCCGCCGTGCATGATCGCGGTGCCGAGCCCCCGCACGATCCAGAGCCAGAACGTCGCGTCCGGATTCGCCTGCAGGTAGTAGAGGTTCTCGAGGAACGCGAAGCCCGTGCCGATGCCGAAGCCGTGGATGGCCGCGTCCACGACGAACCCCACCTTGTTCCGCTGCAGCAGCCAGACGACGAAGGCGGCCTTGAGCGATTCCTCCACGACGGGGGCGACGTACCGGGAGTACCGATCCCAGTCCAGGCCGAGAGCCGGCCGCAGCCAGACGTTGGCCGCGTACGCGGCGAGGCCGGCGACCACGCCGGCGGCGACCGACAGCAGGATCGCCCGCAGCGCGACGAGCTTGTAGCTGTCGATGAGCAGCAGCGCCCCGAGGAACACGAAGACCGGCAGGATGCTGACGGCGACCGCGAGGACGGTCGTCACATGATCTTGAACGAGAACATCCAGGCGGAGTGGCGCGGGCCGCCTTGCTCCCGGACCACGGCGAACCCGGTCGACAACGTGGACTCGAGATGGGAGAGCGTGATCAGGCGGACGTCGAGCTGCGCGCCCACGCTCAGCAGGGTGCGGCGGGTAGCCGGGTCGTCAACGTTGACCGAGAGCCCCGTCCCGAACAGCGACAGGTCGGCCCATTGCAGGTAGAAGCTCGGGGTGCCGACGCGGCGGAACCGGAGCGGTGGCGTCACCCATTGCACCTGGGCCCTGCCGTAGTTGGCGCCGCCGACGCTGTCGATGTCGATGCCCGGGAAGCTCCCGATGTTCCCGAACTGCTGGATGTCGCGGTAGTCCACCCAGTTGTTGCCGAAACCGCCAAAGAAGAAGTTGGCGAACGGGTCGGTCCGGGCGCCCGCCAGTGCCGCTCCCGCGGCGGCGCGGAACCACAGCGACGAATGGTCGAGCGGCAGCAGGAACCCCCGGGACGCGTCCAGACTCACGCGGGGATACAGCCTCCCGTTCACCGCGTTGCCCTGAACGCCCGCGCCCCAGGTCGAGCCCAGCTCGTCGTCCACGGCTCCGAGGGAGCGACGGAGGGAGGTGTACGCGAGGTCGCCGGAGAACGAGAGGAGCGTGCGGAAGGGAGCCGCGATGCCCTGGTACTCCGGCAGGGTCGCCAGGCCGCCGTAGCCCGCCGCCGTGAGCGTGTACGTCAGCTTCCTCGGCTCGTCATAGAGGAGGTTGCCCTGGTACTGCAGCCCCAGGGAATACCCCTTGCGGCTCACCCTCGTGGGCCCGAAGAGGTCGTAGAAGTCGGCCGGGTTGAGCGCCGCCGACACCTGCCAGTTCCAGTAGTGGAAGTTCGCGCGCAGGTGGAGGCGCTCGGCGGACGCCAGGCGCCGGTCGGGAGAGTAGCTCCCGGTCAGGTCGAGGGCGGTGGTGCCGATCCGGTCGGACACGTTCACGCGCATGCCGACGGCCACGGCATCGGTGCCGGCCGCATCCTGGTAGCCCTCGAGGACCGGGTACGCACTGTCCAGCTTGAGGTTGCCCAGCGGCCGGTAGGGTCCCTGCGAGATCGTGACCGAGTCGAGGTCGACCCGCGACGCGGGCGGCACCGCCCACGACCGCACGTCGGGACGCTTGTCGGCGATCTCGCTCCCCAGGAAGCGAATCGCGCTCACGCTGTCCACGGCCCGGTTCGCGATCAGCGAGGGGACGAATCCCCAGCGCGTGTACGCGAAGACGAGGACGGAATCCCTGGAGACGGGCACCGGCCTGAAGAAGCCGGTCTCCGCGTTGCTCAGCGCGTCGATGTCCTTCGCGTCGAGGTCATAGCGGAAGATGTTCGAGACACCCGAGAGGTACGAGGAGCCGTACAGGTACCTGCCGTCCGGCGAGAACACGAAGTTCTGCGGCGCCGCGTCGCCGAAGTCGTACAGGGTCTGGGATGTCGTGTCCCCTTGCACCAGGGCCGGGATGTCCATCCTCACCAGCCGCTGGCTTCCGCTGATCTCCGACATCGAGCCGACGAGGGTCGCGCCGTCCGGCGAGACGTCCAGGTCGAACAGGTCCCGCCCGTACGGCAGGGTGCGGACCTGATGCCACTCGTGATACGGCGGCGGAATGCGGACCAGGGTCGAGAACCCGTTGTCGTGCCGGACGCCCCACAGCGAGCTGTCCGCGGGGTCGAAGGCGAGATCCCCGACCCGCGCGTCCCTCATCAGGGTCTCGTACCGGCCGGACGCCAGATTCAACGACACGAGGTTCCGCCAGTTGGCGTTGTTGGTCGTGTAGAAGAGCGTGCGGGACGCCGGATCGTACGCCAGCGAGGTGACGTAGAGCCCCGCGGCCCCCAGCACCTCCCTGATGTTCGTGAGCTTGCCGGTCGCGACGTTGATGGCGGCGATGTGGCCGACCTGGCCCGGATAGCGGAGGGCCAGGTAGAGGTTCCCGCTCGCCGAGTCGTAGTACGCCCGGGAGACGGCGCCCAGCGCCCGGTTCGAGACCGGGCGGGCCGTGGTAACCGGGTGCCGCCGGATGGCCGCGAGGTTGGAATCCTGCCAGTCGCGCTCCCACGCGATCCAGCGCGACCACTCGTCCTCGAGCGACCGGCCGTACACGTGCTGGAACTGCGCCGAGAAGTAACGCCGGCTGCCCGCGGTCCGGTTGAACCACGAGAGCAGACTGTCGTCGCCGTAGCGCAGCGCCAGGTAGCTGACGAACCGGGTGCCGTAGAGATAGGAGTTGGCCCCGACCAGGTAGTCGACCGTCGTCCCTTCCGCCTCCAGCCCGACGACGTCGTAGATCCGGGCGCTGTCGCGGACGAGGGTGCGGAACACCATCTCGTCGTAGGGGCCGATCACTCGCCCCACGCCCCCGTTCATCCACGTCTCGAGATAGACGGCGATCCCCTCCAGATACCATCGCGGCGAGTACCACCGCGGCACGGTGAGGTAGCCGTACAGCATGGACGGCGGGGCGGCCGGGTTGGGCGTGACCTTGCCGAAGAAGACGGATCGGAAGAACCGGTCCGACGCGGTGGCCTTGTCGGTCGTCACGAGGTGGACCATCTCGTGGTTGAACGAGGAGATGATCCGCTCCTGCGCGGGCGCCGACTCGTACTCCACTTCGTACGGCGCGATCCCCACGGTGATGTGGTTCTCCGGCAGCGGGCTCGCTCCCGCGTTGCCGTAGTGCCACAGGTCGTGGATCAGCACGTCGATCTTGCCCCCGGGCGACCAGTCCCAGAGGCGCTCGTGGAACTGCAGCGAGTTTTCGAAGGCGCCGACCACCAGAGGCACCAGGTAGGACTGGAGCGGCGACGTGTACACGAGCCGCATGTCCCGGGTGTCGACCATCTGGAACTGCGCCAGGAGATCGGAGGGCGCCGCCGCCCCCGCGAAGGCGAGGAAGGCCAGGACCTCCCAGAGGCGCGCCGTGCGGCGGGGGGTCGTCGCGAATCGGTGCGGATGCATGGTCAAGGGGACAAAAGGTAGGCGGTGATCCGGGTTCGCGTTAGGGCGAGCCTGGACCACCGCCTGGGAACCGCCCCGGGCTGAAGGGGCGCTGCGGAAAACTGCCTCAGGTCAGTTCTGCGTGCGCATCGCCGCCTGCATGAACGCCTCAGCCAGCGCCTGACTCTGCGCCAGGGAGCGGAACGCTTCGTTCTGCTGCAGCGTCCGGAACGCCTGGTTGGCCACGATGTCGCGGAAGGACTGGTTGGCCATCATCTGCGCGTACGCCGAGTTGGCCTGCAGATTCCGGAACGCCTGGTTGGCCATCAGCGACTGGTAGGCCGTGTTGGCCATCAGCGACTGGTAGGCCGTGTTGGCAATCAGCTGCTGGTAGACCTGGCTGGCCATCACCTGCTGGTAGGCCGAGTTGGCCTGCAGATTCCGGAATGCCTGGTTGGCCACCAGCTGCTGGTAGGCCTGGTTGGCCGCCGCTTTCTGATAGGACTGGCTCGCCATCAGCTGCTGATAGGCCGAGTTGGCCTGCATGTCCCGGAACGCCTGGTTGGCGATCAGCTGCTGGTAGACCGCGCTGGCCATCAGTTGCTGGTAGGACTGGCTCGCGATCAGCTGCTGGTAGGCCTGGTTGGCAACGATCGTCCGGTAGGCGTCGCTGGCCGCGAGTGTGCGGAACGACTGGTTGTTCATGGCCTGCCGGAACGCGTCGCTCCGGACCAGCTGCAGGACCTGGTCGTTCTGGAACAGGGCCTGGATCTCGGGGTTCTTGAGCGTCACGTCGGCCTGGGTCATGGCCCGGCCATGATACCGCGCCGCCGCCTCCACCCCGCCGATCGTGCCGGATCCGCCGCTCAGGGGCGGCCAGCCGGTGACGATCCCGGCGACGACAAGCACGACCGCCACCGCCGCGGTTCCGATGAGCACAGCCTTCCTGTTCATGATCGTCTCCCCCATGTGTTCGGCAACCTGTCTCAGTGCCCCGACGGCCCATCGTCCGATGGACGGCGGTGACGCGCCCACCGGCTGCGGCAGCGCGTCGAGGATCGTCCGCTTCAGGTGGGGCGGCGGCTGGCGCTCCCCCACCTGCCCGAAGAGCACGGCGACGCGGCGCAACTCGGCCGCGAGCGCCCTGGCCTCCGGATCCGTCTCCACCAGCGACCGGAACGCGGCACTCCCCTCCGGAGTGTTCGCGCCATCGATCTCCTGGTGGATCAGCTCGACCTGGTTCTGGCTCAGCATCGCTACCGGACTCCTTCACCGAGCGCCAGCCGCAACCGCTCCCGCGCCGTGAACAGCCGTGACTTGACGGTGCGGACGGGAATCTCCAGCACGTCGGCGATCTCCTGGTACGAGAAGGACACGAAATGCTTCAGCACCACCACGGCCCGATCGTCGGGCTTCAAGCTCATCAACGCCCTCCCGACCAGGTCCTCCGCCTCCGCCGCCCCATCGGGTGCGGCGCCCGGCGCCGGGATGTCGAGGTCGTCCTCCAGCGTCACCGTCGGTTTCCGGCGCTTCAGCACGTTCAACGACTCGTTCACCGCCATGCGATAGATCCAGCTGAAGAACCGGTACCGCGGGTCGTAGGTCCGGAGCTGGCGAAACACGTTCAGAAACACCGTCTGCGTGACGTCCTCCGCGTCCTGCACGTCGTGGAGCATCCGGAGCGCGACGTTGAACAGCCGTTGCTGGTAGCGATCGACGAGCTCGCCGGCCGCGTTCCGGTCATTCTCGAGGCACCGCCTGACGAGAGCGCGGTCCTGTTCGTCAGCCGCCACAGGTGTCTCTATCAATTACAACCCAGCCCGCCAAAGGTTGGAGGAGCCCGTCCGGCGGGCCCCCGGGGGGAAGAACGTGCATCGTGGGGCGCCCCGCTGCAATGCCGGGCCCGGGGCTCTCCGGCACCGGGTGGCGGCTCCCCGCGCCGTGGCGCGGCGGGCTGGCGGTTTTTGACCTGTTGAGGTCTCATTCAGCGGCCCGCCCCGGAGGGCGACATGGGGCCCAGCTTCCGGATGACGATCGGCACCGAACCCGGCCAGGTCGCCGAGGTGGGCGCGGCGTTCGCCGAGTTCGCGGATGCGCACGCCGTCCCGGCCGCGATCCGGCGCAGCCTGAGCGTCGCCCTCGACGACCTCCTGAACAACACCATCGCGTACGGATTCGCGGGGCGGGAGGGCGGCGAGGTGCGCATCGAGGTGGAGGTGCGCGCCGATCGGGTGTGCGCCACGCTCACCGACGACGGCAGGCCCTTCAACCCGTTGGACGCGGCCGCCCCCGACACCGCACTCTCGGTGGAGGAGCGGCAGGTCGGCGGGCTCGGCATTCACCTCGTCCGGCGGATGATGGACGAGGTCGGCTATCAACGCCGGGGCGATCACAACGTCGTCACCCTGGCCAAGCTCCTGACGGGCAGGAGCGCGGCGGGTCGTCGCGGAGGACGGTCCATGGACATCACCACACGCACGCAGAACGGTGTCACCCTGGTCGCCTTCGCGGGCAAGCTCGACAGCAACACGTCGCCGCAGGCCCAGCAGGCCCTCGACGCGATGCTCGCGGGCGGCGCGCGGAAGATGGTCGTGGACTTCACGGCGCTCGACTACATCAGCAGCGCCGGGCTCCGGGTCCTGCTCGGCACGGCCAAGCGGCTGAGCGCGGCGGGAGCAGGAAGCGCGGCAGGCGGGGGGGGCGGGCTGCGCCTGTTCGGCCTGAACGACACGATCCGGGAGGTGTTCGACATCTCCGGGTTCTCCACGATTCTCGCCGTGTTCGCCACGGAAGCGGACGCGCTTAAGGGGTTCTAGCGAGTCGATCCGCGGCCGGCGCGTCAGCTGCCCGCCGCGGGCTCGAACATGCCGAAGACGACCGTAGTGAACCCCAGCGCCAACGCGGCGATCCAGCTCTGGTACCAGGCGAACCCCTTGAACGGGCCGCCGATCGCGAACACCCAGACCGGGAAGGCGATCGTCGCCAGGATGACCTGCGGCCAGAGCGCCTTGCCGCCTTCCCTCCGCGTCGCATGCCACATGTACACGAAGGTGAGGACGCAGCACACCGCGAACACCACCCACTGCGCGGTGGTATTCGACGGGCCGGGCGTCTCCGGGATCACCCCGGTCACAAAGAGGAAGAGGCCGACGATCTCGGCCGGGATGTATTTCGCCAGACGGCTGAGATAGTCGTCCGTGGTCGGGGCCGGGGCGCCCCCGCTCGGTCCGGCAGGGGGCGTGGCCCCCGTCACGATGCGCCTGCCCATGGATAGCTCCCTCGGCGAGGGGACTACCGACTCCGCGCCTTCGCAAATCGAAGACCTGTGTCACCAACGCGGCCCGCTGGTCCTGGCGCGGCGCCAGGAGCAGGCGTGCCAACAGGAGCTGCTCCTCGGCCGCCGGCGGGACGTGCGGACGTCGGTCACGCCGCGCCTCGCCTTCCGAGCAGACGCCTCCTGCTCTCAGGACTGACGCCGAACGTTAGGAGGTGACCGTCAGCCGACCGTTAGGGCGACGCCCAACCATGCCCCCAAAGACGCGCGTTACGCGAGCCGGATTGACCATGAGATATCCGAGCCGTTTCGACCGGATTACGCACGCGACGCGCCTAACGCCCGCCGAGCGATATCTGCATTGTAGCGCGAAACAGGAGGCGATCATGAGCCATCGTATCGGCGCTGCTCTGTCAATCGCGTTACCGGCATTGACGCTCCTGGCGTGTCATTGCGGACGCAACCGCGCTCCCAAGCCTGGCGAGCCTGCTGCGCCGACCCGAGAGGGCGTTCTCGCGACGCCTCTGGCAGATACCCTGCCCGTGATTCCCGTCAAGCAACAGGGGCGCTGGTGGTGCTGGGCAGCCAGCGGGCAGATGGTGATGACGTACTTTCAACATCCCGTGCTGCAGTGCGTGGAGGCCGACACGGCGTGGAACAGACTCAATTGCTGCCCCGCCCCCGGCGCATCGGGATGCGATCAGGGTGGCTGGCCTCCGTTCCAGCAGCTCGGATTCTCGTCCACGCAGACGTTGGACCAGCCTGTTTCCTGGGAGGGCCTCAAGGCCGAGATTCGGGCGCGACGACCCGTGGCCTTCAGCTGGCACTGGCTCGGAGATGGCGGGCACATGATGGTGCTGACCGGATACCAGGACGATCCGGAAGGGACACTCGTCAAGGTCGCCGACCCCGACGTGCCCAAGCCGTCGACGTCGTGGATGACGTACATGGAATACGTCGCCGACTCCTTCCACGAGGGCGAGTATCCCCGGCACACCCACTGGAACGACTACTACGCGATCGCGTACACGGGCGCGCCGGCGCCTTCGGCGCAGGGCGGCGTGGGCCCCGGGGCCAGGCCCGTCGGTTCGGAGATGCCGCCGCAGCAACCCTCGTACGGGACGCCCGGAGCCGCGGCGCAAGCTGCCCTGAGACTGTTGCGCCGGTCACCGGCGGTGGCCCAGTCACTGGTTCACAGCCAGTCGCTCGTCGGGCTTACGACGGGCGCCGGGCTCGACGACTACATGGTGCGCTTGGATTCCCTGCGCGCCTACACGACAGCGAAGGACCCGCTAAGCCTGCTCGTGAAACTGGGTCGGGTCGTCTTTCCACTGCAGGGTGCCGGCGCGGTCTATACGTCCATCGCGGTCCGGCGCTCGGCGACGGGGTGGCAGCTGGCGTCCTTTGGAGAATACGATCTGACGCGGATCCCCGGGTCGAGCTTGAGCCATCTGGCCGCCGCCGGGCAGGCGATTGTCGTCGAGATCCCGGGGCTGCACGGCATCAGCTTCCTGGGAGCGCTGGGCCCCCCCCTGGCGCTGGTGGCGCTCACGAGCGACGTGGACCTGCGTCTCGTCGCTGGCCAAACGGTGACCGACGTCCCGGCGCTGTTCCTGGTCCTCGCCGCCGCCGCGAGGAGCGACACCACGCCGGCACCGCACTAGACGCGCAACCGCGCGCCACCGTACCGGCTCTTCCGGCTGCCGCGCGTCCGCGGCAGCCGGAACGGCCGACCGGCTAAGGAATCTGGACGGCGAACGTCACGCCAAGGCCCGGCCGGAATCCATACTGCACGATGTCGCTCACGCTCTTCACGCTCGCCGGGAGGGCGCTGCCGACCGCCCCCTGCGAGAGGCCCACTGGCACGCGCGAGAGCGCCAGGCCGACGCCGACGCTGAGGTGGTCTCCCGCCAGGGACGCGCCACCGCGGAACGTCACACCGGCGAAAATGTCCGATACCGTCTTCTCGGCCGACGCGACTCCCAGCGTCGCCCACAACCAGCGGATGTCGCCCAGCCGGGCGAGCGCAAAGACGGCCGCGTGGGCGCCGACGCTGTGATCCGGCGTCTGCGTCACCACGCCACCCTGCAGGCCTATCGTGCTCTTGTCCTGCGTGCCGACGCTGAGCAGGAACCCCGGCTCCACCAGGAAGGTCCGCTCGTCCCGTGGGTCCACGATGACCGTGAGGATGCTGTCTCCCACGGGCCGCAGCGGCTTGCCGGCGCTGTCGGTCAGGGTGCGGGCGATTTGGAGCGTCACGCGCAGGCGACTCGTCCCGACCGGCGTGCACATCGGATCGCCCGCGATCTCGAGCGCGTGGCGGAATCGAGCGTTGATGACGCCGATGCGGCCCCAGGTCTCCGCACGCACGGCGCGCAGCAGCTCCTGCACTCCGGGGCCCAACGTAGTGTCGCGCTGCTGCAGGAGCGACTCCGCCAGGCGGTTGATGCCCGTCGCCTCGAGGTAGAGGCTACCCATTCTCGCCGCCGCCTGAGCGAAGTCCGCGATGGAATCGGAGGCGAACTGGTAGACCTGCATCTCCAGCAGCTTGGCATACAGGCTGGCGACCTGGACGATCACCGGACTCGCCCCGGAGCCGCCGCCGGGGCCGGGCTTCGTGATGGCGCCGCTGAGCTGAGTGATCAGCGCACTCAGCCCGGCGATCGTGTCCGGCGGCAGTGTCTTCGCGAGGAGCGAATAGGCGTAGAGCGCCGGATTGCCGTGCACGACCTCGATGCACAGTCGAGACCCGGACGGGATGACCAAGGTCGGCGGCCGGCCCAGGAGGTGCGCCCCGGAGTCGTGGCCGGAGGGCACGTAGCTCACACGGCCGTCGAGCCCTGCAGCGCCCGGGTGGTGGTCGTAGTAGACGAAGGCGTCCTGGGCGCGTAACCCCTTCGCCGCGAGCGAGCCGACAAGGACCAGCATGCCGGCGCAACACGGGAGTGATCGCATGGCTGCCTCGCAGAGATCAGAGTGTTCGGGTGGCTGTGAAGGGCGCCTCGGACAAGAGGGCGGCGCCGAGCGGTCGGGTGGGGCGCAGGTGCCCGCGCCCCGCCCGTGCCGCCCCCGCGCTCACGGCCACTTCGGCCCGTTCGTCGGCGGATCGGTCGTTTGCCCTGGTCTCGCCGGAATCACTGGACACTTCATCTCCGCCGGCGCACTCTTGGCCGCCCAACCGCACAGGGCCGTCAGCTTGAGCCCCTGGTCATCGAGCCTGTTGCGGGTCGCTGCCGGCTGTGAATCCATCCAGGCCGCGAGTCCGTCGGGCTTGGTGATGTAGTTCTCGATCCGAGCCGTGGACTTGTGGTCGTTCCACAGCAGGACTGCGAGCACCACGACAGCCACCAGCAGGACGAACACCAGCGCATCAATCACCTTTCTCATGGTCCCTCCTCCTTGGTAGGCGTGTTCCCCACCCGTTGGTCATCCTCCACGAGCCTTCTGCAGCAGCGCCAGCCGCCTTCGGAATTCCGCCGCCAGCGCGCCCCTGCCCAGCGCGTCTGCCGCGCGGGCGCGCACCGCGAGACCGTCCGGCAAATACAGCGCGTAGGCCATCGCCTGCGCGGCATCCAGCACGCCGGCCACGGCGAGCGCGTCGGCATCACGGCCCCGGCCCAGCAGCAGCCGGGCGAGCAGCAGCCGCTCCTCCGCCAAGGACGCCATCCACTCCCAGGCGATGGCCCCCATGGACCCACGCGGCGTCAGCGACGACAGCAGCGCGATCGCGCGCGCGGTGTCCCCCTGCAGCAGGGCCAGCCGGGCCGAGAACGCTCCGTACAGCATCGTGTCCGAGCCGTCGCGCTCGCCCACCCGCATGGTGTCCGCGAGCACGGCGACGATCCCCTGGATTCGCACGGCGTCGCGTCGCAGCCAGGCCGCCTCTCCCTGCCACCACAGCCAGCGCGGTCCGTGGCCGTGAAGCGCCGCGCGCGGGCCGCCGAGCGCCGGATCCTGCAAGCCGGCAAACGCCCCGCTGTCGGTCCCGACGCCCGCGACCGCGTCCACGAGCTGCAGCGTCCGCGTCGCCATGTGCACGCTGTCCACGCCCCAGGCGAGGAGTCGTCGCACCTCCGGGTACCTGCCCTCGGCCACGAGCACCGTCTGCAAGCCGACGAGAGCGTCCCACCGGGTCGCGAGCGACTCGCGCGGTGCCGCGTACAGCGCCGCGCGCATCGCGCGCTCCGCGCAGACCGGCTGCACCTTCGCGATCCCATGGCCCACGACGATCACGTCGGAGGCCGCATCGCCCGCGCCGCGCGCCGCGCGCTCCCAGTCCACGGCGTCCGGACCGTCGCGCACGCACCGCATCATCCACGTCGCCTTGCGGAGCCAGGTGCTGTCCGGTCCGGCCCGCCGCAGCGCGCGATACAGCGAATCGGCCCGCGGCGTCCAGCCGCGACGCATCTCGATCTCGCCGAGGTGGTAGAGCGCCGGCGTGAAGCCCGGATCGAGCCGGCGCGCACGCTCGAAGTCGAGCGCCGCGAGCGAATCCGGATTCCAACCGCCGAACAGGAAGTGGTAGTGCACCTCGCCGCGCGCCATCCACGCCTCGGTCCAGTCGGAGTCGAGCGCGATCGCGCGGTCGAATGCCGCGGCCGCATTTTCGGGATCGTTGGCGAGGTACGCGTGAAGACCATCGGCGAACGAGCGGTACTTGGCAGGCGCGCCGCGCCCATTGCGGAGAGCGACCAGCACCAGCCCCATGGCCGCAGCGGAGTCGTGATCCCAGTTCGCCGCCGAAGCACCCTTCAGGGCCGCCAGGACCATCGTCGAATCCAGCTCGAGCGCGTGGCGGTAGTGCGCGAGCGCGGACGAGAACTTCCCATCGCGGTAGTCGAGATCTCCGCCCACCGTCGCCACGACCGCCGCGGGGTCGTGGCCCTGCAGGAGCTGCAGGTCCACACGGCGTCCCGGCGCCAGGAACCGCGACAGCACGCCCACCACCGCACGGAGACCGAGGTCGGCGATGAACTGCGGGCCAAAGACCCCTGCCGCGCTCACCTGCGGCAGCGTCGAGTCGCCCCTGACGTCGAGCAGCTGCACGGCCACCCGCGCCGAGTCCCCCGAGCGCAGCACCCAGCCGCCGAGCGCGTAACGCGCGTGCTGAGCGCGCGCGATCCGGCGCAGGTCGCCAGCGGCTATCAGGGTCGGGTCGCGGCGCTGCTCCGGGGCGAGCCACGTCCAGCCGTCGACGGCCTTCAGCGGTTCCGCGTTCTCCAGGGCGGAGTTGAACAGCGATCCCAGCGCCACCCCATCGCCCCGGAGCGCGCTGTCGCCGCGCGCCTGGAGCGGGAAGACGACGATCTTGAGCGGGTCGAGATAGGGTGCGCGCGGCCACAGCAGCCACGCCCCCACGGCCGCCACGACCAGCCCCGCGACCGCGCCCGCGACCCGCCGCCGCCGGGCCGTCCCCCACCCCGGCGCTCGCCGCGCCCGCTCCAGCGCCACGACGAACTCCCCCACCGTCCCGTACCGGTCCGCCGCCACCTTCGCCAGCGCCGTCTCGATGACCCCCTGCAGCGCCGGCGATACCGTCGCCCGCACCACGTGCAGCGAGCGCGGCGCTTCCGAGATCTGCCGCGCCAACACCGCCTGCGCCGACGGCCCCGTGAACGGCGGCTCCCCCCCCAGCATCTCGTACAGCACGCACCCCAGCGCGTAGATGTCCGTCCGCCCGTCCAGGTGCGCCGCGCCCCCCGCCTGCTCCGGACTCATGTACGCCGGCGTCCCGATCGCCATCCCGGTCGAGGTCAGCCGCGGGCCCCCCGCCGCCGTGATCGCCCGCGCCACGCCGAAGTCCGTGACCAGCGCGTGGCCCCCGGCCAGCAGGATGTTCTCCGGCTTGATGTCGCGGTGGATGATGCCGTGCGCGTGCGCGCACCGCAGCGCCTCCGCCACCTCCCCCGCGATCCGCAACGCCTCGTCCAGCGGCAGCTGCGTCTCGCGCACCAGCCGCGCGCGCAGCGTCTCGCCCTCCACGAGCGGCATCGTGTAGTAGAGCAGCCCGCCGTCTTCGCCCGACTCGTACACGGGCACGATGTTGGGATGCTGCAGCGCCCCCGCGATCGCCACCTCGCGGTGGAAGCGGTCGGGACCAAGCAGGTGGGTCAGCTCGGGATGGAGGACCTTGACGGCGACGGGGCGGCCCAGCTGGCGGTCGAACGCGCGGAACACGGTCGCCATGCCCCCACGGCCCACCTCACCCTGGACCTCGTAGCGGATCCCGAGTGCAGCCTGGATGGACGTGCGGACGTCGGTCACGCCGCGCCTCGCCTTCCGAGCAGACGCATCCTGCTCTCAGGACTGACGCCGAACGTTAGGAGGTGACCGTTAGCCGACCGTTAGGGCGACACTCAACCATGCCCCCAAAGTCGAGTGGAGCGCGAGTGCACGAGCCCACAACAATCCGACTTGATTCATCGCATTTCCGCTGGCCGACTGGCGTAGCATCGGCTTGCCGAACGGCTGCCGGCGCCGTATCATGATATCATGAAACGCGCTCATGAAGTGCGGAGCCGCGGCCGGGAGGCCGAGCCGGTCCAGGTCTACCTGGATCCCCCGGACCGCGAGCGGCTGCAGCGCCTCGCGACGGAGCTCGACGCCACCAAGTCCGACGTGCTCCGGCGCGGCCTCGCGGCCCTCGAGTCGTCCCTCCGCCGGCCGGCCCCGCGCCCCGCGGCGCCGGGCGCCCTGCCGATCTTCAAGGGCAAGGGCCTGCAGCCCGGCGTGGACCTCGACGACACCGCCAGCCTGCTCGACCTGATGCAGGCGCCCCATGCGGCTCGCTGACGTCAACGTTCTCGTCCACGCGTTCCGCGCCGACGCGCCCGGTCACGCGGCGCACCGCGCGTGGGTCGCGTCGCTGGTCGCGTCGGACGAAGCCTACGCGGTGTCGGACCATGTCCTCGCGGGATTCCTGCGCGTGGTGACGCACCCCAGGGTGTTCCATCCACCCACGCCGATCGCGGCGGCCCTGGCGTTCGCGCACGCGTTCCGCGACCGGGCCAACGCGGTCCCCGTCGCGCCGGGGGCACGCCACTGGAGCATCTTCACGCGGTTGTGCCGGGACGCCGCCGCCCGGGGCAACCTGGTGCCGGACGCCTGGCTGGCGGCGCTGGCCATCGAGTCCGGCTGCGAATTCGTCACGACGGATCGCGACTACGCCCGCTTCCCGGGCTTGCGCTGGCGGCACCCGCTCGACGAAGAGCGGCCGTGAGCGCGCGCGTGCGCCTACCCGCGTCCGCCGCCATCGTCGCGAGGCAAGGGACGCCTTCCATGTGTCCGAAAGGTTCGCCATGAACACGCCGAACGTACCGAGCAGCACCCGCCGTTTCACCGCGATCGCGGCGCTCGCCCTTCTCGCCGTGACGGCCGCCGCCCCGGCCCACGCGCAGGCCGCACCGTTCCTGCTCGAATCCGTCACCGCGGGCAAGGACCACGCCTGCGGCCTCACCGCCGGCCACGTCGCCTACTGCTGGGGCGACAACGCCGACGGCGAGCTGGGCAACCCGGCCGTCACGACCCCGTGCGCCGGCGCGAGCGACCCGTGCAGCACCAAGCCCGTCCGCGTCGCCACGAGCGTGCTGTTCTCCACCATCAGCGCCGGCGACGCCTTCACGTGCGCCGTCTCCACGGCCGGCGCGCCGTATTGCTGGGGCAACAACACTTACGGGCAGCTCGGCATCGGCTCGCAGACCTCGACGGGGCGCCCGGCCAAGGTCGGCATCGAGGGCGTCACCTTCGCCGCCATCAGCGCCGGCGACTCGCACGCATGTGCCGTCACCACGGCCGGCGCGGCGTACTGCTGGGGGAGCAACGACGGCGGCAAGCTGGGCACCGGGCGCGCGGGCGGCGGGCACACCGTCCCGGTCCTGGTCGCCGGGCACCTGGTCTTCCGCACCATCAGCGCCGGGTACTTCCACAGCTGCGGCATCACGCGCGACGGCAGAGCGTACTGCTGGGGGCGCGACGAGCAGGGCGAGGTCGGCAACGCGCCGAAGGCGCCGAGCGCCGCGCCGGTGCGCGTCGCGGCCGACACCACGTTCCGGGTCGTGGAGGCCGCCGGGCAGTTCGACTACAGCTGCGGCGTGGACGCGGGCGGCGCGGTCCGCTGCTGGGGCGCCAACTGCTTCAACCAGCTGGGCGTGGATTCGCTCACCGAGCAGTGCGGCACGCCGCCGATGCCCTGCAGCACGAAACCTTCGATCGTGCGGGCGATCAGCGCCGTGCGGGAGGTCGGCGTCGCGTTCTCCCACACCTGCGCGCTCGGCGCCGACGGCATCGTGCACTGCTGGGGCGACAACAACAACGGCCAGCTCGGCAACGGCAACACGGGCGACCTGAGCGGCACGCCCGTGCCCGTGGTGGGCGGCCAGACCTACCGCGCCCTCGCCGTCGGGCGCGAATTCACCTGCGCCATCACGGCCGCCGGCGTGCCGCAATGCTGGGGCCTCGACGAGCACGGGCAGCTCGGAACCGGGGACGGAGGCAACCGGAACCAGCCGACGCCGCTCGCCGCGCCCTGAGCCGGCGGCGGCGGCGCCTGGTCGCACCCGCGATTCACACCCGGACTCGGGGCATTCACGGCACATTCACGCGCGCCACCTAGGCTGGGGCGGAATTCCAACGCCCCAGCTTCGGTGGAGGACTGCCATGCGCGCGCCGTTCCTGCTCACCGCGATCGCCGCCCCGCTCCTGGCGGTACAGGTCATCACCTTCCCGAGTGCCCGCGCCCAGGCCGGAGGTCCGTGGCGGGAGGGGCACGTCCGCCGCTGTTCCCGCGCCGACACGCTCTTCGGTCGGCTGTGGCGCTCGCACGGATCACTGGTCCGCGTGAGCTATTCGTCCCAACACGACTCGACCACCATCAAGTCGCGCTTCCGCAACTACTCGTGGGAGCCCGGCGCCAGCCGTCTCGTCGCGACGGAATCCGAGGTCGAGCTCCCCGGCCAGATGCGCCCGGCCGATTCCGCGCGGATCACGCTGCACCTCAGCTTCGTGGATTCCATCTACCGGTCGCCGGAACAGGCGCACCTCCAGCTCCAGCTCGGCGATTCCGCGCGCATGGACTTCGACGCGCCGCAGGTGGACTACCCGATGGACATCAAGACCTCGGGAACCCCGCTCGTCGTCACCGTCCTGCTGACGCCCGAGCAGAGCCTGGCGCTGGCACGCGTGCCGGGGGACGTCAAGGGAACCATGGGTCCCTTCCCCTTCATCCTCTACAGCTTCGAGCTGTGGGAGGCGAACGCGGTCTACCGCGCGAGCGTCTGCGGCCTGGAGTAGCGGAAAGCGAATCGAGGAGTCCACCTGCCGCCGAGCACGGCCTCGGGGAGGCCAGCCGCTACGCGAGATCCTTGCACTCCGCCAGCGCGGCCCGCATCTCCGCGGCCGTCTGCCACCGGTCCGACGGGTTCTTGGCGAGCGCCTTCTTGATCAGGTTCGCGAGCTTGGGCGGCACGTGGGGGCGCAGCTTGCGCACGTCGGGGACCGCGGCGCGCAGATGCATCCCGAACACCACCCGGTCGTCGGTGTGCTCGAACGGCGGCGAGCCGGTGAGGCACTCGTAGATCACGCACCCGAGCGAATAGAGGTCGCTGCGCGGGTCGATGTTCTTCTCTCCCGCCACCTGCTCCGGGCTCATGTACAGCGAGGTGCCCAGCGTGAAGCCGGAGCGGGTCAGCCGCGACCGGCTCAGCGCCGAGGCCGTCACGGCCTTCGCGATCCCGAAGTCCATCAGGATCGCGCCGCTCGGCGAGATCTTGATGTTCTCGGGCTTCACGTCGCGGTGCACCACGCCCAGGCCGTGGGCGTACTCCAGGGCGTCGAGCACCTCGCACGTCCCGCGCAGCGTGTCCTCCACCGAGACGCGGCGAGCGCGATCCAGCGTTTCCCGCAGGGTCGGGCCCTCGATGTACGTCATCACGTAGTACACCAGCCACTCCCGCTCCCCGTAGTCGAGGAGGCGGCAGATGCGCGGGTGGTCGAGATGCGTGAGGAGGCTGATCTCGTTCAGGAATCGCTCGGCGGTCAGGCTGACCACCAGCTCCGGGCGCAGGACCTTGAGCGCCACCGCGGTCCCCGCGCGGTCCCGCGCCAGGAAGATCCGCGACGCGCCGCCCACCGCGATCTCCCGCTCCACGGTGTAGCGGTCGCCCAGGGCGGCCTGCACCAGAGGACGCAGGTCACGATGTGAGCCCGCCGGCGGCGCCCAGCTTCCAGGGTCCATCACGGGTCCCGCGCTCAAGGTGCCTGGTCCTCACGGCCCCGGCCGCGGGCCGGCCACACGGGCCTGCCGCGCCGGGAACGTGATCCAGGCTACAAACTAAGCGTGAACGGGGCGTGAACGCGACCTCCCCGCGCGTGAACGGGCGTCACCCCGGCTCCCGGCGGTAAAACCGGCGCAGCTGCTCGTACATCTCGGGCAGCCGCTCCCGCAGCACGAGCGGGCGCTCGAAGAACGTCTCCGTCGCCACGGCGAAGAACTCGGCAGGGCTGGTCGCGCCGTACGGGTGGATCGGCGTCTCGTTCCCCGCCTGGAACTCGCCGACCTGACGCGCGTACGCCTCGGCCACCACCCGGCGCCACGTGCGATACTGCGACGCGCGCTCCAGGACGGGTACGCCGTCCATGTCCCCGTTCTCGCCGTCGAGGACGTGGGCGAACTCGTGCAGCACCACGTTCTGCCCGTCGTCCGGATCGAGCGACCCGCCGAGCACGCTCTCCCACGACAGGATCACGATGCCGCTGGTCCACGCCTCGCCGAGGGTGGCCTCCGGCTCGCGGTAGATCTCGCCGAAGCGCGGCGTATCGAGGCGGCGCGGCCGGAAGACGCCGGGATAGACGAGCACGCGGCGGAGCGTGGGGTAGCGCGGGTACTCGAGGTCGAGGAGCGGCAGGCACGCCAGCGCGGCGATGGTGACGCGGATCTCGTCGGTCAGCTCGAGGCCGATCCCCTCCATGGGCCGCTCGTGGAGAAAGACCTGCGCCAGCCGGAGCAGGCGCTCCCGGTCCGGCTCCCGAAGCCGCTCGACGAGGGGGACGTTCCGCGCGACGATCGCGCGCCACTCGGCGGGTACCGGCTCGGGGAGCAGGCGCACCCGGGGCCGGCCCGCGAGCCGCAGCGCCGGTGCCAGACGCGGCACCAGACGATAGGCGGTGGCCGCGACCGCCGCGCCCACCGCCCAGGGAAGGAGAATCCAGATCAGGTCGAGGAGCCGCTCGAGCGACACCCTCGAATTCTACATCGCTTACGGCTTCGGATGCGCCGTGCGTCCGGTCGAGCTCGAGCCCGACGAGCCCGATGCGCCCGACGAACCCGACGAGCCCGAGCTCCCGCGCTCGCCGGCGCTGGAGGACGGCGCGGCTTCGCCGCCGCCCGACCGTTGCCACCGGCCCTCGCGGGTCGCCGGACGTCCGGAGGTGCCCGTCGCCGTGCCCGCCGTATAGCCGCGGCCGATCACCATGCGGCCGTGCCGCGCCACCTGGCCGCCGCCGCCCTGAACCACGATCACGCCGCCCGACGGGTAGAAACCGTAGCCCGCCCAGCCGCCGTACGGCGAATAGTAGCCGTAAGGCGAGTACGCATACGGCGAGTAGTAGCCCCACCCGTACGGCGCGTAGCAGTCCCACGAGAACGGCGAGTAGCAGCCGAACGGCGACCCGTAGCCGCCGTATCCGTACACGGGCGGGTGGCCGTAGTCCTCCACGCCCACGGGCGTCGGCGCCCGGCGCGCGATCTGGCGGTTCGACACGTCGAGCGCGAAGACGTTCGGATAGGAGAGCGCCACCATGACGTCGGTCACCCGCCCAGGCACGCCCTCCTTCTGCAGCTCGACCAGCTCCGCGCCGCTCACGTCGAAGCCCTGGCCCTCCTCGACCAGCCAGGCCTCCACCACCGCCGGGTCGAGCTGGTGCACGGCCTCGACCACGTCGGCCGGGACCAGCGGCTCGCCCGCGGCCTCGCGCGCCGTGCTCACCGCCATGCCGCCCCGCCCCTGCACCGCGTACGCCAGGTCGCTCGGCACGGTGGCGCCGGCCCTGGCCTCGTCGTAACGCAGCACCCGCACACCCGCCGGCAGGCCGCGCACCGTCGCGCCGCGCACGTCGAGCCACTGGCCCGCGTCCGTGATCGCCATCAGCTCGCTGGTCGTGCGCTTCAAGTTGCCAGGACACGTGTACTCGGCCGAGAGGTACACGCGGCTCCCCTCGGAGGAGAACTGCGCGCTCTCCCATCCGGGGCACCCGTCGCGCGTGACGCTGCGGTGCTCGCCGGTGGCCTCCACCAGGTCGCGGGTGACGATCTGCCCGCCCGATACCGCGACCACGTCCACCCCCACGCTGCCCGGCGCGGGGACGACGCACACCAGCGGCGCCTGCGCCGTGTCGCCCGCGGCCCGGGCCGGACCCGAGACCGGCTGCCAGCAGCCGAGCCACGCCTGCCAGCGCGGATCGGTCTGCACGTCCTGCGCCCGCACCGGCGTCGCGGCGGCCACGAGCAGCGCGGCGAGCAGCGCGCCCGCCTGCAAGGCCGCAACCCTGGAACTCGGCAACGCGTTCATATCGCCCCCTAGAACCTGACCCCGAGGCCGGCCGTCACGGAGAATCCGGACAGATCGATCTGGTTGGGTCCGACGAAGTCGCTCCCGAGGTGCGACGCGGCCCACGTGTACCGCGCCTGCCCCGTGAAGATCCAGCGCGAGCCGACGGCGACGTCCACGCCCGCGAAGGCGTGCGCCGTCCACGTCCAGGCGTGCGAGTCAAACGCGTCGTTCACCACCGCGCTGTCGGTGAAGTCGATGAAGTCGCCGTACTGCTGGAAGCGGTACCACATCGCCCCGCCGCCGGCGCCGACGAACGGCGTCCAGCTCCGCGGCACCCACGCGAACCGGCCGATCGCTTCGCCCTGCGGCGCGAGGTACCACTTCAGGCTCATCGTGAGCGGCACCCGCTCGAGCGTGGTCGTCTGCACGATGGGCTGGTTGTTGTTGTCCAGCCAGTGGCGGTACTCGGAGCCCGCCTTGGAGCCCGCGTACGCCAGGCCGAAGACCACGTCCAGCCGCGGCGTCGCCCGGATGGCGAGGTCGCCGCCGATGTCGAAGGCGCCGAAGCTGCTCTTCGAAAGCGTGAAGGTGTCGGTGACGAACTGGTAGATGGGGCTGTCGGCGATCGGGCGGTCGTAGCCGACCCACATCCTGAGGCTCCCGCCCGGCTGCCTGAACAGGAAGCCGGCACCAGTCGCCTGCGCGTATGCGGAGGGCGCGGCGACCACGAGCGCCGCCACCACCGCACCCGCCATCACACTCCGGCCGACATGCACCGTGATCATCGTGAGTCCCTCCGAGCAACCGTACCCCATCGCGCAAGGTAAGTTGCCGCTCGCGCAGCGCCAGAGCGGAGAAATCCCAAGACGCGCGGTCTGTAATCGTGCTGACAGGTTGGGCACTGTGGTGCGGGCGCCGGCGACGCGACGGCGACGTCGACGCGCGGTCAGGTCGAGACGAGAACCTCGTCCACGAGAGCGAGAAAGTCATCGAGATCAAACGGCTTGCTCAGCGTCTTTACGGCGCCGAGCATTCCGGCCACGGCCAGCAGGCTCGCCTTGTCCCAGATGCCCCCGCCCGAGATGGCGATGACGCGCATGCCGGGCCGGAGCCGGCCCAGCTCGCGCATGAACTCGAGGCCGTCCATTTCCGGCATCACGAGATCGGTGACGACGAGATCCACCGGGTGCGCCTTGAGCTGACGCAACCCGTCGGCACCGTTTCCCGCCTGGTACGCCTCGTGGCCCGCGCCCTCGAGCGCGCGCACCAGCACCTTGCGCAGGTCTTCCTCGTCGTCCATCACCAGGACACGCGCCATGCCCCGCCTCCCGTGCCGACGCCACGCCTGCGAATGACTAATAAGGAACGTGGTTCGCCCGCTGGCGAAAGGCCCCGCAAACACCGTGCCGGAGGTCGGGATTGGGCGGATTGACCAGCACCTCGGCCTGCCTCACGGCATCACGACGATGGTATCGCCGTGGGGGCCGCAACGCGCTCACTGCACCGCGAAGCTGGTCGAGCCGCGGCCTGCGGAGGCGCCGGCCACCAGGTCGGTGATCTGCACCCGCAACAGGTACCTGCCGGGCGGAACCTGGGACGGGATCAGGTCGAGCGTCTCGACCTCCGGTCCGGAGGCCGCGGCGCGGCGCTCGCGCCTGAACTCGAACCTGGTCGCCTGCGGCCATTCGGCCAGTTGGATGTCGCGGTCGGGCGCGTCGGTCTTGAGCAGCGCGTAGCTGACCTGGTAGCGGACCAGGCCCGAGTCGGCGCGCAGGCCATAGACCTCGGCGTAGCTCCGCACCGTCGCGGCCTGCGAGAAGACCAGCGTCCGGCTGACGTGGCGCAGCATCCCCGCACGATCCGGATTGCGGTCGGCCCACGCCGGCGCCAGCAGCAGGCCGCTCACGGCCGCGCCCGGCCCGAACCGCCGGAGCGCGACCTGAAGCGTGTGGCGGCCGAGATCCTGGTCCACCTTCGCCTGAGCGAGAAGGAGGTACCTGCCGGCGCTTCCGCTCAGTGTCACCACGCCCGAGGAGTCCTCGCGCACCGGGCCGGCGCTGAGCGCGCCCGTGAGCGACGCGGCCAGCACGCCCCGCGTGGACACCACGACCAGGTCGGTCAGCGCCGAATCGCCGGCATCCGCGAACTGCGCGGTCCAGACCCCGAAGGCAAGCGGCGCCGGCTCCGAGGTCGCGTCGGTCGTGAGGCCGGACTCGGCGCCCTCGAACTGGCGCTCGTTCATGGCACGGAAGACCATGTCGGGCACGTTGGTCTCGTACGAGAAGGCGCTCGGCCGGGCGAAGCGGATCTCGCCGTAGTCCTTGTACTCCCAGCGCTCCACGGCGCGCGAGGCGCACTGGGGATCGTTGGCGTTCTTCCCGCCCGCGAATTCGTCATCCGGTGGCCCGAGGCGCAGGTACGCGATGCCGCGGTCGTCGAGGCCCGTGGCCAGGTTGTAGCCCACCCGCGCCGCCAGGCTGTCCATGCTTCGGAGATCGAGGTTCAGAGGCACGAACAGCGAGTTCCGTACTCCCGCGGGAATGATCTTCTGGATCGCCCAGGGAGCCGCCGCCAGTTCCTGGTCGGTGAACAGAGCCCAGGGGCTCAGGTTGACTCGTGCGAGGTCCGCCGCGCTCGCGACCCCCGGGCTCGGCATCCCGATCATCGCCGCCAGCTCCGCCTGGTGCATGATGTCCCCGAGGGAGGGGGCCTGTCCGCCGCCGGAGTACGGCAGCGCCTGCGCCAGGAAATGGAACCGCGGCGGCTCCATGCTCTGGTAGATCTCGCAGCGCAGGTTCCACTCGCGCTCGCCGCGCGACGGCTCGAGGTTCATCGCCCGCGCGACGCTGCTGCGGTGATACGAGATCAGTGGGTGCAGCAGCGGATAGTGCTTCCGCGCGAAACGCAGCCGCGCGAAATGCTCCGCCACCCGGTGGTTGACGCCGGCGAACAAGTCCGGGTTGCGGCGCGCCCAGAAAGCCGAGAGCCACGCGCCCTTCTGCTCGGCTCGCACAAGGCCCCAGGCGCGGATCTCCCACGGCCGGGCGATGCCGATCACCTGGTGCCACAGCGCGTCGGTCGTGTCCTGGTCGGCGTGCGACAGAGCCCGCCGGTACATCGCCCAGCCCGTCGCCGTGTCCCCGTCCTCGAACGCGCTTTGCGCCCGCAGGGCCAGCCAGGCGGCGCGCGTGGAGTCGGCGGTGAGCGCCGAGTCGAGCAGCCGGTTCGCCTCCCGGTACCGCTCGTCCTCGATCGCCAGCAGGGCCAGCCGCGCCCGCACCACGGGATCGCCAGCGAAGGGCGCCAGCCGCTGCCGCATCCGGCTGCGCGAGCTGGTGTTGCGGAAGAGCGTAAGCCAGTCGTCCCAGGCGTCGGGGTACAGCGGGTCCAGCGCGAGCACGCGCTCCAGGCCTTGCCTCGCCATTCCCTCTCCGTCGTCCGCGCCCAGCCACAGGCCGACCTGCGCGTACTCGAACGGCGGCGCGGGGTCCCGCGGGGCCAGTCGCTCGGCCTGCTGATACGCCTGCGCCGCCTGGAGGCGGCCGATGGGCATGTGCTTGAACCACGCGTCGCCGAGCACGAGAAAGCCCTGCTCGTCACGCGGATGCTCGCGCGTGTAACCGTCGGCGACCTGAATGGCATCCTCGATCCTGTTGGCCGCGATGAGCGACTGCGCTCGACGCAGCGGCGCGGCGAGACTGTCCTGCGCGCGAACCGCGCTCCCGTCGAGACAGGTCAAGCCGATGACGGAGGCAAGGAGTCCGAGGCGTAGGACGCCCGATGGGCGTGGCGCATGGCGGGTGTTCATTAGGTCCTCCGGGACCGGACGTGGTCCCGGCGATAATCTCGAGTGTCACCGTCACTCGGGCGTCACTTGCCCGCGGACAGCGCCACTCGTGATTGGCCGACGGATATTCCGGGGGGGGAGTTGGCCCCTCCACTCATCATATCGGTCGAAAGACCTTCCGCCCTACCGCCCCGGAGCGGCGCCGAGGTCGGCGAGGAGCTGCGGAGACCAGAGCGCGAGACGGGGGCCGCCAGCGGCGGCTTGCGCCTGCGCCGCCGTGTCGTACGTGGCGAGCAGCGCGCGGGGATCGAACATGCAGGCGACGAGCCGCGGGCGGCCGAACTGCTTCTCGATCAGGACCGCCATCTTCCAGCCGACCGTGTACCACGGGCCCTGGACGCCGAAGAAGGTCGAGCCGACACTGTCGCGCTCCGCCTCCGTCGCAAGCCGGCCCTCGGCGACGGCGAGCAGAAACGCCTGCACGCGTCCCAGGTCGGCGTCGAAGTTGCCGACGTCGCGGTCCCAGCGCTCGCGGTCGGCCGGCGCGCTCTCCCAGTGGGGATTCACGTCCGGCCCGCCGGCAGCGGCGAGCATGGCGAATCCCTCGCCGAACGCGCCGACCCATTCCGCCGCCGCGCGCGCGTCGGGCGACAGCCCGGCCACCGACGAGTCGAACCGCTCGGAGACGCTCGCGTAGCCCACGTGGTGCAGCTCGTGGGCGACGACGTTCTCGAACTGCTCGCGCGTCTGCGACGGGTCGAGGTACAGGAAGATCGCCGCGTCGGTCTGCAGGTCGAACACGAAGCTGTTGGTGAGCGGCTTGACGACGGGAAATACCGCCGCGCGGATGCGCGCCTCGGGTGGCAGATAGGCGAACGCCTTGGCCGCCGCGGCCGTGACGTCGGCGCGCTCCCAGTCGCTCAGGGTCCGCCTTAGGTCGGACGCGCGAGCGCGCAGCGAGTCCGAGAGCACGAACGCCTCGAAGGCGGAGTCGGTGAAGGCGCGGTGCATGAAGGCTTCGCGCGCCTTGAGCCGCCGGTAGGGCTCGGTGGCGAACAGGCGCGCCCAGTCGGCCGAGTCCACCGGCTGCCGCGCCTGCTCCCTGGCGAGGATCGCCAGGACCGCCACGGCCTCGCTGGTGTCGAAGTGCAGCTGAAGGCGATCCGCGGCCGGGGCCTGCGCCCGGCACGGCACCGCGGCGGCGACGCAGGCGAGGGCGGCGACGCCCGCCGCGGCGAGGCGCACCGCGGCGCTACCGGTGCTTCGGCCGGGCCGCTCGGCGGCTCGGCAGCGAGTCGCAGGCGCAGCTGTCGCCGAAGGCCCTCGCGATCGCGGGGCCGATCTCCTCGGCCACCTGCGCGGAGATCTTCGCGCTCATCGCCGCCAGCCGAGGCGCGACCGCGGCCGCGATCCTCAGCCCCTCCCGCACGCTCCGGTCCTGGAGTCGCGCGATCTCCGGCCGTATCCGGTCGATGTCCACCTGCAGCTGCGCCGCCACCCGCGGGCCGATCCGCGCCAGCTCGGGCGCGAGGTCCGCGGCGAGGAGGGAAACGCTGTCGTCCAGCTCGGCGACCGCGAGATCCGAATCGGACTCGAGCGAAGGCTCGGCCCGGTCCCACGCCTCGGCCTGCGCGGGCGACAGGCGCACCGGCTCCAGCGTCCACTCGACGCGCCCATCGCCGTCGGTGATGCGCAGCGTGTCGGTGTCGCGCACCGCGACGTCGTCGCCCTCCTCGGCGACGCGACCGTTGACCTCGAACCGCTGATCGCCCACCAGCGCGATGGCGCGGCCTCTCTCCCGCATGCCGATGCGCCCCTGGCCGCTGATGCGCGGAGCGAAGCCGGACCGGAAGGTGATCATGCGGCCGTCGCGCACGGTCGCCCAGGTGTGCGGCTCACCCTGGCGGGCGGCCGACCGCACCGCCACCACCGGCGCGGGCGCCTGCGCCGCCTGCGCCACCGGGACCCTGGCCGGCGCGTCGGCGCGCGGCGGGACGACGCCCGGCGCCGCAAACGCAACCGCCGAGAGCGCGAGCGCCGCGACCGGCACGGCGAGCCGGAAGCCGCGCACCGCCCGCGGCTCCGCGCCATCGAGCAGCCGCTGCACCCGCTGCACCAGCTGCGAGCGATTCTCCGCCATCCCCGAGACGGGCACGGGCCGGTAGCCTCGCTGCACCCAGGTCGCCACCTCGGCGAGACACTTGGCAAGGGTGAGGCTCCCGCCGGTCTGGTGCACGGCCCAGTCGTCGCAAATCAGCTCGGCGGCCTCCTGGCCGCGGCGCCGCGCCAGCCGGTTCAACGGCTGGAAGCAGAAGACGCTCTCGAGCACCACGGCGATCGCGAGCCACTCCGGGTCGCGGCGCACCAGGTGCCCCAGCTCGTGCGCCAGCACCGCGCGCTGCTCGGACGGCGACAGCGACGTCAGCACCCGCTCGGGCAGGCAGATCTCCGACGAGCCCATCGCCACCGGACCCGACAACTCTGGTGAGACGCAGAGCCTGATCCGGCGCCGGACGCCCGCGCCCGCGCGCAGCGACTCCAGCATCCCGAGAAGCGGACCTTCGCCCAGCTCGCGCCGCGCCTCGAGCCGGCGGCAGAACCGCCGGCGGCGGAAGTAGAGGCGCGCAAGCAGCGCGAGCGCGGCGAGGATCCAAAGGCCGAGGAGAAATGGGATCCAGATCGGGGAACCTGACCGACGGGGTGTAGGGTGTGGGGTGTAGGGTGTAGGAGCTCTAGACGCCGAGATCGGGGCGCGGGACGCGACCGTGGCCGGTGCGGAGCCCGCCGGCGCCTGCGCGCGGCGGGCGACGGATGGCACCGACGGCCGTGCCGGCACCGGAGCGGGCAGCGAGGTGGGCGCGGGCGTCGCCGCCGCCACGACCTGCGCCGCCTGAGCCGCGCCCGGCAGCCAGAAGCGGCGGCCGAACGGCTGGCCGGGCCAGGTCGTCTGGACCGTCGCCGTGAGCAGCCCGCCCACCAGGCACACCTTCCATAGAGTGTCCCTGGCGTGCGGCGCCTTCACCGCGCCGGTCGCCGTCAGGACCCACGCGCCGCCAAGGAGGAGCGTGCTGTGCACCAGGTACGTCAGCAGAAACGCGACCGCCACGAGCGCGAGCGTCATCTACCGGCCCCCCTTCCGTTCCTTCTCCTCGATCAGCCGCTTCACCCGCGCCAGGTCGCCGGGCTCGATGTCGCGCGCGTTCACCAGGTGGCTCACCAGCGCCGCCACGTCACCCTCGAACAGGCGCTCCGCCAGCGCCGAGACCATGGAACGCCGGACCGCCTCCTCTGATACGAGCGGTCGGTACAGATAGTGTCGGCCCGAGGCCCGGTGGGCGACGAGACCCGCCTTCTCCAGCCGGGTCAGCACCGTCGCCACCGTGGTCAGGGCCAGCCCGCGCTCCACCTCGAGCGCCTCCTGCACCTCGGCCACAGTCGCCTTCCCCCGATGCCACAGCACGTGCATCACGGCGAGCTGCAGCTCGCTCAACTCCAGCGCTGGTGTCATGAGAGACAATACTACAGATGTAGTAGAAAGTTTCAAGGGGGGACTGCGAGGGCGAAACGCCAAACGGGGGGCAGGATCTCCCCGCCCCCCGCCGAGCTACGGCCTAGCGTTCCGGCGCCTCAGAACCGATAGGCCAGGCCGAAGGACAGAACCGGATACACCTTCAGTCCAGAGAAGTTGGCAGCCGGATACTTCGGTTGCAGACGGCCGGCGCTGCCGCTCCCGCATCCGGTATCCCCTCCACCCGACCATTCACCGCCCGCCACGGTCGGCGGCGTCACGGACAGGGAGACATGCCTGTCCAGGTTCCGGAGTTTGCTCCGGCCGTCCAGAAGCCGTTCATAGCTGTGGCGCTCGTCAGCGTGCCGGACGCCGTACCGCCGGAGAACGTGATGCTGATGTTGGTGCCGCTCAAGCTGCCGGTCAGCTTGGCGGAGCCGCCGCCGTCGTCCGCATATGCGCCGGTGAGCGCATTGCCCGCCTTCGCCAGGTTCCAGACGCCTGTGCTGGCGCCCATGTAGCTGCCGCAGAACAACTCCACGTCGGTGCTGGTCGCGCCCTTCTCGGTGCCGAAGGTGCCCTGCCCACCCGGCCCGGTGTAGTTGCCGTCGAGCTTCCCGCTCGAGACGGTCCCGGTGAGAGTGTGGCCGCCGCCCGTGACGCTCACGGCGCCGCTGCCACTGTTGTAGGTCCCGGCCAGGCCGATGCCCGCCGAGCCCGAGGGTGTCAGCGTCCCGGTCGCCGACGAGCTCGAGATCACGATGACGACCGTCCCTCCGACGCTGACGCTGCCGTTCGACGCGCCGAACACGCCGTAGTAGCTGCCGAGATCGTTGTTGCCGCCGCCGGGACCGGTGCTGTCCTTGTGGCAAGCCATGGCGGCTGCCACGGCAGCCACGGCCGCCACTCGGAAAACGCTGCGCTTCATTGCAACCTCCTCATGAGGTGAAGGGGAATACGACCTGCTCACTGTCCAATTTCGATCGGTTGCGCCGTCACACGCCTTGCGAACTCTCCCGCTCAGAGCCGCACCAGCACCGCGACGAACGCCGCGTCCTGGTCCTTTCCATTCCCGTCGAAGTCCCAGCCCGACGCCTCGGAGCGCAGGGACAGCGTGTCGCCGACCTGGCGGAACCGCACCCGCTCCGCCCCGTCACCGCCGTCGGGCGCGAGCAGCAGCTCGTCGCCGCGCACCTCGCACGCGCCCGAGATGCTGTGCTTCCCGCGCCCGGGGACGTCGGCGGCCAGGATGAACGCGGTGGCCGTGAGGCTCAGCGTGACGGATCCCGCCCGGTCGGTCACGACGTCCACCACCCGCCCCGGATCCGCCGCGCTCCGGTACTGCCAGCGCGTCGCCGACCAGCCGCCGAACAAGGGGTGGCCGGCAGAGCCACCGCGAAGCGCCGCGTCCTCGGGCTGCGCACCTCCCTCCCCCATGCCCACAGACGATCGAGGCAATCGCACCCGCGCTCCGCTCCCCTCGAGTGGTTCAGCCTTGTCGGGACTGTTCTCACGCGGTAACTCTGTGCACAGTAGCGGGCGGCCCTTAGCTGGCTCTCTATTCCGACCTTATCTGTCGAATAAGACCTGCAATGCCTTGGGAGATTGATGCTTAGGCTAACCACGCTCGGCGCGTTGGACCTGCGGGACCGACACGGTCATCCGGTGCGGGACGTGCTGGCGCAGCCCAAGCGGGTGGCGCTGCTCGCGTATCTGGTGGTCGAGGGGGCGCGCGGTCCGGTGTCGCGCGACCGGCTGCTGGCGATGCTCTGGCCGGAGTCGGACGACGCGCGCGCCCGCAACGCGCTGTCGCAGGCGCTCCACCATCTGCGCCGCTCGCTGGGCGCGGGCGTGATCGAGAGCGAGGGGCTGCACGGGATCGGCGTGGACGGCGCCCGGCTCTGGTGCGACGCCACCGAGTTCGTGGCGGCCCTCGAGCGTGGAGGCGTCGAGCTGGCGCTCGACCTGTACCGCGGCGAGTTCTGCCCCAATCTGTTCGTCACCGGATCACCCGAGCTCGAGCACTGGCTCGATGAGCAGCGGCGGCGCCTGCGCGGCCGCGCCTTCGCCGCGGTGCGCACGCTCGCGGACCGGATGGCCGCATGCGGCAAAGGCGAAGCCGCGGCGCGCGCGGCGCGGCGCGCCCTCGCGATGCAACCGGAGGATGAGGGGGACGTGCGTGCCCTGCTCGCGCTTCTGGAGCGATCGGGGGACGTGGCCGGCGCGCTTCTGGCCTACCGGGAGTACGAGCAGCGCCTCGCCGGTGACCTGGACACCACCCCGGGGCCCGAGACGCGCCAGCTCGTCGAGGCGATGCGGCGCCGGCGTGAGCTGGCCGCGGACGCCGTGGCGACCGGGAGCCCCACGCCCGGCACCCGGCCGCCCGCACCGGTGAGTACGACCGCGGCCGAGCCGGTTCGCGCCCCCACCGGAGCGCGGCCGGCAGGGCCGCCGCGCCGTCGAGCCTGGCGGCTTGGGGCCCTCGTCGGAGTGGCGCTGCTGGCCGCGTTCGCGGTCGTCAGCGTGTGGCGCGGCCAGGCCGGGAGCGCGACCCCCGTCGACGACAACGCCGTGGCCACCTTCCCGTTCGCCGTCAGCGGCGACCCCGCGCTCGCGTACCTGAGCGAGGGCATGGTGGACCTGCTCGACGCGAGGCTCGACGGTGCCGGCGGTCTGCGGACCGTGGATCCGCACGCGATCCAGGCCGCCGTCGCGCACGGGCCGGGCGCCGCGCGGCTCGTGCCGGCGTTGGGCGGAAGGCTCAGCCGGCGGCTCGGCGCCCGCCTCTTCATCCTCGGCGAGGTCGTGGCTTCACGCGGACACGTGCACCTCGGCGCGACGCTGTACGACGGCGCGCGCGACGCACCGCTGGCACACGCGACGGAAGACGGCGACGCGACGCAGCTCTTCCCGCTGGTGGACGCGCTCGCGGGCCAGCTGCTGGCCAACCGGCCCGAAGGACCGGACACGCGGCTCACCCGGGTCGCCGCCCTCACCACGCATTCGCTCGAAGCGTTGCGGGCGTATGTGAACGCCGAGCGCGCGTACCGGGCAGGGCGTTATCAGGCGGCGGTGGACGGGTTCGAGCGTGCGACGACGCTTGACACGGCCTTCGCCCTGGCATGGTACCGGCTCGGCCTCGCGCTCGACTGGACCGGGGGCCCCGGCCGCGAGGCCGCCGCACACGCCCTCGCGCACGTGGCGGCCCTGGCGCCACGCGAGCGGATGCTGGTCGGCGATTACTGGCAGTACCTGAACCGGGACAACGGCGTCGAGCGCGTCTACCACGTCGCGGTCAGCAACTACCCCGACGACGTCGATGCATGGTCGTTCCTCGGAGAGACGCAGTTCCACTACATCGTGGCGCAGGGGCGGTCGTTCACCGAATCACGGGAGTCGTTCACCAGGGTGCTGGAGCTGGACCCGGGGAACCCCAACGCGCTGGTGCACCTCATCCGGATTGCCGCGGCGGAAGGCCGGCGGGCGGAGCTGGACTCGCTCGCGCGCTTCTACCTCACCCGCTACCCGGACGCCGATCGCGCCCTCGAGGTGCGCCTGCTGCGCGCCTTCGGCCTCGACGACCGGCCCGAGCAGGAACGGCTCGCCGCGGACCTCTCCCGCGCCGGCGACGTGACGCTGGACCTCATCGCGCGGGACGTGGCCGCGTACGTGCAGGACCTCGACGGCGCCGCCCGGCTGGTGCCGTTCCTCACGGCCCCGGCGCGCACCGCGTTCTACGCCGAGCGCGGTCGCACGCTGGACGCGGAGCTGGCGTTGGCTGGAGGGCAGTGGGAGGAGTGTCAGCGTCGGATCGCGGCGCTGGCCGCATCGGACCCCGACTGGGCGCTGGAGGTCCGGGCGATGCTCGCGACCGAGCCGCTCACGCCGGCCACGCCCGGGGAGCTGATGGCCTTGCGCGACGACCTGCTCCGCTGGCACCCGCGGCCGTTGGCGCCCGGCGCCTCGACGCAGTTCACGGTCCAGAACGCCCTCTGGTTCCCGCAGCTGCGCGTCTACCTGCTCGGCCTCGTCAGCGTCCGGCTTCGCGACACGTTGGCTGCGCGTGGGTTCGCCGAGACCCTCGACCGGCTCGACGACGTCGCGGGCGACAGTGGCCTGGCGGGCGATTACGCGCACACGGTCCGGGCCGAAATCGCGCGGGCGGCCGGTGCGCCGCGGGCGGCGCTCACTCAAGCCGAGCAGATCCACTTCACGATTCACGCGCCCGTGATGAACACCTCGCTCTACGCGGGAGCGCACGAGCGCTTCTTGTACGGCGAGCTGCTGCGCGCCGCTGGACGGGAAGAGGAGGCGCTGCGCTGGTACGCCTCGTTCCCCAACCAGACGGGCTACGACATCAGCTACCTGGCGCCGGCGTTGCTCCGGCAAGGCGAGATCACGGAGCGGCTCGGCCGCGCGCACGAGGCCCTGGCCTTCTACCGCCGGGTCGTGGCGCTGTGGCACGACTGCGATCCGGGCCTGCGCCCGCTCCTTGCTGAAGCGCAGCGCGGGGTCGCGCGGCTCTCCCCGGGCTCGTAGCTGCGCCTCCCCGCTTAGGCGAAGCGGTCCCTCACCCAGGCCACACTCTCCTCCAGCGGCAGCGCGCGCGCCAGCTCGACGAGCGCTCCGGCGTCCGCCACGTCGTCGAGGTCCGTCGGCCGGTCGAGCACGGCGTCCACGCGGCAGAACCGCTCCTTCAGGAGCTGCCGGCACTGGTAGCGCGTGGCGTCCATCGAGCCCTCGATGAGCAGGTCCACCAGGTGCCCCGCCCAGGGGATGATGCCCCAGTCGTGTTGCTGGCCGGCGATGAAGCGGAGCCGCTGCCCGGTGCCCACCGAGAGCAGGCACACGTCCTCGAGCCGCTGCCGCCCCATGTCCGGGTGGACGGCCTGCGCCAGGGCGGCCATCGAGGGGTTGTTGGCGACCACCCCGCCGTCCACGAAGCCCTGGTAGGTCGGGAAGTAGGTCGGGCCCGCGGAGGTCCGCATCGCCACGTCCACGATGCGCGCGTTCGCATCGCTGCCGGGGCCGGGGTAGTTGTGGAAGAACTTGGGCTTCCAGGTGCGCGGCGCACCGGGGGACCGGGCGGGATCGTCGCCGCTGTCGAGATCGAACGTGGGCACCAGCACCCGGCGGACGAGGTCGCCGAGCGTGACGACGCCGCGTCCCGCGAACGTCGCCCCGAGGATGCGCTCGAGGTTCGCATGGTCGTACTCCGCCCAGACCACCTTGGTGATGCGCTCGAGCCCTCCGTAACGCGACGCGAAGATCTCGGCGCCGCGCTCGAGGTAGAGCCGCGTCAGGTCGTGCGGGCTCAGGCCGGCGGCGAGGCCGAGGGCGATGATGCCACCCGTCGAGGTGCCGGCGAACAGGTCCACCTTCGCCAGGAAGCCCGGCGCGGCGGCTTCGAGGCGCTCCAGGATCGTGGTCGTGAAGACGCCGCGGATCCCGCCGCCGTCGAGACAGAGCACGCGATACGCCATCCGTCGCCGCCTAGCGCTTGACCACCACCGTCACGCCGTCCCTGAGCGGCAGCATGACCGAGAACGCCCGGTCGTCGTCCCCGTACACCAGCTCGTTCAGCCGCTTGACCGCCTTGGTCGCGGCGTCGCCGCCCCAGCGCCTCGTGACCCGGCCCTTCCACAGGGTGTTGTCCACCACCAGCAGGCCCCCGCGCTTGAGGCGCGGCATCGCGGCCCGCAGCGCGGCCGGATAGCCGGGCTTGTCGATGTCGCAGAAGACGATGTCGAACTTCCCCTTCACGGCGGCCATGCACTTCACCGCGTCGCCCACCAGGACGTGCACCCGCTGCGCGACGCCGCCGCGCTCCAGGTACCCGATCGCGTCCTGCGCGTTCTCCTCGCTCTGGTCGCTGTACCACACCGTGCCCGACGGCCCCACCGCCCGCGCCCACCACAGGGTGGAGTAACCGATGGCCGAGCCCAGCTCCATCACGCGCTTGGCGCGGGCGATGAGCGCGAGCTGAAAGAGCAGCCGGCCCACCACCGGGCCCACGATGGGGACGCCCTCCCGCGCGGCCCGCCTTTCCATCTCCTCCAGCACCGGGTCGCGCGGCGGAATCAGCGAGGCGAGGTACCGCGCGACCTGGGGATGCACGATGTCGAGGTCCCTGGGCGCCATCAGTCGTCCTCCTCCGCGAAAGGCTCGAGATAGACGTCGTCGCCCGCGAGCGTCCCGAAGCCGAGGTGCGCGCCGGCGGGCAGCAGGACCGCTTCCTGCCCGTCCTCGAGCGGCGCGCCGCGGGCGACCGACGCCGGGACCACCGGATCGTCCTCGGCGTGCACGATCAGCAGGGGGTCGGGCGGAAAGCCGCACGGCGCGCCCGCGGCCAGGTGGGCCGGCACGGTCGCGATCGGCGGCGGCGCGAGGTGCGCGCCGCGGAACGCGCGCCGGTGCACCTGCGCGTAGTGGAACCGCGGCATCGGATGCCGCGCCAGGTTCTCCGCCGTCTCCCACAGGTCGAGCGCGCCCGACCACGCGGCGATGCGCGCGAACGTGCCGGGGGGCGCCGCCAGCGCCGTCGCCGCGCCCGCCGACAGGGCCAGCACGTCGGGGCGCTCGGGCAGGGCGCGCGCCAGGGCCGCGACTTCGGCGCCGAGGCGCGCCAACGACGGAATGGTACCGCCGTTCAGGGCCAGGGTGCCGGACGCCAGCCGATCCTCCACCAGCCAGACCGTGCGCCCGAGCCGCGGGCCGTGCTCGCGCGCCGCCAGCTCCGCGATGGTCGCGAACAACCCTTCGGTCAGCGAGGCGTACATCCCCGGCAGGATCAGCAGCGGCCGGCCCGCGCCCTCCGCCACCGCCACGCGGCGCGGCGTGCCGTCGGCCTCGATCACGCGCACGGTGAACGCCGCCGACAGCGCGCGGTCGCGGTAGTCGGTGCGCGCCGTGAGCAGCAGGCCGTGGTCCATCGGCGACCACCAGTGCGGCAAGGCACCGAGACGGCGCCGCACGCGATCCGCGGCCCGCGCGGCCCAGCCGCCAGGCATCCCGTCCATATCCGACACGCGTGACCTCTTGATGGCGGGGACGGCGCGCGCGGTGTTTGTCCCCTCGCGCCATCCGCCGTACCACCACGAAATCACGGACCGGCCATGCGACGCAAGGACGACCGCGGCCACCGCTGGACGGACACGGGCGTGGAGCGCGCCGTGATCCGCCTCGTCCGCCGTCTCTCGCCCGGGTGGGCCCGCCGCAAGATCACGCGCCGCACGCGATTGCACACCGACCTCGGCTGGGACGACTGGTACGTGCTGCGGCTCGCCAAGCCGGTCCGGGCCACGCTGCACGTGACCCTCGACGACCGCGCGCTGCTCGCGCTCAGGACCGTGGGCGACGTCGTGGCCGGCGTCTGGAACCGGATGGCGCCCGCGTGAGGGCGCGCCTCGCCACGGCCGCGGCCCTGGGCCTCGCCTTCGGCGCGGCGGCCCCCGCCGCGGCGCAGGAGGCCGCGGCGGGCTGGGACCTGCTCATCGGCCACTCCTACTCGTCGGCCCGCGCGCTCACCCAGCCCGCCACCTTCACCCTGGAAGGCGAGCGGGGCGCGCCGCTCTACACCGTGCTCGACGCGGGGGCGCTGGTGCGCGGCTCGCTCGCGGACCGCGCCTGGCTCGAGCTGGGGGTGCGGGCGCTCGCCGGCTCGGCCCGCACGCCGGCACAGCGCGTCTATGGCGCGATGGCGCGCGCGTTCGGCGAGCTGGATCCGGTGCTGGTGGCGGTCGGCGGCGAGTACCTCGCCGACGGCGGGTTCGACGTGCGGCAGCCCGCCGCGACGGCGGAGGTCACGCCGCTGGGCGGCGTGGCCGGCCTCGGCACCTGGGTGAGCCCGCGGATCCGGTTCCGCTGGCGGCCGTGGATCGGGGTCTCGTGGGGGAGCGGCGCCCGCCCGTACGCGCGCCTGTCGGGTGAGTTCGTGAGCGGGCGCGTGGAGGCGGGCGCGGAGGGCACGGCGTGGCTGGTGCGCGGCGCCGGGCTCGCGTTCGTGCAGGGCGACCTGTCGGTGCGCCTGGTGGGCGGGCTGTACGCCACGGCGAGCGGCGATGCCGGCCGCGCGCCGCCGCGATTCGAGCCCTCGGGCCGGTTCGGCATCGGCCTGGGATTCCGGCTCGACACGACGTTGTGAGCGCGGAGGATCCGTGACGAGCGAGACGAACGGCCGGCGCGGGCTGGGCTGGCTCAAGGACTATCCCGATTTTCGCGACTACACGCCGGCGAGCGCCACCGTCGCCGCCGCCCTGGCGGCCGCCAGGCTCGGCCCCGACCTCCCGCGCGCCCGGACCGCGCTGCCCGCCAAGGCGGACCTGCGCCCGTGGTGCTCGCCCATCGAGGACCAGGGGCAGATCGGCGCATGCACGGCCCACGCGGGCGTGGGGCTGGTGGAGTACTGCGAGCGCAAGGCGTACGGCGAACACGTGGACGCCTCGCGGCTGTTCCTCTACAAGGTGACGCGCAACCTGATGCGCGTGAGCGGCGACGCGGGCGCCTACCTGCGCACGACGATGGGGGCGCTGGCGCTGTTCGGCGTGCCGCCGGAGAAGTACTGGCCGTACGCGGAGAAGCAGCTCGACGCGGAGCCGCCGGCGTTCTGCTACGGCTTCGCCGAGCACTACTCGGCGCTGCAGTACTTCCGCCTCGATCCGCCGGGCGCGAAGCCCGAGGACCTGCTGCGGCGCATCAAGTACTACCTGGCGGGCGGGCTGCCGGCGATGTTCGGCTTCACCGTGTACAGCTCCGTCGCCCAGGCCGACAAGAGCGGCGCCATCCCCTTCCCGATGCCGCGCGAGTCGGTCGAGGGCGGTCACGCGATCGTCGGGGTGGGCTACGACGACGCCCGCAAGATCCGGAACGCCGCGCCGGGCGCGAAGGAGACGGTCGGGGCGCTGCTGATCCGCAATTCGTGGAGCCCGGCGTGGGGCGAGAAGGGCTACGGCTGGCTGCCGTACGACTACGTGCTGAAGGGCCTCGCCCAGGACTGGTGGTCCCTGGTCAAGATGGAGTGGATGGAGACGGGGGCGTTCGGGATAGACGGGTAGGGGGTGACAGGTGGTGGGTGGCGGGGGGTACCACAACCCACCACCTGCAACCCACCAACCGTTCTTGCCGTCTAATGCTCCAGCACGATGTACCGCGCGTCGTCGCGCGCGATGCTGCGCAGGAACGGAATGAGATCGGCCACCTTGTCGGGAGGCTGGATACCGCGTACGCCGCGCCCGCTGCGCTCGATCCGGAGCAGCCGCCCGTCCTGCACGTAGGTCGAGGCGTACACGCCGTACACCCCCGACACCTGCACCGGCGCCGGCAGGCGCGCGTGCCAGCCCTCCGGGAGGGTAACCAGGTACACCTGGTCGAACGCCCCGGGGCCGAGCACCTGCCCCATGTCGATGGGATAGCGGCGCGGCACGTGCGACGCGACCTCGTCCACCTGGCCCGAGGAGAACAGCGGCCGCAGCGGCAGGCGCAGGATGCCGGAATTCGGCCCGGCCGCGGTCACCGCCGGCGCGTTCCTGATCACCACCGCGATCCGGGCCGGGGCGTTCAGGTCGCGGCCGTCGAACAGCTGCAGGCTGTCGCCGTCCGCGCCGTCGAACACCTCGTTGGCGAAGCTGCGCGCGATCTCCGCCCGCTCGTTGGGAGAGAACGTCCGGCTCAGAGCGTCGCGGAGCGGCACCTGCGTGCGACCGGTGCGCGTGCGGCTCAGCGTGCCGTTGAAGACTCCGTCCGCCGACAGGCTGCCCACCAGGCTGTCGGTCGCCTGGTTCGCGCCCGCCGAGTCGAGCGGGAGTCGCACTTCTTCGCCGCGCCCGTCGGGGTGCACGAGGAGCGCGAAGTCGCCGTACTCGCTGGCGGGCAGCTCGCCCCACGGGACGTCATCGGCGGTGAGATCCACGAACCGGTAGCCGCCGGGCCGCTCGACCGCGGCGATCATGTGGTCGAACTGCTGCACCGTGGGGAGGGTCGAGTCCACCCCGCCCTCGGCGCTGAGCAGGACCGGGAAGGCGTGGAAGCCCATGCGCCGCGCCAGCGCGACGAACAGGGTCGCCTTGTCCTTGCAGTCGCCGTACTTGGTCTCGAGCACGGCCGCGGGCATCCGCGGCTGGTAGCCGGCGATGCCGAGCGCGATGGAGACGTAGCGGAAGTCCTGCGCCACCCAGCGGTGCACGGCTCTGAGGGACTCGGCGGCGGTGGTCGCGCCCTGGACGAGCGCGGCGAGGCGCGCGTCGAGCGCCGGGGTCACGGCGTCGCGGTCGCGGGACAGCCCGGCGTACCAGCGCGCGATGTCGCTCCAGTGCTCGGGCGAGGAGACGGCCACGCCCACGTCCACGTCGTTGGAGTCGGCCGCGAACGGCTCGCCGGGCGGGGGCTTGGGCACGCCGGCCGTCGCCCACTCGTACACGCGGCGGCCGTGCTCTTCGGTGGTGACCATCGCGAAGCGGACGTTCCGCTCCCGCACGCGCGGCGTCAGCGACGCGGGCACGTCCACGATGAAGCGCGAGCGCAGCGTGGGCTGGGCGTTGGTGACGCTCCACGCGGTGTAGAAGTCGCCGAGCATCACCGGCTTGGTGGTCTCGACGGTGTAACTGTAATCCACCAGCACGCCCGGGGCGACCCCGCTCAGCGTCGCGCGGTGCACCTTCACGTCGGAATAGACGGGCGCGTCGAGCGACGCCGGCGAGTCGCTCTCCTGCTCGTGGGTCGGCTTGTCGCTGATGACGGTGCCGTCCGGCCGCAGGACCTTGATCCAGTTGATGGTGAGCTTCTCGCGCTCGCCGGAGTAGGAGAACACCTGTTCGCCCCACCGCTCCGCGCCCGCCTGGGTGAGGATCTGCACCACCTGGCGGAAGGTGCGGGTGCCGCGGCCGTCGGCCTCGAAGCGGACGACGCCGTCGTCGAGCAGGTACAGGAACGGCTCGTCGGGGTATTCAGCGGGATTGACGGCCAGGCGGTAGATGGTGTCGGCCCGGACCGACGGGTCGCCGGCGGGGGTCGTGACGGGAGCCTGGGCGAGGGCGGCGGAGGCCAGCAACGGCAGCGGGAACAGGAACGTCGCGATGCGCATGGAGGCCGTAAGATGGCGGATGCGGTCCTTCGCGGCAACGGATAGAATGTAGGCGATGCCCTACTGTCCCGAGTGTTCCGCGTACGCCCCCGAGCGCGTGGAGCGGTGCCCGACCTGCGGGGCGTCGCTCACGCCGGTGTCCGCCGGCCAGGTGTCGCAGCCCGCGGGCCGCGCGGCGATCGACACGGAGCACGTGGCGCGCGACCTGAGCGACGCGCTCGGCGCCGCCTACCAGTACCTGCGGCTCGTGGGCGTGGGCGGGATGGGCGCGGTGTTCCTCTACCGTGAGGTCGCGCTCAAGCGGCTGGTAGCGGTCAAGGTGATGGCGCCCGACCTCGCCGCGGACGCCGGCGCGCGGGTGCGCTTCACGCGCGAGGCGCGCTCCGCGGCGGCGCTGTCGCACCCGAACGTCGTCCGGGTGTACGCGGTGGGCGAGACGGCCGGGCTGAAGCTCCCCTACATCGTGATGCAGTACGTCGAGGGGCCCGCGCTGGCGGAGTGGATGCAGCACCACCCGCGCACCACCGAGCGCGACGCGCGGCGCATCATCGGCGAGGTCGCGGCCGGGCTGGCGGCGGCGCACGCGCGCGGGCTGCTGCATCGCGACGTCAAGCCCGGCAACGTGCTGCTCGAGGCCGAGACGGGGCGCGCCTACGTCGCGGACTTCGGCGTGAGCGCGGCGGTGGCCACGGGCACCGCCGACGCGACGGGGAGCCTCACCGCGACGGGCCACGTGGTCGGCACGCCGATCTACATGAGCCCGGAGCAGGCGGCCGGGGAGCCGCTGACGCCCAAGAGCGACGTGTACAGCCTCGGCGTCATGGCGTACGAGCTGCTGGTGGGCGAGCTGCCGTTCAAGGCCACGACGGCGATGGGCTGGGCGGCGGCGCACCTCCGGGACACGCCGACCCCGGTGGGGCACCGGCGCGCCGACCTCGCGCCCGAGGTGACCCGGCTCGTGGACCGGTGCGTGGCGAAACATCCGATGGACCGGCCCACCGCGACCGACGTCGAGCGCGGCATGATGCCGACGCTCGCCTCCGAGATCGACTGGCCGCCGCCGGGGCTGCACTGGCTGCACGGCCGCACCCGCGTGCTGAGCCGCTTCGCCTTCGCCACCTTCGCCGGCGCCCTGCTGACGCTCACCGCGCTGGCGTTCACGCCGCCGGTGCTGCGGGCGGGCGCCAACTGGCTGTGGCGGTTCCAGAACCCGTCGGGGCGCGACCCCGCCTCGGTGTCGCTGTTCCTGTGGCAGACGGAGCTGATCGTCGGCGTGGGCCTGCTGGCGCTCGGCCTGCTGGCCTGCCTGGTCCTCGGCGCCGGCGCCGCGCGCGGCCTGCTCCGCCTGCGCGCCGCGGGTTGGCGCTGGGACACGCTGGCGGACATCGCGGCGGACCACGACGGCCGCAGCGGCCTCGTGCTGAGCGGCTCGCGCGAGTTCGCCTCCCTCGATCCGACCCGCCGCCGCGCCATCCTCTCGGCGCGGCGGTGGCGCGCGGCGATGCAGCTCGGGGCGGTGCTGTGGGCGCTGCTGGCCGTCGGCGGCTGGGGCGTCCTGCTGCTCTCGGGCACCCTCGCGGCGCACCCGTCGGTGCCGGTGGTCGGGACCCGCCTGTGGCTGGTCGCGCTGGGGCTGCCGCTGCTGGGCGCCGCGGCGTCCGTCCTGGCGCGGCTGCGGGAGCGACGGCTGGCGGGCGCCCTCGCGGGGGCGCGGCGCCGGCGCGACGCCGAGACCGACGCGCCCGCGTGGTACGACACCGTGCCCGGCGGCGGGCAACCCGCCCGGGCGCCGGCACGCGCGCTCCGCGGCGTGGCCGGCGCGGGCCAGGTGCTCGCCGGGCTGCTGGCCCTGATCGTCGTGGTGGTGATCGGCGAGGCCGTCGCCGCCAGCGTCACCGCGGTCCTCTCGATGCAGCGCCTCGGCCCCAACACCGCGAAGTTCGTCACCGACCAGACGCGGCTGGCGACGGAAGACCCCATGGGCGCCGCGGCCCTCGCGTGGGCCCCATTCCTCCCCGCGCCGGACAGCGCCGGCGACACCACCGTGGTGGGCTGGATGCGCTCCCTCGTGGGGCTGACGCCCCCGACGCCCGGTGACGTGCCGGCGTATCCGTTCAAGCCCTCGGACGTGCTCGGCCGCAGCGCCAGCCTGCAAACGCTGTTCGCCCAGGCCGCGGCCGGCTCGCTGCCCGCCGCGCTGCGCGACACGCTCGCCACCCTCGCGGCGAGCCCACGGACCCAGCTGTTCCGGCGCATCGCGGGTGCCAGGCCGGACATCCCGCTGCTGGCCGGCGTCGGGGACCCGGTCGCAATGCTCACGGCGACCGGCGCCGGTCAGACGGCGATCAACAACCAGATCCACGACGCCGTCCTGGCCAACATCGGCGGCGCGGTCGTCGCGACGGCGCAGCACGACTGGCGCGGCGCGACGGCGCGCATCGGCGAGACCGCGGCGTTCGCCCAGCAGCTGCTGCGCGCCCCCGACGTGCGCACCAACCAGCTGGGGTTCCGCATCCTGCACCGGCTCGTCATCGACCCGCTGGCCGTCCTCGCCCGCCAGCACGCACCCAAGGTGGACAGCGCCAGGGTGGCCGACGCGACCGGCCTGCTCGACCAGGCCGTGCCCTTCTCCGCCGGCGCCGCCGGCCTGATGGTGGACCCGCAGGACGCCCTGCAGTTCGCGGCCGCCGTCCAGAACCCGCACGTCCCCGCGGGCTACCGGGTGGTGTGGCTGCTCGACGGCTGGGCGGGTCTGTGCGCCAATCCGTGGGAGCTGCTCACCGGACCGAGCGCCGCCCGCAAGCAGGCGATGCTCTCGACCGCCGACGTGATGACGGACGTGCCGCACGCGCGCAGCATCGCGGCCTACGGCGCCGGCTTCTGGGAGATGGGGACCAGCCAGGTCGCCGCCTCGGGCCTGCGGCACACCCTCCTCGAGCGCGGGCCGTGGGGCGTGCTGTGGCGGGTAAGGCAGTGCGCGTACGCCATCTAGGAGACGGCAGACGGGAGAGGGGAGTCGGCGGAGCAGTTGCGAGACGCCGAGTTGCGAGTGGTTGTGAGACGCGAGTCGTGAGGAGCGAGTCCAGCTGTCGGTACTGAATACTCGTCTGCATTCCGTCGACTCCCACCTCGTCACCACTCGCAACTCGGCGTCTCGCAACTACCCTGCAATCTCAGCCTCCGTCCTTCCGACCGCTTCCACGAATCGGGCCAGCTTCGCCTCGTCGAGCCTGCCGTCGGTTCTGACCCCGGTGCACACGTCCACCCCGAACGGCCCCACCGCCGCGATCGCGCTGGCCACGTTCTCCGCGGTGAGCCCGCCCGCCAGCCACAGCGGCACCGGCACGGCCTCCCGGATGCGCGCGCTGGTGCGCCAGTCGTGCGTCCGCCCCGTCCCGCCCAGCTCCTTGACGGGCAGCCCCGGGTCGCCGGAATCCAGCAGGATCGCGTCCACCTCCGCCGCCACGGCGCGCGCTTCCTCGAGCGCGGCGGGGCCGGTGACGTGCACGACCTGGACGATCGCCGTGCCGGGGTGTTCGGCGCGCAGCGCCGCGCGGCACCCCGGCTCGGGGCGGTCCACGATCTGCACGGTGGCGGGACGCAGTCGCCGCAGCTGATCGGAGATGTCGCCGGGCCCGCGCCGGCTGGTGAGCAGGAACGACGCGACGCCCGCGGGCACGCGCCGGATCAGCTCGCCGATCAACGCCTCGGGGATCGGGCCGAATCCGCTCGGCATGGCCGACACGAACCCGACCGCCGACGCGCCGTGGCGGGCGGCCAGGGCGACCTCGGCGGCGGACTGCATGCAGCAGATCTTGATGCGCGTCGACATAGACCGCAGGCCTCAGAACCGAGAATGCAGAGCAGTTGCGAGACGCCGAGTTGCGAGTGGTTGTGAGAGGTGAGCGATCGGACCGAGGACCGGCCCCACTGCAGCCTCGGGGCGGAGTGGGGACTCGTACCCGCTGGCTCGTATCTCACAACCACTCGCAACTCGGCGTCTCACAACTGCTCTGCCCACCTCTATCTGTTTATCTGACGACTGTTGTATGGTACGGCCATGCCGATGGACAAGGAAATGGTCGAGTGGCTGGACCACTGGAAGGACGAGGCCGACGCGGCCTTTCTCTATCGCGTGCTGGCCGAGGCTGAGCCGGACGCCGAGCGCCAGGGCCTGTACCGGCGCCTCGCCGCGGTGGAGGACCGTCACACGGGCATGTGGCGCAAGTTGCTGGCCGACGCCGGCGTCGAGTGCGGCGAGACGCGGCCGAGCCGCCGCGCGCGGCTGCTGGCGTGGACCGCGCGGCGTTTCGGCCCCGGCCTCCTGACGGGCATGCTCCTCAAGGAAGAGGGGCGCGAGGTGCGGGGCTACCTCGCGCTGTACCGCGACACCCGGCCGGGCGCCGCCAAGGACACCGCGCTCACTCTCGCCAAGGAATCGGCCGAGCACGCCGAGACGCTCGGCTCCCTGGCCGGCAAGAGCGGCGAGCCGTGGCACCAGATGGAATCGGGCGGCTTCCTCCGCAACGTCGTGTACGGCTTCAACGACGGGCTGACGGCCAACTTCGGGCTCGTGGCCGGCGTCATCGGGGCGACCGTCGCCCCCGGTGCCGCCGTCGCGCCGCAGGTGATCCTGTTCTCCGGCGTCGCGGGCATGGTGGCCGACTCGCTCTCGATGGGCGCCTCGGGATATCTCGCGGCGAAGAGCGAGCAGGAGGTGTACGAACACGAGATCGCCATGGAGGCCGACGAGATCCGCCTGATGCCGGACGTCGAGGCGGAGGAGCTGGCGCTGGTGTACGAGGCCAAGGGCGTGGCGCGGGACGAGGCGCGGCGCATGGCGGCCGAGGTGATGAAGGACCCCGAGCGCGCCCTGGCGGAGAAGGTGCGGGAGGAGCTGAAGATCGGCGCCCAGCACTCGACCCCGCTGCGCGAAGGCTGGATCACCGGCACCGCGACCGCGGTGGGCGCGTTCATCCCGGTCGCGCCCTTCCTGGTGCTGCACGGCGCCGCGGCGGTCTGGACCGCGTTCGCGATCGCGATGCTGTCCCACTTCGCCGTCGGGGCGGCGCGCAGCGTCTTCACCGGCCGCGGGATCTTCCGCAGCGGCCTCGACATGTTCGTGGTCGGCCTCGGCGTGGCCGCGGTGGGCTACGTCGTCGGCGATCTGGTGGCGCGCGTCCTGTGAGCCGCACCGTCCTCGTCGCCCTCGCGCTCCTGTGCGTCGTGGGGTTTCTCCTGATCGCGCGCCGGGCGAGCGAGACGCGGAGCTCGGAGGAATACCCCGACGCCGCGTCGCGCGGCGCCACCCGGAAGACCAGCCTGAAGGACGACATCGACTGGGAGGAGCTCGAGAAGGCCGAACAGGAGATCCGCGACGTGGACCCGATGGCGAAACCGGAGGACGGCTTCGAGGGTGACGACTGGGGACCGGGAACCGTACCGAGGCCGCCGCGGGTCTAAACGTCCTCGAGAATCACCTCATCACTTCATCACCTCATCACTTCATCACCTCATCACTTCATCACTTCATCACTTCATCACCTCCCCGTCGAGCACCTCCCGCACCTTGCCGAGCAGCTCGCCGATGGTCCACGGCTTCGCGATGTGGGGGACACCGGCGAGCGAGGCCGCCTCCTCCGTCTCGGGCGAGGCATAGCCGCTCGCGAAAAGGAACCGCACGCGGGCGCCCTCGCCGCGGAGCGTCTCGTACAGCGCGCGCCCTCCCACCCGCGGCATGATCAGGTCGGAGAGCACCAGGTCGATCTCCTCCGCGTGCCGGCGGTACAGGTCCAGCCCCTGTTCCCCGTTCTCCGCCAGCAGGACCCGGTAGCCGTGCCGCTCCAGCACCCGCTGCGTCGCCCGCCGGATCGCCGCCTCGTCCTCGACGACCAGGATCGTCTCGTCGCCCGTCAGGGTGGCCGGCGTCGCGGCGCGGTCGGGCGCGGCGGCCGCCTCCGGCCCCGCCGCGGCGGGCAGGTACAGGGTGATGGTGGTGCCCGCGCCCGGCTCGCTCGCGAGCTCGATGCCGCCGCCGAGCTGCTGGACGAGGGCGTACACCATGGAGAGGCCGAGGCCGGTGCCCGCGCCCGGCTCCTTGGTGGTGAAGAACGGCTCGAACGCGCGCTCGCGCGTCGCCGCGTCCATGCCGACGCCCGTGTCGGCGATGACGAGGCACCCGTACACGCCCGGTCCCGGCACTCCCGTGGCGGCGGCGCGCTCGGCCGAGAGCGTCGCGCGCACGGTCTCGAGGCGCAGCGTGCCGCCGTCCGGCATCGCGTCGCGCGCGTTGGTCACGAGATTCACCAACACCTGCTCGATGGCTCCGCCGTCACCCATGACCGGCTGGCGCGGGGCCTCGTGCGCGACCCGGATCACGATGTTCTCCGGCACCAGCCGGCGCAGCAGGCCGCTCGACTCGTCCACCAGGTGCACCAGGTCGAGCGGGCCGGGCACCAGGGGCTTGCGGCGGCTGAACGCCAGCAGCTGGCGCACCATCCCGGCCCCGCGGCTCGCGGCCGAGTGCAGCTGGGCCAGCTCCGCCCGCAGCTCCGGCGCGTCGGCGGGCACCGCGGACGCCATCAGCTCCGCGTTGGCCACGACGACGGTGAGGACGTTGTTGAGGTCGTGCGCGATGCCTCCCGTCAGCTGGCCGACCGCCTCCATCTTCTGCGACTGGCGGAGCTGCGCCTCGAGCCGCTCGTGCCGCACCACGTCGGCCGCGAGGTTGCGGTGGGCGATCTCCACTTCCACGGTCCGGGCCCGCGCCTGCTGCCACAGCCGCGCCAGCAGCGCCAGCAGCGCGGCCACCGTCAGCCCGGCGGCCAGCACGATCTCGTCCATCGGCGTGGTCATCGTCGCGATGCGGCTGGCGACGGGCCAGACCGTGAGCTGCCAGTGCGGCGCCGTCGCATCTACGGGCGCCGTCTGGACCAGCGACCGGAAGACCGCGTCCTGCCGGCGCGGTGGCGCGCCGAACGTGACCGGGCCGAGCCGCAGCTGGTACTCGAAGCCGCGGGCGCCGCCGCCGGCGAAGACGGCGGCCAGCATGGGCTCCAGCCGCACGATGGCCACGGCGCCCTCGCCCATGACCGCGTCGGTCACGGCGGGCACGAATACCGCGAGCGCGGTGTCGCCGCCGAGGACGACGTGCGCGCGGGCTCCGATCACGGCGGAGCCGGGCACGCTCTCCCATGACCCCCGGTTGCGGAGCAGCGGCCCGAGCGACGCCAGGGCCGCCGAGTCGCCGACCGGGAACGTGACCCCCGCGCCGGCGCGCGCGGGCACCCATCCGATCGCCGCGTACGCCGACCCGGACGCCGCCGCCAGGCGCGCGGCGTCCGCGCGCCATGCCGCCGATGCCGCACCGGGCGTTCCGGCCCCGCCGCGGGCCAGGTTGCCGACGGGTGCGGCGACCAGGGCGACGTTCGAGCGGAGATCGCTCGCCATCATCCGCGTCGCCGACTCGACCCGGCGCAGGATGCCCGCGTGCTCCTGCCCCGCGGCCGCCCACCACAGGACCAGCGTGGCGGCCCCGGCGCCGATCCCCACGACGGCGGGGAGCCAGGCGGGCGCCCGACCCGCCGGGCTGCCGCCGCTCGACCGCCAGGCGACCAGCACCATGGCCGCGCCGACGGCCGCGAGCGCGAGCGCGGTCACGGGGCTCATCGGCGCGCCGCGCCCGAGCATGAACGGCGGGCCGAGACCGAGCATGTCGGTGAGCCCGCCCACGATCGCCAGCGCGACCACGCTCATCCCCAGCATCCCCAGCGCGGTCGCGTGCCGGCGCCAGCTCCCGGTGCGCGCCGCAAGCAGCTCCGCGGCCGCGATGAGGAGGACGCAGACGGAGCTCGTCGTGGGGACGTAGAACGCCGCACCGACGTACCCGGCGCGCCGGCCGAGCACCGTCGCGAGGCCCGGATCGATACCGAGAGTGGACGACGCGAGGGCGATGAGGCCGAGCGCGCCCGTGAGGACGGCGGCCGCAGCGGCGACGACGCGGCGCCGCAGCGCCAGGGCGAGCAGGCCCGACGCCGCGACGGCGAGCGCCGACGCCACGAACGGGTTCATGGCCCGCGATGCCGCGGCCGCCTCCGGCGACGCCGGCCGCAGGACCAGCGCCCCGAACACGACGGCAACCACCAGGACGGCCGATCCTGCGATCAGCAGGTCGCGGCGCGAGGCCTTCGTGAGGGCATCTGAATCCACACCGGGCTCCGGTGGCCGGAGGGTGGGCAGGGGGCGGGTGATCGAAGTGTCTGGCGGGACGGCGACGCGGTCAAGTCCCGCCTCCCTCACCTCGCGTCGCTCACCTGGCCTCCAGCATCCCCACCGCGCCGTTCGTCGCGTCGGCGAAGGCGTGCGTCACGAACGGGTAGGTCCCGGGCTCGGCCAGCCGCGTCTCGAAGATCATCCCGCCGCCGGGCGGCACCGTTGCGGTCTGCACCCCCTCCCAGGCGTGCGCGGGGACCGCGTCGGGATACACCTTCGAGAAGATCGCGCCCACCACGTGGAACGCGGAGATCCGATTGGGCCCCGCGTCCACGACGTAGAGGCGGAGCAGCTCGCCGGTCTTCACGCTGATCGGGTGGTCGGCGTACTGGGCGGCGATGCCGTTGAACGTGACGTAGTCCGGCGCGCCGCCCAGGAGCTTGTTCCAGTCGAGCTGCAGCGCGCCCTTGGCGTCCACCGCCGGCATGGTGTACCACTCGCCCTGCACGAAGACGAACTCCCGCGCCGGCGGCAGGGGCGTGGCCGGGTCCACGATCAGGGCGCCGTACATCCCGTTGGCGATGTGCATCGCCACGGGCGCGGTGCCGCAGTGGTAGAGGAAGGCGCCGGGCACCTGCGGCACCCAGCGGAACTCCTCGGAGTCGCCCGGCATGACGTTGGTGTACGCCCGGCTGGGCGCGATCTGCGCGGCGTGGAAGTCGATGCTGTGCGGCATCAGTCCGTGGTTGACGAGGGTGAAGTCCATCGTATCGCCCACGGTCACGCGCAGGATCGGGCCCGGGACGCGGCCGTTGAACGTCCACGCCTCGTAGCTGACGTCCGGAGCGATGGCGAGACGGGTCTGCTGCACCTCGAAGCGCACTTTCACCAGGCCGCGCGCCGGGGGCTGCGGCGCCCGCGGATCGATCGGGGCGGGCGCGCCGGCCGCGCCGATCGCGGCCTCGCCGTGGGACACGTCGGCCGGCGGCAGGCGCTCGGTCCACGGCTCGGACGGGTTGTTGACGTTCGAGGAGGCGGGCCGGCCGCCGTGGCAGGCGGCGAGCGCGACGAGGGGCACGAGCACAGCGGTCAGGCGTCGCATGGGGGTCTTCCTCGTATCGGGGTCAGGGCCGGGCGGCGGCCGCGGGCAGGTGGCGTGCGGCCAGGTCGTCCAGCATGCGGTGGAAGCGGCGGTGCACGTCGGCGCCCATTTCGACCTCCTCGTGCCGGTCGAAGGCGGCCGCGATCTCGCGGTCCCCGTCGGCGGTCAGCATCCCGTCGGCGACGGCGAACAGCCCCTCGTTCTCCATCGCGATGTGCCGCTCCAGCATCGCGACGTACTCCCGCGCCGCGGCGGCGAAGCGCCGCCGCGATGCCGCGTCCTGCCCGAGGGCGGGCGCCTCCCGGCGCAGCGCGCCCACGAGCCGTCGGCCCTCGTCGTGCTGCGCCAGCAGCATGCCCACCGGCCCGCGGCCGCGCGGCAGGCCCGCGGCCTCCAGCGCGGGGAAGAAGATCCGCTCCTCCTTCACGTGGTGGCAGCCGTCGGCGAAGACGGTGAAGAACTCCAGCAGGCCCTCGAGGTCAGGCGCCGGAGGAAGGTCGTTCCGCTCCACGCGGGAGGCCATGGCGTCGAGGACGGCCAGCGCCTGCAGGATGACGTCGTGCTCGTGCTTCAGAGTCTGCGTCGCTTTCATGCGCTGCGGCTCCCTTGGCTCTCCGCCACCTTGCGGTGCGGAGTGATCGTGATCGGATCGAACGGAACAGGCGCGGCGTCGCGGGCCTTCGCGGCCCGGCCCGCCCGGCGGACGCTGCGGGCCGTCGTCGCGACGAACAGCAGGATCGCCGCGACATTGAGCAGCGCGCCCCAGCGGCGCACCTCCCACCACCCGCCGAGGTCGCCGCCGAGGCGCAGCGCGAGCGACAGGTGCAGGAGCGCGAGGTGCGCGTAGAACGATCGCCCGTACCGCACCGCGAGGCGCGCGACGGCCGGCAGGATGATGGGGGCGTGGCCGAAGATCATCGAAAAGACGAAGCCGACGAACACCGCGTGCAGCGCGGCGTCGTACGAGGGCCCGCCCACCAGGCTCGCCGCCTCGACCGCGAACAGCACGCCGCCCGCCGCCAGCCACAGGTAGCCCGACAGCATCGCCGCGGCGATGAAGCGCGTGAGTCCGCTCTGCCGCACGTTGCGGCGGGCCACGTCGTAGCGCAGCAGCCAGAGCGCGGCCGCCAGGAACGCGAGCCCCTCGATCCGCTCGCCGGCGGCCGCCCGGGCCGCGGAGAGCGCGACACCGACGAGCAGCGCGGCGACGATGCAGGCGAAGGTCGTCCGGGCGCCGCGGGTGAGCACCAGTACCCGGCTCAGCTCCAGCCGCTCCCCCGCGATCGTCAGCACCAGGAACGCCGCCCACCACGGCACGACGCGATAGACGGGCCAGTCGGCCAGCCAGAGCAGGTTGCCGACACCCCACGCCAGCGCGCCGAGCGTGAGCGTGACGTGGTGCAGCGCCGGCTGCCGCCGCGTGATGCCGATCGAGGCGCCCACGAGGCCTCCGCTCCCCGCGGCGATCAGCGCCGGCGCCCACGGCCCCGCCACGCCAGCGACGAGCGCCAGGGCGCCCAGTCCCGTCAACGCCGGAAACAGCAGGCCCCAGCGCCCGCCGAGCGCGACGGCCCGCTCCAGGCCGACGAGGGTGCCGAGGAACCCGCACACCATCAGGGGGCCGTGCACGGCCGCCAGCGAGAGCGACAGCGGCGGCAGGCTCCACCCCACGCGCACGAGTCCGGCGTACAGCCCGGCCAGCAGCGCGAGCAGCGCCGGCAGGATCAGCGCCGGCCGCCCCGACGTCAGCGCATCATGGCGGGGGTCCACCGCGGCTCCCATACGATCCGCACCGCCACCGAGGTCACCCACGGCAGCTCGCCCACCCGGCGCTCCACGTCCCGCGTGAGCACCTGGCCGAGGGGACAGGCGGGAGTCGTCATCGTCATGATCACGGTGACGTCCCCCTCCTTGATCTCCGTGTCGTACACCAGCCCGAGCTTGATGACGCTGAGGCCCAGCTCCGGGTCGATCACCTTGATCAACCGGCGGTAGACCTGATCCTGCCGCGCCTCGAGCGACTCGCCCGCGACCGCCCCGCAGGTCACGCCGCCGGCTTCCCGATCGCGATGCGCCACACCTGGGGCCCCTCCTCCAGCGCGGTCCAGGTGAACTGTCCTGCCCGCTCGGCCTGGAACTCGTAGTACAGCGGCTTGGGGTTGTGGTCGTTGAGGAGGACGAACTGCTCGCCGGCCTTCAGCGCGTCGAAGGTGCGGTGGATGGTGGGGTGCTTCTCCCGGGGCGGGATCACCCGGACGTCGAGCTCCTGCATCGGCTGCCTCCGGTGAAGGGTCGCGGCAACCTATCGCGCCGCGGAACGGTTGTCAAGGTTACGGTGGTATTTGCCACCATAATTGACGAAACCCGCCCGCCACCGTAGATTCGGGCCATGCGCGCCACCTCCGCCGTCCCCAGCACGCCCGCCCTCCAGCCGGCGTACCCGGCCGGGGCCCTGGGCGACAGCCGCCGCCGGATTCTCGAGGCCGTCAAGCGGCTGGGCAGCGCCACCCTGCGCGAGGCCGCCGCGGACCTGGGCGTCTCCCGCGAGACGGCCCGCGAGCACCTCAACGCGCTCGGTGCGGACGGCCTGGTGGCAAGGGTGGGCACGCGGCGGCGCGGCCCCGGCCGGCCGGAGATCGTCTACCGGCTCACGCGGCGGGCCGAGGCGCTGTTCCCGCGGCGGGACGGGGAGGTGCTCGCGGCGCTGACGGCCTATTTGCTGGCACGCGGCCGGGAGGAGGAGCTGCGGCGCTTTTTCGAGCAGCGCGCCGAGGCGCGGCGCGCCGCCGCGCGCGCGCGGCTGGCCGGCCTCAAAGGCCGGAAGCGGCTCGAGGAGGTGGCGCGGATTCTCTCCGACGAGGGGTACATGGCGGAGGTCGCGGGCGGCGCGCTCCGTCTCGCGCACTGCCCCATCCGCAGCGTCGTTGACGCCACGCACCTTCCCTGCCGGGCCGAGCTGGCGCTGGTCCAGGGCCTGCTGGGACGGAAGCTGAAACGGACTGACTACCTGCCCGACGGCGGCAGCTCATGCTCGTATCGGGTAGAGCGCGCGAGGTAGAGAGCGGCCCCGTTCCGGAGCCGTTCCGGGCGCTCGATGCCGTCAGGCTGGTGCGCGATGTGCCCCTCGCGCCGCTGACCACTTTCCGCATCGGCGGCCGCGCCGACCTGCTGTACACGGCGACCAGCGCGGACGATCTCGCCCGGGCCGTGCTCGCCGCCCGGGAGGCCGGAATGCCCCACCTCGTCCTCGGCCGCGGGGCCAACGTGCTGGTGGGCGATCGCGGCTTCCGCGGCCTCGTGATCCTGAACCGGGCCCGGGCGCGTCGCTGGACCGCCGACGGCAGGCTGTGGAGCGAGAGCGGCGCCGCCGTCGCCGACCTGCTCGCCGACGCGGCGGACCGCGGCTGGTCGGGGCTGGAGCACTTCGCCGGCATCCCGGGAACGGTGGGCGGGGCGCTGTGGCAGAACCTGCATTTCCTCTCCCCGGCGCCGGCGCGCGAGCGCACCGTCTTCATCGCCGAGAGTGTCGAGAGCTGCGAGATCCTCGCCGCCGACGGCGGACGCCGGACCGTCGGCGTCGACGACCTGCGCTTCGGGTACGACGACAGTGTGTTCCACCACGGCGAGGACGTCGCGCTCGCGGCCACGTTCCGGCTGCGCCCGGGCGATCCCGCCGCGCTGCGCCACATCATCGCCGAGAACCTGCGGTGGCGCGCCGCGAAGCACCCGCCGCTGGCCGTCTATCCGAGCGCGGGGTCGGTGTTCAAGAAGGTGGACGGGGTGGGGGCCGGCCGCCTCGTCGAGCACTGCGGCCTCAAGGGGCTCCGCATCGGCGACGCGCAGATCTCGCCGTTCCACGCCAACATCGTCGTGAACCGGGGCCGCGCCACCGCGGCCGACGTGCGGCGGCTCATCGAGCGCGCGCGGCGCACCGTCGCGGAGCGTTGCGGCGTGCAGCTCGAGGCCGAGATCGTGATGGTGGGGGAGTTCTGAGCGCCCGGCCGGAGGCTTCGGCGGCGCGGCCGCGCGTCGTGATCGTCGGCGGCGGGTTCGGCGGTCTGTACGCCGCCCGCGCGCTCGGCCGAGCCCCGGTGGACGTGACGGTGGTGGACCGGACCAACCACCACGTCTTCCAGCCGCTGCTCTACCAGGTCGCGACGGCAAGCCTCTCGCCGAGCCAGATCGCGTACCCGATCCGCGGCGTGCTGCGCCGCCAGCGCAACACCCGCGTGCTGCTGGCCGAGGTCACGGCTGTGGACGTCGCCCGCCGGGCCGTGACGCTGCGCGACGGCGAGGTCCCCTACGACCACCTGATCCTGGCCCCGGGCGCGCGCCACTCGTACTTCGGGCACCCCGAGTGGGAAGCACAGGCGCCCGGCCTCAAGACCCTGGACGACGCGCTGCGCATCCGCGAGCGGATCCTCCTCGCCTTCGAGCGCGCGGAGCGGGAGCCCGACGCCGAGCGGCGCCGCGCGCTGCTCACGTTCGTGGTGGTGGGCGGCGGACCGACCGGCGTAGAGCTGGCGGGGGCGATCGGCGAGATCGCGTGCAAGGTCATGGCGCGGGACTTCCGCACCATCGACACGCGCGATGCGCGGACGATCCTCGTCGAGGCCGGACCGCGCATCCTGCCCGCGTTTCCAGCGTCGCTGGCCGACAAGGCCGAGCGCTCGCTGGAGCGCCTGTGCGTCGAGGTGCGCACGGGCGAGTCCGTCACGAAGATCGAGGACGGCGCCGTGTGGCTGGGCGCGGACCGCGTCGCGAGCGAGACCGTGCTGTGGGCGGCCGGCGTGGCGCCTTCGCCCCTCGCGCGCTCGCTCGGCACGCCCCTCGACCGCGCCGGGCGCGTGATCGTGAACCCCGACCTCACCGTACCCGGTCACCCCGAGGTGTTCGTGATCGGCGATCTCGCGGCGGTCGCGGGACCCGGCGGCCGCCCGCTGCCGGGCCTGGCGCCGGTCGCGATCCAGGAGGGGGAGTACGCCGCGCGGGCCGTCGAGCGCGCGGTCCGCGGCGCCGCGAGCGAGCCCTTCCGCTACCGCGACAAGGGCACGATGGCGACCATCGGGCGGAACGCGGCCGTCGTGGACCTCGGCCGGCTGCGCATCTCCGGCTACCCGGCCTGGCTGATGTGGTGTTTCATCCACATCCTGTGGCTGATCGGGTTCCGCAACCGGTTCGTGGTGATGATCGAGTGGGCCTGGGCGTACGTGAGATTCGAGCGGTCGGCGAGGTTGATCACGGGGAGGTGATGACCCGATGCTCGTGACGATCGAGATGAGTTGACGAACGCATCAGGCCGCCTAATACCGATACACCAACTCGGAATTTGCGTCTGAATCCATCTGACGCTACCCTAACGCTTCCCGGATACGTTGCGCTCGTCAGCTACGTCCCGTTGCACGGGCAGGGCGCGATGATCAAGGACGCCGACGACCGCGGTAGATGTCGCACTTGCCCTGGTATCGCGGCGGCCGCCGCGGACCATCGCTCGTCGCGTGCTCCGACCCTGCTGCAGGCCGCAGCGTTCGCCGCACTGCTCGCCGTCTCGTGTCGAGGCACCGAACCTCCCCGCATCGTCTATCCACTTCCCTGGCTCGACGCCGCGCTGGCGCGCACTGCGCAGCCGGCCATTGACGCGTGGGGCCGGCCGAGGGTGGCCGAGCTGCCTGTAGCCCTGATGCGGAGCGTCGCGGTGCCGCCGGGGTACGCGGGCGACGTCGCCTACGCCGAAGCCATGGTGGACGTGCCGCGGCTGGTGGCCGCCGTCGGGCCGCAGAGCAGCCGTGCGACCCTTCTGGTGGCGCCCATCTACGCCGAGCGGGGTATCCCCCTGATCTCCGCGACGGCCACGAGCGACCGGCTCGGTTCGCTCGGCCCCTGGGTGTTCCAACTCGCTCCCGGGGACGGCGCGGAAGGCACCTTCATGGTGGCCTTTGCCCTCGACCACCTGAAGGCGCGCCGGGTCACGATCTTCTACCTCGATGCCGACGAGTACGGTCTGGGGCTGCGCGACGGCGTGGTGCGGGCGCTAAGCCTCCGCGGCCTCTCGCCTGCCGATCAGGTCGGGATCATCCCGCCGGCCGACCTGCCGCGACGCGTCGCGGAGTCGCTGCGGCGCGCCACACCCGACGTCGTCATCGTGGCCGCCCGCACGCCGGAGACCGCCGCGATCGCCAGGGCGGTGCACGCGCAGCTGCCGCAGGTGCCGCTGGTGGCCGGCGACGGCGTGCCCCTCGGTGCCGACTTCGCGCGGTCGGCCGGAGCCGCGGCCGCGACGGTCTACGCGGTGGCGTGGTGGAGCCCGGACCTGCCCGACACCGCGTCGCGGGCGTTTGCCGCGGCCTACGAGCGCGTCGGCAGGGCGCCTCCTTCCGCGGCGGAGGCGATGTACTACGACGCGATCATGGTCGCCGCCCGGGCGGTGCGCGAGGCGGGGCCACGGCGCGCGGCGGTGCGTCGGTGGCTCAGCGAGCTCGGCACCGTGCGCCCGCCGTACCGCGGCGTCACGGGGCCGATAGCGTTCAGTCGCAACCGCCCGGTCAACCTGCTGATGACCCGCGTCGTCGACGGCGCGGTGGCGGTGGTCGGCGACGCGGGGGCCGGGCGATGAGCGCACGCGCCGAGCGGCGGTCGAGCCTGCGTGCCGTCCTCCTCGCGATGGCCGCCGGCGCGGGCGTATACGTCGTCGCCCTCGCGGGCTACGTGGTGCTGCAGATCCAGCCCGCCGCGCAGGCTCTGGGCACGCGCGGGGCGATGCTGGCCTCGGAGTACGACTCGCTCCGCGTCCAGACGGGAATGCTGGAGCACGCCTTCGAGCAGCTGCGGATGCTGAGCCTCGACCGGCGCCTCAGTGCGGCGGACCTTAGCGAGGTGGAGGCGCTGCGCCAGGCCGTCGCCAGGATCGCCGAGCAGACCGCCGGGGTGCAGGCCAGCGAGACCCTCCAGGACATCCCGTCGGGCATGCGGGTCTCGCTCGCGGAGGCGGCCGGCATCGAGTCGAACCTGGCCGGCATGCTGCTGGAGGCGGCGGAGGATCTCGAGTCGGTGCCCCGCGCCTCGGTAGCCTCCTGGATCGCGCGCGCCGACACGGCGCGGAAGAAGCTGGACGCCGCGCTGGGCGAAGCCCAGCGGCTCGGCCTCGTGGACCTGTCGGACCGTGAGCATCTCCTGGGCGAGCGGACCGCCCGCGTGGGCCAGGGCGTGGCGGTCTGGCTGGTGCTGGGCCTCGCCCTGGTGGCGGTGGCGATGCTGGTCGTGCAACGCCGGCTGTACGCCCCCCTCGCGCACCTCGACGGCGGCCTCGCCCGGGTGGCGCGGGGCGATCTCGACGCCTCGCTCCCCGTGCGCCGGAACGACGAGCTCGGGCGCCTGACCGCCCACTTCAACGAGATGACGACGGTGCTGCGCGCCCACCCGGAGGTCGAGGCGCTGCGCCGGTCCGAGGTGAGGTTCCGCTCGCTGATCGAGCACGGCATGGACCTCATCTCCATCGTCGGCGCCGACGGGCGATTCACGTACGCGAGCCCGGCGGTCACGCGGCTGCTCGGCTACACGCCCACCGAGCTCGTCGGGCACGTCGGCTTCGAGTACGTCCATCCGGACGACCGGGCCCGTGTGGAGGCGGCGTTCGCCCGGGCCCTCGGCGGCCCCGTCGCCGGCCTCGCCGAGGAGTTCCGGTTCCGCCACAAGGACGGCTCGTGGCGCTCCTTCGAGTCGGTGGTGACCAACCTCGTGGACGAGCCGACCGTGGGCGGACTCGTCATCAATTCCCGCGACGTCACGGAGCGGCGCCACGCGGAGGAGACGCTGCGCCAGGAGCAGTTCCTGGTCCGCACCCTGATGGAGCACATTCCCGACTTCATCTACTTCAAGGACGCCGACGGCCGGTTCCTCAGGGTCAACCGCGCCATGGCGCAGCGGCTCGGCCTGGCCGATCCCGACCGGGCCATCGGCAAGTCGGATTTCGACGTGTTCGCGCGGGGCCACGCCGAGGCCGCGGCGAAGGACGAACGGGAGATCATCCGCTCCGGGCGGCCGGTGCTGAACCAGGAGGAGCGGGAGACGTGGCCCGACCGCCCCAGTGCCTGGGTCTCCACCACGAAGATGCCGTTGCGCGACTCGGGCGGCCACGTCATCGGCACGTTCGGCATCTCCCGGGACATCACCGAGCGCAAGGAAGCCCAGATCGCCCTCCAGCAGAGCGAAGAGCGTCTCGCCACGATCTTCAAGCTGGCCCCGATCGCGATTTCGATCACCGACATGAGCGACGGGCTGTTCCGCGACGTGAACGAAGCGTTCGTCAAGCTGCTGGGGTTCCGGCGCGAGGAGCTCGTCGGGCGCACCAGCGTCGCGGTCGGCATCTGGGCCGATCCCAGGGACCGCGACGGGCTGCTGCGGGCGCTCGCGGAGCGCGGCGAGGTCAGGGACTACCAGCTGAGGCTCCGCACCAAGGACGGCCGCGTGCGGATCGTGCGCGGCTCGAACCAGCGCATGGAGCTCGAGGGGCGGGTCGTGCTCGTCTCGGCGTTCACCGACATGACCGAGCAGCGGGAGGCCGAGCGACTGCTCCAGGAGAGCGAGGCGCGCTTCCGCACCGCGTTCATGACGGTCTCCGACGCGCACTACATCGCCACGCGGGACGACGGCCGGATCCTCGAGGTGAACGACCGCTTCGGGACCGTGTTCGGGTACGCCCGCGAGGAGGTGCTCGGGCGCACGTCGCTGGAGCTGGGGCTCTACGCCGACCCGAACGACCGGCAGCGCATGCTCACCGAGCTGCGCGCGAGCGGCCGGGTCCGCGATCTGGAGGTGCTCGCGCGCCGCAAGGGCGGCGACATCATCCCCGCCCTGCTCTCGGTCAGCGAGCTGGGGAGCGGCGATCCCCCGCTCATCCTGGGCGTGATACGCGACGTCAGCGAGCAGAAGCGCACGGGAGAGGCGCTGCGGAGCCTCGAGGAGCAGGTCCGCCAGGCCCAGCGCCTGGAGGCCGTCGGCCGGCTGGCGGGGGGCGTCGCGCACGACTTCAACAACATCCTCCAGGCCATCTCCGGCAACACCGAGCTGCTGCTGGACGACATCCGCGCCAACGATCCGCGGCGCGCGGAGCTGGAGGAGATCCGGGGTGCGGCCCAGCGCGCCACGGCGCTCACCCGCCAGCTGCTGGCGTTCAGCCGCAAGCAGGTCCTGCAGCCGCGCGTCCTCGACCTCAACGACGTGGCCCAGGGGCTGGAGAAGATGCTGCAGCGCCTGATCGGCGAGGACGTGACCCTCGTCTTCACGCCGGGGCCGGACCTCGGCTCCGTGAAGGCCGACCCCGGCCAGATCGAGCAGGTCATCCTGAACCTCGCCGTGAACGCGCGCGACGCCATGCCCGACGGCGGCCAGCTCACGATCGAGACCGCGAACGTGGATCTGGACCAGGCCTATGCCGCCCTGCATCCGGGCGTGGTGCCGGGGCCCTACGTCCTGATCGCCGTCAGCGATGCGGGCATCGGCATGGACGCGGAGACCCGGTCGCACATCTTCGAGCCGTTCTTCACCACCAAGGAGGTCGGCAAGGGCACCGGGCTCGGCCTGGCGATGGTGCACGGGATCGTGAAGCAGAGCGGCGGCCACATCGCGGTGTACAGCGAGCCCGGCCGCGGCAGCACCTTCAAGATCTTCATGCCTCGGGTGGCGCAGGCCGCCGCGAGCCCGGACGTCGGTCCCGCGCGGCCGCGCACGGCCGGCGGTCACGAGACCGTGTTGATCGCCGAGGACGACCGCGCGGTCCGGGAGGTCGTGGCCGAAACGCTCGCGCAGCGGGGGTACGCGGTCCTGCGGGCTTCCGACAGCCAGATGGCGCTGGAACTGGCCCGGAGCGCGGCCGGCGGCGTGGACCTGCTGCTCACCGACATCGTGATGCCGGGCATGACCGGGCGGGAGCTGGCCCAGGCGCTCGCGGTCGAGCACCCGGGCCTGCGCGTGCTGTACATGTCCGGCTACACGGACGACGCGGTGGTGCGGCACGGCGTCCTCGAGGAGGGCGTCCCGTTCCTCCAGAAGCCGTTCACGACCGACGCGCTGGCGTTGAAGGTGCGGGAGGTGCTGGACCGGAAGTGAAGGGTGAGAGGCGAGACGTAAGGAGTGAGACGGATAGGTGAGGAGTGAGAAGGCGAAAGGCGTGAGAGGTCGCGATGCACCCTCTCACGCCTTTCAACCTCTCACCTCTCACCCAGCCTTCTCACCTCTGACTCCTCACCCCTCACTTCGTCCGCTCGACCCCCTTCGCGCTGACCCGCGCCTGGATCAGCGGCAGCGGGCTCGCCTTCCCCGCGCCGATCTCGATCGCGGCGTCCAGCGCCTTGCGGCCGAGCTCGATGCCCGCCGCGTCCTTGGCGAAGATCGAGGCCAGCGGCTCGGAGGTGTGCACCGGCTGCCCCGGCCGGGCCGTGATCACGAAGCCGACGGTGGGATCCACCGCGTCCTCCACCCTCCGCCGCCCTCCGCCCATCTCCACCACCGCGCGGCCGATGGCGCGGGGCTCCACCCGCAGCACCGTCCCCGCGGCCCGGGCGTAGTAGACCTCGACCTCCTGCGCCTGCGGCAGCAGCGCGGGATCGTCCACCACCGCCGGGTTGCCGCCCTGCGCCTCGATGATCTGCCGGAACTTCTCCGCGGCCTTGCCGCTCGACAGCGCCTCCTCGAGCCGCTTGCGCGCCCTGGCCCGGTCCTTCTCTCCCGCCAGCACGAGCATCTCGACGCTCTCGGCGAGCGTGACCTCGTGCAGGTCCTCGGGGCCCTCGCCCTTGAGCTCCATGATCGCTTCCTCGGCCTCGAGCGCGTTGCCGCAGGCGCGGCCCAGCGGGCGGTCCATCGCGGTCAGCAGCGCGACCGTCGGGCAGCCGCGGTCCTCGCCGAGCTCGATCATGGTCCTGGCGAGCGTCAGCGAGCGCTCGGCGTCGGTGATGAACGCGCCGCTGCCCTGCTTCACGTCGAGCACCAGGCCGTTCAGGCCTTCGGCGAGCTTCTTCGACATGATGCTCGCGGCGATGAGCGGGACGCACTCCACCGTCGCGGTCACGTCGCGCAGCGCGTAGAGCTTCTTGTCCACGGGCGCGATCTCGGGCGTCTGGCCGATCATCGCGCAGCCGATCTTCTCGACCTGCGCGCGGGTCTGCTCGAGCGACAGGTCGGTGCGGAAGCCCGGGATGCTCTCCAGCTTGTCGAGCGTGCCGCCGGTGTGGCCGAGGCCGCGGCCGCTCATCATGGGCACGGCGACGCCGCACGCCGCGACCAGCGGGGCCAGGATCAGCGAGACCTTGTCGCCGACGCCGCCGGTCGAGTGCTTGTCGAGCACGGGCCGGTCGAGGCCGCCGAAATCGAGCCGGCTCCCCGACGCCATCATGCCGTCGAGCAGCGCCGCGGTCTCCTCGCGCGTGAGGCCGCGGAGGAAGATCGCCATCAGCAGGGCCGACATCTGGTAGTCGGGCACGGCGCCCGCCGCGTAGGCGCCCATCAACTCGCGCCACTCGCCGGGGGCGAGCGCGCCGCCGTCGCGCTTGCGCTCGATCAAGCCGGGGACAAACATTAGGCCACCCTCACCGCACCGGAGCCGAGTCCATGCGCCCGCTGCCGCTCGCCGTGCCGGCCTTCGCCGCCCTGCTGGCCCTCGCCGCGCCCTCGCTGAGGGCGCAGGCCGCGGCGGCCGACCTCGCCGCCGGCGACTCGGCGCGCTGCCAACGCAACTCCGCCGCCGCGCTGGCCGCCTTCCGCCAGGCCCTCGCGCTCGACTCGCTGAGCTACGAGGCGAATTGGAAGGCGTCCCGCGAGCTGACGGACATCGGCAAGCTGATGCCGGACGACCAGCGCAAGGCGCGCGACTCCGTGTACGCCGATGCGCTGGCGCTGGCGCAGCGGGCGGTGCGCGTGGATTCGATGGGCGCCGACGGGCACTACATGGTCGCCGTGGCCGTCGGCCGCGTGGCGCTGACCAAGAGCGCCGGCGAGCGGGTCAAGTCGGCCCGCGTGGTGCGCGACGAGGCGCTGCGGGCCATCGCGCTCGACTCGCTGCACGACGGCGCGCTGCACGTGATGGGACGGTGGAACGCGGAGATCATGCGGCTGCCGGGCATCACCAAGTTCTTCGCGCGGACCTTCCTCGGCGCCTCCATCTTCAAGGAGGCGACGTGGCCCAACGCCAACCGCTATTTCCGCGAGGCGATCCGCATCAACCCCGGGAACATCTATCACCACCTGGACCTCGCGGAAGCGTTGGTGGACCAGGACAGCACCGCGGCGGCACGCCCCGAGCTCGAGCAGGTGGCGCAGCTCCCGCTGGGCTGCGATCCGGGCGATCCGACGTACCAGCGCCAGGCGGCGGCGCTGCTCCAGAAGCTCAGCCGGCGGTAGCGCCGCCCTCGCGGTCCGCGGCGCGCTCGGCCCGGGCGCGGCGGACCCGCTCCTTCGCCTCGTCGTAGCGGTCGCGCGCGCCGTCGGCCAGGCGCCGCGCGCGCCGGGCCAGGCCGCGCCGCGTGTCTTCGCCCGCCTGCGGCGCCAGCAGCAACGCCAGTCCCGCGCCCACCAGCCCGCCGATGATCAGCCCGGCCGCGAAGCTGCGGCCCCTGCCGTTTCCGCTCTCGCCGTCCATGCCGTGCTCCTCCATGCCCTGCCTCCCCCGCGCCACGCCGTCCGCGGCGCTCGCGCGCGGCCTTCTCACGTACCCGGCTCCCCGCCTCGGGTGCCGGGGCGGTGAACGTAGCACGCGGCGCGGCACGGCGGCAACTCGCCCACGGGTTATAGGATAAGCCCCCCCAAGGCTTCACCCCCCCTGTGCCGGGGGGGCAACCTACTGTTCTAATGTCCGAACAGGTGCCGCAGGATACCGATGAAGGGAGCCCAGCCTGCCACGAGGCCGACCACGGCAGAGACGAAAGAAACAAGAGCGATGATCCCAGACGCAAACGAAATGGCCCGGCTGCCCGTCACCTTGCTGGCCGCGGCGCCGGAAAGAACTCCGAATGCTGCCAGCAACCGTACTGGTAGTGACAACACCCAGCGTACTCCCTCTGCCAATAGGGAGAAGGGATTGCGAAGCGCATCCTGCACACGAAAGCGCAGCTCGTCTACGACCCCTTCATACCTGACGAGAGTGTCGCGAATGAGGTCAGCCGACTGTTGGCCAGGCATGACGGTGGAGAACGTGGAATCCAGTGGCAGCCAGTGCTTCAGCTCTGCGAGCTCATTGACCACCACTTGGTAGTTCCGGAGCACGTACTGCGCAGCCGGTGGCTTGTATTCAATGACACCTAGCGCCCCTAGGTAGGACTGGATCTTAGCGGACATGTACACGAGCTTGGTGTACGTCTCTGCGTCGCTGCCCTGGCTCTGACGGTAGCGCTCAAGCAATTGAAGGAAAGTATTGACGTCCTCCCGCTTGCTGTCGAGTTCCCGCAGAGCTCCGCGTGCACTGAGTGAGCCAACGAGTATGAGGAGGGCCAAGCCGCCAAGGGCAAGAAGAGCAGGATCAGAGGGTGGTGCCACGTGCAGTATGCTATTTGGCTTCTGCCGGCTCGGCCGCTTCAGTGTGCCATGCATTAGACGCTAGCAACGAAGATAGGTTCACCGGGTCAAGTAGGAGCGCCCCGTAGGTGCCGTCCATGGTTGCACGATGCACCGCCTCGCGAACATACGGCCACAGAATAACAGGGGCGTTGGTCTGTGCAAACCGCTGCAGCGCTTCGATGCTCGTCTCAGCGGAAGCTGAGAAGATGCCACTCAGATGCACCTCAACTGAGTACGGTCGCCACATTGGATCGGGCCGCACCAAGGCCTGAAGGCGCACCTCTGCGATACGCTGCTCTGTGTTCAGAGCAACGCCCACCTGTGCTTCGAACGACACATTGAGGCGTTCCGTTGGCTCCGTCTGTCCCTCTGGCGGAGGCACCCGCTCCAACTCCTGGAATACAAGCCGCCGGACTAAGACGCGAAGAAAGCTGAACTTTCCGGTTAGGTCTGTACCCTTCGCGGCTTCAGGCATGCTCGGCCCCTGTAACAAAGGTCGGCGACGGGATCAGTTCGGCCCCTTGAGCGTCTTCGCTCGAAATCGTGAACAAGGCCTTAATTGGTGCTACCTGCGAACCGCTCAGTGTGAATAGGGCCCCAGCAAACGGTTCTCCGGTCGCTAGAGGCTGCACGGTACCCACGAACGACAGGTGAACTGAGTCGGCTGGCATGGCGAAACCGATATCGAGACAGTCCCACCAGGACGGGTACTCTGGAAAGGTGAACTCCTCTGGCTCGATCCTGATACGCAGCCTCGCACCCAAGGCCCTCGCGAGACTCTTGAGCGTTTCAAGTCGCGGATTCGCTGCTCCCGCCTCAATTCGCGCAACCGCGGGTTGCTTGGTTTGCAGCAAGTGCGCAAGCGATGCCTGCGTCAACCCACGATGCCGACGAAGGCGCACGACGTTCTCGGCAATGTCATACTCTACGAGGCTCTCGTATTCTCGACGGACCTCGCTCGACGCCAGTCTCTTAGCGAGAACCGAGGTCGAGGCCGACGGCGGTGCCGGTACCGCCGATGAATCTCTCAAGACGATCGAATGCTGTGTCATCACTCCCTCGTGGTCTTTTCTGCCTGCGCTTCTCGATCAAGTGCAGGAACAACAGGCCGCGGCCTGGCAACTGTGTGACGTAGGCCCGATACGACGATCCGCGCGGGTACAGGTACCAGAGCGTTGGCCCGCGCCAGCCCTTCCGCTTGACCTTCTTCACAACGACCGAAAGGACGCTCGGGTCTGGCGGTAACCCCGCCACCGACAACTGCTCAATTGCCCGCACCATCTTCGCGAACTCGTGCGCCTCGCTGATCCCGTTCAATTCCTCCTCGAAGGGATGATTCCCGGACGCCGTCTCGTACTGGAACAGCCGGCAGTCCTGGCGGTGCGATGCGGCGCTATCATACCGCATACGTTATACCGTCGCAACCCGGCATGTGATCCAGACCATCGGAATATTCCATAACATGTTGTTTTCCAATGGTATGCGCATGATCGCCAGTACAGCTGCCAAGCAACATCAAAACGATCATAACGGGTCCGTTATATTGGCACAACTGGCCACGCGGTGAGTCGAGTGAACTCGCCGGTAAGGCTGAAGGTAGGCGAGAGGCGTTAGTTGCGCGTTATGGCTTGGCCGCGAGGGACGAGAGATTGCCCGCGAGTCGTGGTTCCGCTGGCTGCGCAGTGGTGTGACTAGCGGTCCGATTGTGGGGTGACTAGCGGGGTATAGATGGCTGTGCAAGAAGACGTACACGTGGCCGGAAGGTGCCGCATGGTGGAGCAATTGCAGTGTGTACGCGCTTGGCGGCCCACCGATGGCGAAGGTCAGCTGCTCGAGGTAGACCTCCCACCTAGGGCGGCGCATCCAGCGTCCGAGGAGCTTCGCGCGGTAGACGCCACCCCCGAACCTGGCCTTGAGGTCCTCCAGGGTGCATTCCGAGGGGGGCAGGCGCTCTAGATGGTCCCACCGGTCCCGGCGGCCGGCCCGTTGCCGCCAGAGTTGCACCACACAGACGCGGCCCTCGTGGAAGCGCAGGACGCTCTCCAGATCGTCTTGGAACGCGCGGGGCGCCTTGGGCACGCTCACAGCGCCTTCCGCTGTTCCTCACGCGCCAGCAGGCGCCCCGCAGCCTCGCGGAGCTCAGGCGCGACCTGTCGCAAACGGGCGAGGCGCCGGGCCTCCCGTACGGCCAGGGCGACCAGCTGCGCGCGGCGCGCGGCTTGTGGGCGGCTGTGGCCATTGAGGTAGGCCTTGATCGAACGCGCCGAGACACCTATCGCGGCGGCGAGCTGGGCACGTTTCGCTACGCGGAGCACGGGCACGACGTCAGCGTCCCAAGGATCATCCGCCGGGTCCGTGTAGACCGCCTGTACCTCGTCGAGCCGGTGCACCAGCCCAGCGTCCACATCCTCCAGCCGATTGGCCTCCTTGCCGACGTAGACGAGCGCGGCCGCTTGAACGTGGCGACGCGTCAGCAGTCCGATCGATCCTCGCGTGCAGGGCCCGCCGCAGGGTACCCTCGCGCTATCAAGGCAGCGGGGCGATTGGAAGCAGCGGAGGAGTTGTAGGGCCGGGCCAGCCAGGGTTACGGCGTCACCGTCAAGGTGGCAGTGGACGCTGCGTCGACGCCGTTGATGATGGCGTAGACCGTCGTCGCCGTGCCCGCCACTACCCCTGTGTACACCTCCGTGTAGGTCCCGTTGCAATGGTCGGTTGTGGGGCCAACCGTGCCGGCGCTGGTGCCGCCACGAGTTTGGAACCAGACGGTGGCTCCACCGTGTGTCAGGTTGACCCCGGCCGCATCCCTTGCCTGCAGTAGCAGCGTTGCCGAGCCGTGTACGGCGACCGTTGGGCTCGAGACCGTAACCAGCGAATGAGCTGCAGAAGGCAGGTCACCCGCTATACATACTCCGTTCACAACTGTCACAAGGCCGTTAGTGCTTATTCCCTCGCTGGTCGCCGTGATCGTCGCCCTACCTGTATCCATCGCTGTGACGAGCCCGGAAGAAGACACGGTTGCCACAGCAGAGTTGTTGCTCTGCCACGTCACGGTAGGTCCGGACACCACACTACCGCTGCTGTCCCTCAGGATCGCCAGGAGCTGTACGGTATTCCCGACGATCACTGTATCCGGTGACGGCGTGACCGTGACAGAGGCCACCTTCTGGCACACTTTGTACGTTATCGATGCCACCCCAACCGCAGAGAATTGCGTCGAGCCTTGGTGTATCGAGTCCGCCACTATGTCAGTGCCCCCGTAGAACTCAGGTACAATCCCAACTTCTGGAGGCGTGTACTCAACGTGAAACGCGTCGATGAGTACCGATGAGCCAAAGCCCGAGGTGGTCCAACCGCTGAAGCTGCCCGGACCCAGCGCCACGGTGCGCCCATATTTGTCCACAGGCGCTGAGGTGAGCAGCAGGGTGTCACCGGCACACACCGTATCAGGCGACGGCCATATCAGCACGGCGAGCAAGGTATCTGTCAGCGTCGACACCGGGTTGTATCTGAAGCACGCCTTGCACGTGGCATTGCCCGCACGCTTGGTGTGCACCGTGAGATCCGCGGGCCCCGACGCGCCGACCGGCGGCGTCGTCCCCGTCAGTTGGTTCGGGTTGATCCGTTTCAGACTGTCCAGCCGCTGCCCACCCAGCGTCACACTGTCGATGGTCGTCGGGAAGTTCGCCCCCGTGATGGTCACTTCCGTCCCGCCGGCCACCGTCCCGTCGGCTGGGAACACGCCCGTCACCGTCGGCAGCGGATTGTAGATGAAGCACTTGGTGCACGCCGCGTTGCCGGCCGTGGTCGCGTAAACCGTGACATCCACCGTGTCCGCCACGCTGTCTGGGGGCGTGGTGCCCGTCAACTGCGTCGCGCTCACACGAACCAGACTATCCAGTCGCCCCGTCCCCACCCGCACACTGTCGACCGTCGTCGGGAAATTGGTCCCCGTGATGATCACCGCAGTCCCACCCGTGAGCGGCCCGCTGTTTGGATTCACGCTGTCGATCGTCGGCACCGGGTTGTAGGTAAAGCACCTGGTGCAGGTGCCGTTGCCATTACTGGAGGAACTGACCACGACGTCCTTAGATCCGATGCTCGCGCTGACCGGGGTCCGCCCCGTAATCTGCGTGCTGCTCACTACGTTCCAGTTCTGAAGCGTTCCACCCCCGACGCTGGCCGCCGTCACGTTCACGAAGCTTGTCCCCGTGATGGCCACCGCCGTCCCGCCTGCCAGCGGCCCGCTGCTCGGACTCACGCTCGCCACAGCCACCGACGGCTTCGGGCCGGCTGTCTCGGAACACGTGGTCACGACGATGACGCCCAAGACCCCACACAATGCCGCGGCGATCAGGCCAACGGTGGTTGGTCGGTGAGCTGGCGAGGAGGGCAGGACCCGCATGACGCACCTCCGAGGATCGAGCCTCGGTGACTTACGGCAAGCGCAATGACCCCGCGGTCGCCGCGGAGGCGGTCAGCGTTGGAGGGGAGGCGCCCGGGCGGGCGTCAGCCGGGCAGCGTGGCCGGACAGGCCAGCGGCATGCGGATTCGACCACACATCATGGGAGAGCTCGGCGCTTGGGATCAACCCTTGCTGCGTTCGGGATTGGGAGGGCATACCGACCCGCGTGACGAACTATACGGGGGCGTACGGGCCAGGGTCCGGGGGCTTCGTCACTGGGGCTCAGGGGCTCCCGCGGGCGCGGGGCTCCTGCATGAAGGGGCCCGCCAGGGCTCCCATAGCCCCAAGAGCCCCGGCGTGGAGCTCCGTATGAGGGGACCGCCCAGCTATAAGGCGCTCCGTCCCCCCAGTGGCGCCTCAAGGGCTCCGCAGCAAGCCCCTATGAGCCCTGCCAGAGCCTCCCAGTGCCTTGGATGGGGGATCTTGTCGCCCCGGCGGATCTGGGCGCAGGTCGTCTTGGAGAGCCCCAGGGGCGCTTCACTCCCGCAGTGCTGGAAAGGCGGATTGGCCTCGCATGGCCTCCAGAACGGGGATGGCCTCCGGTGTAAGCACCTCAAGAGAAACGTGCACCGCAATCGCCTTTCCGAACGGAGTGACCTGGTAGTTCACGAGACGCTCATACGGAGCCTCGTTGCCTCGTTGAATCTCCTCCGGCGTGACCTTGGTGTACGAGGTCGTAAGGGCGCCCATCTCTAGCAAGCGAGAAATCGCCTGCAGTCGCGGAAGGGCTCCGAGGGCTTCGCCCATGTTCCGGATTTGCGGGTGCAGCAGCTCCTGTCCTACAGCCTGGAGGAGCACCCACCAACTCTGAAGATCAAGGCTCCGTGCTGCTTGTCGTACGGCGACATGGCGTGTTAGGTCCAAGTCAGCGATTGCGTCCTGAATTGCTGCTGTAACCGTCCCTGTGGCTCCGCCGGGGTCACCGTTCGGATTGTAGGGGTTGATTCGAACGTTGGCCACATCGAAAAGCAACGCGTCATTGTCAGATCGGAAAAGGGCGCACCTGGGCCGTGGGGCGGTCGGGCCACAGCGCACCGCCCTTGACGAGCCACGACAGGCCGAACGCCCAGAGCGCCGCCGTTGCCAGGAGGAAGACGGGGCGCACCAGCGCGAGGCGCGCCGTGAGGGGCGTGAGCGCGACCACCGGAATCAGCCCCACGCAGACGATCATCACGACCGCGCAGCGGCGATAGACGCGGTTCCGCGTCAGCTTCGCCTCCGTGGGCTCGCCGGCCTGGTGGGTGAACCGAAAGTACGAGATGTACGCCAGGAGCACGAACAGCAGGCCGGCGAAGAGGAAGTGCAACACGAGCTGGACGCCAGGATCGGATACGACACGAGGATCTTCGACCCGTCATCGGGCTCGCGCACGGATCACCTCCCGGGTGAGAGACGCATCGCCAACCTGCTGACGGAGAGGCCCCCAGGGACCGAGAGGCACCGCGAGCCGCGCCGGGCTGAAGCGGGCGGCGGGGCTGCGCCCGCAACGCCTAGAAGGCGATCTGCAGGCCGGCCGAGAGAATCGTGTCGGCCTTCTTGAACCCCGGCTGCGGCTCGTTGGCGAAGTGCACCACGTACCCGAGCTTGAGCCCGACGCTGCCCGAGATCGGCGCGGTCAGCGAGGTCTCGGTGTTGACGAGCATGTTCTTCAGATCCTGGAGGTCGGCGAGGTCCTCGACCTTCTGGTCGAACGCCGCGCGGCTCGCGAAGTTCAGCTTGTAGTGCGCGGCCAGCCGGCCGGTCCAATACTGCTGCGACGGGCCCGTCGTGCCGGTCTGCTGGTTCCGGCCGCCGCCCGCCTCGAAGTCGAGCACGTTCCGCGGCCCGGTCAGCGCCCCGTAGGCGAGCCCCACCGCCTCCTCGAAGCGGCGCGCGATGCCCGCGAAGCGGTTCCGCATGAAATCCACCAGCCCGTACACCTGCAGCCGCGCGCTCACCGAGTAGTCGGCCCGCACGCCCGCCGTCAGCGTGTTCACGGTCTCGACGCCGCCGGTGGAGCCGTTCACGATCGCGAACGTCTGGGTGAACTTCCACGGGTCCGGCTTGACGACCAGCTGCTCGCCCACGTTCAGCGTCCGCACGCTCGAGTTGCCGGACGTGCTTACGAAGCCCAGGTCGATCTGCGTGTGGACGAGCGGCGCGGGCGGCGTCGCCGGGGGAGTCTGTGCCATGCCCGCGACGGGCACGGCCAACGCGGCCAACGCGAACAACCAGGTGCGGTGCTTCATCGCAGCTCCGTTGAAGAGAGAGGCGAAACGGCGCCGGAAGACGGCGAATTGTCGAATGACGGTTGAATATGATTCCCGGCCCTCGATTCTGCATCCGCCCCCGGCACACGGTGTGCTGCGTTTCCGATCGCAGCGGCCCGGACGTTGGGGCCGGACCAGCCTCGAGGTCGCAAGCGCATGCGTGCATCGGTGGTGGCTCTGAGCCTGATAGCGGTCTGCCTCGGCACGTCGTCCGCCGTGCGGGCCCAGACGGGGCCGTTCGGCCGCCTCGAGGCCGGGACCCTGAACGCCGACGATCCCTTCAATGCCACGATGGCGGTGGGCGCAGCCGTCGGCTACACGTATCGCGCGAGCTCCCTGATGCTGCGCGCCGTGCGCCAGAGCTGGGACGGCAATTCGGGCGCCGACGTCGCGGCCGGACGGACCTTCGCCCTCGTCGAGTGGGAGCTGGCGGGCCGGACGTCGGGGTATTGGGAGCGACAGCTGTTCTTCCGCCTGGGGGCGGGGTGGCTCTTTCAGAGTCCGTACAAGTCCACGGTGGCGAACGATCTCGGCGTCGGCATCCGCTACCGGCTCGCCACGCGCCTGTTTCTCGTCGGCTCCGCGGACGACCAACTGGCCTGGGTGCGGCGCCAGGCCTTCACCAGCTGCGAGGTCGGCCTGTGCACCACCGTCATCGTGCCCGCGCAGATTCAGCACAACTACGGCCTACTGGTGGACCTTGAAATACGACCCTAGGATGCTCTTGTGGGCCGGACTGGCCCTCGCCGCTCCCGCCCTGCTCCGCGCCCAGGCCGTCCCGCCCGCGGGCGACAGCAACCTGGTGCTCCAGCTCGAGCACCGATTCAGCGACGCGTCGGAACGCGTGGTGGTGACGCTCGAGCGCGGCGTGGCCTACCGCATCAGCGTCGCGGGCCCCGGCACGCCCGAATGCCAGGACACGGTCCGCGGCACCGCATCGGCCTTCGTGTCGCCCGTGACGCCGGTGGCGGGCGACTCGCTCCGGATGTTCGAGGTCTATCCCTACAAGACCGGCGCGCACGCCCTTCGCCTCACCGGGCTGCCGCCCGGGACGACGGCGATGCTGCGGCTGTACCACGACGTGAGCGAGACGCGGCGGACGCGACCGGCCGAGCCGTTCCTGACGTTCGGCGTCCAGATCGGCGCGGGGGCGCACACCGGCTATCGCGTGGATTCGACCGCCGGCAGCCCTCCCAAGGGAGGCACCGACTGGGACGCCTGCGCCCTCGTCGAGATCCGCGACCGCCTCGGGCTGTCCGTCGGGATCGGCGAGCAGTCGTTTCCTTCGACCAGCTACTCCGTGGGCTGGACGTTCGTCGAGGCGCGCGGCCGGCTCGCCAGCGCGCAGCTGCTGGGCGGCTACCGCACCGACCTGGGCGTGGCGGCGCGATACGCCGAGGCCTCGGGCGTCGGACCGGGCAACTACAACCCCGACCTGGTCGCCCTCGGCCTGGTCGTCACGCAGCATTTCTCGGCGACCCACCACGGGTGGAGCCTGGTCGCCGGCTGGCAGCACGGCCGGCTCGGCCACGTTCCCGAGAAGCAGCAACGGGACAGCGACCGCTTCATGGTCGGGGTGTCCTGGGTGAAGTGATCCGTCTGCCCCGCCGGGGCCGCCGCGGCGGCCCTGGCGGCCCGATGCGCTAGCTCTCCCACTCGGTGTGGAAGGTCCCCTCGCGGTCCACGCGCCGGTATGTGTGCGCGCCGAAGAAGTCGCGCTGCGCCTGGAGCAGGTTGGCGGGGAGCACGGCGGTCCGGTAGCTGTCGTAGTAGGCGAGCGCGCTGCCGAACGCCGGCACCGGCACGCCCAGCTCGGCGGCCGTCGCCACCACCTTGCGCCACCCGGCCGAGGCGGCCTTGAGCGCGCCGGCGAAGTAGGGATCGAGCATCAGGTTCGCCACCGCCGGATCGCGGTCGTACGCGTCCTTGATCTTGGCGAGGAACCGCGCGCGGATGATGCACCCGGCGCGCCACAGCGACGAGATGTTGCCCAACCGCAGGTCCCAGTGGTACTCCGCGTCCGCCGCGCGCAGCAGCTGGAACCCCTGCGCGTAAGAGCAGATCTTCGACGCGTACAGCGCCTGGCCGATCGCGGCGATGAACGCCTTCCGGTCGCCCGTGAACTTCGCGTCGGGGCCCGCCAGCACCCTGGCCGCCGCCACGCGCTCCGCCTTGAGCGCGCTCATCATGCGCGCGAACACCGCGATCGCGATCGTCTGCGCGGGCACGCCGAGGTCCAGCGCCGCGGCGCTGGTCCACTTCCCCGTCCCCTTCTGCGCCGCCTCGTCCAGGATCACCTGCACCATCGGCCTGCCGGTGTCGGGGTCCTGCTTCGCCAGGATCGCGGCGGTGATCTCGATCAGGTAGCTGTCCAGGTCGCCCTTGTTCCACTCGACGAACACGTCGCGCATCTCGGCGGGCGAGAGCCCCAGCAGCCGCTCCATCAGGAAGTAGGCCTCGCCGATCATCTGCATGTCGCCGTACTCGATCCCGTTGTGCACCATCTTGACGAAGTGCCCCGCGCCGCCCGGGCCGATCCAGTCGCAGCACGGCGCACCGTCGGGCGCCGTGGCGGCGATCTTCTGGAGCACCGGCTTGACGAGCGGCCACGCCGCCGGATTGCCGCCCGGCATGATCGAGGGGCCCTTGAGCGCGCCCTCCTCGCCGCCGCTGACGCCGGTGCCCATGAAGAGGATGCCCTCTTCGTCCAGTTCCTCCATCCGCCGGACCGTGTCCTGGAAGAACGAGTTGCCCCCGTCGATGACCACGTCGCCGCGGGCGAGGCCGGGGCGCAGGCTCGTGATGACCTCGTCCACCGGCGGTCCGGCGGGGACCATGACCAGGATGCGGCGCGGCAGCGCGAGCTGGGCGATGAAGCTCTCGACGCCGTCGGCGACGGTCATCGCCTTGCCGGCGAATTGCTTCAGCGCCGCGGCGCGCTGGCCGGGGCCGATGTCGTAGCCGGCGACCGAGAAGCCGTTGCGCTCGACGTTGAGCGCCAGGTTGCGGCCCATCACGCCCAGGCCGATCACGCCGAACTGGTACGTCCCACCCATCGTTCCTCCTCGTGCCCTCGTGCCGGGCCTGGGCCGCCGTGGCCCGCCGGCCGGGAGCCAATTGTACACCGCTCGCCCCGCGCCGGCACGGCCCTAGTCCCTGCCCCGCTCCCCCGCTAGTTTCGGCGGCATGCCGCCGCGCTCCGTGAAAGTCGGCCTGGTCCAGATGGCGATGGGCGCCGACCGGACCGCCAACGTCGCCAAGGCGTGCCGGGCGGTCGCCGATGCGGCGCGCCGCGGCGCGCAGATCGTCTGCCTCCCCGAGCTGTTCGCCACGCCGTACTTCTGCCAGGTCGAGGACCCCGACCTGTTCGCGCTCGCCGAGCCGCTGCCCGGCCCCACGACGGACGCCGTCGCGGCCGCCGCGAAGGAGCACGGCGTGACCGTCGTGACGCCGTTCTTCGAGCAGCGCGCGGCGGGCGTCTACCACAACAGCCTCGTGGTGCTCGGCCCCGGCGGCGAGCGGCTGGGGATGTACCGCAAGATGCACATCCCCGACGACCCGCTGTTCTACGAGAAGTACTACTTCACCCCGGGCGACCTCGGGTTCGTGTCCGTCGCGACGCCGCACGCGGACATCGGCACGCTCATCTGCTGGGACCAGTGGTACCCGGAGGCGGCGCGGCTGACGGCGCTGCAGGGGGCGCAGGTGCTGTTCTATCCCACCGCCATCGGCTGGCACCCCAAGGAGAAGGCGGAGTTCGGCGCCGCCCAGCTGGCGGCCTGGCAGACCATCCAGCGCTCGCACGCGATCGCGAACGGCGTGTACGTGGTCGCCGTGAACCGCGTGGGGCACGAGGGGCCCGGCGCCGGCGGCCTCGACTTCTGGGGCCACTCGTTCGTCGCCGATCCCTTCGGCGGCGTGCTCGCCGAGGCGGCCGAGGGCGAGACGACGCTGGTGGTGGAGCTGGACCTGTCGCGCCCCGAGGAGGTGCGCCGCAACTGGCCGTTCCTCCGCGACCGCCGCATCGACGCGTACGGCGGCATCACCGCCCGCTTCATCGGCCCGGCGCCCCGCTGATGGCCGGACGCCGCCCGCGCCGGACCCGCGAGGCCGCCGCCGCGCGGCCCGCCGCCACCCCGTTCGCGCTCGGCTACCGCATGCCCGCGGAGTGGGAGCCCCACGCCGCCACGTGGCTCGCCTGGCCGCACGAGCCGCACGACTGGCCCGGGAAGTTCGAGGCCGTGCCGTGGGTGATGGCCGAGATGGCGCGGCACCTCCAGGTCGCGGAGCGCCTCCGGATCATCGTGCGCGACGGGCGCGAGCGGGCCCGCGCCGCCCGCGCGCTGGCGGATTCCGGCGTCTCGCTCCGGCGCGTGGATTTCGTGCTCGCGCCCACCGACCGCTCGTGGACCCGCGACTTCCTGCCGCTCGGCGTCGTGCGCCGCCGGCCCGGGCGCCCCGGCCGCCGGGACCTCGCGGCCGTGAAGTGGCGGTTCAACGGGTGGGCGCGGTACCGCAACCACGCCGCCGACGAGGCGGCCGGCCAGCGCGTGGCCGAGCACCTCGGCGTACCCACGTGGCGCCCCGAGGCCGTGGCCGGGCGCCACCGCGCCCGGGTCGTCCTCGAGGGCGGCGCGATCGACGTGGACGGCGAAGGGACGCTGCTGGCCACCGAGCAGTGCCTGCTGACCGGCGCGCAGGCGCGCAACCGCGCGCTCGGCCGCGCGGGCACGGAGGCCGTGCTGCACGACTACCTCGGCGTGGAGAAAGTGCTGTGGCTGGGCGGGGGCATCGCGGGCGACGACACGGGCGGGCACGTGGACGACTTCGCGCGCTTCGTCGCGCCCGGCCGCGTCGTCCTGGCCCAGGAGCGTGACCATCGCGATCCCAACTACCGGCCCCTGCGGGAAGCGCGCGAGCGTCTGGCCGCCGCGCGTGACGCCCGCGGCCGGCACCTCGAGATCGTCACGCTCCCGATGCCACGCCCCGTCGTCTTCGCCGGGGAGCGGCTGCCGGCCAGCTACGCCAACTTCTACATCGGCACCGGCGCCGTGCTCGTCCCGACCTTCGACGACCCGAACGACCGCCTGGCGCTCGGCATCCTGACCGACCTCTTCCCCGACCGCACGGTGGTCGGGATCCACTCGCGCGACTTCGTCCTCGGGCTCGGCACCATCCACTGCAGCACCCAGCAGGAGCCGCTCTAGCCGGGCGCGACCGCGTTCCTCGCCGCCAGCACCTCGCGCAGCGCCTCACCCAGCTCTGAGAGCGTCGCCGGCTTGGCGACCAGCTTGCGGATCCCCGCCGCGCGGATGGTCTCGTCCGGCAGGTCCTCGATGAACCCGGTCAGCATCACGATGGGCACGTCGGGCCGCACGTTGTGGATCTCGCGCGCCAGGTCGATCCCCACCATGCCCGGCATCAGGTAGTCGGAGAGCACCAGGTCGAAGTCTCCCGGCGCCGCGCGGAAGGTCTCGAGCGCCCGCACCGGCTCGGACACGACCGTCGCCCGGTAGCCGAGGGCTTCGAGGCGCCGCCGGCCCATCGCGGCGAGCGACGGCTCGTCCTCGACGAGCAGCACGCGCTCGCCGTTGCCGCGCGGCACGTCGCCGGCCCGCGACTGCTCTTCGGCCGGCGTGTCGCCGAGCGCGGGAAAGAAACAGCGCACGGTCGTGCCGCGGCCCGGCGCGGACTCGATGTCCACGACGCCCTCGTGCGAGGTGACGATGGTGTGGACCATCGAGAGGCCGAGCCCCGTGCCCGAGCCCTTCGGCTTGGTGGTGAAGAACGGCTCGAACGCACGCGCGCGGACCGCGTCGTCCATCCCCTCGCCCGTGTCGCGCACCGACAACACGGCGTACCAGCCTTCGTGCAGTCCCGCGTGGGTCCGCACCACGCTGTCCCGGAGGTAGCGCGGCTCCACGCCGATCTCGATCAGCCCGCCGCTCTTCATGGCATGCGCCGCGTTGGTGCCGAGGTTCATCAGCACCTGGTGGATGGACGTGGCGTCGCCCAGCACCCGCGTGGCCTGCGGATGGATCGCCACCCGCACCTCGATCGCCGGAGAGAGCGTGGCGCGCAGCAGCTTCGCGGCCTCCGCCACCGCCGGACCGAGCTCGAACGGGCGCCGCTCCGCCGGCTGCCGACGGGAGAAGACGAGGATGCGCTCGATCAGCTGCTTGCCCCGCGCCGCCGCCTTGAGCAGCTCGTCGAGATCCGCCCTCGCCGCCTCGGGCGACTTGGCTCGCCCGATCAGCTCCGCGTACCCGGTGATGCCGAACAGGATGTTGTTGAAGTCGTGCGCGATCCCGCCCGCGAGGGTGCCGATCGCCTCGAGCTTCTGCGCCTGCTGCAGCTCGTCCTGCAGCCGCCGCCGCTCGTCGTCGGCCCGCTTGCGCGCGGTGATGTCCACGACCGACGCCAGGACGAACAGCCCTTCCTCGGTCGCCACCGGGGTGAGCCCGATCTCGACCGGGACCTCCGAGCCGTCCTTGCGCAGCCCGTACAGGTCCCGCCCCGCGCCCATCGCCCGCATCTTGGGGTCCGCCATGAAGCCGCCGCGGAACCCGCCGTGCCCGCCCCGGAACCGCTCCGGCACCAGCGTCTCCACCGACTTGCCCAGCAGCTCCTCGCGCGAATAGCCGAACAGCCGCTCCACTTCGCGGTTCACGAGCACGATGCTGCCCCGCGCGTCGGTCATCAGCAGACCGCTCGGCGCGGACTCGACGGCCGCGCGCAGGCGCAGCTCGACGGCGCGGGTGGGCTCGGAGTTCACATGGGTACTTTGGCGCGCCAATTCCGACAAAGCAAGTAGGAGATGGTGGACGCGAGGGTGCGGAAGCCGCAGCGGCAGGGCGCTCCAGGCCGGCGCCGAACCCGGGCCCTAACGCGCGCCTAACGCCGGGCGGCTAGCGTGCCGGGGACTTCGGGGGCCCCGATGAAGGCACACTGCACGCCGCCGTGTTGGTTCGCCGCTTGCGCCACGCTGCTGGGAGTCGCCGCGTCGGCTTGCCGCGACACCACGGCGCCTACCATCGGCGTCGTCGTCGGCGTTTACTCGCAGGCCACGCCGGTGCTCACGGCCGACTCGTCGGGCTTCCCCGTGCTTCAGTGCGAGGTCCAGTTCAGCGCCCAGGCGACGGGCTCCGGCAGCGCCACATGGATGGACGCGACCTACTACTTCTACGCGGGGGCGAACCGCTCCACGCCTCAGGACAGCGGCGTGATCCCTGCCGCCACGGTCCAGCAGACGTGGGGCAGGGCCACGATCGCGCCGGGCAACGAGCTCGTTTCAGCGTGGAGGTTCACGGCGGAGATGCCGTTCGGCGTCGCCGTCGCCTACCGGTACCAGGTGTCGCGCCGACCGGTGCAGACGGCCCGCGTGGCATTCAGCTGCGGGCCCGACTCCCTGCCCGGAGGGGTGCCGCCGACGATCACCGTCGCCACCGTGGATACCTCGCGGCCGGTGCAGCCCGGGGATTCGCTGCACTTGCACGTGTCCGCCACCAGTCCGGCGGGCCTCTGGGCTACCGTGGTCGAGATCGTGGGCGCCGGCACCTGCTACACCTACCGGGCGTTCTCGGACAGTCTCGACGCGAGCAGCTCGCGCGCCCTCGCCGTGCGGGTTCCGCCTTCCTGCCCCATCGGGTCCCGCCTGCCCGTGAGCGTCACCGTCGTGGATGCCGCGCTCGTGAAGGCGAGCCAGTGGCTGAGTGCGCCGGCCCTCGTGGACACCACCCCTCCCACCGTCGCGGTCACGCTGCAGACGCGCACGGGCCAGGCGCGGTACTCGGCGGTCGGGCTCTCCTTCTTCGAAGGCGACAGCATCGGGATCGCCGTCACTGCCGGAGACAACTACCTGCTCAAGTACCTGATCTGGGACGTGGAGCCGGCGGGCATCCGCGACTCGGCGGAGGTGTCCGGCAGCTCGGTACAACAGACGATCCTGATCCCGGTCGGGCGCGGGTGGCCGGACTCCGTTCACGTGCTCGTCTCCGCGCGGGACCTCGCAGGCAACGCCAGCACCACCATCGAGGCTGGCGGCGGGAGCGTCGCCATCCTCCCGAGCGACGGGCCGGCGGCGGCCGCGACCGTCTGGGGCGCGGTGAGCGACGTCGCGTTCGACCACAAGCGCGGCGTGGTCTACCTGCTCCAGCCCGATTCCGCGCGGATCGCCGTGTTCTCGCCGGCGTCCCTGTCGGTGACGGGCACGATCCCCCTGCCCGGGCGGTCGTTCGGCATCGATCTCGTGCCGGGAGGGGACTCCCTCGTGGTGACCCTGCCCGGGGGACTGGGCGTCGTGAGCCTGCTCGGACCGGCGCCCTCCGTCACCCAGATCCCGCTCGCGGCTCTCGACTCGCTGTTCGGCTGGGGCCCGGCGGCCGTGAGGGTCGCTGCGACGAACGTGGCGCTGGTTGCGGTCGCGCCCCCGGACCGGTCCGGCGTCCGCATCGTGAGCGTCAATCTCGCCACCGGAGAGCAGCGCCTCCGCCCCGACGCCTCCGGCGGCGGGAGCGGCGCGCCGTCGATGTCCCGGTCCGCCGACGGGGCGCTGATCGTGCTCAACGCCGGCGATGTGCTGCACAGCTACGACGCCGCATCCGACGCGTTCGGCCCCGGCCTGTCCATGCCGACCCAGGAGCCGCCCGCGGTGGACGGATCCGGCGACCGTGTCGCGGTGGGCTACAATGTGTTCGACGCCAACCTGCAGCTGCTGCAGCTCGTGGACTACCGGGTACAGCAGACGTATCCGCAGTCGGTCCTCTCGGCGGACGGCCAGACGTACGCGGTGTACGACTCCGGCGCCGGTGTCGTGCGCGCCGGGGCCGGCGACGGGAAGACGCTGGGCCGGAGTCTCCTGCCCTTCGCCGCGACCTTCTTGCGCGCGGCGCCGGCGGACACGCTCCTGATCGCGATCCAGAGCAACACCGCCACGCCCAGCCTGATCGCCGTGCTGAGCCCGCGTCAGCCCGCCGCGGCTCCGGTCGCCCGCGTCGGCCGGCGGCACTGAGAGCCGCCGCCCGCCATCTCCCTCCCACCGCGATCGGCTGGGCGGGCGCCGCCCAAGCGTTCGACGGACACTCCTCGCTCAGCGTTGCGCGCCGCGAATCTCCGACTGGATCGGTCGGAACAGCTTGAAGCGCGGCGTGCGGAAGCCGCGCCGGGCGGGGACTGGTATCCGATCGCTTTCGTCGGCTAACGGGGGCCTGACGCTTGCAGGTTAAGGTGTGGTTCGCCATTGGAGGTTGGATGCGATTCCTGCGCAAGCGCTGGTACGTCGTCGCGGCGATCGCCGTCGTCGGCGTGTGGCTGTCGTGGCGGCTGGCGCGCGGCTCCGCGCCCGCGGACGCGGCGGTCGTCGCCGCCGTCACGCGCGGCCCGTTCGCGGCGACGGTCACGACCTCGGGCGAGCTCCGGGCCAAGGAATCCGTCCAGATCACGGCGCCCGCCCAGGCGATGCAGGTCGGCGCGTGGCAGATGCGCATCTCCTCGCTGGTGCCCGAGGGCACGGTGGTGAAGGCGGGCGACGTGGTGGCCGAGATCGACCGCTCGACGCTCGGCAGCCGGCTGACCGACGTGAGCCTCGCGCTCCAGAAGGCGGAGGCGCAGAACGAGCAGGCCATGCTGGACTCGACGCTCACCCTCTCCACGGCGCGCGAAGCGATCCGCACGGCGGAGCTGGACCTCGAGGCGAAGCGGCTGGCCAAGGAGCAGGCCGTCTACGAGGCGCCGACCGTGCAGCGCCAGACGGAGATCGACTACGAGCGCGCCGAGCGTGCGCTGGCACAGTCGCGGAGCGACCTGCAGACGCGCACCGAGCAGGCGCAGGCCAAGATGCGCGAGATGGGCACCGAGGTGGAGCGGCAGCGCAACCTGCAGCAGCAGATCCAGGACGTGCTCGCCGCCTTCACGATCCGCGCGCCCTCGCCGGGGATGGTGATCTACGTCAGGGAGTGGAACGGGAAGAAGCGCACGTCCGGCTCGCAGGTGTACGCGTACGATCCCGGGGTCGCGACGCTGCCCGACCTGACGCACATGGAGTCGGTGACCTACGTGAACGAGATCGACGTGCGGCGGGTCGCGGTGGGCCAGCCGGTCGCGCTCACGCTCGACGCCGACCCGACCAAGCACCTCACGGGCAAGGTGGCCAGCGTCGCCAACGTCGGCGAGCAGCGCCCCAACACCGACGCCAAGGTGTTCGAGGTCCACATCACGGTGGTGCAGTCGGACACCACGCTGCGGCCCGGCATGACGACCGGCAACGCGATCGAGACGATGCGCGTGGGCGACGCGCTGTCCATCCCGCTCGAGGCGATGTTCAGCGACAGCGGCGTGACGTTCGCCTACCGCCAGTCGGGCGGCAGGGTCGTCCGGCAGGAGATCGCGGCCGGGGACATGAACGACCACGACGTGATCGTGCAGCGGGGGCTCGCCGCCGGAGACCGGGTGCTGATGACGCCGCCCGCCGACGCCGGGCGGCTGAAGCTGGTGCGCCTGCCGGCGGGCGGCCGGGCGGGCGGGTCGGCCGCTCCCGCCGCCGCGCGGCGCTGAGCGGTGCGCCTCGACCGCGCCGAGCTGGCCCGGCTCCGCGGCCGGATCGCGGCGCACGTCGCCTTCAGCGCCCGCACGGCGATCGTGGCCGTGGGCCACAACCGCCTGCGCGCGGCCCTCACCTCGCTCGGCATCCTGTTCGGGGTGGCGTCGGTGATCGCGATGCTGGCCATCGGCAGCGGCGCCGAGCGCGAGATCCTCGACCAGCTGCGGCTGCTCGGATCGAACAACGTCGTCGTCACGCCGCTGGTCGAGCAGCGCGAGGGGCCGGTCGAGGCACCCGACGCGAAGCAGGTGAAGAAGTGGTCGCCGGGGCTGACCTACGCCGACGCGCAGGCCATCCCGCTCTCCATCCCGGCCGTCGAGGCGGTCGCCGCGGAGGTCGTCGTCAACAGCATCATCACCCGCGAGGGCCGGAGCCGCACGGGCAAGGTCGTGGGCGTGGACACGTCCTACTTCCGCCTCACCAACCTCGACCTGGCCTCCGGGCGGTGGTTCAGCGACCAGCAGGTGTCGCAGGGCCTGCCGGTGGCCATCATCGGCAACGGCGTGCGGTCGCGGTTCTTCACCACCGAGGGCGCGATCGGCAAGCCGCTCAAGGTGGGCCAGATCTGGGTCACCGTGGTCGGCGTGCTGGCCGACCGCCGGGTCAGCGGCGAGACCACGCAGCACCTGGGCATCCGCGACGTCAGCATGGACGTGTACCTCCCCGTGCGCACCATGCTGCTGCGGTTCCGCAACCGCACCGAGCTGACCCAGCGCGACATGGAGCAGGCCGCCGCGGGCAACTCGACCCCGGACAGCGCCGACACCGAGTCCGCCGAGCAGCGGCAGGAGCGGCTCAACCACAACCAGCTCGACCGGATCATCGTGCGGGTGGGCGACTCCAGGCTGGTGCCGGGGGTCGCGGAGGTCCTGCGCCGGATGCTGACCCGCCGCCACAACGCGGTCGTGGATTTCGAGATCACCGTTCCCGAGCTGCTGCTGCGGCAGGAGCAGCGGACCAAGACCATCTTCAACGTCGTGCTCGGCGCCATCGCCTCGATCTCGCTGCTGGTGGGCGGGATCGGGATCATGAACATCATGCTCGCCTCGGTGCTCGAGCGCATCCGCGAGATCGGGGTGCGGCGCGCCGTCGGCGCGACCCGCCGCGACGTCCTGCTGCAGTTCCTCAGCGAGGCCGTGCTGATCAGCCTGGCCGGCGGCGTGGCCGGCATCCTGGTGGGCGCCGGCCTGAGCGCCGGCATCCGGCGCTTTGCGGGCATCCAGACCATCGTGACCGTCGCCTCGGTCGCGCTCGCCTTCGGGGTGTCCATCAGCGTGGGGCTCGCCTTCGGCATCATGCCCGCGTACCGCGCCGCCAGGCAGGACCCGGTCGTCTGTCTCCGCTACGAGTGATGCCCATGCCCCTCCTCCGCCTCACGTCCGCGCGCGGGATCGCGCTGCTCCTGGTGGCGGGCGCCGCGCGGCTGGCCGCGCAGCAGCCGGCCCCCGCCCCGGCGCCGATCTCCGCCGCGCCCGCCGTCGCGGCGCTCACGCTGCAGGAGGCGATCGCGCTGGCGCAGCAGCACGGCCACCAGGCGCGCGCTGCACGCGCCGCGCACGCCGCCGCACGCTATCGCGACAGCGGGTTCCGCGACCGGCTGCTGCCGCAGCTGTCGCTCACGGGCACGCTGCCGAGCTACAACCGCTCCATCGGCCAGGTGGTGCTGCCGGATTCGGCCGGCAACCTCGTGACGCAGCTGCTGCCGCAGGCGCAGACGACCACCGCGCTCGGGCTGCAGCTGGCGCAGACGCTGCCGCTCACGGGCGGCCAGCTGTTCGTGTCGTCGTCGCTGACGAGCTACGCCATGAGCGGTCAGAACGCCGTGCAGACCTGGTCCTCGATCCCGGTCACCATCGGGCTCCGGCAGGACATCTTCCGGCCCAACGTGGCCGGCTGGGAGCGCCGCGAGCAGAACGTGCAGATCGAAGAGCAGGAGCGCGCCTACCGCGAGGCGATGGAAGACGTGGCGGTGCAGACCACCGGCCTGTTCTTCGCCGCCTACGCCGCCCGCAAGAACCTGGACAACGCGGTGACGAACGCCGCCGTCAACGACACGCTGTACCGCCTGAACACCGGCCGCTTCCAGGTCGGCCGGATCGGGGAGAACGACCTGCTGCAGAGCCAGCTGGCGCTGCTCCGGGCGCGGACCTCGCTGGACGCGGCGCGGCTCGACGACGCGCGCGCCCTCGCCGAGCTGCGGCTCGGCCTCGGCCTGCCGGCGGACCGGCCGCTCGAGGTGGCCGTCGGGCCGACCGTGCCCGACCTCGAGCCGGACACGGCGCGCGCCGTGGCCGAGGCGCTGCGCAACGCGTCGGCGGTGAGCGCCGCCGCGCTGGCCGACGTCCAGGCGCGGCGTCGCATCACCGAGGCGCAGCTCGCCGACGGGATGGGCGCCACGCTCAGCGCCAGCTACGGCTACAACCAGACCGCGGCCTCGATGCGGCAAGCCTACCAGAACCTGCTCGACGCCCGGCAGTTCACCCTCTCCGTGCAGCTGCCGCTGTGGCAGTGGGGCGCGCACGGCGCGGGTGTGAAGGCGGCCGAAGCCGACCGCGCCACGGTGGCCGACCAGTCGGCCGCCACGCTGGAGCAACTGGCGCTCGACGCGAAGTTCGCCGCGCTGCAGCTCGCGCAGGCGCGCCGCAACGTCCTGCTCCTCACGGTGGCGGACAGCGTCGCCGGGAAGCGGTTCGACGTCGCCTACCAGCGCTACGTGATCGGCAAGATCACGATCGACAACCTGTACATCGCGCAGCAGGAGAAGGACGCGGCGCTCGTCCAGATCGTCGGCGGGCTCCGGGACTACTGGCTCGCGTACTACCAGCTCAGGCGCATCACCCTGTTCGACTTCGCCGCGGGACAGCCGATCCGCTGAGCGGGCGGCGCCACCGCGTCGCTGCCGCCCCCGGGGGCGCTACTGTCCCTGCGCGGCGCCCATCATCATCTGCCGGAACGCCATCGGGTCCCAGGGCCGCGGCGTCCCGGTGATCCGCGAATGCGCGCCGGTGCCGTGCGCGGCCAGCTCCATGCTGCTCTGGCCGCCGTGCGACGTCCCCTTCACCACCGCGAGCGGCAGGTCCGGGTCCACCCAGGTGTCGCCGTTGCCGTCGGCGTCCTTGACGTGCAAAGCCCGGAACGTTCCGGCGGGCACCGTGACCTGCTCCCAGCCGACGATCTTGGCGCTGCGGCAGCCGGACAGGATGTCCGAGCCCGCCGACGGCGCCAAGTGCGATTGCTCTTCCGGCAGCTCCATCGCCGGCTGATCGCCGATCTTCATGATCCGCTCCTGGGCGTGCCCCATGCCGCGGTCCAGGTCCGGCACCAGGGCCTTGCTGATCACGGTGATCGGGCGGCCCGCCCCGGGGCCAGCCACCAGGCCGTGCATCTCGGCTTCGATCCACAGGTAGGCCGTGCCGCCGCGCGACTCCTTCCCGACGACCGCCACCCTGAACGTGGAGCCGTTCTGGCGCCCGCCCACCTGGCGGTACTCGGACCAGGCGCCGACGGCGGGGTGGATGGCCCGGTCACAGATCGCGGGCAGATTCTGCGCGCGGGCCCTGGGAGCGGCGAGCACAACGACCGCGGCGGCGACGGCGAGGCGGCGCAGCATGGGACAACTCCGATTGTGGTGGTTGGCCCCCAATTTGGCTCGCCGGCCAGCGGCGTCAAGCCCGGGCCGCCTCAGTCCGAGGTGGAGCGTTCCGGCGCGGGAATCGGGGGGAGAGCGGCGCGGCGGCGCGGCGGGGGCAGCACGGGCCGCCGGCCGGCCGCCACGTGGAGCAGGGCGAGGATGGGATGCCGGGCGAGCATTCGCGGACCCGCGAACGCCATCGTGTCACGGATCGCCGCGCGCATGTCCCGCCGGTAGCGGTGGATCGGGCAGTGCGCGCACGTGGGCTTCGCCGCGCCGTACGGACAGCGCTCGATGCGCGCCGCGGCGTAGGCGTCGAGCGCGCGGCACGCGTCGCAGGGCCCGCGGCCGCCGTGCCGACGCCGGCAGGCGATCGCGATCATCGTCGCGATCGTGCGACGCTCGCGGGCCAGTCGCCGGCGGGTCGAGGACATTGCGGCCACCGCAGTCGGCAAGTTCCGCGCCGCCGCGCTCGCCCCCCGGGCGGCGTGCCGGTCGCGCCGCCCGAGCGCCCTGGGGACGCGCTGCGCTTGACGCCTCGCGGGCCGCGGCGGCACCTTTGGCGCATGACCTCCTCCGTCCCCGACAGCCTGTTCGCGACGCCCCAACCCGACGCCGCCGCGCTCCTGGCCGGCCGCATCCTCGAGCTGGAGCGCGAGCGCGACCGGTTGATCACGATCATCGACATCCTGCAGGAGATTTCGGGCACGCTGCATTTCGTGGACATCCTGCAGACCATCGCGCGCCGGCTCGGCGAGACGTTCGGGCTCGACCGCTCGAGCATCTTCCTCGCCGACCGCGGGGGGCGGACGGTGCGGCTGGTGGCCTCGTACGAAGACCCGAGCATCCGCAACCTGGTGGTGGACCTGGCGCGCTACCCCGAGATCCAGCGCGCGATGGAGACGGGCGAGACGGTGTTCATCGCCGACGCGACGGCCGATCTCAGCCTGCAGCACGTCAAGGGCGCGCTGGCGCGGCGCAAGGTGAAGTCCATCACGGTGGTGCCGATCAAGTACCGAAGCGCCACGATCGGCTGCATCTTCCTCCGGACGTTCAAGGACGGCGACGTCCTGAGCGACGGCGACATCCGCTTCACGCAGACGGTCGCGGACCTGACGGCCAAGGCGCTGAGGAACGCGCACCGCTACGAGAGCCTGATCAAGCGGTCCCGGGGCGGCGCGGCCGACGCCGAGGGCACGCACCGCGCCGACGTCGAGCGCGTGGCCCTGGTGGCGTACCTGCAGAAGGTGCTCGACGCCTTCGCGCAGCGCGACGCGGCGGCCATCGAGCAGCTCCTCCCCGACACCTCCGCCGCCGAGCTGCAGCGCCTGGTGGGCGTGACGATGGCGGTCCTGGCCGAGGAAGCCAAAGGCTAGATGCCCGAGAGCCGCGCCGCCGCGCGGGCCGCCGACCTCCGCAGGATCCTCACCCGCGCGATCCACGCGTACTACGTGCTCGACGCGCCGGAGATGTCCGACGCCGAGTACGACCGGCTGTTCCGGGAGCTGCAGGCGCTGGAGGCCGGGGACCCGGACCTCCGGACGCCGGACTCCCCCACGCTCCGCGTCGGCGCGGAGCCGGCGACCAGCCTCGTCAAGCACACGCATCTCGCTCCGATGCTCTCGCTGGCCAACGCCTTCAGCGACGACGACCTGAAGGCATGGCAGGAGCGCAACGCCCGCATCGCGCCGGACGTCGTGGACGCGGGGTACACGCTCGAGGTGAAGATCGACGGCGCGGCGGTGAACCTCACCTACCGGGACGGCGTGCTCGCGGTCGGGGCGACGCGCGGCAACGGCGTCGTGGGCGAGGTGGTGACCCCGAACCTGAGGACCGTGCCCGACATCCCGCTCCGGCTGCAGGGGCGCGGCTGGCCCGCGCTGCTCGAGGTGCGCGGCGAGTGCTACATGCCGCGCGCGGCATTCGACGCCCTGAACCGCAAGCGCGAGGCGGCGGGCGAGCCGCCGTTCGCCAACCCGCGCAACGCGGCCGCGGGCGGGCTCCGGCAGCTCGACTCGCGGCTCACGCGCGAGCGCGGGCTCCGCTTCTTCGCCTTCGCGCTCCACGCCCCGGAGGCGAAGCTCCCCTTCAAGACGCAGGCCGAGCAGCTGGGCGGTCTCGAGGCCTGGGGGTTCCGCACCGAGCCCCACCGGCGGCGGGTGGCCGACCTGGCCGCCGCCATCGCCGCGATCGCCGAGCTGGAGTCGCTGCTCGACACGCTGCCGTTCGGCGCCGACGGCGTGGTGGTCAAGGTGGATCGCCTGGCGTTGCACGACGAGCTGGGCAACGTCGGCGACCGCGAGCCCAAGTGGGCCATCGCCCGCAAGTTCGCGCCCGAGGTCGCGGTGACGAAGCTGCTCGACATCAAGGTGAACGTCGGGCGCACCGGCGCGCTCAACCCCTACGCGACGCTGGAGCCGGTCGAGATCGGCGGCGTGACCGTCTCCACGGCGACGCTCCACAACGCCGACCTGATCGCGGCCAAGGACATCCGGGTCGGCGACTGGGTGGAGGTGACGCGCGCCGGCGAGGTGATCCCGCAGGTGCTGGGGCCGGTGGTGGAGAAGCGGGCGGAGATGGAGAAGGAGGGCCAGACGCTCGCCCGGTTCGAGATGCCGAGCCGGTGTCCGTTCTGTGGCACGACCGTGGTGACCCGAGCCGACGAAGTCATGACCTACTGCCCCAACGAAGACTGCCCGGGGCGGAAGCTCGAAGGCATCGTCCACTTCGGCTCCCGAAGCGCCATGGACATTCGGGGTTTAGGGTACGAGCGGGTGCGCCTGCTCCTCGAGAAGGGGAAGATCAAGGACGCCGGCGACCTTTATGCCCTCCAGGCGGAGGATCTCACCGAGCTGGACGGCTTCGCCGAGAAGTCGTCCGAGCAGCTCGTGGCGGCGATCGCCGCGTCGAAGGCGCAGCCCCTCTCGCGCCTCCTGTTCGCGCTTGGCATCCGGCACGTGGGCGACGGCGCGGCGGACCTCCTGGCCCGCCGCTTCGGCACCATGCGCGCGCTGAAGGCCGCCGCGGAGGACGACATCGGTGCCGTGCGCGGGATCGGCCCGACCATCGCGGCGGCGGTCTCCGCGTTCTTCCGGGAGGAGCGCAACCGCGACCTGATCGCGCGCCTGGAGGCGGCCGGGCTGCGCATGGACGAGCCGGCGCACGCCGACGCGAGCGGCCCGTTCGTCGGCCAGACGTTCGTCCTCACCGGCACCCTGCCCACCCTCTCGCGCGGCGAAGCGACGCGCCGCATCGAGGCCGCGGGCGGCGCCGTGACGGGGAGCGTGTCGAAGCAGACGACGGCGATCGTCGCCGGGGCGGAGCCGGGCAGCAAGCTCGCGAAGGCCACGCAGCTCGGCGTCGCGGTGTGGGACGAGGCGGAGCTGCTGCGCCGCCTCGGCGGTTAGCGCGGCCCGTGCGCGGCATCGGCCCCCTCCTCGCGCTGGCGCTGGCGCTGCCGGCCCCGCTGCCCGCCCAGGCCGCTCCGCCCGCGGATTCGGCGCTCACGGTCATTCCCCGCCCGGACAGCGTCGTGGCCGGGACCGGCACGTTCCGGCTCGCCAGCCCGGTCCGCATCGTCGTCGTCACGCCGAGCCCGCGGATGCGGGAGATCGCGGGGCTGCTGCGCGAGTGGCTCGCCCAGCCGAGCGGCTTCCGCGTCGCGGTGGTCTCCGGCCGGCCGCGCCGCGGCGACGTCGCGCTCGCGCTGGACCGGAGCGCCGGCGACGGGCCGGAGGCGTACACGCTCGCCGTCACGCCCACCGGCATCCGGATCGCCGCGCCCGAGCCCGCCGGCGTCCTGTGGGGCGCGCAGACGCTGCGCCAGCTGCTCCCGCCCGCGTTCGACGACACCACCGGCGCACGCGCCGCCGCGTGGCCGATTCCCGCCGTGACGATCCGCGACGCCCCGCGCTTCGCGTGGCGTGGCGCGCTGCTCGACGCCGGGCGGCACTTCTTCCCGGTGCCGTTCGTCAAGCGGTTCGTGGACCTGCTCTCGCGCTACAAGCTCAACGTGCTGCACTGGCACGTGACCGAGGACCAGGGCTGGCGGCTCGAGGTCCCGAAATGGCCGCGCCTCACCTCCGTGGGGGCGTGGCGCACCGAGCAGGACGGCACCCGCTACGGCGGCTCCTACTCGCAGAACGACGTGCGCGACGTCGTGGCCTACGCGCGGCTGCGCGGCGTCACGGTGGTGCCGGAGATCGAGATGCCGGGGCACAGCGTGGCCGCCATCGCGTCGTATCCCTGGCTCGGCTGCACCGGCGACTCGATCCCCGTCGCCAGCACCTGGGGCGTGTTCGCGGACGTGTATTGCCCGCGCGAGAACACCTTCGGCTTCCTCGAGGACGTGCTCACCGAGGTCCTGAAACTGTTCCCCGCGCCGTACGTGCACATCGGCGGCGACGAGGTGCCCAAGGACCGCTGGAAGGCCTGCGCCGACTGCCAGACGCTGATGCACAGCGAGGGGCTCGCCGACGAGAATCAGCTCCAGGGCTGGTTCATCGGGCGCATCGCGCGTTGGCTCGCCGCGCACGGACGGCGCACCATCGGCTGGGACGAGATCACCACCGCCCCGCTGGCGCCGGGCGCCATCGTCGAGGTGTGGCACGACACCTCGATCATCGGAGCCGTGGCCCGGGCGGAGCACGACGTCATCGCCGCGCCGGGGGCCTACACCTATCTCGACCACGGTCAGGGCAGCCTCACGCTCGCCAAGGTGTACAGCTTCGACCCGATGCCCGCCGGGCTCGCCCCCGCCGACTCGGCGCACGTGCTGGGCGGCGAAGCGCCGCTGTGGTCGGAGCAGATCACGACGGCGAACTTCGACCTGATGGCCTTCCCGCGGCTGCTGGCGTTCGCGGAAGCGCTGTGGACCCGCGGCCCGCGCGACTTCGCCGAGTTCCATCGCCGGCTGCTGGCGGGCGAGGAGCCGCGCCTGACCGCGCTCGGGGTCGGCATCGGCCCCGAGGACCAGGACGTCCTGCGGATGACGCCCGCGATCGACAGCGCCACCGGGCGCGTCACGATGCGGGTGGCCGCCGGCGTCCCCGGCGTCGCCGTGCACTACACCACCGACGGGAGCGTGCCGACCGAGTCGTCGCCGCTCTACGCCGGCGCCATCGGGTTCCAGGACACGGGCACGGTGAGCCTGCAGGCGTTCTACCGCAACCAGCCGCTGGGCGATCTGCGGACGTTCACCATCGTGACCAACCTGGCGCGCGGCCGGCCCTACACGCTGACGAGCCCGCCGAGCCCGCAGTATCCCGGCATGGGGCCGCGCACGCTGACCGACGGCGTCGAGGGCTCGCTCGACTTCCACGACGACTTCTCGCAGGGCTGGCAGGGCAGCGACCTGGGCATGGTTCTCGACCTGGGACGCGAGACGGCCATCGCCTCGGTCACGGGCGCGTTCGAGCAGGCGACGCTGTCGTGGATCCTCCTGCCGCGGGACTTCACCGTCTGGCTCTCGGACGACAGCACGACGTGGCGGCTCGCCGGCTCCGTCAAGGCCGACCAGCCGCCGGAGCGGAAGGACCCGTTCCTGGATCGGCTCGCCGTCGCGCTTCCGCCCGGCACCACCGCGCGCTGGGTGAAGGTGGTGGCGACGAACCCGGGGCCGCTGCCGGCGTGGCATCCCGGCGCCGGCAAGCCGTCGTTCATCTTCTGCGACCAGATCGTGGTGCGGTGAGCGCGCGCCGCGGCGGCGGGGCGGCGGCGCAGTCTTGCGGCGCCGCGGCGCCACGCCCTAGATTCGCGGTCCCATGACCGACATCCGGCTCGCCGCATCGTCGCTCGTCGCGCTGCCGCCGCGCGCGCTCCACGCGTTGCGCGACCGCGCCGGCGCCCAGGCGCTCCAGGAAGCGGGCTACGCGGCCGGCGAGCCGACGTACAAGGCCTTCACCACGTGGCTCGCGGATGCCGCGGGCGTCGAGCATCCCAGCGACCTCGCCGCGCCGCGTCTGGCCGACGTGCTGTCGCAGTTCTTCGGCTACCTGGGCTGGGGCGCCGTGCAGGTCACGCCCCTCGGCACCGCCGCGGTCGCCGTGGACGCCGCGCAGTGGGCGGAAGCCGCGCCGGACGCGAAGCTCCAGTACCCGTCCTGCTTCTTCACGTCCGGGATGCTGGCCGACTTCATGGGCCGGATCGCCGACGCCTCCCTGGCCGTGATGGAGGTCGAGTGCCGCTCCCGCGGCGACGCCCGGTGCCGCTGGATCCTCGGCGCCCCCGAGACGCTCACCGCCCTGTACGAGCACATGACGCAGGGCGCGGACTATCTGACGGTGCTGGGGGCGAGCTGAAGAGTGGGGTTAGGGGTTAGGGATTAGGGGTTGGGGCCAGGGTCTCCACTCACCCGCATCAGACACCAGACAGACCAACACTCCGCCCAGCGGCTCGACGCCGGCGCGCCTGGACATTGGCATTCGCGAGCCACTTTCCGGGTACCTTGCGACTTCGGTGTTTGTTCGGTATGCTATCTCCTCCCAATTCGTATATCGGGCCACCCACGGAGGGTCGCATGACCGCCGTCGCCACACCCCGCCTCAAGCGACTCACACCGGTGCTGGTCGTCGAAGCCGTGGAACCGTGCATCCGGTTCTGGACCGAGCGGCTCGGCTTCACCGCCGAGAACGAGGTGCCGGGTCCGGGCGGGAAGCTGATCTTCGCCAGCGCCCGGAAGGACGGCATCGAGGTGATGTACCAGACCCGCGAGAGCGTGGTCGCCGACCAGCCGGGGATCGCGAAGGAGCTGGATGGCCGCTCGATCGTCCTGTTCATCACGGTCGAGAGCCTCGACGCCGTGGAGCACGCCGTGGCCGGCGCGCCCGTCGTGAAGGCGCGGCACAAGACCTTCTACGGGAGCACCGAGCTGTACGTGCGCGAGCCCGGGGGCCACGTGGTCGGATTCGCGCAGATGGGGTGAGAGAAGCGTTGGCAGTGGCCGGGTGGCGGGTGAGCGTGACGGGACGGTGACGGAGCGCGAGGAGCACGAGCCATGAGCAACGCCGAGACGCTGCTGAAGGAATTCGATCAGGAGATGAAGACCACCCGCCGTCTGCTGGAGCGGGTTCCGGACGACAAAGGCCGATGGAAGCCGCACGCGAAGTCGTTCCCGCTGGGGCACCTGGCGCAGCTCGTTTCCTGGATGCCGGGCTGGATCGCCTCGACCCTGCGCGAGACTTCGCTCGACCTGGCCTCCGCGCCGGGCTACAGCTTCGAGCCCACCGCGACCCTGCTCCGGGAGTTCGACAAGAACGTCGCGGCGGCGCGGGACGCCATCCGCGCCTCGAAGGACGCGGACTACACCGTCGTATGGTCCCTCAAGCACGGCGACCGCGTTCTGTTCACCGCGCCGAGGGGCGAGGTCGTGCGGACCCACCTCAGCCACCTGTTCCACCATCGCGGCCAGCTGACGGTGTACCTGCGCCTGGTGGACATACCTCTTCCGCCCATCTACGGCCCGACGGCCGACGAGCGGACGTTCTGAACGCGCCGCAGGCACTGCGGCCCGCGAACGGGAAGGGAGCGCCGATGGCCAGGCGAACTGCGGCCGGTGACGATCTCCAGCGCATCCCCGGCGTAGGGCCGAGCATCGCGCGGGACCTGCGGGTCCTGGGGATCCGGCGCGTGGCGGACTTGAAGGGTCGCGATCCGGAATCGCTCTATCGCGCGCTCAACGAGCGCCGGGGCGTGCGGCAGGACCCGTGTGTCCTCTATGTCTTCCGGGCCGCGGTGTACTTCGCCGGCACGGCGCGACCCGACCCGGAGCGGCTGAAATGGTGGTGGTGGAAGGACCGCGGAGGGCGGAGCGGCTCCGCCAGCGACTCGCCGCGGCGGCGGTCACGCTGACGGCGCCGCTGGTCGCGCCTCAGCCGTCGCCCGGCCTCCGGGAGTTCCGGGGATCGAGCCGTTTGCGGGCCAACGTGCCGCGCGCCATAGTGGAAGGCATGAAGATCATCTCGCGTCTGGCCGGGATCGTCATGGTCGCGGCGGTCGTGGTCCTGATCGCCACCGGCAACTTCTACTCGCCGTCGCCGCTGGTGATCGCCTGCCAGGTGGCGGCGGTCGCGCTGGCCGTCTGGGCTCGAAGCGCGTTCGCGCCCGGCCAGTTCGGCGCCACACCCACGCCAAGGGGCGGAGCGGTCATCCGCCGCGGGCCCTACCGGTGGGTGCGGCATCCGATGTACACCGCCGCGCTGCTGCTGGTCTGGGCGACGGCGCTGAGTCACTGGTCGGCGCTGTGCCTGGTGGTCGGCCTGGCCGTCGCTTTCGTGGCGGTCGTGCGGATTGTCGACGAGGAAGGGCAGCTGCGGGCGCGCTATCCCGACTACGCGGACTACGCGCGCTCGACCAAGGCCCTGGTGCCGTTCGTGGTGTAAGCGGCAGCGCCGCCGCCGGCCCCGATCGGGACGCTCAGCCGCAGCCGCCGATCACCTGCCACTCCACGCGCCGCGCAGCGGCAGGACCCGCGCCGTGATACCGCCGGGGAGGGGCACGCGTTCCGCGGCGTGCAGGCAGAACTCGGTGGCGGGGCCGAGGGTCAGCTGCCGTTGCCACAGCGCGCCGCGACACTCCGCCACACGGGGCGCGAGGGCCGCGAGGAACTCGGCGTACGGCACGCCGTCCGGCTTGCCGAACCAGTGCGCAAACCCGGGCTCCCGCAGCACTGCGCCGGCGCGCAGCCGGTAGAGGCCGCCGGTGCCGCCCGCCACCACCGCCGCCGCCGCGCCGTGCGGCGCCGCCCGCGCCGCCGTGACCGCCGCTTCGTTGAGGTGGCCCAGCGCCGCGAAGTCCCGCACCAGGTACCAGTCCTCGTACGCGTCCGCGCCGGCGGCCGCCCACGGCGCGCCCGACAGCGCCACGCTGAACGACCCGGCGAACCCGGTGGCAGGCTCGGCGGCGAGCGCCGTGTGAAAGGCGCGCTGCCGCGCCTCGTACTCCCGGGCTTCCACGCCCGGCTGCTTCCAGTGCCAGAACACGTACGCGAGCAACCGTTCGTCGGCCACCACGCCTCCCGGGTTCACGCCTGTCTCAATGAAGGCCTCCCCGCGGCGCCCCGGCTACCCCCGGAAGTCGGGCCGGTCCAGGATCCTGAGCCACGTGCCGTCCTTCTGGCGGCGCACGACCTGCGCCCGCGCGCCCGCCTCGTCCTTCGCACGCGTCGCGGTGAGGGCCAGGTCGCCGATGCGCAGCGTCGGCAACGGCTCCTCCAGCTTGAACACCGGCCGGCTCGCGACCATCTGCTCGTACAACTTGCGGATCGCCTCGCGCCCCACCGTCGTCCGGCTGGGCGGGAACGCCACCACCGCGTCGGGCTCGTACAGCTCCGCGAGTCCCTCCGCGTCGCCGGCGTTCGCGCGCTCGACGAACAGCCGCGTGATGTCCTCGGGCTGCGCGGCCCCTGCCCTCGTCGTCGCCATCGTCGCTCTCCCTCTCAGGACGCCCGCGCCGCGGGCTCGTAGGTGCCCGGCACCACCCGCGCCGCGATGGACAGCCGGTTCCAGCCGTTGATCGCCACGACGGCGAGCGTCAGGTCGGCCAGCTCCTTCTCGTTGAACTGCCGGCGCGCCTCCTCGTACACCGCGTCGGGCACGTGCCCCGTCGCCACGAGCGTCACCGCCTCCGTCCACGCCAGCGCCGCGCGCTCGCGCTCCGTGAAATACGGGCACTCGCGCCACGCGTCGAGCGAGTAGAGCCGCTGCTCCGTCTCGCCGATGGCGCGCAGGTCCTTCCAGTGCATGTCGAGGCAGTACGCGCAGCCGTTGACCTGCGACGCGCGCAGCCTGGCGAGGTGCAGCAGTGACTCCTCGAGTCCGCAGGCGCCGGCGTACTTGTCCACCGCCTCCATGGCGTCGTACACACCGGGCGCCACCTTCGCGTAGTTGAATCGGGCCTGCATGGGCTCTCCTGGTTGAGGTGGCGCGCAGTCTATTCCGTTTGTGGACTTACAACCAGAGCCATTTTCGACATATTCACTATACCATTATGGCCAAGCGTGTCACGACCCTCCCCCTGGCGCTGACGCCGCGTCCGGCCGGCGCGCGCCTGACGCGCTGGCTGTTCGAGGCGCTGCGCGCCGAGATCCTCGAGGGTCGGCTCAAGCCCGGCGCGCGCCTCCCCGCCACGCGGGACCTGGCCGCCCAGTACGGGCTGTCGCGCGGCACCGTGGTGATCGCGTTCGAGCAGCTGCGTTCCGAAGGCTACGTGGTGGGCACCGTGGGCTCTGGGACGCGCGTCAACGCCGTGCTTCCCGAGGCGCTGCTGAGCGCGCCCCCCTCGCGGGAGCCCGGCCGCCCGCCGGTGACGCCGGCGGCGGCCGCGCGCCATCTGTCTCTGTTCGCACGGGAGGTGAAGGTGTTCCGCGGCTACGAGCCGCGATCGCTGCGCGCCTTCCGGGCCAATCAGCCAGCGCTCGATCTCTTCCCGACGACGCTGTGGGCGAAGGTGGCCGCGCACCGCCTGCGGCGCGCCACGCCCGCGCTGCTGCTCGGCGCGGAGCCGCTGGGCTACGTCCCGCTGCGCGACGCGGTGGCCGGGTACCTGCGCGCCTCGCGCGGCGTACGGTGCGACGCCGGCCAGGTGGCCATCGTATCGGGCGTCCAGGAGGCGCTCGACCTGGTGACCCGCCTGGCCGTGGGGCGCGGCGACCGGGTGTGCATGGAGGAGCCGGGCTATCCGGGAGCCGCCCGCGTCTTCGAGGCGCACGGCGCCACGGTGGTGCCGATCCCGGTGGACGCCGAAGGCATCACGCTCTCCTCGCGGTGGTGGCACGGGGCGCGCCTGGCGTACGTCACGCCCGCGCACCAGTTCCCGCTCGGAGTCGGGATGAGCCTGCCGCGCCGCCTCGCGCTGCTCGAGTGGGCCCGCGCCGGCGGCGCGCTGATCTTCGAGGACGACTACGACGCGGAGTACCGGTACGCGGCCCGGCCTGCGCCCGCGCTGCAGGGCCTCGACCGGCACGGCGTGGTCTGCTTCGCGGGCACCTTCAGCAAGGTGCTCTTTCCCTCGCTCCGCCTGGGGTACCTCGTCGTACCCCGCGACCTGGTGGAGCGCGTGGCCGCGGCGAAGTCGGTGATGAGCCGCCACGCCCCGCTGCTGGATCAGGCGGTGCTGTGCGACTTCATCGCCGACGGGCACTTCGGGCGCCACCTGCGTCGCATGCGCGAGATCTACGCGGAGCGCCTCGGCGTCCTGCTCGAGGAAGGACGGGCGCGGCTCGAGGGCCTGGTCGAGATCTCGGGCATCGAAGCGGGCCTGCAGACGGTGGGCTGGCTCTGCGGCGACGTCACGGGGCTCCACGCCGAGCGGGCGGCTGCGCAGCGCGGCGTCGAGGTCGCTTCGCTGGCGCGCTACGCCCGCGCACCGCTCAAGCGCGAGGGCGTGCAGCTCGGCTTCGCCGCGGTGGACGTGGACGAGATCCGCCGCGGCGTGCGCGAGCTGGAGGTGGCGCTCTCAACCCGGGAAGGCGGCCGCGACGCTGGACCCTGACGCCGGCCGCCGGCCGGCGGCGCGCGTCCGCCCGAGACTCCCTACTTCCGCTCCCAGAACGCGGGCGGCTCGACGCCCAGCGACCGCAGGTACACGTAGCCCTGGCCGCGGTGATGGACCTCGTTGTCCACGACGTAGAGGACGAGGTCGGCGCCCCGCATCTCCCATTGGCCGAACGCCTTCATCGTCTCCTGGAAGCGCGCGGCCGGGATCTTCGGCCACAGCGCGTTCAGCTCGTTGGTGCTCTCGTCCCACAGGCGCAGCGCCTCCGCCTTCGACTTCACCTTGACGCCCCCGCCGTCGCTCCACGCGTTGGTAAGCACGCCCCGGACGGTCGGCACCGCCATCTGCAGCAGCTCCGCCGTCAGCACGGCGAAGGGCCGCATTCCCCCGATCGCGTACGTCAGGAACTTGTCTTCGGGGAAGGCCTCGATGACCCGCCGCGTCAGGCGGCGGTGTCCCTGCCAGTGATCGAACAGCGCGCGTGGAGTCAGGAAGACGTCGGAAGAAGCCGGTGCGGCTGACATGCACACACTCCTGAGTGGGTTGGAGAACGGCCACACGGTCGCGGTCGAGGCTTCGGTGTTTGTTCGGTGCGAATCTCAAGCTACGTTCGGCGGCGCCCAATCACAAGAGGCCTGGCCCAGCCGCCGGGCGGCCCTGCCCGGGCTGCCGGCGCATTGACACGGCCGGCCGGGCCGGGCGAACCTCGATCCGACCGCGATGCTGTTCGAGCGCCGCGACTCCTTCCACCGGAAGCCACCATGAGCGAGTCATCATCCCGTACGAGGAACGCGGCGAAGGTCGGCGTCGGGTTCGGCACGGCGCTGGCCATCACGATCTCGTGGACGGCCAACAAGTCCATCCTGTGGGTGATCGTGCACGGGATCCTGGGCTGGATCTACGTCGTCTATTACCTGATCAGGTTCTACTAGACACGGCGGCGTCCCGGGCGAGCGCCCGGGACGCCGTTCGAAGCGTCACTCGGAGGCCATCCGCGGGTCGGGGCGCACCGTGAAGGGCTGGGTGTAGCTCTGGCCGTTGACGGTCAGCCGGGCCGTGAAGCTGCCGGTCAGCATCCGCACCGGGCCGCGGCGGAAGAACCCGCCGCCCCCGCCCGGGCCGCCGCGCGGCGTCTCCGCGACGGGCCGCCACACCACGCGGTGCGCGCCCGCCGCCGCCGAGAACAGCTGCGGCACGGGCATCCACAGCGGCGAGACGCGCGCCAGCCCGCCGGTACTTCCCGCGCCGCCCGCGCCACCCCCGCCGCCCGCGCCTCCGCCCGAGGCTTCGGGCCCGGCCACGTTGGTGAACGTGTGCAGGACCGTGCCCGTCGCATCGAGGATCTCCAGCGTCACCGGGCCGCTGGCGGCGCTCCGCAGGTAGTAGTCGATCACCGCGCCGTCGGGCGGGTTCTGCGCCTGCGGCTCGTCCTTCTGCAGCGGCGTGCCGTCGTCCCCGCCCTGGATGACGTTGATCGCGTCGGCCGGCTTGAAGAGATAGGCGTCCGCCGCGAGCACGGTGTCGTTGATCTGCCGGAGCGGCGAGATGTCGTCCAGCACCCAGAAGCCGCGGCCGAACGTCGCCACGACGAGGTCGCGGCCGTACACCGCGAAGTCGCGCACCGAGGTGACCGGCAGGTTGAGCTGCAGCGGCTGCCAGTGGTCGCCGTCGTCGAGCGAGACGAACGCCCCCAGCTCGGTGCCGGCGAACAGCAGCCCGCGCCGCGCCGGGTCCTCCTTCACGGTGTGGACGTACGCGCCCGCAGGCAGGCCGTCCGCGATCTTCTCCCACGTCTTGCCGAGGTCGCGCGTGCGGTAGACGTACGGATCGAAATCGCCCAGCTGGTGCCGGTCCACGGAGGCGTACGCGGACTGCCACTCGAAGTGCGACGCCTCCAGCATCGTGACGCGGCTCCAGGCCGTCAGCGCCGGTGGCGTGACGTCGCGCCACGTCGTGCCGTCGTCGGTCGTGACCTGGACGACGCCGTCGTCGGTGCCGACCCACACCATCGGGACCAGGAGCGGCGAGGGCGCGATCGTGTAGATGACGCCGCGCCCGGCGTTGCCCACGTCGGCCGCCGACGCCGCGTCGAGATTGGGCGGGACGCCGGGAGTCGGCCGCGTGAGATCGGGACTGACCTGCGACCAGGTCCGCGCCCCGTCGGTGCTCTTGAACAGGAACTGGTTGGCGTAGTAGAGCGCGCGCGGGTCGGCCGGCGACAGGACCAGCGGCTGGGTCCAGTCCTGGCGCGCCGGCTCCGGGCCCCTGGGCGCGGTGGTGCCCGGCACGGCGCTGTTGGTCACGAGGTCCCAGCGCGTGCCCGATCCGCCGTACACGATGCCCGGGTGCAGCGGATCGCCGGCGGTGTAGCCGCTCTCGCCGGCGGCCCCGATCGGCTCCCAGTCGCGGTCGGAGATCTCGGCGAACTTGCCGCGGGAGCGCACCGCCACCGCGCCGCTGTCCTGCTGCGCGCCCGTCACCCAGTACGGGAAGCGGTAGTCCACCGACACGTGGTAGATCTGCGCCGTGGGCTGGTTGAGCCACGACGTCCACGTCACGTCGCGCGGGTCGGCCGCGCGGGCGTTGCGGGTGATCACGCACCCCTGGTCGCTGCCGACGATCAGCGTATTCGGGTCGCCCGGCGCAACCCATACCTGGTGGTAGTCGTCGCCGCCCGGCGAGCCGCGCAGCACCTCCCACGTCGCGCCGCCGTCCCGGGAGCGGTTCACGTTGACGTTGGGCACGTACACGGTGTCCGCGTCGCGGGGATCCACCGCGATCTTCTCGAAGTACCAGCCCCGGCCCCACAGCATCGGGTCGGCGGAGAGCCGGCGCCACGAGGCGCCGCCGTCGTCGGAGCGGAACACCCCGCCCTGTCCGGGCGGCGCCTGCTGCTGTCCGCCGGGGCCGGGCGGCGGCGCCACCGCGCCGGGCTCGGGCACGAGACAATCCACGACGGCATAGACGCGCTGCGGATGGCTCGGCGCGACCGCGATCCCGCTCCGCCCGATCCCCTCGGGCGGAAGCCCGTTGGTCAGCGGCCGCCAGCTCGAGCCCCCGTCGGTGGACTTGAACAGGCCGCCGCCGGGGCCGTTGCTCGGGGCGTACACGAACCACGGCGGCCGCCGCGTGTTCCAGAGCCCCGCGTACACGACGCGCGGATTGGTCGGATCGAGCACCACCTCGACCGCGCCGACGTCCTCACCCTTGAACAGCACTTTCTCCCAGGTCCGGCCGCCGTCGCGCGAGCGGAACACGCCGCGCTCGGGATTGGCCGCGTACAGCGAGCCGATCGCCGCGACGAAGACCACGTCGGAGTTGTGGGGATCCACCGCGATCCGGCCGATGTGCTGCGTTGCCTCGAGCCCGAGGTGCGTCCAGGTCCGGCCGGCGTCGGTGGACTTGTAGATGCCGTTCCCGAAGCTCATCGAGTCGCGGGGCGTGGACTCGCCGGTGCCCACGTACACCACATCCGGGTTCGACGGCGCGACCGCCAGCGCGCCGATCGAGGCGACCGGCTGCCCGTCGAAGACCGGCGACCAGACGCGGCCGCCGTCGATGGTCTTCCACACGCCGCCGCTCACGTGCCCGAAGTAGAACTCCTCCGGCCGCCCGGGCACGCCGGCCACCGCGTCCACCCGCCCGCCGCGGAACGGGCCAAGCATCCGCCACCGGAGGTCGGTGGCGAGGGCGTCGAGGGCGGGCGTCGGGTCGAGCCGCGGGTCCCCGGCGACATCCGGCCCGGCGCCGCGCGGCGGCGCCGCGAGGAGGCCGCGGGGCGCCCCGCGGCTGACCAGCGACAGCGCCAGGCCGGCCTGGCCGGCGCTCACCAGAAAATCACGTCGCGATGGAATACGTCCCCCTTCTCGGCGGCGCGTCCGTGCCGCCCGTCGTCATCCCTGGCAGGCCGGCGGGCCGAAGAGCATGCGCCGCCCGCCCGCCGGCGCGGGCGCGGGCTGCCGGGGCCACGCGTTGTCCGTGACGTCGTTGTCCGGGAAGCGGCAGGAGGGATCGAAGACGATCCGCTCGATCTTCCGCGCGCCGAACCGGAGCCGCGCCACGAAGGTTCGGCTCCCGCCGAACCACACGTCCACCGGCCACGTCACGATGGCCGTCGAGTCGTCCACCATCTTCGCGTTCGGCATGCGGCCGATGCGCGGCCCCTTGGGAGCGAAGTGCACGGCCAGCACCACGGGCGACGGCATCTGCCCGTCCTCCCGCACCGTGACCACCGTCTCGCCCCGCGCCTTTTTCACCGACTGAATCGACCCGTCCACCGCGTCCGTCGTGAACAGCCACGAGTACCAGAACCACCCCAGGTCGCGGTGCAGGTAGTGGTCCATTGCGAACGCGTAGTCCCACGGCGAGGGGTGCTTGAAGCGCCACGCCTTCGCATAGTCGCTCATCGCCCGCCACACCGCGGTGTCGCCCACGACGCCCCCGAGCATCGAGAGCATCATCGGCGCCTTCTCGTACCCCTGGAAGCCGTACATCGGACCGCCGTAGTTCGCGTCCCACATCAGCGGCGCCTCGCGCTCGTTGCCGCTCGTGCGGCCGTAGAGCTGGCCCCAGCCGTCAAGCTCCGGCGCGTGGTGCTGCTGGTCGTCGCCCGAGAGGATGTTCATGTACTGGTTGAATCCCTCGTCCATGAACGGGTACCACGTCTCGTTGGTGCCCAGCGTCATCGGCCACCACTCGTGGCCCGTCTCGTGATCCGCGGCGCCCACGCCCGACATGATGAACATCGGGTACTCCATCCCGTTCTCCGGCCCGTCCGCCATCGTGAGGGTCGGGAACGAATACGGCATCCACAGCCCGGAGTAGAACTGCAGCGCGTGGCGCACGACCGGCCCGGCCTGCGCGAACTGCTGCGCGCGGCCCGGCAGGTAGAAGACGTTCACCGGTATCGCGCCCTTGCCGGGGATCGTGGCCCGGGTCGCGTCCCAGACGTACCGGTCGGACGTGGCCCACGCGACGTCGCCCACCGTGTCGGCCACGAAGTGCCAGACCAGGCTGTCGCCCGCCGCGCCGGCCGTCGCCTTGCCGGGGCCGAAGTCCTCCGGGCCCGCGATGCGCAGCGTCGTGTCCGCGTCGAGCGCGTGCGACAGCCGCTCCCGCTCCGCCGGCGTCAGCACGGCGTCGGGGTTCTGCAGGACGCCCGTGGCGCCGACCAGCCAGCCCGCGGGCAGGGTGAGCTTCACGTCGAAGTGGCCGAAGTTGTTGTAGAACTCGGAGGGGCCGAGGTACGGCTCGGTGTCCCACCCTCCCTCCCGCAGATCGTCGAACACGGTCACCCGCGGGTACCATTGCGCCACCTGGTAGAGCGAGTCGCCCCACGCGCCCATCCGGACGCCGCGCTGGTTCGCGGGGATGGACGGGATGGTGAAGTGCCAGTCCGCGTCGAGCGTGAAGCTGCCGTGCGCCGGCACCGGCGTGGGCAGCGTGATCGTCGCCGAGGTCTGGTTCAGGTTGTAAGCGGCCATCTTGACCGGGGGCGGCTGCTGCCCGCGGCGGAAGAACATCATGCGCGGCGGCGGATTCAGGTCCACGGCCTGTCCGTTCACGCTGAGGGACGTCACCCGCATGCCGTCCGTTTCCTTCAGGCCTTCGATCGCCTCGGCCCGGGGCACGTCCGCCGTGAACAGGTTCTGGTCCAGCCTGAGCACGACGACCCGCATCGCGCTGTCGCTCGGGTTCTGCACCACGACGTGCTCGTGCCCCGTCACGACGCCGGTGGCGGTGTCGAGCCGCGCGGCGATGGTGTAGTCGGTCCATAGCTGCCAGTAGTGCGGGCCCGGGAGGCCGCTCGAATCCCGGGTCCCGGCCGCGAAGGCGCGCCGGATCATGTCGGTCAGCGGGATGTCGCGCCGGACGGCGCGCTCGGGATACTTCGCGTGGACCTGCGCCAGCGCGGCGGCCGGCAGACTGCCCAGCACGCCGGCGGCGGCGAGCGCGAGGAAGGCTCGACAGCGCATCGCGACTCCTGATCGTGGATGTGGCGCCGGCCGGGAACCGCGGTGCGGCGCGCCTTGAAGTGATACTCTGGCCGCCGCGGCCGGGCGAGTCCCCCCGGGGCGCGCGCGGCGGGTGCGCTCGAGGCGCCGTCCCGACCCGCGGCGCCCGCGGTGGCTCCGGCAGTTGGACAGGATACGCTTGCCGGTCGGGCGGCGTTGTGCGTTCGTGCAGGAGTGGCGGAGGCGAGGGAACGCGCATGCGCATCGTGGACTTCCACAGTCATTTCTATCCGCCGGCCTACCTCGACGCGCTGAAGGGCGGGCGCAGCCACGTCCGCGTCGTCGTGGACGCCGACGGCAACCCGGTGCTCCACTACCCGGGCGACTACAACGTCGCCGTCCAGGGGCACCGCGACCTCGCGTTCCGCGAGACCGTGCTGGAGCGCGAGGGCGTGGGCGCGCAGGTGCTCACGCTCACCACGCCCGGCACCCACGTGGAGACGCCGGCCCGCGCGGTGGAGCTGGCCCGCCTGGTGAACGACGCCCTCGCGGATGCCTGCCGGCGGCCGGGGAACCGCTTCACCGCGCTCGCCACGCTGCCGCTCAACGACGCGGCCGCCTCGGCGGCGGAGCTGACGCGCGCGGTGCGCCGGCTCGGGCTCAAGGGCGCCATGCTGTTCAGCAACGTCAACGGCGTCGCGCTCGCGGATCGGCGCTACGAGCCGCTGTGGCGCACGGCCGACGAGCTCGAGGCCGTGCTGTTCATCCACCCCACGAATCCGGTCGGGGTGGAGGCGATGACCGACTACTGGCTCATGCCCCTGGTCGGCTTTCCGATGGACACGACGCTCGCGGCGGCCAAGCTGGTCTTCGCCGGCGTCCCGGACCGCCACCCGCGCATCCGCTGGGTGCTCGGCCATCTCGGCGGCGCGATTCCGTATCTCGCCGAGCGGCTCGACCGCGGGTACGAGGCCTTCAAAGAGTGCCGGACGCACCTGTCGCGCCGGCCCAGCGAGGTGCTCCGCGGCTTCTATCTCGACACGGTCAACTTCGACCCCGGCGCGCTGCGCCTGGCGGTGGAGTTCGCCGGCGCGGACCACCTGCTGGCGGGCAGCGACTACCCGCACAAGATCGGCAGCATCCCGGCGATGATCGCGAGCCTGCGGGCGCTCGACCTGCCGGCGCGGGACCGCGACCTGATTCTCGGAGGCAATGCCGAGCGGCTGCTGGGCCTGTAGGCGCGGGCCTCGCCCCCGGCGGCCGCCCACCGGGCCGGACTGGACACCGGGCGGCGGCCAAGGCAGTATTCGCCCTCCCCAAAACCCGGAGCAGCAGCGATGAGAGCCTCCGCCTACGCGCTGGCGGCCGCCCTGTGCGCGGTCCCCGCGCTGGCCGCAGCGCAGAACCCGGTGTCCGACGGCTACCGCGCCACGGAAGAGCGTCAGGCGCGATGGATCACCGCCGCCGTGGAGATGTTCCCGGCGGACAAGTTCAGCTACCGCCCGACGCCGGTGCAGATGAGCGTCGCCGCCATAGCAGTGCACCTGGTCGAAGAGGGCAATTACTTCCTCTGCTCCAGGGTCAGCGGGGTCGCGGAGCCGCAGCGCACCAAGGTGGATACGACCGCCTCCAAGGAGGCGCTGCTGACCGCCCTTCGCGCCAGCTTCGACTTCTGCAAGACCTCGGCGGCGAGCCTCACCGACGCCCAGCTCGCAGATTCGGTCGCGTCGTTCGGCCCACGCAAGACGACGCGTGGCAACATGCTCCTCATTACCGTGGGCGACTGGGCGGACCATTACAGCCAGCTGGCGAACTACCTGCGCCTCAACAACATGGTGCCGCCCTCGGCGCAGCCGCGGCGCGGGGGGATGTAGCTGAAGGCGAGGTGAGAGGTGAGAAGTGAGAGGTGAGAAGCGTAGGTGAGAGGTGAGTAGGCGAATAGGCGTGAGAGGGACAGGACAGCCCCTCTCACGCCTTTCGACCTCTCACTTCTCACCTGAACCTCTCACCCCTCACCTCTCACGCCTCACGCCATATCTTCTCGTCATGCCTCCCACCTTCTTCCGATCCACCGCAGCATTCCGATCCTGGCTCACGAAGCACCACGCATCCAGTCGCGAGCTGCTCGTCGGATTCCACAAAGTCGGCTCCGGCAAGCGCTCCGTCACCTACCCGGAGGCGCTCGACGAGGCGCTGTGCTTCGGCTGGATCGACGGAATGCGCACGAGCCTCGGCGCCGACAGCTACACGATCCGCTTCACGCCCCGCAGGCGGGACAGCATCTGGAGCGCCGTGAACCTGCGGCACGTCGCGCGGCTCACGGCGGACGGCCGGATGCGGGCCGCGGGCCTGGAGGTCTTTCGGGAGCGGGATCGTGCGAAGGCCAAGCGCTATTCCTTCGAGAACCGGCCCCGTCCCTTCGACGCCGCGGCGACGCGGCGCTTCAAGGCGAACGCCAGGGGCTGGGCGTGGTTCACGGCCCAGGCCGACAGCTACCGCCGCACCGCCCAGTGGTGGGTGATGAGCGCGAAGAAGCCGGAAACGCGCCAGCGCCGGCTCGCCGCCTTGATCCAGAGTTCGGCCCGCGGGATGAAGGCCGCGCCGTTCATCCTCGCCCGCGAGGAACGGCTCAAGTCGATCGAACGCACAGCCCGGAGATCCGCGCCGTGACCCAGAAGGACACGTTCTCGATGCGCCCCATCGGCACCGTCCACTCGCCCTACACCGACCGCATCCAGGTGCCGCGGGGGCCCGGCGCGAAGCACGACGCCGAGGGCGTGCTCGAGATCGCCGCCGAGTTCGAGCCGGGGCTCGCGGACATCGAGGGCTTCAGCCACCTCTACGTCCTGTGGGTGTTCGACCGAGCCGACCCGCCCAGCCTGACGTCCACACCGCCCACCGACGACCGCGCCCACGGGGTGTTCGCCACGCGCTCGCCGCAGCGCCCCAACCCGATCGGGCTCACCGTCGTGCGCCTGCTCGGGCGCGACGGCCGCCGCCTGAGCGTCCGCGGCGTGGACATGCTCGACGGCACGCCGATCCTCGACATCAAGCCCTACCTCTCGAGCGTCCCCGAGGCCAAGCTGAAGCGCGGCTGGCTGGCGGAGGCTGAGGCCCGCCGCCGCCCCGGCTGACCCGCCGCCCGCCGGCGCTCTTGACAGCCGGCCATACATCTTCATATTACAATGTCGCTATGCATATCGGCGCGGCGCGGTTGTTGCCGTGCCTGGAGGCGTGAGCACAACGCGCTGAGGGGACCGTGCCGGCCTACGATTACGTGTGCGAAGACTGCGGGGCGCAGTTCGAAGTCCGGATGAGCATCGCAGCGTACTCGGAGGGCGCGAAGCCGCCCTGCGAGCGCTGCGGCTCGACGCGCGTCGTGCGCGCCTTCACGGCGGTCAACGTGCTGACGTCGGGGCGCGGCGGCAGCTCGAGCGGAGCCTCCTGCGGCGGGGGCGGGGGCGGGGGCTTTACCTGAGGGGCGTGACGCCGCCCCGGCGGGGCGGGCGAACGACAGACTCGGCGACGGTGCCTGGAGCGGCGCCGTCGCCGTTGTGTTTCATCCGGAGCAAAAGGCTCGGAAAGGAAGCGCACGATTCCTTGCTCGATGACTCGTGCGTCCTCAGTATGGAGCCGCGGCGTAGGCTGCTCGAAGAGAGGCGTACGATGAACACGGGACTCCCGCGCCGGTCAGGGCGCATCGGACTCTGGCTGGCGTTCGCGGCCGCGGTGGCGGGATGCACGGCCGTCACGGGCGAGGACGGAAGGTCCAGCGCCACGAACCTGCCGGCCATCGGCGTGACGGACCAGAGCCTCGGCTTCTCGGTGCTGGCCCGCGATTTCACCTTCGAGGACCACTACGCCAGCCCGACCCGCGGCGACTCGCTCGTGGTCGGTCTCGCCGTCACGGGCGACGTCGGCGGGAGCGTGCTGATCGAGGTCACGGACTCGACCGGTGCCATGTCGTGGCAACGGACGGTGACCCAGGGTGTGGCGCAGGGCCAGACGACGATTCACGGCACACCGCCCTACACCGTCCATCTGCGCTTCACGGCATTCAGCGGGAGCTTCGCGCTCGCAGTGGCCGCGCAGCAGTAGGAAGGCGGCTCCCCCTCGCGCGGCCTCACCGCCTCGCGACGTTCACCGCATCGAGCAGCAGCGGCGGCACGTGCCGGCTGCCGCCCAGCCACTTGGCGTCCCGCCCGATCGCCCGGATCCGCTTCAGCAGCTCGAAGGCGTTCCCCGCCACCGCCGCGTCCTTGACCCTCCCGACGATCTCGCCGCCGTCCACGCGATAGGCGAGCGCGACGGGGTGGCTGAACGCGCCGCTGATGACGTTGCCCTGCCCCACGCCGATCAGCTCGTCCACCACCAGGCCGTGGCCCATGTCCCGGAGCAGCGCCGCCTCGTCCGCCGTCCCCGCCTTGATGACGAGGTTGGAGAAGCTGATCGCCGGCTTGCCGAACGTCGTCCGCCGCCCGTGCCCGGTGGACGCGGCGCCGGCGCGCGCGGCGGTCTCGAGGTCGTAGACGAAGGCGCGCAGGGTCCCGTGCTCGATGAGGGGCAGGCGCGCCGACGGCACGCCCTCGTCGTCCGCGGGCCGGCTCCCCACGCGGCTCGAGAGGAGCGGGTCGTCGGTCATGTCGAAGGCGGCGTCGAACAGCCGCTCTCCGATCTTGCCGCCCAGCGGCGAGATGCCCTGGAGGACCGTCTTGCCCGACAGCGCCTGGTGGAGCGGCAGCAGCACCGCGGCCGAGCCGTGGGGCGTGAAGAGGACGGGCAGCTTGCCGTCGGGCGGCTCGGCGACCCTCTCGCCCCGCTCCATCCGTCGTACGATGGAGGCGGCGATGCCGTCCAGCTCCGCCTCGCTCGGCGCGCCGGTGGCCGTGACGTCGTCGTACGCCATCAGTACGTCGTCGCCCCTGACGCGCGTCACCTCCGCACCGACGCTCACCGCCGTCGCCCTGGTGGTGTAGCCCTGGCCCGCCGAGTTGGCGAAGGTCGCGGTCTCGAGGTAGCGGTCCACCGACGCGTTCACCTGCCAGCCGGGGCGCTTGAGGCGCTCGACGACGCGCCGGCCCAGGGCCGCGAGGTGCTCCACGTCGAGGCCCGCCGCGCGGTCGTCGAACAGCGACACCGCGGGGAGCCGGGACGGCCCCGGGAATGCGGGTGCCCACACCTCGCCCTGCTCCGCCGACGCCGCCGCCCGCTCGAGCAGGTCGGCGAGCGCCTCCTCGTGCGCCAGGTCGGTCGAGCCGGCGATCCCCACCTTGCCGCCGCTCACGCCGCGGAAGTTGATCCCGGCCTCCTGCCGCAGCGTCGTTTCCTTGAGCCGCCCCGACTCGAATCGGAGGCCCACCTGCTGCTCGTCCCGCAGCAGCAGGTCGAACCCCTCGAACCGTCCCGACCGCTTGGCCAGCTCCAGCACGCGCTCGATCATGGGGGCTTAAGGTAGCTCCGCGACGCCGACTACAAAATCCACCTCCGGCCGGCTACGTTCGCGCCATGCCCGACGACCTCAAGCGCTGCGCCTGGATCGGCTCCGATTTGATGCGCGAATACCACGACCGGGAGTGGGGCTTTCCGCTCCACGACGACCGGAAGCTGTTCGAGTTCCTGGTGCTCGAGGGAGCCCAGGCCGGGCTGTCCTGGAGCACCGTCCTCAACAAGCGCGAGCACTACCGGCAGGCCTTCGACGGGTTCGATCCCGCAAGGGTTGCCCGCTACGACGCGCGCAAGATCGCCGCGCTGCTCGGCGACGCGGGGATCATCCGCAACCGCCAGAAGATCCAGGCGGCGGTGGGCAACGCGCGGGCGTTCCTCGCGATCCAGGAGGAATTCGGCAGCTTCGACGCCTACCAGTGGCGGTTCGTGGGGGGGGCGCCGCGCGTGAACCACCGCGCGACCATGCGCGGGATCCCGCCGCGCACCCGCGAGTCCGACGCGTTCAGCAAGGACCTGATCGCCCGCGGCTTCCGGTTCGTGGGCTCGACGATCGTTTACTCGCACATGCAGGCGACGGGGATGATCAACGACCACGTGGTGAGCTGCTTCCGCTGGGCCGAGGTCCAGGGCCGGACGGTCCGCGTCTAGATCGTCGCCCCCTTCGCCTCTTCGAGGTAGCCGGCCGCCACCCCGCCGACGACCAGCAGCAGCCCGAACCAGCCCGCCAGGGTCAGGCGCTGGGAGAACAGCGCCAGCGCCAGCAGCGTCCCCACCACGGGCTCGATCGTGGCGGCGATCGCCGTGGGCGCGGCCTCGATCCGCTTGGCCCCGGAGAAGAAGAAGAAATTGGCCAGCAGGACGGTGGCGACCACCAGCGCGCCGATGTACAGCCATCCGCCGGCGGTGGCGGGCGGCACGGGGGCCCGGCCGGCCAGCGGCAGGATGATGCCCAGCAGCACGGTCCCGCCGGCGATCTCCAGCAGCAGCACCTTCACGACGCCGTAGCGCGGCACCGCGAAGCGCGCCAGGAGCGTGGTGCCGGCGTAGCTCAGCGCGGCCAGCAGGCCGCCCGCCACGCCCAGCGCGAGGCGCGGCGCCTGGACGCCGGCCAGGTCCGCGCCGTGCGAGCCCCCCTGCACGGCGAACACCGCCCCGATGCCCACCACCGCCGCGAGCGCGAGCCGCAGCGGCGTCAGCCGCTCCTTGAGGAGGGGCCGCGCCAGAAGCGCGACGAGGATCGGCGCCGTGTAGAGCAGCGCCGCCGCGCTCGCGACCCCCGCGCCCGCGATCGCGAACTGGTACGCCACCTCGAACAGGGCGACCAGGGCGCCCCCACCGAGCCCCACCACCAGCAGCCCGCGCCGGTCCACCCGGAAGAGGTCGCGCCGGAACAGCAGGCCGTAGGCGACCAGCGCCAGCGTGCCGAGCAGCACGCGCCAGAACCCGATCCCGGTGATGGCCTCGCCTTCGGCGTACAGGGCCGTCGAGAGCGGGCCGGTCGTGCCCCACAGCACGCCCGCGCCCAGGGCGAAGGCGTAGCCGGCGACGCGGCTCGGCGGCCGCGGCGTTGCCCGGGTCATGTGACACTCTCCGCGCTGTACCGACCGATGAGTCCGGTGCGGACGGCGTACCGGTGCACCCGCGCGAAGACGACGCAGGCCAGCACCAGCCAGATCACGGCGAGCAGCGCGCTCGCGGGCAGGGACGCCGCCGGCACCGGCCGGCCCAGGATCGCCGCCCGCATGCCCTCGAACACGTAGGAGGGCGGGAGCACGCGCGAGACGATCCGCATCCACGCCGGCAGCACGCTGACCGGATAGAACACGCCGGCGAACGGCGAGATGAGGGCGGGGATGGGCCAGATGAACCACTCCGCGGCCGGTCCCAGGCGCAGCACGAGCGCGGAGCCCGCGATGCCGAGCGCGATGCCGAACAGGAACAGCACGCCCAGCAGCGGCGCCAGCAGGAAGCCGTAGGGCGCGAACGAGAGGCCGAAGGCGGCGGTGGCGACCGCGGTCATCACCACCAGGCCGACGGCGCTGGTCGCGATGCTGGACGCGACCAGGCCGCACAGGTACTCGGAGATCCGGATCGGCGTGGCGAAGAGGTTGAGGAAGTTGCGGGCCCAGACGTCCTCGAAGAAGGCCATCGTCACGCCCTGCATCACCCGCGCCTGGAAGTCCCAGAACAGCACCGCGCCCAGCAGCGCCGGCACGAAGTTGTAGGTGGCGGCGGTGAAGGTGTTGAGGTAGCGGGTGATGAACCCCCACAGCACCACGTCCACCACGACCCAGGCGAACAGCGGCACGATGCGCGAGGCGCTGCCCCGGATGAGGAACGACTGCCGGAGCGCGACCGCGCCGATGCGGCTGGCGCGCACCGTCAGGCCGGCGCGAGCGTCAGCGGCTCGCGGGCGACGGTGATGAACAGCTCCTCGAGGGTGGCCTTGCCGTGCGCGGCGGGGAGCGCGCGGGGATCGCCCTCCAGGAGGATCTTCCCGCGCGAGAGGAACAGCACCCGGTCGCACACCTCCGCGACCTCGACCATGTTGTGGGAGGTCCACAGCACGCCGCAGGCGTCGCCGGCGACGAAACCGCGGATCCGCGCGCGGACGTCGCGCGCCGTGGCCGGATCGAGCGAGGCGGTCGGCTCGTCGAGCAGCAGCAGGTGCGGCCGGTTCAGCATCGCCTTGGCCAGGCCGACGCGCGTCTGCTCGCCGGAGGACAGCAGGCCGCACTTGGTGTTCCGGAACCGCTCCAGGTCGTTCTGGACCAGCAGCTCCGCGATGCGCGCCCGGAGGCCGGCCACGCCGTAGAGCATGCCGAACACCCGCAGGTTCTGCTCGACGGTGAGGTTCCCGGGCAACTGCGAGTACACCGCCGCGAAGTTGCTGCGTTCCAGCGCGACGGAGCGGTCGGTGCGCAGGTCGATCCCCTCGATGTGGATCGTCCCCGCGTCGGGCGCGAGCACGCCGAGCACCATGTTGATCGTGGTGGTCTTCCCGGCGCCGTTGGGCCCGAGCAGGCCAACGATCTCCCCCGGACGGACCCGGAACGACACGCCGTCCACCGCCACGAGATCGCCGTAGGCCTTGCGCAGGCCCTCGACGGCGAGCGCGTCCAGGGATAGCAGCGTCACCCGAGCGGTCAGCGGTCCACGAACGCCGCGTGCCGCTCGTTGTAGCGCGGGCCGGACACCCGCTCGGGCGCGAGGGCGTCGTCGAGCCGCGCCAGCTCGGCCGCGTCCAGGACGAGCGAGGCCGCCGCCACGTTCTCCTCCAGGTACCGCCGGCGCTTGGTGCCCGGGATCGGCACCACGTCGTCGCCCTTCGCCAGCAGCCAGGCGAGGGCGACCTGCGCGGGGGTGGCGGCGGACGCCGCGGCCACCTCGCGCACCACCTCAGCCGCCCGCACGTTGGCGTCGAAGTTCGTGCCCTGGAAGCGCGGGTCGCCGCGGCGGAAGTCGCCCTCGGGATACTCCTCCGCCCGGCGCACCCCGCCCGCGAGGAACCCGCGCCCCAGCGGGCAGAACGGCACCAGCCCGATCCCCAGCTCCCTGAGGAGCGGGATGATCCGCGCCTCGAGGTTGCGCTCCCACAGCGAGTACTCGCTCTGCAGCGCCGCGATCGGGTGCACAGCGTGGGCGCGGCGGATCGTCCGCTCGCCGGCCTCGGAAAGCCCGAGGAAGCGCACCTTCCCCTCGCGCACCAGGTCGGCCATCGTCCCGACGACGTCCTCGATCGGCACGGCCGGGTCCACGCGATGCTGGTAGAGGAGGTCGATGCGGTCCGTGGCGAGGCGCTTGAGCGAGCCCTCGACCGCGGCGCGGACGTGCTGGGGCCGGCTGTCCAGCCCGACCGACTTCCCGCCCTCGATCCTCCAGCCGAACTTGGTCGCGATGACGGCGCGGTCGCGGCGCGCCCCCGCCAGGGCGCGGCCCAGCAGCTCCTCGTTCACGAACGGGCCGTACACTTCCGCCGTGTCGAAGAACGTCACGCCCCGCTCGAGGGCGCGGTGGATCGTGGCGACCGATTCCGCCTCATCGGCGGGGCCGTACGACTGGCTCATGCCCATGCACCCCAGGCCGAGCGCCGAGACCTCCAGCCCCTGGGTGCCGAGCTTCCGTGTGGTCAGCATGGTGTTCCCTTCCAAGGCCGGGCGGCGGCCTCCGTCCCCCGCTACGCCCCCGCCTCCACCTCGCCCCCGACCAGCAGCTCGGCGAAGCGGACGTGCGGCGCGCCTTCGGTCACGGGCAGGGGGAACTGGCCGCCCTTGCCGCAGCCGCCCCCCATCTGGTTGAAGCGGAAGTCTCCGGCGAGCCGGTCGATGCTCTGCAGCGACTTGAAGAGGTTCCCCGCCAGCACGACGTCCTTCACCATCTCCGCCACCTTCCCGTCGCGGATCATGAAGCCGTGCGCCGCGGAGAACGAGAAGTTCTCGAGGAAGGTCTGGCCGCCGATCATGTCCAGCGCGTACACGCCCAGCTTGATGTCGGCGATGAGGTCGTCGAACGTGCCGCTCCCGCCCTCGATGTACGTGTTCGTCATCCGCACGATCGGCGGGAACCGGAAGCCGATGGCGCGCGCGTTGCCGGTGGGCTGCTCCCCCATCCGGGCGGCCGTCTCGCGCGAGTGCAGCCGGCCGACCAGGATGCCGTGCTCGATCAGCCGGGTGTTCCGGGTGGGCGTGCCCTCGTCGTCGTAGGGCAGCGTCCCCCGCAGCCCGGCCGCGCTCCCGTCATCGCCGATGTTGACGATGTCGCTGCCGAACCGGCGGCCCAGCGTCATCATCTCCCGCGCCTGCGGATTCTCGTACACGAAGTCGGCCTCGGAGAGGTGGCCGAACGCCTCGTGTACGAACACGCCGGCCAGCCGCGGATCGAGCACCACCGGATAGGCGCCGCCCTTGACGGCGGGCGCCGAGAGCAGCTTCACGGCCATCTCGGCGGCGTTGGTGAAGCACCCTTCCATGCCCTGGACGCTGCGCCATCCCTTCCGCAGACCGACGCCGTCGTGGTAACGCTCGATGGTGTCGCCGTCCCGCGCGGTGGCCAGCGCCGAGATGCCGATCTCGGGCCGCACTTCGTGCAGCCACGTCCCCTCGCTGTTGGCGAAGTACCACTCCCGGCGCTCGTCGTAGTAGCTCGACTGCGTATCGGCGATCTTGGGCGACGCGGCGAGCATCAGGCCGTTCAGGCCCTCGACGTAGCGCCGCTTCTCCGCCAGCGACACCTCGAACGGATCGCCGTCGATCACGGGGACGACCTCGTCCACGCGCGGCTCGACCGGCGCCAGGACGATGGGCTCGTCGAGCACCACGGCCCGCGACGCCGCCTCCGCCGCCTCGACCATCCTCGGCAGGTCGTCGAGCCTGGTGAAGGAGGCCACGCCCCACCCGCGGCCCTTCACCAGCACGCGCACGCAGCCGCCCGCGTCCACGCTCTCCGCCGCCACCTCCAGGCGCCGGCCCCGGAAGCCCACCCGGCTCGAGCGCGAGCGCTCGAAGCGCACCTCGGCGTAGTCGGCCCGCGTCCGCGCGAGCGCCGCCGTGAGCCGGTCCCGCATCCCGTCCTTTCCGCTCACGCGCGTGTCCGCTTCGCCGCGGGACGCGCCTTGCCGGTGCCCCCATGCCCCTGTGCCCCCGGGCCCGCCGCCTCCGCCAGCGCCTGCTCGTAGTCGGGTCGCATCACCAGCTCCCCGTCCTCGACCACCCAGCGGTCCCAGGGCAGGATGATGAACGCCGTGGTCTGGAGCGCGAAGTAGTCGGGCTTGTAGTCCCCCGTGCGGATCGAGACCGCGGTCTTCAGGGCCGCCGCCCCTTCCTCCCGCATGACCGATGCGGCCAGGCGCATCGTGTCGCCCGAATCGCACGTCTCGTCCACCAGCAGCACCCGCCGGCCCTTGGGGCTGAGCGTGGGCCGGGAGACCAGCGCGGGGGCGTCCCCCTGGTGGACGCGCGTCGTGGTGATGGAGGCGAAGTCGCACCGCAGGATGCTGGCGATCACCGCCCCGGGGATGACACCCGCGCGGGCGATGCCCACCACCAGGTTGGGCGCGTAGTCGGCCGACACCTTCAGCGCGAGGGCCCGGCACAGCTCGCCGAAGAACGGCCAGTCCACTTCCATCACGACGCGGGGTTGGGGCTGCCAAATTGCCAGCGTCTCCTGCCCTTCACTCGTAGCGTAGCGATTCGATCGGGTCCAGGTTCGCCGCTTCTAGGCTGGATAGGTGCCGAAAACGATCCCGACGACGGAGCAGATCAGCAGGCCGAGGACAACCCAGTCCGATCGGAATCACGGCGGCAGCCCTTCAGGAACGCGGGCGAGGACGTTCCCGCCAACGATGCCCAGCACCACGCCCATGACGCCGCCGACTTCGCAGAGCACCACCGCTTCCGTGATGAAGTGGCTCATGATGTTCGGTGTCTTTGCGCCCATCGCCCGGCGGACGCCGATCTCGCGCGTCCGCTCCGTCACCGAAACCAGCATGATGTTCATGATACCGATGCCCGCGGCGATGAGCGCAATCGAGCTGACCACCGTCACGCCGATGCGCACGGCCCGGGTGAACGTGTCGAATTGTGCGATTATCGAGTCGTTGGAGTACAACTCGAAGTCGTCCGGCGGCCGGGCCGCACCTTGCGGGCCACGCGCAGGATGCCGCGCACCTGCTCCTCGCTATCGTCGTAACTCGCCACGCCGCGCGCTTGGACGAGGATGGTCAGCCGGTCCACCGCGGCCGTAGCGGTCCAGCGCCGTGGTGACGGGGACAATGGCGAAATTGTCCTGGTCGCCGCCCAGCGAGCCGCCCTTCGACGCCAGCACGCCGATGACGGTGTAGGGGATGCCGTTGATTTTGAGTCTTGTTCGCCAACGGCGGAACCGAAGGGGAAAACGGTTTTCGCCAGAGCGGCCCCCAACACGCACACGTCACGGGCGTCGTCCACGTCGCGTATCCATCAGCACCCGGCCCTCCTCTGGCATCCAGTCCGGGCGCGGGAAACTCCCCGGGGCTTCGCCGAGCATCGACACCGTGGGCGGGGTTTTGGTGTAGCGGGTCTGGATGCCTGGCCGCCCCAAAAATGGCGGTTCGATGCCGACGCGCCGGCGAGCGTGGCCTTTTGCCTGCACCTCTTCGTCCCTGTTCGATGGTCATGTTCTTGCGCCGCCAGTATTTCTCTACCAGACTGGCTGCCGAGCGGCCCCCGGCCATTTTCTGGATGGCGAACGTCGGCCCCCCCAACTGGCTCAGGTTGCGTCTCGACGTCCCCTCCAGCCCCGCATCGCCGTCATCACTACGATGATCGAGAATACGCCAATCAACACGCCAACCAACGTGAGCGCCAGCGCAACTTGTGCGCCATCAGCGCGTTCATGGCCATCGCGTAACTCTCTCGCACCTCGGCGAGCAACAGGGTTGGGCGTTGTCGGCTTCACAAATTTCAGGGAACATCCAACATCCAACATCCAATGCCGAACATCCAATTTACGGCAAGCGATCGAACGCAAGCCGTTGGATGTTGGATGTTCAAGGTTAGATGTTC
>CAWDZR010000025.1:0-57312 GCA_963806755.1 uncultured Gemmatimonadales bacterium
GCTGCTCTATGGAGCGTACGGTGTGGATCACGAGCATCGGCACCGCGACGAGCGGGTAAACGATGATCCATGCCAGCGCCACGCCCGATACGCCCCAATGGACTCCCACATAGAAGGAAACCGGCATCACCAGCAGGAGCACCACGCTCGCCCACATCGACCAACGGGCCTGACCGATCGAAACCAGCAGCGGGGGAAACATGGTGACGAGCGAGCGGATGCCTGCGTACAGGGCGAGCAGCCGGAGCGGGACGATCGCCGCCTGCCACTTGGTGCCGAGTGCCACGAGCACGAAGTGATCGGCGACGAGCGCGAGCCCGAAGGCGAGCGGGAAGGTCACGATCGCCAGCCCCTCGCTCACCGACCTCACGTACCGCCTGAGAGCGGACAGGTCGTTCTGGACCGTCGAGAACACCGGGAGCAGGACCTGGCCAAGGACCCCGCTCACCTTGTCCACGGGGATGCTCGCCATCTGCCAGCCGAAGGTGTAGGCCCCCAGCGCGTTCGCCGAGAGCATGCGGCCGACGACGACGTAGTCGGCGTTGCTGTAGCCGTACCAGGCGAGGCGGGACGCCGTCACCTGCCAGCCCAGCGTCACGGCGTCGCGGATCGGTTCGAGGCTGCGGGGCCACGCCAGCCGATGGGGGTGGGCGATCAGGGACTGAATCGTGCTGGTCACCAGTCCGAGGATCGAGCCCAAGGACCAGCGACCAGTACCGAAAGCCCACCGCCGCCATGGCCAGGGTCGCCGCCGTCTGAACGACCGCCGACACGGCATCAATCCGAGCCAGCCTCTGGAACTCGAGATGGCGGGAGAGCAGGGCGTAGGGCAGGACGCGTACGCCCGCGATGATGAAGCTGATCGCCAGGACGAGAATGATGTTGCGGACCGCCGGCTCACCGAAGAAGGCGCCGATCGGCGACGCCAGCAGGACGGACACGGCGAAGAAGGCGAACCCGAGCGCCACGGCCAGGCCGCCGATGTCGGCCCGGTTCTGCTCATCCAGGTTCCGCACCCGGATGATCGCCGACGTGAGCCCGAACTCGTTGACCAGCTGCACGACGCCCATGTACACCGTGGCCATTCCCATCAGCCCGTAGTCGCGCGGCGTCAGGAGCCGCGCCACCACGAGCGTCGCCGCCCAGCTCAGGATCTGCGTGAGCCACCGGGCGCCTCCGGTCCACGCCATGCCGTGCACGAGCGTGCGGTCGAGAGCGGCGCGGCCGGTGGAGCCGGCGGACGTCACGGGCATGTCGCGGGCACTAGCGCATCGGCCGGCGGCGCATCCACGTTAATGTCCGGAGACTGCGGCGAAATCACGACGACAAATATGGCGGTGAAGGACATTGGCGTCACGCCTTCCAATCGAGAAACGCATCGCGGGACCCCATGCCTAGTCCCGTAACCGTCCTGCACGCGTTGGCGCCGGCCCCGTATGGCGGCCTCGAGCGCGTGGTCCAGGCGCTGGCCACCGGCCACTCGGCCCGCGGCCACCACGTGCACGTCGCGCTCATCCTCGACAGCTCCGCGCGAGAGTCCCCCCTCGGCGCGGCGCTCGCGCGCACGCGTGCCGTCGTCCACGTGTTCACCCCGCCGCCGCGCGCCTACCTGGCGGAGCGTCGCTGGGTATCGGCGTTGTGCCAACAGCTCGATCCGGATGTCGTCCACACGCACGGGTACAGGGCCGACGTGCTCGATGCCGGCGCCGGCCGACGCTTCGGCATCCCGACCCTGACCACCGTCCACGGCTTCACGGGCGGGAGCCTCAAGAACCGGATCTACGAATCGCTCCAGATCGTCGCGTTCCGCCGGTTTGACGCGGTCGTGGCCGTATCGAAGAGCCTCGGCAGCTTGCTGGTGCGGCGCGGCGTCCCCTCTGGGCGCGTCCATACCATCGTCAATGCCTGGCAGCCCGGGGAGCTCCCGCTGCCTCGGGTCGAGGCTCGGCAGGCCCTCGGACTCCCGCCGGACGGCTTCCGGGTCGGCTTCGTCGGACGACTCACGCGCGAGAAGGGCGCGGACGTGCTCCTCGAGGCTGCCGCCCTGCTCCGGAACGAGCCGGTGGCCGTCTCCGTGCTGGGGGACGGAGCGGAACGACAGCGGCTCGAAGCCCGCGCGGAAGGGCTCGGGCTCGGATCCCGGATTTCATGGCACGGAGCGGTGCCCAACGCGGCAAGGCTGATGCATGCCTTCGACGTCGTAGCCATCAGCTCGCGCACCGAAGGCACGCCGATCGTGCTCTTCGAGGCCATCGCGGCCGGAGTCCCGGTGGTGGCGACCAGCGTCGGCGGTATCCCCGATGTGGTGACCGGCGCCGAGGCGCTGCTGGTGCCGCCCGAGGACCCTCGCGCCCTGGCCGATGCGCTCCTGGCCGTGAGCCGCGACCCGGCTTCGGCCGCAGTCCGATGCGCGGCGGCGGCCCGCCGCCTCCAGGAGCGGTTCGGCGAGGAACCGTGGTTGTCGGCCTACGAGGGCCTCTACCGCGATCTCGCCTCCCGGCTCCACGGACCAGGTCGGGCGGAGTAACGGGCGGGTTCTAGCTCGGAAGCGCCTTCGCAAGGTCTGGAATGATCGTCGCGGCGGCCGCCTGGGCGGCATCGAGTGCCTCCCCATAAGAGCCGGTGACGGGGGCGACGATTCTCACCAGCGCCTCGTCGCTGCGCCTGCGCAACGCGGCGTCCCGCAGCAGGTCCCACTTGACCTTGTATTCGTTCCACGCCACCCGTCCCCGCCCCTGATACCAGTAGAGCACCACCGCCCGCTCCTGACCCTTCTGGAGCACGTACTGATTCACCGTGACGGCTGCGGTGGCCGTCCGGATGATGGCGGGGCGCGAAGAGAGCGGCTCCCATCCGGCGCCCGGCAGGCAGTTCTTGGGCGAGTGGATCGTCCGACCCTGGGACTGCTGGTCGTAGTAGCCGACGTACAGAGTGAACGTCGGTGCCGATGCGCTGTCGGATGTTCGGTAGTTTCTCGCCAGATAGGACGTCACCGCCACGGCCCGCGCTTCCGCAGGAGACATCTGGTAATCGCTCCCGGAGAAGCCTGCGATGGCCGCCGGGATCGCCTCGCCCAACGGCATCCGAAGGGGCAGGGCCCTCTGAGCCTTCACGCCTATCGTCGCAAGGAACGCCCCGACAACCAGGATGGCCGCCGGCGTCCACCCGAATCGCGCTGTCACGTCGCCGCCCTGTGCAGCCGTCGCTCGAGCGCCCCGAGAGCGAGCGCAAACGCCCCCAGAATCGCGAACGCGACCACGAAGATCACCCAGCCCTCCGAGAGGTGCATGAAGCCCTCGGCCAGGCGCGGATCCACGTAGAAGCTCAGGAAGCCGGTCAGGAAGACCCGCACCGCGTTGAGGACCATGGCCACGGGTATGGCCAGGACGACCAGCAGCACCCTGTTCCACGGGCTCCGGAGGAAGAGGCCGCCCGCGAGCACGCCCAGAGCCGTGAGGGCGGTCAGCGACCGCAGTCCGCTGCACGCCTCCGTCACGAACAGGGAGCGCCCCGGCAGCTGGATGATGTTGCCGGCCAGGCGCACCGGCACGTGCCGTGCCGCCAACAGGGCGGCGCCCCACCTGGATGCGATGAGCTGGAGGGGCAGTGCGAGGCTCCCGAGCACGACGACCGGGAGCGGCACCGACAGGATCAGCAGCAGCCAGGAGAGCCACCACCTGAGAAGCTGCCGAAGGCCCCACCGGTACACCACGAGACCCATCGCCGCCCCGACGAGGGACATGCGCATCGTGAACAGCTCGGCGGCGAGGCCGGACAGGTAGCGCAGCAGGACGGACAGCACCAGCACGACGATGCCCAGGGCGCGCTGCGGCTCCAGGTCGGCCACCAGCCCCCGCTTCCAGGCCAGGTAGAGCGCGACAGGAAAGAGCAGCAGGCCGTGGCCCGCGTCCGGGTCGGTAAGCCAGTCCTGGCCGAGCGTCACCATCGGGCGCCAGAAACAAATCAAAAACGCCAGCCCCGCGACGATCACCGGAGCTGGCGCCTTCCAGACCTCTGAGCGGATGCGCCCCAACGCGACTGCCATGCCCGTCACATTACCAGGCTCCGCGCTTGAGCGCCACCGTCGGCACGGTCCTGAGCATGATCTTGACGTCCTCTGCGAGCGACTGGCGCTCGACGTATTCGAGGTCGTAGGAGACCTTGCGCCGCACGTCGTCGAGGCACGTGTCGTAGTGCTGGTTGATCTGGGCCCAACCGGTGATGCCGGGCCGAACGCGCTGCCGCACCGGATACGCGGGAATCTGATCGCGCAGCTCGGCGAAGATCGTCGGCTGCTCGGGCCGCGGCCCGACCACGTTCATGTCGCCCCTGAGCACGTTGTAGAGCTGCGGCAGCTCGTCGAGGCGGTACTTCCGCAGCACGCGCCCGACCGCCGTGACCCGGTCGTCGTCGGGCGACGCCCACCGCTCGGTCCGGTCGGACTCGGGCTGCACGTGCATGGTGCGGAACTTGTAGATCTCGAACGGCTTCCCGCCGTAGTCGATGTGGCGCCGGTGGTTGCCGCCGAAGTACGACCGCCGGTCAACGCCGATGCGGGTCTGGCTGTACAGTGCCGGCCCACGCGACGTGAGCCGAATGGCCGCCGCGATGACGGCCATGAGCGGCGCCGTCACCACGAGACCGATGGCCGCTACCGCCACGTTCAACGCGCGCCGCGCCTTCTCGCGCTCGGCGTAGCTCAGATGACTCGTCTCGCCCCGGCTCGAGAGGCTCGGTGCGAACGTGGCGGTGGCGATGTCTGTCGGTGGCATTCTGGGCGCTTGGAAGGGCAAGACCCATGCGAGACATGCCAGTGCATGGGCCTTCGACGGAAGCGCTTCAGCGACAATGCGTTACGAGAGTTGAGACCGAGCGGAACTCCGCCGAAGCTGTAGCGGGTCCGAGGCTTGTGTGGAGGCCACGCCACAACGCCCGCCTCAGGTGGCCCGCCGCCCCCATTTGATGGCGCTCGCCACAGTGCTCATCCCCGTACCGCCATCGCGGTGTAATTAATGCACGGCAACACCTACATTATAGAACTTCGGCGTAGCGGATACTTGTCTTGTAGCGAGGGAGACGATTGCGCGACAGTCTGCCGGATCAGCCTGAGGTTCCCAACGCCCTGCCCGCGCCCGAGGGAGGGCAGTCACAGGGCGGGTGGGCGGAGTATGCCTCCTCGCTGCCGGAGCCGGAACAGCAGCTCAACCCTCGTCGAATCGTCGCGGCGCTGGCGCGCCGCAAGTGGCTGATCGTCCTTCTCACGGTCGCGGGAGCGGGGGCGGGTTTCGGTCTGAGCCGGCTCGTGGCGCCCAAGTACGTCGCGCAGGCGACGCTGTGGATCCAGGTCAGCAATCAGGAGGGCAGCAGCGCGCGCTCGACGGGGCCGATACAGCCCGGCGAGCTGCTTCAGTGGTCGTCGTGGGTGGATCTGCTGCAGTCGTTCGCCGTGCTCGATGAGGTGGTCCGCCGTCAGCACGTGTACCTCCAACCCAAGGTGCCCGCCGACAGCGCCATGTTCGACAGCTTCCAGCTCAAGGCGAGCTTCGTCCCGGGGGACTACCGCCTCGACGTCGCGCGCGACGGCCGCAGCCTGGCCTTGAGCATGGGCGATCGCCCGGTGCAGCGGGGAACGGTGGGCGACTCCGTCGGCGCCGGAGTCGGCTTCGAGTGGGTGCCGCCTGCCTCGGAGCTGCCGCCGGGCCGCTCCATCGGCTTCCGCGTCAGGACCCCGCGCGACGCGGCCCTGCAGTTGAAAGACAATCTGACCGCGATCCTTCCCGAGCAGGGGAGTTTTCTCCGACTCGAGCTTACGGGTGCCGCTCCGTCCGCAACGGCCGCGACGCTGAATGCCGTGGCCGATCGCTTCGTCGAGGTCGCCGCCGACCTCAAGCGCCAGAAGCTGTCGGAGCTTTCCAAGATCCTCAACCAGCAGCTCGTCTCCTCGTACGCGGACCTCGGTCGTGCCGAGAGCGCCCTGGAGACGTTCCGGGTCCACACCATCACGCTGCCGTCCGAGCAGGCGTCCCCGGTGACCCCGGGGCTGCAGCAGACGCAGGATCCGGTATTCAGGTCGTTCTTCGACATGCGCGTCCAGCGCGATCAGCTCGATCGCGACCGCCGCAACATCGTCGCGGCGCTGGCCCAGCCGGACTCGGAAGTCGCGGCCATGCAGCTGGAAGCGATCCCGTCGGTGCGCGAGTCGTCGGAGCTGACGCAGGCCCTGGGCCTCCTGGCCTCGAAGGAGGCGGACGCACGGGCGTTGCGGCTCCAGTTCGGGAACGCCTATCCCCCGCTCAAGCAGGACGAGACGGAAATCGCCGACCTCCAGCGCCGGGCCGTACCGGAGCTGGCCCGAAAGCTCCTGGCCGAGATTGCGGCGCGTCTCAGGGACATGGACGCGCGGATCGGGTCGGCCTCGACGGAATTGCAGCAGATTCCCGAGCGGGCCATCGAGGAGGCGCGGCTGCGGCGCGACGTCACCATCGCGGAGCAGCTCTACACGACGCTGCAACAGCGCTACGAGGAAGCTCGGCTCGCGGAAGTGAGCAGCATACCTGACGTGCGCGTCCTGGATCGCGCGGTGCCGCCGGAGCAGCCGCTCAAGGACAGGGCGGTCATGCTGCTGTTCGGGGGAGTGTTCGGCGGCCTGGGCGGCGCCGTCGGCTTGTCGCTGCTGCTGGACCGCATGGACCGCCGGGTGCGGTACCCGGAGCAGGTGACCCTCGGGATGGGGCTCAAGATCCTGGGTGCCCTCCCGCGCCTGAAGAACGGGGCCCGCCGGGCCGGGACCGCGGAGGCCGAGTCGCAGGTGGTGGAGGCGCTGCGCGGCATCCGCCTCAATCTCGAGCACGCCTTCGGCGCGGCCGGCCCGTTGGTGGTGACGATCACGAGCCCAGCCGGAGGAGACGGGAAGTCGTTCCTGTCGTCGAACCTCGCGGTGTCCTTCGCCGACGAGGGACACCGCACGCTGATCATCGACGGCGACATCCGGCGCGGCAGCCTGCACCGCGTGTTCGAGGCCCAGCGCAAGCCGGGCCTGCTGGACCACCTGGGCGGCAAGGCGTCGGTCGAGCAGATCGTTCAGAAGACCTCGATCAAGGGCGTGGATTTCATCGGGAGCGGCACGCGCAGGAACGCCGGGCCCGAGCTGCTCGCCTCCGCGGCCATGTCGCAGCTGCTGATCGGACTCCGCAACTCCTATGGCGTGATCATCATCGACTGTGCGCCCCTCGGCGCCGGCGTGGACCCGCTCGTGCTCGGGTCGCTCACCGGTAATCTCGTGGTGGTGCTGAGGACGGGCGTGACGGATCGCGAATACGCCATGGCCAAGCTGGAGGCGGTCAGTCGACTGCCGATCCGGGTGCTCGGCGCCGTCCTCAACGACGTCAAGCCCGGGGACGGGTACGAGTATTACGAGCACTACGGATATCTTCCGGGCTACGGGACGTCGGAGGAGGATACGGCGGTAACCGTGGCCACCAAGCGTTTGCCGGGGAAGAGAGGATAGGATGATGCGCACTGGGGGCGTCTGCCGGCGCGGGGTGATCGGGGCGAGCGTGGCACTCGGAGCGCTCCTCGCGGCGCGCGCCGCTGCCGCGCAGGGGGATCCGTGGGACTACCATAACCGCGCGCTCACGCGGCAGCAGCTCACCCAGATCCTGGCACGCTACCAGGCGGCGGCGCAGTCTCCGGTGTACAGTGCCGATCTGCACGCGCGGGTGCTGCGCGACGCGGATTCGATCAGTGCGCGGCTGCGCAACGGCGACATGCGGGTCGGCGACCGCATCCGCCTCCGTGTGGACGGGCAGGCCTCGCTGACCGATACCTTCGCGGTTTCCTCGGGCCCGGCGCTCGTCCTGCCGGTGGTCGGAAGCGTGGACCTGAGCGGCGTGCTCCGCTCGGAGCTGGAAGGCCGCATCACCCAGAGCGTGGACAACGTCTATCACGATACGCCGGTCCACGTGCAGCTGCTCACGCGCCTGGCCGTCCTGGGCGGCGTCGTGAGGCCGGGCTTCTACGCCCTCCCGCGGGAGGCGTTGGTGGACGACGCCATCACGGCGGCCGGCGGACTGGCCGGAGACGGAAGTCTCTCCGCCGCCTACATCGAGCGCGGCCGTGACCGCCTGGTTCCGGCGGACTCCCTCCAGTTGGCGATGCGGGAGCGGAAGACCCTCGAGGATCTCGACCTCCAGGCCGGCGATCGGATCGTGGTCCCGACCGTGCTTCCGAGCGATCCCACGCGGACCGCCCAATTGGTCACGTACCTGCTCTCGACGCCGCTCTCCCTGTACGCGCTCTTCCGCCTCTTCTAGCAGGTGCCCGACGCCGTGAGCGGGGAGCCCGTCACGCTCCTCTCCGTGGTGGGCGCGCGCCCCAACTTCATGAAGCTCGCCCCCGTCGCGCGCGCGGCGGCGCGGCGCCCGTCCGTGCGGCACGTGATCGTCCACACCGGCCAGCACTACGACGCCGAGATGTCGGACACCTTTTTCGCGGAGCTCGGGATCCCGCGCCCCGACCACAACCTCGACGTCGGCTCAGGGTCGCATGCCGCCCAGACGGCGCTGATCATGCAGCGGTTCGAGCCGGTCCTGCTGGGGGCCCGTCCCGATGCCGTCCTGGTGTACGGTGACGTGAACTCGACCGTCGCGGCGGCACTCGTGGCCGCCAAGCTCGGCATCAAGGTGGCGCACGTGGAGGCGGGGCTCAGGAGCCGTGACTGGACGATGCCCGAGGAAATCAACCGGGTCGTGACCGACCGGCTGGCCGATTGGCTCCTCATCCCCTCGCGCGATGCCGCCGCCAACCTCAGGGCCGAGGGCGTGCCGGCCGACCGCGTGCACCTCGTGGGCAACGTCATGATCGACTCGCTGGTGACCTCGCTCCCCAAGGCGCGCGAGGTCCGGGCGCCGGAACGGCTCGGCGTGGCCGGCCGCCCCTACGTCCTGGTCACGCTGCACCGGCCCAACAACGTGGACGCGCCCGCCACCCTGCGCGAGCTGCTGGACACGCTGGGCGAGCTGGCGGCGAAGGTCCCGGTGGTCTTTCCGGTCCACCCCAGGACGCGCGCCAGGATCGCCGACATGGGGTGGCAGCCTCCCGCCGGCGCCGCGCTGCAGCTCCGCGATCCCATTCCCTACCTCGAGACGCTGTCGCTGGTGGACCGTGCGGCGTTGGTGGTGACGGACTCCGGCGGACTGCAGGAGGAGACCAGCTACCTCGGCGTGCCCTGCCTCACGGTGCGGCCCTCGACTGAGCGGCCCATCACGTGCACCGAGGGCACCAATCGGCTGGTGAAGGCCGAGCGCACGGCCATTCTCGAGGCCGCGCACGGAGGCCTGGCGAAGACGCGAGCCAGGCGGTGCGGCCGATCGAGCGCTGGGACGGCCACACGGCCGAGCGCATCCTGGAGGTCGTCCTGGGCGAGGCGAGCTACCACATCTCATGATGGGGTACCTCGCGCTCTGGTGCCTGGCGATCGGCTTCGGCATCGCCGCCTATGCGTACTTCGGCTACCCCCTCCTGCTTAAGGTGCTCCACTGGGTGAGGCGCCCGTTCGGGCTGGCGCCCGAGCCCGGCGAGTGGCCCAGGATCAGCATCACCATCCCCGCCTACAACGAGGAGCGGGCCATCGCCGCCACCCTCGACGCGATCCTCGCGACCGACTACCCGGCCGACCGGCGCCAGATCCTGGTGGTCTCGGACGGCTCGACCGATCGCACCGACGAGATCGTGAGCAGTTACGCCGATCGCGGCGTCGAGCTGCTCCGCATGCCGGTGCGCGGCGGCAAGACCGCGGCCGAGAACGCCGCGCGCGAGCACCTCAGGGGCGAGATCGTCATCAACACCGACGCCTCCGTGCGCATCGCTCCCGGCGCCATCAAGCCGCTGATCGCGCGCTTCGGCGATCCGCAGGTGGGAGTCGCTTCGGGCCGCGACGTCAGCGTCGCTCGGATGACCAGCGACCTGAACGTCGGCGAGTCCGGGTACGTCGGGTACGAGATGTGGGTGCGGGACCTGGAGACCAGGGTGGACTCCATCGTCGGCGCCTCGGGCTGCTTCTACGCCATCCGGAAGCCGCTCCACATGACGCTGTTCCCGTCCGCGCTGAGCCGCGACTTCGCAAGCGCCCTCATCGCGCGGGAGCAGGGGTTCCGGGCCGTGTCGGTCAACGAGGCGGTCTGCTACGTGCCCCGCATCGGGTCGCTCCGCCGCGAGTACCGGCGCAAGGTGCGCACGCTCGACCCGCGGCATCGAGACCCTGTGGTTCAAGCGCGCGCTCCTCAATCCGTTCCGCTACGGCGCCTTCGCCTGGATGCTCGCCAGCCACAAGCTGGTGCGCTGGCTGGCGCCGTGGGGGTTGGCGTTGGCGGCGCTGGGCTGGCTGCTGCTCGCGGCGACGTACCGATCGTGGGTGATGGGCGGGATCTTCGCCCTGCCCCTGCTGTTGGCGGTTGGCGGGTGGCTGTGGCCGGAGGGGCGGCACGTGCCGCGCATCATCTCGCTGCCGGCCTACGTGGTCTCGGGCATCGTCGCGGCAATGGATGCGTGGCTGCGGGCGCTGCGGGGTGAGCTGAATCCGGTGTGGGAACCGACGCGGCGCCAGGTGGCCGGGCCGCAATAGTCGCAGCCCCGCCTACAGGTGCTTCTCGATCGGCAGCACGACCTCGAAGTAGAAGCGCGTCCCCTCGCCCACGCGCGACTCGCACTTCAGCTCCGAACCCATCGCCTCGACCAGCCGGCGGCACATCGCCAGGCCCAGGCCGGTGCCCGAGAAATGGTGGTGGCTCTTGCCGCTGCGGCGTGCCGCGCGCTTGTGGAACGGCTGGTAGAGGTCGGCCAGCGCGTCGGCGCCTATCCCGTGCCCGGTGTCCGCGACCGAGAACTCGATCCCCGAGACGCCCCTGGCGACGCATTGGATCTCGACGTGGCCCTGGTCGGTGAACTTGAGCGAGTTGGTGACCAGGTTGAGGAGCACGCGGCTCAACGCCAGCGGACGCCCCACCCGGCGGTCGGAGTGGGGCAGGTTGTACCGGAACTCCAGCCCCTTCTCCTCGGCGATGGGACGCACCATGTCGTGGATGGACTCCAGCAGCTCGGCGAGCGAGAAGGGCTCGGGGTCCGTCTCGATCAGCCGGTCGCCGCCGCGCGCCAGCTCGATGACGTCGCTGGCCAGCGAGTTGAGCCCCAGCGCGGCGCTGTAGATCAGCCGCAGCTGGCGCTGCTGCAGCTCGTTGATCGCGCCGCTGCGCCCCCGGCCCAGGGTCTCGGCGAGGAACAGGATCGAGGTCAGCGGCGAGCGGAGGTCGTGCGCCACGCCGACCACGAGGTCCAGGCCGTCGGGCCCCGCGAGGCGGTTGCGGAACTCCTCCCACTCCTCGGGCTGCACCGCGCGGCCGACCGTGTAGATCGCTTCGAGCAGCGCCACCACGTGGACCGGGTCGGGGGCCGGCTGCACGGCCCGCCAGCAGGCTCAGCACCTCGCCCCGCACCTGGTCCAGGAGCTGGCGCCCGAGCGGACTCGCGGCCGGGCCGCCGCGGGGCAGGGCGTCGCCGCGCGCCGCCATCTGCACCGCCGCCGCGATGACCTCGAGGATCGGCTGCGCCTCGGCATGGCTGAGCCCCTCGCCGCCATGGCTCTCCACTTCGGCCCGCACGTGCTCGATGGCGGCGTGGAGGATGGCGAGGAGAGGGGCGAGCGCGTCGTCGGCCCCGCTCCCCTTGGCGGGGGGCCGCAGCGGGATCGCCGCCGGACGCAGCTCGCGTATCTGGGCCATGTTCGATTTCAACTCGGCAGCACCGTGACCATCTCGCGCTGCAGGCCGTGGCGTTCCATCAGCCGGTACAGCGTCGTGCGGTCCACCCCGGCCAGGCGGGCGGCCTTGGACATGTTGCCGCCGGCGCGGCCCACCAGCCAGGTGAGGTAGCGCTTCTCGAACAGCGCGATCACCCGCTCGCGCGCCACGTGATAGCTCTGCCCCATGAAGTCGGGCGACATGAACCCCTCGCCGTCGTCCGCCGGGGCGGGGGACGGCCCCTCGCCGCCCAGGGGGATGTCGTCGGGCCGGACCGCCTGGCCCGGCTCCAGCATGACGACGGCGTGCTCGATCACGTTCTGCAGCTCGCGCACGTTGCCCGGCCACGCCCGCGCGCACAGCGCGGCGAGCGCCTCCTCCGTCAGCGTCGGCGCCCGCGCGCCCGGATCGCGGTGGCGGCCCCAGTAGTGCTGCAGGAAGTGCTCGGCCAGGAGCTTGATGTCCTCCGGCCGCTCCCGGAGCGCGGGCACGTGGATCGGCACCACCCGCAGCCGGTAGTACAGGTCCTCGCGCAGCGTGCCGTCCTTCAGCGCCTGGTCGGGGTCGCGGTTCGACGCCGAGATGAAGCGCACGTTGGCCACGCCGCTGGTGGTCGAGCTGCCCACCCGCCGCACCACGCCGTCCTGGATCACCCGGAGCAGCTTGGCCTGCACGCTCTTGGGCATGTCGATCAGCTCGTCGAGCAGGAACGAGCCGCCGTTCGCCGTCTCGAGCAGGCCGATCTTGTCCTTCACCGCCCCCGTGAACGCGCCCTTCACGTGGCCGAACATCTCCGACTCGAGCAGGCCTTCGGGGAGCGCCGCGCAGTTGATCGCCACCATCGGCCGCGTGCTGCGGCGGCTCTCGCGGTGGATCAGCTGCGCGATCTCCTCCTTGCCGACGCCGCTCTCGCCGGTGATGAACACCGACGCGTCGGTGGGCGCCACCCGCCGGGCGATCGCCACCACGCGCTGGAAGGCGGGCGAGACGCCGATGAGCGACGACGACTCGGGAGCGGCGCCGCCGGCCGCCTCGGAGCGGTCCCCCGACTCGCGCGCCACGAACACCGTGTGTGCCGCGCGGCCGATCAGGATCTCGAGGTGGGTCGCGGAGAACGGCTTGGGGAGGTAGTCCCAGGCGCCGGCCCTCAGCGCCTCGACGTTCGACGCGACGCTCGGGTTGCCGGTCATCACGATGACGATGGTGCCGGGATTCGTGCCCAGGGTGGCCTTGAGCAGCTCCATCCCCGGGACCTCGGTCATGTACAGGTCCACCATCACGATGTCGTAGCGCCGGCGCGTGACGAGGCCCAGGGCCTCCTCGCCGCGCCCGCAGATTTCGAGCTGGTAACCCTCGCTCGCCAGCACGGTGCGGCAGCTCTCGCGCAGCGTCCGCTCGTCGTCCACCACCAGGATGCTGACGGTGGGCTTGAATTCGGGCGGCACGAGTGCCGCGGGCAGCTCGCTCGCTGGGGGGGCGGGAGTGGCGGCGCTGGACCTGTCTGCGGCCTTCATGGCCTCGCTGCTGTCGCAATCAAGTTGTTTGAGTGAAACATGTGACGCGACCGCGCCACATGTAGGGAGGTGTGATATACACGAATATGGCGCCAGCGCAACGGGTGGCCTCGGGGCTCTGCATAACTGCTTTGGAGGCAATTACTTACGAAGCATCACATTCGTGCTGAAGGCGGGAAACTCGACGCGACGGACTCCGCGGAGCGGCCTAGTTGGGCGCTGCGGCGTCGAACTGCCTGATCCACTTCCCGTTGCCGGCCAGTCGGGATTGCCGCATCGCCTTGCTGGCCCGCGCGAGCATCTCGGGCGGGTCGATGGGCGAATCGTGATAGTCCTGCACGACGTCGTAGCCGGCGACGATGCGAATCCCGTCGTGGTCGGCCTTGGACGCGGCGCGAAGCCCGGCGGTGAGTCGCTCGGCGAGGTGCAGCGCGCCCATCGCGTCGGTGCCCTGGGCGACGATGGCGAACTCGGTCGGGCCGAGCCGGCCGGCAGCGTCCGAGACGCGGCCGCTGTCCCGCAGGGCCTTCGCGAGCTTCTCGACGGCGGCCTGCACTTCGCGTTCGGCCGTCAGCTCGTCGGCCGCGGCTTCCACCACGGGAGAGAGCACGACGCAGGCGAACGGCTCGTGGTGCCGATAGGCGAGGGAGCCCAGCTCCCGCGCGCGCCGCGCCAGGCCGCGCACGCTGTAGAGTCCCGTCAGCTGGTCGAGCAGGCTCTCCTCGCGCGCGTGATCGGCGTCGAACTTCGCCCGCACGTACGTGTCGAGCTTGAGCGGCAGCTCTTCGTCGTCGAGCGCCGAGCCGAGGTAGTCCCAGGCACCGGCGCGGAGCGCGGCCAGGCGGTCCAGGCGGCTCGAGTGGCCGGGGCTGGTGACCAGGATCGGCGTGCTGTTGCTGATGATGGGGTCGTCGCGCAGCGTGCGGCAGACGTCGAGGCCGTCCATGTCCGGCAGATCGGAATCCACGATGATGATGTCGGGCCGGGCGGTGCGGCAGTGGTCGAGCGCCTGCTTGCCGGTGTAGGCCCTGAGGACGGCGTAGCCGTGTGGGCCGAGGATGCTCTCGAGGGATCGCGTATGCCATTCCTGGCTGTTCGCGATCACTACCAGCGGCGGGTGCTCCCGGGGCGTGCCAGGCATAGCTTCGCTGACTCCCATGCTACCTGACGGTGGCCGTACCTGTTGCGTAACGAGCACTCAAATGCGCTAAGGGCCTCCACAACGGGCGCATTACGTCGTTACTAGACTGTTGCACAACTTGTGCGAAGATGAACTCCGCTGTCAAGACATTGTATTGCAATGACTTAACTTGGATATGTGCGAGTGACTGTGTCAAAATACGCAGCGCCGGCACCACACATAAGCGCAAGAATGACGCGGAGATGCAACGATTGGCATGCCGCGTGAGGGGATCCCCTAGGGCTGGAGTAGTCGGGTTTCGATCCCCTGTTGGCGATCGGATCAGTTGATGTTGAACGCGTTGCTGATCACAAGCCCAAGGCCCGTCGGCGGAGTCCTAAGGTCGGCCGCCTCCAAGGTGTATCCCGTCCCGGCGGTGTCGATGCTCAGATCGCTGAATGTGGCAACACCGGCGGAGGGCGTCACCATCGTCGTGCCGTTCAGCGTCGCGGTCCCGCTTGGGTCAGTGGCGATCAGAATGGCGACGGTGAGGCTCCCGCCGGAGAAGCTTGGATCCAGGTTCCCCTCGTTGTCCACCGCGTACACCACCACCGGCGGCGCGATCGTCGCGTTGACCAGGGCGTCCGTCGGCTGCTGGTGGAGGATCAGGTGCGTGGCCTTGCCATGGACCACCTTGATCGTGGGCAGCGTCGTCGTCACTCCCGTGCCGTTGACCGTCGCGGAGATCGTGTTCGCAATGCCGGCGACGAGCCCGTAGAGCTTGGCGGTGTAGATCCCGTCGGTGCTGTCGGTCGTCGCCGTGATCGAGTCGGTGCTGGTGCCGCCGCTCGCCGCGAAGATCACTGCCGCGCCACCCGTCGTCACGCGATTGCCGAACGCGTCACGCCCCTGCAGCGTCAGCACGTCCACGCTGTCCGAGATCACGGTGTCGCTGGCCACGGTGATGACCGACTGCGCCGCCGAGATCGCGCCCGGCGTGACGTTGAAGCTGGTACTCACCGCGTTGGACGGCCCGGACGCCGTCGCGGTGAGCGTGTACCCGCTGCCGACGCTGTCCACGTTCACGCCGCTGAAGTTGGCGACGCCCGACGTCGCGGCCTCGCTCGCCGTGCCGAGGAGATGCGCGTTCGCCGTCCCCGTTCCGGAGGTGATCGCCAGGCTCACCGTGCCTACAAAGGTCGGATCCGTGTTGCCGGCGTTGTCCTGTGCCGTGACGACCGCGCCCAGGCCGGCGCCGGCGGTCGTCGAGGCCGGCTCCGTCGTGAACACCAGCTTGGTGGCCGCCGCCGCGCCGACGGTGACCGTCGGGAGCGCGGAAGTCACCGCCACCGCGTTGATCGTGGCGTGGATGGTCGTGGCGGTTCCGGCGAGCACGCCGGTGAAGGAGGCGGTGTACGTCCCGTTCCCGTTGTCGGTCGTGGAGCCGATGGAGCCGGTGCTGGTCCCGCCGATCTCGGTGAACGCGATCGTCTCGCCGCCGGTGGTGATGTTGTTTCCGCCGGCGTCCTTGGCCTGGAGCGTGAGCGTAATCGCGCTCCCCGAGGTCACCGTGCCGGAGGACACGCTCACCGTCGAGGTGCTCGTCGAAATCGTCCCGACCGTGACGGTCACGGTCGGCAGCGAGCTCGTGACCGCCACGGCGTTGATGGTGGCGCCAATCGTCGTAGCGCTTCCGGCCGTGACACCCGTGAAGCTGGCGGTGTAGGTACCGTCGCCGTGGTCGGTCGTGGAGCCGATGGTCCCGGTGCTGGTGCCGCCGCTGTTCGAGAAGACGACCGTCAGCCCGCCGGCGGTCAGGTTGTTGCCCGCCGCATCCTTAGCCTGGAGCGTCAGCGTCACCGCATTGCCGGAGGCCACGGTGCTGGACGAGACGTTGACGGTGGACGTGCTGGTCGAGGCCGTGCCCGGCGTCACCATCAGCGTCGGTAGCGAGCTCGTGACCGCCGCGGCGTTGATGGTGGCGCCGATGGTCGTGGCGCTCCCGGCCGCGACGCCGGTGAAGCTGGCGGTGTAGGTACCATCGCCGTGGTCCGTGGTGCCGCCGATGGTCCCGGTGCTTGTGCCGCCGCTATTCGAGAAGACGACCGTCAGCCCGCCGCTAGACAGGTTGTTGCCCGCCGCGTCCTTGGCTTGGAGCGTCAGCGTCACCGCGCTGCCGGACGCCACGGTGCTGGACGAGACGTTCACCGTTGACGTGCTGGTCGAGGCCGTGCCCGGCGTGACGCTCAGGGTCGGCAAGGTGCTGGTGACCGCCGCCGCGTTGATCGTGGCGCCGATGGTCGTAGCGCTTCCGGCCGTGACACCCGTGAAGCTGGCGGTGTAGGTACCGTCGCCGTGGTCGGTCGTGCTGCCGATGGTGCCGGTGCTGGTCCCGCCGCTATTCGAGAAGACGACCGTCAGCCCGCCGCTAGACAGGTTGTTGCCGGCGGCGTCCTTGGCCTGGAGGGTCAGCGTCACCGCGTTGCCTGAGGCCACGGTGCTGGACGAGACGTTGACGGTGGACGTGCAGGTCGATGCCGTCCCCGCCGTGACCGTCACCGACGGCAGCGAGCTCGTGACCGTCACTGTGTTGATGGTCGCCCCGATGGTCGTGGCGCTCCCGGCCGTGACGCCGGTGAAGCTGGCGGTGTAGGTACCGTCGCCGTGGTCGGTCGTGCTGCCGATCGTGCCGGTGCTCGTGCCGCCGCTATTGCTGAAGGCGACCGTCAGCCCGCCCGCCGTCAGGTTGTTCCCGGCGGCATCCTTGGCCTGGAGCGTGAGCGTCACCGCGCTGCCGGACGCCACGGTGCTGGACGAGACGTTGATGGTGGACGTGCTGGTCGAGGCTGTCCCGGGCGTGACGGCCACAGTCGGCAGGGTGCTCGTCACGGCCACGGCGTTGATCGTGGCGCCGATGGTCGTGGCGCTCCCGGCCGCGACGCCCGTGAAGCTCGCCGTGTAGGTGCCGTCCCCGTGGTCCGTGGTGCCGCCGATCGTGCCGGTGCTGGTCCCGCCGCTATTCGAGAAGACGACCGTCAGCCCGCCTGCCGTCAGGTTGTTGCCGGCCGCGTCCTTGGCCTGGAGCGTCAGCGTCACGGCGCTGCCGGACGCCACGGTGCTGGACGAGACGTTCACCGTTGACGTGCTGGTCGAGGCCGTGCCCGGCGTGACTGTGACGCTCGGCAGCGCGGAGGTCACGGCCGCGGCGTCGATCGTGGCGCCGATGGTCGTGGCGCTCCCGGCCGCGACGCCCGTGAAGCTGGCCGAGTAGGTGCCGTTCCCGTGGTCCGTGGTGCCGCCGATCGTGCCGGTGCTCGTCCCGCCGCTATTCGAGAAGACGACTGTGAGCCCGCCGGCGGTCAGGTTGTTGCCGGCGGCGTCCTTGGCCTGGAGCGTCAGCGTCACCGCGTTGCCGGAGGCCACGGTGCTGGACGAGACGTTCACCGTTGACGTGCTGGTCGAGGCTGTCCCAGGCGTGACGGCCACGGTCGGCAAGGTGCTCGTCACGGCCACGGCGTTGATCGTCGCCCCGATGGTCGTGGCGCTCCCGGCCGTGATACCCGTGAAGCTCGCGGTGTAGGTGCCGTTCCCGTGATCGGTGGTGCTGCCGATGGTGCCGGTGCTGGTCCCGCCGCTATTCGAGAAGACGACCGTCAGTCCGCCGCTGGTCAGGTTGTTGCCGGCGGCGTCCTTGACCTGGAGGGTCAGCGTCACCGCATTGCCGGAGGCCACGGTGCTGGACGAGACGTTGACGGTGGACGTCGAGGCGGATGCCGTGCCCGCCGTGACCGCCACGGTCGGCAGCGTGCTCGTAACCGGGGCGGCGTTGATGGTGGCGCCGATGGTCGTGGCGCTCCCGGCCGTGACACCGGTGAAGCTCGCGGTGTAGGTGCCGTTCCCGTGGTCGGTCGTGCTGCCGATGGTGCCGGTGCTGGTCCCACCCTGACGCGGTGAACACCACGGTAGCGCCGCCGCTCGTCAGGTTGTTGCCCGCCGCGTCCTTGGCCTGCAGCGTCAGCGTCACCGCATTGCCGGAGGCCACGGTGCTGGACGAGACGTTGACCGTGGACGTGCTGGTCGAGGCCGTCCCCGGCGTGACGGTGACGGTCGGCAGCGTGCGAGCTGACGGCCACCGTGTTGATCGTCGCGCCGATGGTCGTGGCGCTTCCGGCCGTGACGCCGGTGAAGCTGGCGGTGTAGGTGCCGTTCCCGTGGTCGGTCGTGCTGCCGATGGTGCCGGTGCTCGTCCCGCCGCTGTTGCGTGAAGACGACCGTCAGCCCGCCGCGGTCAGGTTGTTGCCGGCCGCGTCCTTGGCCTGGAGCGTCAGCGTCACCGCGCTGCCAGACGCCACCGTGCCGCTCGAGACGGTCACGAAAGACTGACTGGTCGAGGCCGTGCCGGCCGTGACGGTGACTGTCGGCAGGGCCGAGCTCACGGCCACCGTGTTGATCGTCGCCCCGATGGTCGTGCCGCTCCCGGCCGCGACGCCGGTGAAGCTGGCGGTGTAGGTGCCGTTCCCGTGGTCGGTCGTGCTGCCGATCGTGCCGGTGCTCGTCCCGCCGCTATTCGAGAAGACGACCGTCAGCCCACCGGCAGTCAGGTTGTTCCCCGCCGCGTCCTTGGCCTGGAGCGTCAGCGTCACCGCGCTGCCGGACGCCACGGTGCTGGACGAGACGTTCACCGTGGACGTGCTGGTCGAGGCCGTGCCCGCGGTGACTGTGACGCTCGGCAGCGCCGAGGTCACAGCCGCCGTGTTGATCGTCGCCCCGATGGTCGTGGCGCTCCCGGCCGCGACGCCCGTGAAGCTGGCGGTGTAGGTGCCGTTCCCGTGGTCGGTGGTGGCGCCGATCGTGCCGGTGCTGGTCCCGCCGCTATTGCTGAACGCGACCGTCAGCCCGCCGCTCGTCAGGTTGTTGCCCGCCGCGTCCTTGGCCTGGAGCGTCAGCGTCACCGCATTGCCGGAGGCCACGGTGCTGGACGAGACGTTGACGGTGGACGTCGAGGTGGAGGCCGTCCCCGCCGTGACCGTCACCGACGGCAGGCGAACTCGTGACCGCCACTGTGTTGATGGTCGCCCCGATGGTCGTGGCGCTTCCGGCCGTGACGCCGGTGAGGCTGGCGGTGTAGGTGCCGTTCCCGTGATCGGTGGTGCTGCCGATGGTGCCGGTGCTGGTGCCACCGCGTTGCTGAAGACGACCGTTAGCCCACCCGCAGTCAGGTTGTTTCCGGCGGCATCCTTGGCCTGGAGGGTCAGCGTCACCGCATTGCCGGAGGCCACGGTGCTGGACGAGACGTTGACGGTGGACGTCGAGGTGGATGCCGTGCCGGCCGTGACGGTGACTGTCGGCAGGGCGAGCTCACGGCCACCGTGTTGATCGTCGCGCCGATGGTCGTGGCGCTCCCGGCCGCGACGCCGGTGAAGCTGGCCGTGTAGGTGCCGTTCCCGTGGTCGGTGGTGCAGCCGATGGTGCCGGTGCTGGTGCCGCCGCTGTTGCTGAACGACGACCGTTAGCCCACCCGCACGTCAGGTTGTTGCCCGCCGCGTCCTTGGCCTGGAGGGTCAGCGTCACCGCATTGCCGGAGGCCACCGTGCTGGACGAGACGTTGACGGTGGACGTCGAGGTGGATGCCGTCCCCGCCGTGACCGTCACCGACGGCAGCGAACTCGTGACCGCCACTGTGTTGATGGTCGCCCCGATGGTCGTGGCGCTTCCGGCTGTGACGCCGGTGAGGCTGGCAGTGTAGGTGCCGTTCCCGTGATCAGTGGTGCTGCCGATCGTGCCGGTGCTCGTCCCGCCCGACGCGGAGAACACAACAGTGGCGCCGCCACTTGTCAGGTTGTTTCCGGCTGCGTCCTTGGCCTGCAGCGTGAGCGTGACCGCACTACCGGAAGCCACGGTCCCGCTCGAGACGGTCACCAGGGACTGACTGGTCGAAACCGCGCCGGCGGTGCCGGTCGCCGTGAAGGTCACGGGCGAGCCCGTCAGACCCGCCGACGTTGCGGTGAGAGTGTTGGAGCCTGCGGCCGTCCCGAGCTTCCAGCGAGCCGACGGTCGCAATGCCGCTCGCGTTGGTCGTTGCGGCGGTGCCCGTGGCGCTGCCGCCGCCGGTCGCCACCGCGAACGTCACGCTCACACCGCTGACTGGATTACTGTGGGCGTCCGAGACCAGGACCGCTGGAGCGTACGGTCACGTTCGTGCCGACGGTCGCCGACTGGCCGTTCCCGGCGCTGACCGCGATGGTTGCCGCGGCCGCCGCCGTGCCGGTCGCCGTGAAGGTCACGGGCGAGCCCGTCAGACCCGCCGACGTTGCGGTGAGAGTGTTGGAGCCTGCGGCCGTCCCGAGCTTCCAGGAGCCGACGGTCGCAATGCCGCTCGCGTTGGTCGTTGCGGCGGTGCCCGACGCGCTCCCGCCGCCGGTCGCCACCGCATAGGTCACGCTCACGCCGGGCACCGGGTTGCTGTGCGCGTCGCTCACCAGGACCGCGGGCAGCGTGCCGACCGCTGTGCCGACGATGGCTGACTGGTTGTTCCCGGCGCTGACCGCAATGGCGCTCGCGGCACCCGCGGTGACGGTCACCGACGGCAGCGTGCTCGTAACCGCCGCAGCGTTGATCGTCGCGCCGATGGTCGTGGCGGACCCGGCCGCGACGCCCGTGAAGCTCGCCGTGTAGGTGCCGTTGCCGTGGTCGGTGACGCTGCCGATGGTGCCGGTGCTCGTCCCGCCGCTATTCGAGAAGACGACCGTCAGCCCGCCTGAGGTCAGGTTGTTTCCGGCGGCGTCCTTCGCCTGCAGCGTGAGCGTCACGGCGCTGCCGGACGCCACGGTGCTGCTCGAGACGGTCACCAAAGACTGACTGGTCGAGGCCGTGCCGGCCGTGACGGTGACTGTCGGCAGGGCCGAGCTCACGGCCACCGTATTGATCGTCGCCCCGATGGTCGTGGCGCTTCCGGCCGCGACGCCGGTGAAGCTCGCCGTGTAGGTCCCGTTCCCGTGGTCGGTGGTGGAGCCGATGGTGCCGGTGCTCGTCCCGCCGCTATTCGAGAAGACGACCGTCAGCCCGCCGGCGGTCAGGTTGTTCCCGGCGGCGTCCTTGGCCTGGAGCGTCAAGGTGACAGCGCTGCCGGACGCCACGGTCCCGCTCGAGACGGTCACCAGGGACTGACTGGTCGAAACCGCGCCGGCGGTGCCGGTCGCCGTGAAGGTCACGGGCGAGCCCGTCAGACCCGCCGACGTTGCGGTGAGAGTGTTGGAGCCTGCGGCCGTCCCGAGCTTCCAGGAGCCGACGGTCGCAATGCCGCTCGCGTTGGTCGTTGCGGCGGTGCCCGTGGCGCTGCCGCCGCCGGTCGCCACCGCGAACGTCACGTTCACACCGCTGACTGGATTACTGTGGGCGTCCGAGACCAGCACCGCTGGAGGCACGGTCACGTTCGTGCCGACGGTCGCCGATTGGCCGTTCCCGGCGCTGACCGCGATCGTTGCCGCGGCCGCCGCCGTGCCGGTCGCCGTGAAGGTCACCGGCGAGCCCGTCAGGCCCGCCGACGTTGCCGTCAGGGTGTTCGAGCCTGCGGCCGTCCCCAGGGTCCAGCTGCCGACGGTCGCGATGCCGCTCGCGTTGGTCGTTGCGGCGGTGCCCGTCGCACTCCCGCCGCCGGTCGCGACCGCATAGGTCACGGTCACGCCGGGCACCGGGTTGCTGTGCGCGTCGCTCACCAGGACCGCGGGCAGCGTGCCGACCGCTGTGCCGACGATGGCTGACTGGTTGTTCCCGGCGCTGACCGCAATGGCGCTCGCGGCACCTGCGGTGACGGTCACCGACGGCAGCGTGCTCGTGACCGCCGCGGCGTTGATCGTCGCGCCGATGGTCGTCGCGCTTCCGGCGGTCACGCCGGTGAAGCTGGCCGTGTAGGTGCCGTTCCCGTGATCAGTCGTGCTGCCGATCGTGCCGGTGCTCGTGCCGCCGCTGTTGCTGAAGACGACTGTCAGCCCGCCTGAGGTCAGGGTGTTCCCGGCCGCGTCCTTGGCCTGCAGCGTGAGCGTCACGGCACTGCCGGACGCCACCGTGCCGGACGAGACGCTCACGGTGGACTTGCTGGTCGAGGCCGTGCCCGCCGTAACGGTCACGGTCGGCAGCGTGCTCGTGACCGCCGCGGCGTTGATCGTCGCGCCGATGGTCGTGGCGCTTCCCGGCGGTCACGCCCGTGAAGCTGGCGGTGTAGGTGCCGTTCCCGTGGTCGGTCGTGCTGCCGATGGTGCCGGTGCTGGTCCCGCCCGACGCGGTGAACGCGACAGTGGCGCCGCCTGTCGTCAGATTGTTCCCGGCCGCGTCCTTGGCCTGCAGCGTGAGCGTCACGGCACTGCCGGACGCCACCGTGCCGGACGAGACGCTCACCATGGACTCGCAGGTCGACGCAGTCCCCGCCGTGACCGTCACCGACGGCAGCGTGCTCGTGACCGCCGCGGCGTTGATCGTCGCGCCGATGGTCGTAGCGCGTTCCGGCGGTCACGCCGGTGAAGCTGGCCGTGTAGGTGCCGTTCCCGTGATCGGTCGTGCTGCCGATGGTGCCGGTGCTGGTCCCGCCCGACGCGGTGAACGCGACAGTGGCGCCGCCTGTCGTCAGATTGTTCCCGGCCGCGTCCTTGGCCTGCAGCGTGAGCGTCACGGCGCTGCCGGAAGCCACGGTGCCAGACGAGACGCTCACCGTGGACTTGCTGGTCGAGGCATTCCCTGCCGTGACCGTCACCGTCGGCAGCGTGCTCGTAACCGCAGCGGCGTTGATCGTCGCGCCGATGGTGGTAGCCGAGCCGGCCGTGACGCCGGTGAAGCTGGCGGTGTAGGTGCCGTTCCCGTGATCGGTGGTGCTGCTGATCGTGCCGGTGCTCGTGCCGCCGCTATTCGAGAAGACGACCGTCAGCCCGCCCGCGGTCAGGTTGTTTCCCGGCCGCGTCCTTGGCCTGGAGCGTGAGCGTCACGGCACTGCCGGAAGCCACCGTGCCGGACGAGACACTCACCGTGGACTTGCTGGTCGAGGCCGTGCCCGCCGTAACGGTCACCGTCGGCAGCGTGCTCGTGACCGCCGCGGCGTTGATCGTCGCGCCGATGGTGGTAGCCGAGCCGGCTGTGACGCCGGTGAAGCTGGCGGTGTAGGTGCCGTTCCCGTGGTCGGTCGTGCTGCCGATCGTCCCGGTGCTCGTCCCACCGCTGTTGCTGAAGACGACCGTCAGCCCGCCCGCGGTCAGGTTGTTCCCGGCCGCGTCCTTGGCCTGCAGCGTGAGCGTCACGGCACTGCCGGACGCCACGGTGCCGGACGAGACACTCACGGTGGACTTGCTGGTCGAGACCGCGCCCGCCGTGCCCGTCGCGGGGAAGGTGACCGGCGAGCCGGCGAGGCCGCCGAGCGTCGCGCTGAGGGTCTTGGACGCTCGCGGCGGTGCCGAGCGTCCAGCTGCCGACGGTCGCGATGCCGCTCGCGTCGGTGGTGCGCTGCCGTGCCCGTCGCGCTGCCGCCGCCCGTGGCCACGCGAACGTCACGCTGAAGCCGCTGACGGGATTGCCGTGCGCATCCGTCACCAGGACGGCGGCGCCGTCGCGACGGCGGTTCCCACGGTGCCGATTGGTCGTTGCCGGCGCTGAGCGCGAGCTGAGCCGCCGCGCCGGCCGTGACCGTGATGGTGTTCGAAGTCGTTCCGGTGAGCCCGGTGGCCGCGAAGCCCAGGGTCCGGGCGCCCACGACGCCGGAGATCTGCAGGTCCGCGAACGTCGCCACGCCGGCGGCGTTCGTGGTGGCGGTCGTCGTCCCACCAAGCGAGGCGCCGCCGGTCGCGATCGACGCCGTCACCACCACGCCGCTCTGACTCGCGGCATTACCCGACGCGTCCTGAAGCTGGACCGCCGGCTGCTGACCGAACGCGACGCCGCTCTGCGCGCTGCTCGAGGGCTGGGTCGCGATCGCCAGGCGCGCCGCCGAGCCCGCGGTGACGATGACGGTCGGCGGCGCCGTGGTCACCGCGGCGCTGTTGATCGTGGCCCCGATCGTCGTCGCCGATCCCGCGATCACGCCGGTGAACGTCGCCGTGTAGGTGCCGTTCGCGTGATCCGTCGTCGCGCCGATGGTCCCGGTGCTCGTGCCGCCGCCGGCGGAGAACACCACCGTCGCGCCACCGGTCGCGATGGCGTTGCCGAACGCGTCCCTGGCCTGCAGCGTGAGGGTATCCGCGGCGCCGGACGCCACGGTCGCCGACGAAACGCGAAGCGCCGACCTGGCCGCCGCCGGCGGGCCCGCGACGCCGGTGGCGCTGAAGGTCACCGGGCTGCCCGTGAGCCCCGAGACCGTGGCGGTCACCGTGTTCGCGCCGGCCAGCTGCCCCAACGTCCACGTCACGAAGGCGACGCCGTCGGCGCCCGTGGTGCTCGTCGCCGACGACACGCTCCCGCCGCCGCTCGCAACGGCCCACGCAACGGCGACGCCGGGCACCGCACGCCCACTTTCGTCCTTCAATATGACGGACGGCTCTACGGGGACCGGCGCACCGACGGTGGCGGTCTGGTTGTTCCCGGCCTGCAAGGTCATGCTTCTGGCCGGCCCCGGGCCCCCGAGGCCGGTGAGGTGCTCGCCTCCGCATGTGGCCACAATGGGAAGCGCGGCGACGACGAGAAGAACCCGTGTAAGCCGGGACATCACCTTGTTCGGTGCCCTTTCGCGACGTGATGAGGAATCGACACAGTCGGAATTCGGAATCAAGAACCTAACACGCCCGCATCGCCAATGACTGTGGTCGCGGTCACGGAGGCTGCGGGGCGCGCGACCCACCAGCCGGGTGCGTAAACCGTGCCTGCAATGCGAAGCGGCTGGCCCGCTTGACGGCGCCGATTCTCGCGTGGGCCATGTCACCAAGAGAGTGTGGCCACGACGCAACAACTGAAGCCACGATCCACGACAATCAATCGGAAATGAGCGATGACGGCCCTGAGAGTGACCACCAAGTGCTGTGGGTCACATGACGATGTAACCGTCGCAATCACAAGCTGTTACGAATACCGTTGTGGAAATTCGTGTTCGTGGCCGATGGCCTGAGCCACTTGGCACAGCAGGTGCTCTTGCTTTGGCGCGTCGGTGCTGCGTGCCCCATCCCGGGGCAGACGCGGCAGATCACTCGAGATCGGGGGATTCTCGGTGCGCAACCTCAAGTCGATCGCAATGGCCGTGGTGAGCTCCGCGCTGGTCGCGGGCTCGCTTTCGGCGCAGACGGCCACGGGAAGCACCATGTGGCGTGGCGTGAACGGGGCCTGGAGCTGCTACAGCGGTGGGACGATCAACGGGTGCTTCTACACCAGCCCGTACAAGGCGTCCTTCAAGATCCCGTCGCTGCCGACCAATCAGGCGTATCTGCCGTCGGCCGGCGTCTCCACGTTCGGCCCGACTGACGACATCTTCTGCGTGGACTTCATCCACGACGCGAACACGTCCTCGACCGGGTACAACACCTACTTCACGAACCTCGGCCACGACGCCTCCTCGATCGGCGTCACGACGCGCACGCACACCTTGACGCAGTATCTCGAGGCCGCGTGGCTGGCGCAGGGCATCGAGGCGCAGTCCAATAAGGGCAGCGCGGCCGCGCTCGACATGAACGGCGCCATCTGGCAGATCATGTCGGGCTTCACGGTCTATCGGAATGGGGTGAACACCGGCATCAACAGCTGGGTGACCCAGGCGGAGCTGGCCTCCAACTGGCAGTCGGTGAACGCGAACAGCTGGGTCGTGGTCACGGACTACGCCGCCGCGGGTGACAACACGCCCGGCGTCGGCTCGCAGGAGTACCTGACGCAGGTCACTCCGGAGCCCGCGACGATGCTGCTCCTCGGGACGGGCCTCATGATCATGATGCTGGGTGCCGGAGCCGTGAAGCGGATGTCGGCCTAAGTTGCGATTCTGAAATCCCCCGATTAGAGTGGCGACGGGCTGGGCTTCGGCTCAGCCCGTTTCGCTTTGTGATCAGACTGTGATGAGCTGGATCCCTTCGGAGGGCCGTACCCATGGCGTCCCAGCGGACAACTGACGCATCGTCCTACCTTTCGGGCCCGGTGTACGCGGTCGGCCTGCTCTTCGTCCTCATTCCCCTCGTAGATACGCTCGCCCAGGTGTGGCCGCCGGCCGTCGGCAATCCGTCGTGGCGATACGGCACCGTCGGCATCGGCGCCAACTACCTGATTTCGGTGCTGTTCGGGATGATGCTGATCTCCGTCGTCGCCGGCTACCTGGGGCAGCGCCACGTGCTCAAGTGGCTGGCGGGCGTCAACGCGGCTCTCGCCGTGATCGCCCTGCTTTCCACGCTGGGCTTCGTGCTCGACGCGCTGCAGGTGCGACCCGGGATCCCGCGCGGGAATGCCCAGGCCCTCAGACTGTTCGACATCGGCGCCGAGAAGGCGGTGTTCAAGTACGTCGTGACGGCCGTGGTGCTGTGCTGGCTCGCGTTGGCGTCGTGGCGCGCCGCGAAAGCCATTCCGCACGCCAAGGGGGAGGAGGCCGTCCCGAAGCTCGTGAGCCACGGAGAGAAGCACTAATTACTGGTGACGGCGTAGGGATTGGAAGCGACCGCAAGTGATGGTCGCGACGCCGCAACACCTGAGTAGCGACCACCGCAGAAAACGGAATCACCGGCCGTAACGGCGGCAGCGCGCCGCCCAAGCGCGCGTGCGACTCCCGTCGAATTACAAGGCAGGGCAACCGGTTCCAGCCGCAGCGTCAAGCGCAAATAACCGACAGGATTTGTTGAGTTTCAACCGGCACGGCGCTTGCGAAAATCTGGCGTCGATGGAGTGTGTCCCGCTTCCGAGAAGGCACCCGCGGAAGCGCACATCAACCGGAGAATTCTACGTGCGCTACCTCAGATTGAGCGCCCTGGCCGCGACGGGCCTCGTGCTCCTGTCGGGATCGCTTCGGGCCCAGACAGGCACGGGCACGATGGTGTTGTCCGGCGTGAACGGCAACTCGGGCTGCTACAGCACCGATCCTTCCGGCGTCGGCGGCGTGTGCGCCTACACCAGTCCCTACTTCGGCCAGTTCAAGTTCCTCCAGAATCTCGACGGCGTGCCCAGCTGGCAGTTGCCGGTTGGTGGGTATGGACCGAGCTCGACCTTCGGCCCGTCCGCCGACATCTTCTGCGTGGACTTCGCGCACGAGTCGTACGTCGGGCAGGTGGCGTCCTACAACCTGACCAACCTCGGCGATCTCGCGGGCTCGCACGCGACCTGGCTGGGGACGTACACGCGCAACTCGAACCTGACCTCGTACCTCGAGGCTGCCTGGCTCGCGCAGCAACTCAGGACCGTCGGAGTCAACTCGACGGCCGCCCTGGAGATCAACGGCGCGATCTGGCAGATCATGTCGGGGCAGACGTTCTATCGCCAGGTGGGCAGCACGTGGTACAACGACTACAACGGCGCCGGCATCGCCTATTGGGCCGGGAAGGCGGGCCACAACATCGACGGCGTGAACCCCGCGAACTGGGTTGTCGTTACGCCGACCGATTTCGCGCAGTCGGGCAGCTCGCAGGAGTACCTCACGCAGGTGACGCCGGAGCCGGCGACGCTGATCCTCCTGGGCAGCGGCCTCTTGATCATGATGCTCGGGGCGGGAATCACTCGGCGCCTCTCGGCATAAGGGCGTCGCACCTCCGACTTCCCCCGGTCGGATGAGGAACGGGCTGGGCTTCGGCTCAGCCCGTTTCGCGTGTTGCGGTCCAGCATCGCGCGGTAGTGCTGCAGCTGAGGTCGCGCGTTGCGTCGTGCGCACGTCGCGACGCCGACCCAAGCTGCTGGCGCACTTCCCTGACGGCGAACACCCGGTAGATTGCGGGCTTCCGTGACCACCACCGGGCCCATCATGAACCGCGCCGCTTCCACTCTCGTCCTCAGTGTGCTCATCGCCGCGCCCGCCGGGCTCGCCGCGCCGCTCGCGGCGCAGGGCCTCCCGGCCGACGTCGTCGCCGCGACGCTGCCGCGCACCGTGGCCGAGCGCAGCCACTTCGACTCGACCTCGACGAGCGCGCAGGTCGGCCTGTTCCTCGACAGCCTGCAGATCGCGGGTGCTCCGGTGGCCGTCTCGGTCATCGGCCACAGCGCGTACGGGCGGCCGCTCTTCCTCGCGATCGCTTCCGATCCCGCGGTCACTTCGCCTGCCGAGGCGGCCGCGTCGGGCAAGCTCGTCGTGTACCTGCAGGGGAACATCCACGCCGGTGAAGTCGAGGGCAAAGAGGCGATCCTGATCCTGCTGCGCGAGCTGGCGGGCCCGCGGCGCGACCTGCTGCAGAAGCTCGTGGTCCTCGCCGTGCCCGACTACAACCCCGACGGCAACGACGCGTTCGGCCCCGTGGCGGTGAACCGCTCGGAGCAGAACGGGCCGGTGCTCGTGGGCCGGCGGTCCGACGCGCTCAACCTCGACCTCAACCGCGACTACCTCAAGGCCGAGGCGCCCGAGACGCGCGCCGCGCTGGCGCGGATCTACGACACCTGGGACCCCGCGCTGATGGTGGATTGCCACACCACCGACGGCACGCGGCACGGCTACCTGCTGACCTACGCGCCGCCGCTCGAGCCCATCGGGCCGGAAGGCCCCACGGACTACGTGCGCGACCAGATGCTGCCGGCGATCCAGCGCACGCTCACGAGCGACTACCACGAGCCGATCTTCGTCTACGGGGACGTGGACGATCCGATCAACCCGGTGAGCTGGGATACTTACGCGCCGCTGGGCTGGTACGGCACCAACTACCTCGGGCTGCGCGGGCGGATGGCGATCCTGTCCGAGGCCTACGCGCACGCCGACTTCAAGACCCGCGTCCAGGTGACGCACGACTTCCTGGTCGAGATCCTGAAGTACGCCGCCGCGCACGCGGACGACATCCGGCGGCTCGAGCGCGACGCCGACCGCCAGACCACGCTCGAGGGCGCGGGCGCGGCACCGCGGCCCAACCTCGCCGTCGAGTACTCCATGGCGTCGCGGGGCACGGAGCCGGTGCAGCTCGAGGTGCTGCGGCCGGGCGGGCCGGGCGACACCACGGCGCGGGGCCGCCCGATCCTCACGCCCACCGGCCAGTACCGCACGGTGCGCATCCCCGTCCGCGACCGGTTCGCGGACTCGGTCGAGCGCCGGCTCCCCGCCGGCTACTTCGTGCCCGCCGGCGCGCTGGGCGTGCCGCAACTCCTCGCCCTCCACGGCGTCCAGGTGGAGCGCCTGAGCGCCGACTGGACCGACACCGTCGAGGTGGTGGGCATCTCGAAGCTCGACTGGCAGCCGCGCGAGTTTCAGGGCCACCACCTGCTGGCCGTGACGGGCAGCTATACGCGCTCCGTGCACACGGTGCCGGCCGGGACGTACTTCGTCTCGACCGCGCAGCCGCTGGGCCGCCTGGTGTTCGCGCTGCTCGAACCCGAAGGATGGGGGCTCGCGCGCTGGGGGCTGTTCGACCGGCTGCTGGGCGCGGAGTTCGGGACGTACTCGGGACTGGTGTACGGATCCAGCTCGATCCAGGAATTTCCGGTCTGGAGAGCGATCAGGGCGCCATTGGTGCCGATGCGGGTTTATCACGTTGAACAGTAGAGAGATGGAGATCGCAGTTGAGTTGCGAGACGCCGAGTTGCGAGTGGTCATGAGACATGAGCTGGCAGGACAGAGACCCCACCGCTCCGTCCTCGCGCCCGCGAACTCCCGGCTGGGCATCTACTGCACACTGGTCCGCAATCCGATCGCTCGCATCTCGCGACCGCTCGCAACTCGCCGTCTCGCAACTGCCCTGATCATCTGCATTCTCTTGGCTGCTCTCCCTGCGAAGGTGCAGGGCCAGGATCCGTACTCGGCCGCCCGGAATGCGGCCCAGCACGGCCAGCTCGACAGCGCCTACCGCCTCATCGTCCGCGCCGCCGCGGCCGAGCCCGACAGCGCGGCGGTGCAGTTCTGGCTGGGCGAGATCGCCGCGTTCAAGGCGCGCTCATCGGGCTTCAGCATCGCCGGCTTCGCCGCGGCGCGACACTCCAAGGCGGGATTCGCGCGCGCCGTCAAGCTGCAGCCCGACAACCCGGACTATCTGCAGGGGTTCGCCGAGTTCCTGGCGCAGGCGCCGGGGATCGCGGGGGGCGACCGCAACGCCGCGCTCGCGCTCGCGCGGCACCTCCGCCAGGTGGACGCCGTACGGGGCACGATCGTCACGGCCGACATTCTCCACCGCGGCAACGGGACCGAGCGGGCGAGGGCCGACTCGCTGATCGCGGCCCTGATCCTCGAGTACCCGGCGGACCGCATCGCGCAGGGCGGGGCAGGGAACTACTACGCCGTCACCGGCCGGCCGGCGCTCGGCGTGCCCCTCTACCAGGGGCTCGTGGAGCGCGACTCGACCGACGGCGACGCCCGCTACGGCCTCGCCCGGCTGCTGGTGATGACCGGGCACCAGCCGCGCCGCGCCCAGGTCCAGCTCCGCTACGTCCTCGACCACAGCAGCGCCCTGGTGGCCCAGGCCGGCACGCCCGGCGCTCCCGGCCGCCGCTTCTGGTTCAGCCCGGCCGCCGCCTGGCTGCTGCTGGGCCGCACGTACCGCGAGCTGGGGATGAGCGACAGCGCGCGGGTGTGCTACCGACGCGCGCTGGCGCTCGATCCGGAGTCGCGGCCGGCGCAGGCGGCGCTCGACTCGCTCCGCTGAGGCCGCGTCAGGCAGCTTGACGCCCTGGTAGGCCCGCGGTAATACTCCGGTATGAAAACAGCCATCTCGCTTCCCGACAAGCTGTTCGAGTCCACGGATGCCCTGGCGCGCCGCCTGGGCCTGTCCCGCAGCCAGCTGGTCGCGACGGCCCTCGCCGAGTTCCTGGCCAAGCACCGGGGCCGCGACGTCACCCGCCGCCTCGATGCCGTGTACGCCCGGGAAACCAGCGCACTCGACACCGCTACCGCGCACCTGCAGGCGCGCTCGCTCGGCCGCGACCCGTGGTAGTCGAGCGTGGCGAGATCTGGTGGGCCGCCATCCCCGAGCCCACCGGGTCGGAGCCCCGCTATCGTCGGCCCGTGCTGGTGGTCCAGGCCGACGCGTTCAACCGCAGCCGGATCCAAACCGTGATCGGCGTGGTGCTGAGCTCCAACCTCCGGCTCGTCGAGGCCCCGGGCAATGTGCTCCTGCCGGCGGTGGCGTCGGGCCTGCCCAAGGACTCCGTGGCGAACGTATCCCAGGTCGTCACGCTCGACCGGGCCGTCCTCACCGAGCGAGCCGGCCGGGTGCGTGGCCACACGCTGGAAGCGGTCGACTCCGGGCTGCGCCTCGCGCTCGACCTGTGAACGGGCGCCGTCGAAGCCGCTGGACGCTCAATTTCGTGTAAAATGCACTCAATGTTGATTGCAAACGGCAGCAAATAAGGGAGTGAATCCGAGAATAGAGCGACAACTCTGCAATTCGCACGCCATTTCATTGACAAACTGCACACGGCTTGGTAACGTCCGGCCATGAAGCTCATCACGACGATCGTCCGCCCCGAGCGCCTGCCCGAGGTGAAGGCGGCGCTGTTCCGCGCCGGCGTCACCGGCATCACGCTGAGCCGGGTGGTCGGGCACGGCGGCGAGCGCGAGGTGCTGAACCAGTACCGCGGCACCTCGTTCGCGATGGAGTTCCACGAGAAGGTGATGATCGAGATGGCGGTGTCGGAGCCGTTCGTCGAGCCGACGATCGCAGCCATCCTCGAAGCGGCGCGCACCGGCGAGGTGGGCGACGGCAAGATCTTCGTGCAGCCGCTCGAGCGCGTGATCCGCATCCGCACGGGGGAGCGGGACAACGACGCGCTCACGGCGGTGAACGCCGACCAGGTGCAGCGTGCGGCGATCGACACCGCGGCGCAGGACTTCGGCGGCATGGTCTCGACGGGGGCGGTGCCCAGGGGCAGCGCGGCGCCGGGGGCGGGCGGGAGCGGCCCGATGATCGGCGCGACGCTCGGGGCGGTCGCACAGGCGGCCGCCACCGCCGCGCCCGCGGCCGCCGCCCCGGCCATCTCGGCCGGCGATACGGCCTGGGTGCTGATGTCGAGCGCCCTCGTGCTGCTCATGACCGTCGGGCTCGCCTTCTTCTACGGCGGGCTGGTGCGGCCCAAGAACTCGCTCAACACGATGATGATGAGCGTCGTCGCCCTCGGCGTGGTGGGGGTGCAGTGGGTCGTCGTCGGCTACTCGCTCGCCTTCGCGCCCGGCACGTCGTGGCTCGGCGGCCTGGCCTGGGCCATGTTCCGCGGCGTCGGCGTCGCGCCGGACGCGGCCTACGCCGGCACGATCCCGCTGCAGGCGCACGCGCTGTTCCAGGGGATGTTCGCCATCATCACGCCGGCGCTGATCTCCGGCGCGATCGTGGAGCGGATGCGGTTCCGGACCTACGTGGCGTTCCTGCTGCTGTGGACGACGTTCGTGTACGACCCGCTGGCGCACTGGGTGTGGGGGCAGGGCGGGTGGCTCGCCACGCGCGGCGCGCTCGACTTCGCCGGCGGCACCGTCGTGCACATCAGCGCCGGCGTCTCGGCGCTGGTGGTGGCACGGCTGCTGGGCCCGCGGCAGGACTTCCGCCGCGCCCCGCTCGCGCCCCACAGCGTGCCGCTCGTGCTGCTCGGCGCGGGCCTGCTGTGGTTCGGATGGTTCGGGTTCAACGCGGGCTCCGCGCTCGCCGCCAACGGCATCGCGGCGACCGCCTTCGTCAACACCAACGCGGCGGCCGCGGCGGCGCTCGTCGCCTGGGCGCTGCTGGATACCGCGCGCCTCGGGAAGGCCACCGCGGTCGGCGCGGCCACCGGCGCGGTCGCCGGACTGGTGGGCATCACGCCCGCGGCGGGCTACGTCAGTACGCCGGCGGCGCTGGCGATCGGCGTGCTCGCGGCCGCCGTGGCGTACGCGGCGATGCAGGTGCGCGCCCGCAGCCGCCTCGACGACGCGCTCGACGTGTTCTCGTGCCACGGCATGGCGGGCATCACCGGCGCCCTGCTCACGGGCGTGTTCGCGTCGAAGGCGATCAACCCGGCCGGCGCCGACGGGCTGCTGGCCGGGCACGCCGCGCAGCTCGGCATCCAGCTCGTCGCCGTGCTGGCGTCGGTCGCCATCGCCGGTCTCGGGACGGCGGCCATCTTCGGCGTGCTGCGCCTGACGATGGCCGTGCGCTCCGACGTCCGCGACGAGATCACCGGCCTCGACCTCGCCGAGCACGGCGAAGAGGCGTACTTCGGCGGCGACGTCGGAGCGGTGGCGGGCCCGGGCCTCGCGCTCGGGCACAGCGTCATCGTGCACCAACCCGCGCCGGCGACGGGGAAGGCGATTCCCGCCACGTCATAGTCGCCAGGCGCCGGTCGAACCGTCCCCCCGGCACGTAACATTCGTCGCGATCGAGGGTCTAACGACTTGCTCCCCAGTCGTGGCCGACCTCCAACGTGACGTGCCCATGCGCCCATCGACGATTCCAGCAGCCGCCGCCGCGATTCTGCTCGCGGCCTGCGCGCACAACCCGCCGCAGTCCCTTGCCGGCGGTCCCGCGACTGCCCCGGTCGGCGTGATCCTGGCCGGGACCTGGACTTACAATTATGACGACAGCGACCAGCCCAGGATGGGGAATGGTCAGGGTGGCGGCTACGGCGGGCGTGGCGGTTACGGCGGCCGGGGCGGGTTCGGCGGGCGGGGCGGGTTCGGCGGTCGTGGCGGGTTCGGTGGTGGCTCCGGCGGATTTGGGGGCGGGGGCGGCGGCTCCCGTGGCGGGGAGGCTGGCGCCGGGCGTGGCGGCCAGCCCATCGACAGCACCCTGGAGCGGCCTGCGCGCCGCCTCGTCATCACCCAGGACGACAGCACGGTTACGATCAGCCCGCGCGACAGCGTGGCCTACACCCTCTTCTTCGACGGACGCGACGTCCCGGCCCCCGAGCTGCTCGGCGGTGCGCGCGCACGCCTCAGCGGGCACTGGCAGAAGAAAGACTTCGAGATCGTGCGCGACCTGCAGAACGGGGAGACGATCACCGAGCGCTTCCAGCTCAAGAAGAACGGGCAGCGGCTCGTCATTCACGTGAAGGTCCTGGGCCAAGGCAATGCAGAGGCCATTCCGGAATTCCAGATGGTCTACGACCGTTACGGCGACTGAAGACCGGTGGCGGCTTCGGAGGGGGGCCAATAGCCCGACTTGGAGCTTGCCTTTCAGACCCTACACCCTACACCCTACAACCAAGACAGTTGCGAGACGCCACGACCAGGACAGTTGCGAGACGCTGAGTTGCGAGCCCTAATCCCTAGTCCCTAAACCCTAGACCCTAACACCGAGACTTATGCGCCGCCTTGCGATCGCGTCCGCCGCCTTCTTCCTCACCGCCTGCGCGCACCAGCAGTCGGGCACGTTCGACATCGGGCCCGCGCCCGTGTCGTCTGTCCCGACCGGCGTGAGCCTGGCGGGTACCTGGACCTACAACCCCGACGCCAGCGACCGGCCGGGGCAGGGCTACGGCCTGCGCGGCGGCGGCGGCGGCAGGGGGGGCCGGGGCGGGTTCGGGGGTGGGGGCTTCGGCGGCGGCGAGGAGGAGGGGGGCGGCGGCCGCGAGGGCCGGCGCGGCGGTGCCGAGGTGATGGACAGCACGCTGCGGCAGCCCCCGCGGCGCCTGGTGATCACCCAGAGCGACAGCACCCTCACGATCAGCCCAAGCGACAGCGTCCAGTACACGCTCTACTTCGACGGCCGCAACGTGGTCGCTCCCGACCTGCTCGGCGGCACGCGCGTGGGCCTCAGCGGCCACTGGCACAAGAAGCAGTTCGAGGTCGCGCGCGAGATGCCCAGCGGCGCGACCATCACCCAGTCGTACGAAGTCACCAAGCACGGCCAGCGGCTCGTGATTCACGTGAAGATCTCCCGCGAGTCGGACGAGCAGGTGATGCCGGAGTTCCAGATGGTCTATGATCGCTATGGGGAGTAGACGTTAGCGGTTGGCAGTTGGGGTGGCGGGTGCTAGGTTGTGGGTGATGCGGAGCGCGCTTCTACCGCCTACCGCCACCCGCCAACGATCGGTCGTTCCATGCGCCGTCTCGCTCTCGCCCTTCTCGCCCTGCTCGCCTTCGCCCCGCACGCCGTCGCCCAGAACCCCGATGCGGGCCACGCGCGGGTTCGCCACCACCCCGAGTTCCTCGTCAGCAGCGACTGGCTGGCGCGGCACCTCGCTTCGCCCGGCGTCGTGGTCGTGCACGTGGGCCGGACCGACGCCGCGTACCTGGCCGGACACATCCCCGGCGCGCGCTACCTGCCGCTGTCGGCCGTGGCCACCACGATCGAAGGCGTGCCGAACGAGTTCCCGCCGGAGGCCGAGCTGGCGGCGACGTTCCGCGACCTGGGCGTCGGCGACTCCGCGCGCATCGTCCTCTATGGCGACGACCCGGGCCTGCTGGCCGCCCGCGCGTGGGTCGCGCTCGACCTGCTGGGCCAGAGCGGCCGCGCCGCCGTGCTCGACGGCGGCCTGGCGAAGTGGACCGCGGAGCGGCGGCCCGTCGAGACGGGCGCCCACCCGGCGGCGGCCAGGCCGTTCGCGCCCGCCTGGCGCCCGGACCTCGTCGTGTCCGCCGCGTGGGTGAAGGCGCACCTCGGCGACCGCTCGGTGCTGCTCGTGGACGCGAGGTCGCCGGATCTCTATGCCGGTCCGGACGGCCACCTGCCGGGGGCGCACGACATCTTCTGGATGACGACCCTCGAGTCGGCCGCGAACCCGGTCCTGAAGCCGATGCACACGTTGCACGACGTCATGTGGAGGGCGGCGGGCGCCGACCAGCCCGCCGTGAGCACGGTGGTCACCTACTGCCACACGGGGATGCAGGCCAGCTTCGACTACTTCGTCGCGCGGTACATCGGCTATCCCGACGTGCGTCTGTACGACGGGAGCATGGCCGAGTGGAGCCAACTGCGGTACCCCGTCGAGAGCCATTGAGGTCGGTCGTGAGAGTGCGGAACGCAGTGCAGTTGCGAGACGCCGAGTTGCGAGCGGTCGTGAGGCAGGAGTGGTCGGCCCGGGGCGGTGTCTGGCGCCTGCCCCGATTTCGCATTACTTCTGAACGGCGATGACTGAAACGACCACCTCCAAGGGCTGGGCGCGGGTGTGGGCCGCGGCGCGACCGTTCGCGCGGCCGACGCCGCGCGCGGGAGCGTGGTACCCGGTCGTGGGCGAGACGTCGGGCGAGCGCGCGGTGCTCGAGGTGCGCGGCAAGCGCGTCGCGGTCGAGAAGAAGTACCTCGAGATCCGCCCCGATCGGCCCCAGGTCTTCACGATCGTGGCGCGGTCGAGGGAAACCGCGGCGATGCTGCTCCAGACGCGCGGCGCCGGGATCGAACGGGTCTATGCCGTCTGCCCCGCGTGCACCGACCGCGTGCACGTGCTCCAGAATCAGGAGATGGCCACCTGCCACAAGTGCGGCCACCGCGGCGAAGTGGCCTGGTGGGAGACCGGCTGAGCGACCGGTTGCCGGACGCCAGGTTGCCAGAAACCCGAAGCCCCGCCGGAATGCCGCCCGGCGGGGCTTCGCGTTGTCGGGGTCGTGAGCCGCCGGCGCCGCGTCACGGCTTTTCGATGGGCGCCCCGATGAGGTTGCCGTACTCGGTCCAGCTGCCGTCGTAGTTCCGGACGTCCTTGAAGCCGAGCAGGTACTTGAGGACGAACCACGTGTGGCTGCTCCGCTCGCCGATGCGGCAGTACGCGATGGTCGCCTTGCCCGGGTCCAGCCCCTTCTGGTTCAGGTAGATGGCCCGCAGCTCGTCGGCGCTCTTGAACGTGTTCTCCGGCGTCACGGCCGTGCCCCAGGGAATGCTGGTCGCGCCGGGAATGTGGCCGCCGCGCTGGGCGGTCTCCGACATGCCGGGCGGGGCGATCACCTTGCCCGTGAATTCGTCGGGGCTGCGGACGTCCACCAGCGGCGCCTTGCCGCCGGTGGCCGCGAGCACGTCCACCACCTTGGCCCGCAGCGACGCGTCCACCCCGCGGACCTTGTACTCGCTCCGCGGGAACTTCGGGACGTCGGTGGTCATCTGCTTGTCGCCCTCGTTGAGCCACTTGGCCCGGCCCCCGTTGAGGAGCCGCGCGTCGTCGTGCCCGTAGATCTTGAACAGCCAGAATCCATAGGCGGCGAACCAGTTGCTGGAGTCGCCGTAGATGACGACCGTGTCCGTGGCCTTGATGCCGGCGTCCGACAGCAGCTGCTCGAACTGGTCCTTGGAGATGATGTCCCTCCGCACCTGGTCCTGGAGCTGCGTCGTCCAGTCGAAGCCCACCGCGCCGGGAATGTGCCCGGCGACGTAGAGCTTGGGATCCACGTCCACTTCGACGACGCGGAGTCCGGGCTTCCCGAGGCTCTGCTTCAGCCAATCGGTCGAGACGAGGACCTCGGGGTGTGCGTAGTCGGCCATGTCGGTTCTCCTGTGGGGTTCGCGTGTGGTGGCTGGTTCAGGGTTCGGCATTCAGGCCGGGGACGTGCTTCAGCATGTTGGAGGCGTACTTGAAGACGTCGTCGCAGAAGATCATCACGCCGCACGGCACGGGCTCCCTGGCCGCGACGCGGCGCGCGCCTTCGAAGATGAGGCCGGAGCTCGGGCCGGCGCGCAGCCCCTCGTGGCGTGCCAGCTCGGCCGCGGCCGTGTACGCCAGCTCGTAGTCCACCTCCAGGACCTCGTCCACGCAAGCCGGATCGTAGAGCCGGGAGACCTCGAGCTCGGAGACGTTGCGGATGCCGGGGACGTCGTGACCCGCGCTGGGCTGCACCGCGACGATCCTGACCGCGGGGTTCTTCTCCTTGAGGAACGTCCCGAGGCCCGTGACGGTCCCGCACGTCCCGAGCGACGTGAATACGTGGCTGACGGCGCCGCGGGTCTGCCGCCAGATCTCCGGGCCGGTGGTGCGCACGTGCGCTTCGACGTTCTGCCGGTTCTCGTACTGGTTGGGCATCACGTACTTGTGGCCGGAGGCGCGGGCGTGCGTCTTGGCGAGGCCGATCGTGCCGTCCTCGCTCCCCGGCAGAGGGCACAGCGCGTCGGGCACGACCTCGACCTTCGCGCCGAAGATCTGGAGCAGCACCTTCTTCTCCGCCGGAATCCTGGCCGGCACGGCGGCGAGCATCGGGTAGCCGCGGGCGCCGGCCAGGGCGGCGAGACTGATCCCGGTGTTGCCGCTCGTGGGCTCGACGATGCCCCGGCCGGGCCGCGACGGCCCGAGCTCCCCGCGGCGCTCGAGGTCCTGCAGCATCGCCCACGCGGCCCGGTCCTTCACCGATCCGAACGGGTTCAGCCATTCCAGCTTCGCCCACAGCGTGGCGCCCGCGGGCGCGAGGTGGTTCAGGCGGACGAGCGGGGAGGGGTTCTCCTCGCTCGGCAGCATCTCCGTGATGTCGTCGTACACACGTGCAGAATGGTCCATCGCCTCACTCCAGGGGCTGTGGGCTCGGGTGGCGGTAACGGACCGCGGGGGCGCCGAGAGGCGCCCTCCCGCGGTCCGGTCAACAACTACAGTTGTGGCAGTGCTGAGAAAGCGTCCGGAGGGATCCCGGAGTCGTGAGGACGTGCGCCGGCGCCGCGCGGCGGTGACCGACCGCTCGCGCCGGCGCGGCATTGCGCCGCAGGGAAGGTGAAGCAGGCTGTCGCATCACGGCCAGTGCTGTACGCTCGCCCGAGTTGGCGTCCAGCCAGTTCATCTGGATCAGCCAGTTCACGCCGCCGATCGTCTGGTTGTAGGAATACCGACTAAACGATGCGGAATTGTGAATTCCGGCGCAAGGGGATGGCGCGGCCACGGCCTCATGGGTCAGGTTCTCGAAACCGGGCCGGCGCTACTACGTATGTAGTCAGGCCGGCGACCCCCGAACCGGACGGTCCATGCTGCCTCTGCTCACGGCTCTGCTCGTGCTCCAAGCCGCCGCGGACACCGCGGCCGTGCGTGCGGCCGGCGGGCCTGCCGGCGCCACCGCGGCGGGAGCCTCCGTCGCGCTGCCGCGCATCGCGGACGCCACGGTGGCCGTGGACGGCCGGTTGGACGAGCCCGTCTGGAGCCGCGCGGCCGTGCTGCGCGACTTCTCCCAGTACCTGCCCAACGACAACCGGCCGGCCGACGACTCGACCACGGTGCTGGTGTGGTACTCGCCCACGGCCATCTACTTCGGCATCCGCGCCTACCAGGACTCGGCCAGCGTGCGCGCCACCCTGGCCGACCGCGACAAGATCACCGGCGACGACTACGTCGAGATCCTGCTCGACACGTTCAACGACCGGCGCCAGGCGCTGGTGTTCGGCGTCAACCCGCTCGGCGTGCAGGCCGACGGGACGCTGCGCGACGCGCCGCGGGCGACCATCAACTTCCTCTCGTCCGCCGTCACCGGCGCGTACACGCTCGACTTGAGCCCCGACTACGTCTTCGAATCCAAGGGGCACCAGACGGCCTGGGGGTACGAGGTCGAGGTGCGCATCCCGTTCAAGACGCTGCGCTATCAGGCGCGCGACCCGCAGGACTGGGGCCTCAACGTGATCCGCGTCGTGCAGGCCACCGGTCACCAGCTCACCTGGACCCGCGTGCTGCAGACGCAGGCGTCGTTCCTCGGGCAGGGCGGCACGCTGACCGGCCTCTCCCAGCTGCATCGCGGGCTCGTCCTGGACCTCACGCCCGAGGCGACGAGCACGCTGACCGGGGCGCAGGCGGCGTCGGGCTGGCAGTACGGCGGCGGCGACCCCAAGGTCGGACTCACCGCGCGCTGGGGCGTCACGTCCAATCTGACGCTGAACGGCACGGTGCGGCCGGACTTCTCCCAGGTCGAGGCCGACGCGCCGCAGATCCAGTTCGATCCGCGGCAGGCCCTGTACTTTCCGGAGAAGCGGCCGTTCTTCCTCGACGGCCTGGAGATGTTCGCCTCGCCGTTCAACCTGATCTACACGCGCCGGCTGGTGAGCCCGGACGGCGCGGCCAAGCTGACGGGGAAGGTGGGCGGGACGTCGGTGGCCGTCCTGTCGGGCGTGGACGCGACCAGCGCGTCCGAGTCGGGGACGGATCACCCGCTCCTCGACGCGGTGCGCCTCAAGCAGGACCTGGGCGGCGCGGACGCGCTCGGCCTGGTGTACACGGACCGGGTGGACGGGCCGAGCTACAACCGGGTCGCGGCGCTGGACGGGCGGCTGGTGCTGGGCAGCGCGTACGCGGTGACGTTCCAGGGCGGCGGCAGCGTCACGCGCGACTCGGGCGCCACGCGCCTCAGCCCGATCTGGTACGCGTCGCTGGTGCGCTCGGGCCGGCGGTTCAGCTTCACCTTCTCGGGCAGCGGCATCGGCGACAACTTCCGCGCCTCCAGCGGCTTCATCTCGCGGCCCGGCATCGCCCAGGTCTCCTTCAGCCCGACCTACACGGTGGTGGGCGCGCCGGGCTCCTGGCTCGAGAGCTTCACCGGCAACATCTACACGGCCGGCACCTGGGACGACTACCAGCTGTTCTCGAAGGGCGACCCGCCCGACACCCGGCAGTTCCACGTCAATACCGGGTTCACGGTGCGCGGCGGCTGGCAGCTGGGCGCGTCGGTGCTGTTCGAGTCCTTCGGGTATCCGGCGTCGCTGTACGCGAACGACTGGGTCGAGCGGGTGCGGGGCACGACGGTGGACACCGTGCCGTTCACCGGCCAGCCGCGGATCGGCAACCTGGACTACGGCGTCAACCTCCAGACGCCGCGGTTCCAGAGCTTCTCGCTCACCGCGTACCTGCTGGTCGGTCACGACGAGAACTACTACGAGTGGGCCTCGGGGCGGATCATCGTCGGCACGCTGGACCTCGCCTGGCGGCCGACCGACCAGCTGCGCGCCGAGCTGATCTACAACCACCAGCAGATCATCCGGCGCGACGGCGGCAGCACGGTGGCGCTGATCCGGGTCCCGCAGCTCCGGCTCGAATACCAGCTGGCGCGGCCGATCTTCCTGCGGCTCATCGGCCAGTACACGTCGAACCAGACCGACGCGCTGCGCGACGATTCGCGCACCGGCGGCGCGATCCTGGTGCGCGATCCGACCACCGGCGCGTTCACGCGGACGACGCCGAGCGCGATCAACGCCTTCCGGATGGACTGGCTGTTCTCCTACCGGCCGACGCCGGGCACGGTCTTCTTCGCCGGGTACGGCAGCAGCCTGGATGATGCGTCTGCGTTCTCGTTCCGCGATCTGGCTCGGACGGCTGACGGGTTCTTCGTGAAGGTGAGCTATCTGTTCAGGGTGTAGGCGGTTGGTAGGTGGTGGGTTGTAGGTTGTGGGAGAGGCCTTTCCCACCACCTACCACCGACAACCCACCAACGGTTAATTAGACCGTCCATGTCGAATCCCACCGCCGCCCTCGCCACCGCCCTGCAGGCTCGCTACGCCATCGAGCGGGAACTCGGACGCGGCGGGATGGCGACCGTGTACCTGGCCGAGGACCTCAAGCACGGGCGCGAGGTGGCGATCAAGGTCCTGCGGCCGGAGCTGGCCGCGTCGGTGGACGCGGAGCGGTTCCTGCGCGAGATCGGCATCGCCGCCCGGCTGGCGCACCCGCACATCGTGCCGCTGCTCGACTCGGGCGAGGCGGGCGGGCTGCTGTACTTCGTCTCGCCGCACGTGGCCGGCGGCTCGCTCCGCGACCGGCTGGCGCGCGAGGGCCGGCTCCCGCTGGCCGACGTGCGGCGCATCGCGCGGGAGGCGGGCGCGGGGCTCGACTTCGCCCACCGCAACGGCTACGTGCACCGCGACGTCAAGCCGGAGAACATCCTGTTCGCCGACGGCGTCGCGGTGCTGGCCGATTTCGGCGTCGCCCGCGCCTGCTGCGGGCCGGGCGGCGTCACCCCGACTGGCCCGGCCAGTGCGGCCGGCCCGAGGGCCGGCGCCGTGTCGCAGGCCGTCACCGAAGTCGGCATCGTCGTCGGCACGCCCGAGTACATGAGCCCCGAGCAGGCGGCCGGCGACCCGGGCGTCGAGCAGGCCAGCGACCAGTACGCGCTGGCGTGCGTCGTGTACGAGATGCTGGCCGGCGAGCCGCCGTTCCGGAGCCCGACGGCGCGCGCCACGATGGCGAGGCAGGTGACCGAGGCGCCGCGGCCCGTCCGCGTCGTGCGTCCCGACGTCCCGCCGTCGGTGGAAGCCGCGCTGGCGCGCGCGCTGGCCAAGCGCCCCGACGAGCGCTTCCCGAGCGTGACCGCGTTCGTTGCCGCGCTCGAGGCCGAGGGGCCCGCCGTCCCGCGCTCCTTCGGCGCGGCGCGCGTCGTCGCGGTGTTGCCGTTCGTCAATGCCAGCCCCGATCCCGACACCGAGTACCTGAGCGACGGCATCACCGACGAGCTGATCGTCGCGCTGGCCAAGGTCGAGGGCCTGCGCGTGGCTTCGCGCACTTCCGTGTTCGCGCTCAAGGGCAAGCCGCAGGACGTGCGCGCCATCGGCGCGCTGCTCGGCGCCTCCGAGATCCTCGAGGGCACCGTGCGCAAGGCGGGCGACCGGCTGCGCATCACCGCGCAGCTCTCCTCCGGCGCCGACGGGCGGCTGCTGTGGACGGAGCGCTACGACCGCACGCTCGACGACGTGTTCGCCATCCAGGACGAGATGGCGCGCACCATCGTCGGCACGCTGCGCGCGGGCTCGTTCGCCGGGCTCTCCGAGGCGCCGCGCCGGCGCGGCACGGAGAGCGTCGCCGCCTACGGCCACTACCTGCGCGGCCGCTACGAGATGACCCGCCGCACGCAGGAGGCGGTGGCGGACGCGATTCGCTGGTTCGAGCAGGCGGTGGCCGAGGACCCCGCCTACGCCCTGGCGTACACCGGCCTGTCCGATTCGTACGCACTGCACGTGGACTACCGCAGTGTGCCCGTGGCCGAGGGGTTCGCGCGGGCCAAGGACTACGCGCGGCGCGCCATCGAGCTGGACGGGAGCCTCGCCGACCCGCACGCGTCGCTCGCCTGGGTCCTGTTCATCTACGACTGGGATTGGGACGGCGCGGGCCGCGAGTTCCGGCGCGCGATCGAGCTGGATCCCGGCTGCACCGTCGCGCACCAGTGGTACGCGTTCCTGCTGATGGCGCGCGGCCGGACCGACGAGGCGCTGATCGAGGGCCACACCGCGCTGGAGTCGGACGAGCCGACGGTCTCGGCACGGCGGAGCATGGCGTGGCTCTACTACTACGCCCGCCGGTATGACGTCTCCCGCTCGCACGCGCTCAGGGCCATCGAGGCGAACCCGACGTCGGAGGAGAATTACCGCGTCCTCGGTCTCGCCCTCGCGCAGCAGGGGGAGCTGGCCGAGGCGGAGCGGGTGCTGCGCGAGGCGCGGACCCTTCCGGGCGCCGGGGCGTACGAGGAGGCCGTGCTCGGCTACGCGCTGGCGCTGGCGGGCAAGGAGGCCGAGGCGCGCGCGCTGCTGGCCGACCTCGAGGCGCAGGCCGCGCGCGGATACGTGACGCCGGTGGCCCCGGGCACGCTGCTGCTCGGCCTGGGCGAGGCCGCCCGGGCGCTCGACTGGATCGAGAAGGCGTATGCCGAGCGCCGCGGCTGGCTGGCGTACGTGAAGGTGAATCCGTTGTTCGACGGCATCCGGGACCAGAAGCGGTTTGTAGATTTGGTGAAGAAGATGGGGTTGTAAGAGGTGGTAGGTAGTGGGTTGTAGGTGGTAGTGTTCAGCCACTGTCACCAACAACCTGCCACCCACGAACGCTCTCCCAGGGCAAGCATGCCGGACTTCAAGTACCTACTCATCGGCGGCGGCATGACCGCCGACGCCGCCGCCCGCGCGATCCGCGAGCTGGACAAGGACGGCGACATCGGCGTGCTGTGCGAGGAGCCGGACGCGCCGTACAGCCGGCCGCCGCTCAGCAAGGGCCTGTGGAAGGGCGACGCGCTCGAGAGCGTGTGGCGCAGGACCGACGAGGTGGGGGTCTCGCTGCTGCTGGGCAAGCGCGCGGCGCGGCTCGATCTCGCCGGCCGCCGGGTGTTCGACCATCGCGGCGCGGGCTACGGGTACCACAAGCTGCTGCTCGCCACCGGCGGTCGGCCGCGGAAGCTGGTGGCCGGCGGCGAGAAGCTCATCTACTTCCGCACGCTCGCCGACTACCGCCGGCTGCGGGAGCTGGCGCCGCCGGGCAAGCGGGTCGTCGTGATCGGCGGCGGGTTCATCGGCTCCGAGCTGGCCGCCGCGCTCGCCACGGCCGGCTGCAAGGTCACGATGGTCTTCCCCGAGCCCGGCATCGGCGCGCGCGTCTATCCGCCCGACCTGATGCGCTTCCTCAACGACTACTTCGCCCAGAAGGGCGTGACGCTGCTGCCGGGCCAGTCGGCCATCGGCCTCCAGCAGAAGGGGCGCAAGCAGTCGGTGGCCACGCTGAGCGGCGCCGACGTTCCCGCCGACGCCGTGGTCGTGGGGATCGGCATCCAGCCCAACGCGGAGCTGGCCGAGGACGCCGGCCTCGCGACCGACAACGGCGTGGTGGTGGACGACCGGCTCCGCGTGGTGGCGGGCGCGGGGGCGGCGCCGGGCGTGTTCGCGGCGGGCGACGTGGCCGCGTACCAGAGCCCCGCGCTGGGCAAGCGCGTCCGGGTCGAGCACGAGGACAACGCGCTCACGATGGGCCGCTACGCGGGCCGCGCGATGGCGGGCGCGGACGACGGCCCCTACGCGCACCTCCCGTTCTTCTACAGCGACCTGTTCGACCTCGGTTACGAGTCCGTGGGCGAGCTGGACGCGCGGCTGGAGACGGTGGCCGACTGGAAGGAGCCGTTCCGCGAGGGCGTGATCTACTACCTGGACCGCGGGCGCGTGCGCGGCGTGCTGTTGTGGGGCGTGTTCGGGAAGGTGGATGCCGCGCGGGCGCTGATCGCGGATCCGAGGCCGGTGACGGGGAGCTTGAAGGGCAGGGTGTAGGGGTTGGGAATTAGGGGTTAGGGTCTCAAGGTCGCCGGCGTCGCGTCGCCTGAGTCTGGCGTCCGGTCATCCCTAGTCCCTAACCCCTAGCCCCTAGTCCCTTTCAGGTAATCCACCACCGCCTTCGCCTCCCGCTGAAACTCCGCCGCCGCGGCCCGCACCGCGTCCATCTTCCCTTCCTTCGCCGCCTGCTCCATCCCGGCGAGCTGCTCCGCCAGCTTGTGCGCGCCGAGCTGCGCCGCCGACGACTTGAAGGCGTGGGCGAGGCGGGACACCTCCGGCGCGTCGCCCGCCCTGGTCGCCGCGTCGATCGAGGCGATGCGCGTCGTCGCGCTCTCCAGGAACGTGGCGATGATCCCGTCCACGGCTTCCGCGACGCCCGCCTCCGCCATCTCGCGGCGGAACGCGTCGAGGTTCACGGGCGGTGGGCCGGCCGGCGTGCTGTCGGGGGCGGCGGCATCGGCCGCGGGCTCGGGCGCCGGGGCCCGGCCGGAGGTATCCGGCCGCTTGCCCCACCCCTCGGCGGCCGCGAACAGCTCGAAGGCCTTGAAGGGCTTGGTGACGAACGCGTTCATCCCCGCCGCCAGGCACTCCTCGCGCTCTTCGGCGAGGGCGTGGGCGGTGAGGGCGACGATCGGCAGGTCGCGCGCGCCGGGCAGGAGGCGGATCGCGCGGGTCGCCTCGAGGCCGTCCATCTCCGGCATCTGCACGTCCATCATCACCACGTCGTAGTGCCGGGTGCGCACGCGCTCCAGCGCCCGCCGCCCCGTGCCCACCACGTCCACGCTGTGGCCGCGCTTGCGGAGCATGGTGGCCGCGACCTCCTGGTTCACCGGGTTGTCCTCGGCGAGCAGGATGGCGAGGTGGCGCCGCGACTCGTTGATGCGGTGCCGGGTCACCAGCTCCTGTCCCGGCTCGATGTCCCCCTCGGCGCGGCCGAGGACGCCCGCCACCATGTCGAGCAGGTCGGCGCGCGAGACCGGCTTGGTCAGGTAGCCGTGGATGCCCAGCTCGCGGCACCGCTGCGCGTCGCCGCGCTGCCCGGCGGAGGTCAGCATCAGCAGGCGCGTGGACTGGAGCGACGGGTGGGAGCGCGCGTCCTGCGCCAGCTCGAAGCCGTCGCGGCCCGGCATCTGCGCGTCGAGCACGGCGAGCGCGTAGGGCGCCTTCGCCGCCGCGGCGCGGTGCATCGCGCCGAGCCCCTCGTCCGCGCTCGACGCCTCGTCCACGACGACACCGGCGGCGGACAGCAGCCCGCGCACGATCCGCCGGTTGGAGTGGTTGTCGTCCACCACCAGCATCCGCAGCCCCGCGATCGGCACGGCGCTGGGCGCGGGCAGCGGCGGCGGCGCGGCGGCCCCGACCGTGAGGGACACCGTGAACGAGAACTCGCTCCCGTGCCCCACCTCGCTCTGCACCTCCAGCGCGCCGCCCATCATCTCCACCAGCCGCTTCGCGATGGTGAGGCCGAGTCCCGTGCCGCCGTACTTCCGCGTCATCGAGAGGTCGGCCTGCGTGAACGGCTCGAAGATCTTGCGGCGCTGCTCCTCCGAGATCCCGATCCCCGTGTCGCGCACCGCGATCCGCACTGCCGCGCCGCCCGGAGCGCCCGCGCCGCTCGGAGCGGCCGCGGTGCTCGGAGCACCCGGCTCCACGCGCTTGAGCGAGACCAGCACCTCGCCCTCGTGCGTGAACTTGATCGCGTTGCTGAGCAGGTTCGTCAGCACCTGCCTCAGGCGCGTGGGGTCGCCGCGCACCTGCTCCGGCACGCCGGCGCCGAACTCCGTCAGCAGCTCGATGCTGCGCTCCCGCGCGCGCACCGCCATCAGGCTCACCGTGCCGTCCACCAGCCGCGGCAGGTCGAAGGGCACCTCCTCGAGGTGCAGGCTCTCCGCCTCGATCTTCGACAGGTCGAGGATGTCGTTGAGCAGGGTGAGGAGCGTCTCGCCCGAGGTCTGGATCAGGTTGAGCGAGCGGCGCTGCTCCGGGTTCAGCTCGCCGTCGAGCAGCAGCTCCGTCAGGCCGAGCACGGCGTTCATCGGCGTGCGGATCTCGTGGCTCATGTTGGCGAGGAAGGCGCTGCGCATCTGCGCCACCCGCTCGGCGGCCTCCTTGGCCTCCTGGAGCGCGGCGCGGGCGCGCATCTCGTCGGAGATGTCTTCGTACAGCACGAACAGCCCCAGGCGGCCCTCGCCCTCGACCGGCGCGGCGGAAGCGCGCACCGGCACCATCCGGCCGTCCTTGCAGCGGCGCTGCGTCTCGATCACCACCGTCTCGCCGCCCATGACGGTGCCGTCGAGCTGCGCGGCGAGGCTGCGCTCCCCCGGCGGCACGATCAGGTCGTTGAGCGGGTGGCCCTTCGCCTCGGCCGCGGTGAAGCCGAACAGCATCTCGAAGCGCGGGTTCACGTCCTCGATCGTGCCGTCGGCGGACACCACGGCGGTGGCCACCGGCGCGCTGGCGAACAGGGCGCTGAGGTGCGCGTGGTCGCGCGCGGCCCGCCGCTCGCTCTCGGCCAGGAGCACGCCGGCGCTCACGTGCTCGAGCAGCGCCCGGTGGCTGCGCCGGTGCAGCACCAGCATCGCCGCGCCGAAGATGGCGATCAGCACCAGCGCGGCGACCCGCGACTGGTTCACCGGGCCCAGCAGGATCCCGAGGGCGAACGGGCCGAGCGCGCCGAGAAGGAAGGTGCGGAAGGCGATGGTGTCGGCGGCCAGCGTGGCCGTGGCGGCGGCGACGATGCCGCTCACGATCACCAGCATCAGGGCGACGTCGCGGAAGGGGAGCCAGTGGTCGAACAGCCCGGCGCCGATCCCCCACGCCAGGCCGAGCGCGGCGACGTCGAGCCGGAACCGGAGGCGCATCTCGCGGTCGAACGGCTGGTCGCGGAGCCGGTGGCGCAGCACGGTGCGGTAGACCACGGCGGCGCTGACGGCGAGGAACCAGACGGCGAGGACGAGGTCGGGGACCTGGCCGATGGAGAGGAGGGCCACGATGGCGGCCACGACCACGTGGAACAGCTCGGCGACCGCGCCCTCGTGGTAGATCCGCTCGCGCGACTCCTGGTGGAGCGCGTCCCGGACTTCGGGCGAACGGACGACGGGAGCGGTCATCGAGGCTGAATTATGGCCGTCCGGCTCCGGCACCGCTATGTTAGGCGCGACGCGCGGCCTGCCCCCGCTCCCCCCCGCCCCCCCTGGGGGCCGCGCCTCGTCGCCCGGGAGGTCGTCACCGTGGGTACCGAGGGTCGCGATCGGATCGAGTTCTGGCGCGAAGAGGTCCTGCGCCGCGCCAGTCAGGCGCTGCAGGGCCGGCTGGTCGGGCTGTGGGAGGCGAGGGGAATGTCCGTCACGCCGCTCGCCGTCGGGTTGGGCCTGACGCTCCCGGCCACCGCCTCGGCGGAGATCAACCGCTCGATTCGGGGCTGGAGCCTGCCCGTGGCCGACGGCAGCCGCTGGCTCGCCGCGCGGCTGGACATGGGGCGGTGGTGCATCGCGCCGGTGCGGGCGGACATCCCCGCGCCGCCGCCCGGCGGGATCGAGCGGCGCCGCAAGGAGCGCATGGCGCTGGAGCTGGCCGGGCTGTGCCTCGGCCTGATCGAGGAGAAGTTCGCGCGCGAGGCGGTCGGCGGCCGGTAGGGCCCCTCGCTGACGTCCCGGTCGCACGGCCCCTCCGTCCCCGGCCTGTCGCCGGCCTCACTTCGCGGCGGCCGGCCCCCCGAACGACAACTGAACCGTGATGGCGACCACCGGCTCGACGCGCACGATGCCCAGGAAGCGCGTCGGCGGCTTGACGCCGTAGTCGCGCATGTCGAGCCGGAAGGCGGCCGCGGCCTCGACCGACCCCGCGCCGAGCACGACCGTGCCGGGAATCGAGTCGTCGCGGGTCTGGCCGTGGATGGTGAGCCGGCCCGCGTAGGTCACCTCGGTCGTGTCGCCGTGGGTGGCGCCCGGCCTCACGCCGGTCAGCTCGAAGCGGATGTCCGAATACCTCTTCGTCTCCATCGCGTCGCGCATGTGATGGTCGCGCAGCCCGATGCCCGTCCGCATCGAATCGGCCCGCACCACGACCAGTCCGCGCACGCCGGCGAGCGAGGTGCCGGTGAAGGCGGCGCTGTCCACCGTCACGTGGCCCATGAAGTCGGGGGCCGCGTCCACGCGCACGTGGAACGCGATCGCGCCGCCCTTGAACGGGAGCGGCGCGAGGGCCTGGCCGGCGGCCGCGGCGGACGGCGCCGTTTGCCCCACCGCCGCCGGGGCGGTGAGGGCCAGGAGCAAGGCCGACCAGGCGGCGCGCAGGGTCAAGGCGTGACCGTCACGGTTCCCATCGTGAGACGTGATGCGTCGCTGTGCCTTGGCGAGGGCGCTGTCCTCTCGGACGACGCCTCTCGCCTGCTCGCGTGATGCCGTTTGGCTGACAATCTGCCCAATCTGCACGTGTCCTTGTGGAAATTCGATGACGACGGTCACGCCGAGCGTGGCCAATGCGGCCTTGCCAACCCTTCGCCGAGCCGAGCAAACTATGGGTATGCCCGAGACAGCCGAGCTGTGGACCGCGGAGCGCGTTCGCGCGCTGCCGGACGACGGTTTCCGTCACGAGGTGGTGGACGGGGAGCACCTGGTGACGCCGGCGCCGCGACTGGTCCATCAGCGGGCGGTGAGGCTCCTCCAACGCCGGCTGTCGGACTACGTGGTCGCCCACGGCCTCGGCGAGTGTTTCGCGTCGCCCGCGGACGTCGAGTTCGATCCGCACACGATGGTCCAGCCCGACGTGTTCGTGACGGCCAACCGGCGCGCGAAGACGTGGCTGGAGATCCTCCCGCTGCGTCTGGCCGTCGAGATCGTCTCTCCCAGCAGCGCCCGCGCCGACCGGATTGTGAAGCGGCGGCGGTTCCAGAGGGCCAGCGTCGAGTACTGGATCGTGGATCTCGACGCGCGGTTGGTGGAGCGCTGGCGGCCCGGCGACAAGCGGCCCGAGGTTCTGGAGGAGCGCCTGCTCTGGCAGCCGGAGGGCGCGTCGGCGCCGCTGCTGGTGGAGCTGGAGGCGCTGTTCCGCGAGATGGATGGATGACGGTTGGTAGGTGGTAGGTTGTGGTAAAGGCCCGCGATCCCGGCTCCTGTCTTTCCCACGACCTACAACCTACAACCTACTACCTGCCGCCGGCCTCACGGGACCGGCCTCGGCTTCCCGAACTCCAGCCTCACGCTGATCCTCACCACCGGCTCCGCGCGCACGATGCCGAAGAAGGCTGTCGGCGGGACGATGCCGAAGTCGCGGATGTCGAGCGGGAAGGTGGCCGCGACGATCAGCGCGCCGGGCGGGAGGATCACGGCACCCGGAACGGTGACGTCGCGCGTCACGCCGCGGATGGTGAACCGCCCGCCCATGGTCACCGCCGTGGTGTCGCCGCGCACGGCGCCCGGCGTCACCCGCAGCAGCTCGAAGCGGATCTCGGGGTAGTCGGCCGCGCCCAGGGTGCGGCGCATGCGGCCGTCCAGCAGGCCGATGCCGGTGTGGATCTGCGCGGTGCGCGCGACCGCCACGCCGCGCACGGCGGCGAGCGAGTCGCCGGTGAACGCGGCGCTGTCGGCGCTCACGCGGGCGGTGAAGGCGGGCAGGATGTTCACGCCCACGCGGACCGCGATCTCGCCGCGCCGGAGGGGCAGGGGCGCGAGTGCCTGCGCCGTGGCGGTCCTGGTGCCGAGGGCCAGGAGGAGCGTCATTCCCGCCCAGCTCGCTGCGCGCGCCGGTCGCATGCCTCAAGCTACACTCCACACCCTAAGCCCCACACCCTGCAACCTCCTCCTACCCCACCCGCCCGCCGCGCGGAGCCCCACGCCGCAACAAATGGCTCCGCCGCTCGGCTATCCGGGTGGTAGCATGCCGACGTGGGCCCTTGCCAACCCCTCGCCGAGCCGAGCAGACTATGGGCATGCCCGAGACAGCCGAGCTGTGGACCGCGGAGCGCATTCGCGCGCTTCCCGACGACGGCTTCCGCCACGAGGTCGTGGACGGAGAGCACCTGGTGACGCCGGCGCCGCGCGCCCAGCACCAGATCGCTCTGTCGGAGCTGGAGGCGATCCTCCGCCCCTATGTGAAGGAGCACGGACTGGGGAGGGTCATTCACTCTCCGGCCGATCTCGAGTTCGATCCTCACACGCTGATGCAGCCGGATCTGTTCATCACCGCCAGCAGTCGGGTTAAGACGTGGCAGGACGCTCTCCCGATCCGTCTGGCCGTCGAGGTGCTCTCGCCGAGCACGGCCCGCGCGGACCGGATCGTGAAGCGCCGCCGCCTGCAGCGCGCGGGCGTCCCGGAGTATTGGATCGTGGACCTCGATGCGCGACTGGTCGAGCGCTGGCGACCCGCCGACAAGCGGCCGGAGGTGCTGGAGGAGCGCCTGCTGTGGCAGCCGGAAGGCGCGCCGGCGCCGCTGCTGCTGGACCTGGGGGAGCTGTTCCGCGAGGTGCTTGATAGTTAGTGGGTTGTAGGTGGTGGGTTGTGGAAAAGGCCCCGCGGACCGGGGCCTTTGTTTCTCCTGCCACCTACAACCCACAACCCACTAACGCTCTTCTGAGTCCAGATTCCCCATCTGCCGCTCATCATACCTCGTGCCCGCCACCGCGGGCAGCGCCTTCTCGATCGCCGCCAGGTCGTCCGCCGACAGCTTGACCCGCACCGCCGCGAGCGACTCGGCGAGCTGCTTGCGCGTCCGCGCGCCCATCACCGGGACGATGCGCGGCCCCTTGGCGAGCACCCAGGCGATGGCGAGCTGGGCGGGCTGGAGGCCCTTCGCCGCGGCGAGCTGCTTCAGCGTCTCGATGAGCTTGGCGTTCTGAAGCTGGTTCTCGGCCCTGAACCTCGGGAAATGGGCCCGCGAATCGCCCGGCGCCAGCTTCGAGCCGGTGAGGAGGCCGCGCGACAGCACGCCGTAGGCCGTGACGCCCATGCCCAGCTCGTCCAGCACCGGGAAGATCGCGCGCTCGGGGCCGCGGCTCACGACCGAGTACTCGATCTGCAGGTCGCGAGATCGGGCCGGACGGCGTGGGCGCGGCGGATCGTCTCGGCGCCAACCTCGGACAGTCCGACGAAGCGCACGTAGCCGGCGGTGATCATATCGCCGATCGCGCCGACGGTGTCCTCGATCGGCACGGCCGGGTCGAGCCGCGACGGGCGGTAGATGTCGATGTGGTCTACGCCGAGGCGCTTCAAGCTGTAGGCGAGGAAGTTCCGGACGGCCGCGGGCCGCGCGTCGAAGCCGCCCCACGCGTTGTCGGGCGAACGCATGGCGCCGAACTTCACCGAGAGCAGGACCGGCTCGTGGCGCCCCTTGAGCGCTCGGCCGATCAGCATCTCGTTGTGGCCGCTGCCGTAGAAGTCACCGGTGTCGAGCAGGTTCACGCCGGCGTCGAGCGCGGCGTGGATCGTGGCGATGCTTTCGGTCTCGTCGGCGGCGCCGTACATGCCCGACATTCCCATGCAGCCCAGGGCGATGGGGAAGACCTCGAGGCCGGTGGAGCCGAGATGACGAGCGGAGTGGTCGGTTGCTGACACGGTGCGCTCCCAGGCCGGTTGTGGGTTGTAGGTGGTGGGTTGTGGGAGAGGCCCGGGCGACCGGGCCTTTGTTCTTCCTACAACCCACCACCTACAACCTACCACCAGCCGCTTGCCTCACGGAGTCGGGCCCGTCCCCCCAAACTCCAAGCGCACCGTGATCTGAACGATCGGGTCAGCACGCACTATCCCAAAGAACGCCGTCGGCGGCGCGATCCCGTAGTCGCGGATGTCGAGCGGGAACGTCGCCGTCGCGAGGAGCGAGCCGGGCGAGACGACGACGGCGCCGGGGATGGTGTCGTCGCGCGTCTGGCCGCGGATCCCGAAGCGGCCGTAGAAGGTCACGGCCGTGGTGTCGCCGTGGGCGGCGCCGGGCGCGACGCGCAGCAGCTCGAAGCGGATCTCGGGGTAGTGCGCCGCGTCGAGCGTGCGGCGCATGCGCCCGTCGAGGAGGCCGATGCCGGTGTGGATCTTCGCCGCGGGGGCGAGCGCCACCGCGCGCACGTCGGCCAGCGAGTCGCCGGTGAAGGATGCGCTGTCGGCGGTGACGCGGGCGGTGAAGTCGGGGAAGTGGTGCACGCGGACGTGGACCGCGATCTCGCCGCGCCGGAGGGGCAGGGGCGTCAGTGCTTGTGCCGCCGCCCCGCGCGCGCCGGCGGCGAGCAGGGCTGCGGAGAGCACGGAGACGAGCAGGCGTCGCGGCGTCATCTCTCAACGTACATCGGATTGCGGCCGCATCCCTCAACCTAGAGGGGATTCTCTTCCCCACCACCTACAACCCGCAACCTGCTCCCCGCGACAATGGGCACCGAGCCGCAACATTGCGCGCCTCGGCCGGCCGAGCGTAAGGTTACGATGGCATCGGACCCCGCCTCGGGAGCACCGGTGCCGATCACGGCTAAGCTGTCGAACAAGTTCTACGAGCGGCTCGGCGACGATGTCGCCAATGAGCTGGTGGAGTGGCTGAACCTGGTGGACACGAGCTACCGGCAGGAGTTCAGGGAGCTGTTTGACGCGAACTTCGGGCGTGTGGAGGCCCGGATCTCCGGCGTCGAGGCTCGTCTGGACGCACGTATGGCCGCGATCGAGCAGCGAATGGCCGATCTGGAAGTTCACCTCATGGCCCGGATGGACGCCAAGCTCGCCGACCTTAAGTCCGAGCTGCTGAAGTGGATGTTCCTGTTCTGGGTCGGGACAATGGGGACGATGGTGGCGATCGTGAAGTTGTGAGGAACGGTCAGTCGGTGGCAGGTGGTAGGTTGTGGGAGAGGCCGCGGCGACGCGGCCTCTTGTATTTCCTACAGCCCACAACCTACAGCCGACTTCCCGCCGCACGGAGCCCCGAGCCGCAACAAATGGCTCCGCCGCTCGGCTATCGTGCTATTAGCGTGGGCGTGTGCCCCCTTGCCAACCCTTCGCCGAGCCGAGCAGACTATGGGCATGCCGCAGGCAGCCGAGTTGTGGACCGCGGAGCGGATTCGCGCGCTCCCGGACGACGGTCTCCGTCACGAGGTCGTGGACGGCGAGCACCTGGTGACGCCGGCTCCGCGGGTCGTGCACGAGCGCGCGGTGGGATTGCTGCGGGAGGCACTCGGGCAATACGTGCGCACGCATGGCCTGGGTGAGTGCTTCGGCAGCCTCTCCGACTTGGAGTTGGATCCCCGGACGCTCGTGCAGCCGGACGTGTTCGTCACGCCGCGGCGCCGCGCGAAGGCGTGGTCGGAGATGTTGCCTCTGCGGCTTGCCGTCGAGGTACTGTCGCCCAGCACGGCTCGAGCCGACCGGTTCGTCAAGCGGCCGAGGTACCAACGGGCGGGCATCGAGTTCTGGATCGTGGACCTCGACGCGCGCCTGGTCGAGCGGTGGTTCCCGGGAGACGAACGGCCGGAGGTGCTCACCGAGCGACTCGAGTGGCGACCGGATATGGCCGTGGAGCCGCTGGTGGTGAATCTGCCGTCGTTCTTCCGCGAGGCGCACGGAGAGGACTGAAGGCGGTTGGTGGGTCGTAGGTGGTTTGTGGGACAGGCCCGGGCGACCGGGCCTTTCTGTTGCGTCCCGGCGCGCCCCGGAGTGCAATATCCGCCCTTCCCGTTCGCCATCCCGGAGCCCGCCGTGCGCGATGTCTTTCCTACAACCCACAACCCACAACCCACTAACGGCCTTCCTCGGCGCCCTGATGCTTCTGGCCGCCCCTCCGCCAGCGCCCAGGACGCCAGTCTGTGGAACGGAGCCCTCCGGTGGCGGAATATCGGCCCGTATCAGAGGCGGCCGCACGGTTGCGGCAGTCGGCGTCCCCAGCCAGCCAAGCACCTTCTACATCGGCGTCAACAACGGCGGCGTCTGGAAGACGGACGACTACGGCCGCACCTGGAACCCCATCTTCGACGGGCAGAGCACCGGCTCGATCGGCGCCATCGCCGTCGCGCCGAGCGATCCCAACGTGGTCTACGTCGGCAGCGGCGAGGGCCTGCAGCGGCCCGACCTCTCCGTCGGCAACGGGATGTACCGCTCCGCCGACGCGCGGCCGCACGTGGACGCACCTCGGCCTCGACGACGCGCAGCAGATCGCCCAGATCCTCGTGGACCCGCGCGACGCGAACCGCGTGCTGGTGGCGGTGATGGGCCACCCGTACGGGCCCGAACGAGACGCAGAGGCGTGTTCCGCTCGACCGACGGCGGCGCCACCTGGACCAAGCCGCTCTACCTGGACGAGAACACCGGCGCGATGGACCTGGCCTACGATCCGGCGAGCGCCGACACCGTGTTCGCGGTGACGTGGGCGGCGCGGCAGACGCCGTGGGAGTCGGGCGACGCCTCCTCGCTCCAGCTCCGCGGGCACAACGGCCTGTGGCGCTCGACCGACGGCGGGGCGACGTGGGCGCGGTTCGGCGCCGGCCTCCCCGACTCGACGGACGGAGCGGGCCGCCTCGGCATCGCCACGAGCCAGAGCGAGCCGCGGCGGATGTACGCCATCGTGCCCGACGGCAGGAAGAGCGGCCTCTACCGGAGCGACGACGGCGGCGCCGACTGGCGGCTGATCAACAGCGACGACCGCCTCTGGGACCGCGACGGCGACTTCAGCGAAGTGCGGGTGGACCCCAAGAACGCCGACGTCGTCTACGTCGTCAACGTCTCGTCGTGGAAGAGCACCGACGGGGGCGCGCACTTCGTCGGCTTCAAGGGCGCGCCGGGCGGCGACGACCCGCACCGGCTGTGGATCAACCCGAACGATCCGCGGACGATGATCCTCGCCGGCGACCAGGGCGCGTGCGTCAGCGTCAACGGCGGCGACACGTGGAGCAGCTGGTACAACCAGCCCACGGCGCAGTTCTACCACGTCATCACCGACGACCAGTTCCCCTACCGCGTCTACGGCGGGCAGCAGGAGAGCGGCTCGGCGTGGGTGCTCTCGCGCGGGAACGACGGGCAGATCACGTTCGCCGACTGGCATCCGGTGGGCGCGGAGGAGTACGGCTACATCGCGCCCGACCCGCTGCACCCGAACCTTGTCTTCGGCGGGAAGGTGAGCCGGTACGACATGGCGACGGGCGACGTGCAGAACGTGGCCCCGATTGCGCCGGAGGGGACGCACTGGCGGTTCGTGCGCACCGAGCCGCTGCTCTTCTCGCCCGTGGACCCGCGGATCCTCTACTTCGCCGGGAACGTCGTCTTCAAGACGCTGAACGGCGGCTCGACCTGGCAGGTGATCAGCCCCGACCTCACGCGGCCGGCGGACTCCGCGGTGGCGGCCGGCGACCTGGGCGCGTTCGCCTCGGCCGATGGCGAGCACGGCGCGCATCGCGGCGTGGTGTACACCATCGCGCCGAGCTTCCGGCGGGTGAACCTGTTGTGGGCGGGGACGGACGACGGGCTCATCTGGGTGACGCACAACGGTGGCGTGAAGTGGACCGACGTCACGCCGCCGGCGCTGACGCCGTGGAGCAAGGTGAGCCTGATGGAGGCGAGCCACAGCGACACGCTCGAGGCGTACGCGGCGGTCAACCGGATCCGGCTCGACGATCTCGCGCCGCACGTGTATCGGACGCGCGACGGCGGGCGGTCGTGGACCGAGATCGTGGCGGGCCTGCCGGCGGGCGCGGTGGTGAACGCGGTGCGCGAGGACCCGCGCGTGCGCGGGCTGTTGTTCGCCGGCACCGAGCTGGGCGTGTTCGTGAGCTTCGACGACGGCGATCACTGGCAGCCGTTGCAGCTCAACCTGCCGGTGACGTCGGTGCGCGATCTCTGGATCCACGAGTCGGATCTCGTGGCCGGCACCCACGGCCGCGGCTTCTGGATCCTGGACGACATCGAGGCGCTGAGGGACGTGGCGAAGGCAGGCGGCTGCGTCTAGGGGGGGAAGGGCGGGGACGACACCCTACACCCTACCCCCTACACCCCACTCTTTACACGCCCCAGTTGGCCAC
>CAWDZR010000026.1:0-54864 GCA_963806755.1 uncultured Gemmatimonadales bacterium
CCGTGCGCCGGCAGTCCATCAAGCACAACGGTCATGGGCCGGCGATCGCCCTGCCGCCGCTCATCTACGGCGGGCACCCGTACCACCACATCGGCATGCCGGGTACGGTCATGCGTGCGCGAGGAGGTGGTCGAGGAGACCGTCATCGACGTGATGCTGGGCCTCTGGAACGACGGGTTCCGCAAGATGATCATCGTCAACAACCACGGCCACCTGTGGATGCTGGAGTCCGCGGTCCAGGAGTTCCTGAAGCGCTACCAGCTGCCGGGCATCTTCCAGAGTCATGGACTGGCACCGGGCGGTCGAGGGAGTTCTTCCGCACCATCGAGCAGGGCGGACTGATGAGACCAACTTCGTCCACGCCGACGAGGCCGAGACCTCGGTCGCGCTGCTGCTGTTCCCCGAGATGGTCGACATGAGCAGTGCCGTCGAGGACGCCGAGGGCCAGCAGTTCCTGCCCGTCGGGCACTTCGACACGTCGGTGGAGCCCTACCGCTCGGCCGCAGCCGCTGGTCCGAGGGCGAGGGGCACTTCGCCATCGAGATCAAGGCGACGCCGCAGGGCGTGGTCGGCAAGCCGAGCCGCGGGACGGCCGCGAAGGCGAAGCGGCCCATCGCCGCGATCCTCAAGTACCTGACCCTGCTGAACGACCAGATCCTCGAGGCGTTCCCCGCCGGCACGGTGCCGCCCGTGGACAAGGTCACCCTGCGCGACCCGAAGGAGCTGGAGCCCTACCTCCGCGAGCCGTTCAGCGAGGGCTGGAAGCCGGTCTACGCGCTGCCCTGGATCGGCCAGCATTGAGACAGGACGGATCCGGCGACCGCAGTAGGCGTGCACGGATGACGGGAACGCAGGGGCGAGAGAAGCCGCCGACGCGCGTCCGCGCTCCCAGTCGCCGGTGCGCAGCATCTCCCGCGCCGTGGCTATCCTCGAGCAGTTCTCGCTCGATCGGCCCGAACTGACGTTCACCGAGATCAGCACGGGCTGCGGGCTCACCAAGAGCACCACACATCGCCTGCTCACCGCCCTGCAATCGGAGAAGATGGTCGAGTATGACCCGCGCACCTTGCGCTACCGGCTCGGGCTCAAGGTGTTCGGGCTCGGCAGCGTCGTCTCCAAGACGATGGAGCTGGCCGGGCAATCCGAACCGCTCCTGGCCCAGCTCGCCGAGGAGACGCGTGAGACCGCCTTCGTCGTCGTCCCCGACGGCGACGCGGCCATCTGCGTGCGCCGGTTCGACGGCAGTCACGAGGTGCGCGTGCTCTTCCTGCAGGTGGGCAAGCGTCAGGTCTACAACTGCGGCGCGGCGCCGCGGTCCTGCTCGCGCACGCGAGCCCGGAGCGCTGGGAGGAGATCGTGACGCAGCACGCGCGGGCGATGACCGAGCACTCGCTGGTCACGCGCGAAGATCTCGCCCGCGACCGCGAGCTCATCCGTGAGCGGGTTACTCGGTAAGCCGCGAGGACGTCACCCTGCACGCCTGCGCGGTCGGCGCGCCGGTCCGCGACCGCGAACGGTGAGGTCGTGGCGGCGGTCAGTCTCTCCGGCATCGAGCAGCGCTTCTCGCCCAACCGTCTCCCGGCGCTGGTCGACGGGATCGTGGCGGTGGGCGAGGAGCTCTCGCGCCGGCTCGGCTACGCCACCACCCGTGACCGTCGCGACCACCGCCGCTCCGGGGAGAGGGGTTACCTATGAGCTGGAACGCCTGTGTGGCGACGTCGTCGGGGCCCACCGGCTTCGGGCCCATGCTCTTCGCCGGCAACGTGCGCGAGTGCGTCGCTGTGTCGCAGGAGCTCGGCTTCGACGGTATCGAGATCAGCATGCGCGCGCCCGAGGAGCTCGAGCGCCGCGAGCTGGAGGCGCTGCTGCGCGGGTCGCACCTGCGGCTCGCGGCGCTCGCCAGCGGGCGCGCCTTCCTGAGGACGGGCTCTCGCTGTCGGCCAGCGACCCGGCGCTGCGGGCGCGCGCGGTACAGCGCATCAACCACCTCGCCGACTATGCGGGCCACGTTCGGCGCGCCGGTGATCGTCGGCCTGGTGCGCGGCAAGACGGCCGACGACGGCGATCCCGAGGCGGCCATGGCGCGCTTCGTCGAGAGCATGCGCGAGTGCGCCGACCATGCCGCGAGCGCCGAATCCGGCCTCGTCGTCGAGGCGATCAATCGCTACGAGACGACGTTGCTGAACACGGCGGCGCAAACGGTGGCGGCGGTCGAGCGCATCGCGCGACCCAACGTGCGAGTCCTGCTCGACGTCTTCCACATGAACATCGAAGAAGTCTCTCTCGGCGACGCGATCCGTGCTACCGGGGAGCACCTCGGGCACTTCCACATCGTCGACAGCAATCGCCGGGCCGCCGGCATGGGCCACATCGCCTACGACGACATCGTGGCCGCGCTGACCGGCATCGGCTACGAGGGCTGGCTCTCGGCGGAGATCCTGCCGCTGCCCGACGACCGGGCGGCGGCGGCACAGGCGCGGCGCTTCGCCGCGAGCATCACCAATTCACCGGTCTCAAGACCCATCTGAGAAGGGCGGAGCTATGACAGATATCCCAGCCACCATGAAGGCCGTGATCCTCAAGGGGCCGGACGACTTCGAGCTGCAGGACGTGCCTGTGCCCAAGCCGACCGGCGACGAGGTCCTGTGCCGCGTGAAGGCGATCGCCATCTGCGGGACCGACCCCAAGATCGTCGCCGGCAAGTTCCCCGGCATGTGGCCGCCGTCGTTTCCGGCCCTCATCGGTCATGAGTGGGCCGGCGAGGTGGTCGAGATCTCCGAAGACCTGAAGGCGTCGCCGAAGGTCGCCGCCAAGTACGCCGTCGGCACCCGCGTGGCCGGCGAGGCGCACAAAGGCTGTGGCATCTGCCTCAACTGCATGACCGGCCACTACACGGTCTGCCTCAACTACGGCGACAACGCCGCCGGGCATCGTCACTACGGCTTTACCTCGCCGGGCGCCTACGCCGAGTACATCGTCTCGTCGGTCAAGTCGGTGACGCCGATCCCCGAGGGACTCACCTATTACGACGGCGCCATGCTCGACTCGGCCGGCGTGGCGCTGCACGGCGTGCAGCGCGGCCGCGTCACCACCGGCGACACGGTGCTCGTCACCGGCCCCGGCGCCGTCGGCCAGTTCTCGTTCCAGTACTCGCGTGCCGCGGGCGCCAAGTACGTGATCATGATCGGCCGCGGTCCGCGCCTGGCCTTCGCCGAGAAGATGGGCGCGATCGCCGTCGACTACGAGAAGGTCGACGACCCGGTCGCCAAGGTCATGGAGATCACCGGCGGCGTCGGCGTGGACTGCACCGTGGAGTGCGCCGGCACGCAGCAGGCCATCGACTGGGCCGTGGCCTGCACGCGCAAGGCCGGCCGGCTGGTCATGGCCGGTCTGCCCACGGACAAGATCACGATCCCGTGGGGTCAGATGACGCTCGCCGAGCTCGACATCCTCGGCGTGCGCGCCCAACACCGCGTCGAGCGCGGCGAGGTTCGCCGCCACGACCTGCTCGCCCTTGCGGGCGAACTTCTTCTCGATCGCGCGGGCGAAGCCGTCGCGCGGCAGGTTCACCGCGCCCGCCAGCACGCCGACGGCCACGATGTTCTTGGCCAGCGCGCTGCCGCCCTTCTCCACCGCGAGCTTCTCGAACGGCACCCGCGTCACGTGCGCCTTGAGCGCCTCGGGCAGCGGAATCTGGTCCGCCGGCGTCTCGTCGAGCTCGTCCACGAAGATGAGGGTGTCGGGGCCGGGCATCAGCTCGGTGCGGAACCGGCCGTAGTCGGCCCAGTTGAACGCGATCAGCACGTCGAGGTCGTCGCCCTGGGCGAGCACGCGGCGCGCGGCCAGCCGCACCCGCACCGATGATTCCCCGCCGCGGATCTGCGGCCCGAACGACTTGACGAGCATGCCGTACAGGCCTTCGTGGGCGCCCACCTGGATGAGCAGCTCACCGACGGAAACCACGCCGTCGCCACCGGCGCCCGCGATTCCCACGATGAGGTCGTCTCGAGACATCGCCACTCCCTTGTGAGGCTGCCGGGCGACCACCCGGGGATTTGCTATCCGCGCAATCTAATTGGGTTTGACTCGGCCGCCAAAGCGCGCTTCTTTCTTATGCAATGACCGCGCCACGCCCGACGCCCCGGCCGTCCGCCGCCCCGGCTATCCCCAAGTTTCCGCGCGACGGTTGGCTGCTGGCCGCGCTCGAGCGGGAGCGGTTGCTGTCCGGGGAGGCGGCGGCGCAGATCCGCCGCCAGGCGCCCGAGTGGGTGGCCACGGTCGTGATCCAGCAGGGGTGGATGCCGGCCGACGCGGTGATCAAGGCGGCCGCGCGCGCCGCCCACGTGCCGGCGGCGGACCTGGCCCGGATCGAACCTCCCTCCCTGCACTTCGTGCCCGAGGCGGTGGCGCGCCAGTACGTCGCGCTTCCGCTCTCCTCCAGCAACCGGGTGATCCGGATCGCCACCGCCGATCCGCTGAATCTCGACGCCGAGCAGGCGCTGGGCTTCGTCGCCGGGCGGCAGGTCGAGTTCCTCTACGCCCTTCCCACGCACCTGCTGCAGCGGCTGCTCGAGGTGTACCGGCCCGAGCGCTCGATCGAGCGGCTCGTGGACGGCCTGGGCACCGCCCGCACGGTCGAGGTCGCCGCCGACGCGGGGGCGTCGGCGGCGTCCGGGGTCGAGGCACCCGCGGCGCGACTGGTGGACGCCGCCATCGCCGACGCCGTGCGGGAGCGGGCCAACGACGTGCACTTCGAGCCCGCCGAGCAGGGGATGGTGGTCCGCTACCGGATCGACGGCGTACTCAAGGAAGTGATGAAGGTGCCCCCCACCGCGGCGGGCTCGGTGGTGCGGCGCCTCAAGGTGATCGCCAATCTGGACATCGCGGACCCGCTCCACCCCCATGAGGGGCGCGCGGCCGCCAAGGTGGACGGGAAGGCGTGGGACCTCCGGGTCTCGACGGCCCCGGTCGGCCGGCTGGGCGAGAGCGTGCTGGTGCGGCTCCACGACCCCGCCGCGGCCACCACGGGCGTCGGCGAGCTCGGCCTGTGGCCGGACGAGAAGGCCGCGCTCGAGCAGCTGGTGGAGAGCCGCGACGGCGCGATCCTCGTGGTGGGCCCCAACGATACCGGCACGACCACCACCGCGTACGCCGCGTTCCTGCGCGCGCACACCAGGGCCGGCAACGTCGCGACGGTCGAAGCGCCGATCGAGATACGGCTGCAGGGCGTGAACCAGATCGAGGTCAGCGACAAGGGCAAGTTCACGTTCGCGGAGGGGCTGCGCTCGGCCCTGCGCCAGAACCCCGAGGTGATCCTCGTCGGCGAGATCCGCGACCCGGAGACGGCGGAAGCGGCCTGGCAGGCGGCGCGATCGGGGCGGCTGATCCTCTCGATCCTGCGCGTGCGCGACGTGGCCGCGGCGATTTCGCGGCTCCGCGAGCTCGGCCTCGACGACCGCATCATCGGCTCGTCGCTGCGCGGCATCGTCGCGCAGCGCCTGGTCCGGCGGCTGTGCGACCACTGCGCCACCGGCGCCGAGGTGGACTCGCTGCCGCCTCCGAGCCGGCCGCCCAAGGACTTCCCGCTGATCGTCGGCGTCCGGACCCCCATCGGCTGTCCGGACTGCGGCTACACCGGCTACCGCGGCCGCGCCGCGATCCAGGAAACACTGACGATCGACGCCTCCATCGCCGGCTCCATCGCGTCGGGGGCGTCCGTGGACACCGTGGTGCGCGCCGGGCAGCGCTACGGGATGCGCACGCTGTGGCAGGCGGGCCTGCGCCGCGTCTGGGCCGGTGAGACGTCCTACGAGGAAATCGCGCGCGTCGTGGGCGAGCCGGCCATCGAGTTCGACGCCGGCGCGCCGGCGCCCGCCGTGGCCGCCGCACCCGCGCCTCCGCGGGCGCCGGCCAGGCCGGTCCCGCCGCCGCCCCCCGCCCCTCCGGTCGCGGCCCCGGCTCCCGCGCCGCCGCCCGTCGCGGCCGCAGCCCAGGTGCCGCCGGCCCCGGCCGAACCGGCGCCGGTGCCGCACGCCGCGGCCGAGCCGGCCCAAGCGCCGCTCGTGCTGATCGCCGACGACGATCCGGCGATGCGCGTGCTGGTGACCACCATCATGAAGACGCAGGGCTTCGAGGTCGCCGAGGCGGTGGACGGCCTCGATGCGCTCGACCAGGCGCAACGGCTCTCGCCCGCCATCATGCTGCTGGACATGGACATGCCGCGCCTCGACGGCTTCGGCGTGCTCGAGGCGCTGCGGCGCCGGCTGGCCGGCCGCGCGGTGCCCGTCGTGGTGGTGACCGTCCACGACGACCCCGCGACCGAAGCCCGCTGCATCGAACTGGGAGCCGAAGACTACCTGACCAAGCCGATCCAGCCGTCCTCGCTCGTCGTCCGCGTGCGCGCCGTGCTGCGGCGCGCGGGGGTCCAGTACCAGTGGCCAAAATCCTGATCGTCGAGGACAACCCCGACAACATGAAGCTGTTCGCCGCAGTGCTCGGCATCCGCGGCCACAAAGTCGTGGGCCTGGCGGGAGGCGAGGAGCTGCTCCCGACGATGCACGCCGAGGAGCCCCAAATCGTGCTGCTCGACATCCAGCTCCCGGGCGAGGACGGCTACCAGCTCCTGGCGAAGCTCCGCGCCACGCTCGGCGCGACCCTGCCGCCGGTCGTCGCGCTCACCGCCCACGCGATGAGCGGCGACCGCGAAAAGGCGCTCGATGCCGGCTTCAGCGGCTACCTGACCAAGCCGATTGACGTGGGCTCGTTCGCCACATCGGTCGAGGCGTTCCTGCCCCACGGGTGAGCGCCCGCCCCTCAGTCTCGCTCGCGCAGATCCGCCGGGCCGTGGTCGCGTGTGAGCGCTGCCCGCGGCTCCGGCGCCACTGCCGATCGGTGGCCCGGGAGAAGCGCCGCGCCTTCCGGGACGAGACGTACTGGGGCCGGCCGGTGCCCAGCTTCGGTCCCGCGCGCGCGCGGCTGCTGGTCGTCGGTCTCGCGCCGGCCGCGCACGGCGGCAACCGTACCGGCCGGATGTTCACCGGCGACCGCAGCGGCGATTGGCTGTACGAAGCCCTGTTCCGGTTCGGCTTCGCCAGCCGGCCCGAGTCCGTCTCGCGGGCCGACGGCATGACGCTCCACGACTGCCTCATCACCGCCGCGGTCCGCTGCGCGCCGCCCGGCAATCGCCCCACGCCGCGCGAGGCGGCCGCCTGCCGTCCCTACCTCGAGGAGGAGATCGCGCTGCTCGGTCGCGTCCGCGTCGTGGTGGCGCTGGGCCGCTTCGCGCACGAGGCGTGGCTGCGCGCGGCCGGCTGGTGGGCGCGGCTCGCGCCGGCCGAGCGGCCGCGCTTCGCCCACGGCGCCGAGAGCCGGCTGCCCGACGGCACCATCCTCATCGCGTCGTACCACCCGAGCCAGCGCAATACCAGCACCGGCACGCTGACTCGTCCCATGTGGCACGCGATCTTCCGCCGCGCCCGCGGGCACTTGCCGGCGGAGGCCGCCTGATGCGCCGGCTGACCGCGCTGGTCTTCGCGGTGGCGGCGATCACCCTGTTCGCCCGCCTGGGGACGCTGCCCCTGCTCCAGCCGGACGAGGGCCGCAACGCCGAGGTGGCCCGCGAGATGAAGCACAGCGGCGCCTGGCTGGTGCCCACGTACGACGGCCTGCCCTACCTCGACAAGCCGGCGGCCTACTTCCGCCTGGTGGCGCTTTCGCTGGAGGCGTTCGGCGAGAACGAGACGGCGGCGCGGCTGCCGGGCGCGCTGTTCGGCCTCGCCGTGGTGGGGCTGGCGTATGCGTTCGCCCGCCGCGCGTACGGCCGGCGGGCCGCGGCGCTGGCCGTGCTGGTGGTGGCCACGACGCCGGCCGTGGTCGCCTTCGCCCGCATCGTCATCTTCGACATGGTGCTGGCCTTCTTCGTGATCGGAGCCATCGTCGCGGGCTACGTCGCCGAGGAGTACGAGGGAGCCGCGCGCGCCCGCTGGTACCTGGCCGCCGCGGCCGCGGCCGGAGTCGCCACGCTGGTCAAGGGACCGGTCGGGTTCTTCCTGCCGATCCTGGTGCTGACGGTGTGGCATCTCCTCGAGCGCCGTCCCGGCGCGCTGCGGCGGACGTTCGCCCCCGCCAACATGCTGCTCTTCCTGGTCATCGTCCTGCCGTGGTTCTTCGGCGTGGCGCTGCGGCGCCCCGATTTCCCCTACTACGGCCTGGTCGAGGAGACCTTCCACCGGCTGGTGACGCCGGCGTTCCACCGCACCGCGCCGTTCTGGTACTACGTCCCGGTGATCGCCGCGCTGTTCTTCCCGTGGAGCGTGCTGCTGCCGGAGTCGGCCCTCGCGGCGTGGCGCGCACGCGCGCGGCTCACCCGCGCCGACCGGCTCCTGCTGGTGTGGGCGGTCGTGGTGCCCCTGTTCTTCTCCCTGTCGCAGTCCAAGCTGCCGGGCTACGTCCTCACCGCGGTGGTGGCGCTGGGGATCCTGGTGGCCCGGGTCCTCGACCTGGCGTTCGAGCGGCCCGGCGCCCGCGCGCACCGGCTCGCCGTTCGCGGCGCGTGGGCGCTCGCGGCGGCCGCGGCGGCCGTGACGGTGATCGCCGCGCTCGGGGCCGGCCGCGGCGCGCCGGGCGGTCTGCTGGTGGCCGCGGGCGGCACGGAGCTCGCGCGGCTGCAGCCGGCGTTGGCGCCCCTGGCCTGGGCGTTCGGAGCCGTGGCGCTCCTGTCGGCGGCCGCGGGATGGCGACGCGACCTGCGGCTGGCCTGCGCGGCATTCGCGGTGCCGCCGCTGCTCCTGCTCACCGTGGCCTTCGGCGGCGCACGCGCGTACGCCGAGGCCGACTCGGCGCGGAGTCTCGCCCGGCAGGTGCCGGCCCTGGCGCCCGGCGTCGAGCTGGCGTGCCTGGAGTGCCTGCCCAACGGCCTGCCGTTCTACCTGGGCCGCACCATCACGCTCGTCACGCGCGACGGGAACGAGACGACCAGCAACTACGTGACGTTCCTCCTGCGCCGCACGTCGGCCTGGCCGCCGGGCGTGGTCCGCCTCGACGGGCTCGACCGCTGGCTGGCCTGGCGCGACCACCCGGTGTTCCTGATGGCGGATGCGCCGCATCGTGGCGCCCTCGATTCGCTGGCCGCGGCCTACGCCGTCCCCGTCCGGGCGCTCGCCGCGCGGTGGTGGGGCGCGCTGCTGCCCGTGGCCCGCGCCGGCTTCCCGGCGCCGGCGCCCCCACTCCCCGCCGGCGCGGAGCGGCGCTGAGATGTGCGGCGTGTGCGGGGTCGTCGCCTTCGCCGCGGGGCCCGAGGACGCCGCCCGGAGCGAGCGTGCCGTCGCCGCGATGCTGGACGCCCTGGCGCACCGGGGCCCCGACGACCAGGGCACGCACCGCTCGGCGACCGCCATCCTCGGCGCGACGCGCCTGGCCATCCGCGGCCTCGCGGGCGGCCAGCAGCCGATCGTGGACGCCGCGAGCGGCATCGTGGCCGTGTGCAACGGCGAGATCGACAACCACCAGGAGCTGCGAGCCTTCCTGCGCTCGCGCGGGCGGCCGGTCGCGCTCGAGACGGACGTGGCGGTCATCCCCGGCCTGTACGCCGAGCTGGGCGAGGCCTTCGTCGAGCGCCTCGTGGGCGCGTTCGCCATCGCCGTCTGGGACCCGCGCGCCGCGCGCCTCGTCCTGGCGCGCGACCGGACCGGCGAACGCCCGCTGTTCTTCACGCGGCGGGACGGGCCGGGCGGCCGGGACGGTACCGTACGGTTCGCGACCGAGGTGGCCGCGCTGGCGACCGACGCCTCGCAGCCGTTGACGCCGGCGCCCGCGGCGCTGCGTGCCTTCCTGACCCGCGGGTACTTCGTGGCCCCGGCAGCACCCTTCGCCGAGATCGAGAAGGTCGCGCCGGCGGAGATCGTCGTCCTGGACCGCGCCGGCGTGCGCCGCCGGCGCTACTGGCGCTGGAACATCGTGGATGCGCCCAAGGTCGCGCCTTCGGCCCCCGGCTTCGACGCCGTGTTCCGCGAGGCCGTCCGGCGCCAGAGCGAGGTGGACGTCCGCTACGGCGCCTTCCTCAGCGGGGGCATCGACTCCTCGCTGGTCGCCGCGGTGGCACGGCGCGTCCGGCCCGATTATCCTCTCGAGGCATTCACCCTGCGATTCTCGGAAGCGTCGTACGACGAAGGCCTGTTCGCGCAGCGCATGGCCGCCCTGCTGGGCATCCGCTGCGAGGCCGTGTGGGTCACGCCGGCGGCGTTCCCCGCGACGCTCGCCGAGCTGATCGCCCACTCCGGGGAGCCGCTCGCCGACCCGGCGTGGGTGCCGACCGCCCTGCTCGCCCGCCGCGCCGCCGAGGAGGTGAAGGTGGCGCTCGTCGGCGAGGGAGGTGATGAGCTTTTCGGGGGTTACCCCACGTATCTTGGTGCCGTCGTCGCCCAGCGTTACGGAGCGCTACCATCCGTAGTCAAGGGGATGGTTCGGCACCTGGTGAATGCCTGGCCGCCGAGCGACAAGAAGGTCAGCATCTCGTTCCTGCTGAAGAAGTTCGTCGCCGCCGCCGACCTCGACGGCCTGCAGCGGCATATGGACTGGACGGCCAACATCGGGCCGGCGCTTCTGCGGCGGCTCGGCGTGAGCGGCGACGACGCCAGGCGAACGGAGACGGAGGGGGCGGCGCTGCTCGACCTCGTGCAACGGCACGACCTCGAGTCCTCACTGGCCGAGGGTCTGCTCACGAAGGCCGACCGCGCGAGCATGAACTCGGCGCTGGAGCTGCGCGCCCCGTTCCTGGATCAGGCGGTGCTGGAGTACGCGGCGACGCTGCCCGCCGCGGAGCGGGTTCGCGGGTTGACGACCAAGGTGTTCTTGAAACGGTACGCCACGACGTATCTCCCGCGCCGCATCGTGCAGCGGCGGAAGCGGGGGCTGTCGGTCCCCCTCAGCAGCTGGCTGCGAGGCCCCCTTCGCGAGTGGGCGCATGCCCGCCTCGCGTCGGATCGTCTCGCCACGGCTGGCGTACGCGGTGGGGCAGCGGTTGCCCTGCTCGACGAACACTGCAGCCGGAAGGCCGACCATGCGCGAGCCTTGTGGACGTTGGTGGTGCTCAGCGAGTGGCTGGAGTGGGCCGCGCAGGCGCGTTCGCCTGCGAGGTGACGCCGGGCGTGGACCGGGGGTGAGGATGCGCGATGCGGGTGAGCGATGCCGCGCGCCGGCTCTCCTCGGCGCAGTCGTCGCGGCGTTGCTGGGCACCGTGCCGGCGCGGGCGCAGCAGCCGGCCCAGGCCGCGGCGCCGCGGCCCGGCGCCACCGCGTCGAGCCAGGACACCGCCAGCGTGTCCTATCGCACGCAGGACGTGATCTTCATCTCCGCGGGCCGGACGTCCGGCGTCACCGTGGGCGACACCCTGCGGATCATGGCCAGCGACGGGCAGGTGATCGCGCGGGCCGTCGTGCTCAGCGTGGCCCAGCAGAGCGCCAGCGCGACCCTGGTCCCCTCCGGCGCCGCGGTGACCGTGGGACAGCGGGTGGGGCTCGTGCCCCGGCCGCACGTCGCGGAAGCGGCCGCGGCGCCGAACGCCGCGGCTCCGGCGGCGGCCGCCCCGACGCCCGTGGCCGTGGCCCCGGCCCAACCGGAATCGGCCGCGGCCCCGGCGCAGCCGGAATCCGCCGCAGCCGCGCCGGCCGCCCCCGCCCGCGTGCCGCTGGTGTTCCGTCCGCGTCCGCGGTGGCGCGCCAACTTCCAGCTCGACCAGTCGGCCAATTCCTCGGGCGGGGCTCAGGCCCTGACGACCTACCAGACCGCGGCGGCCCTCGCGTTGACCGCGCCCGTGGCCTCGTGGCTCACGCTGGACGCGCGAGGCACGACCCGGTGGCGGAACGCCTCGAGCAACCTCTCGGGCTTCGGCGTCAACGGCACGAACACCATCGTGTACGCCCTGGAGGCGCGGGTCGCGCCGCCGGGCGGCTGGTGGAACTTCTCGCTCGGCCGCTTCCTGTCCCGCGACGCGCCCGGGCTCGGCTACGTGGACGGCGCGCGCCTCGAGGTGCAGCCCTGGCAGGACCAGAGGATCGGCGTGCTGGCGGGCTACCAGCCCGACGTCCTCACCATGAGCCCGTCCACGCAGATGGCCCAGGCGGGCGTGTACTGGGGCGTGACCAAGTCCACGTTCTCCAGCTCTTTCAGCGGCTCGACCCAGTGGCAGTGGAGCCAGATCCGGCGCACCTGGTTCTCGGCGCAGAGCTTCTGGGCACCGGAGCCGGGCCTTTCCTTCTATGTGAACACCGACGTGGACCACGGGGCGGGCTGGGAGTCCTTCCGCGGCTTCCAGCTGACCAACCTGACGCTCGGGTTGCGCACGGCGCTGCCGCTGGGGTTCCGCGGCGGGCTGAGCGCGGAGAGCCACGCAGCGCTCGAGCTGTTCTCCATGCAGGTGCAGGGGGACACCTTCCCTCTCCCCGGGCGGCTGACGCAGTTTACCGCGTCGCTGGGGCACGACGTGTGGGGCTCGTCGGTGGACCTCACGGCCGGATACCTCAAGCGGGCGACCGACCCCTCGCCGACGTACCAGGGCACGTTTACGATTTTCAGCCGGCACTTCATGCTGGTGGCGATGGGGCAGCACGGCGACCTGTTCGACTTCGGCTCGGTGGTGCTGCGGGTGCCGCTGCCGGTGTTCTACAACCCGCTGATGCTCGCCGTCAGCGTGGGATCGGACTTCACGGCGCTGCCGGGCGGCGGCCAGGTCCTGTGGCGCACGGACGTGCGGCCCGAGATCGGCTGGCGGCTGGGCGGCGGGTTCTACGCGTCGTTCAGCGGCGACATCGGCCGGTACGCCGGCCTGACGAGCACCTACTTCCAGGGGGGGGTGGCGTATCAGCTCTGGTAGCGCGGCTCGTGCCGCCACGCGCGCGCGGAGGGGCGTCGCCGAGGTCGTGGACCGCGTGATCCTCGCGGCCGGCGTGATGTCGGCCGTGGTGGGCGCGGCGTTCCTCGCCCGGGCGGGCGGCTACTACCTGCTGCCGCTGTGGGAGCGGCCGGATTCGCCGCTTCACGGCGAGCTGCAGCCCTCGGGCGCCATGGGGCATCCGTTCGGATGGATCGGCGCGGCACTGATGCTGGTCGGGGTGGGGCTCTACTCGAGCCGCAAGCGCGTCAAGACGATGCGCGGCCGCGGACCGATGCGCACCTGGCTCAACCTGCACATCTACCTGTGCCTGGCCGGCCCGTTCCTCGTGGCGCTCCACACCGCCGGCAAGCTGCGCGGGCTGGGCGTGTACTCGTTCTGGTCCATGGTCGTGGTGGCGGCGAGCGGGATCATCGGCCGCTGGCTCTACCAGCAGTTCCCCCGCACGATGCAGGGCGAGGCCATGTCGCTGGAGGAGATCCGCACCGAGCAGGCCGAGCTGCACGCGCGCCTCGTCTCCGAGTTCGGGCTGGCGCCGCAGCTGCTCGAGGCGGTGGACCAGGCCACCGCGCGGAGCGTGCAGCGCATCCGCGGGCTGGCGCGCCTGGGGCTGCTCGCCATTCCCCTGCTGTTCCTCGACGACCTGGTGCGGCCGATCCGCATGGTCGGGCTGCGGCGCCGCCTGCGGCTGGGGCGCCGGCTGGCGCGCCGGGAGCGGCGCGCGATGTTCAGGCTGATCCGGCAGCAGACCGCCATCGCCCGCCGCCTCGCGTTCCTCGACACGTTCCGCCGGGTGTTCACGTACTGGCACGTGATCCACCTCGCGTTCTTCGCGGCGATGCTGGTGCTGCTGTTCCTCCACGTCGGATCCGAGCTGTTCTTCGGTGCCGGCCTGGTCGGAGGCACGTGATGCATGCGGCGCCGGGGACCACGCTGCTCCTCGTGCTGCTGGTGGCCGCGCCGTCCGTGGCGCTCGGCCAGGGGCTGGCGTCGCCCGGGCCGCTGGCCGCGGCGCACGCCAAGCTCGACGACCTGTCCAAGTGCCTGGTGTGTCACGACGCGGGCCGGGAGCTGTCCGGCCGCAAGTGCCTCGCCTGCCACGTCACCGTCGCCACGGAGATCCGCGCTGACCGCGGCTACCACGCGCTGGCCACGCGGCACGGCGCCGCGCTGGCGTGCGGGAGCTGCCACAGCGAGCACAACGGCCGGCCCTTCAACCTGGTGCGCTGGCAGACGCCTTCCGGCGCGGCCGGCACGCGCGCGGCCTTCGACCACGGCACGACCGGCTACGCGCTCGAGGGGGCGCACGCCAAGCTGCGCTGCGAGCAGTGTCACCGGGCGCCGCTCGTGCAGCAGGCCGCCCTGCGCGGGGACAGCTCGCTGGACGCGGCGCACACGTACTTCGGGCTCGGCACCTCGTGCACCTCGTGCCATCTCGACGAGCACCGCGGCCGCGTCAGCCGGACCTGCAGCGACTGTCACGGCATGGACGCCTGGAAGCCCGCGCCGCGGTTCGATCACGGCCGGACCCGCTTCCCGCTCACCGGCCTCCATGCCAGCGTCGAGTGCCGGCAGTGCCACACGACCCGCGTCGAGCTGGCCAGCGGCCCGGGCGGCGCGGTGGACTCCTCGTTCGTGGACTTCAACGCCAGCCGCGACGCTTGGCAGCGCGGGTGCATCGGCTGCCACGCGTCGCCGCACCGCGACGCGGGCCGCGTCGGCTCCTGCGAGCGCTGCCACAGCACGGCCGGCTGGTTCGTCCTGGCCGACTCGGTGCGGCGCTTCGACCACACGGCCGTCGGGTTCCCGCTCCGCGGCGCCCACCAGAGCGCGCCGTGCGAGAGCTGCCACCTCGCGACGCCGCGCTCGCCGCTGCCGCCGCGCGTCGAGCTGGTGCGGGCCAACTTCCTCCGCACGTTCGCCAAGGTGAAGATGGCCTTCGCCCGCTGCGACGCGTGCCACGCGGACGTGCACGAGGGCCAGTTCAGCCCGGCCGCCGCGCGCGAGGACTGCGCCGCCTGCCACGACGAGACGCGGTTCTCGCCCGCGCGCTTCTCGCTCGCGGCCCACGACAGCACGCCGTTCCCGCTGACCGGAGCGCACGAGGCCACCCCCTGCTCGGCCTGCCACAAGACGCTCGCGGGCGAGCCCGCGCGCTCCGGGCACCTGCAGTTCCGCGTGGCGGCCCTGAACTGCGCGGCCTGTCACCAGGATCCGCATGGCGGCCAGTTCGCCGGACGCCACGTCGCCGGCTCCCGGGTCGCGGCCGAGTCCGAGGCCGGCGTCCGCGCGACGTGCACGCCGTGCCACACCACCGACGCTTGGACGGTCACGGCGTTCGACCACGACTCGACCCGCTACCCGCTCCGCGGCGCGCACCGCCGGGTGGCGTGCGAGAAGTGCCACGTCCCGCCTGCACCGGGCCAGCCGGCCCGCTTCGCCGGCCTGCCCACCAGCTGCGACGCGGTCGGCTGCCACGGCGACCCGCACGGCGGCCAGTTCAAGGGGCGGCACGTGCCCGGCTCGCGCACGGTGGGCGCGGTCGAAGGCGCCGCCTGCACGCCGTGCCACGACACCGACTCGTGGACGGCGATCACCTTCGACCACGACTCGACCCGCTACCCGCTGCGCGGCGCCCATCGCGACCTGGCCTGCGCCAAGTGCCACACGTCTCCCGCGGCCGGCGCCCCGGCGCGGTTCACGGGCCTCGGTACGACCTGCGGCGCCTCGGGATGCCACACGGATCCGCACGCGGGCCAGTTCGCCCAGCGCACCCGCGGCAGCGCGTGCACCAGCTGCCACACCGAGGTGGCCTGGGCGAACCTGACGTTCGATCACCAGCGCGACAGCGATTTCCCCCTCGACGGCGCCCACCGTCCGCTGAAGTGCGTCGCCTGCCACCGGCCGGCGGGCCATCCGCCGGTGGTTCACTACCTGCCGTTGCCGCACCGCTGCGAGGACTGCCACGCGCACGGGCAGGGAGGGCAGACATGACGCGCATCGCCATCCTGGTGGCCCTCGCCACCGCGCTGTCGCTCGGCACCGCCCGGGCGCAGGAACAGGAGCAGCCCGCGAATCCCCACGTGAACCTGCGGGGACTCGCCTGCACCGCCTGCCACACCACGGCGTCGTGGAAGGACGTCGCGTTCGACCACAGCAAGACCGGGACGCCGCTCCTCGGCCAGCACGCCGTCGCCCCGTGCAGCGGGTGCCACGACCTGCGCGACTTCCGCACGGTCGCGCGGCAGTGCCGCTTCTGCCACCAGGACCCGCACCGCGGCGACGCCGGCGTGGTCTGCGAGCAGTGCCACACCGCCCAGAGCTGGCAGCAGGTCAACGCGCGCGACGCCCACGCCGGCACCCGGCTCCCCGAGCTGGGCGTCCACGCGGCGCTGCGGTGCGTGGACTGCCACCGCCAGGCCGGCTTCCAGCAGTTCAGCGGCCCGGTGACGCCGTGCGTCGCCTGCCACCTGACCAACTTCCAGGCGACGACCAACCCGTCGCACGCGGCCCTCAGCTTCTCGCAGAACTGCGAGAGCTGCCACCAGTTCACCACCTGGAACTTCGCCCTGTTCCAGCAGCACGACGCGATCTTCCCGATCTACAGCAGCACGCACGCGGGCCGATGGAGCAGCTGCGCCACGTGCCACACCACGTCCGACTTCAAGGCCTTCACCTGCATGGCCTCCGGCTGCCACGCCCAGGCGCAGACGGACTCGCGCCACGCCGGGATCACCGGGTACGCCTATCAGTCCAACGCCTGCCTGCTCTGCCATCCCACGGGCCGCAGCGGGACCTTCGCGCAGCACGACGCCATCTTCCCGATCTTCACCGGGATCCATGCCGGCACGTGGTCGAGCTGTACGGCGTGCCACACGGGCCTCTCGACCCCGACGGTGTTCACGTGCATGTCGAGCGGCTGCCACGCGCAGGCGGTCACCGACCCCATTCATACGGGCATTCCGGGCTACGCGTACACGGCGAGCCAGTGCCTGTCCTGCCATCCCACCGGGACGCAGGCGAACTTCACGCAGCACGACGCCCTGTACTTCCCGATCTACAGCGGGTCGCACGCGGGCACCTGGTCCGCGTGCGCGGCCTGCCACCCGACCGCCGGCAGCCCGAGCGTCTTCACCTGCATGTCGAGCGGCTGCCACGCCCAGGCGGCGACCGACCCGATCCACGCGGGCATCACGGGCTACGCGTACACGGCGAGCCAGTGCCTGTCCTGCCACCCCACGGGCACCCAGGCCAACTTCACGCAGCACGACGCGCTGTACTTCCCGATCTACAGCGGGGCGCACGCCGGGACCTGGTCCACCTGCGCGGCGTGCCACACCACGCCGGGCAGCCCGAACGTGTTCACCTGCATGTCGAGCGGCTGCCACGCGCAGGCGGCGACCGACCCGATCCACAACGGGATCACGGGCTACGCCTACACGGCGAGCCAGTGCCTGTCGTGCCACCCGACGGGCACGCAGGCCAGCTTCACCCAGCACGACGCGCTCTACTTCCCGATCTACAGCGGGACCCACGCGGGCACCTGGTCCACCTGCGCGGCGTGCCACACCACGCCGGGCAGCCCGAACGTGTTCACCTGCATGTCGAGCGGCTGCCACGCGCAGGCGGCCACCGACCCCATCCACACCGGCATCACGGGCTACGCGTACACGGCGAGCCAGTGCCTGTCGTGCCACCCGACGGGCACGCAGGCCAGCTTCACCCAGCACGACGCGCTGTACTTCCCGATTTACAGCGGGACCCACGCGGGCACCTGGTCCGCCTGCACGGCCTGCCACCCGACGGCGGGTTCGCCGAACCTGTTCACCTGCATGTCGAGCGGGTGCCACGCGCAGTCGGCCACCGACCCGATCCACGCGGGGATCACGGGCTACACGTACGTCGCGGCGCAGTGCCTCTCCTGCCACCCGACGGGCCTGCAGGGCACCTTCACGCAGCACGACGCGCTGTACTTCCCGATCTACAGCGGTTCGCACTCCGGGCGCTGGACCACGTGCGCGCAGTGCCACCCGACGGCGGGGTCGCCGTCGCAATTCACCTGCATGTCGAGCGGGTGTCACGCGCAGTCGGGCACCGACTCCAACCACCAGGGCGTCAGCGGGTACTCGTACACGGCGGCTGCGTGCTACAGCTGCCACCCGCGGGGCAGCAGCGGATGAGCAGGGCGGGCAGGAGGGTGGTGGAGCGGGAGCCTACGACGCGCGGAGGATGGGCGTGCCGAACTTGGTCTCGAGGTCCACGCCGCACGCCTTGAGCAGCTCGTAGGGCGGCACGCCGCCGATCAGGGCGAAGACGTAGTCGTTGGGACGCTCGGTGGGTTGTCCCTTGACGTCGAAGCGCACCAGGTCCGCGGTCACTTCCGTGACGCGGGCCTCGCGCAGGATCTCCAGCATCCCTTCCTTCTCCAGCTCCAGGATCCGCTGGATCAGCGCGGCGCGTGCGCCGGTGAACTCGGAACGCCGGTGGCACAGCGTGACCTTCGTGCCCGGCCGCGCCGCGAGGGCGGTCGCGGCCTCCAGGGCCGAGCTGCCGCCGCCGACGACCGTCACGCGGTTGCCGTCGTAGGACTCGGGCTCGATGAGGCGGTAGGCCACCTTGGGCAGGTCCTCACCCGGCACGTCGAGCCGGCGCGGGGTGCCGCGCCGGCCCAGGGCCAGGATCACACGGCCCGGCGCGATCAGGCCGGCGGTGGTGTGCGCCGCGAATCCTTCGCCGCTGCGCTCCACCCTCTCGAGGCGCACCCCCTCCTCGACCCGGATGCCCGCCTTCCCGAGCACCTGGAGCCAGTACGCCAGCAGCGGTTCCTTCTCGATCTCCCGGAACGGCATCTTCCCCACGCCCGGGATCTCGACCGGGTGGGTCATCACGAGCTTCTTGCGCGGGTAGTGCAGGATCGAGCCGCCCAGCGAGCCCTGCTCGATGATCCGGGAGCGGAGCCGCAGCTGGCGCGCGACGAGCGCGGCCGCGAGACCCGCGGGCCCCGCGCCCACGATGAGCACGTCCGTATCGGACCGGCGCCGCGGCTGGCGGGCCAGGTGCTGCACGGCCTGCGTCGCCTGCCACACGGCGTTGCGGATGAGGCCCATCCCCCCCAGCTCGCCCACGACGTACAGCCCGGGGACGTTGGTCTCGAAGAACTCGTTGAGCTTGGGGATCTCGGCGCCGCGTTTCTCGGTGCCGAGCACGAGCGTGATGGCGCCGACCGGGCAGACGCGCTCGCAGATGCCGTGGCCCACGCACTCCACGGCATGCGCCACCCTGGCCTTGTTCCGGAAGGTGACGAGCACGTCCTGCTCGGGGCAGTTGCGGACGCACTCGCCGCACCCGATGCACAGCCCCTCGTCCACGATCGGATGGAGGGACGCAGTCTCCTGCGTCCCCAGCTCGTGGGCTTCGGCGAGCAGGGCCCCGGCGGCGCGGTCCTTCCTGACCTGGTGCACGACGACGGGCACCGTGGCCAGGAGGATCAGGCCGCCGATCACCAGGAACAGGATGAAGTTGAGTGACATGCGAGGCTCGCAAGATAGCGTGGACGGCCCGCGCGGCGGAGTCCCACCCCCGCCCCGCCCTCCCTCGCCAGCCGGCATCCCGGCGGCCGGTCAGCCGACCCGGACGATCCCGAGATGCTTGCGGATGAACTCCAGCACGCCGCTGGCGAAGCCGTGGCGCGCCGCGAAGTCCATCATCGCGTCGTACACCGGAGCCGGGTGGGCCGCCGTGGCCTCGGCCATGGGGCGGGCGCGGTCCACGTCGTGGACCGCGATCAGGCCGCCCGGGCGCACCATCGGCAGGCCGTTCTCGAGGTCCGCCGTCGCGCCCTCGTAGGTGTGGTTGGCGTCCACCAGGTAGATGTCGAACCGGGCCCGGTAGCGGGCCTGGATCGTCCCGCATCAGGACGGCGGAGTCGCCGTTCAGGAACGTCACGCGGTCGAGGGGCAGGCCCACCTTCGACACGTTCTGCGCGGTGATGCCCGGATAGACGCCCTCGCCGTACGAATCGTTGTCCACGCATACGAGCTCGACCGCCGCCCCGGCGCGGGCCGCCTCGCCGAGGGCGCGCGCCCAGCCCGAGGTCGTGCCGCCCGAGGAGGAGCCGACCTCGAGGATGCGGCGGGCGTCCGTGGCGCGGGCGAGCGCGTAACAGAACCGCTGGTAGCGCGGGTGGTCGTGCTCGCGGCGCTTCCACCGGGCGGGCAGCACGAAACCGGGCGACGGGTCGTAGGGCGCGGCCAGGAACGCCTCGAACACCTCCGGCGGCAGGCGCAGCGCGCCGCTGACCTTCCCGAGGCCGGCGGCACGCAGGTACCAGTTCTCGAACGGCGGCTTGAGGAGCACGGGGCGCTCTAGCGGTGCCCGGCGGCCGCGCCGGCGGGCGCGGCGCAGGACGGCATGGCCAGCGCGGGGCCTGCCGCGACGGGCCCCAGCCCGTCGTGCGCCAGCAGCGTGTTGAAGGCCGTCAGGTCCCTGGCGTTGATGGCCTGCCACGCGGTCACGGCACCCTTGAGGCCCTCGCAGGCCATCGCCCACGCGTGCAGCATCGCCGCCGTCGGCGCCAGGTCGCCGTAGTCGGTGGTCCGCAGCTGCCCGTTCATGGACACGAGCGGCACGCTCTCGCCCGCCTCGATGCCGTTCAGGGACGCGAAGCTCGGCGGTCCCGACGGGCTGATGTAGTAGTTGAGCGGCGTCGGGTCGCCCTGGAGCCGGGCGAGCACCTCGTCGAGGCGCGCCGCCGCCGCCTTCACGTCCGCCGGGGGATTGCCCCGCACCACCTGCGCGACGGCGTCGCGCATCGCGGCCGCCCGATGCCAGCCGTCCCACGACTCCTTCGCGCCCGCGTACAGCTTCATCTGCAGGTCGTGCTGCGCCCGCAGGTCGGCGAGCGTCGCCGGCGAGCGCGGGTCGTTGCGCACCGTGAACGTCTGCTCGTAGGTGCGGCCGTCCACCGTCAGTCGCGCCGTGTACACGCCCGGCAGCGCCAGCGGCCCCTCGGGCGTGTACGGGGTCTCGTGCGGCACGGCGCTCATCACCTGGGCGTAGTTGTGGTTGAAGGCCGGCGGGCTGTCGTAGCGGATGTTCCAGTTGACCCGGTTGAGGCCGACGCCGGTGGGCAGCGGCTGCGGCACCTCCAGCCACCACGCGGCGACCGGCGCGGGCGGGTCCGGGAGCGGCGGGATCGGCGCGCTCGACAGGTGCCGCACCACGGCGCCCGACGCGTCGACGATGTCCAGCGTCACGTCGCCCGCCGGCCGCGCGGCCAGCGAGTAATAGATGATCGCGCCCGGCGGCGGATTCTCGGCGTGCGGCGTCTCCGCCTGCAGCGGCGTGTCGCCGTTCACGTCGCGGCGCGCGCGCACCGCGTCTCCCGGCTTGAACAGGTGCGCCGGCTCGGCCGCCACGTCGGGTGTCAGCTGCCTGAGCGGCGAGATGTCGTCCAGGATCCAGATGCCGCGGCCGTACGTCGCGACGACGAGGTCGTTGCCCTTGATCACGGCGTCGCGGAACGACGTCGTCGGCAGGTTCAGCATCAGCGACTGCCAGTGGTCGCCGTCGTCGAACGAGACGTACGTCGAGCCCTCGGTGCCGGCGAACAGCAGCCCGCGCCGCTTCGTGTCGGCGCGGATCACGTGGGCGTAGCTGCCGCCGGGCTCGTCCGTCGCCATGCCGTTCACGATCTTCGTCCAGGTCGCGCCGAAATCGTGGCTGCGGTAGAACGAGGGCCCCCACTCGCCGCGCGCGCGCAGCGCGACGTAGGCCGTGGCGGCGTCGAGCGGGGAGGCGTCCACCGAGGCAATCAGCCCCGTCACGTCCGGAATGCTGACGTCGCGCCAGTGGGCCCCGTGGTCGCGGGTCACCTGCACCTTGCCGCTGGTCGTGCCCACCCAGAGGACGCCGGCCCGCACCGGCGAGGTCGAGATGGCGCTGATGCTCGGCCCGAACACGCTCTGCCGCGCCTCCGGCGGCGGCGCGGCCCCGGTGGGCGTCGCGAGGTCGGGGCTCAGCTTGCGCCAGTGCGCGCCCCCGTCCGTCGTCGCCATCAGGTACTGGTAGCCCGCCAACAGCTCGTGAGGATCGGTCGCATTGAAGGCGAGCGGCTGATCGCCGCTGGCCCGGAGGTGGAGCGTCGAGTCTTCGTTCGGCGCGACGTTGATCCACTGCCCGCTCGGATTCGTGATCTTCATGATCCCGGCGGTCATGTTCAGCGCGTACACGACGTCGGGGTGCAGCGGGTCGGGCACGATGGAGCCGCGCTCGAACCCGGGGTTCGGCGACCAGTCGAGCATGCTCACGGCGCCGAGGTTGCCGCGGCTCAGGACCTGGATCGCGCACGCGTCCTGCTGCGTGGCGTAGATCCAGTACGGATACTGGTTGTCCACGGACAGGTGGTAGATCTGCTCCGATGACTGGTTGTACCAGGTGCTCCAGGCGAGGCCGCCGTCGAGAGTGACCTGCGCGCCCTGGTCGAGGCCCATGAGCATCCGCTGCGGGTTCGTGGGGTCGAGCCAGAACACCTGCGGGTCGTCGCCGCCCGGCGACCCCTTCCAGCCCTCGAAGTGCGCGCCGCCGTCCGTGGAGCGGTACATCGCCGTGGCGATCGTGTACACGGTGTCGGGGCTGCCGGTGTTGACCCACACGCCCGACGTGTAGTTGCCCTGGCCGTTGGCGATCCGGTCGTCGCTGGCGTCCATCCGCCGCCAGGTGGTGCCGCCGTCGTCGGAGCGCCACAGGCCGATGCCCACCGGCCCGACCACGTACATCCGCTGCGCGTCGGTGCGCATCGCGACGGCGACCGAGAGCCGCCCGCTCAACGCCGGCAGCCCGCCGCCCGTGATTTCCGTCCACGTGGCGCCCTCGTCGGTGGACTTGAAGAGCTTCGTCGAGCTCGCGCCCCCCGTCCCTCCCGCCGCGCCGCCGGGGCCGAAGCCCAGCGTGCGGCGCGTGCTGGCGAGGATCACGTTGGGCCGGTCGTAGGCCCACTCGATGTCGGACGCGCCGGTCGCGCTGTCCACGTAGAGCGTCCGCGTCCAGGTCGCCCCGCCGTCGGTGCTCCGGTACACGCCGCGCCACGCTGCTCGGACCGCGGGGGCTGCCCAGGGCCGCCATCAGGACCAGGTTGGGGTCCTTCGGGTCCACCAGCAGGTGGGCGATGCGCCGGGTGCTGTCCATGCCGAGGTGGCGCCAGCTCGCACCGGCGTCGGTGGACTTGTAGATCCCGTCACCGTCGTTGGTGCTGCCGGTGCCCACGTACACGATGTTCGGGTCCGAGGGCGCGACCTCGACGGCGCCGACGGACGAGACCGTCTTGATGCTGTCGAAGACCGGGAACCACGTGGTGCCGGCGCTGGTGGTCTTCCACACGCCGCCGATCGGGAGGCCCATGTAGTACACGCCGGGCTGGCCGATCGCGCCGGTCACGGCGCTGACGCGCCCGCCGCGGAACGGGCCGACGTTGCGCCAGACGAGGCCGGCCAGGAGACGCGGGTCCACCGGCCCGGGGCCCTCACCTGCTCGGGGTGCGAAGGCGGCCAGCAGGACGAAGGCGGCGGGCAGGAAACGGACGCACACCGTGCGCGCGGAGATCATGGCGGTACCCTGGATATGGGAGGATCGGTACCGCAAAGGATACGCGGCGACGGCGGGAAGGTGAAGGAGGTAGTGCCCGCAGCTCCAGAACCGTCATCGTCATGCGTTGCGCGGGTGGCGCGCCCGCGGCGCTGCCCCACATTCGGGCCGTGCCTACGCACGCCCACCTCTCAACCGGAATCCCGCCCGTTCCGATGCTGCCCGGCGGCCGGTATCCGGTTCTCACCCGCGACGGCGAGCACCTGACGCTGTCGGCGGACGGCGCGCCCTACTCAGTCCACGAGTCCTTCCTAGAGGTGTCCGACCGGAAGCGCACCCGGGCGACTTGGTCGTTTGACCCGCGGCGCACCAGCAGGGCCGACTTCATGGAGCTGACGGCCACCGTCGTCTGCCCTGCCGGGCGCCACATCGACGGCCCGGCGCCGTCGCATCCGACGTGCCGATGCCAGAAGTGTGGTTGGGACTACGAAATCGAGACGTGACGCGGCCTAGCTGCCCGTCCCTAACGCCCTCCTAACGCCCTAGCAGTAGGTTGACCAGCGCCGTTGAATAGACGGTTGGCGGGTCAACCGGAGGCGGTAGCATGTCGAGATCCCTGCGCGCTCTCTTCGGTGCGGCGGCCACCGCGATGGTGGCCGGCTGCGCTCACGCCCTGGCAATGTCTAGCACTTCGATGACCTCAATCCCCGCGCCGGATCTACACGGGCGTTCCTTCAACGCCATTCTCGTCGTTGCGCAGGTCGGCGATCTGGGTCTCAGGTTAGCAATGGAGGATCGCTTCGCGACGTGGGCAACACGGCGCGAACTTGTTTATGCGCAGCAGTGGGCACAGCGGGATCACGTGCGGGTGGTGCATTGTCCACCCCGAACACCTGAGCAGGTCGAGCGGGGGCAGCATGATCCAGCCTTTAGTGACTCGCTGGATGATGCCTGCGCACGGGACGCAGTGGCCGCGGGCCCCGATAGTGGCGCCACCGCGCCTCCCGGACTAACGCGTTTTGTGCCGTCTCACACGGTGCTCTTTCCAGGGCGCGACTTCAGCAGCGAGCAGGTGGTACAGGTGATGCGCCAATACGGGATTGAGGCTACGCTTGTCATCACTCCCGGCGAAGTTGGGAGTACGCAGTCCTACGTGCCGCCAACATACACAACGAGTTGCACGGGTTACAACATCAACTACGGATGTGCCCAAATCACGACGTTCTCGACGGGCGGCTTCTCGTACTCAAAGCCGTGGGCGCAGTTCTCAGCCAGGCTGTTCGGCGCGGACGACGGCGTGGGAGTCTGGATAGCGACGGCAACGGCAGGTGGAAATGCGTTCGCGCATTCGATGGACCTGGTGCAGTCCATGGCCGACAAGACCATGGAGCGCCTCCTCGCGGACGGAGTCATCAGGTAGGCTGGCGGGAATTCGCCTCCAACGGAGGCTGAGACCTTCACGGCGTGTATTTGGAGGCCGAACTCGCGTTGGACCTCGAGTAGCCCCGAAGCGCTAGGCGGGCGTTAGCAGCTGTCTTGCTCACGCGCACGCTCCGGCGCCTAACGGCACGCGCCAGTACGAGTTGCTCCGGACCATCGCGTTGAGGATCGTCAGCAGCTTCCGCATGCACGCCACGAGGGCCACCTTGGGCGCTTTGCCGGCCGTCCGCAGCCGCTGATAGAAGGCCCGGATCACCGGATTGCAGCGACTGGCCACGAGGGCGCCCATGTACAGCGCCGCGCGCACCGGGCTGCGGCCACCCCACACCATCCGCTTGCCCCGCAGCGTCCCGCTGTCGCGCGCCCGGGGGGCCACGCCCACCAGCGCCGCGATCTGCTTGCGGGTGAGCGTGCCCAGCTCCGGCAGCTCGCCGAGCAGCGTGCGACTGACGACCGGCCCGACGCCGGGCACGCTGCGCAGCAGATCCTCCTTGGCCCGCCACACCGGGCTCGTGCGGATCGCCTGGTCCAGTCCTCATCCACGTCCCGCAGCTCCCGCTCCAGCCACCGGATATGCTGCGTGATCCCCCGGCGCACCGCCACCGCCGCGAAGCTCAGGCGGTTCTGCTCCGCCGTCCGCATCTCCAGGAGCTGGCGCCGCCGCGTCAGCAGCGCGTCCAGGCCCCGCACCGCCGCATCGGGCAGCGGCCGCGGCTCCGGCCGCACCCGCTCGGCAAAGAGCGCCAGGACCTGGGCGTCCAGCTTGTCCGTCTTGGCGAGTTGCCCGGTCGCCTTGGCGAAATCCCGCACCTGGCGCGGATTGGCCACGACGATGCTCAGCCCGGCCGCCGTCAGCGCCGCCGCGACCGCGGTCTCGAAGCCCCCCGTCGCCTCCAGCACGATCAGCGTCGGCGCGAGCGGCCGCAGCCGCTTCACCAGCGCCGCGATCCCGGCGTCCTCGTTGGCGCCGCTCCACGCCTCGCCCGCTCGGCCGGACCGCCACGTCCAGCGTGGCCTTGGCGACATCAATGCCGACGCAGCAGGCGGGCGCAGTCATCGAGGCCTCCCCGGTGGGATGTCCCTCTCGACCTGGCCCAGCCTTGCACGATGCGGTCTTGGTCCGCGCAGCTGTTCGGGCTCGAGGCGAGAGACGGGCGACGCCCCCGCTAACGCACGGTCTCAACGACCCTAGGGCTTCCGAGCTGTCGCCCGCCTCTACAATGCCGCTCTTACGACGCCGGCGGGAGATACAAGGGCCGCCTGTAAACGCACGTTGGACGCACGTTCCTGGCCCGACAGGCAGCGGGGCACCGCAAGCGCGGACAGCGGAGTCTAATTGGCATACGTCAGAGTTGCGCCACAGTTGGGGGCGAAAACAGAGAGGGCCGCACTTGCGGCCCTCTCTCATAAGTCGTTGTCGTGCGTGTAATGCCCGGGGCGGGACTCGAACCCGCATGGGGTCGCCCCCAGGGGATTTTAAGTCCCCTGCGTCTGCCATTTCGCCACCCGGGCGCAGAGCGGGAAACGGGACTCGAACCCGCGACCCCAACCTTGGCAAGGTTGTGCTCTACCAACTGAGCTATTCCCGCAATTCCGACTGAAACAGTCCCGCAACGGCGCCCCGGAACGTAGGTGCGCGCGCGGCGGATCGTCAAGCGCTTCGGGCCCGAACAACATTGACAAACGCCATCGTGATCCGTAGCCTCAGCAACTGCTGAAAGCCCAGTCTCACAGCGTCGTTCTCGGTCGTCTCATCACGCCTGTCGGAGGGCACCATGCGGCCACGCGCCGTACTGTGTGCGGCTACCCTGCTAGCCGCGGCTGTTTCCGCGCCGAAGGCCCGCGCACAAGGGTTCTCGGTGTACGAACACGATGCCTGCATCATGGCCAGGGGAGCGGCAGGAGTGGCGGCCCCGTGCAGCGGGGGCAGCGCGGTGTTCTTCAACCCCGCGGCCATCCTCGGCAGCAGCACCCGGTTCAATCTCGACGCGAACCTGACGCTCATCGCCCCGACCGGGAGCTACACCGACAGCGCGTCGCGGGCGCAGACCGACCTCAACAAGCGCACCTTCCCGGTGCCGGCCGGCTACCTCACCTACCAGGTGAGCCCGCGCGTCGCGGTGGGCCTGGGCGCCTACGCGCCGTACGGCCTGACGACCGACTGGCCGACCACGTCGCCGGGACGGTTCCTCGCGTACAAGACCAGCATCGCCAGCATCTACGTCCAGCCGACGATCGCCTGGGCGGTCACGCCCAAGCTCCAGATCGGCGGCGGCCCGGTGTGGGTGCACTCCTCCGCGCAGGTGCACCGGCGGGTGGACGCGTCCACGGTGGGCGAGGTCGTGCAGACCGGCCCCGCGCCGACCGACACGGCCACCATCTACCTGGGCATGCTCGGCGTGCCGACCGGGACCGATTTCGCGGACGCGAACTTCAACGTGAGCGGGAACGGCTGGGGCTTCCACGTCGGCCTGCTGTTCAAGCCGACGGACAAGCTGAGCATCGGCGCCCGCTACCTGAGCCAGGTCAAGATCAGCTACACGGGGACGGCGAGCTTCTCGCAGGTGGGCACGGGGATCCTGCTCCCGCTCGGCGACCCGATCTGTCCGCCGCCCGGGGGCTCCGGCTGCACGCAGATCACGCCGCTGGACTCGGTGCTGAAGCTCGGCTTCGCGGCGGGCGGACCGCTGTCGAACCAGAGCGCGAGCACGTCCATCACCATGCCCTGGCAGGTCGTGGCCGGCGTGGCGTACAAGGTGCTCGACAACCTGAGCGTGATGGCCGACTGGCAGCACACCAACTGGTCGTCGTTCCAGTCGCTGGACCTCAACCTGGCGGTCGCGCCCTCGATCTCGTCGCCGGAGAGCTACGGTAACACCGACGCCTTCCGCGCCGGCCTCGACTGGCAGGCGACGCACACGCTGGCGATCCGCCTCGGCGGCCTGCGCCACAACGGCGCCTCGCCCGACCAGTCGGTCACGCCGCTCCTGCCCGAGGGGAACCGGTGGGAGGGCACGGTGGGCGTCGGCATCAAGCTGATGCCACAGCTCCGGCTCGACCTGGCGTACCAGTATCTCCAGCAGCAGGACCGGCGCGGCCGCCTCGTGGATCCTCCCACGGGCGTAGCGCCGACGCCGCTCTTGAACACCGGCCTCTACAGTTTCAAGGCGAACCTGTTCGGCGCCAGCCTGGCGCTGGGGTTCTAACCCATGGAGCCACGCGATATGGTCCGTTCCAGAGTCGCCGTTGTCGCGCTGGCGGCGCTCGCCGCCGGTTGCCTGGACAACCAGACGATAGGCCCCAAGGCCACGCCCTCCGGCGGCGCGATGTTCGCCAGCTACATCGCGATCGGCACGAGCATCAGCGCCGGCGTCCAGTCGGCCGGGCTCGACGACAGCACGCAGCGGGCCGCCTACCCCTACCTGCTCGCGCAGGCGATGGGGCTCACGCCCAACGCGAACTGGTTCTACCCCGGCTTCAACGCGCCGGGCTGCCCGCCCCCGTACACGAATCCCCTCACCGGGGACCGGGTGGGCGGCGTCAACGACAGCGCGGGGGGCTCCACGCTCTGCGCCCTGATCAATCCGACCAAGGAGCCGCCGCGGCAGAACTGGTACAACAACCTCGGCGTACCGAGCATGAAGGTCGGCCAGGCGCTCAACATCCTCAGCGTCCCGGATCCGAGGACCGACTACCTGCCCGCGGCGCAGTTCATCACGGGCGGGCGGAGCCCTCTGGCGATCCTGCAGGAGGCCAACCCGACCTTCGTGACGGTCGAGCTGGGCGCCAACGACGCGTTGCACGCGGCCACCAGCGGCGACACGACGGAATTGACGCCGCTCGCCGTCTTCAACCGCCAGTACGACTCGCTGGCCGCCGCCCTCGTGGCGACGGGCGCGAGGGTCGTCCTGGCCAACGTGCCGAACGTGGACAACATCCCGTTCCTCACCAAGGGCCAGGTGTTCTTCTGCCTCAACAGCGGCGCGTGCCCGGGCATTCCCGCCACGCCGCCGTTCAACTCGCCGCTGTTCACGGTCAACGCCTCGTGCGCGCCCTCCGCCTTCGGCGGGGTCGGCGACAGCATGGGCGTCGGGCTCCCGGCCACGGGCGCGATCGTCCAGACCCTGGCCGCCGGCGTCGCGGGCGGCGGAGCCACCCTCAACTGCGGCGCCGCCACGGCGACGATCGGGGCCGCCGCGACCCCGGTGGGGCCCCTGGTGTCGAAGCTGGCGTTCCGCGTCATCTCACAGCGCGTGGAGTCGTTCGACTCGACGATCGCCAGCGTGGCTACGGCGCACGGGTGGCCGCTCGTAAACCTGGACAGCGCGCTCTCGGTTCTGGTCGCGGCGGATTCCATCCCGCCGATCCCGAACTTCACGAACCCGCCCAAGCTGTTCGGGACCTTCATCTCGCTCGACGGGTTCCATCCCGCGAGCGCGGCGCACAAACTCATCGCCGACCTGTTCGTCGGCGCCATCGACGCCAAGTACGGTGCGACGCTGACGCCTCCCTGACGCCGGCGCTCACCGTCGACGGCGACATCGGGCGGCCACCTCCGGGTGACCGCCCGATGCGTTTCCGCCCGCCGAGCCCTCGACTCCCGGCGCGCGACCAACTAGACTAGACGCCCAGACATGCCGCGTCCCGCCAGGCTCCTCCTCGCCCTGGGCATCGCCTCCAGCGCCATCCTCCCCGGCTCTCTCGCGGCGCAGGCCGAATTCGCCGTTCCGGTCCGCCCGGGCCAGCTGCGCATCGACATCGACCCGACCTGGCTCAGCTACGACCACTACTTCGACCCGGCGTCGCCGGGCACGCTGGTGCCGCTGAGCGCCGCCTACGCGTCCGATTCCTTCGGCGTCGCGTCGCTCCCGTTCCTCGCGCCCGCCCAGAGCCAGATCCGAACGGCGTCGGGCGTGGGCTCGTTCTCGCTCGACCTGGGCGCGACCTCCGTGGCGCTCACGTCGAGCATCCGCACCATACCCATCGGCTTCGAGCTCGGCCTGACCAAGCGCATCGCCATCGGCGTGAGCGTGCCCATCGTCCGCAGCCGCGTGGACGTCGGCTTCACGACCGACTCGACCAAGCCGGGCAACGTGTCCTGGAACCCCGGCCTGGTGAATCCGACCGTGGACGCGGCCTTCAAGGCGCAGATGAACGCGGCCCTGGCGGCCCTCCAGACGCAGGCCACCAGCGGCCCGGCGGCGTTGCGTGCCCAGGCCCAGGCGCTGCTGGCCAGCCTGCAGCCGCTCCTCGCGGTCAGCGCCCTGCCCTTCCTGCCGCGCGGGGGCACGGCGGCCGCCGTGGGGATCACGGGCCGGCTCGCCAGCGCGGAGTCCACCTACGCGCAGCTCGCCGCGCAGTACCTCGGCAGCGGCGACTCGCTGCCGCCGTTGACGGCGGGGCTCGCCCTCCCGGAAAGCACCAGCGTGCTGACGCGAGACTCGCTCGAGCAGTTCTTCTCGGACCCCAACCTGCCCGTGCAGTCCGACACGTTCGGCACCGTGGTGCGGACCGGGCTCGGCGACGTCACCGCCCATCTCACCTACCAGCTCGCCGACGGCTCCGGGTACCGCGGCCAGCTGGTCGTGACCACGCGTTTCCCGACCGGCACCGCACCGTCGGCCTACAACTTCACGGACCTCGGCACCGGCACGCACCAGTTCGGCCTCGACGTCGCCCTCGCGAACGACATCGCCTTCGCCGCTCACTTCCTCGTCCACGCCGTCGCCAGGGTCGGGGGCGGCTCGCCCGACCAGATCCCGATGCGCGTCACCCCGCCCGATCTGCCGTTCGCGCCCATCGCGCAGGTCGCGACCATCAAGCGGACGCCGGGATCCTACGTCGGGCTCGATCTCGATCCCGTGTGGATGCTCGACGACGCGTTCTCGGTGCGCATCCTGTACCGCTTCTTTTCGCAGGGCGCCACGAAGCACAGCTACGTCGTGCCGGCCGATTCGGTCGCGACGGGGCTCCCCGCCAGCGTCCTCGACGAGGGCACGGCGATGCAGTGGATGCGGATCGGCGCCGGGGTGACCTTCTCCACGGTGGATCGCTTCGCCAAGGGGCTGGCGTCGCTCCCCTACGCGCTCACGGTGAGCTACGAGAACACCATCTGGGGCCGCATGGGGCGGGTGCCGCAGCTGAGCGAGTTCCGGATGACGCTGCGGGCGTACGTGAATCTCTTCGGGAAGGCCGCGCCCGGCCCTCGGTAGGCCGGACCGTCCGTTACTTCACCGCAGGAGCTTCCCGCTTCAGGAGCTCCTGGGCATGGCGCCGCGCCGTGGCCGGCGACGTCTCCGCGCCCAGCATCCTCGCGATCTCTTCCACCCGCTCGTCCCCGTCCACGACGCGCACGTCCGCCTGCGCCGTGCCGCCGCTGGACGCCTTGGCCACCACGAGGTGGTGCGTTCCCGCCGCGGCGACCTGCGGCAGGTGGGTGATGACGATGACCTGGTGCGCGGATCGCGACGCCGCTCAACGACTCCGCCACCCGGCCCGCGACGTGGCCCCCCACGCCCTGGTCCACTTCGTCGAACACCAGCGTGGGCACCGCGTCGTGCCGCGCCAGCTCGCCCTTCAGGGCCAGCATGATGCGCGACAGCTCCCCGCCCGAGGCCGCGCGCGCGAGGGGGCGCTCGTCCAGGCCGGGGTTCAGCTGGACCATGAATTCGACCGTCTCGGCCCCGCCGCGCGTGGGCGTTTCGAGCGGCACCAGCGCCACCCGGAACTTGCCGTCCGGCATGCCGAGCGTGCCCAGCCGTCCGGTGACCGCCTTCGCCAGCTTTTTCGCCGCGGCCGTGCGGCCGGCGGTGAGCGTGCGGCAGCGCTCGCCGAGCACGGTGCGCGCCTCCTCGAGCCGCCGCGCGAGCGCGGCCAGGTCGGTGTCGGCCGTATCGAGCAGGCCCAGCTCGCGCCGGGCCTCCGCGCCGGCCTCCAGCACGCGCCCCAACCCCGGGCCGTACTTCTGCTCGAGGCGGAACAGCACGTCGCGCCGCCGCTCGGCCGCGGCGAGGCGCGCCGGATCGAGATCCACGCCCCCGCGGTAGCCCTCGACCGCGCGGGCCATCTCGCCGACGTTGAGCGACGCGGCCTCGAGCATCTCGCGCCAGCCGGCCGCGCCCGCCGGGTCGATGCGCTCCAGCGCCGCCACCAGCCGGGCGGCGTGCCCCAGCGCGGCGCTCGCCGCGCGATCGTCGCCGTCGAGGAGCTGCCCCAGCTCCCCGGCCATCCGCCCCAGCTCCTCGGCGTGGCCCAGGCGGCGGACCTCGGCCTCGACCTGCTCCAGCTCGCCCGCCCTGGGCTTGGCGCGCTCGATTTCCTCGGCGACGTGGCGCAGGTAGTCGGCCCGCTTGCGCGCCTCGCCCTTCCGCGCCTCGAGCGCGCGCTGGTCGGCGGCGAGCCGCTCGCACGCCTCCCACGCCTCGCGCGCCGCCGCGGCCGCCGGCCCCGTCTCCGCGAAGGCGTCCAGGATGTCGCGCTGCGCCTCCGGCTGCAGCAGCGACTGGGTCTCGTGCTGGCCGTGCAGGTCCACCAGCTTCCGCCCGATCGCCGCCAGCACGCCGACGGTCACCGGGCTGCCGTTGGCCCACGCCCGGCTCCGCCCCGACACCTGGACCTCGCGCTTCAGCACCAGCCGGCCGTCCTCGGGCTCGACGCCGGATTCCGCCAGCGGCGCCCGGAGGTCGGCGCGCCCGGCGAGGTCGAAGGCGCCCTCGACCGACGCGCGCTCGGCGCCGGTGCGCACCAGGTCGGCCGTGGCGCGCTCGCCCAGGAGCAGAGCCAGCGCGTCCACGAGCATGGACTTTCCCGCCCCCGTCTCGCCGGTCAGGACGTTGAGGCCGGGCCCCAGCTCGAGGCGGGCATCGGCGATCACGGCCACGTCACGGACGCGAAGCTCGGTCAGCACGGCGCGGCCCCACGCCGCCCCGCCCACGGGGAGGTGATGAGGTGATGCGGTGATGGGGTGATGAGGTGATGAAGACGCATCGCGGCGAGGTCCGGTGCTCAGCCCTGGCGGTCGGTGAGGTCACCCCACTGCAGCTTTTGCCGGAGGCGGACGAAGAACGAGTCGGCGTCGGCGCGCGCGAGGAGCACGGGACGCGAGGCCCGCACGACCGTCACCTCCTGCTGCGGCGCGAGCCGCGCCGCCACCTGGCCGTCGATGGACACCAGCAGCTCCTCGGGCGCGGGCACCGGGTCGAGCACCTTGAGCACCAGGGCGGCGCTCGCCGGCACGACCAGGGGCCGCACGGCCAGGGTGTGGGGGCAGATGGCGGTGATCACCAGGGCGTCCACCCCGGGCGTCACGATGGGGCCTCCCGCCGACATCGAATACGCGGTCGAGCCGGTCGGCGTCGCCACGATGATGCCGTCGCCCGAGTACACGCCGACCTCGTCGCCGTCCACCGCGACGGAGATGCGGATGATCCGCGCGATGCCGCCCTTGTGGATCACGACGTCGTTCACGGCCAGGCACTCGGCCCGGCCGTCGCCGACCCGCACCGAGAGCGCGAGGCGGGCGTCGAGCGTGTACTCGCCCCGCGCCACGCGCCGCAGCGTCTCCACGGCCGCGCCGCGGCCCGCCGCCGCGAGGAAGCCGACCCGGCCGAGATTGACGCCGAGGATGGGGATGCCGCGCTGGCAGGCGAGGCGTGCTCCCCGGAGGAGCGTGCCGTCGCCGCCGAGGCTCATCAGAATGTCCACCGAAGCGCCGTCGAGCCCGGCCTCCTCGAGCCCTGCGGACGCCGACCCCGCCGGCCGCGCCGGCCCTCCGGCCAGCTTGGCCTCGAGGAACAGGCGCACCCCCAGCTTCGGAGCCTCGGCCGCGAGGGCGCCGAGGACCTCGTCCATCGCCTGGTAGCGCCGGTTCCCGACCAGCCCGACGTTCATGACGGCAGCGCCGCCTCCTCCGCGTGGAGCGAGCGGACCCGCGCCGCGATCCCCGCGGCCGACAGGCCGACCGCCTCGAGCTGCCGCGCCCGCGGCGCGTGCTCGTAGGTCCGGTCGGGCGCGCCGTGCGCCACGACCCGGACGCCAGGCGTCTCCGCCATCCGCTCCGCCAGGGCCGCCCCGAACCCGTTGGTCACGAGTCCGTCCTCGACGGTGAGCAGGACACGGTGGTCGCGCGCGAGCGCGTCGAGCATCGCCCCGTCCACCGGCTTGAGGAACCTGCAGTTGACGACCGACACGTCGAGGCCGTCCGCCGCCAGCGCCTGGGCCGCCTCCAGCGCCGGCGCGCACATCGCGCCGACGGCGAGCAGGGCCACGTCCTTGCCGCGCCGCAGCATCTCCCACGTCCCGTACTTCACTGCCGGGACCTCCGCCGCCGGCGGCGGCGCCGCGGGTGCCTTGTCGCGGGGGTAGCGGATGGAGAACGGCCCGTCGGCGTGCGCCAGCGCGCAGCGCAGCAGGCCCACCAGCTCCGTGCCGTCCTTCGGCGCCGTGACCGTCATCCCCGGCACCGCCATCATGTAGGCGATGTCGTACAGGCCCATGTGCGTCTGCCCGTCGTCCCCCACCATGCCCGCCCGGTCGAGGCAGAAGATGACCGGCAGCTTCTGGATGGCCACGTCGTGGATGATGTTGTCGAACGCCCGCTGCAGGAACGTCGAGTAGATCGCCACTACCGGCCGCAGGCCCTGCGTGGCCATGCCGGCGGCGAACGTCGTGGCGTGCCCCTCGGCGATGCCCACGTCGAAGAACCGGTCCGGAAACTGCTTCTGGAAGACGGTCGTGCCCGTCCCGGACGGCATCGCCGCGGTGATGACCACCAGCTCGGGATGCAAGGCGCCGAGCTGCGCGACGGCGTCGCCGAAGACCTTCGTCCACTGCGGCGGCCCCCCCGCCGCGACCCTCAGCTCGCCCGTGGCCGGATCGTACGGCGCCCGGGCGTGGAACTTCTCGCGATCGGGCTCCTCGAGCGGGAACCCCTTGCCCTTCTGCGTGAGCACGTGCAGCAGGCGCGGCCCCTTGAGCTGACGGATCTTCTCGAGCGACTCCACCAGGGCGCGCACGTCGTGGCCGTCCACCGGCCCGAAATACCGCAGGCCCAGCTCCTGGAAGAGCACGCCCGGGAGCACCAAGTTCTTGAGGCTCTCCTCCGCGCGCCTGGCGAAATCCTGCACGCCGTGGCCGACCATTGCATCCACCCGCTGGGCGAGGCGCTTCATCTCCTCCCGCACCCGGTTGTAGAGCGGATTGGTGGCCACGTTGGCCAGGTAGCGGCTCATCGCGCCGACGTTGGGCGCGATGGACATGCCGTTGTCGTTGAGGACGACGATGAGGTCGCGGCCGGAGTGGCCCGCGTTGTTGAGGCCCTCGTAGGACAGGCCGCAGGTCATCGCGCCGTCGCCGACGACGGCCACGACCTGGTGCTGCTCGCCCTTCAGGTCGCGCGCGACCGCCATCCCGAAGGCGGCGGACATCGCGGTGCCGGCGTGGCCCGCGCCGAACTGGTCGTGCGGGCTCTCGTCGCGCCGCAGGAAGCCGGAGATGCCGCCCTGCTGGCGCAGCGTGGGCAGCCGGTCGTTGCGGCCGGTCAGGAGCTTCCAGGTGTACGCCTGGTGGCCGACGTCCCACACCACCTTGTCGGTGGGCGAGTCGAACACGACGGCGATGGCGGCGGCCAGCTCCACCACGCCGAGGCTGGCGCCGATGTGGCCGCCGGTGCTCGAGACGACTTCGATGAGGCGCTGGCGGATCTCGGCGCACAATTCCGGGAGCCGCTCGCGCGGGACGCGCTTGACGTCGTCGAGACCGTGGATGCCATCGAGCAGCGCCATCGTCTAGCTTCTCCTTGCCACGACGAACCTCGCCAGCGACGCCAGGAGCGGTGAAGATACTCGCGCGGCGGCGAGGTGGGCCACCGCGCGCTCCGCCAGCTCCTCCGCCTCCCGCTGCGCGGCGGCCACGCCGAGCAGCATGGGGAAGGTGGGCTTGCCGAGCTTGGCGTCCTTGCCGGGCGTCTTGCCCAGCTGCTCGGACGTGGCCGTCACGTCGAGCACGTCGTCGGCGATCTGGAAGGCCAGTCCCACGGCGTCGCCGTAGGCGCGGTACGCGGCCCGGACCGCGGCGGGCGCGCCGGCGGCGACCGCGCCGATCTCCACCGAGGCGGCGATCAGGGCGCCGGTCTTGCGAACGTCGATGGCGGTCATGCTCTCGCGCGAGGGCGCCTGGCCCGGCGCGTCCAGGTCGAGCACCTGTCCGCCGATCATCCCGCCCGCGCCCGCCGCGCGGAACAGCAGCAGCTGGACCTCCCGAGTTGCCGCATCCGGAAGCGCGAGCAGCTTCGCGCCGCGGGCCACCGCGGCCGCGGCCACCGGCACCATGGCGAAGCCCGCCACCGTCGCCGTCGTCAGGTCGAAGGCGCGGTGCACGGTCGGCCGGCCGCGCCTGAGGTCGTCGTTGTCCATGCACGGCAGGTCGTCGTGGACGAGCGAATACGCGTGGACGATCTCGACCGCGGCGGCGAGGTCGGCCACGGCCGGGTCGGAGCCGCCGGCGGTCTCGTAGCCCGCCATCACCAGCGCCGGCCGGAACCGCTTGCCCGACCCCAGGACGGCGTAGCGAACGGCGGCGCCCAGCCCCGGCGCCACGTCGGACAGGATCTCGCCGAGGGCCCGCTCCAGCGCCTGGTCGGTCGCGTCGCGGGCGCGAGCGAGGAACGCGGCGACCGGCTCGCCGGCCTCAGCGCTCGAGGTCGTCAACCCGGACTCCGCCGTCCGCGGCTTCCCGCAGCTGCCTGAGCCGCAGCCCCGCCTCTTCGAGCCGCTCGCGGGCGGTGCGGAGGCGCTCCACGCCTTCCTCGAACAGCGCCAGCGCGCGGTCCAGATCCACGTCCTCCGTCTCGAGCGCCCGCACAATGGCGTCGAGGCGCCCGAGGTCCTGCTCCAGCGACGGGCGCCCGGCGTCCCCGCCCTTCACCGCACCGCTCATCGTCCCTCCTCCGCCCGCGCGGGCACCTCGCCGTCGGTCACTCGCAGGCGGAACGCGCGACCCGCCGGGAACTCCGCCACCCGGCGGAGCACGCGGCCGTCCGCATCGCGCGCCACGGCGTAGCCGCGATCCAGGACCTTGAGCGGCGAGAGCGCGTCGAGCGAGGCCGCCAGCCGCGCCAGGTCCGCCTGCCGCGCCGCCCGCCGGGACTCGCAGGCCACCGCCATCCGTGCGCCGTGCCGCCGCAGCCGGTCGGCGGCGGCCGCCAGGCGGCGGTCCACCGCGCTTCCCAGGCGGGTCGCGGCGTGCCGCAGGCGCTCCTCCGCCACTTCGAGCCGGCGGATCACCGCCGAGCCGAGGCCGGCCGAGAGCGCGTCCACGCGGCGGCGCAGCGCGGCCCGGTCCGGCACGGCCTGCTCGGCCGCCGCCGACGGGGTGGGCGCGCGCACGTCGGCCACCAGGTCCGTGAGCGTCACGTCGGTCTCGTGTCCCACCGCCGCGATGGTCGGCACGCGCGAGGCCGCGACGGCGCGCGCGACGCGCTCGTCGTTGAACGCCCACAGGTCTTCCTGCGACCCGCCCCCGCGCCCCACGATCAGCAGGTCGAGCGAGGGCAGGCGGTTCGCCAGCGCCAGCGCGCGGCACAGGTCGTCCACCGCCCCGTCGCCCTGCACCCGCGCGCCGACCAGGACCAGATCGATGCCGGGCCAGCGCTGCGCGACCACCGCCACGATGTCGTGCCACACCGCGCCCTCGGGGCTGGTGACGACGCCGAGCACCCGCGGAAAGGGCGGCAGCGCGCGCTTGCGCGCCGGATCGAGCAGGCCGTCCTTCTCCAGCGCCGCCCGGGCGCGGGCCAGGGCGATGGCGTAGAAGCCCCCCTCGGTGGTCGCCAGGAGCTGGCGCACCACCAGCTGCAGCTCGCCGCGCTTGGTCCCCACCGACAGCTCGCCGCGGGCGAACACCCGGAGGCCGTCCTCCGGCGTCGCCGGAACGCGGCGCGCATCGCTGCGCCACATCACGCAGCGCAGCTGCGCCGACGGGTCCTTGAGGGAGAAATACCAGTGGCCGGAGGGATACGTCTTGAAGTTGGAGATCTCTCCCTCGACCCACAGCGGCGGGAAGGCGTGCTCGACGACGCGCTTCGCCGCCTCCACCACCTCCACGACGGTGAGCGGCCGCTCGCGCGGCTCCTGGTCGAGCGGCAGCGGGAGCGTCACGCCGCCTGGCGCGCCGCCTGCACCGTGTTGCGCATCAGCAGCGCGATGGTGAGCGGCCCGACGCCGCCCGGCACGGGGGTGATCATGCTCGCGACCTCGACGGCCTCGCGGAAATTGACGTCGCCCACCAGGCGATGCCCGCTCTTCGCCGTGGCGTCGGCGACGCGGTTGACGCCGACGTCGATCACCACCGCCCCCGGCCGGATCATGTCGCCGGTGATCACCTCGGGCCGCCCCGCCGCGACGACCAGGATCTCGCCCTGGCGCGTGATGGACGGCAGGTCGCGCGTCCCGGTGTGCGCGACCGTGACCGTGGCGTTGGCCCCCCTGGCCTTCTGCATCAGGATGTTGGCCACCGGCCGGCCCACGATCAGCGACCGCCCCACCACCACCACGTGCTTGCCGTCGGGGTCGGCGCCGCTCCGGATCAGCAGCTCCTGCACCCCCGCGGGCGTGCACGGCCTGAAGGCCGTCCGGTCGCCGATCACCAGCTTGCCCACATTGACCGGGTGGAAGCCGTCCACGTCCTTCTCGGGAGACATGCCGAGCAGCACCTTGCCGGAGTCCATGCGGCCCGGGAGCGGCAGCTGCACGAGGATGCCGTGCACCGCGCGGTCGGCGTTGAGGCGGTCCAGCAGCGCCAGCAGCTCTGCCTCGGGCGTGTCGGGCGGGAGGCGGATGGTGTCCGACTTCATCCCCAGCTCGTCGGCCGCCTTCCCCTTCATCCGCACGTACACCTGGCTGGCGGGGTCCTCGCCCACCAGGACGACGGTGAGACCGGGCACGATGCCCCGGGCCCTGAGGGCGGCGACCTCGGCCTTCAGCTCTTCGCGGATCTCCTTCCCGATCCGCGTACCGTCGATGATCTTGGCGGTCACAGGCTCTCCTCGGACTGAAACGTGGGAGGTGAGGCGTGAGGCGTGAGACGATTACGTGAGAAGTGAGAGGTCGAGGGGCGTGAGAGGCCGCCGCTCGCCCTCTCACTTCGTCCTCTCACCTCTCACCCATCCTTCTCACCTCTCACCTATCCTTCTCACCTCTTACGCCTCACCTCTCACCCGTATCACCTGTCTCACTTGGCAAAATCCACCGCTCGCGTCTCGCGGATGACGACGACCCTGATCTGGCCCGGGTATTGGAGCTCGTTCTCGATCTTGCGCGCCATCTCCTCGGCCAGCCCGGCGGCCTTGTGGTCGTCCACCACGTCGGGCGTGACCATGACCCGGATCTCCCGGCCCGCCTGGATCGCGAACACCTTCTCCACGCCGGGGAACCCGCTGGCGATCGCCTCGAGCGCCGTCAGGCGCTTGACGTAGCTCTCGAACGCCTCGCGCCGCGCCCCGGGCCGCGAGCCGGAAACGGCGTCGGCCGCCTGGACGATCACGGAGATGGGCGTCTCGTGCGGCACGTCGTCGTGGTGGGCCGCGATGCAGTTGATGACGACCGGCGGCTCGCCGTACTTCGTGGCGACCTCGACGCCCAGCTGCACGTGCGTGCCCTCGCTCTCGTGCGTGAGCACCTTGCCGATGTCGTGCAGCAGCGCGCCGCGCTTGGCGAGCGCGACGTCGAGCTTCAGCTCGGCCGCCATGATGCCCGCCAGCCACGCCACTTCCTTCGAGTGCTTGAGCATGTTCTGCCCGTAGGACGTCCGGAACTTCATCCGGCCCACGAGCTTGATGATCTCCGGGTGCAGGCCGTGCACTCCCACCTCGTACGCCGCCTGCTCGCCCGCCTCGTGGATCTGACGGTCCACGTCCGCCTGCGCGCTCTTGACGACCTCCTCGATGCGCCCCGGGTGGATGCGGCCGTCGGTGATGAGCCGCTCCAGGGCCAGCCGCGCGACCTCGCGACGGATCGGGTCGAAGCAGGAGACGATGACGGTGTCGGGCGTGTCGTCGATCACCACGTCCACCCCGGTCGCCGTCTCGAACGCGCGGATGTTCCGGCCCTCGCGCCCGATGATCCGCCCCTTCATCTCGTCGTTGGGCAGCACGACCGCCGACACCGTGCTCTCGGCCGTGTGGTCGGCCGCGATGCGCTGGATGGCCAGGGCGATGATCTTGCGCCCCTCGCGGTCCGCCTCCCGCTTGGCCTGGTCCTTGGCGTTGCGCACCAGGGCCGCGGCGTCGGCCTTGGCCTCCTCCTCGATGGACCGCACCAGCTCCCGCTTGGCGTCGGCGGCCGACAGCCCCGCCACCGCCTCGAGGCGCCGCTTGCGCTCGGCCACGAGGGCCTGCGCCTCGGCGTCCAGGGCGGCCACCTTCTTCTGCGCGGCCGCGACGTCCCCCTGGCGCGCCTCCAGCTCCCGGTCGCGGCGCTCCAGCAGCTGCAGCTTCTTCTCGAGGACGTCTTCGCGCTCCTCGAGCCGCCGCTCGATGCGGTCGATCTCCTCGCGCCGGCGGCCGACCTCGGCCTCCCACGCCTCCCGCGCCTTCTCCAGTTCTTCCTTGCCGGAGACGACCAACGAGGAGCGGAACGCCTCGGCGTCGCGCCGCGCGTCCGCGAGGATGCGGTCGGCGAGGGCTTCCGCGGTGGCCTTGGCCCTGGCCGCGATCCGCCGCTCCACCCACCGCCCGACGAAGAAAAATGCCAACCCCGCCGCCGTCCCCGTGGCGCCGATGGCGACGAGGAGGTCGGCGAAGCTAAAATCCATTGTCATATGACCACTCCGGCGGTCGCCCGCCTCGAGTGATTGCGAAGTTCGTTGCCAGCCTTGCTAACTTACGACCGCAACGGCGCTTGGGACAAGCTCACCCGCCCACGCTCTGCCGCTTCTGGGGCGGGAGCAGCCGCGCCAGCTCCCCCGACAGCTGCTTGAGCCGCTGCGCCAGCTCCTCCTGCTGGCGCCGGGACTGGAACAGCTCGTCGGTGATGGCCAGCGCGGCCAGGATGGCGGCCTTGTGGCTCTCGACGATCGGGCCCGAGGCGAGCACCCGGCGGATCGCCCCGTCCACGTGCGACGCCACTTCCCGCGTGTACTCGGGATCCAGCTCCGAGCGCACGGTGAACTCCTCGTCCACGATGGTCACGCGCACCGCGTGCTTCTTCATGCTTTCGCCGTCTCGCCCCTGGCCTCGGCCAGGGCCTGTTCCTCGAGGAATCCCAGCCGGCCGACCAGCGCCCCCAGCTCCGCGCGCGCGGCGTCGAGGCGCTGCGCCAGGCCGACGTTCTCCTCCTCCAGCTCGCGCAGGCGCAGCAGCGGCCCGTCGCCGCCCTCGCCGGAGCGGACCTGCTCGGCGACCTTCGCCTCGGCCGTCAGCGCGCGCCGGCGCCACGTCGCCAGCTCCTCGGCGAGGTGGTGCAGCACCTCCTCGAGCTCGTGCAGCGCTTCCAGGTCAGGCCTGTCGCCTGCGTACGCCATGTCGCTTCTCCACTTCCGCCAGCGCGCCGGCGAGCGCCTGCTCCACTTCCGCCTCGCGCAGGGTGCGGTCGGATGCGCGGAACACCAGTCGCCACGCGACGCTGCGCGTGCCCGCGGCGAGCGGGGCGCCGCGGTACTCGTCGAACGGCCACAGCCTCTCGAGCAGCGGGCCCGCGCCCGCGCGCAGCGAGGCTTCCACGTCCGCCGCCGGAACGTGATCCGGCAGCACCAGCGCCACGTCCTGCTCCACGGCCGGCCACGGCGGCAGCGGCTGGAAGCGCACCGTGGCGGGCTCCGCGCCGCTCACCACGATCTCCACCCCGAACACGCGGGCGGCCCAGGCGGGCCGGTCGGCCGCGACCTCCCCCGCCCAGCCAACCTGCCGGCCGTCCGCCGCTTTCGCAACCAGCGCGTCCCCGACGGCGGCGACCGGAGCGCCGGGATTCCCGAGCGCGAGCACGGTCTCGAGCACACTCCGGGCGTCGAACAGCCCCGCCTCGGGGGGGGCCGCGTCGCTCCAGTGCGGCGGACGGGCCGCGCCCGAGAGCACCGCCGCGACGTGCGTCTCCTCCGCCGGCAGCCCGCCGCCCTGCCGGGCGAACACGGTGCCGACCTCGAACAGCCGCACGTCGCGCTGGCGCATCCGCCAGTTGTGCTCGACCCGCCGCGCCAGGCCGGGCAGCAGCGCCGTGCGCAGGAAGGCCTCCTCCTGGCTGAGCGGGTTCAGCAGCTCCACGGCGCGCTCGTCCTGCCGGGCTCCGAAGGGCGAGACGATCACTTCGTGCAGGCCGAGCGCGGCGAGCGCGCGCCGCAGGCGGTCGGCAAGGCGCTCGGAGGGCGCGTCGGGCACGACGCCGGGCCGCTGCGGCCGCATCTCGTCGGGGAAGCGGTCGTAGCCGACGATGCGGGCGACCTCCTCGATGAGATCCACCTCGCGGGTGAGATCGGGCCGGTACGTCGGCACCTGGACCGCCAGCCGATCGCCCTTCGGGCCCACGACGCAACCCAGCGCGGTCAGCACGCGCTCGATCTCGGCCCGGGACACCTCCACGCCGAGCAGGTGCGCCACCCGCCGGTCGCGCAGGAAGATCGTGGTCGCGGGTATGGGCGCCGGGTACACGTCCACGGGCGTGCCCTCGACGGCCCCACCCGCCACGGCGGTCAGCAGCTCCAGCGCGCGTGCCAGGTGATCGGGCAGCGCCTCCGGATCGACGCCGCGCTCGTAGCGGTGGCTCGCCTCGGTGGACATCCCCAGCGCGGTGCGCGTGGCGCGGATCCGCCGCGGCGCGAAGTAGGCGCACTCCAGCAGCACGTCGGTGGTGCCCGCGGAGACCTCGCTGGCCGCGCCGCCCATCACGCCGCCCACGCCCTGGGCGCCGTCCGCGTCGGCGATGACGGTCATCGCCGGCGTCAGGGGCCGGCGCACGCCGTCGAGGGTCACGAGCGCCTCCCCGGGGCGCGCGCGGCGCGCCACGAGGGCCGGCCCGGCCACCTTGGCCAGGTCGTACGCGTGCATCGGCTGGCCGACCTCGAGGAGGATGTAGTTGGTCGCATCCACCACGTTGTTGATCGAGCGCACGCCAGCCGCCTCGAGCCGCATCCGCAGCCACGGAGGCGAGGGCCGGATGGCGACGCCGCGCAGCACCGCCGCGGTGAACCGCGGACAGCCCTCGGGGTCCTCGATCGCGATCCGCACGCCGGCCGTCGTTCCCTCCGCGCCGGCCGCGCGCGCGGCGCGCGGCGGGCGTGGCGCGGCGGCGTCCAGGAACGCCGGCAGCTTGACCCCCTTGCCGAGCACCGCGCCCAGGTCCCGCGCCAGGCCCTGGTGCGAGAGCAGGTCCGGCCGGTTGGGCGTGACGTCCAGCTCCAGGCGCGTGTCGGCGACCGGCACCGCGTCGAGGAACGGCGTGCCGGGCGCGGCCGCCGTGTCCAGCTCGAGGATGCCCTCGTGCTCCTCGCCCAGGTGCAGCTCGCGGGCCGAGCAGAGCATGCCCTCGGAGTATTCGCCGCGGATCTTCCGGCGCTCGAGCACCACGCCGCCGGGAAGCGTCGTGCCCACCGCCGCGAACGGGTAGCGCTTGCCCGCCGTGACGTTCTTCGCGCCGCACACCACCGACAGGACCGGGCCGCCCGCGTTGACCTTGCACAGCGACAGGCGGTCGGCGTTGGGATGGCGCGCGACCTCGAGGACCTCGGCCACCACGACGCCCGCCAGGTCCTGGTGCAGCGGCTCCACGCCGTCCACCGGAACGCCGAGCATCGGCAGCCGCTGCAGGGCGTCCCGCGGCTCCAGCGGGGACCCGAGCAGATCGGCGATCCAGCGCAGCGAGGCCTTCACGTGGCGTCCACGAACTGGCGGTGCAGCCGCACGTCGCCGTCGAACAGCATCCGGATGTCGGGGATGCCGTAGCGCACCATGGCCGCCCGGTCGAGCCCCATGCCGAAGGCCCAGCCGGTGTAGCGCTCGGCGTCCACGCCCACGGCGTCGAACACCGCGGGATCCACCATGCCGCAGCCGAGGATCTCCATCCACCCCGTGCCCTTGCACGCCGGGCACCCGGCGCCGTGGCACAGCTGGCACTCGACGTCCACCTCGGCGGAGGGCTCCGTGAACGGGAAGAACGACGGGCGGAAGCGCACCTTCACCCCGCGGGCGAAGAAGCGCCCGGCGAAGAACGTGATGGCGGCCTTGAGGTCCACGAAGCTGATGCCCTCGTCCACGCACAGGCCCTCGACCTGCGTGAACACCGGCGCGTGCGACGCGTCGAACGGGTCGCGGCGGTAGCAGCGGCCCGGAATCGTGACGCGGATCGGGGGCCGGTACGCCTCCATCACGCGGATCTGGACCGGCGAGGTGTGGCTCCTCAGCAGCGTCCCGGCGCCGAGGTAGAACGTGGGCTGCATGTCGAGGGCGGGGTGCCCCGGCGGGAAGTTGAGCGCGGTGAAGTTGTTGCGCTCGGTCTCGGCCTCGGGCCCGACGGCGCGGGTGAAGCCCAGCTCGTGGAAGATCTCGCAGATCTCGGCGGCGACGAGGCTGACGGGGTGCAGGGACCCGCGCCACACGGCGCGCGCGGGCATCGTGAGGTCGGCGGCCGCCGGCGGCGCGGCGGCGCGCGCGGCTTCGGCGTCGGCGAGCCACTGCTCGACCGCGGCCTTGGTCTCGTTGGCCGCCTGCCCCACCGCGCGGCGCGCCTCGGGCGGGAGCGCGGGCAGCGCCTTGAGAATGGCCGTCACACGCCCCGCCTTGCGGCCCAGGAACTCCGTCCTGAGCCGCTGCAGCGCGTCGCCGTCCGCGGGCGAGGCGGCCCGGATCTGCTCCTCCGCCTCCGCCCGGAGGCCGGCGAGCGCGGCGACGAGGTCCGCCGCCTGGTCGCTCACCGGCTACTCGTGCGTCTTGGCCAGCTCCGTGAGCTTGGCGAACGCCGCCGGATCCTTGATGGCCAGGTCGGCGAGCACCTTGCGGTTGATCTCCACGCCGGCCCGCTTCAGCCCGCTCATGAAGACGTTGTACGACAGGTCGTGCTCGCGGGCCGCGGCGTTGATACGCGTGATCCACAGGCGACGGAACTGCCGCTTCTTCTGCTTCCGGTCCCGGTACGCGTACGCCCACCCGCGCTCGACGGTCTCCTTGGCGGCCTTCCACAGCTTGCTCCGGCCGCCACGGGCGCCGCGCGCTTCCTTCATGATCTTGTTCTTGCGCTTCAGGCGCACGACGTTGCTCTTGACGCGAGGCATGGTCGAACTCTCCTACGTCGTGAGAAGGCCCCGGAGACGCCGCTCGTCGGCGTGCGAGGCCATCGCGGCCTTGCGCAGGTGCCGCTTCCGCTTGGCCGATTTCTTGGTCAGGATGTGACTCTTGTACGCCTTGCGGCGCCGCACCCGGCCCGAGCCCGTGAGCTTGAACCGCTTGGCCGCCGCCTTGTTGGTCTTCTTCTTCACCGCGCGACTCCTGTCACTTCGGGGTCATCAGCATCGTCATGTTCCGGCCCTCGAGCTTGGCCTCCTGCTCCATCTTGCCCACGTCGCCCAGGATCTCCGCGACGCGGTCGAGCACCTCCCGGCCCAGCTCGGGGTGCGCCATCTGCCGCCCCCGGAACATCATCGTCACCTTCACCTTGTTGCCTTCCGTCAGAAACTGCTTCGCGTGCCGGCACTTGAACTCGAAGTCGTGATCGTCGATGCCGGGACGGAACTTGATCTCCTTCAGCTGGATCGAGTGCTGCTTCTTCTTGGCCGCCCGCGCGGCCTTGGCCTGCTCGAACTTGAACTTCCCGTAGTCCATGATGCGGCACACCGGGGGCCGCGCCGTCGGAGCTACCTCGACCAGGTCGAGCCCGCGGGCAACCGCCGCGGACAGGGCCTCGTCGACCGCCATGATCCCCAGCTGCGCGCCGTCGGGGGCGATCACCCGCACCGGGCTGATGCGGATCATGCGGTTGATGCGTACGCGATTCTTGCTGTCCGGCGTTGGCTTTTCGAAAATGGGTCGCCGCCTCCCGTTCCAGGGTCAGAAAAAGCGAAACGGACTCCCGGGCCCTCCGGAGTCCGCCACGATGCCGCCCCCGACGCGGGGAGCGGCTGCGTCCGAGCGAGAACCCGATTCCACCACCCGATACCGGGGGTCGGAGGGTGAGGAGCCACCGGCTCCTGCTTGCCGTTGCGGCCGAAAGCTAGGGCGCAACCCGCACCGCGTCAACCGGTTCCGGCGCGTAGCCGTGCTCCGCGTCTTCCGCCACCCGGGCCCGCGCGACGGCCGGGTCGTGCTCGAAGACCAGCTGCCAGTGCTCCCGCGCCGCCCGCGCCAGCAGCCGCTTCTTGGTCTCGATGGTCACCATGGGCTCGAGGTCGAAGCCCATGGTCCACGCCGGCGGCAGGTGCGCGGCCATCGGCACCAGGTCGCCGAGGTAGCAGGCGCTCTCGCCGCCGCTCGCGACCAGCACCGACTGGTGGGCCGGCGTGTGACCGGGCGTGAGCAGGAGATGGATGCCGGGCAGCAGCGCCTGCTCGCCCGTCGCCAGGCGGAACTTCGTCGCGGCCGCGACCGGCGCGAAGTTCGGGGCCAGGTAGTTGGCGCGGGTGCGCTCGTTGGGGTGGGACGCCATGTCCAGCTCGCCCTTCTGCACCACGTAGGTCGCGTTGGGGAAGGCGAGCGCCGGGGGGCCGTCGCCCGCCTTGCGCGTGTTCCCGCCCCCGTGGTCGAAGTGGAGGTGGGTGTTGATCACCCACTTCACTTCGGCGGCCGTATGCCCCGCGTCGTGCAGCGCGTCCTCGAGGGCGGTGGGCCCGGTGGTGCCGGCGTTCTCCACGCCGTAGATGTCGCGGAACTTGGCGCTCTCCTTGTCGCCGAGCCCCGTGTCCACCAGCACGAGGCCGTCGGGGTGCTCGACCAGGAGGCAGCGCATCGCGAGCGTTATGCGGTTGCGCTCGTCCGCCGCCGCGTGGCGCACCCACAGCGGCTTGGGCACCACGCCGAACATCGCCCCGCCGTCCAGGCGGATGAGGCCGCCCTCGAGCGTCCAGCAGGTGAGCCGGCCGACCGTGAAGCGCGTGGCGCGGCTCACGGCACCAGCTCCCGCAGCGCCGGCCAGGTCCCGATCCCGCGCTCCTCGGCGCGACCGAGCAGGCGGCGCAGCACCTCGGCCGTCACCAGGGCGTCGCCGGCGGCGCGGTGGCGGCGGTCGGCCTCGATGCCGAAGAAGTGCATCACGCTGTCCAGGTTGCGGCGCTCCAGCTCCGGCACGAGGGCGCGCGCCATGCGCACCGTGCACAGCCGCTGCAGCCGCGGCACCCAGGCGCCGGCGCGCTCCAGCTCCGCGCTCACGAACGACCAGTCGAACCGCGCGTTGTGGGCGACGAACACCCGGCCGTCGAGCGCCGCCAGCACCCGGTCGGCCAGGTCCTCGAAGCGCGGGGCGTCACGCACCATGGCATCGCCGATGCCGGTCAACGCGGTGATGAAGTCGGGGATCGGCACCTCCGGGTTCACCAGCGATTCCATCGCCACCTCCGTGCGCGGGCCGTCCACGTGCACCACCGCCAGCTCGGTCACGCGGTCCCCGGCCCGGGCCCGCATGCCCGTCGTCTCCACGTCCACCACCGCGAACCGCAGCTCCGCCAGGGGCACGCCCCCCAGGACCGGCTCCGGCACGGCGCACCAGCGCCCGTCCACGTCGAAGGCGAACCGGGGATCGGCCGCCAGCAGCGCCGAGACCAGCCGTTCCGCCACGACGCCCTGCGCCCGCGAGAGGCCGAGGACGTCGCGGGCGATGTCCACCGGCCCGCGCGGTCCCTCGCGCAGATACACGGCGGCGCGCTCGGCCAGCGTGATGCTCACGGGTCGTCCCGCCGCAGCGGCATCGTCATGCAGCGCGGTCCCCCGCCGCCCCGCACCAGCTCGCTCCCCCGCACCGCGATCACCGCCTTCTCGCCCTCCGCGACCGACTGCTCGCCCTTGAGGAACTTGCCGGCGGGGACCACCCGGAATCCCGCGCGCTGCATCTCGCCCAGCGTCGCCTCGTTGCGGTCGTAGCCGACCAGCACCCCGGGCCGCACCGAGACGAAGTTGCACCCCGAGCCCCACTGCTCCCGCTCCTGGTCGGTGCGCCGCTCCCCGCCGCAGAACACCGGTTCCAGCGGCAGCTCCACCGCGGCCAGCGCGGCGAACAGGTTCGGCATCTCCCGCACGCCGGCCTCGCCGTGCCGCCGGTGCAGCACCGCCAACCGCTCGGGCCCGACGAAGTGCGGCGGGAAGACCACGCACAGCTCCCGGTCCACCTGCGTGAAGATCATGTCGAGGTGGATGGCGGTCGGCTCCTTGGGCAGCACCACCACGATCACGTCGCGCACGCCGCACCTGGCGAACAGCAGATCGCTCAGCAGGTCGAGCGCCGCGGGGCTCGACCGCTCCGAGAAGCCGAGCACCACCAGGTCGGGGCGCAGCGGGTGCACGTCGCCGCCCTCGAGGGTGTAGTTGGGCCGCTTCTCCTCGGAGCCGTCGTACAGGACCCCGGCGTTCTCGAACGCGGGATGGTGGCGGAACAGCGCCGAGATCAGCAGCTCCTCCGTCCAGCGCACGTCGTAGCGCATCGAGCCGACGACCGCGTGCTCGCCCACCACCATGCCCACGTCGCGCGTGAAGAACAGATTGGGCAGCGGGGGCAGCAGGTAGCCCGCCTCGTTCAAGGCCGCGGCGACGGGGCCCGGCGGCTCCGACGCGCCGGCGACGAGGGCGTTCACCAGCTCGGGCACCGGGAGGCGGCCCAGCCGCTGGGCGAGCGCGTCCGACGCCACCACGTCGAGCGTGCGGGTGACGAGCTGCTCCCGGACCTCGGCGCGCTTGAGGACGTCGGCGAGCACCGTGCGGGTCTCGAGCACCTCGGCGAACTGGCGCAGCACGGCCACGAGCTGGCGGTGCTCGCGGCGCGCCTGCTCGAGGTCGATCACGTCGTCGTAGAGGTAGTCCTCCCGCGTGCCGGGCGTCACCGCCAGCAGCTCCGCCCCGGGCGTGTGCATCAGCACCGAGCGCAGCGCGCCGATCTCCGAGGTGACGTGGACGCGGGTCACGGGCGCGCGTGCTGGAGCGCGTAGCTGAGGGCTTCCAGCTCCAGCGCCATGTTGACGTCGGACACCGTCACGCCCCGCGGCACGGCGAGCGTGACCGGCGCGAAGTTGAGGAACGCGCGCACTCCCGCCCGCACCAGCCGGTCGGCGATGGCCTGCGCCGCGTGCGCCGGCGTCGCGATCACCGCGATGTCGGCCCCGGCCGACGCCAGGTCCGTCTCGAGGCAGTCCACGTGCCGCACGGCCAGTCCGTCCACCGTGGCCCCGACCCGTCCCGCGGCCTCATCGTAGATCGCGGTCACGTCGAAGCCGCGCGCGCGGAAGCCGGGGTACGCCGCCAGCGCCGCCCCCACCCGTCCCGCGCCCACCAGCACCACGCGATAGCGCCGGCCCAGCCCCAGGATCTCGCGCAGCCGCGCCTGCAGCACCGGGACGCTGTAGCCCACGCCCCGCCGCCCGAACGAGCCGAAGAAGGACAGGTCCTTGCGCACCTGGGCGGACGACGCCCCGCCCCGCTCGGCGAGCGCCTCCGACGATACGGTGGCCAGCCCCTCGCGGGCACACGTGTCCAGGTACTGGAGGTACAGCGACAGCCGCCGGACGGTGGACGCCGCTACGTCGCGCAAGCTCGAGCCTCGTGAAGGAATTCACGAAGCTAGACGGGGCCCCAAGGCCCGAGCAAGGGCCACGAGCCGCGCCGGCTCCAGCACCTCGATCCTGGCCGCGGGGTCGATCCCGGCGCCGGCGAGGAGCCGCTCCGCCTCGCCATGCTCGATGCCCCACGCCTCGTGCAGGGTCCGCCGCAGCTGCTGGCGCCGCCGCTGGAAGCCCGCCTGGATCAACGCGCGGGTGCGGCGCTCCTCCGCCTCCGAGGCCACCAGCGGCTCCGCGAGCGGCACCAGGCGGACCAGCGCGGAGCGGACGCGCGGCGGCGGGCGGAACGCGCCGGGCGCCACCGAGAACAGGCGCTCCACCGCCGCCACCAGCCGCACGCCGGCGCTGAGCGCGCCCCAGGCGCGCGTCCCCGGCCGCGCGGCCAGCCGCTCCGCGACCTCGGCCTGGACGAGGAAGACGATGCGCGCGGGCCGCGGCGGGCGCAGCGCGCGCTCGAGGAGGGGCGAGGTGATCTGGTAGGGGATGTTGCCGCACACCACGGTGGCGGCGGGCCACGGCACTTTGAGCGCGTCGCCCGCGACGATCGTCACGGGGCCGCCCCGGAACTCCTCGGCCAGCGCGCCGGCCAGCCGCCGGTCCGCCTCGATCGCGGTCACGCGCCGCGCCACGGCGGCCAGGGCCCGCGTCAGCGACCCGCGCCCCGGCCCGATCTCCAGCACCTCGTCGTCGGCGCTCGCCACGGCCGCGGCGGCGATGCGGCGCAGGATGCCCGGGTCGTACAGGAAGTGCTGGCCGAGCCGCGCCCCCACGTCAGCAGCGCAGCAACAGGAGCGTGCGGTCGTCCTTGGCGGCGGCGCCGCAGAACCCCTCGACGTCGGCGAACACCGCGGCCACGATCTCCTGCGCCGGCCGCGCCGCCTCGCGCCGCACCACCTCGAGCAGCCGCGCCTCGCCGTAGCTCGCCCCGCCGGGGTCGCGCGACTCCGTGAGCCCGTCGGTGAACAGGCACAGCAGGTCGTGGTGGCACTCCCACGGGACCTCGGCGCCGCCGATCCCGGCCCCCGGCGCGAGGCCGAACGGCGGCGCCGTCGCGCCGAGGCGCCGCGGCGTCTCGCCGTCGCCCTTGAGCAGGTAGGCGTACGGGTGACCGGCGTTGGCGTAGCGCAGCACCCCGCGCTCCGAGTCCACGACGCCGTAGAACAGCGAGATGAACATCTCGGTGCGGGTCAGCTCGTCGCCGATCACGCCGAGCAGGCGCTGCAGCGCATCCTGCGGCGTCGGCGCCGCCTGCGCCACCACGGTCGCGGCCGAAATCGCGTTGGCCATCAGCAGGGCGGCGCCGATGCCGTGGCTGGACACGTCGCCGATCAGCACACCCACGATGCCGGGGCCGAGGGGGATCAGCTTGTAGAAGTCGCCTCCGACCGACTCCGCCGGGCGGCAACGTGCGCCCACGTCGCCCACGGCCGCCAGCAGGGCCGGCCCCGGCAGGAGGGCGAGCTGGAGGTGGTGCGCCAGCTCCATCTCCGCCGACTGGCGCTCGCTCTTGCGCTCTTCCGCCACCAGCCGCGCGTTCTCGATCGCCGCCCCGACCTGGTTGGCGATGGCCGACATGAGCTTGATGTTGCCGGCCGAAAACGTGTCCTCGCCCAGGCGGTCGGTCAGGTTGATGACGCCTACCGGCCGCGGCACGCCCCCGTTGCCCGCGTAGAGAATCGGCACCGACAGGAACGACTCGCCCTTGTACGTCCGGCCCCGCGGGCAGCCGGGGTTCGGCACCGCCTCGTGCGGGTCGTAGGCGAGCGGCTCGCAGTCGCGGAACACCTTCGCCGCCACGCTGCACTCGTCGTCCACGTCCACGGGAGCGAGCTGCGTCACATCGAGCCCGCGGCCGGCCACCACCCGCAGCACGCCAGCTTCAGGGTCGTACACCATGATCGAGGCGCGGCGGGCGCCCACCACGTCGGACACCTCCTTCACGATCCGGCGGGCCGCTTCCTCGAGCCGCACCGTGTGGCCCAGCGTCTCGCTGATGGTGTAGAGGAGGTTGATCTCCTCGTAGCGCGCGGCCAGCTCGCCGGCCACCTGGCCCAGCTCGCGCTCCGCGTCGAACGTCTCGGAGAGCAGCACGGCGGCCGCCCGCGCGCGCTGCGGCCGGGTGGCGGCATCGGAGCCGTCCGGGACCCAGCTGCACCCACGTGCCGGCCACGCCGGGGATGGGCTCGAGCCACGCCGGCCCGCCCCGCGCGGCGATCGCGTGCCCCGCGTCGCCCTCCAGCTCCGGCCACCACGCCCCGTGCTCGCCCGAGAGCGCCGTCGCCCGCACCCGCCCGTCTTCCGAGCGCCACAGGCGGACCGACCCTCCGGTCAGCTCCTCCAGGGAGGCGAGGCGGGCATCCAGGCGGCTCAGGTGCGCCGCAGGATCATGCAGATGGAATTCCCCGTGTCGTTGAAGCGGACCTCGTCCACCAGGTGGCGGATGAGGAACAGGCCGCGGCCGTACGGCCGCATGCGGTTGGCCGGGAGCGTGGGATCGGGGAGGTAGCGGTAGTCGAACCCGCCCCCCTCGTCGGTCACCTCGAGCTCGATGGCGTGCCGGCCGAACAGCACGCGCACCGCCACGCCCTTGCTCGTGTCGGCGGCATTCCCGTACAGGATCGCGTTGGCGAGCGCCTCGGAGAGCGCGACGCGGAGGTTGAAGCGGACGACGTGCCGGTCCACGAAGCTGGCCTCGAGGTGCCGCGCCACCAGCTCCACCGCCTCGCCGACCATCGAGACGTCGGAGGGGACGAGGAGCCGCAGCTCGGCGTCGAGACCGTCGGACAGCCGTTGAGAGTCGAGGGTTGAAAGTTGAGGGGAAAGGCGAGCCGTCACGATCGCGCGCTGACTTTCACCCTGAGCCGGTGCAGCATCCCGGCGATGCTCGATACCTCCCCGAGCGCGATCCCCATCTCATCCTGCCCCGCGAAACCCAGGTCTCGGCTCAGCATGAGCAGATACTCCGTTTCGGCCAGAGAGCCCTCCGCAATGTTCAGGAATCGTCCATACTCCCGATTCCCGTCCCGCTTCGAGCCCTCGGCGATGTTCGTCGCGACGGACGTCGCGGCCCGTCTCAGCTGGGATGTCAGCCCGTAACGCTCGCTGAGCGGAAAGGTCGCCGTCAGCCTATAGACCGACAGAGCCAATCCGTGGCTTCGCTGCCATACCCGGAGCTGCGTGAACCTCTGCACGCTCTCCCCTCTGCTCTGCGCTCCCCGCCTTCAACCTTCAACCCTGAACCTCCAACGTCTTTTTAGAACGCCGCCAGCGCCTCGGACGCCGACTCGGTGATGGCGAACAGCGTGTCCAGCTTGGTCAGCTCGAACAGCGTCTTGAGGTCCTCGTTGAGGCCGGCGAGCCGCAGGTCCCCACCCTCTTCCCGGATCTTCTTGGACAGCGACACCAGGACCCCGAGGCCGGAGGAGTCGATGTAGCCCGTGCGGGTGAAGTCGATGAGGAACTTGCGGGACCCGCCCTCCAGGGCGTCGAGCACCTGCTGCTTCAGCTCCTGCCGGTTGCCCACGATGAGCTGGCCGTCCACTTCGACGACCACCACTCCGCCGGGATTCTTCCGAACGTTGAACGCCATCGGTCCTCCGAAGGTGGGCTCGCCCCGGCTTCAGGACGATTGCAGCAGCGCAACGGCGCAGACCAGCACGATGTCGTCGGCCGAGGCGCCGCGCGAGAGGTCCGAGCAGGGGCGCCGGAGGCCCTGGACGATGGGCCCCAGGGCCCGCGCCTGCCCGACCCGCTCTACCAGTTTGTACGCAATGTTCGCGCTGTCAAGGTCCGGAAATACCAAGACGTTAGCCCGTCCCGCGGCCGGGCTCCCGGGGGCCTTCCGCCGGGCCACCGCGGGCACCAGCGCGGCGTCCGCCTGCAGCTCCCCGTCGGCCGGGATGCCGGGCTCGGCGGCACGGAACAGCTCGGCGGCGCGCCGCACCCGCGCGATGCTGTCCCCTTCGGCGCTGCCGCGGGTCGCGTGGGAGAGAAACGCCACCACCGGCTCGTCGCCGACCACCCGGCGGCGGTCGCGCGCGGCCGCGAGGGCGATCTCGACCAGCTGCTCGGCGGTCGGGTACTGCACCACGGCGCAGTCGGCGAAGGTGAGCACGCCCAGGCCGGTGATCATGTAGAAGCAGCTCGAGACGGTCCGGATCCCCTCGGCCGGCCCCACGGCCCAGAGCGCGGCGCGCATGACGTCGGCGGTCGTGTGGACCGCGCCGCCCACCGTGGCGTCGGCCTCGCCGAGCGCGACCAGGCCGGCCGCGAAGCGCAGCGGGTCGGCGGCCAGCTCCAGGGCGGCCGCGGGCGAGGCCACCTTCTCCGGCTTGCGCTCCGCCAGCAGCCGCGCGACCGCGGCGAGGCTCGGGTCGGCGCCCGGCGTGCGGACGGAGACGAACGGCGCCTCGGCGGCCGCCCACGCCGCGGTGGCGGCGGTGCCGAGCACGGTGACCTCCGCCAGGTGCCCGGCGGCCACCGCCTGCGCCGCCTCGCGCACGCGCTCGTCGTCGCCTTCCGACAGGACGACGCGGCGCCGCGCGCGGCGGGCGCGCTCCAGCAGGGTCTCGACGAAGCCGCTCAACGGGAGCGGCGGGCGGCCCGGCGCGGCGACCGGAACTTCGCCGCGAGCGCCTTCGATACGGCGGGATGCACGAGCCCCTTCACGTCGCCGCCGAACCGCGCCACCTCGCGCACCAGGGAGCTGGACAGGTAGGTGAGGTCGAACGCCGGCACGAGGAACAGCGTCTCGATCTCGGGCGCCAGCTTCCGGTTCATCAGCGCCATCTGGTACTCGTACTCGAAGTCGCTGACGTAGCGCAGCCCGCGCACGACCATCTGCGCGCCGACCCGGCGCGCGAAGTCCATCAGCAGCCCGTCGAAGGTGCGCACCTCGAGGCGCGGCGTCCGGCCGAACACGGCCCGCACCAGGTCGACCCGCTCCTCGAGCGTGAACAGCGGCGCCTTGGACATCTGGGTGGCGACGGCCACCACCACGCGGTCGGCGATGACGAGCCCGCGGCGGATCAGGTCCTCGTGCCCACGGGTGATGGGGTCGAACGAGCCGGGGTAGACGGCGGTGCGCGTCATGGGGCCTCGAGAAAGGTGATCACGGTGCGGCCGTAGCGGCGGTGATCGCCGTCGCCGACGTCCTCGTGCACGTCGTGCTCGACGCCGAGAATGCGCGCGAACGGCCGCTCGCGGAAGAGGGCGGCGATCCGGGCGTG
>CAWDZR010000027.1:0-3599 GCA_963806755.1 uncultured Gemmatimonadales bacterium
GGCGTCGCGGCGGCCACGGACCACCGCCGCTCGGCGGCCCAGGTGCGCGCCGCGCGCCGCGAGCCCCTGATGGTCATCTCCGGCAACGAAGCGTTCGCCTTCGGGGCGCTGGTGGCCGGGTGCCGCTTCATCGCCAGCTACCCGATCACGCCGCAGTCGGAAGTGATGGAGTGGCTCGGCAAGGAGCTGCCCAAGCACGGCGGCACCATGATGCAGCCGGAGGACGAGCTGGCCTCGATCTCGATGGCCATCGGCGCGTCCACCGCCGGCGTGAAGGCGATGACCGCCTCGTCGGGGCCGGGGATCTCGCTCAAGACCGAGGCGATCGGCCTCGCGTCCATGGCGGAGATCCCGCTCGTCGTGCTCAACGTGCAGCGGGTGGGGCCCTCCACCGGGATCCCGACCAAGACCGAACAGGCCGACCTGCTGCAGGCCATCTACGGCACGCACGGCGACGCCCCCAAGGTGGTCGTGGCCACGACGGACGTGGCGGACTGCTTCACGACCGCGGTGGACGCCTTCAACATCGCCGAGGAGTACCAGACCCCGGTGATCGTCCTCTCCGACCAGGCCATCGGGCACCGGACCGACGCCATCCCGCCGTTCGATCTCGGCAAGGTCCGCGTGGTGGACCGCCGCCTCGCGACGGAGGCGGAGCTGGCGCAGGTGGATCCGCATCACGGCTTCCAGCGCTACGCCTACACCGAGAGCGGCGTGAGCCCGATGACGGTCCCGGGGCAGGCGCGGGGCAACTACCTGATGTCGGGGCTGGAGCACGACGAGCTGGGCCGCCCGGTGTCGGGGTCGGCGGTGCACCAGAAGATGAGCGAGAAGCGCGCGGGCAAGCTGCGGACGGTGGCGGCCCAGTACGCCCACCTCCTCCTCGCCGCGGGTGATCCGCGCGCGGACGTCGCGCTGCTGGCGTGGGGAGCGGCGAAGGGCGCCGCCTTCGAGGCGGTGGACCAGCTCGCGGCGGCGGGGGTCCGCGTCCGGGCCCTGGTGCCGCGCCTGCTGCTGCCGTTCCCGGTCGAAGCGGTGGAGCGGGAGCTGGAAGGCAAGCACGTGATCCACGTGGTGGAGTTGTCGTTCTCGGGGCAGTTCTACACCTATCTGCGCAGCGTGCTGCGGCCCGAGCTGGCCGCGCGCCTGGTCCGCCACTCGCGGGCCGGCGCCGCGCCCCTGGGCGTGCACGAGATCCGCGGCTTCGTCGAGCCGGCCGCGCAGTCCATCGCGGCCGACTGAGCGGAGGAGTCATGGCGCACGAAGCGATCACCAAGCTCACGATGAAGGACTACAAGGCGGACCTGCACCCGGTGTGGTGTCCGGGGTGCGGCGACTTCGGCGTCGTGGCGGCCGTGTACCAGGCCCTCGCGAAGCTGAACCTCGACCCCGACCGGACCGTGGTCGTCTCCGGGATCGGGTGCTCGTCGCGCCTGCCGGGGTACGTCAACACCTACTCGTTCAACGCCATCCATGGACGGGCGATCCCCATCGCGACGGGGATCAAGGTCGCCAATCCCGAGCTGACGGTGCTCGCGGTGGGCGGCGACGGCGACGGGTTCGCGATCGGCACGCAGCACTTCGTGCACGCCGCCCGCCGCAACGTGGACCTCACCTACGTCTGCATGGACAACTCGATCTACGGGCTCACGAAGGGGCACGTCTCGCCCACGACGCCCACGGACGAAGTGACCAAGACCAGCCCGTACGGCAACATCGAGGAGCCGATGAACCCGGTGCTGATGGCGCTGGCGTGCGGCGCCAGCTTCATCGCCCGCTCCTTCTCGGCCGACGTCAAGACCTCGGTCGAGCTGATCGCGCAGGCGATCGAGCACCCGGGCTTCTCGTTCGTGCACCTGATCTCGCCGTGCCCCGTGTTCCGCGGCCGCCAGCAGTTCGACTGGGTGAAGGAGCGGGTGCGGAAGACGCCCGAGGGGTTCGACTTCACCAAGCGGGAGCAGGCGCGGGCGATCGCCTTCGAGGATCCGAAGGAGCAGATCACCCTGGGCCTCATCTGGCGGGACCAGCGCGACGGCCTCATCGTGCGCCAGGAGGCGGTGCGCGCCAGGGCAGGCGCCAAGGGCGAGCCCAGTTACGCGGACATCCTGCAGTCGTTCATCCCGGACTTCGGAGCAGTCGGCGCGGCCAGATAGACGCACAGGCGCACGGACGCACAGACGCACAGAGGGGAGGGTCGCCGCCGGTGGCCCTCCCCGTATCTTCTGCGCCCGTGTATTGTCGGTCCGTGCCCCCGTGCCTCCGTGCCTCCGTGCCTCCGTGCCCCCGTGCCCCCGTGTCCCCGTGCGTCCGGGTTGGGCGGCGGTGAGGTGATCGGCCCGTGATCGCCCGTGGCGAGGTGGTGGTGCCCGGCGACAAGTCCATCACGCATCGCGCGCTGCTCCTCGCCGCGCTCTCCGGCGGCCGCTGCCGCCTCGCCTCGCCGCTCGCCGCGGGCGACACGCGCTCTACCGCGGCGGCGCTGCGCCGCCTCGGCATCGCGGTGGGCCCCCTCGCCGAGGGCCGCGCCGTCACCGTGACCGGCGGCGGCATCCGCCCCTTCCAACCCCCAACCGGCGCGCTGGACTGCGGCAACTCGGGCACCACCGCGCGGCTGCTCCTGGGCCTGCTGGCCGGTCACGCATTCGAGGCGCGCCTCACGGGCGATCGCAGCCTGCGCCGCAGGCCCATGGCGCGCGTCACCGAGCCGCTGCGCGCGATGGGCGCGGCGATCGCGGCGTCGCAGGGCGAGCGGCTCCCGCTCGAGATCCGTGGCGGCGCGCTGCGGCCGCTGGCGTGGAAGAGCCCGGTGGCGAGCGCGCAGGTCAAGACGGCGCTGCTGCTGGCGGGCCTCGTGGGCGGCGTGCCGGTGTCGGTGGAGGAGCCGGTCATCTCGCGTGACCACACGGAGCGTCTGCTGCGGCTGCTCGGCGTGAAGGTGGACGTGGAGGGCACGACCACCTCCATGCAGCCCGTCGCGGCGCTCCCCGCGTTCGAGGGCGAGATTCCGGGCGACATCTCCTCCGCAGCGTACCTCGTGGCGGCGGGCGTGCTCGCGGAAGCGGGGGAGGTCGTGGTCCGCAACGTCGGGCGTGAATCCCACCCGTGCCGGCGTCCTCCGCGTGCTCGAGCGGATGGGGGCCAGCGTCGAGGTGCGGGACCGGTGGGTGAGCCTCGGCGAGCCCGGTGCTACGCTGGTGGCGCGGCCGGCGCGGCTGGCCCCGGTCGTCGTGGAGCCGGAGGAGATCCCGAGCCTGGTGGACGAGGTACCGCTCCTGGCCTGCCTGGCGTCGCGGGCCGACGGCGGATGGACGTCGGTGTTCCGCGGCGTGGGCGAGCTGCGGGTCAAGGAGAGCGAACTGGGTGTCGTTGTACCGGGCAAAGAAGCGGCGCAGATTTTCTCCCGGTTCGCGTTGTTCGAGATATCTGCCCAGCGAAGCGACTCGAGGGCGTCCGGCACTCCGGTAGCGGCGCAGCGGTATCCCACCGGCCGTGCCGTAGCCTGATGCAAGCCCAGCGCTCCGCCGACGCAGAAGTAGTACGCATCGACCAGGCGGTCGTGGACTTTAATTTTCTTGCCTTCGATACCGATGTCGGCAATC
>CAWDZR010000028.1:0-11764 GCA_963806755.1 uncultured Gemmatimonadales bacterium
ACGCCGCCGCCGAACGGCGCGCGCTTCATCCACTGGATCGCTTCCTCCTTCGACCGCACCTGGATGAGCCAGAAGCCGGCGATCAGCTCCTTCGATTCGGTGAACGGCCCGTCGGTCACCGTCACCTTGCCGTCGGCGAACTTCAGGCGCGCCCCTCGCGACGTCGGGTGCAGGCCTTCGGCGGCGAGCATCACGCCCGCCTTCACCATTTCTTCGTTGAACTTCCCCATGGCGGCGAAGAGCTTCTCGTCGGGAAGGACGCCCGCCTCGGACTCCTTGCTTGCCGGTACGATGACCATGAAGCGCATCGTGGTGCCTCCTGTCGGATGTCGGTTGCGACCTTGGTCGCCCTGCCTCCGTCATGCGTCGAGCGGGCACGCCCGGAATCGACATCGCCGCCCCGGCGGGCGGACGGTCCCGGTGCCGCCTGGACCGCAACTCCATGTTCGGCTTGACGTTCGGCGTGGGGACGGCTGAGCGGGCTAGCGGGCGCCGCGGTCAGGAAGCAGCGCCTTGCCCTTCGCGACGAAGCACTCGGCGAACCCGAAGGCGGCCCGGCCCGTGATCCGCACGACCACGGGGGCGTCGTCGGCGCCGGCCCGCGACGCTCCCTTGAGCGAGAAGAACCCGAACACGGCATGACCGAGGCACTCGACGCGGACGCCGGGCGGCAGGCGGATCTGGACGTAGCCCATGAAGGCCCGCGCGTCGATCTCCGTCACGCCGGCTTCGAACGTCGCGCGGGTGAGGTCGAGCTCGACGTAGCCGAAGCGGCTGCGCACCTGGAGCTGCCGGGGCACGGCGCCGGTCATCCGCTGTTCCTGGCCGGAGAACAGCGCCATGATCCGCCGGGGCCCGCCGGCGACGGCGGGCAGGGTCGACACGCCCGCGCCCGTCTCCGGCGCGGGCAGGTCGGCGATCACGGCGGCAAGCTGGGGCGCGGAGGTCGCGTGGTACACCCGCTCCAGGCGCGCCTCGAGATCATCGGAGGTGATGCGGTCGTCGGCAAACAGGCGCGTGAGGACGTCCACCACCCGCTCGCGATCCGCGGGCTCGAGCGGAGGCGCAGGCAATCGGTCGTCGGGAAGGCGCGAGTCGGTCATGGCTCGGTGAAGGCAAACTGGCACGGAGGGCGGGGAGGCGCCAGGGCGGGCGTCGCCGGTCCCTGGATGCCAGCGGCGCCGAGAAGCACAGATGCGCCGCCGCCGACTCGGCTTGGCAACTGCCGGCGACCCGCGCATCTTACGACCCCCCTGTCGAACGGGCCGTCTGGACTCACTGCAGCAGCGCCTGGAGAGCGGCCTCGCCGGCCGTTACACCCTGGAGCGGGAGCTGGGCCAGGGCGGCATGGCGGTCGTGTTCCTGGCGCACGACCTCCGTCACGACCGCAAGGTGGCGCTGAAGGTCCTGCGGCCGGAGATCTCGGCCGAGATCGGCGCCGATCGCTTTCTGCGCGAGATCAAGCTCGCGGCCGGCCTCACCCATCCCCACATCCTTCCGGTGTACGACTCCGGCGACGCCGGCGGGCTGCTCTTCTACGTGATGCCGAACATGGAGGGGCGATCCGTGCGGGAGCGGCTCGACCGCGAGAAGCAGCTGCCGCTGGATGAGGCGCTGAAAATCACGCGCGAGGTCGCCTCGGCCCTCGACTACGCGCACCGCCACCAGGTGGTGCACCGGGACATCAAGCCGGAGAACATCCTGCTGCACGAAGGGGCGGCGATGGTGGCCGACTTCGGCATCGGGAAGGCGCTGAGCGGTGGCGGCTCGCTCACGCAGACCGGGATGGCGGTCGGGACGCCCGCGTACATGAGCCCGGAGCAGGCGGGGGGAGAGAGCGAGGTGGACGGCCGCAGCGACCTCTACAGTCTCGGCTGCGTGCTGTACGAGATGCTGGCGGGGGAGCCGCCGTTCACGGGGCCGACGGCGCAGGCGATCATCGCCAAACGGTTCGTCGCGCCGATCCCGAAGCTGCGGGCGACGCGCGACGTGCCGGAGGCTGTGGACGATGCGGTGACGCGCGCTCTCGCGCGCACGCCGGTGGACCGGTTTCCGACCGCGGCCGAGTTCGCCGAGGCGCTGCGCGTGATTTCGCGGGAGGCCGGCGCCGGACCGCAGCGCACCCCGACGCAGACGCAGAAAAGCGGCCCGACGCAGAAGTCCATCGCCGTCCTCCCGCTGACCAACATGAGCGCCGATCCCGAGAACGAGTACTTCAGCGACGGGATGACCGAGGAGATCATCAACGCGCTCTCCAAAGTGCCGGGGCTGCAGGTCGCGTCGCGCACGTCGTGCTTCGCGTTCAAGGGCAAGGAAGTAGACGTGCGGCAGGCGGGGGAGAAGCTCGGGGTCGCCTCGCTGCTCGAGGGGAGCGTGCGGAAGGTCGGCAGCCGGATCCGCATCACGGCGCAGCTCGTCAACGTGGAGAACGGGTACCACCTCTGGTCCGAAACCTACGATCGGCAGCTCGAAGACGTGTTCGCGATCCAGGACGAGATTTCCCGCGCCATCGTGGATGCGCTCAAGCTCCGGCTCGGCAGCGACACCGCGCAGCTCGTGGCGCCCACTAAGAACCTCGACGCGTACAATCTCTACCTGAAGGGCCGTTTCTTCTTCTACCGCTTCACGGAGCCCGGCCTGCGCAAAAGCATGGACCTGTTCGAGCACGTCCTGCTGCAGGAGCCGGGGTACGCCCGTGCCTACGCGGGCATCGCCGACTGCTGGTGCGAGCTCGCGGACGACTGGGTGGCGCCCGACGACGCCTATCCCCGGGCGAAGGCGGCGGCCACCCGGGCGCTGCAGCACGACGCCGAGCTGGCCGAGGCGATGACATCGCTCGGCAAGGTGCTGGCCTGGTACGAGTGGGACTTCGCCGGCGCGGAGCAGCAGCTGCGCCGCGCCGTGACGCTGAACCCCAACTACACTGAGGCGCACTGGACCTTCGGGAGCGTCCTGCCGGCCGTGGGGGCGTTGCCCGAGGGCATCACGGAAATGCGCAAGGCGCTCACCCTCGATCCCCTGCACCCGCACCACAGCCGCTGGCTGGGCCGGTTCCTGCTCTACGCCGGGGATTACCCGGCGGCCATCGCGCAGAGCCACAAGACCTTGGAGCTGCACGATGACTACTTCCACGCCTACCTGGACATCGGCGCGGCGTGCCTGGCGCAGGGGAAGAACGAGGAAGCGCTGGACGCGTTCCGTCGCAGCCAGGGCATGGAAACCAGCGTCCGCTCATACGACGCGTACATTGTGCGGGCGCTCGCGCCGCTGGGACGCCGCGACGAGGCGGCCGAGATTCTGGCCCGGCTCGAGGAGGAGTCGCGGGAGCACTACATCCGCGCCGAGATCCTCGCGATGGGCTACGCGGCGGTCGGAGATTTCGACAAGGCCTTCGCCTGTCTCGAGCGCGCCTTCCAGGCGAAGTCCGCCGGCCTGATCTACCTCCATCTCGACCCCGGGTACGCGCCGTTGCGCGCCGATCCCCGCTTCGGCGACCTGGTACGGAGGATCGGGCTGAAGTAGCAGCGCAGCGGCGATGGGCTCGGGGTGCAGCGGGCTGACCTTTTCGACCAAATCATTCGGCATCGAGGTCTTCGACTCGTAGAGCTCGCCGTGTCCGCGCGGCCTTGAATCGGCATGGAAAATGCCGCGCATACGGGGCGTGGCGACGAGCGCGAAGACCACGCACAAGTGGGTGGTTGCCGGCACGATTCTGACCGGCACGTTCATGGCGGTGCTGGACTCGAGCATCGTCAACGTCGCCCTCCCGCACATGTCCGGAACGCTCGGCGCGACCCTCGAGGAGATCACGTGGGTCGCGACCGGCTACCTGCTCGCCAACGTCCTCATCATGCCGATCGTGGCGCTGCTCTCGGCGCGGTTCGGCCGCAAGCACTTCTACATGGCGAGCGTGCTCTTCTTCACGCTCGCGTCGATGGCCTGCGGGGCGGCGCGCAGCCTCGAGGTGATGGTCGTCTTCCGCGCGATCCAGGGCCTCGGCGGCGGCGCGATGATCACGATCGGCCAGGCCATCCTGCGCGAGACCTTCCCCGTCGAAGAGCAGGGCACCGCGATGGGGATCTACGGCGTGGGCATCGTGGTGGCGCCGGCCGTGGGGCCCACGCTCGGCGGATGGCTCACGGACACGTACTCGTGGCCGTGGATCTTCTACGTCAACGTGCCGATCGGGATCCTCAACCTCCTGCTCGTGCAGCGCTACATCTTCGACCCGCCCTACTTCCTGCGCCACAAGGGCCGCATCGACTGGAGCGGGCTGGGGCTGATGGCGGTGGGGCTGGGCTCGCTGCAGTTGATGCTGGAGAAGGGTGAGGACAAGAACTGGTTCGAGTCGTCCTTCATCGTCTGGCTGGCGGTGCTGGCGGGTATCGGCCTGCTGGCGTTCATCTGGCGCGAGGTGACCGCCGACCGGCCGGCGGTGGACTTGAAGATCCTCAAGAACATCCAGTTCGCCTCCGGCACGACGCTCGGCGGCGTGCTGGGCATGGGCATGATGGGCACGTTGTTCCTGCTGCCCATGTTCCTCCAGAACCTCCTTGGCTTCACGGCGACGTCCTCCGGCGTCGCCATGATCCCGCGCAGCCTGGCGTCGGCGATCGTGGGACCCATCGGCGGCCGCTTCTACAACCGGCTGGGGCCGCGCGTGCTGGTCGCGATCGGGCTCGCGCTCAACGCCGTGGGGTTCTGGCAGTTCACCCACCTCACGGGTCAGATCGGCGCGTGGGACCTGTTCTGGCCCCAGATCTGGCAGGGGGCGGGGATGGGCATCCTGTTCGTCGCCATCGCGACCGCCGCCCTGACGACGATTCCCAGGCCCAGGATGACGGCGGCGACCGGGCTGTACAACGTGGTGCGGCAGGTCTTCGCCAGCATCGGGATCGCGGTCGCGGCGACGCAGGTGGACGTCAACACGCACCGCTACCACGACGTCCTGGCCGAGCACGTCACGATGTACTCGGAGGGGACGCGGCTCGCGCTGCAGCGCCTGACGGCGGCGATGGTGCACGCGGGTGCGGACGTCACGACCGCCGCGCAGCGCGCCTTGGCGATCCTCAACGGCCAGGTGACGCGGCAGGCGGTCGTTCTCGCCTACAACCATCTCTTCGCGCTGGCGGCGGCGCTGTTCGTGGCCGCGCTGCCGCTCACGCTGCTGCTCGCGAGCCGCAAGGAGGCCGAGAAGGAAATGGAGGAGGCAGGCGGCAAGCCGCTCGAGCCCCTGCGCCACGGCCCCGGGGGCCCGGGGCACCCGGCGCCGCGACCGGCCTCGCCGCCGGCGCGGAGGGCGGCGTAACCGCGCACGCCGCTGCTGGCCAGCAGTCCGCATCCGTCCTATCTTCGCAGCGCCCATGGATGCCGATCTGAAGAGCCGCCTGCAGGCCGCGCTCGGCGCGGACTACCGCATCGAGTCGGAGCTCGGCGGCGGGGGCATGAGCCGCGTCTTCGTGGCCGAGGAAGTCGGGCTCGGGCGGAAGGTCGTGGTGAAGGTGCTGCCCCCGGAGATGGGGGCGGGCGTCAACGCCGATCGGTTCCGGCGCGAGATCCAGCTCGCCGCGCAGCTGCAGCACCCGCACATCGTGCCCCTGCTCCGGGCCGCGAGCGAGGGGGACCTCGTCTACTACACGATGCCGCTCGTCGAAGGCGAATCGCTCCGCGTCCGGCTGACCCGCGAGGGCGAGCTGCCGATCCCGGACGCGGTGCGCATCCTGCGGGACGTGGCCGACGCGCTCGCCTACGCGCACGCGCACGGCGTCGTGCACCGCGACATCAAGCCCGACAACATCCTGATCTCGGGTCGCCACGCGGTGGTGACCGACTTCGGCGTGGCCAAGGCGGTGAGCGCGGCGAGCGGGTCGTCGAGCGCGACCTCCCTGGGCGTCGCGCTTGGCACGCCGGCCTACATGGCACCGGAGCAGGCGGCGGCCGATCCCAGCGTGGACTACCGGGCCGACATCTACGCCCTCGGCGCGGTCGCCTACGAGCTGCTGACGCGGCAGCCGCCGTTCACGGCGCCGACGCCGCAGATGGTCCTGGCGGCCCAGGTGACGCAGACGCCGGAGCCGGTCGCCTCTCGCCGCGCCGCGGTCCCGCCGGCACTCGCGGACCTGGTGATGCGCTGCCTGGAGAAGCGGCCGGCCGACCGGTGGCAGGGCGCCGAGGAGCTGCGGCAGGCGCTTGACGCCCTGGCCACGCCGAGCGGGGGCACCACGCCGGTGGCCTCGCAGCGCCACGGCGCGGCCCTCCGGCGACGGCCGCGCGCCGCGTGGTGGGGCGTGGGGGCGTTGGTGCTGGCTGCCGTCGCGTTCGTCCTGATCCGGCTGCTGATGCCGGCCGCCTCGCGGCCGACCCTGGTGGTGCTGCCCTTCGACAACGTCGGCGCGCCCGCGGACGCCTACTTCGCCGACGGGATCGCCGAGGAGATCACCACCCGCCTCGCGCGCGTCTCGGGCCTGCAGGTGATCGCCCGCAACAGCGCGCTGCGCTATCGGGACTCGAAGGAGACGGCGCAGCAGTTCGGCCGGGAGCTGGGCGCCGACTACGTGCTCGACGGCACCGTGCGCTGGGAGCACGCCGGAGCGGACACCGGCCAGGTGCGTGTGACGCCGGCGCTGATCCGGGTCAAGAACGCGCAGGAGGTCTGGGGCCAGACCTACGACGCGGCGCTGTCCGACGTGTTCCGCGTGCAGTCGGACATCGCGGAGCAGGTCGTGGGCGCGCTGCAGGTCACGCTCGGATCCGCGGAGCAGCGCGAGCTGCGCGACGCCGGCACCAGGGACGTCGAGGCGTACAACGCGTACGTGCTGGGCCGCTACGAGTGGCGCAAGCGCACCGCGGCGGCGCTCCAGGACGCGGCGCGCCAGTTCACGGCGGCCCTCACGCGCGATCCGGATTACGCGCATGCCTGGTCCGGCCTGGCGGATGCCGTCGGCCTCTACCCGTCCTACGGCGTGACGACGATTCCGCGGTCGCTGGTCTACGACAGCGCGGAGCGGGCGGCGCGGCGCGCGATCGCGCTCGATCCCAACTCGGCCGAAGCGCACGCCTCGCTCGGCGAGATCCTGCTCAACGGTCGCTGGGACTGGGCGGGCGCCGAGCAGGAGCTGAAGACGGCGATCGCGCTCGACCCCGACTACGCGACGGCGCACCAGTGGTACGGCGAGCTGCTCAACGGTCTCGGCCACGTGGACGAGGCGATCGCCGAGGGACGGCGCGCCGTGCAGCTCGATCCGCTGGCGCCGGTCATGGCGAACTCGCTGGGCGCGGCGCTGTATTGCGCGCGGCGCCTCGGCGACGCGACGGCGCACTTCCGGCACGCGCTCCAGCTCGAGCCCGGCTACCAGGCGCCACCCGGCAACCTCGTCGCGGTCTACATTGCGGAGCACGACTATCCCGCCGCCGCCGCGGCGGCCCGGATATCCGGATCGCTCCCACCCTGGGCGGACTCGATCGTGCACGGCCTCGCCGAGCCTTCGTTCAGGTCGGCCGCCCTGAGGACGGTCGGCGCGCACGTGGCGGACGTGTACGCCTTCGGCACGGCGACCCCGGTGGCAGCACGGATATTCGGCACCATGGGCCGCCGGGACGACGCGTTCGCGGTGCTGGACTCGATGGTGGCGGTGCGCAGCGAGGGGCTGCTGAACTGCGTGTCGAACGATCCCTTGCTCGACAGCCTCCATGGGGATCCCCGGTGGCCGAGGCTGCTCGCGCGGATCGGGATCCGGTAGCGGCGCGGCGCTACCGGGCCGTCGAGACCGTCACCATCTGTCGTTCTTCCACCAATCGCCGACCTGAGGTCCGTACCGCCATGCGTCCGACCCTGATCCGTCTCGCCCTGCTGTCCCTGCTCCCGTGCGGCCTGGCCGCGCAGGGAGCGCCGACGCCGCCCCCGCAGCCCGACATGGTGAACCCGGCCATGGACGCGGGCCCCGGCCCGTTCTCCTACTACAGCCGCCCGACCGACGAGATCGGCGTGATGGACGGCCGCGGCACGGAGGTGACGCCCGAGGGCTACCTCTACACGGGCTACGGCGAGCTGATGTTCCTTACCGGTCCGACCTTGGAGCCGGTGCGCCAGCGCATCCGAACGCTGCGGGACGGCTGGCTGCCGGTGATCGAATACGACGTGCGCCGCGGCGGGGTGACCTACCGGTTCACCATGTTCGCGGCGACGCTCGACGGGCAACCCGAGAGTCCGGTCGTGGACTTCGTGCGCGTGGTCGCGGCGAACGCGGACACCGTCGCAGCACGCGCCCGCCTCGCGTTCGCCGTGCGCTACACCGGCCCGTCGACCACCGGCAGCGCGACGGGCGACAACCGCTTTTCGCGGCCGTACGCCGCGAAGCGCCTCGGCCAGTACGACCAGCCGGGCGTCGCGTTCGACACGGCGTGGACCTACGGTTTCGCCGACGGCGCGTTCCTCAGGGGCGGGAAGGCGTTCTACCTCTTCCCGCCCGCTCCGGCGCCCGAGCTGCGCCTCGCGATCGGTGCCGACGGCGAGCGCGCCTCGAGCGTGAAGCCGGTGCGGCTGCGCGTCCAATCGACCACACCGGTGGGCGTGGCGATCTTCGACGCGCTGCTGGCGCCGTCCGCCGCGGAGACGCTGGTCGTGAAGCTCCCCTACGCGCCCGTCGCGCCGGACGACCCGTGGCTGGCGCAGGTGCGCGCCGCCGGCTTCGACGATTACCTCGCGCGCACCGAGTCGTTCTGGCGGGGCATCGTCGGCCGCGGGATGCAGGTCCAGGTCCCGGAGCGCAAGGTGGCCGACGCGTTCCGCGCGAGCCTCGTGTACGATCTGATGGCGCGCAACAAGCACGACACCAGCTACGTCCAGACGGTGAACGAGTTCCAGTACCACGCCTTCTGGCTGCGCGACGCGTCGTTCATCGTGCGCGCCTACGACGTCACGGGCTATCCGGACCTGGCGGCCCAGGACCTCGCGTTCTTCGCCGGCTGGCAGCAGCCGGACGGCAACTTCGTGAGCCAGGGCGGGCAGTACGACGGGTGGGGCCAGACGCTGTGGGCGTACGGGCAGCACTGGCGCCTCACGCACGACCGCGCATTCGCGGAGCGCGTATTTCCCGCGGTGCAGCGGGCGGTGGCGTGGCTGGACAGCGCCCGCGCCGCAGACCCGCTGCATCTCGTCCCGTCCACGACGCCGGGCGACAATGAGGACATCACCGGTCACGTCACCGGCCACGACTTCTGGGCGCTGGCGGGCCTGCACGGCGCGATCAGCCTGGCCGAGGGACTCGGCAGGCGCGCGGAGGCGGAAGCCTTCCGGCGCGACTACGCCGCGCTGCGCGAAGCGCTGATGGTGCAGCTCCGCCGGGTGACGGCGGCGACCGCCGGGTACATCACGCCGGGCCTCGACGTGAAGGGCGGCCAGGACTGGGGCAACATGATGGCCGTGTACCCGGAGCGGGTGCTCGACCCGCGCGACCCGATGGTCACGGCCACACTCGACAGCACGCGGGCCAAGTACGCCGAAGGCGTCATGACGTACGGCGACGGGTACTGGCTGCACGACTACCTGACGATGAAGAACACGGAGACCGAGGTGGTCCGCGGCGACCAGCAGCTGGCGCTCGGCGAGCTGTACGGCGTGCTGCTCCACACCAGCTCCACGCACGGCGGCTTCGAGACCTCCGTCCGGCCCTGGGGCAGCCGCGACTTCGGCGACAACCTGGCGCCGCACGGCTGGTTCGCGGCGGCGTATCGCACGTTGCTGCGCGACATGCTGGTGCGCGAGGCGGGCGATACGCTGCACCTGCTGTCGGTGCTCTCGCCCGCGTGGCTCGCGGCGGGAGACAGCGTCGTGGTCCGCGGCGCGCCCACCGATTTCGGGCCCATCGGCTTCCGGCTCGACGTCGTGGGTGACACCGGGGCGACGCTCACGCTGGACGCGCACTTCGCGCGGCCGCCGGCCGCGGTGGTCGTGCACCTGCCGTGGTTCGTGGACGCGCGGCGCGCCGTGGCCGACGGCCGGGTCGTGCCCGTCCGAAATGGTGCGTTGGTGCTCGGCGCAGTCACTCGGTCGGTGCAGCTCCGGTGGGCCCGTCGCTCTGATGCACCGGCTCTCAGCTACGACGCGACGGTGCAGAGTTATCGGCAGGAGTACCGGAGGCGCTGGGAGGCCTGGCTGCACGGTGGCAGGTGAGGGGCCGGCACGCCCGGCATGAGGATGACAACCCAGCCTTCCTGAAGGGATGACCGGCATGACCGACGCGGACGACGGCCAGCATCGTGCGATCCTGAGGAGCATCGCCCATCGCGTGATGCTGGAGCGGGGACTGGCACCCGACTTTCCGCCCCAGGCGCTCGCCCAGCTCGACGCCATTCACGCGCCAGCGACGCCGCCCGCCGCGGCGGCGCGCGATCTCCGCGGCCTGCCCTGGTGCTCGATTGACAACGACGATTCCCTGGACCTGGACCAGTTGACCGTCGCCGAGGCCCTGCCCGGCGGCGGCACCAGGGTCCTGGTCGCGATCGCCGACGTGGACGCGCTCGTCGCCCAGGGTTCGGCCCTCGACGACCACGCGAAGGAAAACACGACTTCGGTGTACACCGTGGCCGAGACGTTCCCGATGCTGCCCGAGAAGCTTTCCACGGACCTGACGTCGCTCAATCAGGACGGAGATCGGCAGGCGATGGTCGTCGAGCTGGTACTCGCGGCGGATGGATCGCTGGCGAGCTCGGACGTGTACGGCGCCGTGGTGCGCAATCGCGCCAAGCTCGCATACAACGGCGTGGCGGCCTGGCTGGAGGGCGGGTCCCCGCCGCCGGCGCTGGCCGCGGTCGGCGGTCTCGACGCGAACCTCCGGCTGCAGGATCGCGTGGCGCAGATGCTGAAGGCGCTCCGGCACCAGCACGGCGCGCTCGACCTCGAGACCGTCGAAGCGCGTCCGGTGTTCGAGGGCGACGAGCTGAAGGACCTGGAAGCCGACACCAAGAACCGGGCCAAGGACATCATCGAAGACTTCATGATCGCCGCCAACGGCGTGAGGGCCCGCTACCTCGCGGCCAAGCGCGTGCCGTCGCTGCGACGCGTCGTGCGGGTGCCCAAGAAGTGGGACCGGATCGTCGTGCTCGCGGCCGAGCACGGCGCGACGCTGCCCAAGACGCCCGATGCCAAAGCGCTCGATCATTTCCTGGTCGCGGCCCGTGCTGCCGATCCCGTGCGGTTCCCCGATCTCTCGCTCAGCGTGATCAAGCTGCTGGGCGCCGGGGAATACGTGGTCGAGCGGCCGGGCGCCGACGTGGCCGGGCACTTCGGCCTCGCGGTCAAGGACTACACGCACTCGACCGCCCCGAACCGGCGCTTCCCCGACCTCATCACTCAGCGGTTGCTGAAGGCGGCGGTGGCGGGGCGGGCACAGCCTTACGACGGCGCCGCGCTCGAGGCGCTGGCCAGGCACTGCACCGAGGCCGAGGACGCGGCGAAGAAGGTCGAGCGGCAGGTCGCCAAGTCCGCCGCCGCGATTCTGCTGGAGCACCGGATCGGCGAGCAGTTCGACGCCATCGTCACGGGCGCGGCCGACAAGGGGACGTGGGTCCGCCTGCTGAAGCCGCCGGTGGAAGGAAGACTCACCGGCGGCTTCGAGGGCGCCGAGGTGGGCCGCCGGCTCCGAGTGCAGTTGGTGAGCACCGACGTGCAGCGCGGCTACATCGACTTCAAGAGTGTCGCGCTCGGCGCGGCGAAGCCGCCTATTCGGTCCTGAGCGCCTGCATCGGGTCCACGTGCGCCGCGCCG
>CAWDZR010000029.1:0-347844 GCA_963806755.1 uncultured Gemmatimonadales bacterium
GACTTGCCTTATGCGAGCTACAGGTTGGCCATGACGAACAGATGTCCCTTTGGTGCAGCAGACTGCGAGATCTGTCGAACGGGCGAGAACGCACGATACTGGACCGATGGTCCCTAGAGGCCGCCTTCGCCTGGAACGCGTGCGTGAACGACCAGCGTGCCGACGCTGCGCTTGTCAGACTGCATTCGGCGCTGAAAGAGCTTGCTCGGCGAGACGTTGATCAGTGGCTCAGGCTGTGGCTTGAACAGGTCCGCATCACGGAAGCAGAAATGGGACGAGTTGATCGTGCCGCAAGGGCCAGTCTCGCCAAGGCGGCACGGAGGTATCAGGCGACAGCAATTGTGTCGGAGGCAGAAAACAACACCAACTTACGATGGAAATGCCCTGACACTACTGCGCGGCAAGAGCTCGACCGCTCCTGGCCGGGCGCTCCAACCGGGCAAATATCTCCAGCCCGCCAACCGGAGCCTCGATCGGTTCCTTCCTGAGACGCGCAGCAACCAAATCTCTAATCGGAACGCTGCTTACCACGACCTCCACCAGCGTCGGGTCGAACTGTTGCCCGGAGTAGCGACGCAATTCCTCAACAACACGCTCGTAAGACAGTGCCTTCCGGTATGGACGATCGGTAGTCATCGCGTCCATCGTGTCGGCCAGCATAATCACCCGAGCACCGATAGGAATCTCCTCGCCGGCCAGCCCGTGCGGGTAGCCGCTACCGTCATAGTTCTCGTGGTGATAGCGAACGGCCTGTTCGATCGGCCCGTGAAACGCCGATATGGTCGACACTAGCTCGGCCGATCTCGACGGATGCGTCTGCATCAATGCCTTCTCGGTGCCGTCCAGTCTCGCCTCTTTTCGAAGCAAGCGGCGCAAAGTCTTCGTGGATCTTCCCTACGTCGTGTAGTAGCGCGGCCGTAGTGATTTGCTCCACGACTCTTGATCGCCAAGCCGGCTTCCTTCGCCAACTGGCCAGCGATCCGTGACACGCGCAGCGAATGTCCGGATGTGTACGGATCTCGCGCTTCGATGGCCTTGACCATCAGCTCAAGCAGATCGCGGTTGACCTGCTCGAGTTGCAGGTTGACTTGGTAGATGTGCCGCACAAAGAACAGAGGCAGCACCAGTATAAATGATGCCCTACAACTGGAATTGCACGTAAAGACAGGCGAGCAGCGGTCCGAGCGCGGACGAGAAGATGTCGTAGAACAGCGATGGTCCAGCGATACGCTGCCACGCTGGTGAAACGGGAGCTCGTCGCTAAGAGCAACCACGGTGGTCACTGCGGCTTGGTAATTAACATACGACGTGACGGCTGCTACAATCGGCAGCGCGCCAGTCGAAACGATCCGCCGGCAGGCTGCGGTGCAGCGGTTGCGGGGGAGCAGTAAGGGATGAGGTGCCGCCCGCCCAGTGGTAAACCCAAGAGGCAGCGGCCAGCGAGACTACTGAGCTGCGATACGTTGAAAACGATCTTGATCGAGCAGGCTTCTTACGGACACCGTACTCAACGCCGAGCTCGGCCAGCGCTGCAATCGAGATCGACCCATCCGGTGTCGAACAGGAGAATCGACGCAAGATACGGAATGAAAGCTACGGAGGCGTTGGTTTCGCTATGCCCAACCCGCAGCCGTCAGGTACGACGCTTCCGAAAGGAACCCGAGGACCGCAAACGCAGCCACGGCGTTCCAGTGGAGCGCACGATCTGCCTCCGGAACACCCCAAGAGGCCCGCGCCACACAAGCGCAGCGGCCACTGCTACAAGGAACACAAAAACTCGAACGCGAACTGTCATGCCGAGTTGATACGATCCCCCGGGAGCGCCTTACCAGCTGTTAGTCCCGCCCATATCCTGAACCAGCAGGCGGACGATGGCCGCGATGAGTCCCGCGAACCAGCCGAAGTCCAACACGAGCGTCACCCCCTCTCTAATGGGAAGTCACGCCCATCCGCTACGGGCGTGCTGACGCTCCGCTCTCCTCACCCGCTTCAGCTCGCTCTGAGCCTCGCCGGGGGTCCGTATCCTTTGTGAAAGAGCAACTGCTACCACACTCCGCTGGCGATATCGCTCGCTACCTAGGTACGGCTACATCAGTGCTGCAACAGAAACCACCTATTAGTCGCGTCGAGCACGGCCAGCACGGCCGCCTGCTCGACACTCTCCTTGACTTCGCAGGTCCCCACCAGGAGCTGGGACGTCCGCCCCCCCACCCCGTGCACCCCCGCCAGCACCAGCTTCCGGTCGAACGCCTCCACCACCCGCACCCCCTCCAGCACCACCCCCGAATCCACCAGGTCCTTCTCGATCGCCTTCACCGCCGCCCGCGCCGCCAGCTGCACCCGGCTCCGCGCCTCGTCCACCCCCTCCTCCATCCCCTCCACCAGCACGTCCCCGGACCGCAGTAGAACCCGGATCTCCACCCGCTTGGGGCGCGGCGACTCGATCATCAGGTCGGCGTACACCAGCTTCCGCCGGCTCGCCGCGTCCGCCACCGCCTGCTGCTCCAAGACCTCGATCGGCCGGACCTCCGCCGTCTGCGCCACACTGATCTTGCGATGGTCCACCTTGATGCCGAGCTGCGCCATCAGCGCGCTCTCGACGTTCCGCACCGCCTGCTTCGGCTGAATCTCCGCCGTCGTCAGGACGTGAATCTCCTCGATCTCCCCCCCACGCCCCGCCACGATCCGCGCCGACATCACCCCCGACAGAGCCGCGATCAGCTGCTCCGCTCGGCGTAGCGTCCACGCCTCAGGCGACTCTCCAGAGGTGGGCAAGCTCGGGTTGGCTGTCATCGGCACTCCCCCAGGGCGCTTCAGTCCTCGGACCTCGCCGGGTGCTTCGGCCGCCGCCGGTAGCGCTTCCTAGACTTATGCACCAGGATGCCCGGCGCATCAAGTCGCCCCTTGGCTGGCTTCGCCGGGTTCGGGATTCGCAGTTTCGATTTCCGGCCCATCCCGCGCCCCGACACAACTCTACGCCCGCCGCTCGAATGGGCGGTGGGAGCTGGCCAAGTTATTCTCCTGTAATGATTTACACAGTCAACCGGCCGGCCAGGATGCCGCCGACCTGGTGTGAAGCGGCATCACACTACGACACAACCCGTGAAAAGTCAAGCACTTGGGATGCCCCATCTCAAGTTGCAGATGAGACTGTTTCGTCTCCTGGGGTCTCGTACTCCTTCAGCTTCCGGTACAACGTCCGCTCGCCGATTCCCAACATCTCCGCCGCCTTGCGACGGTTGCCACGCGTGTACGCCAGGGCCGCCTCGATGGCCGCCCGCTCGACGTCCGCCATGCTCATCCCCGCCTCGTACACGACCGCCTCCCCGGACTTCAGGGAACGCGACGCCCCCGCCTCCGAGCGGCCGGCCGCCCCGCCTTCCGCCGCCCCCTCGACCACCAGCTCGTGCTCGGGCATCGCGTGAGGAACCTCGATCACCTCCACCCGCTGGGGATGCTCGTCGAGGCGCCGCCGGAGATCCTCCACCTGCAGCCGCAAGTCGAGGAGCGACTGCACGATGTAGGTCAGCTCCTGCCCCGCCACCTCCCGCACCATGCCCGGCACCTTCACCGGCAGCAGCCGCTCGCGGCCCTGCTCCCGGACCTCGCGCGGAATGTCCTCCGGCCGGATCTCGCTGGTCGGGGCCAGGACTACCATGGATTCCACGAGATTGCGGAGCTGCCGCACGTTCCCGGGCCAGGGCGCGTCCACCAGCAGCTGCAGCGCCGCCGGCTCGATGCCCCGGAACGGCCGGTCGTGCAGCCTGCTGAACTCGTGGATGAACCGCCGCACCAGCAGCGGAATGTCGCTGCGGCGCTCCCGCAGTGGGGGCAGGTAGATGGACAGGACGTTGAGGCGGTAAAAGAGGTCGGAGCGGATGAAGCCGGCCGCCACCGCGTCCTTGAGGGGACGGTTGGTGGCCGCGAGCACGCGGACGTTCACGCGGATCGGCGCCGCACCCCCGACCCGGTAGAACTCCCGCTCCTCGAGCACGCGGAGCAGCTTGACCTGCGTGGCCGGCGGCATCTCGCCGACCTCGTCGAGGAAGATCGTGCCCGTATCCGCGATCTCGAAGCGGCCCAGGCGCCGCTCCGCCGCTCCGGTGAACGACCCCTTCTCGTGCCCGAACAGCTCGGACTCGAGCAGCGTCTCCGGGAGGGCGGCGCAGTTGACGGCGATGAACGGCTTGGCACGCCGCGGCGAGAGGTCGTGGATCGCCTTCGCCACGAGCTCCTTCCCCGTGCCCGATTCCCCCTCGATCAGCACCGTGCTCAAGACCGAGGCCATCTGCTCGATCTTGATCAGGACTTCCTGGATCGCGGGATGGTCGCCGAGAATGCCGGTGCGCTCTTGCAGCTGCTTGCGCTCGACCAGGCGGCGGCCGAGGGCCACCATTTCCTGGGCGTCCACCGGCTTGGCGACCGCGGCCGTGAGGCCCATCCGGTACGCGGCGTTCGCCACGTCCGCGTCGGTCGGTTCCAGCAGCCCCAGCGTCGCGACCCGGCCGTCCTGCACCAGCTGCAGCAGCCGCGAGGCGGCGGGCTCGTGCAGCCCGCCCGTGAGCAGCACCAGGTCCGGATCCTCGCGCAGGACGGCGGCCTTCACGTCGTCGAGGGCCGAGACCATCGCGGTCTCGAATCCCGCGGCCTCGAACGCCGCATTGAGGCGCACCGCCGCCTCGAGATCGTCCATGGTCAGCAGAACGCGGTGGGCCATCAGCGGTGCTCGGTCTTGCCGTGCAGGAGGTCCACGGCATGCGCGACGATGGGCTCCAGCGCGGCGAGCGAGTCCTTCACGCCGCCCGGGGAGCCCGGCAGGTTCACGATCAGCGCGCGGCCCCGCGTGCCCGCCGTCCCCCGCGACAGGGCGGCGTGGGCCACGCGCGCGCCACCCGTGGCCCGCAGCAGCTCGGCGATCCCCGGCGCCTCGCGCTCCAGCACCGCCCGGGTCGCCTCCGGCGTGAGGTCGCGCGCCGCCAGCCCCGTCCCCCCGGTGGTGAGGATCACGTCGGCCTCGTCTCCGTCCGCCCACCGCTGCAGCACCGCGGCGATGCGCGGCGTCTCGTCGGGCACCACTTCCCGCGCCGCGACCCGGTAGCCACGCGCTTCCACCCACGCCGCGATCGCCGCCCCCGAGAGGTCCTCGCGCTGCCCGGCGGTCACGCCGTCGGAGACGGTGAGGACGGCGACGCGGATCAGCGGCGCGAGCCCTTCTTCCAGAACGGCGTCTCCACCGCCTGCGCCGGGACCCGCTTGCCGCGGATCTCGACCTCGAAGGCGGTCCCCGGCGTGGCCACGGCCGCCGGCAGGTAGGCCGTGCCGATGGGCTCGCCCAGGGACGGCGACACGATCCCGCTGCGCACGTCGCCCGACCGCTGGCCGCCCACCCACACCGGATACCCGTGGCGCGGGAACGCCCGATCCTTCAGCACGAACCCCGTCAGCCTGCGCCCGAGCCCCCGGGCCTTCTGCGCCTCCAGCGCCGCCTTCCCCACGAAGTCCGCCTTCCGGAACTTCACGATCCAGCCCAGGCCGGCGTCGAGCGGCGTGGTCTCGTCGTCGATGTCGTTGCCGTAGAGCGGATAGGCCATTTCCAGCCGCAGGCTGTCGCGGGCCCCGAGCCCGACCGGCTTCACCGGGCTGCCCGGCCGCACCAGAGCGTTCCACAGCGCCGTCCCGTGCCGGTTGCCGTGGTAGAGCTCGAAGCCGTCCTCGCCCGTGTACCCCGTCCGGCTGATGATGCAGTTGACCCCCGCGACCTTCCCGGTCACGCAGTGGTAGAACCCGATCTTGTCGAGATCCACGGCCGGCGTCAGCGGCTGCAGCACCGCCTGGGCCCGCGGGCCCTGCAGCGCCAGCAGCGCCACGTCGTCGGAGACGTTGGCCAGCTTGACGTCGAACTTCGCCGCGTAGCGGTTGACGTGCGCCCAGTCCTTGGCGGTGTTCGACGCGTTCACCACCAGCATCATGCGGTCGCCCAGCCGGTACACCAGGCAGTCGTCCACGATGCCGCCGTTCTCGTGCATGAAGCACGAGTACTGCACCTGCCCGTAGCCGAGCGCGGACGGATCGTTGGAGGTCACGTACGAGACGAACGCGACGGCGTCCTTCCCGGTGACCTCGAATTCACCCATGTGCGACACGTCGAACAGGCCGACGCCCCGGCGCACGGTATTGTGCTCGGCGGTGATGCCTTCGGCGTATTGGACGGGCATTTCGAATCCGGCGAACGGTACGATCTTGGCGCCGGCGGCGACGTGCTGGGCGTAGAACGGCGTGCGCTTCAGTGGCTCGGCCATTGGATCATCCCATCAGGGTTGCGAGCAGTGCTTTCTGGACGTGGAGACGGTTCTCCGCTTCGTCGAACACCCGGGACTGCGGCCCCTCGATCACCTCGGCCGCGACCTCCTCCCCGCGATGCGCGGGCAGGCAGTGCAGGAAGATCGCGGAGGGCTTGGCCGCCTTCATCAGCTCCCGGTCCACCACGTACCCCTTGAAGGCGAGCTTGCGCTCCTCCGCCTCGGTTTCCTGCCCCATCGAGGCCCACACGTCGGTGGTCACGACGTCGGCGCCCTCGGCCGCCTCCTCGGGCTCCTCCGTGATCAGCGTGGTCGTGAGACGCCGCGCGCGCTCGTAGATGTCGTGGTCGGGCTCGTACCCCTCGGGGCAGGCCAGCCTGAGCTCGAAGCCGAGCAGCGCGGCCGCGTCGAGCCAGGAGTTGGCCATGTTGTTCCCGTCGCCGATCCACGCCACCCGCTTGCCCGCGTAGCTCCCGAGGTGCTGCTGCATGGTCAGCACGTCGGCGAGGATCTGGCAGGGATGATGGAGATCGGTGAGCCCGTTGATCACGGGCACCGTGGCGAACTTCGCCAGCTCCTCCACGTCCGCCTGCGCGAACGTGCGGATCATGATCCCGTCCACGTAGCGGGACAGGACTCGCGCCGTATCGGCGATCGGCTCCCCCCTCCCGATCTGGATGTCGCGGGAGGAGAGGAACAGGGCATGCCCACCGAGCTGGTACGCCCCGACCTCGAAGGACACCCGCGTCCGGGTGGACGACTTGGCGAAGATCATCGCCAGTGTCTTCCCGGCCAGCGGCTTGTCGCGGTACCTGCCGGCCTTCATCGAGTTCGCAAGTTGAAACAGGGCATCAACTTGGGGCTTCGTGAGGTCGGAGAAGACGAGATAGTCGCGCTTGGGCATAGGAGTCGGGGTTGTCGGTCAAAATGACAGCAGCCGGTTGAACCTAGCCCTGCCGGAGGTCGCGAGCAAGGCGCCGGGCGCCGCTAGAGAATGTACTTGCGCAGATCCTCGTCCTGGACGATGGCGTCGAGCCTCGCCTTCACGCGCGTGCGGTCGAAGACGATGTGCTTCTCGGGGACGTCCGGGAGGTCGTACAGGGTATCCTCGAGCAGCGTCGTGAGCACGGTATGGAGCCGGCGGGCGCCGATGTTCTCCATGCGCTCGTTCAGGATCGCGGCGATGCGCGCCACCTCGCCGATGCCTTCGGCGCTGAACTCGAGCGTGGCCCCTTCGGCCGCGCAGAGGGCGGCGTACTGCTTGGTCAGCGCGTTCTCCGGCTCGGTCATGATGCGGATGAAGTCCGCCTCGGTGAGCGGCTGCAGCTCCACGCGGATCGGGAAGCGGCCCTGGAGCTCCGGGATCAGGTCGGAGGGCTTGGCGATGTGGAACGCCCCGGCCGCGATGAACAGCACGTGGTCGGTGCGCACGAGGCCGTAACGGGTCTGCACCGTGGACCCCTCGACGATGGGGAGCAGGTCGCGCTGCACGCCCTCCCGGCTCACGTCGGGCCCCACCGTGCCGCGCTCGCCGGCGATCTTGTCCAGCTCGTCGATGAACACGATGCCGTGATTCTCGACCCGGTCGAGCGCCTCGTTCACGACGTCGTCCATGTCCACCAGCTTGCGCAGCTCTTCGTCAATCAGGATGCGCCGGGCCTCCAAGACGCGCACGGTGCGCCGCTTCTTGCGCTTGGGCAGCATCTCCTTGAGCCAGTCCATCAGGTTGACGTCGGTCCCCTCCATGCCGGGCTGCTGGAACAGATCCACCGGGGGGAAGGGCTCCTGGGTCACCTCGACCTCGACGTCGCGCTCCTCGAGCTTTCCGTCGTGCAGCAGGGCGCGCAGCTTCTCGCGGGTGCGCTCGCGCCGCTCCTTGGTCTTGGCGTCCTCGCCCTCTGGCCGCTCGGTGACGTCGCCCTTGGGCGACACCACGAACAAGGTGCGTGGGCCGGTTCCCGCCGCGGCTTCGGGTGGCGGGGCGGGCGGGGTGGCGGCGGGCGTAGCGGTGGGGGGCAGCAGCAAGTCGAGCAGGCGGTCTTCCGTGCGCGCCTCGGCCTGAGGGTACAGGTCGTCCTCGCGCTCGCCGCGGACCATGTTGATGGAGGCGTCCACCAGGTCGCGCACCATGGATTCCACGTCGCGCCCGACGTACCCCACCTCGGTGAACTTCGAAGCCTCCACCTTCACGAACGGCGCCCCGGCGAGCCGCGCGAGCCGGCGCGCGATCTCGGTCTTTCCGACGCCGGTCGGGCCGATCATGATGATGTTGTTGGGGAGGATCTCCTCGCGTATCTCGTCGGGCGCCTGGGCGCGGCGCCAGCGGTTCCGGATGGCGATCGCCACCGCCTTCTTGGCGGCCGCCTGGCCGACGATGTAGCGGTCGAGCTCCGCGACGATCTGGCGGGGCGGAAGCTCCTCGAGCCAGGGCAGCGGCTCCTCGGGCTGGCCGGCCGCCGGCGCCGCAGCCTGCTCCACGTTCTGGACCTGCTCTTTGTCGGTCACTGGAGACGGCTCACTCTCGTTGGACTGCGAACGTGTGATATGTAAGCGGCGGGCGGGCGGGCAACCAGTGCGCCCCGGGAACCGGCGCCGTCGTGGCTGCGCCCCGCTCCCGCGCTAGCCGTCGCGGCGCGCCAGGGCCGCGAGCGAAACGCCGACCGGCAGGCCGGCCCGGCGCGCCACCCAGGCCTCCGCCTGGAGCACGCCCGTCAGGAACCGGTTGACCAGCGGCGAGGAGCCGAGCGCGAACTCGTCGCCATCGGCGGGCCTGGCCGCCCGGCCCACCGGTCCGAGGAGACGTACCGCCGCCACCGCCGGCAGGAGGACGGTGTTGAAGTACGTCAGACGCCGGAGCCGGAAGCCGCCGCCGTCGAGCGCGGCGGTCAGGGAGCGGGCCGTGTAGCGCCGCTGGTGGTGGACCCGCACGTCCCAGGCGCTCCACAGCCACTCGAGCGCCGGCACCAGCAGCAGCAGATGGCCGCCCGGCTTGAGCACGCGCCGCGCCTCCGCGAGCGCCTGGTCGGCGGCCGCGACGTGCTCCAGCACGTCGAGCATGGCGACGAGGCCGAACGATCCGGTGGCGAAGGGCAGCGCCTCCGCCCTCGCCATCGCCACGCGCCGTACGCCGCCCGCATACGCGCTCCGCAGCGGCGCGGCCTCGATCTCGACGCCGACCGCCGGAGCGTAGGCGCCCAGGAAATCCATCTCCGCGCCGTAGCCGCAGCCGACGGCGAGCACGCGGCCGAGGTCCCCGGGCGCGAGCTGATGGAGCAGCGATCGCGCCACGGCCCTCCGTCCGACGAACCACCAGTGCGTGCGCTCGTACGCCGCGTGCTCGGCGTAGGCGACGGGCTCCATCGCGCCGCCGCCTACCGGCCCGCGACGGGCCGTGGCGCCGCCCCGCGCCCCGGCGGGCCCGCGCGCTGCACGGAGGGCGCGCCGAGCACCTCCCGCTCGACGAAGTAGGGACGCCCCACCACTTCGTCCGCGACGCGGGCGAGATACTCGCCGATCATCCCGAGCGCAAACAGTTGCACGCCGCCGAGAAAGGCGATCGCCACGGTGAGGCTCGCCCAGCCGGGAATCGCGACCCGGGTGAACAGGCGGAAGTAGAGGGCCGCCACCAGCAGCGCGGCCGCCACGGCCGCCGCGAAGAGCCCGAGGACCGTCGCGAAGCGGAGCGGCCGGTAGGAGAAGCCGAACACCGCGTCGATGGCCAGCTTCACCAGGTCGCCCGTCCGGAAGGCGGGGCGTCCCGCGCCCCGAGGCTCGCGATCGAACGCGACCGTGGTCTGCCGGAAGCCGACCCAGCTCCGGAGGCCGGGCAGGAACCTGTTCCGCTCCCCGAGGCCCACGATGACGTCCGCGACCCGGGCGTCGAGCAGGCAGAAGGTGCCGGCCGTGGCGGGGATGCGCAGCGGAACCGCGTACGGCAGCAACCGGTGGAAGATGCCATAGGCGAGCTGCCTGAAGAGCGGCTCCTTCCGCGACCGCTTAACCGCCGTCACGACCTCGTAGCCTTCCCGCCACCGCGCCACCAGCTCGGGGATGACCTCCGGCGGGTCCTGGAGATCGGAATCCATCGCCACGATCGCGTCGCCGCGCACGTGGCTCAGCGCGGCCGAGATCGCGGCCTGGTGGCCGAAGCGCCGCGACAGCCGGACCACGGTCAGCCAGGGATGACGCGCCATCAGCGCCGGATAGAGGTCGAGCGAGCCGTCATCCGAGTCGTCGTCCGCGACGACCACGTGCAGGTCGGCGCCCAGGCCGCGGGCCACGGCGGCCAGGCGCTCGAGCAGCGCCGGGAGATTGCCGGCCTCGTTGCGGGCCGGCACCGCGACCCCGAGGCGGAGAGGCGAGGAAGCGGAGCGGTCAGAAGTCGGCCCGGTCGTCACCGTGGCACCTCGTCGTTGCGGACGTAGAAGCGGTAGCCGGCGATGGTCGCGAGGACGTGGTAGCGTGCCAGCTCGGCCGCGAACCTGGGATCCGCGGAGGCAAAGTAGCCCACCAGGTCGGGCGCTCCCCAGGGCGGGGCGTACTGCAGGAGCAGCGCGGGGCTCCGGCCGACGAAATCGTCGGTCACCGCGTCGATCACGTACTGCTGCTCAGCGCTCCGCCGCACCGGCGGCGCCCCCGCCGCCTGGAACGCCCACTGCCCGCGGGCGACGAGCGCAGGGATCATCCACAGACTCGGAAAGCGGAGCGCCCAGCCGGCCCCGGTGAAGTTCACCAGCGGAAACGACGGCGTCGGGCTCACGGTCAGGCCGAGAATGGACCCGCCGGTTGCGTAGCGGCGCACCAGGTGCGCCATGTCGCCGCGAACCGCCTCGCGCTCGAAGGCCCCGGCCGCCAACGCCTCGCGCCCGCGCTGGACGGCGACCACGGCGAAGTCGGCGGCGAGCAGCAGCGGGGCGAGACGCGCCACCGCGGCCCGGGCACCCCCGCGCGAGGGTGATGCCCAGGACAGCGCCACGATCCCGAGCGCCGCCAGCGACGCGGCGCGCGAGGGATAGTAGTGGTAGCTCCAACCCTTCTGCTGCAGCAGCACCGCGAGCAGCGACGTCGCCGCCCCGATGAGCATCACGCCACGCAGGGAGCGCCAGGGCCCGGCGCTTGGCGTCGCGGCGATCGCGACCACCGCCAGCAGGGGCAGGACACCGTCGGGCGTCGCGACGATCCGCGTCCACGGCTGGCGCAGCAGCGCGGTGTACACCGGGCCGAGCCACTTCACCAGCGGCAGGTACCCTGGCAGGAGCACCAATACGGCGAGGCCGTAGAGAGCGAGGGTCGCGGCGATGGCGACGTTTTCGCCGCGCCGCCACGGCGGGCCGGCGCGCCGCGCCAGGGCGAGATACCCCTCCATCACCACCCACAGCGGCAGGTAGAAGGGCTTGAGCGCCAGCCCCAGGCCCGCCATCACGCCCGCCGCGAGCGCTTCGGGGAGACGCGCCTCGCCCCCCTGCGCCCGCACGGCACTCAGGCACAGGTAGGGCAGCACGAGCGCCAGCAGCAAATGCTCGCGTTGGCCGAAATCCGCGGCCGCGAGCGGGAACAGGGCCGCGAGCATCAGCAGGAGGATGGCACGACGCCCGGCCTCGCCCGGCTCCCCCGCCAGCCGCCGGAGCAGGCGGCCGGCGAAGGCGACCGAGGCCACGGCGAGCCCCGCCGCGGCCAGGTCGTAGACCGCGAGATCGAGCACACCGAGGTGGCGGGCGAGCCACTCCGGCGGCACGCTCAGCGCCACGATCAGCGGCGGATTGATCTCGACGATGTCGCGGTAGAGCCGCGCGCCGGCGAGCACGCGACGGGCGACGTACAGGTACCACGCCGCGTCGAGGTTGCCGCCCCAGAACAGCACCGGGACGAGGCCGGCGGCCACGAGCGCCGCCGCCGCGGCCGCGAAGACCCAGCGGTTGGAGAGCGGCCCGAGCCGGACGAGCGATCTCCCGGGGGCCGGGTCGCGGCCGCTAGTCGAGCTCAACGATGGTCAGGTTCCGATTGGTGTAGATGCAGATGTCGGCGGCGATCTCGAGGCTCTGCGTCACCACCTCGCGCGCCGAGAGCTTGGAATGCGCCAGGAGCGCGCGCGCCGCCGCCAGCGCGTAGCTCCCGCCGGAGCCGATGGCCAGGATCCCGTCGTCGGGCTCGATGACGTCGCCGTTCCCCGTCACCAGCAGCCCCTTCTCCTTGTCGGCCACCACCAGCTGCGCCTCGAGCCGCCGCAGCACCCGGTCGCTGCGCCAGTCCTTGGCCAGCTCGACCGCCGCGCGCGCGAGGTTGCCGGGGTAGCGCTCCATCTTCTCCTCGAACTTCTCGAACAGCGTGAGGGCGTCGGCCGCCCCGCCCGCGAAGCCGGCCACCGCCTTCCCGCCCTTGAGGAGCCGCACCTTCTGGGCGTGCGACTTCATCACCGTCTCGCCGACGGTGACCTGGCCGTCGCCACCCATGGCGACGTGGCCGTCCTTGCGGACGCAGAGGATCGTGGTCGCCCGGATCGTGTCCATCTACGCCCTCGGGTGTGCCTGGTGGTAGACCTTCTTCAGCCGCTCGACGCTGGTGTGCGTGTAGATCTGGGTGGTCGAGAGCGACGCGTGGCCCAGCAGCTCCTGCACCGCCCTGAGGTCCGCGCCCGCGTCGAGCAGGTGCGTCGCGAACGAGTGCCGCAGCGAGTGCGTGCTGATCTTCTGCCCCTCACTCACCGTGTCGAGCAGGCGCCGGATCGCCATCTGCACCGCCCGCGCCGTCAGCCGCTGGCCGCGCTCGCCGACGAACACCGCGCGCCCGCGGCCGCCGCTGCGCGGCAGGTCCTCGCGCCGCAGGTAGTACTGCCGCAGCGCCGCCACGGCGGGCCGGCCGACGGGCAGCAGGCGCTCCTTCTTGCCCTTGCCGCGCACCCGCACCTGATCGGACACGAGATCGAGATCGTCCAGGTCGAGGCCCACCAGCTCCGACAGCCGCATGCCCGTCGAATAGAACAGCTCCAGCATGGCACGGTCGCGGGCCGAGCGGAAGGTGTTCTCCGCCGCGCGGGTCTCCGCCACGATGAACAGGCGCTCCACGGCCTTGCGGTCGAGGTACCCCGGCAGACGCCGCTCCACCTTGGGCGTGCTGGCGGCCTTGGCGGGGTTCACCTCCACGCCGTGATGCAGGTTCAGGAACCGGTAGAACGCGCGGATCGCCGACAGGGCCCGGGCCATGGTGCGCTTGGACCAGCCGGCGCGCGCGCGGTCCGCGAGGAAGCCGCGCACGGCCAGCCGGTCCACGCCGGCCCACGTCCACGTCGAGCCGGCGTAGTAGCCGTCGAGGAACGCGGCGAAGCCCGCCAGGTCGCGCCCGTAGGCCGTCACGGTGTGCGGCGAGTCGTTGCGCTCCGTCTCCAGGTATCGCAGGAAATCCGCCGCTTCAGCTCTCAAGCACGCTCCGGGCGAAGTCCCGCATGGCCGCCAGTGCCCGCTCCGCGAGCAGGCCCTTCCGCCTGGCCCGGTCGCGCACCGCCGCCTGCAGCGGCGGCAGCAGCCCGAAGTTGGCGTTCATCGGCTGAAACGCGGCCGGGTCCGCTCCCCGAAGATACGCCAGCAGGGCGCCGAGCATAGTCTCCGGCGGCGGGACGCGCGGCTCGGCGCCGCGGAGCAGGCGCGCCAGGTTGATCCCGGCCAGCAGGCCGGTCCCCAGCGACTCGGTGTAGCCCTCGATGCCGGTGAGCTGGCCCGCGAACAGGGTGGCGGGCGCGTCCCGCAGGGCGAGGTGGGGGCTCAGGCACGCCGGCGTGTTGAGATAGCTGTTGCGGTGGAGCGAGCCGTAGCGCAGGAACTCCGCCGACTCGAGCCCGGGAATGCTGCGGAACACGCGTTGCTGCTCGCCGGTCCTCAGGCGCGTCTGGAAGCCGACGAGGTTCCACATCTGGCCGGCCCGGTCCTCGCGCCGCAGCTGCACCACGGCGTACGGGCGGCTTCCGGTGGCGGGGTCCACCAGCCCGACCGGCTTCATCGGGCCGAACCGCAGCACGTCCCTGCCCCGGGCGGCCATCTCCTCCACCGGGAGGCACCCCTCGAAGTACGGCACGCCGTCGAACTCGTGCCCCTGATACCGGTCGGCCGCGCCGACGGCGGCGACGAAGGCGTCGTACGCCGCCTCGTCCAGCGGCGCGTTCAGGTAGTCGTCGCCGCCTTTCCCGTAACGGGAGGCGGCGAACAGGCGGCCCAGGTCGAGCGAGTCGGTCGAGACGATGGGCGCGATCGCGTCGAAGAAGGCCAGAGCGCCGGCGCCCAGGCGCCGGGCGATCTCGGCCGCCAGGGCGTCCGAGGTCAGGGGCCCCGTGGCGACGACGCCCGGCGAGGGCAGCGTCGTCGCTTCCTCCCGCACCAGGCGCACGTTGGGGTGCGAGGTGACCAGCTCGGTCACGCGGCGGGCGAACGCGCCGCGATCCACCGCCAGCGCGGAGCCTCCCGGCACCCGCGCCTCATCCGCGCAGCGCAGCAGCAGGCTGCCGAGCAAGCGCAGCTCCGCCTTCAGCAGCCCGTGCGCGTTGACCGTTTCCATGCTCTTGAAGGAATTGCTGCAGACCAGCTCGGCCAGCAGATCGGTCTGGTGCGCCGGCGTGCGGGTGAGCGGCCGCATTTCCGCCAGCGTGACCGCGACGCCCCGCTCGGCCAGGGCCCACGCGGCTTCGCATCCCGCGAGGCCGCCGCCCACCACCGTGGCGGTCAGGATGGGACGGGTGTGGCCGCTCCCGCCTCGGTCGCCGGCGCTTCCTCGGCCGCGAACTCCGTCCCGCACTTCAGGCACTTCCGGAACGCCCCCCTGGCCTTGCTCTGCTTGCTCTCGGCCCCGACGTTCCCGCACGACGGGCAGGTCACGGGCACCGGGCGGTTCCACACCGTGAAGTCGCACTCCGGATAGCGTGAGCAGCCGAAGAACGAGCGGCCGCGCTTGCTGCGGCGCTCGGCCAGGTCGCCGACGCCGCACTTCGGGCACTTCACGCCGAGCGGCACCGGGGCGGTGTACTTGCACTTGGGGTAGCGTGTGCACGCCACGAACTCGCCGTACCGCCCCGTCTTGATCACCAGCGGCGCGCCGCAGTCGGGACACAGCTGGTCGGTGGGCCGGTCGGGCGCCCGCGGCTTGCGCAGCGACTTGGTGTACTTGCACTCCGGGTCGTTCTGCTTGGTGCACGCGATGTACGGCCCGAAACGGCCGGCTTTCGCCACTACCGGGCTGCCGCACAGCGGGCACCGCTGTTCGGCCAGGGCCGCGAGGTCGTGCGCCTCCGACATCATCTCTTCGGGCCGCGCGGCGGCCAGGGCCTTCGCGAACGGCTTCCAGAAGTCCCCGAGCACCTGCACGCGGGTGAGCTCGCCTTCCTCGACGCGATCGAGCTCGCTCTCCATCTCGCTCGTGAACTCGACGTTGAAGATGTCGGGGAAGCGGGGGATCAGCATCTTCTCGACCGTCACGCCCAGCTCCGTGGGGTGAAAGCGCTTCTCCACCAGGCTCACGTAGTGGCGCGCCACCAGCGTGCTGCTGATCGCCGAGTAGGTGGACGGCCGGCCGATGCCGAGACGCTCCAGCTCCTTCACCAGCGACGCCTCGCTGAAGCGCGGCGGCGGCTCGGTGAAATGCTGCTCCGGCACCACGCCCTTGAGGGCGACCGCGTCGCCGACCGCAAGCGGCGGCAGCGGTGGCAGGTCGTCCAGGGTGCGCCCCTCGCCCTGCTCACGCGCCTCGTGGTAGAGGCGGTGGTAGCCGTCGAAGACGATGACCGACCCGGTCGCCCGGAAGAGGTAGCGGCCGAGGTCGAAGTCCACGGTCGTGGTGTCGTACACGATGGGCGACATCTGCGACGCGACGAACCGCTGCCAGATGAGCTGGTAGAGCTTGAGCTGGTCCGGCGTCAGGTCCTTGCGGACGCTCTGCGGCGTGCGCTCGACCTCGGTCGGACGGACCGCCTCGTGCGCGTCCTGGGCCTGCGGGTTCTGCGAGGCGCCGTAGAGGTTCGGCTTCTCCGGCACGTACGGATCGCCGTACTGCCCGTGCACGTGCGCGCGCGCCGCCTCCACCGCGCTCGGCGCCACCCGCGTCGAGTCGGTTCGCATGTAGGTGATGAGCCCGACGGCGCCTTCGTCGGCCAGCTCCACGCCCTCGTACAGGTCCTGGGCCACCCGCATCGTGCGCTTGCTGGAGAACCCGAGGCGCTTCGCCGCCTCCTGCTGCAGGGTGCTGGTGGTGAACGGCGCCGGCGGGCGCTTGCGCCGCTCCTTGCGCTTGACGTCGCTGACGACGAAGGCCGCGCCCTGGACCGCCGCGACCACCTCGACCGCCTCGGCTTCGGTGTGGATCTCCGGCTTCTTGCCGTCGAGCTTGTGCAGCTCCGCGTCGAAGGCCTGGCCGGCCTTCTCGCAGTGCGCCGTGATGCTCCAGTACTCCTGAGGCACGAAGCGCGTGATCTCGTCCTCGCGCTCCACGACCAGGCGCAGCGCGACCGTCTGCACGCGCCCGGCCGAGAGGCCCGTCTTCAGCGCCTTCCACAGCAGCGGGCTCACCTTGAAGCCCACCAGCCGGTCGAGGATGCGGCGCGCCAGCTGCGCCTCGACCTTCTTTTCGTCGATGCTCGTCGTGTGGGTGATCGCCCGCTGGATGGCGTCCTTGGTGATCTCGTGGAAGAGGACGCGGCGCACGCGGTCGGCCCCGAGCTGCTGGCGCACGTGCCACGCGATCGCCTCACCCTCGCGGTCCGGGTCGGTCGCGATCAGGACCTCGCCGGCCTCCTTCGCCGATTTCTTCAGCTCCTGAATGGCCTTGGCCTTGCCCTTGACCGTGACGAACTTGGGCTTGAAGTCGTCCTCGATGTCCACGCCCAGCTCGCGCTCGGGCAAATCCCGGATGTGCCCCACGGTGGCCTTCACCGTGTAGCCCTTGCCGAGATACTTGCCGATCGTCTTCGCCTTGGCGGGCGATTCGACGACCACGAGCGTGCCCTTATCGGCCATCGTCCTCACGATCCATCGCAAGAGTCACCGCAGCGTCATCCAACCGTTCCCGGCAGTACCACGCGGCTTCGGCGGGTGTTCCCGGCGCGGGGCGGCCGCCGCGGCGTGCCGCGGGCGCGGAGTCTACCAGCCGGCGCGGGCCCGGGCAAGCGAGACCACCGCCGCGGCCACCTGCTCCACCGTGCGCCCGCCGGTCGGCACCGCGCATTCGGCTTCGGCATAGAACGGAGCCCGCCGCGCCAGCAGCGTGGCGATCCGGGACGCGACGTCGCCGCCCTCCAGCAGCGGGCGACCGGCCGCGCCGCGCAGCCGGGCCGCCGCGTCCGCGGGGTCGGTTTGAAGGTACACCACCAGTCCAGACCCCCGGGCCGCGGCCCGGGTAACCTCGCCGGCGAAGAACCCCCCACCCGGCGCGATCACCGCCGCTTCGCCCGCGAGCGCCGCCGCGCCCAGCTCCACCTCCAGCGCCCGAAACGCGGCCTCGCCGTCTTCGGCGAAGATGCGCGCGACGCTCTTGCCCGCGCGCCGCTCGATTGCCTCGTCCAGGTCCAGGAACCGCGCCCGCAGCTCCGCCGCCACCAGGCGGCCCACCGACGTCTTCCCGGAGCCGGGCAGCCCGACCAGGACGACGTGCCGCCTAGTCAACCGGCTGCCACGCGTCCCGGCGCCGCGCGAGGCGCTCCACGTAGCCGGCGAGGTTGCGCCGCATCTCGCCGAGGGAGTCGCCTCCGAACTTCTCCGCGTACGCGTCGGCGAGCACCAGGGCGACCGCGGCCTCCGCGACCACGCCCAGCGCCGGCACCGCCGTCACGTCGGAGCGCTCGCTCTGCGCCGCCGCCGGCGCGCCGGTCTCCAGGTCCACCGTCCGCAACGGCCGCATCAGCGTGGAGAGGGGCTTCATCGCGGCCCGGAGCACCAGCGGCTCCCCCGTCGTCATCCCGCCCTCGAGGCCGCCCGCGCGGTTGGTGCGGCGCGCGAACCCGCCGCTCGAGTCCGCGCCCGCCCCCGCCGCCCGGATGATCTCGTCGTGCGCGTCCGATCCGGGCAACGAGGCGAGCGTGAAGCCGAGCCCGATCTCCACGCCCTTCACGGCCTGGATGGACATCAGCGCCGCCGCCAGCCGGCCGTCGAGGCGGCGGTCCGCGGACACGTGGCTCCCCAGCCCGACCACCACGCCGCGCGCCACCACCTCCACCACGCCCCCGAGCGTGTCGCCCGCGTCCTTGGCCGCGTCGATGCGCGCGACCATGGCGCGCTCCGCTTCGGGGTCGAGGCAGCGCACCGGCGAACCGTCGGCCGCGGGGTCCAGCGGCACCGGCAGCGGCTGCGGGGGCTGCGCGGCGATCCCGCCCAGCGCGGTCACGTGACTGCCGATTTCGACGCCCAGCTCCGCCAGCAGCCGGCGGCACACGGCGCCGCCCGCGACCCGCGCCACCGTTTCGCGCGCCGACGCCCGCTCCAAAATGTCGCGGGCGTCGTCCCGGTCGTACTTGAGGACGCCCGCCAGGTCCGCGTGCCCGGGGCGCGGACGCATGACGCGGCGGCGCGGCTCCTCCGCCGCCGCCTCGGGCGCCATGACATCGCGCCAGTGCTCGAAATCCAGGTTCTCGACCAGGAGGGCGACGGGCGAGCCCAGGGTCTCGCCCGCGCGGACGCCGCCGAGGAAGCGCACCCGGTCGGCCTCGATCTTCATCCGCGCGCCCCGCCCGTGGCCGCGCATCCGGCGCGCGAGGTCGGCGTCCACGTCGGCCGCGACGAGCGGCAGACCGGCCGGGACTCCCTCCAGAACGGCGAGGACGGCTGGTCCGTGGGATTCGCCGGCGGTCGTGAGTCGGATCATGGTGCGGAACGGACCTCCCCAGAGAACGCGAGCCCGACCGCACGGCCGGGCTCTGGCGTTCCACGCTGGTGCGCGAGGGTGCGCGGCGCTACGGCCGCCCTCCCAGCCGCCGCGGCGCCGCGACCTGGGCCGCGGGCTGCTGCCGCACCGGGAACGGGTTGGGAATCGGCGGGACCTGGACCACGACCACGCCGTGCGACGTCACGCCGGCGAGGTACGTCGTGGTGCCGGAAATCGCGACCCGGATCGGCCCGATGATGGTGTCCCGGATCGGAATCGTCGCGATCTTCTGGTACCAGTAGGTATCGAAGACGTCGATCCCGGTGGCCGGATCCGCCGCGTAGACCAGACGGTTGTTCTTGTTGAGCGCCCCCGACGTCCTGGTGGCCGCGTCGAAGGCGTTGTTCGGATTGAAGTCCATCCCCGCGATGCCGATCCCCGCCTGCATGAGGCCGGTCTGCTTCAGCGTCCAGTCGAACGCGTAGATGGAGTCGGCCCGCACGAGGTTCGTGCGCCCGTTGAAGTTCGTCGCCACCGACAGGACCGGCGACGCGCGGTTCGTCACGAAGTCGCTCACGTACAGCGCGTCGGACACGCCCGCGTCCACCTGCGCCTGGCAGGCCACCAGGGCGGGGTTGCACCCCGTGCCCGCCACGGTCGAGATGCCCTTGGTCGCGTCGTACATCAGGGCGCGGGCGAAGCCCTGGTTGAGGCCGCCCTCGCCCATCAGGGCGTGCACGAAGTTTCCGGAATTCCTCACGAAGGTGGAATCCTGGAACGCGATGTTGGCGATGTCCCTGATCACGCCGGCCCCGGGGCCGACCTCGATGTCCCGGATCGGAACGCCGGGAACCGTGTCCCGCACGGCGACGATCTCGATCGTGTCCTGGGTCGTGCCGCGGTCCGCTTGCTCGTAGAACAGGTGACCCGCGCCGTGGGTGCCGATCGCGGCGGTGATGTTCTCCCACGCCAGGTAGCCGCGATTGAAGAACGGGTTCGGCTGCGCGCCGGTGGGCGCGCTGGAGTACACGACGATGACGCTGTCGCAGGCGCTGACGCCGCCCTTGCGGCAGGTGGTGCCGAGGTACTGCGGCCGGTCGGCCAGCTCGTACGCGGTGACGACCGTGTCGAGGCCGCCGCCGGCGTTGGTCTGGGTCTTGATCGTGGCCAGCGACCAGTTGGGGACGGCCCGGCGGCGCATCTCGGTGCTGTCCTTGACGTCCACCAGCGAGAGATTCGTCCCGCCCGAGTTCGCGACGATCACCGAGTCGAAATACGAGCCCAGCGTGTCCTTCGGCCACAGCGCGATGCCGACGGGCTGGGATCCGACGCGGATGGCCTTCCCGAAGGTGCTGGTCTTGAGGTGCAGGACCTCCACCTGGTCCAGCGGCGTGTTGCTCAGCAGCAGCAGCGGATCGGCGCCACCGCCGTGCACCGAGTCCACGATCGCGTCGCCGATCGCGCCGCCCTGCGGCAGGCCCACCGTGGTGCCTGCCACCACCGTCAGGGTATCGAGGGCCGCTTTGGGCCACCGGACCGGTATCCCGCTGACGCTGCTGCCGCCCTTGTTGGCCGCGGTCGCGGCGTCCACCGCGAAGCCCGTCGCGGTCACCCGGAACGGGAACGACGTGATGGACCCCAGGTTGAGCCCGAACCTCACCGTCACGTTCGTCGACTTGCCGCTCAGCGTATCCGCGTGCGTGGACACCGTGGCGCCCGCCGTGTCGCTGACGAGGAACCCGATGATCTTGACGCCGCTCTGATCCGTGGCGGTCACCGTGATGCTGTCACCCACCTCGACCCGCAGCGGCACCGTGTCCTGCACCAGCGGCGGGGTGGTGTCCGTAGCTGCCGTCTGGATGTGCACCGTGACGCCGGGGGCGATGCCCGACGGATCGCCGGACGAGTCCGTGGCGAACGGCGTAATGACGAGGCTGTCCGGCGTCGACTTGGAAACCAGCACCGAGTCGGTGAAGGTCTGGGTGTCGGGCAGCACGCCGGCCGCATTGACGGCGTACGTCTGGAAGTTGGTATCCACCACCGCGCCGGTCGACGCCCACCCCAGCGTCTTCACGCCGGTCGGGTGGATGCCCCGGACCTGAATCCTGACGTACAGGTTGACCGCGGTGACCGCCCCGGCCGTCGGCTGCAGCACCACGACCTTGGGCCCGCCCACGATCCGGACGACCGTCGTGTCGTGGCTCGTGTCGTTGGCGGCGTTCACGGCCGTCGCGATGATGTGCACGAACTCGGTGGTCGAGTCGCTCAGCACCGCGCGCAGGTACCGCGTGATGGTCGTGTCCTTCTTGGTCTTCGGCAGCGTGACGGTCCGCGCCAGGAACCGGTCGACGGTCGTGTCGGTCCCGAGGTCGGGCGAGCCGCGCACCGACGTCCCGGTCAACACCAGGCTGGTGACGCCGCGGGAGTCGTTGAGCTCGACCTGCACGAACACGCTGTCGCCGACGGCGACGGGCACCGTATCCGTGATGGCGGGCACGTGGATGGTCAGGCCGGGGCCGTTCCCGCCCCCGCCACCCCCGGTCGGCGTCGTCGGGAACTTCCCCTGTTCGCCGCACACCGTCACGACGAACACGCAGCCCGCGAGGGCCGCCGCCCGCGCCGCGAGGCGCAGTCCGGATCTACTGGTTGTCGGTCGCACCGGAGCTCACGTCGTCGATGATGTGCGGGGTGACGAGAATCAGGAGGTCCCGCCGCTCCTCCTGGCTGGTCTTGAAGCCGAACAGCCGCCCGATCACGGGCAGGTCCACAAGAAACGGAATTCCCTGCGTCGCGACGGTGACGTTCGTGACCGTGAGGCCCCCGATGACCGCCGTCTCGCCGTCGCGCACCAGCAGCTGGGTGGTGCCCTCCTGCGAGGTGAACACGTAGCCCGCCTCGGAGATGGTGGAGGCGGCGAGCGCCGAGTTCTCGGCGTGCAGCTCCATCAGGACCTCGCGCGTGCCCGTCACCACGTGCGGCGTGACCGTGAGCCGGATGCCCGTCGGCTCGAGGGTGGTGGTCGCCTTGGCCACGGCGCCGCCGCCCGACGCGGCGCCGGAGCTGGCCACGTCGATCTGCCGGATGGGCGTCCGCTCGCCGACGAACAGGTCGGCCTGGCGGTTGTCGGCCACCGTCACCTGCGGCTCCGCCTGGATGTCCGAGAGCTGCACCGACTGCAGCGCCTCGAGGAACGCCGACAGGGCGTAGTTCCCGATCACCGTCGTGTACACGAGATTGAGCGCCGGCACCTGCGGTAGCTGCGCCGAGGCGTTGGCGACGGCGGCCACGGCGTTGCCGCCGAGGTTCACCACCAGGGGCTGCGTCTGCGCGCTGTACGGCGTGTGCCCCGTCGAGTCGGTCGGGTTCGGCCGCGCGATCAGCGAGTTGAAGAAGGTGCTCGACGTGCCGAGGTCGTAGCGCAGGCCGAGCTCCTCGAGCTTGGTCCGGTCCACGAAGATGATCTTGGCCTGGATCGCGACCTGCGGCGTCCTGAGGTCGAGGGCGTGGACGAACTGCGCCACCGTGTCGATGCGGGACGCGATGTCGGTGACGATCAGCGAGTTGGTCGTGGTATCGGCGACGACCTTCCCGCGGTGCGTCACCATCGCGGCGACGGACGGGGCGAGCGACATCGCGCGGGCGTAATTCACCTTGACGATGGTGGTCGCGAGCCCCTCGAGCGAATCCTGCTGCACGAGGTTCTGGCGGCTGTCCACCCGGATGATCCCGCCCGGCAGCTCGGTCGCGGCGAGGCCCTGGCCGGCGAGGATGGCGTTGAACGCCAGGTCCCACGGCTGGTCCTTGATCTCCGCCGTCACCGTCCCGGTGACGTCCTTGCCCGCGATGATCGAGCGGCCCGAGAAGGCCGCGAAGTTGGCGATGACCTCCTGGAGCGTGGCGCGGTCGAAGGTGACGGTGATCCGCGGCTGCTCGGAGGAGGGCCGCGCACCGGCGAGCACCGCCCGCGCCACGTCGGGCGCCGGGGCGGGCGCGGCCGGGGCCGCGTCAGGCGTGGGGGCCACGGCCGCGTCGCGCGCCGGAATGGCGGCGGGCAGCGGCGTCGCGTCACGCCGCGCGGCGTCGCTCGACCAGGCGGCGAAGGCCTCGGTGGCCGCGAAGGTCACGTGCACCGAGGTGCTGTCCTGCGTCACCTGGTAGTCGCGCGCCGTATCGAGCTCGACCACCACCCGCACGACGTCGGACCGGAACTGCGCGTACCGCACGTTCCGGATGCCCGCGCGCGCGATCCCGTCGTACTCGATCGTCGGCGCCACGAGGTGGGCGCCCACCAGGTCCAGCACCAGCCGCGACGGGGACCGCAGCATGAAATCGGATACCCGCACGCCGCCCTGGACGTCGATGACCACCTCCGCCCGTCCGGGACTCGGCATCACGCTCACGGCCGTCACGTCACCCGTTCCCGCATGGGACGGCGGGAGCGTGGGCACGGCGGCGAGCCGTGGCGTCGCGCCGACCGCGATTCCGAGGCCGACGCACGCGATGAGCAGGGCTCGCTTCATGGACTTGCCTCCACTTGCCGTTGGAGCGACAGGACTTCCTGCCGCTCGAATCCGAATTCCTCGATCTGGAAGACCACCTCGTACTCCCGGATCTGGAGCACGCGCAGCCGCCCGACCACGTCGCCCCGCCGCAGCCGGCGGATCTTGTCTCCCGGCTGCTCGCGGACGACCGCGACGCTCCGGCCGTAGGTCGGATCGTAGATGACGGACACCAGGCGGAGATCGCTGAGCATCGGCCGCACGTCGCTCGACGTCATCAGCGTCTGGAACGGGTCGCGCGAGCCGCCAGTGTAGTGGAACACCTCGCGCCGGTACTCGACCTTGCCCCCCGTCGTGTCGATGCCGGCGAGAGACGTGTCGCGGTTCATCGTCGGCCGCCCGGCGGCCGGCTTCGCGGCCTGCTGCGCCGCCGCCGGCCCGGCCCCGAGGGCCACGGCCAGGACCACGCCGAGCCACCACGCGCGCCTAGTCATCGCCACCTCGCGCCGCCGTCGTGTCGCTCCCCGGCGGCTTCACATAGGTCCGCACCGAGAAGGTCGCCTGCAGCAGGGCCGCGTTCGCAGCCGTGTCCGCCGCCGGGCCCTGGATCCGCTGGAAGTGGATGTCGTAAGGGACGATGATCCGCGGCAGAGTGGCGATGTCGGTCAGGAACTCCGCGACCTGGTCGTACTGCCCGGACGCCGCGAGCTTGTAGCGCTGCGTGTCGAACGGCGAGCCGGACTCCAGCGCCTGCGGCGTGAATCCCGCGAACGTCGCCCCGCGCATCTTGGCGCGGCTGGCGATGTCGTCCAGCAGGTTGGGCACCTCCGACGAGGTGGGCACCAGCTGCCGCATCAGGTTCAGGTTCGCCGTGAACTCCGCGAGCCGCTGCTCCATCTGCGTCAGGGCGCCCTGCGCGACGTCCCGCTTCGCGCGGCCCACCTGGATGTTGATGGCGTTGATCTCGTTGCGCAGGGAGTCCGCGTGCAACCCCATCGGCTTGTAGCCCTGGAGCCCCACCATCGACAGCCCCGCCCACGCGAAGTAGGCGGCGACCACCGCCACCACCGTCAGCAGGAGGCTGATCTGCCCGCGCCGGTCCTGTGGAATGAGGGCCATCGGCTATCGCCTCGCCCCGCCGCCCGACCGCACGCCCTGCACCACGGTCGCCGCGAGCGGCTCCATGGTCAGGATCGAGGGCGGCGGCACCTGGTAGCGCGCATTGAGCGTGAAGCTCGTCAGGTCGCGCCCCTGGTCGCTCACCATGGCGCTCGAGACGAGCGTGACCCCTTCGACGAACGGCGAGTCCTCCAGGTTGCGCATGAACCGCGTCACCGCCTGGGCTTCGCCGGCCGTCTTCCCCTGGATCGTGAACGTGGCCGACGCCGAATCGTCTTCGGTGGTGTGCCCCGTCAGGTCGTCCAGCCACGTGTAGTCCGGCAGCGCCTTGGCCACCGCGTCGAGGATGTGCGGCCACACGTAGCGCGAGCGGTCGATGTCCCGGATGACCTCGATTTCCGCCAGCAGCGAGTCGCGCCGCTGCTCGAGCTGGTGCCGCCGCGTCAGGATCCCCGCCAGCCGCACGCTGTCGCGCTTGGCGGCCTCGAGCTTCGGCGCCAGCGCCGTGACAACAGCCTCGCGCTTGACGTACAGCGTGGCCAGCACGATCACCAGCAGCCACGCCACCGCCGCGGCCACCATCCACGGTTCCTTCACCGCGCCAAGCAGGGCGGCGACGTCTGGCAGCTTGATGCCGAAGCTCTTGCCGCCGCGCTTCCGCTTGGCACCCGGGAGCAGATTGATTGCGATCATAGGCGACGCCGACCCCGCCTCACCCGGCCCGAAGAGCCAGCCCCACCGGCAACATCAGCAGGGGACCGACTTCTTCGACCGAGAGCGTGTCGAACACCCCTTCGCGAACGGTGATGTTCTTGATCGGATCGGCGCGCTCCACCGTGACGTGCAGCCGGTCCGCCAGCACCTCACCCAGCCCCGGAATCCGCGAGCCGCCGCCCGACATGTAGATCTTCGCCATCGCCACGCCGCTGCGGCTCGCCGTCTGAAGGAACGCCGCGGCCCGCTCGATCCCGACCGCCATCTCCTCGCCCCGGCTCTCCACGAAGGGATCTACCGCGGGATTGCGCTCCGCCGCCTGCAGCAGGCGGTCCGCCTCCTCCGCCCCCATCCCCCGCTCCCGCTGCAGATCCTCGCGGAACCGCCGCGTCCCGATCGCCAGGTCCCGCGTCAGGATCGGCACGCCGTCCTCGAGGATGTTGATGTTCGTCACCTCGTGGCCGATGTTCAGCAGCCCCACCATCCCCGCCTGCTCGTCCGGATAGTTCACCTCGAAGGCGTTGTGCAGCGCGAACGCGTCCACGTCGATGATCTCCGGCGACAGCCCCGCGTCCGTCAGCAGCGACACCTTCGTCTCCACCAGCTCCCGCTTGGCCGCCACCAGCAGCACGTTCATCTGCAGCCCTTCGCCCTCCGGATCCAGGATCTGGAAGTCGAGCTCCACGTTCTCCATGTCGAACGGCACGTGCTGCTCGGCCTCCCAGCGGATCACCTCCCGCGCGTCCGCCTCCTTCATACGATCCATCTGGATCTTCTTCACGATGACGTCCCGCCCCCCGACGGCCGTCACCACCGCCTTCTGCTTCAGGGCCGCGGATTCGTACAATCCCCGGATCGCATCCGACACAATGCCGGGGTCCATTACCTCCCCCTCGACGATCGCGTCGGCCAGAACCGGCGTGGTGGCCACCTTGACGAGCTCAGGCTGGCCCTTGCCGTGCTCGATGACCACGAGCTTGATCAGCCCGCTGCCGATATCGAGCCCCACCGTCCTCTTCTTCCGTCCGAAAGGCGCCATATCCGTTTAGCTTGTAAGAAGATAGAACAACATAGGGATCGAGGGCGATCTACGATAGCGTCCGGCACTGGCATTTGTCAAGATACTTGAAGCAAGAAGTCTAAAGTCGATTAAAATCAATTGGTTACGCAGAATGTAACGTCAGAATAGCTCCACCCAACCCCTCGGCGCAAGTGGTACGGCCGAGGCGTTCCGGAGCAGAACCGCGACCACCACACAGCTCGAAAAGCGGATCTCGGCACTCCCAAGCGGGCCGGCGGGTTGCAGGGCCACGCTGGAGGCCTTCACGCCCCCCAGGAAGCGCCCGCCTAGGCCGATGAGGGATAGAGTGCCGCGCACGAGCAACACCCCGCGAAACTGAAAGCCGCCTTCCACGATCAGGTCGCCTTGGACCATCAAGATCCCCTGTCCGCTCCCTCCGTTGATGCGCAGATCGCCTGCGGCGAGCGTGACGGGGAGGTAGTCCGCGCATCCCGCGACCATCGGCAGACTGGCGGGATCTCCCCAGTTGCCGCGGGCCGTCGAATCACACGTCGAGGCCGTGCCGACGGGCCCTATCTCCTCCACGAGGTTGGAGCCCGGCGGATAGACTCTGGCGGCCATGCCGGCCAGCTCGCTCCACGCCTGATCGTCAGCGCGGCGGACAACGGTATCTCCGATTTCAGAATCCCCCATTACCGCTGGGCTACCCGTAACGCAGACGCCAACGGGGCAGGCGGCGCTGATGCGCGTCTCGTCTGCGATGCGCACGCCGGCGGTCGGGACCGCAGCGGGGCAGGTCCACCCTTCTGGCGACCGATCGTCTCCGCTGACCAGGCTCGCGGGGCCGAGGTCGAGGTTGTCCGCCACGGTGAGGGCGGCGCCGAGGTCGAGCGGCGGCGGGGTCAATCGGACCACCTGGCCCACCGCGCGCCGAGCGCCGCCGGCCTCGTCGCTGCCCGTCGCCTGGACGAGAAACAACGGGCCGCCAAGCCGGGTCACGATTCCCATGAACGCCCCGGTTCCCGCCGGGAGCCGGCCAGCGAACGTGGCGGATCGCCGCGGCGCGAGGGAGTTGTAGCGGGCAGGATCCCAGCCCGCGAGTGTGGCGCTCACGCCCGCCTCCGCGGCCGCGAAGGCCCGCTCGGCACCCAGCGCGTTGCGGCCGAGCCGGAGCTCCTGCTCGGCGCCGAAGAAGACGCCCGCGAGCAGGGCCGCGATCAGGACGAGGGCGAAGACCGCCGCGGCGAGCGCGAAGCCGGGAGAACCGGTTCTGCTGGTCATGGTCCGGAGGTGCTAGTCGTTGCGCAGCGCGACCGTCACGGTGAGCGAGTCCTGGTAGCGCTGGCCGGTCGCGCGCCGGCCGGGGACGGCGATGGGCCCCGGGCTCAGCCCCCGGACGACGATGTCCACGCGCACGACGGCGGAGGGCGAGGTCACGGCCGCGCCCGTGGAATCGCGGAAGGTCAAGGCGAGGCCATCGCCGCGCCGGAGCGGGCCCGCCACGGGCGAGAGGGCGGTCCACGCGCCGGAGCTGACGTGGCGCTCTCCGAGCCAGGCCATGCCCTCGTCGTCGGCGTAGAGACGGTAGGCGGTCCGCTCGTAGGTGCGGAGCGGCGCGCCCGACGCCACGTGCGCCAGCGCGGGAATGGCGCCGCTCAGGCGCACGGACGTGCCCGGCGAGCCGTCGTCGCATCGGGCGCCGCCGGAGAAGGCGACGAGACCGAAGTCGAGCCACGCGTCGTCGGCCGCCGTCGCCGGGTCGCCATCCGCGAAGACCAGCACCCTGTCCCTCGCGGGGTCCGGCTCGCGGGTGCCGAAGGTCAACGCGTCGGAGAGCACGACGGAGCCGGCTCCGGAGTCGGGTGCCGCGCACAGCACGCCGAAGGTCCGCATGGCGCGCAGTACGACGGAATCGCGTCCGATCGCGAGCAGGTCGCCGTCCCGCGCGTCGAGTCCCCGCAGCTCCGAGGCAAGCACGTACGCGACCGCGCGCAGCCCCTGCTGCACGTCGAGTACCTCGGACTGCGACCGGTAGAAGCGCTGGTCGCCCTGCAGGATCCGGCAGGCCGCGGCGGTCACCACGCCGCCGAGGACGATGGCGACCAACAGCTCGACGAGCGCGACGCCGGCCGGGGCCGCGCGAGACCGGCCAGCCGCTACGGGCACCACACCATGCCTTCGATGACCTGGGTGTGCACGCCCGAGCCGTCGCGATAGCCGATCGTCAGACGCAGCTCGCGAAGCGAGCCGGAGGTGGAGACGACCCAGCGCTCCTGGTAGCGGTCATCGGCGGATGCACCGTCGGCGAGCGCCGCGCACCCGCTCGCCCTGAGCTGATCGAACCGGGCGGCCGCGGCCGCCGCGGCTCTTCCCAGGCGTTCGCCGGAGGCGACCAGACGCTCGACGGACAACGCCGTGCCCTCGAGGGCCAGGACGCCCACGGTGAGCACGAGCGTGGCGACGATCACCTCGACCAGCATGAAGCCCCGCGTTCCGTTCACGCCCCAACATGGCGCGAGCGTGCGCAGGGCCGGTACCGGAAGATTGCGGCGCGGCGCCGGCGGCGGCGCGGCGCTCGATGCAGAGAAATCAGCCCGCTGGACGGGGGCCCGCGGGCGCCGCCCGCCGCCCCGGCGACCTCACGGCGACGTTTCGCCGATGCCGAGCTGCTTCAGCTTGTAGAACAGCGTGCGGACCGAGATACCGAGCAGCTGCGCGGCCTGGCGGCGGTTGCCTCCGGCGCGCTGAAGCGCCTCGCGGATCATCGCCGACTCGAGCTGATCCTCGTGGACCCTGAGCGTGAGGTCCGGGCCGGAGCGCGGCGCCGCCTCGCGTACCGGACGCCGCCCGAGGATCGACGGGGGCAGGTCCGCGCGGTGAATGACGCCGTCCGAAACCAGCACCAGAGCCCGCTCGACGGCGTTCGAGAGCTCGCGCACGTTGCCCGGCCAGTCGTAGTCGAGCAACGCGCGCATGGCGTCCGGCTCGATGGTGACCTTCGCGATGCCGAGGCGCGCGCAGTGCCGCACCACCATCGCGGCGATGAGCGGCGGCACGTCCTCCGGCCGCTCCGCGAGCGGCGGAAGGGCGATCGCGACCACGTTGATCCGGTAGAAGAGATCTTCCCGGAAGCGGCCCTCCGCCACCTCGGTCGAGAGGTCGCGCACCGTGGCGGCGACCACCCGGACATCCACGCGCCGCGTGGTCTTGTCTCCCACCCGGCGGATCTCGCCACCCTGCAGCGCACGCAGCAGCTTGGCCTGCAGGGGGTTGGGCAGCTCGCCGATCTCGTCGAGGAACAGCGTCCCACCCGACGCCTCCTCGAACAGGCCCCGATGGTCGCCCACCGCCCCGGTGAAGGCGCCCCGCGCGTGCCCGAACAGCTCCGACTCCAGCAGCGCCTCGGGGATGGCGGCGCAGTTGACCGCCAGGAACGGGCCTTCGGCCCGAGAGGAAAGACGGTGCAGCTCGCGCGCCAGCACCTCCTTACCCGTGCCGCTCGGCCCGGTGATCAGGACGGTCGTCGTGTGCGGGGCCACCTTGGCCACGACGTCGAGCGCGGCGCGCATGGCCGCCGACGCCGCCACAATGTCGGGCGAGGCGGCCGCCGGACCGAGGGCCGAGCGCAGGGATTCCACCTCCCGCCGCAGCCGCTCGCGCTCCTCGGCCTTGCGCAAGACCAGGATCACTTCGTCGGCACGGAAGGGCTTGGCGACGTAGTCGTACGCCCCCTCCTTCATGGCCGCGATGGCGGCGTCCTCCGAGCCGTAGGCGCTCATCATGACGACCAGTGCCGTCCCGCCGGAGGCCCGATACCGGCGCAGGAAGCCGAGGCCGTCGAGTGCCGGCATGCGGACGTCGCACAGCACGGCGTCGAACGGCTCGCGGAGCGCGCGCTCCAGGGCGCGCTCGCCGTCGGCCGCCTCGGCGACCTCGAAGCCCTCCTCCGTGAGCAGGAGGCGCAGCGACTGCCTGAGCCCCGGCTCGTCGTCCACGATGAGGAGTTTCATGGGTTCACGGCCGGCAGGGTGACGATGAACGCGGCTCCTCCCTCGCGCGCGGTCGCGACGTCCACGCGCCCGCCGTGGTCCTGCACCGTGCGCTGCACGATGGCGAGACCGAGCCCGGTGCCGCGGCCCGGCGGCTTGGTGGTAAAGAACGGATCGAAGATACGCCCCACCAGATCGGCCTGCACGCCCGGCCCGCTGTCGCCGACGACCACCTGGGCCGCGGAGCTGCCGTCACGCGCGGACGCGAGGTGGCGGCTGCCGCGCAGGCGCACCCGCCTGGCGGACGCGCCGTCGCGCGCGTCGGAGACCCGCCGCGGTGCGCCTTCCTCGACGCCGAGGCTGGCCGCGGAGGCAGCCACCGCCAGACGGCCGCCCTCCCCCGCCGCGTCCACGGCATTGAGGAGCAGGTTCACGAACACCTGCTCGAGGGCGCCACGGTCACCGAGCACCATCGGCACGCCCTCGCCGCGGCTCACCTCGACGGCCACGTTCCGCAGCACGCCCTGCGTTCGCAGCAGCTCCACGGCGTCGGCGGCCACCGCGCCGAGGTCCAGTAGCTCCCGCTCCGCGGTCCGCGGCCGCGAGTACTCGAGCAGGCTGCGGACGATCGCGTCGATGCGGCCCGCCTCCCGCTCGATGGCCACGACGAGCTCCGGCTCCACGCCGCGCCGTCGCAGCAGCTCCACGTAGTTGTCGATGGCCGCCAGCGGGTTGCCCACCTCGTGCGCCACCCCGGCCGCGAGGCGGCCGACCGAAACGAGCTTCTCCGCCCGCACCAGGGCGCCCTGGGCATCGAGCAGGCGCTCCGTCATCCGGTTCACGCTCTCGGCCAGCCGGTCCATCTCCCGGGTGCTGGCGGGCGGCGCCCGGCGCGACAGCTCGCCGGCCGCGACCGCCTGGGTCGCATCCACCAGGCGCTCCATGGGCTCCATGACGAGCCTGGATACGAGGTAGCGCCCGAACATGACGAAGATGACGAGGTCGGCCACGACCAGCGCCAGCAGCAGCACGACGCCGCCGGCGCCGGTGCCGAACAACGGGGCGACGGCGGCGGTGGCCAGCACGAGGATGAGTGCCCCGGCGGCCAGGGCCGACAGGTTGAAGAGCAGCTCGGCCCGGAGGGACGGCTTCGGCCGAGGCTCGCGCTCCGCACTCCCGGTCATGGATGTGCAGTTACCACGGCGGAGCCGGAAACGCAAAGGGCGGCACCGAGGTGCCGCCCCCTGCATTCACCCGGGACGCCCTTACTGACAGGTGGGCGCACCCTCGTTCTCGCCCGTGATCGGCGGCGTCGCGCTGCCCACGAAGATTCCGCAGGTCGTCGTGGTCGCGTTGTTGCTCGACGTCGCGCTCCACCCCGTCCCGCTGGCCGATACCATCGTGATCGTGTTCCCGGCCGACACGTTGTAGTTCAGGTTCGCGGTGGTCGTCGCGTAGGTCACGTTGTCCGAGAAGTAGGCTTCCTGCGCGGTCACGAGGTTGCGCAGGTCCGCCTTCTCGGAGGCGACGTACGCCTTCGCCTTCGTGTTCGCGAACTTGGGGATCGCGATGGCGGCCAGAATGCCGATGATCACCACCACGATCAGCAGCTCGATCAGCGTGAAACCCTTGGTGTTCTTCACGGCGTCCCTCCCTGTGCTGGGTTGCGATATGCTGAGACTCTCGGCAGAACCGCGTGGCGCGGCCGCCGCGTGAATCCTCACTGACACTTCACGCCGCCTTCCGGCTGCCCCGCGATGGGCGGCGTCACGCTCCCCACGAACACTCCGCACGTCTGCGTCGTCGCATTGCTCGCCGCCGTCGCCGCCCACCCACCCGCGGTCGCGGCCGTGATCGTGATCGTGTTGCCCGGCGACGTCATGTAATTCAGGTTCGTCACCGCGGCCGTATAGGTGACGTAGTCGGACAAGTACGCCTCTTCGGCCGTGGCCAGGTTCCGCAGGTCCGCCTTCATCGACGCTTCGTACGCCTTGGCCTTCGTGTTGGCGAACTTCGGGATGGCGATCGCCGCCAGGATCCCGATGATCACCACGACGATCAGCAACTCGATCAGCGTAAACCCGCTCTCCGTTCGCACCGTCGCTCCCGCGTCGGAAACGATCCTACGGGTCTCACCGGCGTGCTTGCGAATGAAGGTGGGGTTAGCAACCGGTATGCCACAGACGAAATCGGAATTCGCAAATCATTGTGCCGACGCGTGTTGACGCTAACGCTCTCCGCGTCGCACGAGCCTCGGCGATGGAGCCGAGTCTCGCGTTGTGCAAGGCGCCTTGCTCCTCGCAATGTGCGACAATTGCAGCGTGCGGCTATTGCACTCGAATGCCAGCAGCGGCGCCACGCGCGCGGGTCTTGGATGCCACGGCCGAGTCGGCCATCTGCGTGACGGCGGCCACGAGCCGCTGCGCCGTCGGCAGGCCGCCATCCAGAGCCGCTGCGCGGGCCAGGTAATCCCGGGCGCGGGCGATCCGGCCGGCGTCGATGGACGCCCCCGCCGCCTCGGCGAGCGCGTACGGGTCGAGCGGATACAACTCGACGGCGTACTCGTACTCCCCGAGGGCCGACGGAAGGTCACCGAGCCGGATCAACGCCCGCGCGGCGGCCAGGTGCTCGCGGTACGACTCCGGGTGCTCGCGCAGCGCCCACAGCAACAAGTCCCGGTTGCTGTTCCACACGGGGATCTGCGTCACCGTGCGGGCCCCGAACGCGAGCGCGGCGATGAGCGCGGCCGCGGCGGCGCGCTGCAGCCCAAACCGGCGCGCCAGCCAATCGAACCCGGCGGCGGCGCACAGTACCGCCCCCGCCGACGCGAGGTACAGCGTGCGCTCGGCGATCACCACGCCGGTCGGGAAGAACAGGTTCGACGTCGGCAGCCAGGCTATCCCGATCAGGCACAGGCCGACCGATAGCGCCCGGTGACGGCGCCACGAGGCGAGCGCCAGCGCAGCGAAGGCGAGGAGCAGCACCAGGCCGGCCGCGGCGAGGGCGGTGAAGTGCTCCAGCCTGGGGATGAGCTGGGGGCCGTAGTCGGGGAACAGGTCGAACGGCCAGGCCAGCAGGCGAACCAGGACGAACACCACCGGCAGCATGGTATCGAGCCGGCCGGCGGCTCCGAGCCCGAAGAAGGTGGGGGCCACGGTCGCGAAGGAGGCGCCGGCGTCGATCGGGCGGCGCACCAGGAACCACGCGACCGTCAGGAGCAGGATCGCGACGTAGTCGCGCCAGGGGAGATGGCGGCGGCCCTCGCTCGCCAGGGCGAGGTCGTCCAGCGCAAGCAGCGCCACCGCCAGCGCCGCGTGCTCCTTGCTGAGCAGCGCGGCGGCCACCGCCGCCGCCAGGCCCAGCTCCAGCCGCCAGGTCCGGCGCCCGTCGGCCAGCCGCTCGCGCACCCTTCGCCCAAGGAGGATCGCCAGGAACAGGAAGCACGCCGCCATCGTCTCGGCGCGCCCGACCAGGTTCGCCACCGCTTCGACGTGCACGGGATGCACCGCGAACAACACCCCGCCGGCGAGGGCGGCGCCGGCCGGCACGTACGGAGCCAGGACGAGGACCAGGAGCCCGGTCGCGGCCGCGTGCCAGGCGACGTTGGCCGCATGCAGCCACACCGGGCTGCCGCCAGCGACCTGCCAGTCCACGGCGAACGACAGGATGACCAGAGGGCGCCACTGGCCGGCGCCGTTCTGCGCCGGCCAGTAGGTGCTGTCGAACGCCGCCACTGCGGCGCGGATCGAGTGGGCCGCGGGGTTGCGCTGCACGATGGCGCCGTCGTCGAGCGCGAAGCCGTTGCCGAGCGACGGGAGGTACGCGAGGGTCGCCACCCCGGCCGCGATCCATGCCGCGCGGACCTTCGTCACGGCCGGCTCCCGGTGGACGCGGGGCCCAGCCCGCAGCGCTCTCCCCGACCGAGCTTCGCGAGCTGCTCGCGCAGCGAAGGCTGGGACGGCGCCAGCGCCGCCGCGCGCTCGTAGCGCCGGCGCGCCTCCTCGCACAGTCCGCGATTCGCGGCCGCGTAGCCGGCCACCTGCTGGCTGCCCCAGTTGTCGGGGGTGAGGTAGACGAGGCGGCGGGCAAGCGCCAGCGCCGGCCCGGCACGCCCGGCGCCCAGTTCGGCCGCCTCCGTGGTGAGCAGGAGCGCCGGCGCCTCCGGGTTGCCCGCCAGCGCCGCGGTGCCGACCGCCGCGGCGGAATCGGGCCGGCCTGCCTTCAGCAGCGCGAACACGCCCCGCACCACCGCGTTGATCCGGGTGCCGTCCAGCTCGTAGGCCGCGAGCAGATAGCGCGCGGCCGGGTCGAAGAGACCGACCGAGAGGTACCGCTCTCCCAGCTCCTGGAGCACTTCCGGATCGCCGGGAAAAATCCGGATCGCCGCCAGCATCTCGCGCTCTCCCTCGGCGCTGCGGCCGTGGTCGAACGCCTCCTGGCCTTCGGCCCAGTGCGTGCGATACGAATCGGGCGCGTCCCGCTCGAGCGCCGCGAGGAAGCGATCCGCGTCGTGCCACACGGCGCTGCGCTGGATCGCGCGCGCGGCGAGGAGGCACAGCACGATCGCCGTCGCTGGCCAGAGGTAGCGTGCGCGCGGCAGGCACATCCACAGCGCCCCGGCGACGAGGGCCACGCCCACCGACGGCAGGTAGGCCACGCGCTCGGCGAGGAGCACGCCGGTCGGCACCACGATGTTGGCCGCCACCGACGCCGTGACGGCGGCGAAGACGATCCCGGCCGTCACGGCGGGCAGGCGGCGCCTCGCGCGCCAGGCGGCCACCGCGATCGCGCCGAGCGCGACGAGCCCGGCCACCTGCGGGAGACCCAGCTGCGCGCTCGGCACGAACTGGTTGGGCAGGTAGTCCGCGGAAAGAGGGACGGGCCAGATCATCCAGCGCAGCCAGACCAGGGCCGCCGGGGCCATGACGAGCACGCGTCCCGGCAGCGACTCGCCGGCGAGTCCGGGTGCGACCACGCCCCCGGTGAATGCCGGACCCAGGACCGCCGCGCGCGCGGCGAGATAGCCGATCGCGAGCGCGACGACGCCCAGCCACAGCACCGCGTGGTGGCGGAACGAGGCCCACGCCGGGCGCAGCTCTCCCCGGGCACGCCACAGCTCGGCGAGCGCGAGCGTGGCGGGCAGCGTGAGGGTGTGCTCCTTCGCCCCATAGGCTACCGCGGCCGACACCATGACGATCGCGGCCCGCCACGCTCGGCGCGGGCCCCCACGTATCCCCGCATCCGCGGCGTCGCCGTCGGCGAGCCAGGCCAGCAGGGCGGCGAGGTACGCCGCCGCCGCCAGCAGCTCCTCCTGCCCGACGCCGTTCGCCACCACCTCCACGTGAACGGGCTGCACGGCGAACCACAGGGCCGCGACGACGGCGCCGCCCGGGGGCAGGACGCGGAGCGCGAGGGCCAGCACCAGCGCCACCACGGCGAGGTTCAAGGCGACGTTGACCGCGTGGAATGCCAGGGGGCGTCCGCCCCCGGCGGCCCACTCGAGCGCGAACAGCGCCGTGGTCACCGGACGGTACGCGTCCGTCTCAAACGTCCGGCCCAGGTAGGGAATCGTGACGAGGGACCGCGGGTGGTCGAGCGAGTGAATGCGCGCGTCGTTCTGAATGACCGGCACGTCGTCGTACACGAAGCCGTTGGCGAGGCTGGCCGCCGACGCGGCCAGCGCCACGGCGAGTACGATCCCGTACGCCCTGGCGGAGGTCACGGAGCTCCGGCCGGCCGCTCCAGGGGCGTGAAGGCCGGGGCCGCGCCGGCCGCGGGCGGGGCCCACCGGTAGAGCTTCCGGCCGGGATACCGCGCGAACAGGGCCGCGTTCCACGGCCCGAGGTCCCGCGCCCAGACGACGTCGCCGTCCAGGAGCGGCCGGTCGAGGTAGAGGAACGGAGAGAACTCCAGGAACCCCGTGGCGTCGCGCGCGAGCTCCCGGCCGCAGACCGGCGCCAATGGACCCTGCGGCGGGAGCCGCAGATTCGGATCGGCGGTGAGGCCGGCCCGCACCCCGGGCTGGTCGCGCGCGGCCAGCGAGTCGAGCGTCGCCGTCACGCGCGCGCGTGCCCGCCCGGTCGAGTCGGTCGCCGCGGCGTCGAGCGCCTGCTCGAGCGTGCAGGCGTCGATGGCGGCGTACAGCTTCGTGGAGCGCGGCGCGCTCACGCCGAGCCCCCACATCCGCGTGATCAGGCGCGACCCCCATCCGTCGGGGATGACCACCACGGCGTCGTGGATCCCGGCGCGCCGCGCCGCGCGATCGGGATGCAGGTCGAAGATGGGCGTGGCCTGACGGTAGGCACGCACCCGGCCCGGCGTGATGGCGACCAGTCCGACCACCATCACGATCCCGAAGAAGAACACCGCGAGGTGCCCGGCCGTGGCGCCCGGGTACAGCTCGCGCCCCGACCGCCGGAGCAGCACCGCGGCCCGCGCCACGAGGATGACGAGCCACGGCACCGCGGTGAAGAGGAACCGCGGCCCGTAGAACACGTCGCGCCACCAGTAGAAGAACAGCAGACCGACGAGGGCGCCGGCGCCCACGACCGGGACGGCGTCGCGCGCGCCGAGCGACTTGCGGGCCACGATGAACCCGAGCGCGACCAGGACGAGCGCGGGGAACGGCGCGTCGAACAGGTAGGCGTTGATCTGGTGGAAGTCGAGCCCCGTCAGTCCCACCGCCCGCAACGGCGTGAGCGGAACGCCAAAGGGCACGGCGTGGAAGCCGAGGGAGTGGCCGGGGCCCCAGAGGTAGGTGTACCCGAACCGGTGCCACGAGCCGGTGGTGCGGCTGTTGAACCACAGCAGCGGCACGGTGCTCAGCGCGCCCACGACACCGGCGACGGCCACGGTAAGCGCCCGGCGCCCGCGCGGCGAGGCCAGCCAGAGGACGAGCGTCACCGCCGCCGCCGCGGAGACCGCGTCGAGGGGCCGGACGGTTGCCATCGCTCCGAGCGCGACGCCGGCCAGCGCCGGTCCGCGCCACCAGCGCGCCGCCCCGGCGGACGTGGCCGCCGCGGCCGCGACCATCCCGAGCGCCGCCGCCGGGAGGTGGCTCATCTCGCTGCCCGAAACCGCCACGACGAACAGCGAGAGACACAGCAGCACCGCGGCGAGCCGGGCCGCCGGTTCGTCGGCGCACCAGCGCGCGGTACGGTAGGTGGCCACGACCAGCGCCGCCGCGAAGAGAGGATTGAGGAGCCACCACGCCCCGAGGGCGAGGCCGATCGCGAGCACCACCGACTGCCCGGGCGGATACTGCGAGAACCACCGCAGCGGGCCGAGGATCATGTGCAGGATCGCGAAGTTCGCCACCTCGCCAGTGGGCGGAGGCGGAGCCCACAGGCGGCCCAGGAGGAAGATCCGGGCCTGGAACAGCTGCGCGAAGCCGTCCACGTTGCGCGGATTGCCCGAGAAGCCGATGAGGCACATCGCCACGGCGAGCGCCGCCAGCGCCAGCGCCGCGACGCCGACGACGCGCGCGGCCGCCGGCCGTCCGACGAGCCGCCTCCACCATTCGAGCGCGAGGAGCGCGGCGCGGCCGCGGGTCAGGAGCAGGGCGAGCGCCGCGACGCAGGCCGCGACCGCGGAGCCCCAGAACCAGGCGAGCCACGTCGCCTCGTAGTAGTGCGGGTCGGCGCCCGCCCACCAGACGCCGACCGGAACCAGCGACCAGAGCGCGGCCACCCCGACCGCCGCGGGCAGCACGAACGAGGGCCAGCGCCCCCCCCCGTTCACCGGCCACCCGCCGGGGCCGCGAGCCGGCCCACGAACAGCAGCGGCGTCTCGTCCACCGGCTGCAGCTGCACGGTCGAGCCGGACGCCTCCGCCGGAGCGCCCGGCAGGACGATCGTGAACGCCCGCGGCGGCTGGTGAATCGGCGACGGCTCGAACCGCGAGAAGACGATCGCGGAGACCGCTTCATCGCCGGCGTAGCGGACGATGCGCGCGAACGAGTCGTACGGCAGAACGCGCCATGGCCGGTCGGCCCAGATGGCCACCGCCGGGTGCCAGCTCATCACCGGGGTGCCCGCGGGGAGGTGGCGGCCGAGGTACTCCCCCACGGTGCGTCGCGCGGTTGCCACCTGCTGGAGCGGAGTCGTCTGGGGCCAGGCCCGCACGAGGTCGCGGAGCGCGGGCACGGCGAGTGCGAGAGCGGTGAGGGCCGGCACGAACCACGCCGCCGGCCGACGCCATCGCGCCGGCACGCCGCTCGCGATCCACGCCACCGCGACCGCAGCGTAGGCCGCGGCGAGCGGGGCGAGCGGCAGGAGGCTCCGCGGCTCCACGTAGGTGAGCGCGGACGGCAGCACGGCGCAGACGGCGAGGGGGACGGCCCAGACGAGGCCCGCCTGCCCCGCCAGAACGAGACCGCCGACCGCCAGGAGCCCGAGCCACCACGGGATCACGGTGCCCAGGCCCGCCCACCAGACGCCCAGCACGGTGCGCCGCGCGGGCCCCGGCCCGCCGGCGGGCATGGGCGCGCTGTCCCGCGGCGGAGGCGCCTCCGCAGGACGCGCCGTCGTATCGGCCCGGGAGGCGTTGGCGCCGGGCGCTGCGCGACGCGGCACTCCCCAGTACTGTGACGCCATCCGGGTTCCCGCGGGGTCGAGCGCGTAGAGCGAGCGCAGGAACGCGTCGGGTTCGCCCTGCCACACGAACGCGTCGAGCACCTGGCCGCCGGAGCGCGCGCTCCGGACCGCCGAGGGCGCGGGCCCGGTCTCGGACTGCACCGCCTGCACCCTCCCGCTCAGCGCCCAGCGACCCAGCGTCGAGCGCAGGTAGAGGAGATACGGCGAGCACACCGCGAGCGCGGTGAGCGCGGCGAGCGCGACGCCGCGCCACTCCCGGATGGCTCCCCTCCGGGCGAAGACCCGGATGCCGAGCACCAGCAGCAGGACCGGCGCCAGTACCGCGCCTTCGGCGCGCGCGAGGTACGAGCCGGCGGCCAAGGCACCCGTCGCGATCCACCACCCCCACCGGCCCTCCTCCGCTCGCATCGCCGCCGCCACCGCGCCGAAGGCGAGCAGCAGGAAGAGCGGCTCGCTGCCGAAGTACAGGTTCCAGCTCTGGCCGGGGAAGAACGGGACGAAGCTCATCAGCGCGGGACTGGCGGCGGTGAGCCCCGCCGCCACCGTCTCCACCCTCGGCCCGCCGACCCGCCTGGCCAGTGCCGCCACCGGGAGGACGAGCAGCCCGCCGCACCCGACGGCGAGGAGGCGCGAGGCCCACAGGTCCGGCAGCCCCGCCGCGGAGAGGAGGGCGACCAGCACCGGTTGCAGCGGGGAGAGCGCCACGTGCGGCAGGCCGTTGAGCGCGAAGCCGTGGCCGAGCCTGAGGCTCCGCGCCAGCAGCAGGTAGTAGCCTTCGTCGTACACGATGTAGTCGCCGCGGGCGAGCATGAGCACGAGGCGCAGCGCCAGGGCGGCGACCACGATCAGCCACAGGGTCCGGCGCCCGGTCATGCGGCCCGCCCCCGGAGCAGCACCCCGAGCCTCCGCGGCAGGGCGCGCCAGGCCCGGCCCATGTCGTCCCACGGGTTCTCCAGCGCGGCGAGGAGCGCGCGCACGTCGGCCGGGCCGCGGTAAATGCGCCGCCGGTTGCGCAGCACCCGGGGGACGCAGCCCCAGAAGGCGAACCAGCCGCGGGCCGTAAGCCGCAGCGGACGGCCGTAGAAGATCGGGTCGAGCCACGGCCACAGCAGGATGACCGGGCCCCAGAGCAACACGCGCCGGAGCGGCATGGTCTGGAAGAACAGGATGAGGTTGTTCCGGATCAGCAGGAAGATCTTGCGGTCGGGCATCCGCGCGGCCGTGGCCGAGCCGAGGTGCCGCACGACCGCCGCCGGCTCGTACCAGCAGCGGAACCCCGCCAGCTGCCCGCGCACGCCGATCTCGACGTCCTCGAACCAGGCGAAGAAGTCCTCGTCGAAGTACCCGACGCGCTCGAAGAACCCGCGGCGGTACGCCGCCGCGCCGGCGCACGCGCTGAGCACGTAGCGCCCCGCGCCGAACCGCGGGCCGTCGGTCTCGCCGTGCCCCACGTTGAAGGGCGCGAGCCCCATCGCGTCCCACGCGGAGTCCACCCGCGAGGGATCGCGGGCGCTCAACATCTTCGACGCCACGAAGCCCGCGTCCGGCGCCCGGTCGAGCGCGGCCGCCAGCGCCGCCAGCCAGCCGGGGTCGGCTTCCACGTCGTTGTTCATCAGGACCAGCATGTCGCCGCGCGCCGCCCGGAGCCCCGCGTTGACGGCGGGGGCGAAGCCGCGGTTCTCCGGAAACCGCACCACCACGACCTGCGGGAACTCGAGCTCGAGCATCGCCGCCGTGTCGTCGCGGGAGCCGTTGTCGACGACGATCGTCTCGAAATCGCGGAAGGACTGCGTGGCGAGGGAGGTGAGCGCCCGGCGCAGCATGGCCGCGCCGTCCCAGGTCGGTATGATTACGCTGGCCCGCGGCATCCGCTCACGCGAAAGAGGGCGGCGGCTGGACAGCGGGTCCCCGGACTCTTAGGATAGCGCCCATCGCGGCCGAGACCTCTCATCTTCCTCGAGATCGCCCCACGGCGTGGGAGCACCTGCTGGTCGAGCTGCGCCGGCGCTATCGTCGCTACCGGCGGCCCGATCTCTGGCTCAGGGAGCTCGCGGTCATTCATCAATACCGAACGCTCCTTGCCAAGGCAAGGAACGCGCCCGCCGCCGCCGCCCTGTTTGCGCCCGATCGCACCCCGCTCGTCACCGTGCGGATCGCGACCTACAACCGCGCGGCGATCCTCGTCGAGCGGACGCTGCCCACGGTGCTGGCCCAGACCTACCCGCACCTCGAGATCCTGATCGTCGGCGACCACTGCACCGACGACACGGAGGACCGGCTGCGCCGCGTGGCCGATCGGCGCGTGCGGTTCGTCAACCTGCCGGAGCGCGGACGCTATCCCGAGACGCCGTGGAAGCGGTGGATGGTCGCCGGGGCGGCGCCGATGAACCACGCGCTGGACGTGGCGCGAGGCGAGTGGATCGCGGCGCTGGACGACGACGACGAGTTCGCGCCGGACCACGTCGCCACGCTGCTCGAGGCGTGCCGGCGGGAGCGCTGGGAGATGGCGTTTGGCGTGGCCCGGATGCAGCTTGCCTGGGGCGAGTGGCGCGAGGTGGGCTCGTGGCCGCTGCGCGCCGACCACATCTGCCATTCCGCCGTGTTCTACTGGAGCGGCCTGCGCTTCATGAAGCACGACGTGACCGCGTGGAAGCTCGGCGAGCCCGGGGACTGGAACCTGTGGCGGCGGATGCGGAGCGCGGGCGTCCGCATCGGGTTCGTGCCCCGCGTGCTCACGATCCATCACCAGGAGTACGGCGGATGGGGACGGTGAACCCGGTCTACATCATCGGCGCCGGCGGCTTCGGCCGCGAGACGCTGAACCTGTACCGCGACGCGGGGCGCGAGGCGGAAGTCGCGGGGTTCGTCGTCGAGGACCAGTACTGGCAGCGCGGCCAGGTCGTGAACGGCAAGCCGGTGTTTCCCTGGTCGGAGATCGGCAGGTGGCCGAAACAGGCGCGTTTCGTCGCCGCGATCGGCTCGGCCGGCCGCGGCCGGCTGGTGGACGACGCGGCCCGGCTGGGCTTCGGCTTCGACACCGTGATCCACCCCACCGTGACGGCCGGACCCTCGGTGAGCATCGCCGAAGGGTGCATCGTGTGCGCCGGCAGCGTCCTCACGGTGCAGATCGGCGTGGGACCGCACACGATCATCAACCTCGCCTGCACGGTCGGCCACGACAGCACCTTGGGACGCCTGGTCACCCTTTCGCCCGGCGTCAACGTGTCGGGCCACGTGACCATCGAGGATGGCGCCTTCGTCGGCTCGGGGGCCGTGATCATCGAGAACATCCGGATCGGCGCGGGCTCGGTCGTCGGCGCCGGCAGCGTGGTCACCAAGGATGTGCCGCCGAAGGTGGTCGCGGTGGGCGTGCCGGCCCGCGTGATCAAGCAGCTGGCGTGAGCTGGCTCGCGCGGCTCCGCGCGGGGCGCCTCCCGCGACGCGACCTCAAGCTGCACCTGGGCTGCGGCACGGTCCGCCTCGACGGGTGGGTCAACATCGACCTCGAGACGCGGGCCGACCTGAAGCTGGACGTGCGCCGCCCGCTCCCGTTCGGCGACGGCGCCGCCAGGCTCATCTATCACGAGCACCTCATGGAGCACCTGACCGTCGAGGAGGGAACGGGCTGCCTCCGCGACTGGTTCCGGCTGCTCGCGCCCGGCGGCGTGCTCCGGATCGCGACGCCCGACCTCGCGTACGTGGTGGAGCGCTACCAGGGCGACTGGCACGACCAGGCGTGGCTGCGGCTGCCGGAGTACGCGTTCATCCGGACGCGGGCCGAGATGATGAACGTGTCCTTCCGGTGGTGGGGGCACCGCTACCTCTACGACGGCGAGGAGCTGGAGCGGCGGATGCGGGACGCCGGTTTCGATCCCGTCCGCCGCTGCGCGCTGCGCCAGAGCGTCGTCCGCGAGCTGGCCGGCCTGGAGACCCGCGACGACTCGAAGCTGATCCTCGAGGGCGTGAAACCGTGATCCCGATCTGCCGGCCGGAGCTGCCGCCGCTGGAGCGCTACGTCGAGCTGCTGCGCGACATCTGGGATTCCCGCATGCTCTCCAATTTCGGCAAGTACGCGCGCCGCTTCGAGCAGACCGCCCAGACCTACCTGGGCACGCCGCGCGTGAGGGCCGTGGCCAGCTGCGACCTGGGCCTGATGATCGGCCTGGCGGCGCTCGACCTGCCGGCCGGCGGCGAGGCGATCGTGCCGGCCTTCACGTTCAACTCGACCATCAACGCCATCCTGTGGAACCGCCTCACGCCCGTGTTCGCCGACATCGACCCGCGGCGGCTCACGCTCGACCCGGCCGAGGTCGCGGCCCTGCTGAGCCCCAGGACCGCCGTGGTGGTCGGCACCCACGTGTTCGGCAATCCGTGCGACCACGACGCGGTGCGCGCCGCGGCCGGCCCGACGGTCCCGATCGTGTACGACGCCGCCCACGCCTACGGCTCGCGCTACCGCGGCCGGCCCGCCGGCACGCTCGGCGACCTGGAGGTGTTCAGCTTCAGCGGCACCAAGCTGGTGACGTCGGCCGAGGGCGGGCTGGTGGCGGCGTCACGGGACGAGCTGGTGACGCGCCTCGAATACCTGCGGGCCTACGGGTTCCAGACCGACTACGAGTCCCAGGTGGTGGGCATCAACGCGAAGATCTCCGAGCCCAACGCGGCGCTGGGCGTGCTCACGATGGAGACCGTGGAGCGCGCGGTGGCGCGCCGCCAGGAGATCGTGCGGCGCTACCGGCAGGCGCTGGCCGGCATGCCCGGACTGGAGTTCCAGGAAGTGGACCGGCGTGACCGGTCCACGAACAAGGACTTCGCCGTCCTGTGCGCGCGCGGCCGCGACGGCCTGATGCAGCGGCTCGACGCGGCCGGCATCCAGACCAAGCGCTACTTCCGCCCGGCGCACGGCATGCGCGCCTACCGGCGCTTCGCCACCCGGGCCCTCCCCGCGACCGAAAGCGTGTACGACCGGATTCTGTGCCTGCCGATCTTCAACGAGATGGACGACGGGCAGCTCGACCAGGTGGCCGGGCACGTGAGCGCGTACTTCCGGAGCGCCGCGGCTTCCTAGCGACCACGTGAGCCTCCCCCCGCAGAGCGAGGCCCGGACGAGCGTCCCGCGCGCGATCCGGCTCGGCGTGTGGTCCGGCTACCTGAACCTGGGCATCACCTGGGCGATCCAGCTGGTGATGGTGCCCCTCCTCCTGAGCCACCTCGGACGCGAGACCTACGGCCTGTATGCCGCGCTGACGTCGGTCGTCGGCTACTTCAGCCTGCTCACCTTCGGCAGCTCGCTCACCGTCCCGCGGTACGTGGCCGACCACGCCGCGCGCGGCGAGGGCGAGGCCCTCAGCCGGTTCGTCTCGACGTACCTGGTCGTGTACGCCGCCGTGGCCGCCGCGGGCCTGGTGGTCGGCATGGCCGCCGCGCCGCTGGTCGGCGCCGTGCTCACGGTGCCCCCGCACCTGGCGGACGCCGTGGCACCGGCCTGGAGGCTGGTCGTGGCCGGGTGGGCCCTGGGGCTCGCGGCCGGGCTGCTCCAGTCGCTGCTGACCGGCCTCGGCGAAGTCCACCTGGCGAACCTCGCCGCCAGCGCCCGGACCATCCTCAACCTCGGGTTCGCGGCCGCGATCCTCCTGGCCGGAGGCCGGCTGGACGCGCTGCTCGAGGGGTTCCTGGCCGCGGCACTGCTCTCCGGCGTCGGGCTGTTCGTGCTGGTACGGCTCGCGCACCCGGAGATCCGCATCACGCCGCGACTCGCGAGCTGGGGCACCCTCCAACGGTCGGGGCGGCCGGCCGCCTACTACTTCCTGATGCAGATCGCCGCCCTGGTCGTCATGGGCACCGACAACATCGTCATCAGCATCTTCCTCGGCGTGGGCAGCGTCGCCGCGTACGCCGTCGCGTTCCAGCTCTACGCCCTCGCGGTCGCCGCGCTGTGGAGCGGCGTGGACGTGCTGCTGCCCTTCTTCGCCCGCTGGGGCGCGCGGGGCGAGGCCGAGCGTCTGCAGTCCGCCTTCCTGCGCGCGACCAAGCTGGCCATGGCGGGGACCGTGCTGGCCGCCGTGCTGCTGGCGGCTTTCGGGCGGGAGGTCATCGGCTGGTGGGTCGGCCCGTCGCTGTTCGTCGGGCAGCGCGTGCTGCTGGTGTTCTGCGCCATGCTCCTCATTGCGACGCCCATCCACAGCGCGGCGCTGGTGCTGGCGGGGCTCGGCCGGCACCGGGCGCCCGCGATCGGCGGCGGCGTCGAAGCGGCGCTGAACCTCGCACTCTCGATCCTGCTGGTCCGGACGCTCGGGGTCCTGGGCGTCGCGCTGGGAACGCTGCTCGCCGGCGCCTCGACCAACGGATGGGTGGCGCCGCGCGCCGCCTGCCGCGAGCTGAAGATCCGCGGCGCCGCGTACCTGCGCGCGACGGTCGCGCCCAACCTCCTCCCCGCGCTGGTCGCGGGAACGCTGGCCTGGCTGACGGCCGGCCGGTGGGCCGGCATCGGTCCGGCGGCGGCGGGCATCGCGCTCACGGCCGCAGGATTCGTCGGCACCTACTGGGTGTTCAGCCTCACGCCGGACGAGCGCCACGCCGTCCGGTCGTTCGCGGCGCGCTAGTCTCTCGGGGCCTCGCCCAGCGCCCGCGCCACGGCGCGCGGCAGCACGCGCTCCAGCCGTCCGCACTGGAACCCCATCATCCGGACGCTCTCGTAAACCACCGCGTGCGCGACCGCGCCGCCGCCGTGCTGCGCGGCGATCCAGCGCAGCTCGCGCGCCAGGTGCGCCGCCCCGGTGCGCCAGGAACCGTGCGCGAGACCGAGCTGCTGCAGCGACGAGCCGCTATCGAAGTTGCGCCGGAACGCGCGGGCCAGGCCGAACCGGTGGCCGTGGTACGCCTCGGCCCGCGGCTCATAGCGGATCTGCCAGCCCGCGCGGAGCGCCGCCATCGCCCACGCCTGGTCCTCGCTCATGACGACGTCCGGAAAGGGAATCGCCGCCCACGCCGCACGGCGCACGACGCCGAACGCGCTGGAGAACAGCGTCGTCCCGGGGCCGAACGCCGCCGCCAGGTCGGCGGCCGTGAGCCGCCGCGGCCGGCCTCCGTAGTTGACGCGGGCCAGGAACGTTTCCTCGGCCGACGCGCCCCTCGGCAGCTGCCTCCCGAACGCGCCGGCCACGCCCGCGTCGGCGAGCCCCTCCAGGAGCGGCGGGAGCCACGCGTCCCCCACCGGCTCCACGTCCTGCGTGAGGAGCAGCAGCACGTCTCCCGCGGCGGCCGCCGCCGCGCGGTTGCGCGCGCTCGCGTGGCCGAACCGGGCTCCCCCCAGGTCGAGCACCACGGCGCCGGCGGCGCGCAGCAGCTCTTGCGTCCCGTCTCGCGAGCCGGAATCGATCGCCACGATCTCGACCAGCCCCCGTCCCGCCGCCCGCTCACGCGCCAGCGCCGCCAGCAGGCCCGGCAGCGTGCGCGCGCCGTTCAGCGTGGGAACGACGGCGGAGACGCGCGGCGCGCCGTTCACCGGCGTGGGTCGTCGTGCAGTACGCTGATGAAGAAAGAGCCGAAGACGGCCTGCGCCCCGATCACGACGAGGCTCAGGCCCAGGAGCGCCGGGCGCACCGCGAACAGCTGTCCGCGCCCCGACTGCAGCCACGACACCAGGATCCAGGCGTTGATCCCCAGCCCCGCGGCCGTGAGCCCGAGCCCCACCAGCAGGCCGCGCTCGAGCGTGAAATGGCGGTCGAGGAGCGCGAGCCACCGATCTCCCGCCAGCGCCAGTTCGCCCCGGGCGTACGTCTTGGCCGCGAGGCCGAGCACCACGAGCTGCAGCCCGAGAATCGCCGCCGCGCTGGCGACGAACATGAAGTGGTAGTCGAAGACCAGCGAGCCGATCGCGACCGGCCCGGGGAGGAGCGCAAACAGGCTCACCAGGCCGAGCGTCAGCGCGGCGAGGCCGGGGATCAGGAACAGCGGCGTGGGCGAGAGCAGCAGCATGAAGCGCAGGTGCCGCCAACCGTCGCGGAAGCTGCGCAGCTTCGACCGCCCCCCGCGGGGATAGTAGGTGATCGGGATCTCGGCGACGGTGAGCCCGTGGCGCAGCGCCAGGGCGACCATCTCCGAGGCGAACTCCATCCCGCTGCTCCGCAGCCGCATCCGATCGCTCGCCTCCCGCGTCATGGCGCGCAGGCCGCAGTGCGCGTCCGAGATGCGGCGCCCGAAGAACAGGCTCAGGATGCCGGACAGGATCGGGTTGCCGACGTAGCGATGCAGCCACGGCATCGCGCCCGGCAGGATCCGCCCGCGGAAGCGCGAGCCGAGCACGACGTCGTTGCCGGCCTCGAGCGCGGCCACGAATTCCGGCACGACGCCGAAGTCGTACGTGTCGTCCGCGTCGCCGAGGACGAGGCAGCGGCCCCGGGCCGCCTCGAGCCCCGCGAGATACGCGGCCCCGTAGCCCCGCACCGGCGCCACCACCACCCTCGCGCCGGCGGCCTCCGCCAGCGCCGGCGATCCGTCGTCCGACCCGTTGTCGGCGACCACGACCTCCCCGTCGAGGCCCGCGCCGTCCAGCGCCGCGCGCGCCTTGGCTACGCACCGCGCCACCGTCGCCGCCTCGTTCAGGCACGGCATGATCACCGAGACCGCGGGGGATCGCTCGCTCACCGGTTCTCCTCCGCGCCCCCGAGCGCCGGTGCCCCGGCGCCCGCCGCCTCGCCGGCGCGATCGACGGTGAAGGCGACGACCGAGCCCGGCCACACGCGCGCCAGTCGGAGGTAGCCGGGATACCGGCCCATCAGCTGGCTCAGCGTGGGGGCGGCGCCCGAGCCGGAGCCGGTCAGCAGAACGTAGGACACCCGCGAGCGGTCCAGCCAGGCGCGGAGCGAGTCGGCGCCGAGGCTCTCCTCGTCCCGGCCGCGATAACGCCACACGTACGACGGCACCGCGCGACGGCCGGTGTAGAGCCACAACAGGGCCTCGTCCTCGCCGGCGATCACCGCGTCCGGCGGAGTGGCCTGCCGGATCCAGGGGAGCACCTCGTCCAGCGTGGCGGAGATCCCCCGCTGCAGGTGCGTCGCGTCCCCGCGCGCGTAGCCGCGCACCTGGAAGTACGCGAACCCGGTCACGACGACGAGCGTCGTCAGGGCCACGCCCCAACGCCCCGCGGCCGCCGCGACCGAGGAGGTCGCCGCCGCGCGGGCGGCGAGCAGCTCGGCGCCGGCGAAGAAACTCACCGCCAGGAACGGCCAGACCGCCCACAAGAAGCGGTCCGGCCCGAACGGCCAGACCAGCACGATGGCCAGGTAGCCCGCGAGCGACCACGCCAGGGCGGGCGCCCGCCGCCGCAGCGGCGCGAATCCCGCGGCCACCAGCGCCAGGGCGGGGACGCCGAAGAACAGACGCAACCAACCGTGGAGCGGCGCCAGCGCCACCGCCGCGAGGGGGCGCAGCACGTCGGCGATCCCCGCGGGGGAGAGCGTCGCCCATCCCGCCTGCGCGAGCAGATCCGTGTATGTGCCGTACCCGGCGACCAGCGCCGGATCGACGTCGGCGTGGTGCCTGGCGACCCACACGAGCCACGGCGCCACGCAGGCCGCGCCCGCCGCCGCCGCGACGAGCGCGGCCCGCGGCCGCCGGACCAGCAGCAACGACAGCGGCACGGCGGCCACCGCCACGATGCCGATGCTGCGGGTCAGCGCCGCCGCCCCGGCCAGCAGGCCGGCCACCGCGGCCAGGCGCCAGGCGCGCGCCCGGTCATCCGCGTCCCGCGCCGCGTCACCGGCCCAGCAGGCGGCGACGAACAGCACCAGGAACAGCGGCTCGGAGAACAGCACGCTGGCCACGGTCACCAGCGGCAGCACCGTCGTGGCGGCGGTCACGAGCAACGCCACCCGCCACGCCGGGCCATGGAACCGGCGCTCCAGATAGAGCACCAGCAGCGCCGCGAACGCGCCGAGCAGCACGGCGTTGGCACCACGGAACAGCGCGACGTTCCCGGGGAACGACGGATCGAGCTTCCACAGCGCCGCGAGGAAGAAGGGATAAAGGAAGGGGTAGTGCACGGCCCCCGGGGCGCCGGGAAGGTACAGCAGCCGGTAGCCGTGCCCTTCGGCGAGACTCCGGGCCAGCGCGAGGTAGATCCCGTCGTCGTAGAAGACCCCGACCAGCGACCGGGCGAGATTCGCGCCCGCGACAAGCCCAACCGCGACGCCGGCCGCGACGGCCCACGCCGTCCGGCCGCTCACCGACGCCGCGGCATCAGGGCGATTCCTCGTACCGCGCCAGCTTCCGGTACAGCGTCGAGGGGTCGATGCCCAGCACCTCGGCGGTGCGGGTCTTGTTCCCGCCCTCGTTCTGCAGCACCCACAGGATGTACGCCCGCTCGACGATATCCAGCGTGGGGTTGGCCGCGGGTCGCTCGGCCAGGAGCGGCGCCACCCGCCGCTCGGTGACGCGATCCGGCAGCGCCGCGGCCCCGATCGCGTCGCCGCGGCTCAGCGTCGCGGCGCGCTCCAGGGCGTTCTCCAGCTCCCGCACGTTTCCCGGCCAGTCGTACGCCATGATCGCCGCCATCGCGTCGGGGTCGATCGCCATCGGAGCGGTGCCGCGCTCGGCGGCCATCCGGCCGAGGAACGCCTCGGCCAGGAGGGGGATGTCCTCGCGCCGCTCCCGGAGCGGCGGCAGGTGGATCGCGATGACGTTGAGCCGGTAGTAGAGGTCCGACCGGAAGCGCCCCTGCCGCATGTCGTCTTCGAGGTCCCGGTTGGTGGCCGCCAGGAGGCGCACGTCCACGGGTACCGCCTGCGTGCCGCCCACCGGAATCGCCTCCCGCTCCTGGAGCACCCGCAGCAGCTTGATCTGCGTCGCCGGCGACATCTCCCCGATTTCGTCGAGAAAGAAGGACCCGCCCGCCGCCGCCGCGAACAGGCCCGCGTTGTCCCGCACCGCGCCGGTGAACGAGCCCTTGACGTGCCCGAACAGCTCCGACTCCAGCAGGCCCTCGGGCAGGGCGCCGCAGTTGATGGACAGGAACGGTCCGCCGGCGCGCGCGGACAGACCGTGGATGTGCCGCGCGATGACCTCCTTGCCGGTCCCGCTCTCCCCCTGGATCAACACGATGCTGTCGGTCGGGGCGACCGTCTCGGCCATGCGCAGCACGTCCCGGAACGCGGGCGAGCTGCCGATCGGCCTCACCGCCTGCGAGCGATCACGCTGCTGGATCTCCTGCTTCAGCACCCGATTCTCCGCCTTGAGCTGCCGGTGCTCCAGCGCGCGGCGGCAGATGGCGATCAGCTCGTCGTTGTCGAACGGCTTCTGGATGTAGTGGAACGCGCCCCGATTCACCGCTTCCATGGCGGTCCTGAGGTCGGCCTGCGCGGTGATCAGGATGACCGGCACGTCGGGGTCGCGGGCCTTGGCGGCGGCCAGGACGTCGATGCCGCTGACGCTGGGCATCCGGACGTCCGTGAGCACGAGGTGGGGGACGCTGCGCTCCAGGGCGTCGAGCGCCGCGCGCCCCCCCTGCGCCACCGTCACCTCGAATCCCTCGTGCTTGAAGAGAATGCGCAGCGAGTCGAGGATGGCCGACTCGTCGTCCACGATCAGGAGCGATGGGCTGTCGCTCACGCGGCCTCCTCGGCGACGAACCGGGCGGGCAGGAACACGGAGAAGGTGGTGCCGAGCCCCGCCGCCGTATCGCACAGGATCAGGCCACGGTGCGCCTGCACGGCGCGCTGCACGATGGCGAGCCCCAGCCCCGAGCCGCCCGGCCGGCCGGTGACGAAGGGCTCGAACAGGCGCGGCAGCACGTCGGGCGACACGCCCGGGCCGGCGTCGCTGACCCGCAGCACCTTCGGCGCGTCCATGGCCACGCCGGCCGGGAGCTCGGCCACGGTCGCGGCGGCGACCCGCACCCGGACCTCGGCCCGCGTCTTGGCCGCCTGCACCGCGTTCAGCACCAGGTTGAACACCACGCGGTGGAGCAGGTCCTCGTCCCCCTCGACGAGGACGGGACGCTCGGCCGCCTCCAGCAGGATCGTGGCGTCCGGCGAGCAGTCGGGGTGCTGCTGGGCGAGCCGGATGCCGTGCTCGGCCACGGCGACCAGGTCGAGGCGCACCGACCGCGTCACCCGCACGCGCGAGAAGTCGAGGAACTCGGTGAGCAGCGCCGCCAGCCGGTCCGTCTCGCGCACGATCAGCCCCGCCAGCACCCGCTCGTCGGCGCCGGGCGGCGCGTAGCGCGACAGCTGCGCGACGGCGCTGCGGATGGACGCGAGCGGATTCTTGATCTCGTGCGCCAGCGAGGCGGACAACTCCGCCACCGCCTCCAGCCGCTCCGTCCTCAGCCGCAGCTCCTCCATCCGCCGTGCGTCGGAGATGTCCTGGAAGATGGCCGTCACCGACGACGCCCCGCCCTCGCCCGCGCGGACCACCGTCGTCGTGAATCCGATCGGGAAGGTGCGCCCCCCGGCGGCCACCTCGGCCACCGTGCGCACCACGCGTCGGCCCTCCAAGGCCGTGCGCCGGATCGCCTCGCCGAGCGTAGGCGCCACCCGGTCCACCTGCTCGAGCACCGGAAGGTCGCGCTGCCCGCCGAGGTGCAGCTCCAGCATCGCCTCCGCCGTGGGATTGGCGTACACGAGCGTGCCGTCCCCTTCCACGGTCAACACCCCGGCGCCGATGTGCCGCAGGATGTCCGCCGCTTCCAGCCGCACCCGCTGCAGCTCGGCTTCGAGGGACTCGTGCGCCGTGCCCATCGCCCGCACGCGGCTCGCGATGTAGCCGGTCGCGCTCGCCACCAGCCAGTACACCGCCACTTGCAGCAGCAGGGCCGCCGACAGCTCCCCGCGCTGGCCGATGATGGTGTCGGCCGTGTAGACGATGCCGGCCAGCAACGCCACCAGGAGGCCGTTCGCGAGCGGCATCACCATCGCGTAGAAGGCGATCAGCAGGATGTAGAGGGCGGCGAAGTACGAGTACGGCCCGCTGATGTGCACGATCGCCGTGACCAGGGCGACGTCGAACAGCGCCTGGGCATAGCGGAACGTCTGCCCGGTCTCGCCGGGCCGGATGTGGGAGTACCAGAACGAGGCCGCCGTGGCCACCAGCGCCACCGTCACCGAGACCGAGGCCACGAGCAGCGCCGTCAGATCCGCGCGCCACCAGTTGAGCACCGCGGCCAGGAAGACCGCCACCACCACCGAGACGCGCCCCACATAGAGCCAGCCCAGCAGCGTGCGCGCGGGCGGCACGACACCGGCCAGGGCCTGGCGGGCGGTCATCATGGGGGTGGTCACGGCGCCCATACTATGGGCCAAGTATTGCAGAATGCAAGACTGCAGGGACTCAGGAGAGTTGCGAGACGGTGAGTTGCGAGCGGTTACGAGAAGGGAGACAACAGGTTAGAGAAAAGGCCCCGCTTCAGCATCGAAGCGGGGCCTCGGTCTCTGGTCTGGCTCACCTCACCACTCACAACCGCTCGCAACTCGCGGTCTCGCAACTGCCCTGACCTGCTGCTGCCTCGCCCCTCCTACTGGACCGCCCCCACCATGTTGAAGATCGGCAGGTACATCGCCACGATCATGCCGCCCACGACGACGCCGAGGAGGACGATCATCACGGGCTCCATCAGGGCGAGGAGGTTCTCGACGGCGGCGTCCACTTCCTCGTCGTAGAAGTCGGCGATCTTCGTCAGCATCTCGTCCAGGCCGCCGGTCTGCTCGCCGACGGCGATCATCGAGATCACCATGGGCGGGAAGACCTTCGACTTCTGGAGCGGCGCCGCGATGGTCTCGCCGCCGGCGATCGAGGAGCGCGACTCCATGATGGCGTCGTGGATCACGCGGTTGCCGGCGGTCTTGGCCGTGATCTCCAGTCCGTCGAGGATCGAGACGCCGGAGGCGATCAGCGTGCCAAGGGTGCGGGTAAACCGGGACACGGCCGATTTGCGGATCACGTCGCCCAGCACCGGCAGGGCGAGCATCACCTTGTCGAGGTTGAGCTTGCCGCCGGGCGTGGCATAGTAGCGCCGGGTCCCGAAGATCAGGGCGCCGATCCCGAGGAACAGCAGCCACCAGAAGCTCTTCAGGAAGTCCGACGCGCCGATCACGATGCGCGTGGGCAGCGGCAGCTCCATGTGCACGTCGGCGAACATGCTGCGGAAGACCGGGATCACGAAGATCAGCAGCACCACGACCGCGATCGCGGCCACCGACATGATGACGGCCGGGTAGATCGCCGCGCCCTTCACCTTCCGCACCAGCGCGTCGTTCTTCTCCATGAACGTCGCCAGGCGCAGGAGGATGGTGTCCAGGATGCCGCCCGCCTCGCCGGCGGCCACCATGTTGACGTACAGCTCCGAGAAGGCCTTGGGGTGCTTGCGCAGGGCGTCGGCCAGCGTGTGGCCGCTCTCCACGTCGTACACGACCGCGTGGGTGACGTCCTTCAGCGCCTTGTTCTCGGTCTGCTCCGCGAGGATGTCGAGGGCCTGCACGAGGGGCAGGCCCGAGTTGATCATGGTGGCGAACTGCCGCGTGAAGATGACGACGTCGCGCGTGCTGATCCCGCTCCCGAAGGAAAACTTGATGTCCTTGGGGGCCTGCTGGATCTTCACCACGATCATCCGGTTCTTGCGCAGGTGCGCGACGACCTCGTCCTTGTTGGGCAGGTCGAGCTCGCCCGACTGCAGTTCCCCGGTGAGCGTCCTGGCGGTGTAGTTGAACTTGGGCATCGCTCAGCCTCCTGTGCGCGCGCTCAGCGCTTCAACCCGCCGGTGAGCGGCCGGTCCTTGGGCGCAACCTGTCTCTCCTCGTCGCCCGGCACCGGCTCCCCGATCATCCGCAGGAACTCGTTCGGGTCCGACGCCACCCGCAGGCATTCGTCCATCGTCACCTCGCGGGCCATGTACAGCTGGTAAAGCGAGTCGTTCAGCGTCTGCATCCCGTGCTTCTTCCCGGCCTGCATCGACGACTGGATCTGGTGAACCTTGTCGTCGCGGATCAGGGCCCGGATGGCCGGCGTGCAGACCAGGATCTCGCACGCCATCACCCGCCCGCGGCCCTTGGCCTTGGGCAGCAGCGTCTGCGTGACGATCCCCTCGAGCACGAAGGCCAGCTGGGCCCGGACCTGCGACTGCTGGTGCGACGGGAAGACGTCGATGATGCGGTTGATCGTCTCCGCGGCCGAGTTGGTGTGCAGGGTCGCGAAGGCGAGGTGCCCCGTCTCGGCGATCGTCAGGCCGGCCTGGATGGTCTCCAGGTCGCGCATCTCGCCGATCAGCACGACGTCGGGGTCTTCCCGCAGGGCGTACTTGAGCGCGCTGGCGAACGACTTCGTGTCGGTGCCCACCTCGCGCTGGTTCACGATGCACTGCTGGTGGCGGTGGATGAACTCGATCGGGTCTTCCACCGTGATGATGTGGCCCTTCCACTCCCGGTTGATCTTGTCCACCATCGCCGCCAGGGTCGTGGACTTCCCCGACCCGGTGGGGCCCGTCACCAGCACCAGCCCGCGCGGCTTCTCGGCGAGCTTGGCCACGATGGGGGGGAGCTGCAGCTGCTCGAAGGTCTTCACCTGGAACGGGATCTGCCGGATCACCAGCGACACGCAGCCGCGTTGCTTGAACGCGTTGCCGCGGAACCGCGCCAGGTTCTGGATCCCGAACGAGAAGTCCAGCTCGTCCTCGGTCTCGAACCGCTTCTTCTGCTGCTCGGTCAGGATCGAGTAGGCCAGCTGCAGCGTGTCCTTGGGGTTGAGGACCGCCTCGACCTTGCTGTTGGTGATGTCCCCGTCCACCCGCAGCTTCGGGCGCTCGCCGGCCGTGATATGGAGGTCGGACGCGTCCCGCTCGATCATCTCCTCGAGCAGGGCCCGGAGGCTGAAGGGATTGGCTGCCGCGTGTGGGGTCGTCACGTGTCTATGCCGCCGCCGTTTCCTTGACCACTTCTTCCAGGGTGGTGATGCCCTTCTTGATCTTCACCAGACCGTCCATGCGCAGGGTCAACATGCCGTCCTTCACCGCCTGCTCCGACAGCTCGCTGGTCGAGGCGCCCTTGAGGATCATCCGCCGCAGCTCGGCGGAGAGCGACATGACCTCGTAGAGCCCGGCCCGGCCCTTGTAGCCCGTGCCGTTGCACGCCTCGCAGCCCTTCCCCTTGTAGAAGGTGATGCCGGCGAACTCCTTGGTATCGCCCCCGAGCGCCTTGAGCTCCTCGGGCAGGTATTCGTGCTCTTCCTTGCACTCCTTGCAGATCCGCCGCACCAGCCGCTGCGCCACGATCAGGTTCACCGCCGACGCCACGTTGAACGGCTCGATGCCCATGTCGATCATACGGGTGATGGTCGAGGGAGCGTCGTTGGTGTGCAGCGTCGAGAGCACCAGGTGCCCCGTCAGGGCCGCCTTGATCGCGATCCCGCCCGTCTCGATGTCGCGGATCTCCCCTACCATGATGATGTTCGGGTCCTGGCGCAGGAAGGCCTTCAGCGCCGCCGCGAACGTCATCCCCACTTCGTTGCGCACCAGGACCTGGTTGATCCCCATCAGATTGTACTCGACGGGGTCCTCGGCGGTCATGATGTTGACTTCCATGGTGTTGATGCGCGACAGCGCCGAGTAGAGCGTCGTCGTCTTCCCCGAGCCGGTCGGCCCGGTGACCAGCACCATCCCGTAGGGGTTCAGAATCGCCTTCAGCAGGTCCGCTTCGGACTTGGGCTCGAACCCGAACTTCGAAAGGTCGAGCGTCAGGTTCCCCTTGTCCAGGATCCGCATCACGATCTTCTCGCCGAACAGCACCGGCAACGTGGACACGCGGAAGTCGATCACCCGCTTGCCCATCTTCAGCTTGATGCGGCCGTCCTGCGGCACGCGGCGCTCGGCGATGTTCAGCGCCGACATGATCTTGATCCGGCTCGTCAGCGCCGCCTTGAGCTTCATCGGCGGCTTCATCACTTCCTGCAGCGCGCCGTCCACGCGGTAGCGCACCCTGAGCTCGTGCTCGAACGGCTCGACGTGGATGTCGGAGGCGCCGCGCTTGACCGCGTCGGTCAGGATGGCGTTGATCAGCTTGACGACGGGCGCGTCGTCGGCGCCGATGCCCGTCCCCTGCTGTTCGTCCTCCTCCTGCTGGGCGACCAGCTCCAGCTCGCCCTCCGTCCCCTCTTCCTCCATGTCCTTGAGGAGGGTATCGAGCTGGGCGTCCACCTGCTCGTAGTTCTTGTCCAGCGCGGTGCGCAGGGTGTACTCGCCCGCGATCACCGGGAAGATGTCGTAGCGGGTGATGAACTTGAGGTCGTCGATGACGCTGAGGTTGGTGGGATCGGCCATCGCCACCGTCAGCGTGCGACCCTCGCGCTTCAGCGGCAGCACCAGGTGCTTCAGGGCCACGTCGCTGGGAATCAGCTTGACGATCTTCGGGTCCACCTCGAAGCGCGCCAGGTCCACGGCCGGCATGCGGTACTGCCGGGCCAGCATCTTGGTGATCTCGGTCTCCTGGACGAACCCCATCTTGACCAGGTTGTAGCCCAGTCGCTGGCCGTTGCTCTTCTGCTCCTGGAGGGCCTTGTCGAGCTGCTCTTTCGTGATGAGGCCTTCGCGGATGAGCAAGTCGCCGAGACGATCGCCAGGGGCCGCTTGGGGTGCCGGCATCGTTTGAGAGCCGAGGGAAAAAGGGGGAATTGGCTTCGAACCCAGGGTCCGTGGGGAATAGTACGGTCGGCCCCCCCTCTGTCAAGGGATTGTGACGCGGGTTGCGAGGCGCGCGATGCGCTTGGGACCCATGCCAGGAACCCGCTTCAGATCGCCAATGTCGCCGAACGGACCCCGGGCCGCCCGCTCGCTCACGACGCGCGCCGCCAGTACCGGCCCGACCCCCGGCAGGCAGGTCAGCTCCGCGGCCGTGGCACGGTTCACCTCGACCCGTTCGGGGCATGCGGGGACCGCCGCGCCGCGCCCCGGGGAGACCGCCACGGCGATGGCCGGTCGGGGCAGCGGACGCGCCACGAGGGGCGGCACACCGTCGAAGGTGACGTGCGTTTCCAGCTCGTGCAGCAGGCGCGGCCCGACGCCCGCCACGCGGGCCAGCTCGGCGAGGGACCGATACGGGCCGTTGGCGGCGCGGTCGTCCACGATCCGGCGGGCGAGGGCGGGACCCACGCGCGGCAGGCGATCGAGCTCCTCCGCCGCGGCCCGGTTCAGGTCCACCTTCTCCGCGGGACCGAGGGGCCGCGCCAGCGACTCGGCGCGCTGCGCCGCCGCCGCCTGGCGCACCAGGTCGCCTGCCGGCAGCTGCGGCGCCACCGCCGCCACGGACGCGGCCCCGTCACCGCCGGGGCGCCCGGCGCGCACCAGCGCGCCGACGGCCGCCACGACCGCGAGGAACAGCAGCGCGCGCCGCTCGTCCTGCGTGACCACGCGGGAAGCATGGACCGGCGCGCCGCAGAGCGGGGACCGGCCCGTCGCGGCGCGGGGCGAATCAGTGCAGCAGGGCGAGCGCCAGGCGGCCGATGTCGGCCAGGGTGGAGTCGGAGACCTTGTCGGGCGTGTCTTCCAGCGTGTGGTGCCAGGCCCGGTAGTTCTCGAAGCCGATGACGTCGATGATCCGGATCCCGGCCTGGAGCAGCGGGACGTGGTCGTCGGTGATGGCTCCGCCGTCGGTCGGCCGGAACATCCCGCCCAGGTGCAGGCTGTCGGCGGTCGCCCAGACGCGGTCCACGACCTCCGGGGCGTACTGGAGCGAGAAGTCCTCCTCGTAGATCTTCTGGTCGCGCCCGCCGATCATGTCCCACAGCACGCCGAACAGCGGCGGGTAGCCCGCCGGCTGGTGCTTGGCGAAGTAGCCGGCGCCGATCAGGACGTCCTTGTTCGAGGTGAAGTCGCCGTAGTCCTCGCCGTCCACGAACAGCAGGTCCACGCCCACGGACGGGGGCGCGTGCTTCAGCACGTCCGCCACCTCCAGCAGCAGCGCGGTGCCGGACGCGCCGTCGTTGGCGCCCGGGATCGGCTTGCCGCGGTTGGCCGGGTTCGGGTCGTTCTCCGCCACGGGCCGCGTGTCCCAGTGCGTGACGTAGAGGACCCGGCTGGCATCGCCGGGCCGGAACCGGGCCAGGATGTTCGCCAGGTGGAGCGTGTCGCCCGCGCGGTGCAGGCTGTCGCCGGGCTGCGTGACCCAATCGAAGGCCTGCACCTCGACCGTGTCGGCCCGCGCCTTGAGCTCGCGCTGGAGCCACGCCTGGATGGCGGCGTGGGCCGGGAGCCCGGGGACGCGCGGCCCCGCGGCGACCTGGTACTCGACCCAGCGCATCGCCTGCGCGGCGTCGAACCGCTGCGCTTCGGACCGGCTGCCGCCGCACGCGAACGCGGCCGCCGCCACGGGAACGATCCACACACGCTTCATCGGGGCTGCCCGGCCTGGAAGTTGACGTTGACACTTACGGTGACGGTGAATTGGGCGAACTTGCGATCGAGGACGGCGTCGGTCGTCAGCGTGTACCCCACGGCCAGGCCGGCCGACACGTTGGGCGGCAGGTCGGTGTCCATGGAGAAATTGTACTGCTGACGGCCGGAGTTGATGATCGGCAGGCATCCCGCCGCGCCGGCCAGGAACAGGCAGCCGGTCGTCGTGGTCGATCCGTACCGGAAGGACGTGCGGATGTCGGACTTCAGGGGAATCAGCTCCTGCGGCATCCGGAACGCGAAGGACACGTCCGCCGCCAGGTCGCGGCTGTCGTTCTGGGTCACGCTCCCCGTCTGGTTCGACGTGGCGTTGCTCGACGTGTAGCTGATGTTCGTGTTGATGCGCGGCGCCCAGGACACCGAGACCGAGACGGGGAGCGACCGCGTGCGCTGGCTGGCGTACACCCCGCCCACGGTGTCGGTCGCTCCCGACAGCCCGGGCGCGAGCGGCGGCTGCGCGCTGGACGTCGTCACGATCCGGACGCCGGCACTGGCGCTCAGGTTCGTGAGGATGCGCTCCAGCAGCGCCGTGCGCGGCGCCCACGACCACCGGCCGGTGACGTCCGGCCAGGTGGTGTTGGTCTGGTCGGTCTCCCCCTGTCCCTCGCCCCGCACGGACCACATCTGCTGGAACCCGCGGCCGTAGGCCAGCGTGACCCCGAACCCCAGGGGCAGGCGCAGGCCCGACGCGACGCGCGAGTTGGTGAGATGCGAGGCCGAGACCGCGGCTCGCCCGTCCGACTGCCGGAAGGCGTCCAGGCCTCCGAGGCCGAACTGATAGGAGAGCGAGGGATCGAAGCCGGCGCGGTAGAACTGGGAGCGCAGGTCGCTGTGGGTCGAGAGGTCCACGGGCGTGAGGTGGTCGAGCCACGGGAGCAGGCGCGACGAATCGCCCAACAGCGCACGCAGGGCGCGCCCGAAATCCAGGTTCGCCCCGAGGTCGGTGCTGCGGCCGTTGGCGAACGCGGTCGGCAGCCGGTACGCCCCGGCGCTGTCGCCCACGACCCGCTCCGGGAGGCCCCCGTTGGGATCCCGGGTGAGGCTGAAGCTGGTCGCGACGTTGACCCGCGGCCGCATCCACGAGAACAGGTTCGGCGTGTAGGTGAAATGCGTCCCCAGGATTCGCGCGCTCTCGAACCCCAGCGGGATCCCGCCCAGGCGGCGCGAGCCCTCGCGCGTGAGGACCCCGATCGTCGTGCTGTCGCCGTAGTTCTTCAGGTCCCGGGTCGAGCTGTAGTTGACGCCCATGGACACCGACTGCAGCGGCCGCATCTCCATGCCGGCCTGGGTCGCGAGGGACGCCTGCGGCGCCCGCACGCTGCTCGCCAGCGTGTCGCTCGCCGTGACGATCGGCACGCTGTACGTCTGGAGGTTCGAGTGCACGCTCGTGAATCCGGACGAGAACTGCAGCGACACCGGTGTCCAGCGCAACCGCGCGTCCTCGAGCCCCCGGAGGAACTGGGCGCGGCCGAGCAGCGGGAGCGCCCGCAGCGCGCGCACCAGCGCCCCCGGGACGTAGCGGAAGCTCAGGTCGCCGGGCGCCGCCTGGTAGGCGGCGGACACCGCACCCAGCGAGTTGCTGGTCTGCGACAGCTCCGTCGTGGAGCTCGTGTTCGAGATCGCGGCTCCGAGGCTCAGGTTGTCCACCAGCCATCGCTGCCACCACAGGGTGCCCCGCTTCGACCGTCGCAACGCCAGGTTGAAGGAGGTCTGCGAGCTGACCGGGCGCCGCAGCCCGGTGATCGGCGAGGCGAGCACGTCCGTGCCCGTCAGGTAGTACGGGTCGGACGACGACTGGTTGTACTGCACGGTGAGCGGCGCGGTCAGCCCGAGCCGGTTGAGCCCGAACTGCTCCAGGCGGATGGTGCCGTTGAGCGCGAGCTCGTTGTCGGTGACGTAGCTCGGGTCCTGCCCGAGCTGCCGGAACTGCGCGTCGCGGCGGCTCACCAGCACGTTCACGTCGGCCACGTCGGCGGCGGTCACGTGCAGGTTGACGGCGCCGGCATAGCCGGCGTCCTTCACGACGTTCGAGAGCCGGATGTCGTCCACCCACAGCTCCGCGCTGTCCGCCGCGAGCCCCGAGTCGCGCTCGAACCCCACGGCGATCTCGCGCACCTGCGCGAGGTTGGGGGGCGCCACGCCGGGGTCCCGCACGTGGACGATGTAGGACCGGCTGCTGTCGCAGGCCACGTAGGCGAGCGTGTCGCCGCCGCACGCCGCCGCTCCGGACGGGCGCTGCCCGCCCAGGTAGCGGCGCTCGATGTCGGAGCGCAGCGCCTGCCACTGGGCGAAGTTCACCACCACGTCCGGTAGCCAGGTGCCGGCGTGCACGTGGGTCCGGAACATGTAGAAGTTGTTCTGGTCCTGCCCCACCTTGACGTAGAACGAGAGCTGGTTGTTGTCCCAGCCGGAGCCCCGGCCCCGCGCCCAGACGTGCAGCTCGCGGTAGCCGAGGAAGTTCCGCTGGCCCTCCGGGAACTGGTAATAGGCCTCCGCCCGTTGCCCGACGCCGATGTCGGTGCCGAGGAGGCGCAGCGAGCTCTCGTTGATCTGGACGGCGCCGTACTGGATGCCGCCGGACTGCGTGGCGCCCTGGTCGGTCACTCCGGGCGGCGAGGTGTAGCCGAGATCGCGGAAGTTCTCGGTGCTCACGATGCTGGCGACCACCTCGCCGAGCCCCGTCCCCTGGCTCCCCGAGATGCCCGCGATCGCCGTCGGGGCGCGCTTGACCCACGGGGCGCCCACCAGCTCCATCCGCGCCAGGCCGAAGTAAACGGCCTTCTCGGGGCCGGCGCTGCCCGGAACCACCACCGTCAGGCGCAGCGAACGGATCTGGCGGATGTCGGGCGACCCGACCTGAAACGTGTCGGTGCGGAAGGGGATCCGATACAGCCGCCACCGGCCGCCAAGGGTGTCGGTGCAGGCCGCGGTGGAGCAGGAGGGACCGCCGTCCCGGACGTAGTCGGTGGAGTCGCCGAGGTGGAACACGTAGCGGAAATAGCTCTCGTTGAGGGCCGTGACGAGCGTGTCGAGGTGCCCGTCCCCGTCGAGGTCCTCCGTGTCCGGGTTCCCGTTGTGACGGGTGCACCGCGCCTGCTGGTCCCCCCACGGGTACGCGTACGGCCCCTGCGAGAGCTGCGACGTGCACAGCGGCATGTTGGTCACCGGCTTGCCGGTGTTCTCGTCGAGGATGGTGTCCGCCACCGCGCCCCAGATGCCGGTATCGTTGGTCAGCGCGTTCCACGAGTTGGTCAGCGTGTCGCGCTCGCTCTGGAGGGTGCCCTCCCCGATCCGCCGCCGCCCCGAGTACACCGTGTCGCCCTGCGCCGTGACCCTGAAGCTGGTCGGCACGAAGCTCACCGCGTCCTCGTAGACCCGGCCGAAATCGAAGACGAGCGTCGCGCCCGCCGCGCGCGCCGTGCGCTTGGGGTCCTCGAACACCCAGAACTCGAGGTACTCGACGCGCGAGAGGTCCTCGCCGGTCGTGGACAGCGGCAGGGTCATGGAGCGCCAGCGCGGACCCGGGTTGTGCGGCAGCAGCCAGCGATCCTGGTACCCGTTCGCCGGGGGGAGGCCGCCCTCGGTGTCCGGGTGCATGTACAGCCACATCACCGTCTCGAAGGACTGGCCCGTGCCCTGCTGCACGATGGACGGATCGATCTGCTGCGAGGTGAACTGGGTGTAGCCGCCGGCGCTGGTGGAGATCTGGTTCTGCCAGACCAGCAACGCGGCGTTCGCGTCCTGGAAGCCGCTCACGGGGTCGATGCCGGTCGCGGGGTCGAGCCCGTGGGTGGACGCCGGGCGGCTGCCGAGGCCCCAGGAGTTCTCGCTGAGCGGCAGGAACGTGCCGCCCTCGCCCTCGAAGGTCTCGATCCAGGCGGTCCCGGTCTGGTTCGGCGAGGGCCGGCTGGTGGCCAGCTCCGCATCCAGCGTCACCTGCGACGGCACTGCGGTCTTGACCAGCGGCAGGGCGTTGAGGAGGCGCGTGAGCCCCATGGGCTCGAAGCGGAAGTTGCCCGAGATCCCTCCCACGAAGTTCGACGCCGGCTCGAAGCCGAGCGGCGGGCGCGTGAAGTTCGAGCCCTGCGACTGGAGCAGCCCGAGCATGGACACCGATCCGTGCACGCCGAGGTCGTAGCGGGTCTGCAGCCCGTAGATGGACGTCGGCGCCGCGGCGAAGGACGGCTGCTCCTCGTACTGCACGTTCACCGTCCCCGGCTGCGCGAACAGGGAATCCGGGTGCAGGAACGTGACCTGCCCGATGTCGTAGTTGATCGTGTAGTCCACGTTGCGCGTCAGCGTCACGTTGCCGACCGAGAGCCGCTCGCTGCCCGGCCGGATCTGGGCCGCGCCGAGCGACAGCGTGCCGCGTTGATCGCCTCCCTGCGCCTGGTAGTGGAGGGCGATCTGGAAGACCGGCGTCGGTCCCTCCGTCAGCAGCAGGTAGGTCGGCGTCCGGTACAACGAATCGTTCCGGTACTGGGGCGGGAGCAGCGTGCTGTCCGCGAACGGATCGAGGCTCGGAAAGACGATGTAGTAGTCCGTCAGCGGCGCGCCGTTGGCCGGGTCCCGCGCCCTGGGGAACAGGCGGTTGACCTGGTCGAACTGCGTCTGGTCGGTGGGCAGGGCCATGCCCAGCAGCGACAGGAACGTCGGGGCGCCGCTCGACGGCCGCGCCGACTGCGCGACCAGGACCTGGGCCTGGAGGCCGTCCCGCACCGTCCCGCTGATGCCGCCGATGCGATACACGTTGCGCATCGCGTACCGGAAGGTCGGCAGGTCGGGCGTCTGCTGCGGCTGCCGGATCAGCCGCAACGTGTCGATGAAGTTGGCCCGGGCCGCCGCGGGGAAGGTGCCCACGGTCTCGCCGGCCGCCGTGACGTAGGAGACGGCCAGGTAGTCCCCGGAGTTGAGCTGGTTGGTCAGCGCGAACCAGAGGCCGGACGGATCGAGGTAGTAGTCCTTGCCCTCGATCAGCAGCTGCCAGCTGAAGGGGCCGGCGCGCTGCGGGCTGTCGGGCCGCGTGGCGACGGCGGGGATGCCGCCGAAGGACTGCTGGGCGGTCGTCAGGCTGACCGTGCTCAGCCGCCGGTACACCCGCACCTGCAGCACCCGCGACGTCGCGGGCAGGCCGGCCTGGCTGAGGTTCAGCACGTCCACCGTGGGGTAGCCCGGCAGGGTGGCCGGGTCCACGACGAAGAAGAAGCGGTCCGGCTCGTAGTCGCGATCGTTGATCTGGCGGTCCACCGGCTGCAGCGTCTGCTGGCCGACGAGGAAGCTGCGGCCCTGGACGACGTTGCCCTTCTGCTGCGCGAAGATGCCGCTGAAGTCCACCGGCCCCAGCTGGCCCTCCGCCATGAAGCCGAAGTTGTTGGAGGGAATGCCGGCGGTGATGAAGCGGGAGCTGGGCGCGTTGAACGTGACGTTCCCCACCTCGACGCGCTTGAGCACCTCGTCCTCGAGCCCCTGGTAGTAAACCTTGATGTTGTTCGATGCGTCGAATTCGCGCTGCGAGTCGTAGTCCACATCGAGGTGGACGCGCTGGCCGATGATGCCGCCGCTGCGCACCTGGATCTGCGGGTTGAGCTGCGGCGGCGTCACCGTGTTGTTGCAGCCCGAGGCGAGCACGCCGAAGTCCGAGGGTTGGCAGCGCAGGTTCCGCAGCTGGTCGAACCGCAGCTCGAAGCGGGCGTTGAGCTGCATCCCGAGGTCCGCGTAGCGCTGCAGGATCGTGGGCTGCGCGGCCGGGGACGCGGCCAGGACCTCCGGCGCCGCCACCGCAACGGGCAGCGCGGCGGCCCGGAGCCCGAACAGCGCGGTGCTGTCCCCGCCGGCGATGCCGATCCGCAGCCGCTCGGCGTCCCTGGCCGCCGCCGCCACGCGCACCGCGTCGGCCCAGCGCCGCGCCAGCACGGCGGGCGCGGGCCGGGGCCACGCCAGCAGGCCCTCCCCGGTCATCTCCGCCGGCAGCCGGAACTGCAGCGTGTCACCCGCGAACCGCAGCGGGCGCACGCGCGGCAGCGTGTCCGGTTGCTGCGCCATGGCTCTGGGGGCGGCGAAGACGGCGAGGAGTGTGATCGCGACGACGAAGCGCGTCACGGGGATCCGCACTGATCGGGTAGTATTCGCGGCGGCTCTTCAGGGGTATTATACGACGGGCCGCGAGGCCCCTCAACCCCGATTGGGGCTACGATAACGTCGTGAAGCTGCTGTCGCGGTACCTCCTCAAAGAGCACGTCCCGCCCTTCGTCTTCGCCCTGGCGGCGCTGACGGGACTGATGCTCCTCAACCAGGTGGCGAGGCAGTTCGGCCAGCTGGTCGGCAAGGGCCTGCCGTGGAGCGTCATTCTCAAGGTGTTCGGCCTGTCGGTGCCGTTCATCGTGGCGATGACGCTGCCGATGGCCGTGCTCGTCGCCGTCCTCTACGCGTTCGTGCGGCTCGGCGCGGACAACGAGATCACGGCGCTCCGCGCCAGCGGCGTGAACCTGATCACCCTGGTGCGCCCGGTGCTCGCCGCCTCCTGCGTCCTGGCGCTGGTCGCGTTCCTGTTCATCGACCAGATCCTTCCGCCGGCCAACCACCAGCTGAAGGCGCTGCTCATCGACATCGCGCGGAAGAAGCCGACGTTCGAGCTCAAGGAGCAGATGGTCAACGAGGTGATCCCGCAGCAGTACTTCCTGCGCGCCGGCCGCATCGACCAGGCCAACGACCGCCTCAAGGACGTGGTGATCTACGACCTCACCAGCGACCAGCGCCGCCGGACCGTGTACGCGGACAGCGGCTACATGCGGTTCAACGCCGACCGCACGGACCTGTTCCTGACGCTGTACGACGGGTACGTGCACGACTACGACCGGACCCAGCCGGAACAGTTCCGCCAGATCTTCTTCCACACCGACCTGATCCGGAAGCAGGGCATCTCCAACACGCTCGAGCAGAGCGGGGACGACGTCGGCAAGGGCGACCGGGAGATGTCGGAGTGCGAAATGCGGCGCGCGCTGGACGGCTACCTGACGTCCCTGGCGCAGCTCAAGCGCGAGCAGGACTGGGCGGTGGGGAACGACGTGCGCCGCCTGCTCGGCGTGGCCGCGCTGCCCGCCGACACCTCGGCGGTCGCCCGCCGGGAGCACGCGGTGGCGCTCGCCAGCGCCTACTGCCGGGCGCTCGCCGGGATCGCCCACGTGATCGCGCCGCCCGCCGCGCGCGCCCAGCAGCCCCGGGTGGTCAAGCACCTGCCCGCCAAGGACTCGCTGCTCCGCGGCCGCTTGCCGGTGGCCGCGGCCCGCGCCCCGCAGCCCGCGGTCCGGCTGCGCCTGCCGGCCGGGGACTCGCTGCGCCCCTTCGTGGGCCTGCCGGTCGCGCCGCCGCAGCCCGCCCTGGCCCACGTGACGGCGGACAGCGCCGGCACCATGATGCGGATGCAGATGCTCCAGTTCGAGACGCGACGCACGGGACTGCTGCAGGAAGCCGCCACCTACGAGATCGAGATGCACAAGAAGTTCGCGATCGCGGCCGCCTGCCTCGTGTTCGTCCTGATCGGCGCGCCGGTGGCGCTGCGCTTCCCGCGCGGCGGCGTGGGGCTGGTGATCGGCGCGAGCGTGGTGATCTTCGGCTTCTACTACGTGGGGCTGATCGGCGGCGAGACGCTGGCCGACGAGCTGATCGTGTCGCCCTTCTGGGCCATGTGGAGCGCCAACCTGGCGATGACGGCGATCGGCGTGGGGCTGTTCGCGCGCCTCAACCGCCAGCGGGTCGCGACCCGGGGCGGCGTGTGGCGCGAGCGGCTCGCCGCGCTCCGGGACCGCTGGCGGAGCCGGCGATGATCCGCGGCCTGCGGGTGCTCGACCGGTACGTGAGCGTCGAGTTCGCGAAGATCTTCGCGATCACGGCGCTGGGCTTCCCCGTCCTGACGATTCTGATCGACCTCACCGACCACGTGGACCGCTACCTCGAGAAGCACATCCCGGCCGCCCGCGTCGCCCTCGCCTACCTGGCCGGCGTGCCGGAGCAGGTGTTCTTCATCACGCCCGCCGCCGTGCTGTTCGCGACCGTGTTCTCGGTGGGCTCCCTGGCGCGGCACTCCGAGATCACCGCCGCCAAGGCGTCCGGGATCTCGTTCCACCAGCTGGTCCGGCCCATCTTCGCCCTCGCGGTCGCCGCGAGCGTGTTCGCGTTCTTTCTCGGCGAGTTCGCGCCGCTCGGGCAGGAAAAGCGCGCGACGCTGCTGGGGGAGCGGGAGATCCGCTCCCAGACGGTGCGCTACAACTTCGTCTACCGCGCCGACGGCGGCCGCACCTACACCATCGGCCTCCTGTCGGTGCCGGACCGGCTGATGAGCGGCGTGCAGATCGAGCGCGAGGGCGCGCTCGACCGCCAGGCCCTCGACGCGGGCTACCCCGGCTACTTCCTCGCGGCGCAGACGGCCCTGTACGCCCCCGCCACCGGATGGACGCTGAAGGCCGGAACGCTGCACTTCTTCCTGGGCCGCAGCCGCGAGCAGGCCTTCTCGTTCGACTCCGTGCGCCAGCGGGCGATGACGGAGCGGCCCCTCGACCTGCTGGTCGAGCCGAAGGCCCCGGACCAGATGCGCTACGCGGAGCTGGGACACTACGTCCGCACCGTGGAGCGCGCGGGAGGCGACGCCAACAAGCTCAAAGTCGAGCGGGCGCTCAAGATCGCCATCCCCGCCACCTGCTTCATCATCGTGCTGTTCGGGGCTCCGCTCGCCATCGCGGGCAACCGCGGCGGCGCCGCCTACGGCGTGGCCGTCAGCCTCGCCACTACCATCGTCTTCCTCACCATGGTGCAGATCATGAAGGCCGTGGGCGCGGGCGGCGTCGTGCCGCCCCTCCTCGCAGCGTGGATCCCCAACACGCTCTTCGGCGCGGCCGGCGCCGCCCTGTTCGCGAAGGCGCGCACCTGATCCGACAGCCGGCGGTGCGCAGACGGTCGGTATGCAGAGCGGGTGCGAGACGCCACTACCAGAACAGTTGCGAGACGCCGAGTTGCGAGTGGTTCCGAGACATGAGTGTGCAGACACAGAAAAGGCCCCGCGTCAGGTTCGACGCGGGGCCTCGTCCGTTCTCCGTCTACTCACATCTCACAACTGCTCTGCGTTCCCAACTTCTGCCACCTGCCTCCTGGTCAGAAGTTGTACTTGCCGCTCAGCAGCAGCCGGTAGCGCGTGCTCGCCGCCACCACCGCGTTCAGCCCGGTCATGTTCATCAGCTTGTAGATCGCCCGCTGATTGGCCACGTCGTAGCCGCTGGCGTTCAGGATGGCCTGGTTCTCGAAGCCACCCGTCGTGGACTTCGCCACGCCCCAGCTCGAGCTGATCAGGTTGGGCAGGTTGAAGATGTCGAGGGAGATCTCGAACGACTGCCCGCTGATGGTCGGGAAGACCTTGCTCAGCCGCGCGTTGATGAAGCTCTCCCACGGGTTCCGGCAGGTGTTCCGCTGCAGCAGCGTGCCGCGCGCGCCGGACAGGCACGGATCGCTGTTGATGTAGGCGTTCAGCGTCTTCCAGTCCGCCGGGTTCGCCAGCGTGATGTCGGTCGAATCCCGGGGGACGTAGATCGGGTCGTTCCCCGCCAGGCCGTCCGCGTTCGCGTCGTTGTTCGTCGTATACGTGAACGGCGTGCCGGAGAAGCCCGTGTACGTCAGCGACGCCTGGAAGCCGAGCGGGATGTCGAAGATCCCCGTCAGCGCCAGCTTGCTCGGCACGTCGAAGCACGACGTGGCGAGCGGCCGGTTGTCCAGGGGGCCCTGCAGCACCGCGAACTTCAGGTTCGAGTTCGAGATGCTGGAGGTCAGGCACTCCCGGTCCTTCGTCTTGGAGTAGGTGTACCCGGCGTTGAACGAAATGTGGTTGCTGAACCGCTTGTTGAGGCTCAGCGTCGCCGAGTACGAATTGTCCCCGCTCGAGTTCGACTGCCGGATCACGTCCGCGTAACCGGCGTTGACACGCACGGGCGTGGCACGGCCCGACGCCGCGGCCAGGGTGCCGTACATCAGGCGGCCGCCCTCACCGGTCGCGAGGCTCTGCACGCCCCGGAGGTTCACGTCGTTGAGATAGAACTGGTCCAGCGTCCGCGTGTACAGCAGGTCGATCGTGCCGACCATGCCCCACGGCAGCTGCTGGTCGCCGCCCAGCGCGAGCCGCAGCGTCTGCGGGAACTTGAACCCGTGGTCGAAGTACACGATGGACGGGATCGGCGTCGCGGGCGTCCCGGTGCCGACGCACGCGGTCGGCTGGTTCGCCAGGTTGGTGTTGAACGCCGGCGGCAAGGCGTTCGCCGTCGACGAGTCGCAGGTCAGCAAGGCCTGCGTCAGGCCCGAGTTGGCATACGCGTTCGACACCCACACGTACGGCGGCCGGCCGGTGAAGACGCCGACGCCGCCCCGAATCAGGGTGGTCTTGTCGCCGTTCAGGTCGTAGTTGAAGCCGAGGCGCGGCGACCACAGCGCGGCCGTACTGAAGTCCGCGGTGCGGGCGTGGGCGGTGTCCGCGAAGGCGTGGCTGCCGTCGTCGGTGTAGTGCGCGAACGTCACCGTGTCGAGCGCCGCGTTGTCCCCGGGCTTGTCGGGCAGGACCGGGTCGTCGAGGCGAAGCCCATAGGTCAGGGCCAGCCGCGGCGTCACGTTCCAGATGTCCTGCGCGTACAGGCCGTACTGGTTCACGTTGAACTGCGCCAGCGGCCCGCCCGGCCTGAGCGGCAGCGCGATCTCGTAGTGGTAGGGCGTCCCGGCGTACAGCGCCGCGGCGCTGTGGAACGCCCATACGCCGTACGAGCCTTGGAAGAACTGGTTGTAGAACTTGAAGAACTCGTTGTGCGTCCCGATCGTGATCAGGTGATGCGCCAGCCCCACGGTCAGGTTGTCCGTGACTTCATAGTTATCCTGGTTCAGCTGGTTGCCCTGCGAGAACCGCTCGTCGCCGATCGCGATGGCGCCCGAGGTCGTGGCCCCCGCCACGAAGATCAGCGGCGTGAGCATGCCGCCGTTCCGGAGGTCGCGGATCTTCTGATAGCCGAGCAGCAGCTCGTTGGTGTACCGGCCGCCCAGGGCCGCGTTGTAGCGCAGCCGGGTGGTCTCGGTCGTGTTGTTGATCGTATAGCCGGCATTGCCCAGCTCGAATCCGCTGCGGAAGCTCGAGAACGAGTTGCTGCGGATCAGCGAGCCGTCGCTGGCCTTCACATGGTTGTACGACAGCTCCACCTGGCTCCCCTGCGTCACCTGGGCGTTCAGCTTGACGAAGATGTCGTGATCCGGCGTGTTGTCCGTCACCGACCCCGCCGACCCCGGGTCCACCAGATGCGCCTGCGACCAGGCAATCACGCTGTCCGCCTGGGACTGCACGACGCCGAACTGCGCCTTGTCGATCGAGTCGATGCCTTGGAGGTAGCCCGTGAACGGCGAGGCGCGGCTCTTGATGTCCGCTGCGGCGAAGAACTGCAGCCGGTTCCTGATGATCGGGCCGCTGAAGGACGCGCCGTACTGGTACTCGTGGAAGGTGTTGAGCTTGTCCGTGCCGAGCGGGCCACGGTTGATGGTGCTGCGCGCGAAGTTCTGGTTCTGGCCGTAGAAGAACAGCGAGCCGTGAAACTCGTTCGTGCCCGACTTGGTGATGGCGTTCACCAGGCCGCCGGTGAAGCCGCCCTGCCGCACGTCGAACGGCGCGATCAGGATCTGATACTCCTTCACCGCCTCCAGCGAGATCGGCCGCTCGTTCACCTGTCCACCCGGCGTCCCGGTGGAGCCGAGGCCGAACAAGTCATTGTTCACGCCGCCGTCGATCTGGATGTTGTTGAACCGGTTGTTCTGTCCGGCGATCGAACTCCCGGTACCGGACTGCGTCGCGGTGCTGATGAAGTCCGTGAAATTGCGGGACAGCGTCGGCAGCCGCTCGATCATCGAGTCCGTGATGTACAGCGCGGCCCCCGTCCGGGCGGTCGAAAGCAGCGGGTTCTCCGCCTCGCCCGTCACCGAGACCGCCGAGAGCTCGACGGCCGTCTGCTCCAGCTTGAGGTTCACCTCGACCACCTGGCCGAGCGAGATCCGGATCCCCGACTGCGCGGCCGGCCGGTAGCCGATGGCATGGGCGCTCAGCGTGAACGGACCGCCGGGCGTCACGTTCTCGACGTCGAACACCCCGTCCTCGCGTGAGGAGACGGTGTTCCGAAGACCCGTCGAGTTGTTGACGAGCGTGAGCACCGCGCCCACGACGGGGTTGCCCGCTTCGTCCGTGACCTTGCCGCGGACCGCGCCCGTCGTCACGCCCTGCGCGAACAGGGAGCCCGACCAGGCGAGGGTGGCGAGCGCCACCAGAGTGACTGCGCGGGCGAGGAGATTACGCGGATTCCCTCTTCTCATGGGACACTCCCAGAATTTGGAAGACGAAGGACGAGGAGCGCGTGCAGCGGGGCCTAAAATACGACTCGGGTCAGGAGGCCGCTAGACACGAAAAAGTCACGGTTTTCGCGGACGAACGGGCCCCTATGCGACCGTCCCGGAGCGGCCCCTACCGGGCGCGGGCCCGGCCCCGCCCGCCGATGCGCCGCCAGATCCAGTAGGCCGGAATCCCGGCAAGAATGACGCCGAATGCCAGGGTGGTCCCGCCGGGATCGCGGACCAGCGCATTGCCCAGAATAAGGAAGGCGCTCAAGAGAAAGAGAATCGGTGGCAAAGGGTAGCCCCAGACCCGGACGGGGCGGTGGCGGTCCGGCAAACGGCGCCGGAAGACGAAGATCGAGGCTGCGCCCAGGGCGTAGAACGGCCAGATCGCCAATACGAACGTGTCGGCCAGCTGCTCGAACGTGCGCACCAGCACGTACCCGATCCCCAGCCCCGCCGTCAACACGATCGCGACCGAAGGAGTCCGGAATCGCGGGTGGATTCGCGCCACGGCTCGGAAGAACAATCCCTCCTCCGCCATCGCGTAGAAGATCCGTGGTCCTGTGAGCATCGAACCGGCCAGCCCGCCGAACGTCGAGATCATGACGACCACCGCCACCATCCCGACACCGAGGCGCCCGAACAGAAGCTGCGCCGCATCCGCCGCCACCAGGCGCGATTGGGCGACGGCGCCGATCGGCAGCAGGTAGAGATAAGCTCCGTTCACGAGGAGGTAGATCGCCACCACCGCGCCGGTGCCCAGGATCAGGGCGAGGGGCAGGTTGCGCTGCGGGTTGCGGACCTCGCCGCTCACGAACGAGACGTCCGCCCATCCGTCGTAGGCCCACAGCACCGACACCAGCGCCAACCCGAACAGCCCCGCGTCGAGCGCGCCGCCGGCGGCGGGCGTGATGCCCACGAAGTGCCGGAAATCGCCCTGGCCGGCCGCGAACGCCACGAGCACCAGCAGCACCAGGGCCAGGTACTTGGCCGCCGTGGTGGCGTTCAGCACCAGGGCGCTCCATCGCACGCCCACGAAATTGAAGGCCGCCGTCACGCCGATCGCGGCGGCCGCGAGGGGGTGCACGATCGAGGCGTAGCGCGGGAGGTCCGGGTTCATGCCCAGCGAGCGGAGCAGGTACTCGGCGAACACCGTGGCGATGGCCCCGAGGGCCGACGCGCGGATCACCAGCAACTCCGTCCAGCCGAGGAGGAACGCCGGCAGGGGCCCGAACCCCTCCCGGATGTACACGAGCATGCCGCCCGACCGCGGGTACATCGCCGCCAGCTCCGCGTACGTCAGCGCCCCACACAGCACCAGCACGCCGCCCAGCACCCACACGCCGAGCATCGGCACCGGTGCGGGCACCCGGCTCGCGATCAAGGCCGGCGTGCGGAAGATGCCGCTGCCGATGGTCGAGCCCACCAGCACGGCGACGGCGCTCCAGAGGCCGAGCGACCTGGGGAGCCGCTCGCCCCACTCGTCGGCGACTGCAGGTTCGGATGCAGGGTTTCGGGAGGCGGAAGCCACGGCCGAAAATAGCGCGACCCGGAGATTCGGCCTAGCGCGACCGGGCACGCCGGGCCTTGTTCGCCGGGGAACGAGTTGGGTGGAAGTCCCCTTCCCGCCTGGGGTTCCGCCCCCAATGACAGGACGGGCATCACCCATTACCTTACACACTGTTTTCGACCGACAATCATTCTCAAACGTTCGTTCGTTCGGCGGCTCCCATGGGTATGGGGAGGCCGCGCTCGCGGCGGAGACACTCGATGCACTGGTGGTTCCCGGGCAACGCATCAAGCGTCGGCGGCAAGGTCGATTCCCTCTTCTACGTCATCCTCTACGTCACGGGCGCGGTCTTCATCCTGACCGAAGCCGCCCTGATCGTGTTCCTGGTCCGGTACCGGCACCGGCCGGGAAGGAAGGCGACGTACATCGAGGGCAGCAACAAGGCGGAGATCATCTGGACCGCGATCCCCGCGGTCATCCTGGTGACGCTGGCGCTGGTGAGCCTGCCGCTGTGGGCCAAGATCAAGCAGGAGAAGGACTACCCCGTCAACGCCGACCGCCTGGGCATCGAAGCCAAGCAGTACCAGTGGAACGTGACGTACGCCGGCCCCGACGGGAAGCTCGGCACCGACGACGACTTCATGAAGGTGGACTCGCTGCACCTCGTCGTGAACCGGGACTACGTCATCGATCTGACGGCGCGCGACGTGGTGCACAGCTTCTTCGTGCCGGCGTTCCGGATCAAGCAGGACCTGGTGCCGGGGATGGACATCAAGGCGTGGGTGCGGCCGACGAAGACGGGGGTGTTCGAGATCGCCTGCGCGGAGTTGTGCGGGCTGGGGCACTACCGGATGCGCGGGCTGGTCTTCGTCGAGACGCCCCGGCAGCACGCGGCGTGGCTGGTGAGCCAGGGCGCGGCCACGGCGGCCGACTCCGCGCTCGCGGCCACGGCCGCCGACTCCGCGGCGCCGTCCCAGGGAAAGGGAGCTCCATGACCGCCACCACCGCCGGCCTGCACGGGCCGCACGCGCACGCGGACGACCGGTCGTTCATCCGCAAGTACGTCTTCTCGACCGATCACAAGATCATCGGGATCCAGTTCCTGTTCCTGAGCCTGTTCTTCCTGCTGGTGGGCGGGCTGCTGGCGATGGGGATCCGGTGGCAGCTGGGCTTCCCCGGCCAGCCGATGCCGCTGGGCGGCTGGCTGCCGCAGGGCGTGGCGCCGGGCGGCGTGGTGTCGCCGACGACGTACATCGGCCTGGTGACGATGCACGGCACGTTCATGATCTTCTTCGCCGTGATGCCGCTGCTGGTGGGCGTGTTCGCGAACTACCTGATCCCGCTCAAGATCGGGGCGCCGGACATGGCGTTCCCGCGGCTCAACATGTGGTCGTTCTGGCTGATGATCCCGGCGGGCACGCTGATGCTGTCCAGCCTGTTCGTGCTGGGCGGCTCGTCGGTGGCGGGCTGGACGGTCTATGCACCACTCTCCGCCACGCCCGACTACACGGGCGTGCACCTCGGCCAGCAGCTGTGGTGCCTCAGCATCGTGGTGTTCGGCCTGTCCTCCCTGCTCGGGTCGGTGAACTACATCACCACGGTGATCAACCTGCGCGCGCCGGGAATGACCTGGTTCCGGATGCCGCTCTCGGTGTGGGCGCTGTTCATCACGGCGGTGCTGGCGATCCTGGCGGTGCCGGTCCTCGCGGGCGCGGTGATCATGCTGTTCTTCGACCAGACCATCGGGACGCACTTCTACCTGCCGGCGGGCGGCGGGCAGCCGATGATGTGGCAGCACCTGTTCTGGTTCTTCGGGCACCCGGAGGTCTACATCCTGATCCTGCCGGCGATGGGGATCGCGTCCGACGTCATCGCCAACGGGTCGCGCAAGCCGATCTTCGGCTACACCTCGATGATCTGGGCGATGATTTCCATCGCCTTCCTCGGGTTCATCGTGTGGGGCCACCACATGTTCCAGAGCGGGATGAACCCCACCCTGGCCAGCTACTTCATGGTGTCCACCATCGTGATCGCGGTGCCCTCCGCCATCAAGGTGTTCAACTGGCTGGGCACGATGTGGCGCGGCGACATCCACTTCACGACGCCGATGCTGAACGCGATCGCCTTCGTGGCGATGTTCATCATCGGGGGGCTGTCGGGGATCTTCATGGCCTCGACGCCGGTGGACATGTACATCCACGGCACGTACTTCATCGTGGCGCACATCCACTACGTGCTGTTCGGCGGGAGCCTGTTCGCGATCTTCGCCGGCGTGTACTTCTGGTTCCCGAAGATGTTCGGCAAGCAGCTGGACGAGCGGCTGGGCAAGGTCCACTTCGCCCTGACCTTCGTCTTCTACAACCTCACCTTCTTCCCGATGCACATCCTCGGCCTGGGCGGGGAGATGCGCCGGATCTACGATCCGACGGTGTACGACTACCTCAAGCCGCTGCAGCCGATCAACGTGTTCATCACGATCAGCGCCTTCCTGCTGTTCCTGTCGCAGCTGGTGATGGCCTGGAACATCGTGCGCACCCTGGCGTGGGGGAAGCAGGCCGCCATGAACCCGTGGAACGACTGCGGGCTCGAGTGGACGGTGCCCTCGCCGCCGCCGCACGGCAACTTCGAGACCACGCCGACCGTCTATCACGGCCCCTACGAGTACAGCGTGCCGGGCGCGCCGGAGGACTTCATCCCGGTCAACCAGCCGCTGCCCGCCGTCCCGGAGGCCCGATGACCGCGCAGGCGGCGGCGCCGGCGGCCGCGGCGGGGACGCAGGGGAGCATCGGCGTCCACACCCAGAAGCTGGGGATGTGGGTCTTCCTGGTCTCCGAAGTCATGTTCTTCACCGCGCTGATCGGCTCGTACATCATCCTGCGCTGGGGCGCGCACACCCCGTGGCCCGAGCCGCGCACGGTGCTCGCGATCCCGACCACGGCGCTCAACACGTTCATCCTGATCTGCTCCAGCGTCTCGATGGTGAAGGCGTACGCCGCCGCCGTCCGCGACGATCAGAAGGGCCTCAAGCGCTGGCTCCTGACCACGGTCGTGGGCGGCGCGACCTTCGTGACCGTGCAGGTGCGGGAGTACATCAAGCTGGTGCACAGCGGTTTCCTGCCCAGCTCGGGCCTGTTCGGCGCCACGTTCTACACCATGACGGGATTCCACGGCTTCCACGTCACCTGCGGCGTGATCAGCATGGCCTACGTGACGCTGCGCGCGTTCCGGGGCAAGTACGCCGGCGGGAAGTACCAGGGCATCGAGACGATCGGGCTGTACTGGCACTTCGTGGACCTGGTGTGGATCATTCTGTTCACGGTCGTATATCTGATCTGATGTTGAGGGTTGAAAGTTGAAGGTTGAGGGTACAGGCCTCTCACCTTCAACCTTCAACCTTCAACCCTCAACTTTCGGAGACCGCATGGAAGCTGCCGAGCACAAGGCACCCAACTACGTCGCCGTCTGGGCCGGGCTGGCCATCCTCACGATGGTCGAGCTGGCGGTGGTGTACGTCGGCCTGCCGCGGCACGTGATGGTGCTCGCCCTGGTGTTCCTCGCCCTGTGGAAGGCCCTGCTGGTCGCGCTCTACTTCATGCACCTCAAGTTCGAGCCCCGGCGGCTCCTGTACGTCGTGCTGGCGCCGCTGCCGCTGGCCCTCATCCTGGTCGTCGCCGTCATCCACGGGTTCCGGCCGCAATGATCAACTTCCACAAGGTGCTGATCGTCACGGCGATCGCGTTCTGCGCGTTCTTCTCCGTGTGGGGCTGGGGCGAGTACCGGCAGACCGGCACGACGTGGAGCCTGGCGTCGTCCATCGCGTTCGCGGCGTTCGCGGTCGGTTTCGCCGTGTACCTCCGGTTCCTGAGGAGATTCCTCGGCAAGTGAGCAGCTCCGTCGCCTTCCGTCCCTCCCTGCACCGCTACGCCCTGCTCGTCGCCGTCGCCACCGCCCTGCTATTGTTCGTCGGAGGGCTGGTGACGAGCACCGGCTCCGCGATGGCGGTTCCCACGTGGCCGCTCGACTTCGGCACGCTGTTCCCGCGGATGACGGGGGGCGTGCTGTTCGAGATGGGCCACCGCCTGGTCGCGGGGACGGTGGCACTCCTGACCGTCGGACTCGCGGTCTGGCTGTGGCTCGCGGACCCGCGGCGCTGGGTGCGGTGGCTGGGCTTCGCCGCGGCGGTCACGATCGTCCTCCAGGCCGTCCTGGGCGGGATCACGGTCCTGCTGCGGCTGCCGGTGGCGATCGCGATCTCGCACGCAGGCCTGGCGCAGGTCATGTTCTGCCTCAACGTGACGCTGGCGCTGGTCACGTCGCGCGGTTGGGGGGAGCCGGCGGAGCGCCTTCCCGATGCCGGCGCGCCGTCGCTGCGCGCGCTGAGCACGGCGACCGTGGGCGTGGTCTACCTCCAGATCCTGATCGGCGCGCTGGTACGGCACACCGGCGCCGGCCTGGCGGTCCCGGACTTCCCGCTGGCCTTCGGGCGGCTGTGGCCGGCGATCGCCTCCCCGCTGGTCGCCTACCAGATGGCGCACCGCCTGGGCGCGGTGGCGGTGGCGGTCATGGTGCTGTGGACCGTCGCGACGGTGCTCCGGCGCCACGGGGCGATCGCGGCGCTCCGGCGGCCCGCGCTGCTGCTGCTGGCGCTGCTGGCCTTCCAGATCTACCTCGGCGCGACCATCGTCTGGACGCAGCGCGCCGTGGTGCCGACCACGACGCACGTGCTGTCGGGTGCGCTGGTGCTGGTGACGGCGCTGGTGCTCGCGCTCCGGGCGCGGCGCCTGCTGGCGCCCGCGGGTGCACCTGCGCCGAGCCGGTCGCGGCCCGCCGCCTCCACGACCGCGGCGACCGCATGAGCAGCTGGGCCCCGGGCGCCGACGCCCTGGCGCCGCAGCGCCGCTTCGCCGACTTCCTGACGCTCACCAAGCCGGAGATCACGTTCAACGTGGTCCTGACCGCGCTGGTGGGCTTCCTCGCCGCCGCGCACGGCTCGGTCGCGGCGCTCACCCTGGTCCACGCGCTGCTCGGCACGGCCCTGGTCGCCGGCGCGGCCAGCACCCTGAACCAGTGGGCCGAGCGCGAGCACGACGCCGTGATGAAGCGCACGATCCGGCGGCCCCTCCCGGCCGGCCGGCTCACGCCGCGCGACAGCGTGGCGTTCGGCGTGGCGCTGCTCGTGGCGGGGACGGCGTACCTCGCGCTCGCCGTGAACCCGCTCGCGAGCGCGCTGGCAGCGGCGACCGCGGCCAGCTACCTGCTCGTGTACACGCCGCTCAAGCGCGTGACGTCGCTCGCCACCGTGGTGGGGGCCGTGCCGGGGGCGATGCCGCCCCTGATCGGATGGGCCGCGGCACGAGGCGAGCTGAACGCCGGAGCGTGGGTGCTGTTCCTGATCCTGTTCTTCTGGCAGATGCCCCACTTCCTGGCCCTCGCCGCGCTGTACCGGAAGGACTACGCCCGGGCCGGCTTCCGCGTGCTGCCGGTCGAAGATCCCGACGGCGCGAGCACCGGCCGCCAGTCGGTGCTGTACGCGATGGCGCTGTTGGTGGTGAGCCTGCTCCCGACGCCCCTGGGCCTGGCCGGTCCGCTGTACTTCTTCGGGGCGCTGGTGCTGGGCGGCGGGTTCCTGTACTACGGCGTGCGGCTGGCCCTGAATCCCGAGAGCCACGCCCGCGCGTCCGGCCTGTTCCGCTACTCGCTCCTCTACCTGCCGGTGTTGTGTGTGCTGATGGCGGTGGGCTGACCGGCCCGGCCGGCGCGGGCGGCCCGGCCGGCGCGGGCGACTCCGCCGGCGCAGGCGACTCCGCCGCCCGGATCCGGGAGCTGCGGCACCGCTTCGGCGAACGCGAGGCCCTGGCCGGCATCTCGCTCGACGTCGCCCCCGGAGAGTTGGTCGCGCTGCTCGGCCCCAACGGCAGCGGCAAGACCACCCTGTTCCGCATTCTCTCGACCGCGCTGATCCCCACCGGCGGCACCGTAGCGATCTTCGGCGCCGACGTGGTGCGCGAGCCGGGCCGGGCCCGCCGCGCCCTCGGCGTGGTCTTCCAGGCCCCTAGCCTCGACCGCAAGCTCACCGCCGCCGAGAACCTGCGGCACCAGGGCCGCCTGTACGGCCTGAGCGGACGCGACCTGGAGGCGCGCATCGCCGCGGCGCTGGAGCGCGCCGGCGTCGCCGACCGCGCGCGCGAGCGCGTCGAGCAGCTCTCCGGCGGCCTGGCGCGGCGGGTCGAGCTGGCCAAGGGCCTGCTGCACCGCCCGCGCCTGCTGCTCCTGGACGAGCCGACGTCGGGCCTGGATCCGTCGGCGCGGCGCGAGTTCTGGCGGCACCTGGACGGCGTTCGCGCCGAGACGGGGGCGACGGTCGTCGTCACCACGCACCTCATGGATGAGGCCGAGCGCGGCGACCGGATTGCGGTCCTCGACGGCGGGCACCTGGTGGCCCTGGGGGCGCCCGCGGCGCTCAAGGCCGAGATCGGCGGCGACGTGGTCACCCTCCAGGGCGAAGACCCCGAGCGGCTCGCCCGCGACGTCACGGCCCGATTCGGGTGCGCCGCCCTGGTCGTCGAGCACGCGGTCCGCATCGAGCTGGCGCGGGGGCACGAGCTGGTGCCACGGCTGGTGGACGCCTTCCCCGGCGCCATCACGGGCCTCACGCTCGGCAAGCCCACCCTCGACGACGTCTTCGTGCGGCGCACCGGGCACCACTTCCACCACGGCGCGAACGGGGAATCCGCGTGAGGAACTTCCTCCTCGCCGTCGGCACCCTCTGGCAGCGGGAGGTGGTGCGTTTTTACCGGCAGCCGAGCCGGGTGATCGGCGCCCTGGCGCCGCCGGTGCTCTTCTGGGTGCTGATCGGCTCGGGGCTCGGGCCGTCGTTCCACGCCCCGGGGGCCGACGCCGGCACCAGCTACCTGGCGTATTTCTTTCCGGGGATCGTCATCCTGATCCTGCTCTTCACCGCGATCTTCTCCGAGATCTCGATCATCGAGGACCGCCGCGAGGGCTTCCTGCAGGCCGTCCTCGTCTCGCCGGTGCCGCGCAGCGCCGTGGTGCTCGGCAAGGTGCTGGGCGGCACGACGCTGGCGCTGCTCCAGGCGGCGCTGCTCCTCCTGCTGGCGCCCGTCGCCGGCATCGCCCTGCCCGCGGCGCCGGGCCTGGCGCTCCTGGCCGCCGTGCTGTTTCTGCTCGCCTTTGCGCTCACGGCGCTCGCCGCCGCCATCGCCTGGTGGCTCGACTCGACCCAGGGATTCCACGCGATCATGAACCTGTTCCTGATCCCGATGTGGCTGCTGGCGGGGACGCTCTTCCCCGTCGCCGGCACGCCCGGCTGGCTCGGGGGCCTCATGCGCGTGAACCCCCTGACGTACGGTGTCGCGGCGTTGCGGCGCGCCATCACCCCCGGCGCCGCGGCCGGCCTCCCCGGCCCCGGCCTCTCGTTCGGCGTGACGGCGGCGTGCGCGGCCCTCGCCTTCGCCGCCGCCGGGTGGGTGGCGTCGCGCCGGCCGTCACGATGATCGCCCTGGGTGACCTTCCCGCCCTCAACGCCACCCTGAACGGCACGACGGCGCTGCTGCTCTCCTCCGGCTACGTGATGGTGCGGCGCCGCAGGCTCCTCGCGCACAAGGCGTGCATGCTCTCCGCGTTCGGCGTCTCGGTGCTCTTCCTGGCCTCGTACCTCTACTACCACGCCCACGTCGGGGTGAGGCACTTCGAGGGCCGGGGCTGGCTGCGGCCGGTGTACCTGGCTATCCTCCTCACCCACACGGTGCTGGCCGCGGCGATCGTCCCCCTGGCGGTGACGACGATCTACTTCGGGCTCCGGTCCCGCCATCCCGCGCACCAGCGTCTCGCCCGATGGACCCTGCCGATATGGCTCTACGTGTCGCTGACTGGCGTCGTCGTGTACCTGCTGTTGTACCGGCTCTCCTTCTAGCGTCGGTACGGCCCGCCCTGGCCGACGACATGTCGCACGGCCGCCTCGGCCTTATGATGTTCCTCTCCGGGGTGCTGCTGGTCCTGGTGCCGATTGGGATTGGGCTGCTCGTGGCTGGCGTCGTGATTCACGACCGGCGGAAGGCTTCGAAGGGGAAGGGGACGGATGGAACGTCCTGACGCCCCGGCACGGGCCGGCGCACCCGCGCTGCTGCTGGTGGACGACGACGACGACCTGTCGCGCGTGCTGATCCGGGCGCTCGACCGGGCCGGGTATGCCGTGCATCGCGCCCGGACCGGAAGCGAGGCACTGGCGCTGATCCCGCACGTGTCCCGCCTCGACGCCGCCGTCGTGGACCTGGTGCTTCCCGGCGCCGGCGGCCTCGAGGTGGTGCGGAGCGTGCGCGCCACGTTCCCCCGCTGCCGCATCGTGGCCATCACCGGGCTGGACGAGCCCACCCTGGCCCGCGCGTTCCGCGAGGCGGGCGCCGACACCTTCCTCCCCAAGCCCGTGGAGCTTCCGCAGCTGCTCGAGGCTGTCGCCGCGCCAGCCTAGGTCTTCCGTCTCCAACGTCGCCCCGGAGCCACGCGGGGCCTGAAAACGCAACGCCCCCGGTCGTACTGGCCGGGGGCGTCCGTTTCAACTGCTGAACCGCTCTAGTACACGCTGAGCTTCAGCTTGTACACCTCAGCGTAAGACGCTGTGAAGGCGAACACTCCGAGCCAGTACTGCCCGGCCGGCGCCCCCCCGAAGGCCCCCGCCTGAGGTTGGGTGGTCGTGGCCCCCGCGAACCCGAACAGGTCGCCGGATTCGTCGCAGGCCATGCCCTTGCTGCACAGGATCACATCGAGGTCGTCCGTGTACGCCGAGCTGTTCAACCCCGACGAATACGGGTTGCCGCTGCCGAACCAGTCGATCTCAGCGGAGACCGCGCTGGGCAAGGTGGTCGTCCAGGTCCAATAGTCAGCATCGAACGACCCCTGCGGATTGAGCGTCGAATATGCGACGAAGTCCCCGGACGGCGGGATCGTGACCGCATGGGCAACGTCATCACCAAGCGCCCCGTTGAATCCGGTCGAAGGCAGCACCGTGTTGATGCTGTCAATGGTGAACGGTGTGGCCGTCGGCAGGTACGGAAGCTCGACGGAGCCAGCGATCAGGTTCGTGACCTTGATCGGAGCGATGCCGCCCCGCTTGGCCATGGCCGTGATCTGGGTCGGGGTGCGGGAGAGGATCCACGCCGTGTCACTGGTGGAGATCGCCGTATTGCCGGCGAGCACCATGGACGGGTGCGCGGTGGCCGTGTCGAACTTGAACCCGGCCGGGGCGGTCACGGTGATCGTGTCGCCCAGCAGCCCGCCACCCACGCTCACGTTCGCCGACGGGAAGGCGGACCCGTTGATCGAATACGTGGCCGCGGGCGTCAGCGTCGCGGGAATGCGGACGGTGCCGAGCAGCGCGTTGACAACCTGCACCGCACCAGGGCCGTACGTCACCGGCGAAAGCACCTTCAACGTGCTCGCCGTGAAGCCCAGGTTGATGGACCCGGAGGCACCGAACAGCGCTCTGGTTTGGGCGTCGAACGTCATGCCGGCGGGCGCCGTGATGGTCATCGTGTCGCCAAGCACGGTCAGGGTGCCCAGGAACTTGGCCTGGTTCACCGTATATGGACCGGCAGCCGCCAGGGACGCGACCCTGGAGAGGCCGACCTTCGCGTTCTTGACGGTCACGGGGCCGGTGTAGGAAGCCGCGCCGTTGATCACGCTGACCGAATTGGACCCGCGGTTCAAGACCGTGGGGGCGGCCGCGCCGAAGGACACGGTGGCCTGTCCGTCCACCGTGAGGGCCGCGTTGCCGGTCACGGTGAGCGTGTCGCCGACCTGCGAAACCGTGGCGGCCGGGAGCGTGGCGGCGTTGATCGTATACGTCGCCAGCGGCGTGATCATCGCCGGGACCCGCACCGCGCCGATGAGCGCCTTGGTCACAGTCACCTTGCCGGCGGGGTACGTCACCGGCGAAATCACCGTCAGGGTCGTCGCCGAGCTGCTCACCACATAGGCGGCGCTGGCGCCGAACGAGACGCCGGTCTGGCCGTCGAAATTCACGTTGGCGGGCGCGGTGATCGTCATCGTGTCACCGGCCACGGTCAGCGTCCCGAGGAAGCTCGCCTGATTCACCGTGTAGCTGGCGGAGGAGGCGAGCGAGGCGATCCGCGCGATGCCGACCTTGGCGTTCTTCAAGGTCACGACGCCGGTGTAGGACGCCGCGCCGAGGATCACGCTGATGGAGTTGGCCCCGGTGCTCAGGACCGTGGGCGTCGTGGCGCCGAAGGCCACCGTCGTCTTGGCGTCCAGCGTCAGGGCGCCGTTGCCCGTCACGGTCAGCGTGTCGCCGGCCTGGGAAATGGAGGCGGCGGGCACCGTCGCCGTCGTGGTCGTATAGCTCGCCGCCGTCGTCAGCGCCGCCACGTGGGCGAGGCCGACCTTCGGCTTCGAGACCGCGACCGTGCCCGTGGACGCGGCCGAAGCCAGGACGAACAGGTGGGTCGCATCGAATCCGATGACGCTGTCGCTGGTCGCGCCCACCTTCACCCGGGTCGTACTGTCGAAGGTGATCGGGCCGGTCGCGGTGACGGTCATCGTGTCACCGGCCGTCGTGACGGTCCCCGGGAAGGCGAAGCCCGCGGCGGTGACCGTCGGCTGTGCCGTCGAGGTGACCGCATCCAGCGTGGCGGCGCCGAGCCCGACGCCTTGCAGCGTCACCGGGCCCGTGTAGCCGGCGGTCGCCAGGACCTTGCCCCCGCCGGTGGTGTCGAACAGGACGCCGGCGTTGGCACCGAACTTCACGACCGTCGAGGGCAGGAAGTGGATCCCGTTCGTCGCCGTGAGGCTCACCGTGTCGCCGGTCTGGCTAAAGGCGCCCCGGTAGCGGGCGCGGGCCAGCAGCATGCTGTCGGCGAGGAGCAGGGAGTCGACCGGAACCGTGTCAACGGACGTGCTGGTCGTCGCCAGGTTCACGCCCTTGACGATGACGCGGCCCGAGGCGCCCGACGTGAACACGATGTGCGCGGACGTGGGCGTGTGGTACACCGCGAAGCCGTTCGCCTTGCCGGACGGCCCGGACGAGTAGGCGCTGACGGTCGAGTCGAAGTTCAGGAACCCGGTGCCGTTGATCACCAGCGTGTCGCCCGCGCTGTAGGCGATCGTCTGCGCCGGAACGGGCGGAGGCCCGTTCTGCGCCGGGATGACCACCGTGTCCGCGTTGGCCGTCCCCGTCACGCTGTAATCCGTGGACGGGATGAGGGCGGGGACCACCACCACGCGAACGGTCGCCGTGATGCCGCGGACGGTGACCGTCACGTTGGTGAGGCCGCCGTTCGCGGCCACGCCGCGAATGGAGCCCTTGGTGTACGCAGCGCCCGGGATCGCCTTGGTCGTGTCGTTCGTGACCACGGCGATCGTCGGGTCCTGCGTGGACCAGGTCGCACCCGTCGCCGCGAGCGCGTTCCCGGCATTATCGAGAAGCGTGGCGGTCACGGACGTGCTGTCGCCGGTGAGCACGAACACGGAGGACGAGGTCACGCTGAGCGTGGCCGGCCCGTTCCGCAGACTGCTTACCGGATCGCTGAAGCAGCCCGCGGCACCAGCTGCCACGAACGCCACCGCAAGCAGAACCAAACTTTGACGCTTCATGATTACCCTCGCGCTCAAGTAGCGTGATTGCGACCGCGCACGGCTCGGCTATTGCAGTCCCTGGCTCGCCATCCCCAGGAACCTTGCGACGTCAGTCGAATCCTCCGCACCGAGAATCTGTCCCCAGTTCTGCACGCCGGTTTCCTGCCGGTCGTTCGTGAAGATCAGGTGGTAATCGCTCAACCCCGACTGATCCACGAAGACGTAGTACCGCTGCCGGCCCCGCGTGTACTTCCACACCTCGTACGGCGCCGGAGAGGCCATGGGACGCTGCAGGATCTCGTCCCAGCGGCCGTTCCTCAGGAACACCCTTCCGCGATCGGTGCGCCAGCCGGGAACCTGGCCGGCCCCTCCCTCGCGGAACGTCCGGTTCGCGTACGCCACAGCCGCATAGAACCGCACCATCGCCAGGTTGGCGCCCGACCCATGGGTCGGGTCGCGCCGGGCCCAGAACTGCGTCAGGAAGTTGCGCTTCCCGCTCACCGCCAGCTGGTCGTAGATCCCCTGCTCGCGCGGCTCGAGCAGATACACCAGCGGCGCATACATCGAATCGAGCTGCGCCTCGCTCGCCGCGGCGAACGGGTCGTTCGGGTTCGCCGGAGGCGGCGCTGCCGCCACGACCGGCTCCGCGGGCTGGGCCATGGCGAAGGGAGCTTCGCCCACCAGCATGCTGTCGCCCAGCCGGACCCGGAGCTCGAGGTGGTACCCGCCGACGGGAAGGCCCGCCAGGTCGAGGGATCCTTCCGTCACTCCGCCCCCCGAGTCGAACTGCACCGCCCTCGGCGCCGTGTGCACCACGTTCCGCCCACCGGCTCCCAGCACGGCCACGGCCACCTCACCGGCGAGCGACGCGCCTTTCCAGGGATACACTTCCGCGTAGTACGACAGCGTCGCCCTGGTCGGCGCGAGCCGGAGCACCGGCGCCGTCCGCATCACCAGCGATCCCCGCCGAACCTCTCCGGCACCGACCGCGCCGGTGTCCGAGCCGGCCCACGCGGAGTCGGCCAGCAGCAGGTCCGACAGGGGAGGCCGCGCGGTCCACGCTCTGACGTCCACCGACCGCTCGACCACCGATCCCGTCTCCGGGATCACGCGCACCACGAGTTGATAGCGCCCCGCCGCGGCGGGGCCCAAGCTGAACGTCTCGACCCTGCTGGCTCCCCGCATCCGGGCGACTTCCGTAGGCACCGAATCCGTCCAGGTCTTGCCGCCCAGCTCGAGACCGGTGCTGTCGCGCACGGCGACGACCACCTGGTAGTGGGCCACCGGCCCCGACCCCGCCGCCACGGACGCCAGCTGCAGCTCACACACCCCTTCGATTGTCGTGGTCCCGCGGGCGGGCGAATAGAACCGCACCGCGCTGACCGTCAGCGGCTCGTCGCCGCCCCCGCCTTGCCCGCCAACCGGTGACGCCGCCATGCACAGCGCGGCCGCCGCCGGCACCATCCAGAACTTCCTCATCAAGACCTGCCGGCAGGGCCCGGCGCGACCTCCGCCGGAGCCCCGCCTCAGAGTGTCAGGTTACCAGTTGAACGCGACGCTGACCATGCTCACGCCGCCCAGCAGGCCCATGTTGCGATACGCGTAGTCCACGCCCACGCCGAAGCCGGACGTGCCGGGGCGGTAGTACAAGCCGCCGCCGTACGAACCACGGTACTGGGTCGTGCTCCCGCTGCTGGTGAAGCCCGCCGAGTCCGCCGACGCCGTCAGACCGGCGTCCGGCCAGTAGGTCATGCTGGCGCGACCCGCGACGGCGAAGCCCGAGCTGCCGAGCGACAGGTTGTACTCGCCGCCCAGGTTGAACCCGGGCTGGTTGTTGTTGGGCTGCGTGAACTCGCCGAGCACCGAGAGCCGGCCCGCCGAGGTCTGGAACACGTCGTACGCGATGCCGACGCGGAAGGTGACCGGGAGACCCCACGCCTTGGCCGTCAAGGTGGCGTTCGCGGCCTCCTGCGGTACAGGCTGCTCTCCCGACGGCGGCGGACGAAGCACCTGGACATCCAGGGCCTGTCCGGTCTGCGTGATCGTCGTGCCCAGGTTCTGCACCACGAACGACGCCCGGATCGGGCGCCCGCCGATCATCGCGTGGAAGCTGGTGCCGAAGTCCACGGCGAAGGCGTTGCCGTTGGTGCGGCCCAGCTGGTCGTTCACGATCTTCGCGGTCAGGCCCGCGGAGAACCGGTCGGAGAACTGCTGCGAATACGTCAGCCCGACCGCCGTCTCGCTGACCGAGTACACCTCACCGGACGAGCCGGTGGGGTCCTCGACCGTGTACACGGGCTGGCCGCTGAACCCGAAGTTCGACACGGCCACGCCGATGGCGCGAGCGCCCCCGCTGAACGGGAAGCCCACGGCCGCCCACGCGTACTTGGTGCCCGCGATGTAGTTCATCGTGGACGCCATCAGCCCCGGGTGGTCCATCTGCGAGAGACCGGCCGGGTTGTAATAGACCGACGACACGTCGGTCGTGAGCGCCGCGAAGCCGCCCCCGAGCGCCTCGCCGCGCGCCGATGGGGCGAGCAGGAGGAATTCGTCGGCGGTCGTGCCGTAGGCCGTGTTGTTGACCGGGATCACGCCGCACGTCGGCGCTGTCCCGCCGCACACCGGCGTCTGCGCGACGGCCCCGGGCGCGCAGGCGAGCGAAGCGGCAACCAGCGCGGCACCGATCAGGACGAAACGATTACCCATGCGAACCTCCGCGCGGGCCGGGGCGCGAGGCCCCGACCCGCTTCGGGACGTTTTACTGAGCGTAGTTGACCACCGTGAACCGGCCGACCTTGGTCCTGCCGTCCGCCGCCTCGACGTGATAGAAGTACACGCCGCTCGCGACGTACTGGTTGTTGCGGTTACGCAGATCCCAGGTCGCCTCGGCACCGTTGGTCGGATCGTTGTGCGTGAGCACCCTGATCAGAATGCCGCTGAGACTGTAGATCCGGATGATGCACTGGCTCGGCACGTTGATGAACCGGAGCACCTTGCTGTTGGGCGAGGTCTCGAGCGAGTTCGTCACGTAGTACGGGTCGGGCACCGTGTGAATGTCGGCGAACGCCGTGGCGTCGGTCGTCGTGACCGCCGCCGACGGCTGGAACTTGACCTGGAGCTTCAGCCCCGGTACGGCCGGCGGTTCATCCTGGGCGACGAACTTGTAGCTGCCCGGCCCGCCGGTGATGCTGCCCGCATAGGTGCGCACGTTCCACACCGTGCCGGCCGCCGGGAGCGCCGCCATCTGCATCACGAAGAACTGCCCCGTGAGGTAGAAGATGAACCCGTTGCCGGTCTGGGTCAGGGCTGCCGACCCCGCCGACGTCGAGCCGCCGAACGCCACCGGGCTCAACCGTGCGTGGTTCATCAGGAACGCGGGCGACGTGCCCGTGCACCCGCCGTACACGGCGGGCGCCGGATCCACGCAAGCCACGTCCGTCCACGTGAGGAGTCCGTTGTTCTTGTCGACCGTGGCGCCCGCCGCCGTGTTGGTGAACGACGAGTCGGTCAGGATCCCCCACGACGCGCGGATCTTCGCGTTGAACGGCACCACCACGTGGTCGCTGACGTCGATCACGGAGTCGATCGCGCCGGCCGCCCCCCAGTACACCTTCATGTCCGCCGCCCGGGCCACGTAGGCCAGCAGGCCGTGGAGCTGACGCATGGGAGAGCTCTGCACCGTTTCGTACGCGTCGATGTGCATCACCTGGGCGCCCGTGAGCGTCCCGGCGGTGATGCCCGTGCTGCCGGGCCAAGGCCCGCCCGCGCACGAGCCACTGCACTTGCCCCGGTGAGGATTGGGCGTGGTGTCGTTGGGCAGTGTGCCGTCCCACCACACCGGCCCGTTGAAGCCCAGGTTGCCGCTCGGGTAGCTGTTGGCCACGCCGCGGCCCCAGTTGGTGAGGTCCCAGGCGCCCGGAGAACGAAGGAACGTCTGGCCGTACAGGGCGTACGTCGAGTCGCCGCCGTACCGCGAAGACCTCGCCGTGCTCGCGAAGATGGCCGGGAACGGCCCGCCGGTCGAGTCGAAGGCGCTGGTGAAATCCACCAGGAAGGATATCGCCGTCGTATCGTCGCCGACCGGGGAATGCGTGCGCACGTAGTAGGTACCGGCCACGCCGTTCCATCCGTCGGCCGGAACGATCGAGTCAATGGTCACCGAGAGGCTGTCGGCCTTCCCCACGATCTGGGGCACGAAGGCCACGAAGCCCAACCCCACGCCGTTGGTGGCGGGCATCGGACCGCTGAAAATGCCCGTGTTCTTGTCGAGGGTCGGCATGACGCCCGGCGAGAACGACTTGCCGCCTTCGCCGATGTACTGCAGCGCCCCGAGCGCGCCGGCGGACTCCTGGTTGGAGTTCGCCCGCGGCACCACCGGCTTCGGCACGATCGCCGACTGCAGCGACGACGGGCCGGACTTGACGCTGTTCACGTCGAAGGCCGTGACGGCGTAGAAGTACTGGAAGCCGTCGAGCACGTTGTTGTCCACGTACGAGAACGGCACGCCGCCGTCCACCAGGGCCGGATAGCCCGACCCGCCGCCCGTGACCGCCGTGTCGGCGTTGAGGAGGAACACGTTGCCGTTGGCCAGCCGGGTCCGCCCGCCGGGCGGGACCTGGACCAGGTTGCCGCCGACGTCATAGTCCCTCGACGGCCCGGTGCCGGTGTACGGATACTGGAAATTGACCGGACACCAACCGCCCTTCAGCCCGATCTCGGGCGCGCAGTTGGGGTAGTTGCCGTCGTACACCTGGCCGACGAAGTCGGTGAAGTTCGTGCCGATGTAGTCGTACTGCGCGATCACCACCATCTCCGCCGCGGTGCGGCCGCGCCAGACGCGGTAGCCCTCGACGTCGAACTGACGGTAGTCAGGATCGTACAGCGGCGAGGTGACGTCGTTCGCGACCGAGAAGTAGGGGTCGCCGCCCTTCGTCGGATCCTCGGTGGACGACTTCTGCCAGACGATCGTCACCTGACCGTCGCCCGGAATCAGGAAGAACGACGGCGCTTCGGGCGCGAACGGGAGCAGGAACTTGGCGTCGAAGATGGCCTGCGCCACCTTCGCCTTGTCCAGCAGCGAGCCCGGCGCGGTCTGGACTTCGTTCTGCTCGATGGTGTTGTCGCCGTTGACGTCGCTGAACTGCCCCCAGCCCATGCCGCGCTCGATCATGTCGCGGATGGTCGCCTGCTTGCTGCAGTTGGGCGCCGCGGCCGTGCAGACCCGCGTGCCGCTCCCCGTGCCGACGAGCGCCAGCGTGTCGGGCGAGGCGGGCCAGCCGGGCGAGTAGGTCTGCCCGGGCGTGGACGCATCGGTGCCCAGGTAGCTCTCGATCGTCCCCGCCGGCATCGAGTAGATGCCGTTGGTCGTCGCGGCCCACTTGTCCAGCGGCGCGGCGCCGATCGAGGCGACCACGATCACCGACGACTGTCCGGGCGCCAGGTCGAACGGCCCGGACGACTCGAAGAACCGCGTGTCCGCGTAGGCCTGCAGCGCGGCGCAGGTGTGCAGCAGGATCGGGTCGGAGTTGCACGTCCCGTCGCCGAGCGCCGGGCTGACGTGGCCGGAGATGTAGCGGTACATCTGCTGCACGCCGACCGCGTCGTTCAGCAGCCCGCACCCGTTGCAGGTGTTGCCCCACACCGAGATGCCGAACGGCCGGCCCGTCGATGGATCGCCGGGCGTCGTTTCGGTGGCGGGGTTGATCGGGCTCTTCAGGTACTTGATGGCCTCGTAGCCCGGAGCCGGGAAGAACGGCGCGCCGAACACGGACGCCGGGAACTGCCACGTCGGCTCCGCGAAGTTCGACTTCTCCACCGCCACCAGCGAGAAGGGCAGGACCGCCGTCGAGAAGTTGAAGCTGGCGTTGCCCTCGTCCGCGTCCTGGAAGTACGAGGCGAACATGTTGTGGAAGATGTACCCGGACCCCGGAATGGTGATGCCGTACGTCGCCAGCACCCGGTTGTGGAAGTCCTGCGCGATCGCCACGATGTCCGAAATGTCGCTCGGAGAATACCCGGCGTCCGCCAGGCCCGCGTAGTCCGCCGCGTTCGTGGAGGTGATGTTGATGAACCGGAACAGGAAATACATGATGTCCTGGTTGCCGGCCGGGAAGTTCCACAGCAGGCCGCGCTGCTCGACCAGGACGCCCATCATGTGGCGGCGACCGGCGGAGAGCGTCGGGTCGCCGTCCCAGTAGCGCACCCACGTGTCCTGCTGCGAGATGGACTGCCGCCCGATCAGCTTCGAGCTGTAGAGCGACGTGTCCTTGACGTACGCGGCCGAAGGCCAGACCGCGAGGTCGGCCGAGTTCAGGCTGCTGTAGATGTTGGTGACCGAGGCGCCCTGGCGCTGGTCGCCGCGCGGGTCCATGAAGAACACGCCGACGGTGTCGCCCTTCCAGCCCCAGTTGGTGGCCGTCGAGGTGTCGAGCACCGTCCCGGCGATCTGCAGTCCCCCGTTGAAGATGTAGTTGTCGGGTGTACCGTTGGGCCAATAGCCGCCCTCGACGGTGCCGCTGCCCGACAGGTCGGAGCACTGGTTGCCGAAGTTGGTGATGCCGTTGCAGTCCCAGCGGTTGGAGTTCAGCCGCAGGCCGCGGACCCCGTCGAACAGATTGAAGGCGTTGGTGCCCGTGCGCGGCGCCGGACGCGAGGGCCTGGCCTCAGCCGTCGAGACGGCCGCGACCCCGGCCGCGAGCACGAGGACCACGGTCAGCGCAAGACGCTGTAGCACTCTGGGTTGCATGCGGACTCCTTGAACGTTTGCGCCCCGCGGCGCCTCGCCATCTGGCGAGGCGCCGCAGGCCGTCCCGAGCTAGAAGTTGAACTCGAATCCGAGGCGCACGTTGAAGCCGTTCCCGTACATCGTGTACGGGCCGTGGTACCGGTTGTAGAACGCGTTGAAGCCGTTGTTGATCTCGTTCGTGTCGAAGAAGTTGTCCCCGTTGCCCCAGCGCGCTTCCGCCTGCCGCAGCAGCAGGCAGTCCGGCACGCCGCGGATCCCGCCCGCGCCGTACGGATACAGCGAGCAGTCGCTGAGGTCCACGCCCGTCTCCGTCTGCGTCACGCCGTTGACGACCACCTGCTTCGTCACCCACAGCGCGCCCGCGTCGCTCTGGATCGACGAGCGCTGCGGCGAGAGCACGTTGGCCTGGTAGAGCTGGTTCACCACGTCGCCCGTTTCGGCGAAGATCGAGGTGAGGTTCTTGAAGTTGAACAGGTTCTGGAACTGCGCGAACACCATCAGGTCGCGCCCGGCCAGGCGCACGCCCTTGGTGAGCCGCAGGTCCACGTCCTTGATCCACGGCATCGTGGAGCTGTTGATCGGCTCCAGCGGCGCGCCGCTCAGCCCGAAGCCGTTGTTCGGCCCCAGGCCGCCCAGCCCGCCGTTCTCCATCAGCGTGTAGGCCTGCCCGCTCGCCGCCGAGAAGGTGGCGTAGATGCCACCGTTCTCGAGGATCGAGCCCACCAGCGTGCCGCTGTGCCAGCCGGCCGGGAAGGTCGCCGCCAGGTTGCCGGCGATCGTGTGCGTGCGGTTGTCGCTGCTGGTCAGGATCGCCTGCGGCGGCGGCACCCGTGCGCCCGTCACGGCGCTGTTGGTCCGGGCCAGCGTGTTCAGGTACTGCTGCGGGTCCGAGCCGGTGTTCTTGGCCGTCTGGTACGTGTAGCTGATCGTGCCCTGGAAGACGGAGCCGAAGCGCCGGTCCAGCCGCACGTCGATCCCGCGCGAGTTCCCGAAGTCGGCCGCGGTGTAGAGGTTCACGGCCTCGTTGGTCAGGCCCGGGTTCCCGCCGACGAACGGATCGTAGATGTTGAGCGTCCGGGCGGTGCCTTCCGACACGAGGTCCTTGTTGTACGCCGAAACGTCGAGGACCATGTCGTCGCTGAACGCGTGCCGGACCCCGAACTCGAACATGATCGTCTTCCCGAAACCCACCGGCCGCGCGAACGTGTCGTTGGTGTTGCTGACCGCGAGGTCGGAGTTGGTCCCGCTCGCCAGGACGCTCATGTCGGGCGTCTGCACCTGGTGCGAGTAGGAGAGCCGGAAGCCGGTCCGGTCCGTCACCGGGAAGGACACCCGGAGGGTCGGCGACAGCGAGCTCTGTGGCGCCGCCTTGAAGAAGTTGCAGGTGGAAATCGCCGAGGAATCGGCGGCCGTGATGGCGGCGTCGCACGTGCGGACCATGGCACTGTCCTGCGCGTTGAACGCCATCGTCTGCAGCTTGGTGGTCTCCGTGTAGTTGGCCGACTTGATCGGGTCGCTGTACGCCCGGCCCGGAACCCGCGGATACAGGATGCCGGTGTTCATCCGGTCGTAGCGCAGCCCGAGCTCGATGACCACGTCACCCAGGTCGATGCGGTCCTGGCCATAGAGCCCGTAGACCTTCGGCGAGTCCTTGTAGGCACTCATGAAGATCTGCTGGTAGTCGTTCTGGTCGGCGAAGGCCAGGTCGGAGAAGTTCGTGAAGTCCACGCCCGCCTGGACCCGGTTGTAGCGGTTCGCCTGCCAGTCGAAGTTGGCCCGACCCGTCAGCCGCGTCTCCTGCATGAGGCGGTTGGCCGGCGTGCCGACGCCGATGCTGTTGAAGGAGCTCGACTGCACCCCGTAGGGGTTGATGCGGTACGCGCTCGCCCCGACCAGGTCATTGCGACCCAGGTACGGAATGCACGAGCCCACGCCGCCGCACGTGCCCAGCCGGAGGTTCTGGATCAGCTGGTCCGTGATCGGGAACGTGTTCAGGTCGGTGACGAACTGGATGTTGCTCGCGTTGAAGAACGCGAACGGATCCTGGTGGCTCTCCATCCAGCTCGGCAGCACCTGCCCCGACAGATACTGGTCCTTCTGCCAGCTCAACGCCGCCTGCAGGGACAGCTCGTGGCCGCTGGACGCCGACAGCGTCTGCGTCCAGTTCCCCGTGACGTCCTGCGACAGCGACCGGAAGCCCGTCTGCTGAATCGGATCGTACGACGGGTAGCCGTTCAGCCCCTGGTTGCGGTCCAGGTGGTAGGTCGCCGACAGCTGCGACCCTTCCCCGAAGGTGTACTGCAGCTTGCCGTCGAAGCCCGCCTGGTCCTGGTTGGCATCCAGCTGCCGCGAGCTCGTGCACGTCCCCTTCTGCGCCGCCGACAGCGTCCGCGGCGTGCTGCTCAGGTCCCCGCCCGTCGTGTACGGCACGGACGGCGCGCCGGAGGCGCAGCCGCTCGCGTACTGCACGAACTGCGGCACCCGCACCAGCTGGCTGTCGGACGTCGGGCTATTCGGATTCAGGGGCACCATCACCGAGTCCGCCACGCCACCGAGCACGAATTGCGGAATGTTCTGCGCGCCCAGCGGCCGCAGGTTGTTCTGCTGCCCCTGCAGGGTCGTCGCCACGTAGAACGTGAAGTCCTTGGCGACCGGCCCGCCCACCGAGGCCTCGACCCGGTTCAAGCCCGAGCCGTACACCGAGCCGCCCACGTTGTCGGTCTGGTAGCTGACCGAGCCGTGATAGCTCGTGCCGCCCGCCTTCGTCACCTCGGAAATGACCCCGCCTTCCGCCTGGCCGTACGCCGCCCCGACGGCGCCGGTCGTGACCGACGCCTCCTCGAGCGCGTTCGTGCCGATGGCGGTCGCGGACCCGTAGTTCGACGACAGGCCGTTGCTGTAGAAGCCGCCGTTGAAGTTGCGGACCAGCACGCCATCCACGTACGTGGCCTGCGTGCCCGGCCGGCTGCCGCGGATGGACAACCCGCGGTTGCCCGACACCACGCCCGGCTCCAGCGCCAGCACCTGCGACACCCGGTCCACCGGCAGCTGGGCCACCAGATCGCCCTGCACCGTCGGTTTGCTGGCGACCTGGTCGCGCGGGACGATCGGGTTCTGCTGCGTCGTCACCGTGATGGCGCCCAGCTCGAGCGCGCGCTGCTCCAGCACCGGGTTGACCGTCATCGTCTGCCCGGCCAGCACGCGCACGTTCCGCACCTCGGCGGGGGCGTACCCGATGTACTGGGCGCGCACCGTCACCACCCCGGCCGGAACGTTGTTCATGAAGTAGTAACCCTTCTCATCCGTGGTGGACGTGAACGCCGACCCCACGATGAGAACCTGCGCGCCCACGACGGGGGCGCCGGACTGGTCTTTGACCGTGCCTTCGATCTTGCCGTTGGTGCCCTGAGCCAGCAGACTGCCGGCCCCGAACAGCGCCACGGCCATCACGGCCGCCGCCACCTGGGCGAGGCGAGAGAAGGCCCAGCGACTACGATGAGTCATTGCAGACCTCCACGAGCGTGAACACGCGAGGACACGAAAGACGAACGTGGCAGCGACACGCCACCTCCTTTCGAAACTTCTGTCAACGACCGTTCGGTCTATGCTGTCTTTGGCGCAGCGATGCAGACCCTAACCGCGGCCAATATGCCGCGCGCGCGTCACGAGTGTCAAGCAACGGTAACAGCCCCCGTCCTCTTTCGAGGACATCGCCCCGCGGACGGCCAATCCACGCGGGATTTCAGCACCCCGCAATCGAGGAGCCGCCGACGGCCCACGCGACCACCCGCGACGGCGGTTTCCCGGCGCTCGCGGCGGTCACCCCACGTCCAGCGGCACGATTTTCTGTTGCGGGCCGGTGGGAGTGACTTCGGGACCGTCATCCCGCAGGTACACGTTGATCTCGCTGCGCACGCCGAAGCGGCCGGGTAGATAGATCCCCGGCTCGACGGAGAACCCGACGCCGGCCAGCAGGCGGCGGTCGTCGTGGGTCTCGTAGTTGTCGAGGTGCGGGCCCGAGCCGTGCAGCTCGCGGTCGATCGAGTGCCCGGTGCGGTGCACGAACGCGTCGCCGTAGCCGGCGGCGCGAATCACGCCGCGCGCGACGTCGTCGAGGTCCGCGCCGGTCACCGGCCACCCCTCGCGCCACTTGTCGGCCAGCGCCGCCACCGTCCGATCGCGCGCGTCGCGCACCACGTCGAAGACGTGGGCGACCTCGTCCGGGGGCGCGCCGCCCACGAACGCCATCCAGGTCTGGTCGGCGTACACGGTGTCGATGGCCGTCCCCGCCCACAGATCGAGCAGCAGGACGCCACCGCGCTCGATGATCGTGTCCGCCTGGCCCGTCGGGTCGTGATGCGGGTTGGCCGCGTGCTCACCGGCGGCGACGATCGGCGGCTCGTTGGTCTTGAGGCCGGCCTGCTCGAACGCCTCCATCACCCAGCGCTGCAGTCCCTGCTCGGTCGGCGTCTTGCGTTCCGCGTACCACTGCCGCACGCGCTCGAACCCGGCCAGCGCGATCTCCTTGAGGAGGCCGGCCGCACGCCGGTGGTTGTCGAGCTCCTCCGCGCTCCAGCGCGAGGCCAGCGCGGTCACCAGCTCCGAGGACGAGGCGACCTCGGCGCCGGAGGCGCGCAGCAGCTCCACCACGCCGGCGGGGACCCGGTCGAGGTAGGGCACGGCGTCGCGCGCCGAGTACTCGACGGCGAGCTTCTTCCCGGAGACGAGGCGGGTGAGCTGCTGCTCCAGCTCGCGCCACGCGGCGTACGGCCGCACCTCGCCGGGAAAGCCGGCGATCCGGTGCATTTCGATCTTGTGGGCCACGGCGATGGGCTCGCCGACGGCCGGCAGGAGCACGAACAGGCGCCGGGTCGCCAGGCCGCCGAGGCCGAGGACCCGCGTGGCCACGGGGTTCATGCCGTGGAAGTCGAACAACAGCCAGCCGTCGAGCTTGAGCTCCGCGAGCATCTTCCGCACGCGGGCCAGCACGTCGGGGGTCAGGCAGTCCGCGACACTCACATCGTCCTCCCGGCAGGTCCGGTCGCGCGCCATTCGCAGCGCGCGTCGCCTCGCGCACGGCACGCGGAGTGGAGCATCCCGCCGTCGAAGTCCACCAGTTGACGCAGCAGCTCGGCGAAGGCCGCCGCGTAGAACGTGCACGCCGCGCCGTCGGGCGTGGCGCGCATCGCCGTCGCGTCGGCGACGGTCACGACCGCGGCGCCGCGGCGGCCCTCGCGGGCCATCCGCGCGCCGAACACCTCGCGCACCGAGCGGCGGGCGGCGCGGAAGCCCACGAGCCGCCGCGCGAACCGCGGCAGGTGCCGCGCCGCCCAGCGGGTGGGGAACGCCAGCCGGCCCAGCGCCCGCCTGGCCGCACGGCGCCCGCCGTCGGCGAACACCAGCGCCGCGTCGGTGCGCCGGCTCACCAGGCGCAGGATCTGCTCGAGCTCGTCGGGCGCGACGCCGAGGTCGCGGCGGACGACCAGCTCGTAGCGCGCGATCTGCGCCGCGACGGTAGTGGAAAGCCCCAGCCGCTTCTTCAGCAGCTCGTCCACGTACTCCGCGGCCGCTTCGTCGCGGGGAGAGTCGAGGTGCCGCATCGCCTCCAGAACGGCGAGCGGGAGAATGCTGTGGGTGTGGATCCGGTTGCGCTCAGTCACGGCGAAGTGAGCCAAGATAGTGGAAGGACCGGTCGAGAGTCGAGAGTTGAGAGTCGAGCGGCGTGGGCCCGGCCTTGACTCTGGACGCTCGACTCACGACTCTCGACACTCGACTCCCATGAGATCCTTCCTCTCGCGTGGCGGAGCCCTCGCGGCCCTCGCCGTGGGCGCGGCCGTCACGCTCGGCACGGGGTGGCGCGGACTCGTCGTGCTGCTCGTCTTCTTCCTTTCCTCGAGCCTGCTCACCCCGGGCGGCGGCCGGCGCCGCGCCGTGCAGGTCGGCGCCAACGGAGGGATCGCGGCGGCCGCCGCGCTGCTCGCTCCGCTGGACCCGCTCTGCCGCCTCGCCTTCGTGGGCGCGCTGGCCGCCGCCGCCGCCGACACGTGGTCCACCGAGATCGGCGGGCGCAGCCGGCGGCCACCGCGACTCATCACGACCGGGCGGCCGGTGGCCGCCGGCACCTCGGGCGGCGTCACCTGGCTCGGCACGGCCGGCGGAGCGGGGGGCGCGGGTCTCGTCGCCGCGGCGGCGGCCGCACTGGGGATGGTGCCGGCGGCATCGGCCGTTCCGGCCGCGCTGGCCGGTATCGTGGCGGGCGCGGCGGATTCCGTGCTGGGCGCCACCATCCAGGCCCGATACCGCTGCCCCGCCTGCGGTGGCGCGGGCGAGAGCGCTCGACATGGCTGCGGCGCCGAGGCGCGGCTCGTCGGCGGGTGGCGCTGGATGACCAACGACACGGTGAACCTGGTCGCGACCGTCGTCGGCGCCGCCACGGCGGCGCTCCCGGCCGTGATCGGGGTAGTATTCCCACCTTCACCGTAGCACCAACCTCTCACATCGGAGCCGCCGGCTGCGCGACCTGCTGATCGCCGGAGGAGGACCCGCCGGCGCCGCGACGGCCGCGTGGGCCGCGCGGGCCGGCCTCGACGTGCTGCTCGTCGAGCGGGAACGGTTTCCCCGCGAGAAGGCCTGTGCGGAGTACCTGAGCCCGGAGGCGGCGCGGGATCTCGACGGGCTCGGCATCCTCGGCGAGCTGGAGGCCAGCGGAACCGCCAGGCTGTACGGATTCCGGATCGTCGCCGACGACGGCTCGGACGTGATCGGGCGCTTCCCGACGCAGCCCGGCCTGCGCCCGTACCGTCCCTACGGGCTCGCGCTGCCGCGCTCCCGGCTCGACGCCCTCGTGCTCGCGGCCGCGGCCGGCGCCGGAGCGGAGGTCCGCGAGGGCGTGGCCGTGGAGGAGCTGCGCCTGGAGGACGGAGTCGTGACCGGCGCGCGGCTGCGCGCGGGCGGGCAGCGGTGGGAGGAGCGGGCGCGGGTGGTGGTCGGCGCGGACGGGCTGCACTCGAGGATCGCGCGGCGCCTCGGCCTCGAGCGGCGCCTGGGCCCGCGCCGCCTGGCGCTGGTGGCGCACTTCACCGGCGTCGCGGGGATGGAGGACTACGGCGAGATGTTCGTGCGCCGCGGCCGCTACCTCGGGCTCGCGCACCTCGGGGGCGGCGTGGTGAACGTCGCCGCGGTCGTCCCCGCGGCCGAGGCGCGCCTCCTCGCCCGCGATCCGATGCGCTTCCTTTGCGACGAAGTGGCCGCCGTGCCGGAGCTGGCGCGCCGCTTCGAGCGCGCGCGCGCGGTCCGGCAGGTGCTCGTGGCCGGGCCGTTCGCCAGCACCTCGCGCCGGTCGGTGGCGGACGGCGCCCTGCTCGTGGGCGACGCCGCCGACTTCTTCGATCCGTTCACCGGCGAGGGGATCTTCGCGGCCCTGCGGGGCGGGCGCCTCGCGGCGGACGCGCTGGCCGGGGTCCTCGCCGCCGGCGAGGCCACGCGCCAAGCGCTCGCCATCTACCGGCGGGCACGGCGGCGCGCCTTCCTGGGCAAGTGGGCGTTCGAGCGCGTCGCGGCGCTCGCCGCCACGCGCCCCGCGCTGATGCGCCGTTTCGCCCGGCGCCTGGCCCGCCGCCCCGCCGTGGCCGAGCTGTGGGTCGGCGCCGCCGGCGATTACGTGCCGGTGACCGCGCTCCTCACCCCGCGTTCCCTCGCCGCCCTTCTTCTATAGTATTCGTCTGCACCCTCACAACCCGGGTAGCCGGTGGTTCGCGCCGACCTTCTGATCAGGACGAGGCCCATGCCGCTCGACGCCGCACGGTTTCGGCACACGATGAGCCAGCTGGTCACGGGGGTCACGGTGGTCACGGCGAAGGTGAGCCGCGGCCGTGCCCTCGGCATCACCGCGAGCTCGGTGACGTCGCTGTCGCTCGAGCCCCCGATGCTGCTGGTCTGCATCGGCCGCGACGCGGAGATCCACGACACCCTGCTGGAGGCGGAGCGCTTCGGCGTCAACGTCCTCGCGGCGGACCAGCGGGAGCTGGCGCGCCGGTTCGCGGATCGCGACCGCCAGCTTCTCGGGGAGGGCGAGTACGCGCTGTCTCCGGGGGGCGTCCCCGTGCTGCCGGGCTCGCTGGCGCGCATCGAGTGCCGGCGCCGCTCCCGGCACGAGGCGGGCGACCACACCATCGTGACGGGCGTGCTCGAGTGGTCCGAGACGGGCGAGGGCGAGCCGCTGTGCTACCTCCGGGGCGGCTTCGTGGCGCTCGAGGGCCGGAGATGACGGCGGGGCTTCGTTCCTGGCCGGCCGACCGGCGGGAGCTGTTCGACGACCCCGGCGCCGACGCCGCGACCGCTTTGGCGTCGCTGCGGGACATCGCCCGCGCGAACCGGTTCCTGGGCGGCGCCGGCGCCGCCCTGAGCCGCCTGACGGAGGTGTTTCGGGCCACGCCGCGCGGGACGACGCTGACCCTGCTCGACGTCGGCACCGGGTGCGGCGACATCCCGCGGGCCGCGCTCCGGCCCGCCGCGGCCGCGGGCCTCGCATTGCGCCTGGTGGGCGTGGAGCGACACGCCGCGGCCGCCCGGGAAGCGGCCCGGGACGGCGTCCTCGCGGCCGTGCGGGCGGACGCCGCGGCGCTGCCCCTGCGCTCGCGATCGGTGGACGTGGTGCTCTGCTCCCAGCTGCTCCACCACTTCCACGGCGAGGCGCTGACCGCGATCCTCGCCGAGCTCGAGCGCGTGGCACGCCGGGCGGTGGTGGTCGCCGAGATCCGCCCGAGCCGGATCGCCGCCGCCGGCCTGTGGCTGGCTTCCTTCCCGCTCCACTTCCATCCCGTGAGCCGGCGCGACGGCGTGACGTCGGTGAAGCGGGGCTTCACGCCCGCGGCCCTGCGCGGCGCGTGCGCGGCGGCCGGCGTGGTCGCCGACGTGCGCACGCACCCGGGCTTCCGCGTCACCGCGCGGTGGCGGCCGGGCGGCTCCCCGCCCCGATGATCCGGGTGGACCGCCGCGACGTGGCCGCGCCGCTCGAGCGCGTGTTCGCGTGCGCGACCGGGGTGGAACGCTGGCCCGAGTGGCTGGCGCACTACCGCCGAGTCCGCTTCCTGGAGCGCCGCAGCGACGGCGGGGGTCTGGTCGAGATGGCGGCCTGGCGGCCGTTCGGGACGCTGCGCTGGCCGACTCGCTGGGTCTCGGAGATGCGGGTGGACCGGGACGCCCCCGCGGTCCGCTACCGGCACGTGCAGGGTATCACCCGTGGCATGGACGTCGAGTGGGCGTTCGCACCCGTGGCGGGGAGGACCGCCGTGACGATTACGCATTGGTGGGACGGCCCGGGCTGGCCGCTGGCCGGCCGGGCGGCGGCCGAGTGGATCATCGGCCCGGTCTTCATCCACGCCATCGCGCAGCGCACGCTGGCGGGCATCGCGCGCGTCGCGGAAGGCGGCGGCGCGTGAGCGGCGCCCGCCGGGTGGTGGTGACGGGGATCGGCTGCGTGACGCCGATCGGCACCGGCGCGGCCGGATTGTGGGACGGGCTGCGGGCGCGTCGCTCGGCCGTGCGCGCCATCACGCGGTTCGACGCGACGCCGTTCCGGAGCCGCATCGCCGCCGAGCTGCCCGACTTCCGGCCGCAGGATTTCCTCGACCCGCGCCGCGCCCGCCGGCTGGACCGCTTCTCGCAGCTGGCGGTGGTCGCGGCGCAGCTCGCGCTGGAGGACGCCGCGCTGAGCGTGGCCGCCGAAGACCGCGACCGCGTGGGGATCATGATGGGCTCGGCCCTCGGCGGGGTGGCGTACGCGGAGGCCCAGGCGGGCGTGTACGCGGCCGAAGGCCTGCGCGGTCTGGACGCGTCGCTCGCGCTGTCGGTGTTCGGCGGCGCTTCGAGCTGCAACATCGCGATCGAGTTCGGCGTCAGCGGCCCCAACTCCACCAACGCCATGAGCTGCGCCTCCGGCACGATCGCCGTCGGCGACGCCTTTCACGCCATCCGCGACGGCCGGGCCGACGTGATGCTCGCCGGCGGCGCCGAGGCCCCCCTCGCGCCCCTGTGCTTCGGCGCCTTCGCCCTGATCCGCGCCATGTCCACGCGCAACGACGAGCCCGCGTCGGCGTCGCGGCCCTTCGACGCGAGCCGCGACGGCTTCGTCATGGGCGAGGGCTCCGCGGTGCTGGTGCTCGAGGAGCGGGACCGCGCGCTGGCGCGCGGCGCGCCGGTCGTGGCGGAGGTCCTCGGCGCCGCGGTGACGAACGACGCCTACCACATGACCGCGCCGCGTCCCGACGGCCGGCAGGCCGCGCGCTGCATCGGCCTCGCCCTGGCGGACGCGCACGTCGCGCCGCGCGAGGTGGCCTACGTGAACGCGCACGGCTCCTCGACCCCGCTCAACGACAAGACCGAGACGCTCGCGATCCGCACCGCCTTCGGCGACCACGCGGCGCGCCTCGCCGTGAGCGGCACCAAGGGCTACTACGGGCATCCGCTGGGCGCGTCGGGCGCCATCGAGGCCGCGGTGACGGCGCTGGCGCTCGACCGGGGCTGGCTGCCGCCGACGCTGAACCTGCGCGAGCGCGACCCCGAGTGCGACCTCGACTACCTCGACGGCGGCGGCCGCGAGCAGCCCGCCGACGTGGCCGTCAGCAACTCGTTCGGATTCGGCGGCGTCAACGCCACGCTGGTGCTGCGCCGGGCGTCGTAGATCGCTTGCGCCGCCGCGCGCGCCGCCGGCATATTGGCGCCGCTTTCGCAGCCACGGTCCACCTTCACCAGAGGAACGGCATGCGCCAGACCCTGCGCCCGCTCGTCGCCGAGTTCATCGGCGTCTTCATCCTGGTCTTCATCGGCGGCGGCACCATCATCATCAACACGCTCCGCGCCGGCAGCGCCGGCCTGGTCGGCATCGCCATCGCCCATGGCCTGGCATTCGGTCTCGCCGTGACCGCGACCATGGCCAGCTCCGGCGGGCACATCAACCCCGCCATCACGATCGGCCTGTGGTCGGTCGGCCGCATCGACCTCCGCAAGGCGGCGCTGTACGTCGTGGCGCAGTTGGCGGGTGCCGTACTCGCCGCCGTCGCGCTCAAGGCCGCCTTCCCCGGCGGCGCGGGCGAAGTCGCCCAGTACGGCGCGGTGACGATCGCGTCGGAGGTCTCGATGAGCCAGGCGATGGTCATCGAGGGGCTGCTCACGTTCCTCCTGGCGTTCTCCGTGATGGCCACGGTGGTGGACCCGGAAGCGCCGAAGCTGGGCGGCTGGGCCGTGGGCCTGACGCTGCTGATGTGCATCCTCGCGGGCGGGCCGTTGACGGGCGCCGCCTTGAACCCGGCGCGCGCGTTCGGCCCGGCGCTGGTGGCGGGCTTCTGGACCGGCCACCTGGCCTACTGGATCGGCCCGATCGTGGGCGCCGTGGTCGCGATGCAGGTCTACGAGAAGGTGCTGCTGAAGAAGGACTGAAAGGCAGGGGTTAGGGACTGGGGGTTCGGGAGTGGGCGACAACGGGGCCAGGGTCAGGCAGCCCTAGCCCCTAACCCCTAGCCCCTAATCCCAGGTCGTTCACTTCCGCGTCCTCCAGTACATCCACGCCGCGTATCCCAGGTAGATCACGGCCGCCGCGAGGTAGGCGGCCACCATGTAACCGCCGCTAGCGGGAGGCGTCGGCATGCTCGCCCTCGCTTTGCGCCCGCGCGTCCACGAGCCGCGCCCAGGCGTAGCGGCGCGCGAGGAGCGCGAAATAGAACAGCGTGAAGACCACGAACGAGCTGAGCAGCGTCACCAGCATCGAGCCCGGCAGCTCCGGCTTGCCGGGGCGCAGCACCACCGGCATCGGGTGCAGGGTGCGGAACAGGTACACGCTGACGTGGATGAACGGCACCAGCAGGGCGCCCAGGATGCCGAGCACCGCGCTGTAGCGCGCCCGGCGGCCCGGCTCTTCGACGGCCGTGCGCAGCACCAGGTAGGCGAGGTAGATGAACCAGAGGAACAGCGTCAACGTGAGCCGCGCGTCCCACGTCCACCACGCCCCCCAGATCACCTTGCCCCAGATGGGGCCCGTCACCAGCACGACGGTCGTGAACACCGTCCCGATCTCCGCCGAGCTCGCGGCGAGCTGGTCGAGCCGCGCGTCCTTGACGAACAGGTAGGCGAGGCTGCACACGCCGACGATGCCGAACGCGAGGAACGCCACCCACGCGCTCGGCGCGTGGATGTAGAAGATCTTCTGCGCCAGCCCCTGGGTGGCCTCTTCCGGCGTGAAGCCCAGCGCCCGCACGTACACGCCGGCCATCAGCGCCAGCGCGACGGCCATCCAGATCCCGCTGCGCCTCAGGGTCCGCTCGAACGACGGAGTCGCGGTCATTCCTCGAGGGTGAACTCGAAAATGAGGGTGCACAGCACGACGAACGTGATGTCGTAGGCCGCGAGCAATTTAAGCCAGGGGGCCAACTCGACGAAAGGACGGTGGGCGAGGATGCGGGCCGTGGCCTGCACGGCCGCGATGACGGGGGTCACGAGGAACGGGAGCAGCAGCACCGGCAGCATCAGCTCGGCGAACCGGGTGTTCACCGCCATCGAGCTCATCAGGGTGCCCACCGCGACGAAGCCGAGCGTCGCGAGCGCGATCACCAGCACGAGCGGGCCCAGCACCGGCCACAGCGGCACGTCGAAGAACAGCGCGAACAACGGCAGCGCGATGGCCTCGACCGCCCCCACGAAGGCCAGGTTGGCGACCGTCTTGCCGAGATACAGCGCGGTGCGGCTCGCCGGCGAGAGCAGCAGGCCGTCGAGCGCGTGGTTCTCCCGCTCCAGCCCGAAGGCCCGGTTGAGGCCCAGCATCCCCGCGAAGGAGAAGGTGATCCACAGGATGCCGGGGGCGAGATCCACGGCGCTCACGGCCGTGGGGTCGCGCGCGAAGTTGAAGATGGCGAGCACCAGGGCGGTGAAGACGAGCGCGGACAGAAACGCCGTGCGGCTGCGGAACTCGAGCAGCAGGTCCTTGGCGGCGATCGCCCACGCCTCGGCCAGCAGCCTAGTCAAGGCGCGCCGTCGCTTCCTGGTACCGCGCCCGGTAGGCCGAGAGGTCGCCGTCCCTGGGGCCCAGCGACACGAACCGCCCCGACACCTGGATGGCGACGTGGGTGGCCAGCTCGAGCCCCTCGTCGATGTTGTGCGTCACCAGGACCATCGTGCGGTGCTCGGCCCGCAGCCGGCCCAGCAGCTGGCGCAGCGTCGCCGCGGCGGCCTGGTCGAGCCCGCTGAACGGCTCGTCGAGCAGCATGACCTCGGGATCGTGGAGCAGCGCCCGCGCGATGGCCAGCCGCTGGATCATCCCGCGACTGAACGTCCCCACCTGGTCTCCCGCCCGGGCCTCGAGGCCCACGCCCGCGAGCGCGCGGGCCGCCGCCGCGCGCGGCTCCGCCACGGCGTAGAGCCGGGCGTAGAACACCAGGTTCTCCCGCGCCGTCAGCCCGTCGTACAGCAGCGAGTGATGCGAGATGAGACCGACCCGGCGCCGGTGGTCCGCGTTGCCGCGCACCAGCAGCTCGCCGCCGAAGCGAACCGTGCCTCCGTCGGGCTTGAGCAGGCCGGCCAGCACCCTGAGCAGCGTCGTCTTGCCGGCGCCGTTGGGGCCGAAGACGGCGAGCGATTCCCCCGCGCCGAGCGCGAAGTCCACCGCGCGCAGGGCCCGCACGTGCCCGAACCGCTTGCTGAGGCCGGCGACCTCGATCACCGGCGCAGCGCCGCTAGAGCTCGACGCCATCCGGGTCCGCGCGCCGCTCGGGGGGGAAGGTCATGGTGGAGCGCAAATATAGTCGCGCCGCGGGCCCGCCGAACGGGGCGACGCCGCCGGCGGAGGCACTCAGGTCGCGGCCGGCTCGAACTCGAAGCGGTCCTCCATCCGGATCAGCACCAGCAGGAAGCGCAGCTCCTCCGACGCCCCGCGCAGACACACGGTCCTTCGCAGCTCCGAGGCCCGCTCCCTCACCAGCACCAGGGTGCTGAGTCCGGCGCTGTCGACTCGGATCGTGGCTGCCAGATCCACCACCAGGCGATCGCACCCCTGGCGTTCGGCGGCGGCGTGACCCGGCGGGGCCTCGACCAGGCGCATGGCCTCCCTCCGGAAGGCCAACCGCGTCTCCCGGTCGAGTACTGCTGGCGCACGTACGAGGAGCTCTCCCACGCCCGACTAGATATGAAGGAATGGTGCCGCGCAGGGCCGATTGTTCTATCTTCATGATTGTCAATGTGTTGCAGCTTAGACGGCTGGCAAATGGCGTTCGATACGCAGTAGCATTCCGCAACAGTGCTGGAGGTCGCCACTGACACCTCCTGCAGCCAGACGCGCCAAGGGCCCGGGTCGCCCCGGGCCCTTGGCTGCGGCCGGACTGCGCGATTCAGATCTTGGTGACGTTGGCGGCCTGGAGGCCCTTGGGACCCTCGCGGACCTCGAACTCCACCTTGTCATTTTCCTTGAGGGACTTGAAGCCCTCCGCCTGAATCGCCGAGTAGTGTACGAAGACGTCGGGGCCACCTTCCCGCTCGATGAATCCGAAGCCCTTCGCATCGTTGAACCACTTGACCCGGCCGGTGATGCGAGACATACCTAAACTCCTCTGACGGGTGGCACCAATCGCGGATCTCACGCGGCGGCGAGGCGCGCCGGCCCGCAGGGTCCGTAGATGAGCGCCATACCATACGACTTTTCCAAGATCAAGCGCAAGAGTGGCAGACACTTCGGCCCAGAGGCCCACAAGGGGACCCCTGCATATGACAGACGCGCACCGAATCGATACGCTGCTCGACGAAACGCGGGTCTTCCCGCCCTCCGACGCGTTCCGCGCCGCGGCGCACTGCGGCAGCGCCGCGCTGTACGACGAGGCGGCCCGCGATCCCGAGGGCTTCTGGGCCTCGCAGGCGGAAGCGCTGCAGTGGTCGCGGCGCTGGGACCGCGTGCTGGACTGGGACCCGCCGCACGCGAAGTGGTTCGTGGGCGGCGAGCTGAACGCCTCGGTGAACTGCCTGGATCGGCACGTGGTGACGGCGCGCCGGAACCAGGCGGCGCTGATCTGGGAGGGCGAACCGGGCGAGCGGCGGACGATCACCTACTGGGACCTGTATCGCGAGGTGAACAAGTTCGCCAACGTGCTCAAGAAGCTCGGCGTGCGTCGCGGCGACCGCGTGGCCATCTACATGCCGATGATCCCGGAGGTGGTGATCGCGATGCTGGCCTGCGCCCGCATCGGCGCGCCGCACTCGGTCGTGTTCGGCGGATTCAGCGCGGACAGCCTGCGCGACCGGATCAACGACGCGGGCGCCGTGGTGCTGGTCACGGCCGACGGCGGCTTTCGACGCGGCCAGGTGGTGCCGCTGAAGCGGGCGGCGGACCAGGCCTTGGAGCAGTGCCCCACGATCCGCCACGTCGTGGTGTACCAGCGCCGGCTGGGGGCGCAGGGGGACGAGGCGTTCGTGCACATGCAGGAAGGGCGTGACCACTGGTGGCACCGGCTGATGCAGGACGCGGCGCCGTTCTGCGAGCCCGAGCGGATGGACGCGGAGGACGTGCTGTTCATCCTCTACACCAGCGGCACGACGGGCAAGCCGAAAGGCATCGTCCACACCACGGGCGGCTATCTCACGCACGTCGTGGCCACCACCAGGCTGGTCTTCGACCTCAAGGGCGACGACGTGTTCTGGTGCACGGCCGACGTCGGCTGGGTCACGGGGCACTCGTACGTGGTGTACGGCCCGCTGGCACTGGGCGCCACGCAGGTGCTCTACGAGGGCGCGCCCGACTGGCCGGAGCGCGACCGGATCTGGGATGTCGTCGAGCGCTACGGGGTCACGATCTTCTACACGGCGCCGACGGCGATCCGCGCGTTCATGAAGTGGGGCGCGGAGCTGCCGGCGCGGCACGACCTCTCCACGCTGCGGCTGCTGGGCACGGTGGGCGAGCCGATCAATCCCGAGGCGTGGATGTGGTACCACCACAACATCGGGGGCCAGCGCTGCCCGATCGTGGACACCTGGTGGCAGACGGAGACCGGCGGCATCATGATCACGCCGCTGCCGGGCGTGGTGGCGACGAAGCCGGGCTCCGCTACCCGCAGCTTCCCCGGCGTGGGCGCGGAGGTGGTGGACGGCGACGGCCAGCGCGTCGAGGTGGGCGGCGGCTTCCTGGCGCTCACCCGGCCGTGGCCCGGCATGGCGCGCACCATCTGGGGCGACGACGAGCGCTACCGGGAGGTGTACTGGTCGAAGTGGCCGGGGCTGTACTTCCCGGGCGACGGGGCCAAGCGCGACGAGGACGGCTACTTCTGGCTGCTGGGGCGCGTGGACGACGTGCTCAACGTGGCGGGGCACCGGATCGGCACCATGGAGATCGAAAGCGCGCTGGTGGACCACCCGTCGGTCGCGGAAGCCGCGGTCGTGGGAAAGCACCACGACCTCAAGGGCCAGGCGGTGGCCGCGTTCGTCACGCTCAAGTCGGGCTTCGAGCCCCACGACGAGCTGAAGGACGACCTGAAGGAGCACGTGGCAAACAAGATCGGCGCGATTGCGCGGCCGGACGACATCCTCTTCTCGGCGGATCTCCCGAAGACGCGCAGCGGCAAGATCATGCGGCGCCTGCTCCGGGACATCGCCGAGGGGCGGGCGCTCGGCGACACCACCACGCTCGCCGATCCGGCGGTGGTGGCGAAGCTGAAGGCGGATTACGAGGAAGGCGAGGCCTGAGGATGTTCCGGACCATCGTGGTGACGACCGACTTCTCCGCCAACAGCGCGGTGGCGGTCGGCCCGGCGCTGGAGATCGCGTGCAAGTTCGGCGCGCGGCTCGTGCTCGTTCACGCGCTCGAGGGCGCGAGCCCCGATCCCGAGGTCGTGGCGCTCGAGCTGGCGGGCATGGCCGCGATGGCGAAGGACCAGCTGCAGGAGTTCGGCGCGCGGGAGATCGGCGACCGGGCGCCGTGGGAGGCGGAAGTGGTCTTCGGGCCCGCCTACGTGGCCATCACCGACGCGGCGGTGCGCCGCCGCGCCGATCTCATCGTCCTGGCCACCCACGGCCGGACCGGCCTCAAGCACCTGCTGCTCGGGAGTGTGGCCGAGCGCGTGGCGCGCACCGCCACCTGCCCCGTGCTCACGGTGCGGGCGCCCGCCTAGCACCCGCGAGCGCGCCGGCCGAGACCACGAAGATGGCGAGGATCACGACGCCCGATACGCTGCACCAGATGCAGATGGCGTGGATGGAGAGCAGTTCGAGCGCCAGCAGGTAGATCGAGAACAGCACGCCGAGCGCCGACAGCGCGGCGATCCAGCGGGTGGACGCCGGCTTCGCCAGCTGGTCGGCCCGCAGGCCGAACAGCGCGAGCCCGAGCAGCACCACGTATCCCGCCACGCCGTACGCGGCCACCGGCACCCCCAGCAGCATGGACCAGCGGCTGAGCTGCACGCGCTCGCACCCGCCGGAGCCCGCGCACACGATCTCCCCTACGAAGCCCAGCTTGTAGAGCAGCAGGTACGTGGAGACCAGCAGCCCCACCAGCGCGAGGGCGGCCACGGCCATGCGGTGTCGCATCGGGCTACCTCACCGGCGCGCGGCAGCCGGGGCGGCGTGCGCGCTCACGGAATCCACCAGGCGCTGCAGGTCGTCGAACGCCGGCGCCCCCGGGAACGCCCTGCCGTTCACGACCAGGGTCGGCGTCTCGTTGATGCCCAGCTTTTCGCCCGAGCACTTGTTCGCCTCGATCCTCGGCCACGGCCGGCGCTGGTCCATGCACACGCGGAGGGAATCGGTGTTCAGGCCGGCCTGGCGCGCGTAGTCGAGGAACTTGCCCTCGGGATTGGCGTCCGCGAACCAGTCGTCCTGGTGATAGTAGAGCGCGTACTCCATCTGCCAGAACTTCCCCTGGTCGGCGGCGCATTCGGCGGCGACGTGCGCCAACGGCGAGTTGGCGTGCTGCGGCAGCGGAAAGTCCATCCACGTCCACTGCAGCTTGCCCGTGGGAATGAGGCGCTGCTCCACGTCGGGCATCGTGAGGATGGCCAGGCGCGCGCACGCCGGGCACTCGAAATCGGCGTATTCCGTGATCTTGACCGGTGCGGAGTCGGGGCCGAGGGTGACGCCCTGCGGCGCCACGCCGCCCAGCGGCGGCCCGCCGCAGTCCGCCATCACCAGCGGAGCCGAGGGACGGCTGCTCGCGGCGCGCACGATCAGCGCGATCCCCACGACCGCGATCAGCCCGAGGACGATGTAGAAGGTCTTCAGGGACCGTCCGGCTTCCGCCATGGCTCCTCCTCGTTGCCTTCGCCTTCCGAGTCCGGCGACCAGCCGCGCGCCGCGTCCTCCACGATCCGGCGGTGCTCCGCCACCTCCGGCGAGTCGAACGTCTGCCGCACTTCGTAGTGGAACAGCTCCGAGCGGATGTCCCCCATCGCCCGGAGCAGTGCCGACGACTCGCCCAGCAGGTCGCCCTGCCGGTCGAGATCCATGATCCGCTCGGCGAGCGCCCGGAGCATCTCGACCAGCTTCCGGGCCCGCTCGGGATCGTACGTTTCATCGTGCGGCATCGGTGGAGTTTACCCAGGGCCGAGACGGTCGCCAACTCGCCTCCGGGCGCCCCGGCCCCTATCATGGGGTGTGCCCGACCTTGCCGACGCGACGCCGCGGCTCGCGTCTCCCCGGATGCTGCTCGAGCTGGCCCGCATCGCGGCGGCCCCCCTCCGCTACGGCCACGCGGTGCGCATCCTGCGCGACGGCGCGCTGGCCTTTCCCGCCATGCTGGCCGGCATCCGCGCCGCCAGGCGCGGCGTCTGCTTCGAGAACTTCATCATGGCCGACGACGCCACCGGGCGGGACTTCACGACCGCGCTGGCGAAGGCCCGGCGCCGCGGCGCCCGCGTGCGCGTCATCTACGACCCGATCGGCACGCTGCTGGTCCAGGGCGGCTCGGTCGCGCGGGGGCTCAGGGAGGCCGACATCGAGGCCCGGCCGTTTCGTCCCTTGTCCCCGATCGCGCCGTGGAGCTGGCTGCGGCTGCGCCACCGCGACCACCGCAAGCTCCTGGTGTGCGACGACCTGATCGCCTTCGTCGGCGGGATCTGCATCGCCGACCACTGGGCGCCCTCCGACCGCGGCGGCGCCGGATGGCGCGACACCGCCGTCTCCATCCGCGGGCCGGCCGTGGGGGAGTTCCAGGTCGCCTTCGAGCGCATGTGGGGCAGGGCCAGGCTCGAGAACCCGCGCCCGTCCACCTCGCTCCGGCCGCCGCCGGAGAAGGGTGAAGCGGCCGTGATCGTCGTCGGCGACCGGCCCGGCACGGGGCGGGTGGCCGCCATCTACGAATGGCTGGCCGACCGGGCGGAGGCGAGCATGGAGCTGACCGACGCGTACTGCGTGGCGCCGCGGCCGGTGCTCCAAGCGCTGATCCGCGCGGCCCGCCGCGGCGTGCGCGTCCGGCTGCTGCTGCCGGGACGCAACAACCATCCCGTCGCCGGGCTGGCCGCGCGCCGCATCTACCAGCCGCTGCTCGACGCCGGCGCGGAGATCTACGAGTGGCAGGGCGTGATGCTGCACGCCAAGACCGCCGTCGTGGACGGCTTCATCACGCTGGTGGGCTCGAGCAACCTCGACCCGCTGTCACTGCACCGGAACTACGAGCTCAACGCCCTCGTCGCCGACCCCGAGGTCGGCCGCCAGATGCGGGAGCTGTTCGCCACCGACCTCCTCAGGGCCACCCCCGTCACGGCCCAGGAATGGCGACGCCGCCCGCTCCGGGCCCGGTTGGCCGAAGCCGTGGCCACCGTGTTCGCCGGGCACCTGTGAGGTTTGCCCGGCCGCGCCGGCCCATTTATATTGAGGGCTGCGGGCGAATCGCCCGCCCGAACGGAGGTGTGATGCCGAAGCACAGCAGCCACCGCAAAGTCCAAGTCCCTACGGCATTTGAGCTGGCCCGGGACGAGCTGTTCAGCCACATCCTGCGGTGTGGAGTCCTGGAAGCGGCCGAAGAGCATCGGAAGGACTGGTTTGACGATACGATGGCGTATCTGGCCGAACGGTACGAAGAGCTGACTCCCGCGCAGGTCAAGGAACTCAGGACCTTGGGCGAGCGCTATTGCCAGCCCGTGGTCGCGCGGCCCGAGACCGTGGAGACCGCCGGAGTCGTCTGAACCGAGGCTGGATCTGACCTGAAGCTCGACGCCCCGGACCCCTCACCGGCCTGGGGCGTTTCGTTTCCGCCATCGGTACCCAATCGCCACCCGCACGCCGCCACCCACCCCGACCTCGGCGAACGCGCCGCGGGGGCCCCCCGGCGCGTGCTCGATTCCCAGGACGAGGAGGAGATAGGGCGTTGCGTGCCCTTGCCGGGCCGCGAGCGACAGCCCGCCGCCGCCGTAGATCGCCGCGCCGGAAGGCCGAGTGGGATCGAGCAGGAACTGCAGGGTCGCGTCGGCTCGGGCGCCGAACGCCCCGTTGCCGTAGCCCCCTGGCGCGGCGGCCAGGGCGAAGCGGAGCCGGTCCTCGTCTCTGAACGCGATGCCGAGCCCGGCCCCGTAGAACGCCGGCTTGGACGCGGCGGCCAACGCCCACACCTGCAGCTCGCTGCGGCTCTGCGCCCGGCAGGGGGCGGCGGCAGCGAGCAGCACCGGGAGCGCGACGGTGCTATGCCTCCAGGACCAGCTCATAGCGCCGGGCGATGTCCGGGGCCAGCGAGTGGGACACCGAGCAGTACTTCTCGAGCGAGAGATCGATCGCGTGGCGCACCTGCTCCTCCAGCGCCCCCGGCGCCGACACGCGGTAGGTGAGCGCGATGGAGGTGTAGCGCTTGGGATGCTCCGCCCGCCGCTCTCCCGTCACGTCCACGCGCATCGCCCGCACCGGAGAGCGCATCTTCGCCAGGATCGATACGACGTCGCTCCCGGTGCACGCGGCGAGCGCCAGCAGCAGCGCCTCCATCGGCCCCGGGGCCGTGCGCCCGTCGGCGTCGAGCGCGATGGCCGGCTTGCCCGTCGCGCCGCCCTCGAAGGCCATGTCGTGCCGCCACGTCAGCGTGACCTGCTTCGGCTCGGCCATCACGGCACTCCGGCCGTGCGGGTCGCCAGGCCGACCAGGAAGCGGTGCCGGCCCAGCCGGTCGAGCGCGTGGTACTCGATCAGCCAGTTGAACGACGGGCGGAAGCGCAGCTCGAACCCCATCACCACCGTCGGCCACAGGGTGACGCAGCCCGGGCAGCGCGTCATGTGTCCCACGCCCAGGCCGAGGTAGGGAATCGCGGGGGCGGCGTCGGGCTCGAAGCGGTACACCACCTCGCCCGCCCAGTGCAGCTGGACCAACCCGCCGGTGGACGATACCTCGAGCGACGGGCGCAGCCGCACCCTGGGCGACCACATCTCCGCCACGTCCAGCGTCGTCCCGATCACCCACTGCGCCGGCCGCGACACGTCGATGCCTCCGCGCACCGAGAAGGCGTACAGGTCCGGCTCGAAGCCATAGACCGTCTGGGACGAAGCGCCGCTCCCCGACGGCGGCTGGAACTCCTGCGCGCGCGCCGCGGGCGCCGCGCACGCCAGCAGCACCGCCGCGGCTTCGAGGGCTCGTGTGATCGCTCGCCTCATTCCATCCTCCTCAAGTGTCCGATTGCCCCACACGCCGGACCGCGAGCCGCCCGTAGTCCGCGATGGCGTAGAGCGCCATCGCCGCCGTCGCCCACGCCAGCGGCCGCAAGAACGACGAGTCCAGCAGCCACGCGAACAGCGTGAGGGTCTGCCCCACGGTCACCGCCTTCCCGCCGACCCGCGCGGGAGGCACGCGGAACGGATGGCGCGCCACCAGGCTTGCGAGATACCCCGCCGGCGTCAGAACGTCGCGGAGCAGCACGCCCGCCACTTCGAAGGGACCGAGGGCCCCCGAGAGCAGCAGCATCGCGAACGCGGTGAGCATGAAGATCTTGTCGGCGACGGGATCCATGAACGCGCCCAGCCGCGACGGGCCGAGGCGGCGCGCCAGCCACCCGTCCAGGAGATCGGTACCCGCGGCCGCGACGAGCACCGCCAGCCGCACCGCGACCTGCGGGAACGCGGCGAAAGCCACGGCCAGCGGCAGTCGCGAGAACGACACGACGTTCGCCGGCGTAAGTACCCTTCCCCAAGCGACTTGCCGCCCCCGGGAGCTGGGGATACCTTCACCGTTCACCCATGGACCTCGCACTGCTCAAGCAGGCCGCCATCTTCTCCGACCTCGACGAGGGCGAGCTCGCCCGCGTGGCCGAGATCTGCAAGGAGCAGAAATTCCAGGGTGCCGCCACCGTCTTCAAGGAAGGCGAGCCCAGCAACCGCCTGTACATCATCGCCGAGGGCGACGTGCGCATCAGCCGCATCGTCCCCGGCAGCGGCGAGGAGGCGCTGGCGGTGCTCAAGCCGGGGACGTGCTTCGGCGAGATGGGGATCTTCGACCGCTCCGAGCGCTCGACCGACGCGATCGCCAACTCCGACTGCACGCTGTTCACCATCACGCGCTCCGATTTCGAGCTGCTGCTCGACTTCAACCGCGACATCGCGTACAAGGTGCTGTGGAACGTGGTGCGGCTCCTCTCCTCCCGGCTGCGCGTGACCAACGACAACCTGCGTTCCTTCCTGGCGATGTCGATGTTCTGACGGGCCGCGCGGGCGGCCGCCGCCCGCGGCTACACCGCGATCCGGAACCGCGCGTCGAGGGCGAGCACCCGGTCGGGCAGCGCCACCAGCGGATTGACGTCCATCTCCAGCACCGCCTCGTGCTCTCCCACCAGCTGCGACACGCGCTGCAGCACCTCTTCGAGCGCCACCAGGTCCACCGCCGGCTCGCCGCGCACGCCCTCCAGCAGCGGGAAGCCGCGGATCGCGCGCACCATGTCGCGAGCGTCCACGTCCGTCAGCGGGTGCACCCGGAACACCACGTCCTTCAGGACCTCGACGGCGACGCCGCCGAGGCCGAACATGATCAGCGGCCCGGCGCGCTCGTCGCGGGCGGAGCCGACGATCGTCTCGCGGCCGCCGGGGATCATCTGCTGGACGAGCACGGCTTCCGGCACCACGCCAGCCCGCTCCCTGACCCGCTGCAGCATGCGCCGGTAACCCTCGCGCACCTCGCGCTCCGACCCGAGCCCGACGACGACGCCGCCGATGTCGCTTTTGTGGACGACGGTCCGGCTCACGATCTTGAGCACGACCGGGAGCCCGATGTCGCGCGCCGCGGCGGCGGCTTCGTCCTCGGAGGCGACGCACCGCCAGGGGACGGTGGGGATGCCGTACGCGCCCAACACCTCGAGCGCCTCCGGCTCCGTGAGCTTGTCGCGGTTCTCCGCCGCGGCGGCGGCGATGATCCGGCTCACCCGCGCCGCATCCGCAGGGAAGCGCAGCACCTGGCCCTCGGGCCGCTCGCGCCACCGGCGGTAGCGGTTCATCGCCGCGAGGGCGCGCGCGGCCGACTCCGGGAAGATGTAGCCCGGCGTCCCCGCGCGGAGCAGGTTGCGCATTCCCGCCGCGACCCCCTGCCGGCCCAGCAGCACCGCCAGCACCGGGATGTCCCGGCGGGCGGCGGTCGCCGCCACGATGCCCTCCGCTACGTCGCCGGCCTGGCCCTTCAGGGGCGGCGGGGCGACCGACACGATCACCGAATCGATGTTCGGGTCCTCGAGCACGAGGGCGAGCACGCCGCGGAACGTCTCCGCCGTGGCCGAGGCGATCAGGTCCACCGGGTTGCGGACCGCCGCCTCTTCCGGCACCAGCTTGCGGATCGCGGCCTGCGTGGCGGGCGTCAGCTCCGCCACCTTCAGGCCCGCGGACTCGCACGCGTCGGCCAGCACGATCCCCGGCCCGCCGGCGTTGCTGACGATCGCGACACGGTCCCCCCGCGGCAGGGGGAGGCGCGGAAACGCCATGGCGTAGTCGAACAGCTCCTCCACGGTCTGCGCCCGGATCACGCCGCACTGCTCCATCAGCGCGTCGGCGGCGAGGTCGGTGCCCGCGAGGGCGGCGGTGTGCGACGACGCGGCGCGCGCGCCCGCCGCGGTGCGGCCCGCCTTCACCACGAACACCGGCTTGCGCCGCGTCAGCTCGCGGGCAATCCGGTAGAAGCGCCGCGCGTTCCCGAAGCTCTCCAGGTACATCAGGACGACGCCGATCTCCGGATCGTCGGCCCACTCGACCAGGAGGTCGTTGCCCGACACGTCGGCCTTGTTGCCCACCGAAACGAACTGGTGGATCCCGATCCCGAGCTCCTCGGCGTAGTCGAGGATGCTGAGCCCCATCGCCCCTGACTGGCTGATGAACCCGACCGGCCCGTACGGGGGCATCGTCGGGGCGAACGTCGCGTTCATCGAGATCGAGGGATGGCTGTTGAGGACTCCCATGCAGTTCGGGCCCACCATCCGCATCCCGTGGCGCCGCACGACCGCGAGCAGCGCCTGCTCCCGCGCGACGCCTGCTCCACCCACCTCCGCGAAGCCGGCGGTGATCACGACCAGGCCCTTGACGCCCTTCTGCCCGCATTCCTCCGCGGCCCCCAGCACCTGCTCCTTGGGCACGACGATGACGGCCAGGTCCACCGGATCGGGGATCGCCGTGACGCTCGGATAGGCGTGGATCGAGTGTACGAACGGCGCCTTGGGATTGACGGGATAGATCGGGCCGCCGAAGCCGTACCGGATCAGATTGTCGAGAATCTGGTAGCCGATGGTGTTCGGATGCCGCGACGCACCGATCACCGCGATGGAGCGCGGGCGGAGGATGGAGTTGGGCACGGGGTGAATATAGAGTGGGTGCAGGGTGTGGGGTGTAGGGTATGGGGTCACGAGACGCCGTCACACCCTACACCCCACACCCCACACCCAGCCGCCCTAGCGCAGGATCCTGACCAGTCCCGCATCCGCGTAGCCGCGAATGAAGCTCTCCGCGTCGGTGGCGGGCACCGTCACGCCCGTGAGCCGGGTCGCCCGCGCGGCCGCCCCGGCGAGGAACTCCTCGATCGGCCGGCCGGAGAACGCCGCGTCGTCGTCCCGCATCCCCGCGACGATGTCCTCCCAGGTCCCCACGTACGTCGTGCCCTCCCGGGTGGTGACCCGGTGCACCTCGAATCCGCGGGGCTGGCGGTGCATCGCCTGCAGCTCGCTCACGAGCGTGCCGAACAGGTCGAGCTGCGCGGGATCCCGCGAGCCCGTGCCGTCGGGGCCCGCGGCTTCGATCTCGGCGAGCAGGAGGTCGGTCGGGTCGGCGTCCTCGGCGAGATCGCCGAGGCGGACCAGCCACGGCTTCAGCTCGGGGTCGTCCTCGGGGAGCCGGTAGATGCTGCGCTTCAGCTCGATGAGCCGCCAGATGCCCAGCTCATCCCAGTGGTCCTCGGGCTTCGTGCGCTCGAACTCCGCGAGGGCGGGCTCGTATTCGCCGCGGTCGTAGAGGAGGTTGGCGAGGTAGATGCGCGCCTCGCCGTGCTGCGGGTCGAGCGCGAGCGCGTGGCGCAGCCAGCGCAGCGCGTCGGTTTCGGCCGACAGGCGGTGGGCGGCGTAGCCCACGCACGCCGCGGCCTCCGCGCTGTCGGGGTGCGCGGCGAGCCCGACCTCGAAGAACCGGCGCGAGGACTCCAGCAGCCCCTCGCGGAACAGCGCCCGACCCATCTGCAGGACGAGATCGAGGTCGTCCTTGAAGCCCAGCTCCAGCACCCGCTCGAAGCACCGTAGGCCGGCCTCGCGCTGGCCCAGCTTGAGGAGCACTTCTCCGAGCCCTGCCAAGGCGTCTTCGTGCTCGGGGTCGAGCTGCAGCGATGTCTCGAAGCTCTGGCGCGACCAGGCGAACTCCTCGCGCGCCAGTCGCGCATAGCCCAGACCGACGTGAAGCTCCAGCGCGTCGGGGTACACCCCCAACCCTTCCTTCAGTACCGTCACCGCCTCGTCGTAGCGCCCTTCGTTGTACAGCTGGTGAGCACGTTCATCGTACTCGTCCGAGCTCAAGAAGGGATCGGGCATCGGCCGGGGCCCCCAGGGGAAGGTTGTGGTATGATAAGAATCGCCCCAATCGCGAGCAAGACGTTCGAGCGTCTCCGGCGGCTCCGGGAAGCGCCGGCGCGAGCGCCGCTCGCGCGCCGCACCCCGACGCGACGCGCCCGGGCACCGGCGTCGAGCCGGCACCCGGGCGCGCGGTCCTGCGTCCGGCCTAGTGGCTGCCGGTCAGCTCGTCGGCCAGCGCACCGGCGTCGTACACGTGCCGGAGCGCCTCGATGATGCCGCGCGAATCCACCCACACGGCCCGGCCCACAGCCTCCGAATACAGGAAGCGCAGCGGCTGGTCCTCGATGTTGCCGTCGAAGATGAGCCCAACCAGCTGGCCGTCCTTGTTGATCACCGGGCTGCCGGAGTTGCCGCCGATGATGTCGTTGGTCGACACCGCGTCCAGCGGCGTCGCCAGGTTGATCGAATCGCGCATCCTGACCCACCGCGGCACCAGATCCCAGTCGGACTTGGGTCCGAAGCTGTAGTACCGGTCATACATCCCGTAGAACGTCGTGAACGGCGGGGCCTCGGTCCCGTTGTACGGGTAGCCCATCACCTGGCCGTCGGAGATCCGCAGGCTGAACGTCGCGTCCGGCGCCACCGTGTTGCCGAACACGGCGAGCAGCGCACGGGCGATGAGCGCGGATGCCTGCGCCTCGCGGTCGTTGATCGCGGTCGCCTGCTTGGTGAGCGCGCCTTCCGTCGGGTCGATGTAGCGCGCCAGCTCGATGAACGGATCGGTCGAGGCGCGGATCGCCGCCGCGCCGCCCTGGATCAGGGCCTGGCGCTGGTCGGCGGTGAGGATCTGGCTCGCGGTGACCATCGCGCGCGCCGCGGCTTCCGGCGTGCGGCCGGCCAGCACCCGGCGGACCAGCGGATCAGCCGCCGGCAGGTCCTTCTTCATCTGGGCGAAGTACGCCGCTAGCTCCATGATTTCAGTGGTGGTGTCCACCGGCGTCTGGAGTACCCGGTTCAGGCGGGCCTTCATGCCCTCGTGGAATATCATCGCGCGCGCGCTGTCGGGCTTCGCCATCTCCGTCGGGTAGCGCACGATCAAGCCGGCCACCTGCAGCAGCTGCGCGCCGTAGGAGTTGAAGGAGTAGTACCGCCGACGCAGAGCGATCTGCCGCAGCTGCTGCCAGTCGAGCGCGCTGGTCTGCCACGCGGACCCGTACTCCCGCCGCCAGCTGGGATTGGCGTTGACGCGCGAGCGGAAGTTCCGCTCCCACGCGCGCTTGTGGGCCATCAGCTGCGGATCCAGCAGGCCGGCCTGGTAGCCGGTGACCGCCTTGAAGGAGTTCTGCAGGCCGAAGATCTCGTTCCGCAGGTCGGAAGCCCGCGTCGAGTCGAGAGCCGAGAGCGCAAAATCCACCTTGATCATGTTCGCCAGCTGCGTGAGGCTGGCAGGATACTGGACGTCACGCAGGTACTCGAGCTGTGCCCCCGTGTTGAGGCGGCCCGTCGAGCCCGGGTTGCCCACCACGAACACCAGTTCGTGGTTCTTCGAGCCGTTGGGGCTCCACTGCAGGTAGTTCGCGGACGTGTTGGCCGGCTGCCCGTTCACGTAGGCGCGCACGATGGACATGTCGACGTCGTAGCGCGGATAGGTGAAGTTGTCCGGGTCGCCGCCGAAGAACGCCGTCTGGCCCTCCACCGCGAAGACCAGCCGCAGATCGCTGTAGTGCCGGAACTTGTACAGCTTGTACTGCCCGCCCGCGTACATCGTCACGACCTGGCAGCGGATGTCTTCCGCGCCGGCCGCGCAGCGCTGCTCGATGCCGCCGATCGCGGACTGGCGCAGCGTCGCCGCGCGGCCGCTCGGCGTGCCCGCCGGCACCGCGGCGTTCACGCTGTCGGTGACGTCGGTGATCTCGAGCAGCTGGTCGAGGAACATGCCGCGGCACGGCCGCTCCTCGGCCTGCGTGCGGGCGTAGAAGCCGTTGGTCAGCAGGTCCTCGCCCGGCTTCGTCGCCGAAACGACGCAGCTGCGGGCGCAGTGGTGGTTGCTCAGCACCAGGCCGTTCGGCGAGACGAACGACGCGGAGCATCCCGGCAGCCGCGCCGCCGAGAGCCGCGCGTGGTCCAGCCACGCCTGGGTGGGATGGAAATCGTAGCGCTTCGCCCAGTAATCGAGCGGCGGCACGTCGAAGGTCCACATCTTCCCGGTCTCGATGCCCGGGTACTCGGCCGGCGCCTGCTGGGCGCGAAGCGCCGAGACGCCTCCCAGCACCAGGGTCGCGAGGAGCACAAGGGTGAAGCGTTCTCGCCGCATAGTGACTCTCCCATGAAGACATGACGAAACGATGACGCCTGCGGGTGCTGCAAATTCCATACGAGCGCACGCCCGCGCGCGTTGCACGGCCCGCCCGCCGGAGCCGGGCTCAGCCGCGGCGCGGCCGCGCCGCGGGACGCGCCGGCGCCCAGACGGTGCCGTCGGAGAACGTGGCGATCTCGCGCAGCCCCAGCCGCTTGGCGAGGGAGTCGGGCGCGGCGCCGGGATCGAGATCGAACGGGAAGCGCACCAGCACCGCGGGCCGCGCGTGGAGGGCGCGTTCGAACTCGACGAGCGAATCGGTTGCGAGGTCGCCGGGCACGTTCCGCGACGGCCGGTGCGTGAGGGCGAACACGGTCGCCGGGTTGTTGGAGAAGATCGCCACGTCGCGGCCGTCCGCCCGCAGCCAGCGGCCCAGGGACGAGTCTCGCCAGTCGTCGCTCGCGTAGCCCCACCCGCCGTCCCGGGCATCCTCGACGGCGCGCACCGTCGCAGCCGCCGACGCGCCGATCCACAGCACCGCGACGATCGCCGCCGCCGCCCGCGTGCGGCGCCGCCACCCGGACCATTGCGCGCCCACGGCCGCAGCCGCCGCCAGCTGCGCCAGCAGGATGAACGGCGACAGCAGCCGGTCGTCGAAGGGGATGCCCTCGTCGACGAACAGTCGCGACCACACCACCAGGGCGGCGTAGCACGCCGCGAGGAGGCCCGCCGCGCGGAAGAACCGGTTCGGCGCGACCCCTGGTGGCGCGCTGGCGCCCGGCGCGGCGCGCGCCGCCCCGAGCAGCGCCCAGCCCGCCAGGCATGCCACCGCGACCGCCAGCAGCGCCTGCACCCCGCTCCACGGCACGAGCGGCGCCAGCCACGCGTCCAGCGTGAGTCTGAGCTGCCGCACGGTCGGCCCCAGGGCGCCCCGCAGGCCGAAGGCCCGCACCTGCCCCGCCTCGGCCGCTTCACGCACGAGCCAGGCGCCGTACAACAGCACGCCGGGGATCGCGGCCTGGCCCGCGCGACGCAGCCGCGTGCGGACGCTTCCCGAGAGACCGAACGCCCACAGCACGGCCGCCCCCATGGCCGCCGCGCCCGCGTACCGCACCAGGCCCGCCGCCGCCGCGGCGAGGCCGTAGCTCCATGGCCGGGCGGCGCCCGCCATCAGCGCGAGCGTCAGCACCAGCAGCGCCAGGCACAGCGGCTCGCTCAGGACCTGCCAGTGGTCGAACGCCAGGCTCGGGCTCGCGAGCAGCACGAGACCCGCCACCACCCCCGCGCCGCCTCCGGCAACCGTGGCGACCAGCCACACGCCGCCCCCCACCGTCACGAACGCCGCCGCGGCCTCGATCGCTCGCGCGGCCTGGAGCGGCGGCGCGCCGAGCGCCGCGGGGCCGGCGATGGCGAGCGGAAAGCCCGGGGGAAAGTGCGCGAGCGGCGAGGTGCTGTCGGGGCTGGACCAGTCCGCAAAGGGCACCCGGAGGGTTCCGTGCCGCACCAGGGACTCGGCCGCGCCGAGGTAGGACATGGAATCCGGGTCCAGGCCCGGCCCCGGCGGATCCGTGATCGCGACCACCGCGACGCAGGCGATCGCTCCGAACAGGGCGGCAAGCACCGAGCGGTCCACGCCCGGGAATGTACTATTCAATCCGATGCTCGCGATGCTCCTCGAGGCGGCCGGTCGCCCGCTGGTGGCCACGCCGGTGCCCCGGCCCGAGCCGGGGCCGCATCAAGTGCTGCTGCGGGTGCTGGCGTGCGGCGTATGCCGCACCGATCTGCACGTCGCGGACGGCGAGCTGCCCCGCCCCAAGCTCCCGCTGGTGCTCGGCCACGAGATCGTCGGCGACGTGGTGTCCGCCGGCCCGGGCGCCGCGCGCTTCGCTCCGGGCCAGCGCGTCGGCGTACCGTGGCTCGGCTGGACGTGCGGAGAGTGCCGCGCCTGCCGGACCGGCCGGGAGAATCTGTGCGAGGGCGCGCGGTTCACCGGCTACGATCTGGACGGCGGATACGCGGAGTTCGCGGTCGCCGACGAGCGCTACTGCTTCGCCCTCCCCGCGGCGCCGGCGCCTCACGAGGCCGCGCCGCTCCTGTGCGCCGGCCTCATCGGCTACCGGTCCCTGGTGGCCGCCGGCGACGGCGCGGAGCGGCTGGGCCTGTACGGTTTCGGTGCCGCCGCGCACATCGTCGCGCAGGTGGCGCGGTATCAGGGGCGGCAGGTGTACGCGTTCACCAGGGCCGGCGACACGGCCGCCCAGCGCTTCGCGCTCGAGCAGGGCGCGACCTGGGCCGGGGACTCCGGCGCCGCGCCCCCTGAGACGCTCGACGCCGCGATCGTGTTCGCGCCCGTCGGCGCCCTGGTGCCCGCCGCGCTCCGGGTCGTCGGTCCCGGCGGGACCGTGGTCTGCGCCGGGATCCACATGAGCGACATCCCGGCGTTCCCCTACCGGCTGCTGTGGAGCGAGCGGGTCGTGCGCTCGGTCGCCAACCTCACGCGGCGCGACGGCGAGGAGTTCCTCGCGCTGGCCGCCCGCGTGCCCGTGCGGACGACGGTGGAGCGCGTGCCGCTGGCCGAGGCGGGGGCCGCCCTCGCCCGGCTCCGGGCGGGCGACGTGCGCGGCGCCGCCGTCCTCGTCCCCGATCAGGTCAGCCGATGAGGCTCTTGAGCAGGAGGGAGAGCACCAGCAGCGCGACCAGGACGTAGGTCCGGTCGCGCTCGAAGGCGAAGGCGATCGCGGTCAGGGCGACGCGCGCGATCGGGGTCGCGATCAGGAGCAGCAGCCCGAGCTGGATCACGCCGCGCGCGCTCCCGGAGAGCGCGGTCCGCACGATCCCGTCCACGCTCCTCAACCCGGCGGGCTCGCCCTTGAAGATCCGGTAGTCGGGCACGGTCAGGCCTGCGTGGAGCAGGTAGAGCACACCCCCCGCGAGCACCACCACGGCGGCCAGGAGCACGCCCGCGCGCAGCAGGTTCCCCACCAGCTGCTCCACGTCGGCGTCCTTCATGTGGCTCCAGGAGATTCGCACGTTACCTCGCCACGACGCCGGAGTAGATCATCTCGATCGCGAGCGCCGCGATCAGCACGGCGAACACGATCCGCAGTTTCGTCGGGTGCGCGCGGAACAGCAGCCGCGCGCCCACCATCGAGCCGGCGACGACGCCGAGCATCACGGGCATCGCGAGGCTTGGATCCACGTAGCCGTTATGCAGATAGATCCCGGCGCTCGCCGCGGCGGTCACGCCGATCATGAAGTTGCTCGTCGCCGTCGAGACCTTGAACGGCATCAGCATGACCTGGTCCATCGCGAGCACCTTCACCGCCCCCGACCCGATCCCGAGCAGACCTGAGAGGAGACCGGCCACCGCCATCAGGCCGAATCCCGCCGGGACCCGGCGCACGTGGTAGGGCTGGTCGCCCTCGGGCGTGGGGTACGTCGAGTCGAGCTTCAGGCGCGTCGCCAGCGGATCGGGCGGCAGGTTGGCGGTGAAGTGCTCGGGCCGCGGCCGGCTGGCCAGGTACGCGGACTGCACGAGGACGAGGCCGAACACCACCATGATGACGCGCGCCGGCAGCACCGCAACCAGGGTCGCGCCGACGAGCGCGCCCGTGACGGTGGCGATTTCCAGCAGCATGCCGATCCGGAGGTTGCTGAAGCCCTCCTTGACGTACGCCGCGGCCGCGCCCGAGCTGGTGGCGATGACCGAGACCAGCGACGCGCCGATGGCGTAGTGGATGTCCGCGCCGAAGACGAGCGTGAGCAGCGGGACGACCACCACGCCCCCGCCGAGTCCCGTCAGGGAGCCGAGGAACCCGGCACAGAACGAGGCGGCCGCGATGGTCGCGCTGAAGGCGAGGGTGTTCAATCCGGGCGTCCCACGGTGTACACTAAGCAGATTACCACGCGCATTCCGGTCAAGGGGTCGTCATGCCATCATCGCAGCCGGCTGAAGACGTGCTCGTCGTCGGGGCGGGGCCCATCGGCCTCGCCTGCGGCATCGCGGCCAAGCGCCACGCGCTCGATCCCCTCATCGTGGACGCGGGCGCCGTCGTCAACTCGGTGGCGCACTATCCCGTCGGGATGCACTTCTTCACGACTCCCGACTTGATGGAGATCGGCGACCACCCGCTGGCATGCGCGGGACAGAAGCCGACGCGGGAGGAGGTGCTCAAGTACTACCGGGGCGTCGTCCGCGCGGAGAAGCTGCGCGTCCGCCCCTACACCCGGCTCGTGGGCGCCGACCCCGACCCCGCCGGACTGCGCTGCGCGCTCGAGGGCCGGCACGGGCCGACGGAGCTACGCTGCCGTCGCCTCGTGCTCGCGACCGGATACTACGACAACGCCAACCTCATGGGCGTGCCCGGCGAGGACCTGCCGCACGTCAGCCACCGCTTCGACGAAGCCCACCTCTCCTTCGGGCTCGACGTGGTCGTGATCGGCGGCAAGAACTCGGCGATCGAGGCGGCGCTCGAGCTGTATCGCGCCGGGGCGCGCGTCACCCTCGTCTACCGCGGCGAGGCCCTCAAGCCCAGCGTGAAGTACTGGCTCAAGCCCGACATCGAGAACCGCATCAAGGCGGGCGAGGTCGGAGTGCGGTTCGGCGCCGAGGTGGTGAAGATCGACGGCCAGGCCGTCACGATCCGCGCGCACGGCCGCGAGGAGCGGCTCGCCGCCGACCGCGTCTATGCGCTCACCGGCTACCACCCCGATTTCGACTTGTTCCGCAGGATCGGCATCGCCCTCGACCCGGTCACGGACCGGCCGGCCTGCGACCCCGAGACGCTGGAGACCAACGTGGCCGGCGTCTTCCTGGCCGGCAGCATCAGCGCCGGCCGCGCCACCTCCGAGATCTTCATCGAGAACGGGCGCTTCGACGGCGAGAAGATCTTCGGGGCTCCGGCTACTCGAAACCCGGGCCAGGCTCGCGCGTAAGGAGGGCGGACGCACCCTCCGGGGAGGTGCCGTGGGCCGCCTTGGATACGCTCTTCTCGCCGCCGCGGCGCTGGCCGCCGTGCCCGGCGCCCTCGTCGCGCAGGACAGCTCCGAAGCCGGGTCCGCGCCCGGCCATTGGAGCCTCGATATCCCCGTCCGCCGCTACGGCCTCAGCTTCGGCAACTCCGCGCGCTTCACCGGTCTCCGCTTCAACTTCGAGGACGCCGGGCTCGAGCGCATCAACGGGATCAACATCACGCTGTGGCGGCCCGGCAAGCCCGTGACGGGCCAGGTCAACGGCCTGGCGATCGGCCTGGCCGGACCCGGCGCGGGCGAGCTGAACGGCGTGGCCGTCGGGCTCCTGGGCGTGGTCGCGGAGCGGCGCGCCCGCTGGGTGACCATCGGCGGACTTGGCGTCGTCTCGCAGGGCTCGCTCGACGGCCTCAGCGTCGCAGGGCTGGGCGCGGTCAGCCAGGGCGCGATGCGGGGCGTGAGCATCGCCGGACTCGGCGTCGTCTCACAGGGCGGCATGAGCGGCCTCGGCCTCGCGGGGCTGGGCACGGTGTCCGAGGGGCCGATGACGGGCGTCGAGCTGGCCGGACTCGGCACCGTGTCCCAGGGGGACATGACCGGGCTGTTCGTCTCCGGCCTCGGCACCGTCGCGCAGGGGACGATTCGCGGCGCCAGCCTGAGCGGCATGGCGACCGTGGCGCAGGGCGATGTCTGGGGCGCCCACGCGGCCGGCCTCGCCATCGTCTCGCAAGGCGACGTCACCGGGCTCACGCTGTCCGGCCTCGCCACCGTCGCGCAGGGCTCCATCAAGGGCCTCGCGGTCAGCGGCCTCGCGCTCGTGGCCCAGGGTCGCGTCTCCGGCATCGCCGTGGCAGGCCTCGCCGTGGTCTCCGAGGCAGGCGTGCACGGCCTCACGGCCGCCGCCTATCAGGTCCGGAGCCCGGACGTTGCGGGGATCACCATCGCGGGCATTCGCCTCAAGACCGGAGGAATGTCGGGTCTCTCGGTGAGCGCCTTCAACCAGGTGCGCGGCCTCCAGGCCGGCCTCAGCCTCGGCCTGCTGAACTACGCGCGGATCCTGCGCGGCGTGCAGATCGGCGTCCTCAACATCGCCCGCAACAACCCGCCGCCATTCCGGGTGCTGCCGCTGCTCAACGCCCACTTCAACTGAGGCAAGGGCGAGTCGCAAGAGGCCCGATTGCAGTCGAGTTGCGACACGCCGAGTTCCGAGTGGCTACGAGATTCCAGTGGGCGGAACGAGACCAGGCCTCAGGCGGCGACATCGCCGCCCGTGGCCTGTTCTCTTCTCGCAACTCAGCGTCTCGCAACTGTCTTGGTCGTGGCGTCTCGCAACTGGCCTGCCGACTCGGTTCTCATGACTGCCACCTGTCAGAACAGGTGCGTCAGGGCTCGCACCAGCCAGGAGAAGATCACCAGCGGAATCGGCAGCAGCGTGAGCCCCACGGCGAAGCTCAGCCCTTGGCGAAACAGGGCCGGGCCAGCGGCGGGCGCCTCCTCCTTCCACAGGAGTCGCATCGCCATCTCGGCGCTCCAGCCGAGGGAGTAGCCCACGTTGGCCAGCACTCCGTAAACTACGACACCCACGAGTACCTGCGGCCACTCGAACAGCCTCGGGTGGAGGGCCGGCGGCAGCAGGCCGACCACGCCCACCACGCCGAGGGTGACGAGTCCGGCGCCGCCGACGGCCACGTTGTAGGCCAGGCGCCGCGACTCCCACCAGCGGAGCAGGGATACCGGCGTCCGCCGGAAGTCGGGGAGCGGAAAGAGAATCCGGGTGAGAGCCGACACGTCGCGCCTCCGCACAGGGCCGGGAGGAAGATGCCGAATGTACTCTGAATTGACAAGTACTTTGCAGTACCAAGTACCGACGGCGCTCCGGGGAGGGCCGCGAGCGTGACGCCGCTCCCGGTGGCGCGCGAGGAGGAGGCTCGGGACCTCGGCTTCGGAACCGTAGTGGCGCAGGAGAGCCGCCAGCGGCTGCTGAACCCGGACGGGTCGTTCAACGTGGTGCGGAGGGGCCTGCGGCTCGGCACGTCGCTGAGCCTCTACCATACGCTGCTGATCACGACCTGGACCCGGTTCATGGGCCTGGTGGTGGCGTCGTACCTGCTCGTCAACGGGGCGTTCGCCGTGGCCTTCGTCCTGTGCGGGCCCGGGGCGCTCGTGGGGCCGGGGGAGCCGGGGCTGCTGCGCGCCTTCTTCTTCAGCGTGGAGACGTTCTCGACCATCGGCTACGGCACGGTCGGCCCGTCCGGGCTGGCCGCCAATCTCGTGGTGACGGTGGAGGCGCTGGTCGGGCTGCTGTGGCTGGCGCTCGCCACCGGCCTCCTGTTCGCGCGGTTCTCCCGACCGACGGCGCGCATCCTGTTCAGCCGCCAGGCGGTGGTGGCGCCGTACCGCGGGGGCACGGCGTTCGAGTTCCGGATCGCCAACGCCCGCAGCAGCCAGCTGATCGAGGTCGAGGCCACGGTCCTGTTCGCGCGGTTCGAGCAGGTCGGGGGCCGGAGCGTGCGGCGCTTCTACCCGCTGGAGCTGGAACGCAGCTCCGTGGTGTTCTTCCCGCTGGCCTGGACCATCGTGCATCCCATCACCCCGTCGAGCCCGCTGCACGGGCTCGGGCCCGACGACCTGCGCGCGTCGGACGCGGAGTTTCTGGTGCTGCTCTCGGGGATCGAGGAAGCGTTCGCCCAGCGGGTGCACGCGCGGTCGTCGTACAAGGGGACCGAGGTGGCGTGGGGGGCCAGGTTCAGCGACATCCTGCACCATCCGACGGGGCGCGAGCCCATCACCATCGACGTGGGCCGGCTCGACAGCATCGAGCCGACCGCATAGGCTTTCCGCTACGACTCCCTGGGTGATGGTCCTGATCCTCGCCAACACGGCGATGCTGCTGGTGAGCCAGAGCGCCCCCGCCATCATCTACACGCTCGGGCTCCGGCCGGCGCTGATCTTCGTGCAGCCGTGGACCGTGATCACGTACATGTTCCTGCACGCCGGCGTGTCGCACCTGTTCTGGAACATGGTCGCGCTGTACTTCTTCGGGCCCCGTCTCGAGGCGCGGATCGGCGGCCGCCGGTTCATCGGCCTGTACCTGACGAGCGGCATCGCGGGGGCGGTCGCGTCGCTGGTGACGCCCTACGCCCTGATCATCGGCGCGTCCGGCGCGGTGTTCGGCGTGATGCTCGGGTACGCGCACTACTGGCCGCGGGAACCCATCTACCTGTTCTTCGTGCTGCGCCTCGAGGCCCGCTGGCTGGTCCTGCTGATGACCGTGATGGCGCTGTGGGGCGGCCTGACGCCGGGAGGCGCGGGGATCGCGAACTTCGCGCACCTGGGGGGATTCGCCGGCGGGTTCCTGTACCTCCGCTGGATGGAGCTGCGCTCGCCGGCCGTGCAGTTCCGCGCCCGGACCGCGGCGCAGGCGCCGCGCAGCTCCAGCGCCGATCTGGATCGCTGGCGCCGCGTGCGCCTGGAGCAAATGCATCCCATCAACCGCGAGGAGTACGAGCGGGTGATGGCGAAGCTCCAGCTGGTGGGCGCCGCGGCGCTCACCCCCGACGAGCGCGCGTTCCTCGATCGCTTCAGCGCGTCGTAGCCGGCCATGCGCCGTTGGAACGGCTGGGGCGACGAGGACGAGCAGTTCCCGGTGCCGGCGGGCGCGGCCCGCTTCCTCGAGCAGCGCCTCGGTGCCGCCCGGCCGGGCGCCAGCGCGTCGCTCGGCTCGGTCCTCGCGGCCGTTCCCCCGTCGCGCCTGCCCGACCACGGGCTGGTGGACCGGGCGCCGGAGATCCGCGTGCGCCATGCGCGCGGCCAGGGCATGCCCGACTGGATCGCGACCCGCAGCGGCCGGCTCGGGACCGTGCCCGACGGCGTCGCCAGCCCATCCACGCGCGAGCACGTCCGCGAGCTGCTCCGGTACGCCGCCGACAGCGGCGCGCGACTCATTCCGTACGGCGGCGGGACCAGCGTGGTCGGACACGTCAATCCCGTCGGCGGCGACGCGCCGGTCCTCACCGTGAGCCTGGCCCGCATGAACGGCCTGCTGTGGTTCGACGAGACGAGCCACCTCGCCGCGTTCGGCGCAGGCGCCGCCGGGCCCGACCTCGAAGCGCAGCTGCGGGCCCGCGGCTTCACCCTCGGCCACTTCCCCCAGTCGTTCGAGTACTCCACGCTGGGGGGCTGGATCGCGACGCGCTCCAGCGGGCAGCAGTCCCTGGGCTACGGCCGCATCGAGCGGCTGTTCGCCGGCGGCGTGCTCGAGGCGCCGGCCGGCACGCTCGAGCTGCCCGCCTTCCCGGCCTCCGCGGCCGGGCCCGATCTGCGCGAAGTGGTCCTCGGCGCGGAAGGACGCCTGGGCATCCTCACCGAAGCCACGGTGCGGATCTCGGCCCTGCCCGAGCGCGAGCGTTTCTACGCGGTCTTCCTGCCCGGCTTCGAGGACGGGGTGGCGGCCGTCCGCGAGCTGGTGCAGGCGCGCGTGCCGCTCAGCATGCTGCGCCTGAGCACCGCGGTCGAGACCGAGACCACGCTGCGCCTCGCGGGCCACGAGCGGCTGATCCAGGCGCTGGAGCGGGTGCTGTCGGTCCGGGGCGCCGGGCCGGAGAAGTGCATGCTGCTGCTGGCATTCTCCGGGCGCCGCTCGCTCGTCATCGCCGCGCGCAAGGACGCGATCGCGATCGCAGCGGCGCACCGTGGTGTGCGCGTCGGCGGCGGCGTGGTCGGCAAGCAGTGGCAGCGCAGCCGCTTCCGCGTGCCGTACCTGCGCAACTCCCTCTGGGACGCCGGGTTCGCGGTGGACACGCTCGAGACGGCGTGCCGGTGGAGCCGGCTCCCCGGGCTGCTGGCCGCGGTGGAGTCGGCGCTCGAGCGCGGCCTGGCCGACGAGGACGAGCGCGTGCACGTCTTCACGCACCTGTCGCACTTCTACCCCGACGGCGCCAGCATCTACACGACCTACATCTTCCGCCTCAGCGGCGACCCCGACCACACGTTGGAGCGCTGGCGCACGCTCAAGGCGGCGGCGAGCCGCGCCATCGTCGCCGGGGGAGGAACGATCTCGCACCACCACGGCGTCGGGCTCGACCACGCGCCGTACCTGGAGGCGGAGAAAGGCGCGCTCGGCCTGGCCGCGCTGCGCGACTTGTGCGCCCGCTTCGATCCCGGCGGGATGATGAACCCCGGCAAGCTCGTCTGATCGAGGGGAGGCGCGGCGGCGCGATGTGGCGTTCCGGGTGGCGGGAGGCGCTGTGGAGCCGGGTGGCGGGCCCCTGGGACATGGTCGTCGTGGGCGGGGGCATCACCGGGGCGGGCATCGCGCGCGAAGCCGGCCGAGCCGGACTCCGCGTGCTGCTGGTGGAGCAGCGCGACTTCGCCTGGGGGACGTCGAGCCGCTCTTCGAAGCTGGTGCACGGCGGCCTGCGCTACCTCAAAGAGGGGAAGCTCCGCCTCACCCGCTCGGCGGTGAGCGAGCGCGAGCGGCTGGTGGCGGAAGGCCCGGGCCTGATCGAACGGCTCGGCTTCCTGCTCGCCACGTACGAGGGCGCGAGCCCGGGACCCCTGACGTACCGCGCCGGCCTCAGCCTCTACGACCTGCTGGCGGTGCGCTGGAGCCACCAGCGCTACGAGGCCGACGACTTCCGGATGCTGGCGCCGCACGTCGCAAGGCGCGGGCTCAAGGGCGGCTTCCGGTTCGGCGACGCCCAGACGGACGACGCGCGGCTGGTGCTGCGCGTACTGCAGGAGGCGATGGCCGCGGGCGCGTCCGTCCTCAACTACGCCGCCGTGACCGGCCTCGTGCGCGAGCGGGGGACCGTGGTGGGTGTGCACCTCGAGGACCCCGAGCGCGGCCGCGCGGCCGAGGTGGCGAGCCGCGTGGTGGTCAATGCCACCGGCGCCTGGGCCGACCGGCTGCGGATGGAGCTCGGCGCCGCGCCGCGCATCCGGCCCCTGCGCGGCAGCCACCTGACCTTTCCGGCCTGGCGCTTCCCCCTCGCCCAGGCGGTGACCGTGCCGCACCCGAGCGACCAGCGCCCGGTGTTCTTCATGCCCTGGGAGGGCGTCACGCTGATCGGCACGACCGACGTGGATCACGAGAGCCCCCTGGCGGAGGAGCCGGCCATGACCGCGAACGAGGTGCGCTACCTGTTCGCGGCGATCGAGGCGGAGTTCCCGTCCCTCGGGGTGACGCCGGACGACGTGATGGCGTGCTTCTCCGGCGTCCGGCCGGTGATCAACACCGGCAAGGCCGATCCGTCGCGCGAGTCGCGGGACCACGCCGTCTGGGACGAGGACGGCCTGCTCACGGTGACGGGAGGCAAGCTCACGACGTTCCGGCTGATGGCGCGCGACGTCATGCGGGCGGCCCGGCGCCGCCTGCCCGGGTTGAAGGTGTCGTGGATCAAGGCCAGGGTCCTCGACGCGGTGCCGGCCGACCTCCCGCCGGCCGCCGCGGCGCTCGACGACGACGCGCGCCGCCGACTGGTGGGCCGCTACGGCGCGGACGCCGGCGCGCTGGTCGCGGCCGCCCGGCCGGGCGAGCTGAGCGCCGTGCCCGGGGCCCGGACCCTGTGGGCGGAGCTGCGCTGGGCCGCGCGGGCGGAAGCGGTGCGGCACCTCGAGGATCTGCTGCTCAGGCGGGTGAGGCTCGGCCTGCTGCTGCCCGAAGGAGCGCGCGGCCTGCTGCCGGAGATTCGCCGCGTCTGCCAGGCGGAGCTGCGCTGGAGCGACGAGCGGTGGGAGGACGAGGTCGCCGCGTACCTCGCCACGTGGCGCGCGGCGTACAGCCTGTCGCCCGCGGCCCGCGGCGGGGCGACCTTCGGGGCCGGGCGAGGGGGTCGCTAGCATGTCCGCCGCGCGCGAGTTGCTGCTGTGGACTTCCCGCAGCCGCCGCCTGGCGGGCCTGCTGCGGCACCGCGCCTTCGTCGCGCGTGCCGTCGCCCGGTTCATGCCCGGCGAGGAGTTCTCCGACGCCGTCGCGGCGGCCCGGCGCTTCGCGCCGCTCGGCATCGGCACCGTGTTCACGAAACTCGGCGAGAACATCACGACCCTCGCCGAGGCCGAGGCGGTGCGGGACCACTACCTCGAGGTGCTCGGACGGATCGCCGACGAGGCGCTCCCGTCGCAGGTCTCGGTGAAGCTCACCCAGCTTGGGCTCGACGTGGACCCGGCGTGGTGCGGCCGGGCGGTGGGGGCGCTCGCCGAGCGCGCCGCGGCGTCCGGCGGGATCCTGTGGATCGACATGGAGGACTCGCACTACACCGACGCCACGCTGGACATGTTCCGGCGCGTGCGCGCCGCGACGCCGGGCGTCGGGGTATGCCTCCAGGCCTACCTGCGGCGCACGCCCGCCGACCTCGAGTCGCTGCTCCCGCTGCGCCCCGCCATCCGGCTGGTGAAGGGGGCGTACGCGGAGCCACCGGCCGTCGCCTTCCCGCGCAAGCAGGACGTGGACGCCGCGTACTTCGCCCTGGCGACGCGCCTGCTCGAGCAGGCGGCGCGGGGCGCGGCGCGGCCGGTCTTCGGCACGCACGACATGCGGCTCGTCGCGCGGATCGGCGCGCGGGCGCGCGAGCTGGGGGTTCCCCGCGGCACCTCTGAGTACCACCTGCTCTACGGGATCCGCGAGTCGGATCAGCGCGCGCTCGCCACGGCCGGGGAGACCGTGCGCGTGCTGATCAGCTACGGCTCGGCCTGGTTCGCCTGGTACATGCGCCGGCTGGCCGAGCGCCCGGCCAACGTCTGGTTCGTCGTGAAGAATCTCATCTGACGCCCGCCGCTGAGACGGACGGCGCCGCGCCTTGACACCGCGCCGCAGCCCTCCCGATACTGCACTCCATGACGCTCGTCGTCGCTCCCCGGCTGTGGTGGCGCTGGCGCGGACCTACCCGCGGCAGACCGTGGTGCGCATAACGACGTCCTCGAGCTAGTACCAGAGCGATCCCGATCGTCCAAGCCCACGGCCCTGCCGTGGGCTTTTTGCGTTGTGGAGCGAAGCCATGATCATCGTCCTCAAACCGGAAGCGACCCGCCAGCACGCCGAAGAACTGCTGGCCCGCATCGGCGCCCTCGGCCTCACGCCGCTGCACATGCCGGGCACGGAGCGCGTAGTGCTCGGTGCGCTCGGCGACGAACGGCAGCTCGAGCAGCTGCAGCTCGACGCCCATCCGATGGTCGAGAGCGTGCAGCGGGTGCTGGCACCGTACAAGCTGGTGAGTCGCGAGATGCATCCCCACGACACGGTGGTGAACGTGGGAACGGTGCCGGTCGGCGGCTCGCGATTCGTGGTGATGGCGGGCCCGTGCGCGGTCGAGAGCGCCGAGCAGCTGCTCGAGACGGCCCGCGCGGTGCGCGCGGCCGGCGGAGCGGTGCTGCGCGGCGGCGCCTTCAAGCCGCGCACCAGCCCCTACAGCTTCCAGGGGCTCGGCAAGCGCGGTCTCGAGATCCTCCGGGAGGCGTCCGCCGCCACCGGGCTGCCGGTCGTGACCGAGGTCCTGGACGTCAGCGACGTCGAGCTGGTGGGGAGCTACGCCGACGCGTTCCAGGTCGGCGCGCGCAACATGCAGAACTACCGCCTGCTGCAGGCCGTGGGAGCGGCCGGCAAGCCGGTGCTCCTCAAGCGCGGGATGGGCGCCCGGATCGAGGACCTCCTCATGGCCGCCGAGTACGTCCTCGCGGCCGGCAACCCGCAGGTCATCCTGTGCGAGCGCGGCATCCAGACGTTCGAGACCGCCACCCGCAACACCCTGGACCTCAACGCCATCCCCGTCATCAAGGAGCGCAGCCACCTGCCCGTCGTCGTGGATCCGTCGCACGGCACCGGCCGGCGCGAGCTGGTGATCCCGATGGCGAAGGCCGCCGTGGCGTGCGGCGCGGACGGCCTGCTGGTGGAGGTGCACCGCGATCCGGCGCAGGCGCTCTCCGACGGGCGGCAATCGCTGTACCCGCGCCAGTTCGAGACGCTGATGCGCGAGCTCGAGCCGTTCGCGGCCGCCGCGCGGCGGTCGCTCCGATGACCGCGCCCCTGCTGGACTTCGGCGAAGTGCTGCCGCTGACGCGGCGGCTCGGCGCCTGTCCCGACCCGCTGGCGCTGTTCGCGCACCTGACCGACCGCGGCCGGCAGCCCGACACCGTGCTGCTCGAGTCGGCCGACCGCGTCACCGGCGGCGGCGCGCGCAGCGTCCTGGCGCTGCGCTCCGCGCTGCGCCTCACCTGTCGCGGCCGCGACGTCCAGGTGACCGCCCTGTCCCCGAACGGGAAGGCGATCCTCCCGTGGCTGCGGGTGCGCACGGCGCGCCTCGCCGCGCTGCGCGACGCGGCGAGCGGCTTCGTCGCGACCTTCCCGCCACCTCCCGCCGGCGACCGGTCCGAGGCCGAGCGCCTGCGGCAGGCCTCACCCCTCGACGTGCTGCGCCTGGCGGTGACCGGTCCCCGACTGGTGTCGGAGCCGGCGGAGCTCAGCCACTTCGCCGTCGGCACGTTCGCCTACGACCTGATCGACCTGTTCGAGGCGCTGCCCGCGCCCCGGGCCGGCGCCTCGGACTGGCCCGCGTTCGAGGCGTGGGTCCCCGACCGCGTGGTGGTGGTGGATCACGCGCAGCGCCTGACGACGGTGTACGCGACGGTGTTCGGCGACGCGGCCGCCGCCGCCACCTACCACGACGCCGTGCAGGCGGTCGAGTCGCTGACGCGCACGGTGGTGAGCGCGCCCGAGGCGGCGGAGGATTCGCAGCCCGCCGCGGCTCCGGCCGGGGCCATCGCGACCGCGCGCGTGGACGTGTCGGACGCCGACTACGCGGACGTGGTGCGGACGCTGCAGAAGCACATCGCCGCGGGCGACATCTTCCAGGCCGTCCCCTCGCGCACCTTCACGCTGCCGTGCCGCGACCCGCTGGCGGCCTACGCGGCGCTCCGCCGCGGCAATCCCAGCCCGTACATGTTCTTCCTGCACGGCACCGCCGGGACCCTGTTCGGCTCCTCCCCGGAGACCTGCGTGCAGGTGGGCGGCGCGCCGCGCACGGTCACGCTCCGGCCCATCGCGGGCACGGTGCCGCGGCGGGCGCCGGGCGCCCTCGCCGATCCGGAGGCCGACGCCCGGGGCGAGGTCGCGCTCAGGACCAACGCCAAGGAGCTGGCCGAGCACCTGATGCTCGTGGACCTGGCGCGCAACGACGTGAGCCGCATCAGCCGCCCGGGCACCCGTCGCGTCGCGAGGCTCCTGGACGTCGAGCACTTCTCCCACGTGCTGCACCTCGTTTCCGAGGTGACCGGCGAGCTGGCGGCCGACTGCGACGCCCTGCACGCCTACGTGGCCTCCATGAACATGGGCACGGTGGTCGGGGCGCCCAAGATCCGCGCGGCGGAGCTGCTGCGCGGCCTCGAGCCGTCGGCGCGCGGCGCGTACGGCGGGGCCGTGGGTTACCTGACGCACGGCGGGGAAATGGACACCGCCCTCGTCATCCGCTCGGCCACGGTTCAGGCGGGCGTGGCGGCCGTGCGGGCGGGCGCGGGCGTGGTGGCGGACTCGGACCCCGATCGCGAGGCCCAGGAGACCCGGCACAAGGCAGCCGCGGTGCTCGAGGCTGTCGCCGCGAGCGAGGCCGCCCATGCGTGACGCCGCCGCGCTCCGCGTCCTGTTCGTGGACAACTTCGATTCGTTCACCTTCAACCTCGTCCACGAATTCGCGCAGCGCGGCTGCGAGGTCGAGGTGTGGCGGAACACCGCCCGCGCCGCGCACCTGCTGCGGCGGGCGGAGTCCGCCGGCGGCCCGGCGCTGATCGTGCTCTCGCCCGGCCCCGGCCGCCCCGCCGACGCCGGGAGCTGCCCCGAGCTGGTGGCGCTGGCCGCCGGGCGCGTTCCGGTGTTCGGCGTCTGCCTCGGCCAGCAGGTGATCGTCGAAGCGTTCGGCGGCGAGGTCGGCCCGGCGGGCGAGCTGGTCCACGGCCGCGCTTCGGCCCTGCGCCACGACGGCGGCTTCCTGTTCGCCGGCATCCCGTCGCCGTTCGTGGCGGGCCGCTATCACTCCCTCGGCACGCGGCGCGTCGGCCCGCCCCTGGTGGAGCTGGCGCGCGGCGGCGAGCTGGTCATGGCGGTCGCGCACGCTTCGCTGCCGGTGGCCGGCGTGCAGTTCCATCCGGAGTCCATCCTCACGCCCGATGGCGGCGCGCTGATCGCCAACGTGATCGCGTGGGCGGGGGCCGGGCGCGCCGGCACGCCACGGAGCGCGCCGTGACCGCGCGCCCGGCCATCGCCGGTCTGCTGGAGACGCTGAGCCGGCGATCGTTCACCGGCGAGGAGAGCTTTCGCGCCTTCTCGGACGTCGTCGCGGGAGCGTTCTCCGAGGTCGAGATCGCGGCGCTCCTGGCGGCGCTGAAGACGCGCGGCGAGGCGCCCGAGGTGATCGCCGGCGCCGCCAACGCGCTGCGCGAGGCCGCGGTGCCGTTTCCCCGGCCCGACTACCCGTTCGCCGACACCTGCGGCACGGGTGGCGACGGCACGCAGTCGGTGAACATCTCCACCGCGGCGGCGTTCGTCGCGGCGGAGCTGGGCATCCCCGTCGCCAAGCACGGCAACCGCTCGGTGTCGTCGCGTTGCGGCTCCGCCGACGTGCTCGAGGCGGTCGGCATCCGCCTCGACCAGGCGCCCGAGGCGGCGCGCCGCTGTCTCGACGAACTGGGCCTGTGCTTCCTGTTCGCGCCGCAATACCACGCCGGCGTCCGGCACGTGATGGGGGTCCGCCGCGCCCTCGCCACGCGCACCGTGTTCAACCTGCTCGGCCCCCTCACCAACCCCAGCCGCCCGCCGTGGCAGATGCTCGGCGTATACGACGCCGCCTACTGCCGCCCCCTCGCCGAGACCCTCGGCCTGCTCGGGTGCGAGCGCGCGCTCGTGGTGCACGGAGCGGGGCTCGACGAGCTGGCGGTGCACGCGCCCTCCACCGCGGCGCTGTGGCGCGACGGTCGGGTCACGGAGTTCACGGTCACACCGGAGGAGGCGGGCCTCCGGCACCACCCGCTGGAGGCGCTGCAGGGCGGCGGGCCGGAAGAGAACGGGCGCTGGCTGCGCCGCCTCCTGGAGGGCGACGCGGAGCCCGCGCACCTCGACGCGGTCGCCCTCAACGCGGGGGCGCTGGCCTGGACCGCCGGGAAGAGCCCCACCCTCGCGGACGGCGCCGCGGACGCGCGCCTCGCGATCCTGGCGGGCGGCGCGGCCAAGCGCCTCCAGCGCTGGGCGGAGCTGTCGCGAAATGCTTGACGCGATTCTCGCCGCCAAGCGCGACGAGGTCGCCGCGCGCCGCGCCGCCCGGCCGCGCTCCGCCTTCGCCGATCTCCGCTCCTCCACCCGCAGCCTGGAGGAGGCACTGTGGCGCGGGCGTACGGGGTTCATCCTCGAGTGCAAGCGGGCGTCACCGTCCGCGGGCACGCTGCGGCCCGCTCTCGACGTGGCCGGCGCCGCCCGGACGTACGCCGCCCACGCCGACGCCATCTCCGTGCTGTGCGACCACACGTTCTTCCACGGCTCCCTGGACGACCTGAGCGCGGCCGCCGCGGTCGTTTCGGTCCCGCTGCTGTGCAAGGACTTCATCCTCTCCGCTTGGCAGGTAGAGGAGGCCCGGAGCTACGGCGCCGACGCCGTGCTCCTGATGCTTTCGGCGCTGGACGACGGGCTCTACCGCGAGTGCGCCGCGCGCGCCGCGCAGCTCGCGATGGACGTGCTCACCGAGGTGCACGACGAGGCTGAGCTCGCGCGCGCCCTCGCGCTCGGCGCGCGGATCATCGGGATCAACAACCGTGACCTGCGCTCGATGGCGGTGGACCTGGCGGTGACCGAGCGGCTCGCGCCCCGGGTGCCCCGCGACCGGGTGGTGGTCTGCGAATCCGGCCTCGCCACGCACGCGGACGTGCGCCGGCTGCGCGGCCACGCCGACGCCTTCCTGGTGGGGAGCGCGCTGATGCGCGCCCCCGATCTCGGCCGGGCCACGCGCGAGCTGATCTACGGCGTCAACAAGATCTGCGGGCTGACGCGGCCGGCCGACGCGGCCGTCGCGGACCGGGCGGGCGCCACCCACGGCGGCCTCGTGTTCGCGGAAGGCTCGCCGCGGAGGGTGTCCCGCGAGCAGGCGGTGGAGGTACGCGCCGCCGCGGATCTCGCGTGGGTCGGCGTGTTCGCGGACCAGGGCGCGGAGGAGATCGCCGCGCTTGCCCACGAGCTGCGCCTGTCCGCGGTGCAGCTCCACGGCGCGGAGAGCGCGAGGTGGATCGCCGCGCTCAGGCCACTCCTCCCCGCCGGCTGCGAGGTGTGGAAGGGCGTGCACGTTCAGGCTCCGCCGCCGCCGCTGGCCGCGACGGGAGCCGACCGCCTGCTGCTCGACAGCCGCCCGGCCGCTGGCCGGACCGGCCCCGGCGCCCCGTTCGACTGGGACCTGCTGGCCGGCTACCCCGACCTGCCCGCGTGCCTGATCGCCGGCGGGCTGACGCCGGCCAGCGCCGGCGCGGCGGCGGCGCTCGGCGCGTTCGGGCTCGACGTGAGTGCGGGCGTCGAGGAGCGGCCTGGTGCCAAGTCCCCAACCCTCGTCACCGCCTTCCTGGCGGCGCGGCGCGGCCGCGGCCGCGGCGGGGAGCAAGCCTCGTGAAGCTCGATACCCGGTTCGGCGCCTTCGGCGGCGTGTTCGTTCCCGAACTCCTTGTGCCCGCGCTGGAGCAGCTCGAGGCGGCGTTCCTCGAGGCGCGCGACGACCCGGCGTTCGTCGCCCGCCTCGACGGTCTGCTCGCGGACTACGCGGGCCGGCCCACGCCCCTGTATCGCTGCGAGCGGTTCGGCGCCGACACCGGCTCGGCCATCTACCTCAAGCGCGAGGACCTGCTGCACGGCGGCGCGCACAAGACGAACCAGGCGCTCGGCCAGGCGCTCCTGGCGCGGCGGATGGGCAAGCGACGCCTCATCGCGGAGACCGGCGCCGGGCAGCACGGCGTCGCCACGGCGATGGCCGGGGCGCTGCTCGGGTTCGAAACGCGCGTGTACATGGGAGCGACCGACGTCGCCCGGCAGCGCAGCAACGTGCTGCGGATGGAGCTGATGGGAACGGAAGTCGTCGCCGTGGAGTCGGGCGGCCGGACCCTCAAGGACGCCATCAACGCGGCGCTGCGCGACTGGGCCGCGAGTTACGAGGACACCCATTACCTGCTCGGCAGCGTGACCGGCCCGCACCCGTTTCCCACCATCGTGCGCGAGTTCCAGCGGGTGATCGGCCGCGAGGCGCGGGCCCAGTTCCTGGCCGCCACGGGCGCGCTTCCCGACGTCGTGGTGGCATGCGTCGGCGGCGGCTCGAACGCCATCGGCATCTTCGCCGACTTCCTCGCCGACACCGGCGTGCGGTTGGTGGGTGTGGAGGCCGCGGGGGAGGGGCTGGAGAGCGGCCGCCATGCGGCGACCCTGGCGCGCGGCGAGCCCGGCGTCCTGCACGGCGCCCGCACGCTGGTGCTGCAGGACGGCGCCGGCCGCGTCGTCGAGACGCACTCCATCGCCGCCGGCCTCGACTATCCCGCCGTGGGACCGGAGCACGCGCGGCTGCGGGAGACGGGGCGTGCGAGCTACGTCGCGCGGACCGACGCCGAGGCGCTCGCCGCGTTCGAGCGCCTGGCACGCGAGGAGGGCATCATCCCCGCGCTCGAATCCGCCCACGCGCTCGCCGAGGCGCTCGACGTCGCGCGGGGCGCGGATCGCCCCCTCAAGATCCTCGTCAACCTCTCCGGCCGCGGCGACAAGGATCTCGAGACGGTAGCCCGGCTGCGCCGTGGCGATCCCGCCGACGCCGCTCCCGCTCTCCCGAGACCGGCTCCATGAGCGGCGGCGACCGGTACGGTGCGATGTTCGCCGCCCTGGCGCGCCGCCGCGAGGGCGCCCTGGTGCCCTTCGCGGTCCTGGGCGACCCCGATCGCCTGACCAGCCTGGCGCTGCTGCGCACGCTCGTCGAAGCGGGGGCCGACGCGCTCGAGGTGGGCGTGCCGTTCTCCGATCCCATCGCCGACGGCCCCGTCATCCAGGCGGCCGCCGACCGCGCCCTCGCGGCCGGCACCGGCCCGGCCGAGTGCTGGGCGCTGATCACCGAGCTGCGCGCGTCGCACCCCGCAGTTCCGATCGGCGTGCTCACGTACGCCAACCTGGTCGAGCGCGCCGGCCTGCGCCGGTTCTACGCGCAGGCGGGCGCCGCCGGCGCGGACTCGGTGCTGGTCGCCGACGTGCCGATGGACGAGGCGGATCCGTTCCGGGAGGCGGCCCGCGCCGCCGGCGTCGCCTTCGTGGCGATGGCCCCCCCCAATGCGACGCCGCGGGTGCTGGACGCCGTGGCGCGCGCCGCGCAGGGCTACACCTACGTGGTCAGCCGCCCGGGAGTGACGGGCGCGGAGGCGTCGCTGCGCCGCGGCGCCGGGGTGATCATCGCCGCACTGCGGGAGCGAGACGCCGCGCCGCCCCTGCTGGGGTTCGGAATCGCCGAGCCCAGTCATGTGCGCGAGGCGCTGGCGATGGGCGCGGCGGGCGCCATTTGCGGCTCCGCGGTCGTGGCGCGCGCCGCCGCGCTTCACGCCGATCCGCCGCGGGCCCTGGCCGCGATCGCCGCGTTCGTGAGAGAGCTGAAAGCCGCGAGCCGCGCCGCGTAGGCGTGGCCCGCCGGGGCGGGAACTACCTGATGCGCTCGCGCTTCCCGACGCCCGGAGCGGCCTCGCCAGGCGGTCCGCACGCCGCCACGCTCACCACCGCGACTCTCCCGTCCGTGACGTACAACTGCCCCGCGACGGTGGCGCCCGTCGTGTCGGCGCCCGGCATCGTCGCGTAGCCCTCGAGAGCCGCGCAGCCTCCGGCCAGCAGGTCTCCCACCAGCAGGTCGCGCTCGCGATCCACGTCGGGCGCGACGCGGTGCGTCACCGTGCGCTCCCGCGGGCTCACCAGCACCCCGACGTCCTCGGTGGCCGCCGCCGCCCACAAGGCCCCGGTCGTGTCCACGAGCCACAGCCGGACGTGGTGCCGCGCCCGCGCCGAAGGGCTCGCGCGCTCGAACCGCACGTCTTCCATCCGGCCCAGGTAGTAGAGGTGGCTCATGGGGGCGGTCGAATCGCGCCTCGACAGCACGATCGCCTCGGTCTCCCGCGCCAGGCTGCCGAACGTCGAGCGCTGGGCGAGGCTCCAGTCCGCGCTGCGGAAGGCGGAGTCCACGGCCGCGAGCTCCCCGACCACGATCAGGTTGATCGGGTCCCGGTCGGTCACGCCCTTCTGGTCCGTTGTGCGGGGCGGGATGTTCGCGAGCGAGGGCAGCGCGTGCGCCGCGGGTGCGGCGCGCTCGCACCGCCCCGGGGCCGCCACCACCAGGGGCGCCGTCAGGACGAGCGTGCCCCGCTGGCCCGCGAGAATGCGGGCCCGGCCTCCGCGCAGGACCAGGTCGAGACCGGCGACGGCGAGCACCGGGACGACGCCGACCTCGGTGAAGGCGCCCGCCACGCCGAAAATGCCGGTCGCGCCGATGAAGCCACGGACCGACCGCCCCGCCGGTCGCACCGTGCCGCCCCGGCGCACGGCGCCGCGGGCCATCCATTCGAGCGAATCGAGCACCGCGTGCAGCGGCACCCACTGACCCGCTCCGACGGCCACCGAATCGAACCGCACCTGCAGGAAGCCACCGCGGCCGAACAGGCCTCCGGGCCGCGACACGACCACCGTGCCGGCCACCAGCGCGTACGGTCGCACGACGTAGCACTCCCCCGCCTGAAGGGGAGCGGTCGTCTGGATCTCCACCACGGCGCCGACCGGTTCCCGGCCACCCTCCAGGAAGTGTGGAAAGCGGACCGGCACCTCGGTTCCCGCGGGGAAGACCACCGCAGGAGCCGGTTCCTGGCGCAGGGGAGCCTGTGCGGCGACAAGGGCGGCGAGCAGCAGCAGGGACGGCATGGCTCGAAGCGTAACCTATTCCACCCGGTGCGCCCTTTCCAACCGGCTTTCCCGGGCGCGGGAGCGCGCACTTCCCGGGGCGGCGCCCGCGAGCTAGGCTTTCAGCGTGCAGGCGATCCCTACAGGCCCTCTCGCCCAGCCGGGTTCGCCGGCGGCCGGCCGCGCCGCCGGACGTGCGGTGCGCCGCGAAGGCCCGGTGCCTCCGTCCGGGCGGCCGGGGCGCGGCCCGACGGCGATGGGCCGGTGGTTCACCACGCTGAAGGACGCGGTCCGCCGTCTCTTCTCTCCGGACAGCACGTCCGAGCAGCTCATGGGCGTGCTGCACCGGATCGAGGGCATCCGCTCCGCGGCCGAGCTGGCCGAGCGCCGCTGGCTCGAGGCGCAGCTCCGACAGGCGCAGAAGCTGGAGACGATCGGGCAGCTCGCCGGCGGGATCGCCCACGACTTCAACAACATCCTCGCCGTCATCTTGGCCAATTCCGAGCTGCTGGAGTCGGCCCTGCCGCCGGAGCGCGAGGATCTGCGCGCCGGATTGGAGAAGGTGCAGACGGCGGCCCGCGGCGGCGCGACGATGGTGCGGGGCCTGCTCGGCTTCAGCCGCAGGGCCGAGCTGACCTTCGCCACGCTCGACATGCGCGAGGTCGTGGCGACCCTGGCCCAGATGGTCGAGCCCATCCTCGCCGACAACATGGAGCTCAAAGTCGTGACGCCGCCTGAGCCGTGCCCGGTCCGGGCGGACGGAGGCGCGGTGCAGCAGATCCTCCTCAACCTCGTGACCAACGCCCGCGACGCCATGGCGGACGGCGGCACGCTCACCATCGCGGTGGCCCCGGCCCCCACGCGCGGGACCTTCCCCGAGGCGGTGCCCTGGGTGGATCCGGAGGCGTACTACTGCGTCTCCGTGAGCGACACCGGCTCAGGGATGGATCAGGCGACGATGGATCGGATCTTCGAGCCGTTCTTCACGACCAAGCCGGCGAGCGGCGGCGCGGGGCTCGGGATGGCGATGGTGTACGGCCTCACCAAGCAGCACGGCGGGTTCGTCCACGTGTACAGCGAGGTGGGCGTCGGGACGACCGTGAAGGTGTACGTGCCGCGGTCGCCGGACGCGGCGCCCACGCACGCGGCGGCGGCCGAGACGGCGGAGACTCTCCAGCGAGGGAGCGAGACCATCCTGCTCGTGGAGGACCGGGAGGAGCTGCGGAGCCACCACCCGGCGCGTCCTCGAGCGGCTCGGCTACACGGTCATCGAGGCCGCCGACGGCGAAGCTGGGCTCGCCGCGTTCGCCGCGAACCTCGACCGCGTCCAGCTGGTCCTGACCGACGTGCTCATGCCGAAGGGCAGCGGGCCCGAGTTGTACCGCGCCGTCCACGCGGCCCGGCCGGCGGCCCGGTTCCTGTTCACCAGCGGCTATACCGAGGGAGACATCGAACGGCGGTCGCTGCTCGAGCCCGGCGCGCGCTTTGTCGCCAAGCCGTGGACGATCGGAGAGCTGGCGCGCCAGGTGCGCGCCGCGCTCGACGACCCGCCGCCGCCCGCCTAGCTACTTCGCCCGCTCGAGGTAGGTCCCGGTGCGCGGATCCACGCGCACCTTCACGCCTTCGCCCAGAAACTCCGGCACCTGGATCGTCACGCCGTTGCTCAGCTTGGCGGGCTTGGCGCTGGCGGTCTTGGTCGCGGTCTTCATCACCGGCGAGGTCTCGACGATCGTGTACTCCATCGCCGCCGGCAGCTGAATGCCGACCACCTCGCCCTCCAGCAGCTCGGCCGTGATGTGGATCTCCGGCTCCAGCCACGGCAGGGCGTCCCCGACCACTTCGTCGGTGAGCGAGTACTGGTCGTAGGTCTTCGCGTCCATCACGTGCACGCCCTGGTCGTCGCGGTAGAGCACCTGGAATTCCTTCGTGTCCAGCCGTGCCTCGTCCACGTATTCCGTCGCGATGTACCGCGAGTCGAAGGTGTTGCCCGTGACCAGGTTCCGCATGCGGACCTGCACGAACGCGCGCAGGTTGCCGGGGGTGCGATGCTGGAAGTCCATCACGCGGCAGGGCTGGCCGTCCACCATCAGGACGTGTCCCTTGCGAACCTCTGAGGCCTTCATAACTCCCTGCGATTCCGAAGGTTGAAAGAAGGGGCGCCGCGGGAGGCCGAGCCATCCGGCCGCGCCTGCGGCGCCCCCAGACCGGGCGAAAACCTAACCGCGGCGCCGGTGCCGCGCCACCCTCACCTCACCCCTCGGGCGCCCCGGCGGCGCGAGGCTCGCGGTGGCGATCCACCCAGACGCCCAGCGACAGGAGCACCGCCGTCAGGCCCATGCCGACCGCCGCGAACGCGGCCGGCGAAGGGGCCGCGGTCGGCATCAGCGACACCGCGTACAGCGCCACCAGGAGCGCCACGAGTCCCCACAGTCCCGCAGCGCCCCACCGCGTCCCGCGCCCGCGTGGCGCTCGCGTACACCCACACGCCGGCGGCGAACAGCAGTCCCTCGACGACGATCGTGCCGGGCACGGACGCCCACAGCTCCAGTCCCACCTTCGGCCCACCGGGCCACAGCGGCATGTCGGGCCGGTGGGTGACGAAATCCAGCACCCAGTGGCTCACCACCAGCAGCGCCACCACCACGGCCCCGCGCGCGTAGCCGCGCCGCCACCGGTAGAGGAGCGCCACGACGATGCCCCACGCGATCAGCGCGAGCAGACCGTGCGAGATCGGATAGTGATCCAGCTGGATCGTGAGGAACGGGTCCGTCCCGCCGACGAACCCGACGCTCTCCCAACCGAACAGCACCAGGATCGCGAAGAGGATGTCGGCGAATTCTGCGGCGGCGAACAGCGTGCCGAGCGAGGTCCTGGGTGCGACGCGCTTGGCGGCGAAGCCGAGAGCGAAGTGACCGATGAACATGGGGCCTCCGGGTGGAGGCCCCAAATTACCCCCGCTCGGCCCGGGGCTCCACCGTCACGCCAGGGCCGCGGCGTAGCTCCCGAACCGGCGGCACCGCGCGAACGCGACCGGCCGGCCGGCCCACCGTCCGACGGCGCGGCAGAACGCCGCGTACACCTCGGGATGCCACCACCCCTGCCGCAGGTGCATCTCGAGCAGGGCCCGGGCCCTGGGCAGCGCCGGCCGGTAGCAGCGGCGGGTGGTGAGCGCGTCGTACACGTCGGCGACGCAGATGGTCGCCGCCTCCAGCGGGATCTCGTCGCCCTTCAGCCGGTCCGGGTAGCCCGTCCCGTCGTGCTTCTCGTGATGGAAGCGCACCATTTCGCGCACCGTCACCGGGCAGTCCACCGATTCCAGCAGCTCGAGCCCCCAGGCGGGGTGTCGCTTGACGATCTCGAACTCCGCCGCCGTGAGACGGCCGGCCTTGTGCAGGATCGCCGCCGGCACGCGGGTCTTCCCGATGTCGTGGAGCGCGGCGCCGAGGCGCACGGTCGCGATCTGCGCGTGGTCGAAGCCCATCGCCCGCGCGATCTCGACGGCATACGCGGCGACGCGCTCGCAGTGCATGAACGTGGGCAGGTCGGCCGCGAGAACGGACTGTCCCCACTCGCCGAGAGTGACCGAGCTGGTTACGGGGCCTAGAGGGTCCAGGTGAGCGGCCGCTGCAGGCTGACGGATCGTGCTTGAGAGGGCCATCGTCCTTCTCCGTCTGACGGGTCGTAGGTGGCCGGAGCCGCGCCGAAACACCCGGGGTCTTGGCCGTCTGTTGCGTGAAGGGGACAAGGCGAGCCGTGAAAAGGTGACGATGGTCACCCGGAGCGCGGCGCGGCGCGCGGGGTACGCGAACTCGCGGGCGGGGCGCCGGCCGCCGGGCGCATCTGTCAACCGGACATGGAGTTGGCCCGACCCTCGCCCGCGAAACGCCGGATCGCTATTCTGTGGCCGGCGGGGGCGACGCCCCTTCAAACGATCATCGTCCATCGTGTGTCGAAGGCCCGGGACCGAGGGACACCGACTCCGGAGGAAGCATGGCGTACGGCGAGCATTGGCGGACTGTCGCGGCGGTGGCCATCGGCGTCGCCGTCGGGGCGGCCTCGGGGCGCGCTCAGAACCCGGCGCCGAGAATCTCGGCGGTGATCTCGAGCATCAGGTACGACGTGACCGCGGATTCCGCGGCCACGCAGAGCCGCCACCTCGGCGTCACGATGACGTTCACCGTGGCGGGCACGGAGCCGGTGCTGCTCTCGCTCCCCGCCTGGTCCCCGGGTCACTACCAGCTGTTGTGGTTCGCCCGCCGCGTCTCGCAGTTCGAGCCGGAGGCCGGTGGCCGGCCGCTCGAGTGGCACCAGGTGGACTTCCAGACGTGGGAGATCCGACCCCGAGAAGCGGGCGAGGTGCGCGTGCACTTCGAGTACCTGGCCGACACCATCGATCGCGCGGTGGCGTGGACGCAGCCCAGCTTCGCGTTCTTCCTCGGCACCAACCTGTTCCTGTATCCGGTCGGCCGCGGGTTCGACTGGCCGGCGACCGTGACCATCCACACCGAGCCGGACTGGCGCGTGACCACCGCGATGCCGCCGGCCGACGGCCCGAACCGCTTCGGGGCGGCCGACTACCACGACCTGGTGGACATGCCATTCTTCGTGGGCCGGTTCGACCTCGACAGCACGTTCGTGGCGGACCGCTGGATCCGCCTCGCGTGGTATCCGGCCGGATCGCTGACGCCGGCGCGCCGCGACCGGATGTTCGGCTGGCTCGGGCGGTTCGTGCCCGCCGAGGTGGCCGTGTTCCGCGACACACCGTTCCGCAACTACACGATCTTCCAGGTCTCGGATTCCGTCGTGAACGGGGGCGGCCTGGAGCATCAGAGCTCCCAGATGGACGAGATCACGACCGGCCAGCTGGACGCGCCGTGGCTCCCGGGCCTGTACTCGCACGAGTTCTTCCACGCGTGGAACGTCAAGCGCCTGCGGCCCGCCGACATGGTGCCGTACCGCTACGACGACGCCCAGCCGACGCGCTGGCTGTGGGTCAGCGAGGGAGTGACGAGCTACTACGGCGGGCTCGCGCAGGTCCGCGGCGGAGTCGTGGACAGCCTCGGATTCCTCAACGCCCTGGCGGGCGCGGCGGCGAGCGTCGCGGGCGCGCCGGCGACGGCCCTGGGCGACGCGTCGCTGTCGGCCTGGATCGCTCCGACCGACGGGAGCGGCTTCCTGTATTACCCGGGGGGCCAGCTGGCCGGCTTCCTGCTCGACATCATGATTCGCGACGCTAGCGACAACCGGCACTCGCTCGACGACGTGATGCGCGAGCTGTACGAGACCACCTGGAAGCGGGGCACGGGCTTCACTCCGGCCCAGTGGTGGGGCGCGGTCGAGCGCAACGCAGGCACGTCGGACGACCGCTTCCGGAAGTTCGCCGAGCGCTACGTGGACGGGCGCGAGCCCTTCCCGTTCGACTCGATCCTGCCGCTCGCCGGACTCCGGCTGCGAGTCGATGCCGTCGGCGAGCCGGGCCGGCCGAGGGTGCGCATCCTCGTGGAGCCCGACGCCTCGACCAAGGCCGCTCGAATCCAGCACGGGATCTTCAGCGGGACCACGGACCGGTAGCTCGAGCCGGCGACAGCCGCCGCGGGTTCCGCGGCGGCTACTCGTTCCGCAGCGCCACCACTGGGTCCACGCGCCCCGCCCGCCGCGCCGGGACGTAGGTGGCCGCCACCGCCACAAGCCCGAGCGCGAGTGCGGCCCCGGCGAACGTCACGAGGTCGGTGCTCGTCACGCCGTAGAGCAACGAGCGCAGCGTGCGTGTCACGCCGAACGCCGCCGCGAGTCCGATGGCGAGACCGATCCCGACCAGCACCACCGTCTCGCTCAAGAACAGCCTCAGCACGTCGGCGGTGCGGGCCCCCATCGCGAGGCGGATCCCCAGCTCCCGCGTGCGCTGCGACACCGCGTAGGCGGTCACGCCGGCGATCCCGATCACGGCCAGCACGAGCGCCAGTCCCGCGAACAGCGTGATGAGCGCCGTCACGAGCTTCAGGCTCGCGTACCGCTGCTGAATGGCCTGCTCGAAGGTCGCCACCTCCGCGATCGGCTGGGTGGCGTCCTCGGCGAGCACCGCCTGTCTGATCTCGGGCACGACGCGCAGCGGATGCGCCGAACGCACCAGGACCCACATCTCGTCGGAGCCCCGGTCCGCCTGGGCGGCGGGGACGTAGATGGCGGGCCCCCCTTCCCGCTCGAGCGACGCGCCGCGCACGTCGCCCGCGACGCCCACCACGGTGGCGTCGCCGCTGCGGCCCATTCCGCCCTGGCCGATCGGGTCCTGGTGCGGCCACAGCTCGTGGGCGAGGGCCTGGCTGACCACGCACACGGGCTTCGAGTCCTCGCGGTCCTCGGCGCCGATCGCGCGACCCTGCAGAACGGGGATGCGCATCGTCGAGAAGAAATCCGACCCCACGTGCGTCACGCTGACCTGGAGGAACTGGTTGGGGTCGTCGGGCCGGATGGACTGGGGATTCATCCCCACCGTTATGGCCCCGAAGAGCGGCGGCGCGTCGGCGACGGTGACGGCGGCGATGCCAGGCAGCGTCTGCAGGCGCTGCACGAGATCGTCGAAGAAGGCGCGCTGTTGGCTCCCCGTGGTGTACCGGGCCGGCGTGAGCCGGATGCGTGCCGCGACGAGCCCCTGCGGGTCGAAGCCGGGATTGATCGCGTTCAGGCCGATGAAGCTCCGCACCAGGAGCGCCGAGCCCACGAGCAGCACCAGCGCCAGGGCCACCTCGCTCACCACGAGCACGTCGCGCGCGCGGCGCCGCTGCCGTCCGCCGGTGCCGCCGGCGCTCTCGCGCAGCGACTGCTCCAGCCCCGGGGCCGAGGCGCGCAGCGCCGGCACGATGCCGAAGCCCAGGCCCGTCGCCACGGCGAGGAGCATCGTGAAGGCGAGCACCGCGGCGTCGATGCCGACCGCGTACCCGTGCGGGATCTGGGCGGCGAGGGCACGGAGCCCCAGCGCGGCGAGCACGAGACCGACCCCCGCCGCGCCGAGGGCGAGGAGCACGCTCTCGACCAGCAGCTGTCGGACGATCGGCCAACGCCCCGCGCCGATCGCCCGTCGCACCGCGAATTCCTTCTCGCGCGTGTTCGCGCGCGCGACCAGGAGGTTCGCCGCGTTGACGCAGGCGATCAGGAGCACCAGGGCCACGGCGCCGAAGAGAATCAGGAGCGGCTGCCGCGCGTCGCCCACGACCTGGTCGCGCAGGCGACCGGCCACGAAGGCCTCCAGCGTCCCCTTCGACGGCCCGCGGTCCGATGCGCCGACGCGCTTGGCGAGGAGATCGAGCTCGCCGCGGAGCTTGTCCAACGAGGCGCCCGGCTCCAGGCGCGCCACGGTCGAGAACGCGCGGTACATCCTCATCTCGGCCGTCGCGGGGTCGGTGAAGGCGAAGCCGATCGGGATCCAGGCGTCGGTGCCGGCGTCGGGGAACGCGAAGCCGGCCGGCATCACGCCGATGACGGTGAAGCTCGTGTCGTCGAGCGAGAAGGTGCGGCCGAGGGCGCTCTTGTCCCCGTCGAAGCTCGAGATCCACAGTGCGTGGGAGATGATCGCGACCGGGGCGTGCGCGTCGCCCGCGTGGAACGCGCGCCCGATTTCCGGAGACACGCCGAGCACCGGGAAGAGATCCGCGGTCGTCCGGGTGACCTGCAGCTCGCGCGGCTCGCCGGGGCCCGTGAGGTTGTAGCGGTCCGAGGAATACGCGGCGATGCCGGACACGGCGTCGCCGAACTGCCCGATGTCGCGATAGTCCGGATACGAGAGCGCCATGGCCGCATTCGCCCGCCCGCCCACCTCGACGCTCGATCCGACCGTCACCAGCCGGTCCGCCTCGGGGTACGGCAGCGGGCGGAGCAGCACCGCGTCCACGACGCTGAAGATGGCGGTGTTGGCGCCGATGCCGAGCGCCAGCGTCAGCACGGCGACGAGCGCGAAGCCCGGGTTGCGGCGGACGGCGCGGAACGCGTAGCGGACGTCCTGCTGCACCTGGTCGAGCCACGCGATGGACCACCGCTCCCGCGCCTCTTCCCGCACCAGGGTCGCGTTGCCGAGCCGGCGGCGGGCCGCGTAGGTCGCTTCCTCGGCGCTCGCTCCGCTCGCCACCGCGTCGCTCTCGAGGCGCTCCCGGTGGAACCGCAGCTCGTCCGAGAGCTCCCGGTCCAGCGCGTCACGCCGCAGCCGGTCTCGCGCCCGCGCCGCCCACTCTCGCAGGGGGATCATGCGGGCCGCATCACCAGGCCGATCGCGTCCATCAGCTCGGAGAAACCGGCTTCCTCGGCGCCGAGCCGGCGCCGGCCCGCCGCCGTGATGGTGTAGTAGCGGGCCCGCTGGTTGTTGGGCGTCTGCCGCCACTCGGCCTTGATCCAGCCCCTCTGCCGCATCCGCTGGAGCGCCGGATAGAGCGACCCCTCCTCCACCCGGAGCACCTCGCGGGACATCCGGTGGAGGTGCTGCGCGATGCCGTAGCCGTGCATCGGCTGCACGGTCAGCGTCTTGAGGATGAGCATGTCGAGCAGCCCCGGGAGCAGCTCGCGCTTTGCTGGACGGTTCATGACGTGGCCATGGATTGCCTAGGGGATAGACAGTCTATGGCCGCCACGGGCCGAACGCAAGCGTGGGGCCGGCCGCTGGGACCGCCGCCCGTAGGATCGTGGCGAAACGCCCGGCACTTGACTTGTCGATTTCACGGCCGCACGTTCGTCGCATCATCGGAAGCCGAGGTAGCGCCCGGCCTCTCGGCTGGTCGGGCCCACGCACCTTCAGCCAAGGGAGACGACGATGCGGTTCCTCTCGATCTACAAGACGGTGGAGCGGTCCACTCCACCGTCCCAGGCCGAAATGGACCGGATGGCAGGCCTGATCGCGCAGGGGATGAAGGACCGGTGGCTGGTCTCGACGGAGGGCTGCCTTCCGACGGCGCTCGGTGCCCGCGTCCGCAAGACTGCCGGGAAGGTGACGGTGAGTGACGGCCCCTTCACCGAAGCAAAGGAAGTGGTCGGCGGATTCGCGATCATCGAGGCGAAGTCGAAGGAGGACGCCGTCAGGCTGACTCGGCAGTTCCTCGAATCGGTCGGTGACGGTGAGTGCGAGCTTCGGCAGCTCTACGAACCGCCGGCGCACGGGTAGCATCTTGCCGTGAGGAACAGCCGGGAAGTCTACAGACGCAGGGTCTCGATCAGCGCCGCGAGGGCCGCCGGCAGCTGCCGCCGGCTGGGGTAGTTCGGCAATCGCCATTGTGGGAGGAGCGATGCGGAAGCGTACACTGGGAAGTAGCGGTCTCGAGGTGTCGGCCCTTGGCCTCGGCTGCATGGGGATGAGCTTCGCTTACCCTCCGTATTCGGACAGGAGGGAGATCTCCCTCATTCGGTCGGCGGTGGAGCGAGGCGTGACCTTCTTCGACACGGCGGAGGCGTACGGACCGTACGCGGGGATCGAACCAGGACGACACTGAGCGTGAAAAAGACGAGGCCGCAAGTTGTTGACTTGCGGCCTCTTGTGGGAGTTGCCCCTCCTGGGATCGAACCAGGACTCTCCTGATCCAGAGTCAGGCGTGTTGCCAATTACACCAAGGGGCAGAAGCTGGTTGCAAGTCGCGAGACGCCAAGTTCCGAGACAGGCAACGGACAACCAGACAGTGGAGCTGAGGGGGCTCGAACCCCTGACCTCCTGGGTGCGATCCAGGCGCTCTCCCAGCTGAGCTACAGCCCCGTGAGGGACCGAAACCTACCCGCGCCCGGGCATTACCTCAACCCGATACCCGTTCCGCGCCCCCGCTCGCAACTCCGCCTCTCGCAACTATCCTGGCCGTCTAGTCCTGCAGTGGCACCTCGATCTCCATCCCGTCCTTGGCCACCACCGTTTCGGGGAACACCGCCCGCGCCTCCTCCAGCAGCGGCGTGGCGTCGCGCGAGTAGCGCGCCGACAGGTGCGTCAGCACCAGCCGCCGCACACCCGCCATCCGCGCGACCTCGCCCGCCTCCTTCGCCGTGGCGTGATCGGTCTCCAGGGCGCGGTCCTTCTCCTCTTCGCCGAACGTGGCCTCGTGCACCAGCAGGTCGGCGCCGCGCGCCGCCTCGATCGTCGCCGCGCACGGCCGCGTGTCGCCCGAATAGACCAACGTCCGCCCCGCGCGCGGCGGGCCCACGATGGTCTCGGCCGTCACTTCGCGCCCGTCCTCCAGCTGCACGGCCTGTCCGCGCTGCAGCTTGCCCCACAGCGGGCCTTCCGGCACCCCCAGCTCCCGCGCGCGGTCCGGGTCGAAGCGGCCCAGCCGCCGCTGCTCGACCAGCGCGTAGCCGACCGCCGGGGCGCCGTGCTCGACGGCGAACACCCGCAGCTCGTAGCCCTCGCGCGCCAGCACCTGCCCCGGCTCCACCTCGACGACCTCGACGCCGAACGCCTGCCGCTCCACGCCCAGCGCCAGCGCCTGGCCCAGGAGCTTGCGCCCGCCCCGCGGCCCGTACAGCCGCAGCGGATCGGTCCGCCCCTGCAGGCCCAGGGTGCGCACCAGGCCGATGATCCCGAGAAAGTGGTCGGCGTGATAGTGGGTGAAGAAGATGTCGGTCAGCGCGAACGTCGCGCCGTAGCGCAGCATCTGCCGCTGCGTCCCCTCCCCGCACTCGAACAACAGCGTGTCGGCCCCGCGCGTCACCAGCAGCGCCGGGACGTTGCGCTCCGCCGTGGGGCGCGCGGCGGAGGTGCCGAGGAACAGGAGCTTCAGCAGGCTAAAACACGCTCACGTGGACGTAGCGGCCCGGATGGGCCTTCAGGTCGGTGAGCAGCTCGGTCAGGGCGGTGGTGGCCGCGTGCAGATCGGTCACGAGCGTCGTGTCGTTCACCATCTTCCCGATCGACCCGCGCCCCGTATTGACCTTGGTGAGGATCGAGTCGAGCGAGACCGTGGTCTTTTCGAGCGTCGCCGTCACCTGGGCCAGGTTGTGCGTGACGTCGCGCATGTTGGACATCGTCTGGCTCATCGCGTCGCCGCCCACCACCTGGTCCAGCTGCTGCAGCAGGTCGCGCAGCGAGGCCATCGCGCGCGCGGCTTCCCGCGACGGGGCGTCCACGGAGCTGCCGAGCTGGTTCACGGCCGTGCGGGCGTCCGTGAGCAGCGCCCGCAGCGCCGCCGCGTTCTGAGGCGACAGGAACTGCGCGGCGTTCTGCAGCGTCTGGCGGCCCGGCGTCGTGAGGCCCTCCACCAGCGCGGTGAGATCCACCTCCCGCCGGCCCATCAGCGAGTCGCCCGCCAGCAGCGGCGCCGCGGGCGTGCCCGGGTCGTAGTCCACGAAGTGCGCGCCGAACATGTCCAGCGCGCGGACCACGACGCTCGCGTCCTGACGCGGGCGCTGCGGCACGGCCAGCTTCAGGTAGGCGAGCACCCGGCCGGGCGCCACCAGCCGGATCCGCTCGACCTGCCCGACGTCCACGCCCGAGGTGCGCACCGGGTCCCCCACCTTCAGGCCGGACACGTCCGTGAAGGCCACCTCGAGGATCGAGCCCCGGTGCACCTGGTGCCCGCTCAGCCAGATCATGCCGTAGACGAACAGGGCGGCCGCGACGATGAGCAGGAGTCCGACGGAGGCCTCGCGGCGGTAGCGCAGCTCCATCAGGCCTCCCTGGCGAATTGGACGTCCCGCTCCAGGAACTCGCGCACCACGCCGTCCTTCGCCGCCATGAACTCCTCCGCCGTTCCCACCGCCCGGATCCGGCCATTGTGGAGCAGGGCGATGCGGTCCGCCACCTTGAACGATCCCCGCACGTCGTGGCTGACCACGACGCTGGTGGCGTGCAGCTCCTTCTGGAGTCGCTCGATCAGCGCGTCCATCGCGTCCGCGTTGACCGGATCGAGCCCCGACGTCGGCTCGTCGTAGAGAAGATACTTCGGGCGCCCGGCGATCGCCCGCGCGATGCCGACCCGTTTCCGCATGCCGCCCGACAGCTCCGCCGGCATGAGGCGGGCCACGTCGTCGGTCAGGTTCACGAGGCGCAGGCACTCGATCACGCGCCCGCGACAGAACTCGCGGTCGCGGTAGCACGCGTCGTCGGTGATGCCGAGGCGGATGTTCTCGTAGACGGACATGGAGTCGAACAGGGCCCCGGTCTGGAACGCGTAGCCGATCCGGCCCCGCAGCGCCGCCAGCGCCTTGCGCGGCAGGCGCGGGACCGACTCGCCGTCCACCAGCACCTCGCCCTGGTCCGGGCGCATCAGGCCGATGATGTGCTTGAGGAGCACGCTCTTGCCGCTCCCCGACGGGCCGAGCAGGGCGACGGTCTGGCCGTCGGCGACGGAGAAGTCCACGCCGTCCAGGACCACGTGGCGGCCGAAGGTCTTGTGGACGTTGCGGAGCTCGATCATGGGCTCACAGCAGCAGCTTGGCGAGCAGCATGTCGAGCAGCAGGATCAGCACGCAGGCTGAGACGACCGCCGCGGTGGTCGCCCGCCCCACGCCCTCGGCCCCCTCTTTCGCCTCGAAGCCCACGTAGCAGGGGATCATCGTCACCACCGCGCCGAAGGCTTCCGCCTTGATGACCGAGTACCACAGGTCGAAGCCGCGGAAGAACCGCTGCGCGCCGTAAATGAAATCGGTGTCGGAGATGTGGATGGACGACTTCGCCACCTGCCAGCCGACGACGATGCCGGTGGCGTCGGCCACGATGACCAGCGCGGGAACCATGATGAGCCCCGCCAGCACGCGCGGCAGCAGCAGGTGCGAAGCGGGATTCCGGCCCAGCGACTCGAGCGCGTCCACCTGCTCGGTCACCCGCATGGTGCCCAGCTCGGCGGCGTAGCGCGCGCCGATGCGGCCCGCCAGCAGCAGCCCCGTCATCACGGGCCCCAGCTCCAGGATCACGCTCTCCGAGATCACGGCGCCGAGAATGTACTTGGGGATGTTGCCGGTGAACTGGTAGCCCGCCTGGAGCGAGGCCACCGCTCCCGCGAAGCCGGCCGTCGCCACCACGATGAACAGGCTGCCGTACCCCACCTGCTGACACTGCTCCAGCGCCCGGGGGAGCCACGCCCGCCACTCCGGGAGCGCGCGCAGCAGCTCCAGCAGCATCATCCCGAAGCGACCCACGTTCCCGAGCCCCGACAGCACCGGCCGCGCGACGGCCCGCGCCGCGTTGACGGCGATCGGAAGCTCGGAGGTGGTGGTGAGGGAATCCATTAGGGTCTAGGGTCTAGGGGTTAGGGGTCAGGGGTTAGGGGGATCGGGAGCGCGTATCCAACCCCTAGCCCCTAACCCCTAGCCCCTCTTGCCAGCCTATATTGTCGCCTCCAATGTCCCCCCCGTCCACCCCGACGAACGCCGCGCGCTTCCGGCGCAGGCTCCTGGCGTGGTATCGCCGCGCCGCGCGAGACCTGCCCTGGCGCCGCACGCGCGACGCGTACCGCGTCCTCGTGTCGGAGTTCATGCTGCAGCAGACGCAGGTCGCGCGCGTGCTGGAGTTCTACCCGCGTTTCCTGCGCCGCTATCCGAGCCTCGAGGCGCTCGCCCGGGCGCGGCCCGCGCGGGTGCGGGAGGCCTGGGAAGGACTGGGCTACTACCGGCGCGCGGCCAACCTCCATCGCCTCGCCCGGACAGTCGTGCGCGAGCACGGGGGCCGGCTGCCTTCGGAGCCCGACGCCCTCGAGCGGCTCCCGGGTGTGGGGCCCTACACCGCGGGCGCCGTCGCCGTCTTCGCCTACGAGAGGGCCGTGCCCGCCGTGGACACGAACGTGCGGCGGGTGCTCGGGAGAGCGTTCGGTTGCAAGACGGCGAAGGACACCAGGACCACCGCATTCGCCTTGCAGCCGCGGCGAGGCAAGAGCGCCTGGGCGTTCAACCAGGCGCTGATGGAGCTCGGGGCCCTGGTCTGCACGGCCAGAGCCCCGAAGTGCGGCGAGTGCCCCGTGAACGGCACCTGCAGGTGGCCCCTCAAAACTGGTAACCACTGACGGCGTGCCGTCTGGCAACTGCTCCGACCCCTAGCTTCTCCGCACTGCCAACTCTCCGAGGAGTGCCACCACCCGATCCACTTCCTCGGGCGTGTTGTAGATGTGCGTGGACAGCCGCACCCAGTGATAGTCGTACTCCGCCACGTGACGCACCCGCACCGGCCCCCGGTCCCACAGCGCCTTGATCAGGTCGTCCGCCGTCCAGCCGGCCACCGTGAAGGAGATCATTGGAGCGCGGATCGCCGGGTCGGTCGCGCTCTTCAGCTCCACGCCCGGCACCCGCGACAGCCCGTCGTAGAGCCGGTCGCCGAGCGCGCGAATCCGCCGCTCGATCCGCTCGGGGCCGACGAGGTTGTGGAAGTCCACGGCCGCCTGGAAGCCGGCGAACAGCGACTCGTTCACCGTGCCCTTGCGGTCGAACCGCAGCGCCTTGTCCTGGACGGCGTCCCACCCGCCGCTCACGATCGTCGGCCACAGCCGGTCGAGCCACGGCTCGCTCACGTACAGCAGCCCGCTCCCCTTGGGCGCGAGCAGCCACTTGTGCGGGCTCGAGGCGTAGAAGTCGCACCCCAGGTCCGTCAGGTTCGTCCGCAGCATGCCGGGCGGGTGGGCGCCGTCGATCGCGGTGACGATCCCGCGCTCCCGCGCCAGCGCGCACAGCTCCTTGACCGGCTGGATCAGGCCGTTCGAGAACAGGACGTGGCTGATCATCATCACCCGGGTGCGCGGCGTGATCGCCCGCCGCCAGGCGTCCACGATCTCGGCGTCACCATGAGGCGGCACCGGCAGCGGGATCTGCGGGAAGACGAGGCCGTGTCGCTTGGCCACCGCCTGCCACGGGCACATGCCTCCCACGTGCTCGTGCGTGGTCATGAGCACTTCGTCGCCGGGCCGCAGGTCGAGGCCTCCGGCAATCCAGCTCATGGACTCGGTGGTGTTGCGGGTGAACGCCAGCGTCTCGGGCGGGGCCCCGAGCAGCGTGCCGACGGAGCGCCGCAGCGCCTCCAGGTCCACGCCCTCGGCGTCGAACACCGTCTCGAACGCGGTCATGTGCTTGACGACGGCGTCGAGCACCGGGCGCGGCGAGGCTCCGATCGTGCCCGTGTTGAAGTAGATCCCGCGCGGCGAGATCAGGAACTGGCTGCGCACCATCCGCCAGTAGCTCTCGTCGTCGGGCGCCGCGGGCGGGAGGGGGCGGAACGGCTCGGGCGCCGCCCGCTCCGCCGCCCGAGGCAGCCAGTCGGCGCCCGGAAACGCAAACGCGGCGCCTGCGAGCGCCGCGTTGCGAACGAAATCGCGCCGGCTCCGCGTCACGGCAGGACCCGCGGCGCCTGCGCTCCGAACCACAGGGCCGCCAGGATCAGCACCCCGCTCACCGATCCCGCCCACGACAGCAGCGCCCGCGCCTTCTCGGCGCGCGCGTCCTTCTGCCCCGCGGCGAGACTCGCCTGCGCGAACATCGCCACACGGTTGGCGAGCGGCGTCACCACGGCGATCGTCACCACCGCGGCCAGCAGGCCGAACCCCTGCATCATCCACAGCGCCGACGTCTCGTCGGCGTGCATCCCCACGAGCTGCATCGTCATCACGATGCCCGTGATGGTCGCGAGCGCCGCCGCCGGCGCGATCACGAACCCCTCGACCTTGGCCAGCGTCTTCCACGCGTGCGCCCACGCCTCCAGGCCCGCCGCCCGGTTCTGCGGACCCCACACCATGAACGTCAGCTGCGCGCCGAGCCAGACCGAGATACCCACCCAATGCAGGAAGAGCAGCATGCCCGTCACCTCCGCCCGGTACGTACCGCTATGAAGGAGATCTCGACCCGCGCGCCCGACACGATCCCGCTCACGGCCACCGTCTCGCGCGCCGGCGCGTTGGCGGGAAAGTACTCCGCGTACACGCGGTTCATCTCGTCGTAGTCGCCGATGTCCGCGAGGTACACCGTGGCCTGGACCACGTCCCCGAACGTGAGCCCCTGCTCGGCGAACAAGGTGCGGAACGCCTCGAGGATGTTGCGCGTTTCCGCCGCCGTGCGGCCGGTCGTCAGCGCCCGCGTCGAGTCGGAGACGCCGACCTTGCCCGCGAAGTACTACACCCGGCCGACGCGCACCGCCTGCGAATACGGCCGATCCGGCTGCGGATGGATCGTTTCCCGCCCGGCCCAGTGATGCGCGCAACCCGGCACGGCCAGGGCGGCGATGACCAGCGCGCTCCATTTCACGGCGACGCCTCCTTTTCGGCCGCGACGAACTCGGCCGTGATCGGCTGCCGGCCCGCGACGCCGGCGTCCAGGTCGTGCCAGTGCGCGACGGACTCCTCCCCCAACCTCCAGCACAGGAATACGAGCCGGCCCTCGCGCAGGCCGTAGAAATCCACGAGGCCGTCCTCGAACCCCTTCAGCAGGCAGCCGACCTCGGCCAGCTCGTCCACGTAGCCGTTGATGCGCTGCGCCACCGCGTCGATGTCGCGCCGCAGCCCGAGCTGCTCCTGGGACTCGCCCCACTCCGGCCGGGCCCCGGCGGCCGCCAGCTCGTAGCGCGACACCAGGTCCTTCCAGCGCGGGTGCTCGGCGACGATGTCCTGCACGATGCGGCGCACCAGGGGCAGCGTGCGGTTGGCCGCCTCGACGGTGAACGTCCTGATGGCCGCCACGTCAGCCGGTCCCGGTCCCGCGGCCCGCGGCGCTGCCGCGCCTCGGTCCGCCGATTCCCCCTTGGCCGCGATCCTCCACGCCCCAGCTCCTTCCCGCCCGCCTCGCCGCCAGTCTGGCCAGCGCCTCGTGCCCGGCCCGGTATCCCGCCTCGATGAACTCCCCCGTCCGGTCGAACGCGAACGTCCCGTAGGGATCCACCTCCGGCTCCACCAGCACCAGCGCGGCCCGGCCCGGGGCGGCCCGCCAGGCGCTCCAGCGCGCGCGCCCGCTGCGACGCCATGGCGATCGCCATCGCACGGTCGTGCGCCGCCAGCAGCGCGGGTCCGCGGCGCGTGCCCGGGGGCGGCGCGGCCGCCACCGGCCCGACATCCACCGCGACGACCAGGTCGGCGCTCACCGTGGCGGCCACGTCGAGCGGGAGCACCTGTAGCAGGCCGCCGTCCACGTAGCGGCGGCCGCCGATCTCCACGGGCGGGAGATAGAGCGGCAGCGACATCGAGGCCAGGACCGCGTCCACCACCGAGCAGTCGCTCCGCCCCCCCGCGCCGAACACGGCCAGGGCGCCTGAATCCACGTCCACCGCGGTCACGCGGAGCGGCAGGCGCAGCCCGGCGAAGTCGTGGACGGGAAGCAGGCGGGCCAGCAGCGCGCGCACCCGTTGCGGCTTGAGCACGCTCGCGGCGCCGAGGCCGCGAGCCAGCACCGACAGGCGCGCCAGCGGCGCCAGCTCGCCGCGGCCGACGCCGAACACCAGCGGCACGATCTCGGCGTACGAGCAGCCCGCGGCGATCAACGCCCCCACCAGCGCGCCGGCGGACGTGCCGACGATCTCCGCCGGCGGCAGCCCGGCCTCGTCGAGCGCCCGCAGCACGCCCACCTGGGCCATCGCCTTCATCCCGCCGCCCGACAGGACCAGGACGACGCGCTCGGGCTCGATCGTCACCGCGCCTCCTGCCGCCGGGCGATTTCCGCCACGCGCTGCGCCCGCCGCACCTCCGCCTCGCGGTAACGCCGCCGCTCCTCGTCCGTCTCGGGCGCCACCGGCGGCACCGGCACGGGGTGCCCCGCGTCGTCCAGCGCCACGAAGGTCAGATAGCAGGTGTTGGTGTGGCGCCGCACGCCCGTCAGCAGGTTCTCCGCTTCCACGCGTACGCCGACCTCGATCGAGGTGCGGTGCGCGTAGTTCACGCTGGCGTACATCGTGACCAGCTCGCCGAGGTGGATCGGCTCGCGAAAATCCACCCGGTCCACCGACGCCGTCACGCAGATGCGCTGCGCGTGCCGGATCGCGCTCACCGCGCCGACCCGGTCGAGCATCCCGAGAATGACCCCGCCGTGCACGTTGCCGAGGTGGTTGGCCATGTGCGGCATCATCACTTCGGCGATGGTCGTGCGCGACAGGCGGGGCGGGCGAGCGTCCATCGCTCAGTAATCCACCGGCCGCAGGTACGACTCGCCGATCGCCGTGGGGCTCACCATCGCCACCGTCGGCAGGCGCCGCTTCCAGTGCGTGGACGCCAGCCGCCGGGCCACCAGCGCCACCTCGGCCTCGGTATATCCCGAGCCCACGAGGTCGGCCGGCTTCAACCCGCGCAGCAGCTCGAACAGGATCCGGTCCGCCTTGAGGTAGGCGATGCCCAGGTCGCCCTCGTCGGTCTGCCCCCGCGCCAGGTCGGCCGTCGCCGGCTTCTCGATGATCGTCCGCGGGACGCCCAGGTGCCGCGCCAGCTCCCAGACCTGCGTCTTGAACAGATCGCCCAGCGGATTGATGGGCGGCGAATCGTCGGCGTGCCAGGTGAAGTAGCCGAACAGCCGCTCGGTCTTGTTCCCGGTGCCGAGCGGGAGCGCCCGCAGCTTGCTCGCCTGGTCGAACAGGACGATCATCCGCATCCGCGCCATCACGTTGCCGCGCCGCTGGGGATCCGCGTCAGGCTCGGCGGCGGCCAGGTAGCCGTCCACCGGGGCCGTGATCTCGATGGTGCGGGCGTGAATGCCCAGCGCGTCCACCACGAGCTGCGCGTGCGCCAGGCTCTCGGGGCTGGACGTCCGGTAGGGGAGCATGAAGGCCCACACGTTGTCCTTGCCGAGGGCCTTCGCGGCCAGGAACGCGACCACCGCGCTGTCCACGCCTCCCGAGAGCCCGATCACCGCGCGCTCGAAGCTCCGGCGCTCGCACACTTCCGCCCGCAGGAACTCGACGAGCCACCGCTCGGCCAGCGGGCAGTCCATGGCCAGCGGATCGCGCTCGGCCGCCCCGCGCGCCACGACGGCGGGTGCGGCGTCCGCCGGCGGCGCCGCGGCGCGGGGCCCGCCGGCGCCCGGCGCGAACTCGCGCCCCGAACCCGACGGGCGAGACAGCGAGCCCAACAGGTGGGGCAGCTTGGTCTCGAGATCGGCCAGCAGCGGCAGGTCGGCGCGGGCGCGCGCGATCTCCGCGAGGTCCACCGACGCCTCGATGAGCGCCTCGTCCCACAGCGGCCCCCGCGCCACCACCTCGCCCCGCGGCGAGACCACCACCGAGCCGCCCGCGAACCCTTTGCCTCCCTCGAAGCCCACCAGTTGCGCCACCGCGACCCAGACGCCGTGCTCCTCCGCGGTGTCGCGCGCGACGCGGTCCCACTTGGAGAGATTGTCGGGCCGCGACAGCGTCCCCTCGCGCGGCGCGACACCGCGTGCCGGCGACGCCGACGGGATGATCACGAGCTGCGCGCCCCGCAGCGCGGCCACGGTGGACGTGAGCGAATGCCACGCGTCCTCGCAGATCAGGATGGCCGCCTTGCCCCAGCGGGTGTCGAAGACCTCCACCTCGTGCCCCGCCTCCACGAAGCGCTCCTCGTCGAACACGCCGTACGTGGGCAGAAACACCTTGCGGTGCACGTGCAGGACGCGCGGCTCCGCTCCGCCAAGGGAGGCATACATCGCGGAGTTGTACAGCCGGTCGCGCCACCGTTCGTAGAAGCCGATCGCGATATCGAACGGCGGCGCCCCGGCCACCTGGTGCTGCGCCACCAGGTCGTCGAACAGCGTGCCGGCCGGAACGGCCACCTCCCGGACCCCACCCTCGATGAGGTATCCGGTGAGGGCCGCCTCGGGCAGGATCATCAGGTCCGGCGGCTGCGGCCACTCGGCCACCTGCCCGAACAGGGTCCCCAGGCGCCGGATGTTCTGGGCGTACTCTCCCTTGGCGGGTTTGAACTGGGCCACGGCCAGGCGGAGCATGGGGGGAAGTATAGTGCGGCGGCTCGGGGGCGCGAGGCGCCGGCCGCGCCGTGACCAACCTCACGGACAGCCGGCGCGTAGTTGCTCAATATCGTCCCCGCTTCTTGCCCTTGGAACGACCAGCCGGGAGCCGCACGCCCATGGACCTCGACGCCGCGCACCGCCCCTCCGCGCCCGGCGGCCCGCTTTCGCAGCACCTTCACAACAAGCTCGAAGCCGCCATGATCATGCGCGGCCTGGTTCAGCTGGTCCTGGATCAGGGGCCCGTCGAGGTGCTGCCCCGCACCTGGTACCGCGAGGGGGGGACCCACTACCTCGAGGCGCGGCGGCGCGACAGCGGCGAGCGCATGGTCGTCCGCCTGGACCAGATCCGCGACGTGAGGGCGTACTAGGGCAGGGTCTCCCGGTTGCCGTGGGCCCGGGCGGTCCGATAAGTTTGGGCCGGGCGGCCATGCCGCAGGGTGATGGAGTTCACCCGGAACCGCGGACGTCACGCTGATGACTCCTACCTGACCAATCCTCAGTCGGAGTCTTTTTTTGTCCCTGTACCTGTGGGTGGCCGTCGGCAGCGCGGCCGGCGGGGTCCTGCGGCTCGCGCTCGGCACCCTCATCCAGCAGCGGACGGGCGCCACGTTCCCCATCGGCACCCTCGCGATCAACGTCTCGGGATCGTTCGTCCTCGGCTTCCTGTTGCGCTACGCCCTCGGCACGCCCGCCGTCAGTCCCGAGGTGCGCGCCCTGTTGACGACGGGCTTCTGCGGCGGTTACACCACCTTCTCGACCTTCACGTACGAGACGGCCGCGCTCGTCGAAGAGGGAGACTACCACCGCGCGGCCTGGTACATCGCCCTCAGCGTCGCCTTCGCCCTGGCCGGCACGTTCCTCGGCTTCGGCCTTGCCCGCGCGGCGCTCGATCTCCGGCGGAGGCTCTAGTCATGACCCAGGAATCGGCGGCCCACGCGATGCACGGCTTCAAGGGCGAGCGCGTGCTGATGCGGATCCACATCGGCGAGCGGGACAAGTTCGACGGCAAGCCGCTGTACGAGGCGATCGTCGAGCTGCTGCGATCGCGACACTACGCGGGGGCGACGGTGCTGCGCGCCGTCATGGGCTTCGGCGCCACGGCGCACCTCAGGACGGACCGGATCGAGGTGCTCTCCCTCGACCTGCCGATCGTCATCGAGTGCGTCGAGACGGAGGAGCGCATCGCCGCGATCCTGCCGGAGATCGACCGGATGATCGCCGGAGGGCTCATCACCCTCGAGCGCGCGAGGGTGATCATGTACCGCGCCAATCTGCCGCCCGAGCGGCGCACCGCGAGCTGGCAGATGGACCAGAGCTTCTTCGGCACCGACGACGCGCCGGAGCGCTGACGCCGCGGCGTCAGAACGAGGCGTACACCGCCACTCCCGCCGCCGTCCCCACCGCGGCCATCGCGCCCAGCGATACGGCCACGTAGCGCCGGAACCGGCCGGCGCCCATGCCCAGGCCGATCCCCAGCTTGACCAGCGTGTTGACCACGGCCGCCACGGTCACGGCGGCCGCGGGCACGCGCCACGCCAGGTCGCCCGGACCCAGCCGCGCGAAGGCGATCGTGACCGCGTCCACGTCGGCCACCGCCGACAGCCCCGCCGCAGCGTAGGTTCCTCCCACGCCCAGGTACTCCGTGGCCCCGCGCACCACCATCAGCACGACCGCGTAGATCGCCGCGAAGCTGAGCGCCGCCACCAGGCTGAACGGGTTCCGGATCCGGGCGCCGGACTCCGCGGGTTCGTCCGGGCGCCGCCGCGACAGCAGCCACGCCGCCACCAGGCCGGCCAACGCCATCACCAGCACTGCGGGCAAGAGGCGGGTCAGGATGCCGGCGTTCACCGCGCCCGCGAGCACCGCCACCCTGAGCGGCATGATCGCCGACGCCACGATGGCCGCCGCCGCCGCCGCGCGCCCCATCTCCGGAGCGCTCCGCGAGCGCTCGGCCATGGCCATCGTCACTGCGGTGCTCGACACGAGCCCGCCGACAGCGCCTGTCACCGCCATGCCACGGCGCTCGCCCAGCAGCCGCATCGCCATGAAGCCCACGAACGACAGCGCCGTCACCAGCACCACCACCAGCCAGATCTCGCGCGGATCGAGGACGTGCCACGGTCCGTAGCCGCGGTCGGGCAGCAGCGGCAGCACGATCACCGAGATCACCGCCAGCTCCAGCGCCGCCGTCAGCTCCTCCGGCGTGAGCGCCCGCGAGAACCCCTCCAGCTTCGGCTTCGCCACCAGCAGCACCGCGACGGCGACGCCGCAGGCGCCCGCCACCACCAGCTGGCCCGCCCCGGCCAGCGCGCCCAGGAGAAACGTGGCCACCGCCGCGACCTCGGTCGTCGCGCCGATGTCCCCGGTCGCCGACGAGCGCACGTACGAGACCACCGCGATCGCCGCGATCGCCACCAGCGCCACCGCCAGCAGCAGCGGCCCCGCGCGGTCCAGCAGCAGCATCGGGATCGCGCCCGCCAGCGCGACCAGCGGAAACGTCCGCACGCCGGCGAAGATCTGCCGCGCCTTCCGCACCTCGGCGCGCTCCCGGTCAAGGCCGATCAGGATGCCGATCAACAGCGCGACCAGCAGCCGCTCGAGCGCCACCGCCACCGATTCGGTCATCGAGCCACCTGGAGGGAATCGAAGAAGCTGCCGGCCAGCCACGCGCGGCCGCGATAGCCCGTGCCCGTCACGCCCAGCGGTCGCAGCGACGGCGGCGCCGGCAGCGCGCCGTACCACTGGGCGTACGCCGGCAGCAGCCGCGTCTTGTCCACCAGCACGTGCCCATACTCGCGGGTCACCGGGTCGGGCACCATCGAACCGTCTACCGGCCGCCACGCCTGCCTGGCCGAGGTCCATCCGATGACCCAGAAGCGGCGCCCCCCGAACGTCGTATCACCGAGCACGCGGTAGATCGTGAGCACCGCGCCGCGCGCCGCCCCCGGCCGCGGGAGGTCGTCGAACGCCAGCGTATCGGCCCACGCATAGCCTCGTGGCGCCCACCATACCGGCAGCCGCGGAATGATGCGGCGCAGCTCCAACGGCAGCGCCGACGGAAACGCCGCCGCGCACGCGCCCACGGTGGGATCGCAGTCGGGCTCCACGTCGAAGAACTCGCCGAGCCTGCCAAGCCGCACCAGGTAGTGCAGCGTGTCCTCGGGGTTCAGTCGCGCCGCCGCGGCTGGGCGCCCGCCTTCCAGCGTGGTCTTCGTCACGCTGTCGTTCCACACCAGGTACCGGTCGTTTCGCACCGCGAAGCGCAGCGCGGCCCGCTCGTCGAGCCGGCTCATCACTGCGGTGGCGCTCTGCATCTCCTCCACGTACTGCACCCGGTACACGAAACTGTCCGGCCACGCGTAGTGCGGTGGGTTGGGCGCGCGCGCCGACTTGTTGCCACAGCCAGCGACGGCCGTTGCCAGCAGCGCAGGCCAGAGCAAGTTGCGCGACTGTCGCGTCAGTGACCCCATAGAGTCTCGTCGCTCACGTTCTCGGAAGGCGCACGGCAGCGACAACCACGACCAACGCCACGAGGGCGTTTAGTCTCGCGAGCAGCGCCGCCTTCCGCCGCAGGGCCAGGGCTTCGGGCGAGCCCGGCGGGACCCGCGCTGCCCGAGGGCCCTGGGCGAAGTCGTGGAATGCCTGGAGCGCGAGCAGGATGGCGACGGCCACCAGCTTGATCGCCAGCGCCGTGCCGAACGCGCCGTGCCAGAAGGCGGCGTGGCCGAGGACGGACCATGAGAGGAATCCGCGCGCCCGGAGGATCAGCGTGCCGGTCGCGAGCAGCACGGCAATCGCGACCCATCCGGCCGTCCGGAATCGGCGTCCCAGCTCGTCGAACAGGCGCGCGCGCAGCTCGGCGGGCTCGACCCGGCGCAGCACCGGAGCACCCACCAGGGCCAGGAAGAACAGGCCACCGAGCCAGAACAGCGCGGCCAGCACGTGCAGCGTCACGCTGGTCAGGTAGAGCACGAGTCGTGGCCGAGTATTCGGGGCAGGCACGGATACGGAACGGGGTCCGTTGCCTGGGAGGCCCCGGACCCCGCTGCCATTCCCGGACTCGCGTCCGGGCCTTCTTCCGCACGGCCCACCGGGCGGCGGGCCAGATCGTCAAGAGGAACGCTCTGCTTGCGGAACAGGGACGTATCACCGTCCCGCTCTATCATACGCGCAGGGGACCCCGGACGTTTCAGCGCCGTGGCGCCTGTGGGGTCGAAGCCGTGCCGCGTGCCGCATTCGAGTCGGGGCGCGGCGCCGCGGAATCCTGCGGCATCGCACTGGAGCGCAACGGCGCGATCTGGGGCAACGACTGCGGGCTGTTGCCGAGCCCGCCCACCCAACGGCCGGCGAGCACCGCCGCGGCCAGAACGACGATCGCTACGACCGCCCGGATGATCCGCCGGCGGGTGGACGGCACCAACTCGCGGAGGCGGACGTTCTCCCTTCGCAGGTCGAGCTTCTCGATGGCCCGCTCGACCGTGGCGACGAGGTGCGGCAGATCCACGGGCTTGGTGAGGAAGTTCTCGGCCCCGAGTTGCATGGCCTTCACGGCAGTGGGGATGTCGCCGTAGCCCGTGAGGAGGATGACCAGGGCCCGTCTCTGCCGCATGACTTCCAGCACCTGCAGGCCGTCGATGTCGGGCAGCCGCAGGTCGAGTATGGTGACGTCGGGTTCCTGCGTCTGGAACGCGGTGAGTCCCGCCTTCCCGGTCGCGGCACGAACGACGTCGTACCCCAGGCGGGCGAAGTACTCGCCCAACCCCTTCAACACCGCTTCGTCGTCGTCCACGACGAGTATGCGGCGCCCCTCGCCACTGGCGAACTGCTCGACCTCGCTCATGGTGGTGAACTTAGGGCGGGCACCGCTCGGCCGCCAGCACGGCCGGCGCTCGATTGGCGCTTCCGGACGCCGGGCGCCAGCTTCAAACCAGCCCCCCGGACGCCGTTCCTCCCGGCCGCCCGGGCCGAAATGGGTCCGCTGGTACGCCGATTGCTCCGGTCGGGGGCGGACTACGTGCTCAGTCTCAGGAGGAATGCCATGCTCGCACCGTCCCGGCGCATCGCGCGCCTGTCCTTCATCACCGCGCTCCTCGCCGCTCCGACGGCGGCATTGGCCTACGGCATCTGGATCCACTCCATCGTGCCGGTGGAGGCCCTGAAGGACTTCAAGAGCGCGGCTGCCGTGCCCGCGATCCGCACCCAGACGGTCAACGGGGCCGCCGACGCCGACCTGTCCCGGTTCCGCCTCTGGTTCTACGGGCGGGCCGCGGCCATCACGGATCCGGCGCTGCGCGCCGCATTTCTCAAGCGCTACCCGACCGCCGTGGCGTTCGACGCCAATGCGTTCAAGATCTTCCTGATGACCAATCCCGAGGCGAAGGTGCTGGGCGTGGATTCCTTCGCGGCCGTCTATCGCGCACGCTCCCGCGCCGACGCCGCGCTCGACCCGACGCCGCCCTACGCCTCCGGCCAGAAGGTGACGATCGCCACGGCGCTCGAAATGGGCTCCGTCTTTCCCGACATTGACCGTCGCAATCAGGACCGGCTGTTCCGCGGGCCCAACGGCCAGGTCGTGTTGACCGCCCACGGCGACACGGTGCCGATGGACCCGATGACGCTCAACTGGGGCCGGCTGACCGGCCTTTCGAGCCAGGCGCATGCGCACATCGGCCTGAACCACGAGCCCCACTCGAGCAATTCCTCGGTCCTGTCGGTGACGCCGTGGAACTTCGTCATCGCCATCGGCTACCCGACCGATTCGGTGGAGTCGTACGCCGAAGCGAACGCGCAGATGTACACCGATCTCGCGTACATCGCGCTGCTCTCGGGCCAGCCCGGCTCGGAGATGCTCAGCTACCTGTACGGCGGCAACGCGATGCACTACATCGCCGACGTCGGGAACCAGATCCACACGCTGCAGGCGGGGATCGAGCAGTTCTACAGCGACGCGACCTTCGACTACTGGTGGGGCCGGCTGAAGACGGTGTTCGGGCTGCTCGGCTCGACGCCCTCCCGCAACAGCATCGGGCTGGACATCCTCACGAACCACCACACGCTGTCGGAGAAGCTGTTCCAGGTCGAGCTGCAGCGCGCCTGGCGCTTCGACTCTCTCGGCCGGCCGGACTCGATTCCCGTCAGTATGCGCGGCGCGCTCGTCGGGCTGCGGACCGGCGATCCGATGTTCAAGCGGGTGCTCGACGCGGCGATTCTGCGCAACGCGCAGAAATCCTGGTATCCGCCGATCGGCAGCCTGATCGCGAGCACCCTGATCGACTCCAGCTTCGAGGAAGGTGCCGAGATCTACCGGCTCATCCGGGAGATCGCGGTGCCCGAGCTGCACAAAGCCGGCGTCGTGGTGGACTTCGATACCATCCCCGACGCCAAGGTGTGGGACTACATTCGCCCGCTGTCGGACCCGAAGATCCAAGCGGCCTTGGACACGTTCAACGTGGACGAGGGGCACGGCCTGGCGCGGGTGCACGACGCCGTGAGCTGGTGGTGGGACCGGATGATGTACTACCGGGCCACGTCGGCCTCGGACAAGGGGCGCCTCATCGACGGTCTCGTCGCGCGCATGGTCCGCGACCGGCTCATCTACCTCAACGCGGCCGACGAGCGGCGCCAGGACTACATCGACACGCACGGAGGGGTGAAGTAGCCCCGCCGCCCATGAGCAATCCCGCCGTCCTCCCCGCGCTCGACCGCCTGGGCCTGTCCCGCGCGTTCGAGCACGGGCTGGCGGGAGAAGTGGAGCTGGCGCTCTCGCTTCCTCCCCATCCCCACGACGAGGAAGGGATGGGAGCGGCGCGGCGCGTGGAGGAGCTGCTGGGCGAATTGGCGTCCCTGTCGCCCAAGCTGCGGCTCACCATGGCCCCCGAACCCCTGCCGGCCGACCTCGCCGACGATCTCCCGGTCGCCATCACTGTTCGCGGGGCCGCACTCGGCGGCGTGCATCTGGCCGGGTCTCCCGCCGGCTACGAGCTCCCGATCCTCGTCAACGCGATCTTCGACGTTTCGCGGTCCGAGACCGGGCTCGCGCCGGGCACCGTGAAAGTGCTTTCGGAGCTGCGGAACCCGGTCACGCTGCGCCTCCTGGTCAGCTCCACCTGCCCCAATTGCGGCCCCGCGGCGCGTCTCGCCATCCAGATGGCGATCGCCAGCCGCCACGTGGACGCCTGGGTGCTCGACGCGGCGCAGGTCCCGCGGCTCGCCAAGCGCCTGGGAAGCTCGACGCTTCCCGCCGCGCTGATCAACGACATCTGCTGGGTGCCCGGCGCGCAGCCGGAGCTGGCGCTGCTGGCGCGTGTGCTGTACGCCGGAACGTGACGCTCCCCCTCGTCATCGACACGGATCCCGGCATTGACGACGCGCTCGCGCTGATCCTCGCGGCGCGCGCCGACGGCGTGCGTTTGCTCGCCGTCTCCACGACGTACGGCAACACCACCGTGGACCGCGCCACCCGCAACGCGCGCGTGGTGCTCGACCGGGCCGGTTCTCGCGCCCCGGTCTTCGCCGGCGCCGACCGCCCGCTGCGTCGCCCCTTGCTGACGGCCAAGGAGACCCACGGCTCCGAGGGGCTGGGCGACCACGACCTGCCGCCCGCGGAAGCCGTCGTGCCGTCGCCCACCGGCATCCTCGACGCGCTCCGCGCCGCCGGCGAGCCCGTAACCCTGGTGACGCTGGGCCCCCTCACGAACCTGGCGCTGGCCTTGCGCAACGATGCTGCGTTCCTGCGTTCCAGGGTGGTGCGCCACGTCGCCATGGGAGGAAACATCGCGGCCGCAGGCAATTCCGGGGGGCTGGCCGAGTTCAACGTCTGGTGCGACCCGGAAGCCGCGGGCGAGGTGTTCGCCGCCCGACTCGGGACGGAGCTGGTCGGACTGGACGTGACGCGCCGGCTCGTGATCACCGCCGAAGGTGTGGAGAAGCTGGCCCGCAGCGCCGACCCCGAAGCCCGGTGGCTGGGCCGCCTGCTGGGCTTTTACGTGCGATTCCATCGGCACCAGGAGGGACTTCCTGGCGCCGTGATCAACGACCCGCTCGCCGTCGCGCTGGCGCTCACGCCGGGTTGGGGGAGCGCGGAGACGCTGCCGTTGGTGGTGAACCTGGCCGAGGGGGTGGGGCGCGGCGAGACCGTGACGGGCCGGCCGGCCGATCCTCCGGTCCACGTCTACCGAACCGTGGATTTGACCCCCGTTCACGAGTGGTTGCTGCGCCTCCTCTTCGGGCGCTGGCTTACGAAGTCGGATTTTCGCGCCTAGTTTCTTCGGCGGATGATTTCGCCCCAGGCCCTTCCCAATAGAGTCGCGATCGTCGGCGCGGGCAGTATCGGCCGCGGCTGGGCGGCGCTGTGCGCGTCGGCCGGATGGGACTGCACGCTCTTCGACACCGGGGGGGATGCCGGCGCCCGCGCGCTGGACGAAGTTGGGCGTCGCGCCCGGGCGCTGGCCGCGCTGGGTCGCGCGCCCCTGGCGACGGTGGAGATCGGCCTCGGCCACACGCGCCTGGGCCGCTCGCTCCTCCAGACGTGCGGGGACGCCGATTGGGTCATCGAGGCCATCCACGAAGACCTCCCCGCCAAGCAGCGCCTGTTCGAGAACCTGGGCCAGGTGGCCCGCCCCCAGGCGATCCTCAGCTCCTCCTCCAGCGGGCTCCCCATCACCGAGATCGCGGCCCGGTGTCGCGACCAGCAGGTCTGCGTCGTCGCGCATCCGCTCAACCCGCCGGAGCTCATTCCCCTGGTGGAGGTCGTACCGGGCAAGTTCACGGCTCCGCAGACGGTGGCGGTGATCCAGGACTGGCTCCGCGCGCTCGGTCGCATCCCGATCACCCTCAAGCGCGAGGTGCCCGGGAATGCCGTGGGCCGCATCGCCGCGGCCGTCTGGCGGGAGTGCATCGACCTCGTGCTTTCGGGCGTCATCGAGGTGGACGACATCGACCGCGCCGTCTCCCTTGGCCCGTGCCTCGGATGGGCCGCGGCCGGACCGCACCTGACCTACCACCTCGGGGCGGGTGACGGCGGGGTCAAGGTCTTCCTGGAGCAGCTGCTGGTCTCGTTCGAGGGATGGTGGGGAAGCCTGGCGCAGTGGACCAAGCTCGAGCCGGAGCAGCTGTCAGCGCTCACGGCCCACATCGAGCGGACCTACGGCGCCAAGCTGGACCTGATCCGCGAAGCACGGGACCGGCGGCTGGCGGCACTCCTGCAGGCGCTGGAGCACTCCCGCAAGGGCTGACCCTTCTCAGATTCCCGCCAGGCCCCTCAGCTGGTGCAGCACCCGCTCGGTGAGCCCCCAGATCGTGTAGTCTCCGATGACGATGGAGTCGAACTCCCGTGCGGCGCCGTGAAGCTCCAGCCGGAAGGGCCGCCGCAGCCGCGGATCGTACAGATCCGCAATGCGGAGCCATACCGCCTCCTCGGCCTCCGCGCCCGGGGAGGCGGGCAGCCGCCCGGAGACGACGAAGAAGAACGGCGTTACCACGAGGGGGGGCAGAAACGGCGTGCGCGGGCTGACGTCGTCGAGCGCGCCGACCGGCTCTTCGGCCAGGGCGATCCCGGTTTCTTCCTCGGTCTCCCGGCGCGCCGTGGCCGAGAGCGAGGCGTCGCCCGGTGCGGCGAAGCCTCCCGGAAGCGCCATCTGGCCCGACCACGGATCTCCCGCCCTCACCCTGCGCTTGATGAACAGGATGGAGGGGTCGGCGTCCCGAGTGACCAGGACCGCGACGGCGGCCCGTCGCGCCTCCGGCCGCTCGACCCTCACGCTCGCGCGCGCGGCGAGGGCGGCGCGCACGCGCTCGGCGAACGGCTCCACTCGCTCCAGCTGGACCCTCCTCCGCGGCCGTCGGGCAGCGTTCGCACCGTCCTAACGCCCGCGTGACGCCCGAGTGACGCCTGATACTTACGTTGGAGCAGGAAGTAACACGGCGCGCCGTGCCACCGACAAGAGCGGCGCGAACCCGGGGCGCTTGCGCGCCCGTTTAGATTTGTACGAACCCACACCAGGAGGGCGTATTCGGATCTTCGGAGTCAGCCTGCTGGCCGTCGCGGCGTTGGCCGCAGCGGGCCTGCTGTGGAAGCGCCGTCGCGAGGAGTTGCTGGAGCGCGTGTCCCTGCCTGTGGACCGCGACCTCGAGGAGCTGAGGGAAGCCGGCTTCTAACCGCGATCGCACCACGCGAACTGGAACGGCCCGGGGACCGAAGCCCTCGGGCCGTTCGCGTTGCGGGGATCAGGACAGAGCCGCGGAGAAGAACCCCACCGTCTCCTCGAGCACGCGATCGAAGGCCGCGCTGCTCCCGGCCCACGGGTGCCGGGCCCCGAACGTGTGGCCCGCGCCCTCGACCAGCAGCAGCCGCGCGCCGGCCGGCGCCCCCGCCCGCAGCAGCCGGTGCGCGTGGTCCACCGGCACCGATTCGTCGGCGTCCCCGTGCACGATCAGCCACGGGACCCGGATCCGCGACGCCGCGGCGACGATATTCAGCGCGCCCGCCTCGCCCGCCTCCACGTCGTCGAGAAGGTCCGGCCGGAGCGGCAGCACCTGGCCGGTCCGTGTGTTGACGACGTCCAGCCGGCCGTCGCGCCGCCACTCCGCCGCCTGTTCCTCGGACCAGAACCGGTACCGGCTCACCGCCGCCCACGTCGCCAGCGCCCTCACCCTGGCATCGCGCGCCGCGTGCAGCACCGCGGTCCCCCCGCCGCGGCTGTGGCCGAGGAGGCCGATCCAGGGCGCTCCCTCCGACGCCACGTGGTCCACGACCGCCGCCAGGTCCGCCAGGTCGCCGCTGACCGTCTGTCCCCCCCAGCGCTCCAGCTCGCCGAAGGTCTCGCCGTCGGCCCCGACGCCGCTGCCCGAGAAGTTGAACGAGACGGCCGCGAATCCGGCTCGCGCCAGCCGCTCGGCGGCGTGCGGGAAGAACCCCCAGTCCTTGAACCCCTTGAAGCCGTGGCAGATGATCACGGCCGGCCGTGCCTCCCCCCGCCGGGCCCCCGTCCGCACGTCCACCCTCAGCGGGCCGCCGTCGCACCCCGTCAGCGCGACCGACGCTAGCCGGGGGGTGCTCACGGGACTAGCTTTCCCCGCCGGTGGCCACCCAACCGCTTCGGACCTCGGCCCCATCGCTGATCGTCGTGGGGCGCCGCATCATGGCGTTGCGGGACGACCTGGTCACCAAGTGGGCCCGCTTCCTGGCGGCCCGCCAGTCCGGCGCCGTCATGCTCGGCCTCCCCGCCACCGAGCGCCTTCTCAAGCTCATCGTGAACCTGCTGGCCCACATGAGCGGCCCCATGCGTCACGAGGCGGACGACCCGTGGTTCGCCGCCACCGAGCTGTACGGACGCCTTGCCGCCGTGCGTGGTCTCGCTGCCGGAGAGGTGGTGGAGGAGCTGCAGTACCTGCGGGAACTGCTCACCAAGGATCTGGCCGATATCCTGGTCGCCCTCCCGGTGCGGCAGCAGCTGCCTTCCGTGCTGCGCATCAACCGGGTGCTGGATCGCGGGGTCGCGAACGCGGTCGTGGGATACACCGACGCGCTCGTGGCCACGATGTTCAGCCGCGAGGGCGTGCCGGTGCCGACGACCGACCACGTGCAGGAGCTGCTGGCGCAGCTCGACGGCATCGAGAGCGAGCTGAAGCTCCTCGATGCGCGCTCATCCGGCTGAGATCTCCTCGCCGCCATCCACGTTGATCACGTTCCCGGTGAGCCAGCCGGCCTCGGGACTGCAGAGTGCGACCAGCGCCCCGGCGACGTCCTTCGGCGTGGTCAGCCGCTTGCCCGGGTTCTTCTTCGCGGCCCCTTCGAACAGCTTGTCGCTTCCGGGGATCTTCCGCGCCGCCGGCGTGTCGGTCACGCCCGCGCGGATGGCGTTCACCGCGATCCCGTGCTCGGCCAGCTCGTAGGCCAGCTGCCGGGTGTGGGACTCCAGGGCCGCCTTCGCCGCCGACACGGCGCCGTACGACGCGATGGCCCGGGTCGAGCCGGAAGAGGTCATCGAGAACACTCGGCCGCCGGGGCCCAGCAGCCCGCGCCGGTACGCGTCCTGAGTCCAGTACACGAGGCTGTGGGCCATGACCGTCAGCGTCATGTCCATCTGCTGCTCGTTGACGGCGTCGTCGCCGATGAACGGCTTGAGCGCACCGAAGGCGAGGGAGTGCAGTAGCACTCCGACCCGCGCGCCTTCTGCCTGCAGCCGGTCGAGCACTTCGGTGCGCTTCTCCGCGTCGGCGGCGTTGACGTTGAAGAAAAGCGCGCGGCGCCCCAGCTTCTCGATCGCGGCCTTCACCTGCTCGACCTGGGGCAGGGACGCCTTGCGGTCGAGGTGGACGCCGCAGATCTCGTAGCCGGCGCCGGCGAGCGCGATTCCGCACTCCGCCCCGAATCCGCTGGAGACGCCGAGGATCAGCGCCCAGCGCGGCGAGGCCTGTGCTTGCGACACCGTGACTGCTCCCGTTTGGAGTGCGAAGAATCTCGCATTCGAGGCGGCCCCGGAGCAATCCTCCGTTTCCAGGGGCGGGGAGGCCCATGACCGCGCACACGCACTACCTGTGGTTCCAGACCAGGCAGCGCCAGGAGATCATCGATATCACCGACGAGGTGGCCGCCGAGGTGGGGAAGAGCGGGATCGCCGAGGGCTTCGTGCTCGTCTCCGCCATGCACATCACCGCCTCGGTGTTCGTCAACGACCACGAGAGCGGCCTGTGGCGGGACATCCTCCACTGGCTGGAGCACACGATCGCGCCGTGGGAGCCGGCCCGCTATCACCACAACGAAACGGGCGAGGACAACGCGGCCGCGCACCTGCGCTCGATGACCGTCGGGCACGAAGTCATCGTTCCCGTCACCAGGGGCGAGCTGGACCTGGGTCCCTGGCAGCGGATCTTCTACGGCGAGTGGGATGGGCAGCGGAAGAAGAGGGTGATTATCAAGGTTCTGGGTGAGAAGTGAGACGTGAGGGGTGAGAGGTTCAGGTGAGGGTGAGAGGGCGAATGGCGTGAGAGGCGGCCCCACATCCTCTCACGCTTCTCGACCCCTCACGTCTCACCTCAGCTTCTCACGCCTCACTTCTCACCTCTCACGATGATGTCGTTATAGTGCCACCATGCTGTCCGACGGGTTCGGGGGTCGAATGACCGAGGCAATTCAGGCCGAAGCAGGCTGGTTCCATCCATCGCGCGGCGCGTACCGGTACACGGTGCTGCTGTTCGTGGGTCTGCTGCCGTTCGGGAGCTACTTCGCGTACGACAGCATCGGGGCGCTCGGTCCGACCCTGATGCAGGCGTGGCACACCGATCAGGCGGCGATCGGCGGGCTGTACACCATTTACTCCATCGCCGCGATCATCTGCGTGGCGCTCTCCGGACTGATGATCGACCGGATCGGCACTCGGCTGGCGAGCCTGATCCTCTCGGCGCTCGTGGTGCTCGGCGCGTGCATCGTGGCCATCGCCCCCTCCTTCGGCATCGCGGCCGCGGGGCGGTTCATCTTCGGTGCCGGGTCCGAGTCGCTGATCGTGGCGCAGAGCGCGATCCTGGCGCGCTGGTTCCGGGGCAAGGAGCTCGCGCTCTCCTTCGGCATCACGCTCGCCATCGCCCGGCTCGGGACGCTGTTCAGCTTCAACAGCGAGTCCTCGATCTCGAGCCATTTCGGCTGGCAGGCTGCCCTGTGGGTGGCCGCGGCGCTGTGCGTTCTCAGCTTCTTCACCAACGTGGCGTACTTCGTCATGGACCGGCACGGCGAGAAGATGCTGGGGCTGGCCGAGGCCGGCGCCGGAGACAAGATCGTCCTGGCCGACGTGAAGAAGTTCACGCCCGCGTACTGGTACGTGGTGCTGCTGTGCGTGACGTTCTACTCGGCCATCTTCCCCTTCACCGCGCTCTCGACCGACTTCTTCCACGAGAAGTGGGCGATGCCGCTCACGACCGGGGGCGGGGGCAGCTTCCTCGAGGCCGTGTTCCGGGACTACCTGCACATGTTCTCGACGGCGGGCGGGACCACCTCGATCATCATCTTCGCCTCGATGTGCTTCGCGCCCTTCGCCGGCGGGCTGGTGGACCGGATCGGGCGCCGGGCTTCGCTGATGGTGCTGGGCGCGCTGATGATGATCCCCTGCTACCTGGTGCTCGGCTTCACCCTGGTGCCGCCGTACATCCCGATGATCCTGCTGGGCGCCGCGTTCGTGCTGGTGCCGGCGGCGATGTGGCCGTCGGTGCCGCTGATCGTGGAGAAGAACGTCACGGGCACCGCGTTCGGGTTGATGACGATGATCCAGAACGCGGGGCTGGCGCTGTTCCCGTGGCTCAACGGGAGGCTGCGGGTCGCGACGCACAACTACTCGGCGAGCATGGTGATGTTCGCCACGCTGGGGGTGGTCGGCTTCGTCTTCGCGCTGCTGCTGCTCAGGGCCGACCGGCGGGAGACGGGCGTGCTGGAGCGGGGCGCCGCGACGGCCTGACGTTCCCGGGACGGGCGCGGGCCCGTGGCCCGCGCAACGATTCGCTCCGCAGTGCAACGGCCGGTGACTCCACCGGCCGTTGTGTTTGCCATCGTGTGCGTGGACCCACCCGGGAGCGCACCGCTTGGCCGTCACGCCGCAGCTGCTCGCGCGCCTCGCGTCGCTCGACGACCTGCTCGAGCTCGCCGCCGGCCTCGGCTACGCGCCGGGCGGCGACGAGATCACCGCGGCGGCGCGCGCCCGGCTCGGCCTCGAGGCGCCGGGGCTCGGCGTCCGCCGCGCGGCCATCGTCGGGCGCCACGCCGGCTTCACCCTCTACGGCCTGATGGCCGACACGCCCACGCGCGCCCAGGTGGCGGCGGCGACCGAGCGGCTCGCCCGCGCCACGCCTGGAGAGCACGGTCTGCTGCTGGTGCTGGACACGCGCGCGACCACCCTCGCCGTGGCCGGTGTCGCCCCGCGCAACGGCGGCTTCGCCGCCCGGCAGCTGCGCATCGCGCTGCGCCCGCCGAGCCCCGTCGCGGCCGAGATCCTGGGCGGACTCGCGCCGGGCCCGCGGGACTCAGCGGTGGGGCTGGCGGTGCGCGCCGCCGAGGTGCTGGAGGCGGAAGGCCTGACGCGTCGCTTCTTCCGCGACTTCTCCCGCTTCCACGCGCTGGCGGCGGAGCGGCTCACCGGCATGACGCGCGCCACCCCGGCGGAGCGCCGCGATCTCGCGCTGGTGCTGATGACGCGCCTCCTGTTCCTCTACTTCGTCCAGAGCCGGGGGTGGCTGGGGCCGAGCGACTTCCTACCGTCGCTCCTCGACACAGCGCTCGGTCGCGGCCACCCCTTTCACCGCAGCGTGTTCGAGCCGCTGTGTTTCGGCGTGCTGAACGCGCCGCCCGAGCGGCGCTCGCGGGCCGCCCGCGCGCTCGGGGACCTGCCGTTCCTCAACGGCGGGTTGTTCGAGCGCCACGCCATCGAACGCCGGTTCCCCGGCGCCGCGCTCGACGACGAGACGTGGCGGACCCTGTTCGACGAGCTGTTCGAGCGGTTCCACTTCACCGTTCGCGAGAGCGAGGACGCCGACGCCGTGGACCCGGAGATGCTCGGGCGCGTCTTCGAGGGCGTGATGGTGCGCGACCGGCGCCGGCAGCAGGGCACCTACTTCACGCCGCGCCACCTGCTTCAGGCGACGGTGGGCCGGGCGCTGGCCGCCGCCCTCCCGGGACGGGACGCGGCCGCGATCGCGCGCATCCGCGTCCTCGATCCGGCCGTGGGCTCGGGCGCCTTCCTGCTCGAGGTGCTGCGGCGCCTGGAGCGGGCGCGCGCGGAGCGCTGTCCCGAGGAGCGGCCTGCGGAGCGGCGCCGGGCGATCGTGCGCGACAACCTCTTCGGCGTGGACCTGGATCCCATGGCGGTGCGCCTTGCGGAGCTGCGGCTCTGGCTCGCCCTGCTGGTCGACGACGATGCCCGGCTCGCGGACGTCGCGCCGCTGCCCAACCTCGACCAGAACCTGCGCCAGGGCGACAGCCTTCTGTCGCCGCTCGATCCGGCCCGGGAGCTGCACAGTCCCGCCGCGGCGCGCGTCCGGGCCGTCGCCGAGCGCCGCGCGGCATACTTCGGCGCTTCGGGGCGCGACAAGGCAGCCCTCGCCCGTGCCCTCCGCGCCGACGAGCGCGCCCTCGCGCTCGAGGCGGCCGACGCCGGCATCGCGGTCCTCACGGCGCGCCTCGCCGACGCGGCCGCCACCGCGGGGCGCGACCTGTTCGGCCAGCGCGTGCGTCGGGCGCCGGGGACGGCACGCCGGATCGCCGCCTGGCGCCGCGAGCGTCGCGAGCTGGCGGCGGCCCGCCGGCGCATCACTTCCGAGGAGGCGCTCCCTTTCTTCGCCTACGACGTCCACTTCGCCCCGGTCATGGCCGAAGGCGGATTCGACGTCGTGGTCGGGAACCCGCCGTGGATCCGCGGCGAGCGCCTGCCCCTCACGACCCGCACCGCCCTGGCGCGCCGCTACGAGGCCTACCGGGCGGCCGCCGAGCATCGCGGCTTCGCCCACCTCCCCGACTTGTCGGTCGCCTTCGTCGAGCGCGCGCTGGCCCTCGTGAAGCCCGGGGGCGTCGTCGGGTTCCTGGTGCCGAGCAAGCTGCTGCGCGCCGGGTACGCGGGCCCCCTGCGCGCGCTCATCCGTCGCACCGCGACCGTCACGGCCCTGGCCGACCGCGCCCATCAGGCAGGCTCCGGGTTCGCGGCCACCGTGTTCCCGCTGATCCTAGTGCTCCGCAAAGGCGCGCCGGCCGCGGACGCCGTGGCGGAGGTGAGCGTCGCGGGTGCTTCCGGACGCGTGGTGGTGGGCGCGGCGGGGCAGCGCGACCTCGGGCTGGACGAAGCGCCGTCCCGCGCACCCTGGCTCGCGCTTCCCGGCGACATCGTGCGCGCGATCCGGCTGGTGCTGCGCGCCGGTCCGAGGCTCGGCGCGGCATTCAAGCCCGTGCTGGGCGTGAAGACGGGCGCGAACGAAATCTTCCTGCGCGGCGAGCGGCGCCGCGACGAACTGCCGGCCTCGTGCCGGTGCCCGGCCGTGCTCGGACGCGACGTCGCTCCGTTCGTCGTGACACCCAGCGCCTGGCTGCTCGCGGCCCTCGACGAGCACGGTGCGGCGCTCGCCGAGCCGCCGCAGGACGTGGCGGCTTACCTGGCGCCGTTCTCGGGCCGCCTGGCCCGCCGCGCCGACGCGCGCGGGGCGCCCGCCTGGGCCCTGTTTCGCACCGACCTGCTCCGCAGCGCGTGGCTGGTGATCTGGCGCGATATCGCGGGACGCCTCGAAGCCGCGCCGCTGTGCCGCACGGCGCCGCGCGACCCGATTCCACTGAACACCTGCTACGGCGTCGCCGTCCCCGATGCGTTCACCGCGCAGTGGCTCGCGGCCTACCTGAACAGCGCCCCCGTGCGGAACGTGGCCGCCGCGCTCGCCGAGCGCGCCAGCGGCGGCATGTTCCGCTTCAGCGCCTTTACGGTCGGCGCATTGCCGCTCCCCGCCCATCGCACCTCGCCGGCCGTCCGTTCCCTCGCCGCGATCGCGGCCGAGGCGACGGGCGGCGACGGCTGGAATGCCGATGATCTCGATGCGCACGCCGCCCTCGCTCTCGGCCTCGCCCCGGAGACGTGTCAGCTCCTCACGTACCTGGGCGACACTCTGCGCCGAGACGCTGGCGGGCATTGCTGACCCGCTCTTCCCGGCCCTCACGCTCGCGGAGACGGCGACCCCGGAGCGCGCCGCGCGCTCGGTGCTCGACGGCCTGCTCGATCCTCTGGACCTGCCGGCCGCCGACGAACCGTTACCGCCCTGGCTGCTGCCCCACCAGGCCGACGCCGTCGTCCGCTGCCGCGCCATCCTGCGTCGCTTCGGAGGGGTGCTGCTCGCCGACGGCGTCGGCGTGGGGAAGACGTTCGTGGCACTCGCGCTCGCCAGCCTCGAGCGGCAGGAGGGCGGCGAAGCCGTCGCCGTCGTCCCGGCCGCGCTGAAAGGCGAGTGGCGTCGCGCGTCCGACGACACGGGCGTTCCACTGACACTGCACTCCCACACCCAGCTCGCGCGCGGGGTGCCCCGGCTGCCGCCCACCGTGAGCCTCGTCCTGGTGGACGAAGCGCACGGCTTCCGCAATCCGGCCACCCGACGCTACGGCGCCCTGGCGGATCTCACGGCCGGCCGCCGCGTCGCGCTCCTCACGGCGACACCCTTCAACAACTCCGCCGCCGACCTCGCGTCCCTCGTCCAGTTGTTCTGCGGCCGCGACCGCTTCCGCGAAATCGGCGTGCCCGACCTCCCCGCCGCGCTGCGCGCGCCGGGGCGAGGCGACGCCGCCCTCGCCCTGGCCGCGGTGTCGGTCTGCCGCAGCCGGCGCCTGGTACGCGAGCGATTCCCCGAGCTCGACGCGGCGTTCCCGCGGCGCCGGCTCGTCCCCACGGTGGACTACGACCTCGATGCGGTGTACGCCGGCGCCCTCGCCCGGCTGCTCGTCGCTCTCGACCGCCTGGCCGGCGACTTCCCCGGTCCCGACCGCGGCGCCGCTCTCTTTCATCTCGCCCTGCTCCGCCGCCTGGAGTCCAGCCGCGCGGCGCTGATCCGCAGCTTGCGGCGCCATCGCGACTTCCTGCTCGAGTGCGCGGCGGCAGCGGCTGACGGGCGACGGCTGACACGCGCCGAGTTCCGGAACTTCTTCCCGCGACGGGACGACGACGACACGCAGCTCTCGCTCCTGCCGCTCCTCGCTCCGCGCGGCTCCGCCCCGGCCCGCCAGGACGTGGACGAGCGCCGCGCCGTGCTCGAGGGCGCGCTCGAGTTGGCGGAAAGCGCGGCGGCGAGCGACGACCCCAAGCTCGCGGCGCTCGAAACCCTGCTGTCCGGGGAGCTGGCTGGCCGCCGCACCATCGTCTTCACCGAGTACAGAGACACCGCGCTGTACCTCGCGCGCCGGCTGCGGCGGCACCTTCGCGTCCTGACGGTGACCGGCGACGCCGCATGGGCGGGCCGCGAACGGCTCAGCCGCCGCCGGGCCCTCGACGCCTTCGCGCCCGTCGCCCGCGGCGCCCGCGCGGCCCCTCTCCTCGCCGCCGACGTGCTCATCGCGACCGACGTGGCGAGCGAGGGCATGAACCTGCAGGACGCTTCCGCGGTCGTGAACTACGACCTGCCGTGGAACCCCGTCCGCGTGATGCAGCGCGTCGGCAGGGTGGATCGCCTCGGCGCGCGGCACCGCCAGGCCGTCGTGGCACACCTGGTTCCCGGCGGCGGCCTGCGGCAGCTCACCGGTGTCCTCGAGCGCCTTCGGGCCAAGCTGGCTTCCGGTTCCGGCACGCTCGGCATCGAGCCGGACCCGCTCGCGGCCCTGTGGTGGGTGGGCCAGCCTCGCCCCATGGCGCTCGCGCTCGAAGCCGAGAGTTGGCGCCGCGTGGAGCCGTTCGAGGCGGCGGAGCGGTGGCGCATGACCGTCGGGGCGCGCGTGCGCCGGGTTCGCCGCGCTCCGCTCATTGCGGCCGGCCTGGCCTGCGACCTCGACGAGCCGGCCGCCGGGCTCCTGCTCGCCCTCGAGTGGGCGAACGGAGCCCGCATTCCCCTGGCGTACGTCGTCACCGCCAGCGGCGCGACGCGCGCCGATCCCCTCGCTCTCGGCGACCTCGCCGTCCGGGCGCTCGGCAGCGTTCCGCTCCCCGCGACGCCGGCGGACTTCTCCTGCGTGCTCGCCTCGGTCCTGCCCGACGCCCGCGCCCGCCTCGTCGCGCTCTCCGCCGCGCGCCACGGCGCGAACTTCGCCGCGCCCAGCCGCCGGCTCGCCCTGCACGAGCTCACGCGCGCCGCTCACCACGCCGACCGCACCCGCGATGCCGGCGCCGCCGCCCTCGCTGCCCGCGCCCTCGCCGCGCTGCGCCACGAGATGCCCGTCGGACTCGAGCGTCGCCTCGGCCGCCTCCTCCACGAGGGCGCGCGTGACGGCGATCTCGCGGCCCGGGTCGTGGACCAGATCGCTCCCGCCCTCCGCTCGCCGGGCCCGCCGCTCGCCGGCACGCCTAGGCTCGTTCTCGTCGCCGCCATTGCGCTCGCTTCCCGATGCCCGACGGCATGAAAAGACAGACGGAGAGATGACCGAACGCAGATCAGTTGCGAGACGCCGAGTTGCGAGTGGTTACGAGATTCCAGCGAAGGAGGACGAGAACCTGCCGCCGGCGAGCATCATGGCTGCGGGGAGCCCCTTCTCGTACCGACCACCCGCCGACTCGTGACCACTCGCAACTCGGCGTCTCGCAACTGCACTGACCTCCGCCCTACTCGCCGCTATCTTCCTGTTCGTGAGATTCTCGACCGTGCTGTTCGACCTCGACGGCACCCTCATCGACTCGACCAGGCTCATCATCGAGTCCTACCACCACACCATGCGGATCCACCGCGGCAAGGTGTACCCCGACTCGGAGTGGATCGCGGGCCTCGGAACGCCGCTGCGCGTCCAGTTCCGCCGCTTCACGGACGACCCCGCCGAGATCGAGCGCATGATCGCCACCTACCGCGAGTGGAACCTCGCCCACCACGACGCGATGGTGCGCGCCTTCCCCGACGCCGTCGAGACGGTCCGGTCGCTCAAGGCCGCCGGCGCGCGCCTCGGCATCGTCACCTCCAAGAACCGCCACGGGGTCCGCCTTGGCCTCGACTGGTGCGGCTTCGATGGCCTGTTCGACGCCGTCGTCACGTCCGACGACCTCGAGGCGAGCAAGCCCGATCCCGCGCCGGTCCTTGCCGCGATGGCCCGCCTCGGCGCCGCCCCCGACACCACCCTCTTCGCCGGCGACTCCCCGCACGATATCGCGGCCGGCCGCGACGCCGGCGCCCGCACGGCCGCCTGCCTCTGGGGCCCCTTTGAGCGCGAGCGGCTCGCGGCGGAACGGCCAGATTACTTCCTGGATTCCTTCCACCAGCTCGCCGGCCTGATGGCGTAACTGCTTCTCAGGGCGCGGCTTGAAGACCGCAGACCCTCTTGCGGCCAGTGTCGTTCTTCGCCACACTTGGCGGCGCATCCTCCAACTCTTCCCTGGGGCTCCATGAGCGACGCTGGGCGCATTCTGGTGGTGGAAGACGACGCCGAGCAGCGCAAGCTCCTGGTCGCCGTGCTCCAGGCCGACGGCTGGGCCGCCTTCGAGGCCGACTCCGGCGATGCCGCCGTCGCGTTCCTCTCCAAGGGGAGCGAGATCGACGTCATCCTCTCTGACCTGATGATGCCCGGCACCGACGGTCGTGGGCTCCTGGCCGTGGTGACCGAGCGGTGGCCGGAGATTCCGTTCATCGTCATGACCGCCTTCGCCTCCGTGGACTCGGCGGTCGAGCTGCTCCACGCCGGCGCCTACCACTACCTGCCGAAGCCGACCAAGCTGCCCGAGCTCAGGATCACCGTGCGGCGCGCGCTCGAGTCCACCCAGACCCGGCGCGAGCTGGCTCGGCTGCGGCGCAAGGTCGGTCTGCCGGCGGACGTCGTCGGTGTCTCGCGCCAGATGCAGCAGATCTTCGAGACGGCGATCCGAGTGGCGCCCAGCAGCACGCCCGTGCTCATCACCGGCGAAACCGGCGTGGGGAAGGAAGTCGTGGCGCGCGCCATTCACGGCGCCAGCGGCCGCGACAATTTCGTCGCCCTCAACTGCGCCGCGCTGCCACCCAACCTGGTGGAATCGGAGCTGTTCGGCTTCAAGCGCGGGGCCTTCACCGACGCGAATCGCGACCACGCAGGGCTGGTGGAGGTGGCGGCCGCGGGCACGCTGTTCCTCGACGAGGTCGCCGAGGTCCCCCTCATGACCCAGCCCAAGCTGCTGCGCTTCCTCCAGGACGGGGAGTTCCGGCGGCTGGGCGACAGCCAGGCGCGGAAGAGCAACGCCCGCGTCATCGCCGCCACCAACCGCGATCCGGCCGAGGAGGTGGCCGCCGGTCGCATGCGGGAAGACCTTTACTACCGTCTCAACATCGTGCACATCCAGATTCCGCCGCTGCGGGAGCGGCCGGTGGACATTCCCGCGCTGGCCGAGCAGCTGGTGGGAAGGCTCGCCGACCGCTACCAGCTCGCCACCGCCAACCTGGCTCCCGAGACGGTCGCGGCCCTCTCCGCCTATCGCTGGCCCGGCAACATTCGCGAGCTCGAGAACGTCCTCGCCCGCGCGCTCGCTCTGAGGAGCGGGCAGGACATCACCGTACAGGATCTGCCGCCGGAGGTCGGCAAGGCCGCGGCCGCTGCGCCCGGAGCAGGCCTGCTGGACCAGGAGCCGACGCTCGCCCTCGCGGAGGTAGAGCGACGCTATATCGTACGCGTGCTCGAGTCCACGGGCGGGAACAAGCTGAAAGCGGCCCAGATCCTCGGGATTGACCGCTCGACGCTGCATCGCAAACTCAAGCAGATGCAGGGAATCGCCGCCCTCGGGATGTAGGGGGCGTCCCAACCTGCGGCCCCACCCATGTGTCCAAGTGAGTGAATGGAAAGGGCGCTGCGCCGCCCGGAGGACGGCTTGAGCCGTTCACCGACGCCCGATAGATCCGCGGCCCGGGGTGTCTCGGAAGCGGCGGACGTGGCCTTGGCCGCCGCCGGAGACCAGCGGGCTTTCGAGCGGCTCTACCGCCTCCACGTCGCGCGCATCCACTCGCTGGCGCGGCGGATGGCCGGAAGCGAGACGGACGCGGACGAACTGACGCAGGACATCTTCGTCCGGGTGTGGGAACGCCTGGAGTCGTACCGGGGGGAGGCGGCGTTCGGCACGTGGCTGCACCGCCTGGCCGTGAACGCGATCCTGAACTGGCGGCGCACCGAGGCCGGCGAGCGTAAGCGGATCGACGAGAGCGTGGAGGCGGACCTGACGGAGGGGCGGAAGAGCACGGAGGCGGAGCGGCTCGACCTCGAAGGAGCGATCGAGAGGCTGCCTCGGGGAGCGCGGCAGGTGTTCGTCCTGCACGACGTGGAAGGGTTCAAGCACGAGGAGATCGCGGCGATGATGGGAGTGACTCCGGGAACGTCGAAGGCACAGCTGCACCGGGCGCGGATGCTGCTCCGCGGTCACCTGGAGCGGTGAGCGTGGACGCCCACCTGGGGGAGCTGCTGTCGGCCTGCGTGGATGGCGAGCTGTCGGGCGAAGCGCGCGAGGCGGCGGAGCGTCACCTGACGACCTGCGCCGAATGCCGGGCTGCGTACGACGACCTGCTCCGGCTTGCGCGCCGCGCCGGGACGCTCGAGGACCGCCAGCCGACGCGCGACCTGTGGCCCGGCATCGCGGCCCGGATCTCCGGTGACGCCGCCGTCGTGCGTCTGGTTCCACGGCGCCGCCGGTTCGCCTTCTCGGTCCCGCAGCTTGCCGCGGCCGCCGTCGCGCTCATGGCCCTGTCCGCCGGAGGCGCCGTGCTCCTGACGCGGTCCGCTCCGGCGCCGGCCACCGCGTTCGCGCCGGCGGGCCTCGCGGTGCCGGTCGCCGGCTCGGCGTCCGCCAAGGGCGTCGAATCGTACGACGTCGCCATCCGCGACCTCGAAGCGGCCCTTGCGGCGCGCAACCCGCCGCTCGACACGGCGACCGTTCGCGCCGTCAGGCAGAGCCTGGCGGTCATCGATGGGGCGATCCGGCAGGCGCAGGCCGCGCTGGCGCAGGATCCGAACAGCCTGTACCTGAACAACCACCTCGAGCAGGCGCTCGACCGCAAGCTCGAGGTCTTGCGTCGCATCACCACGCTGGCCGTGACCAGCTGAGGAGTCCATGAAACCAGTCGTCGCCGCTCTGGTCATCGCCGCGACCGCGCTCGTTCCAGGCGCGGTGGCGGCACAATCGCTCGACACGACCGTCGCCGTGCGCAGCGGGGCGCGCTTCGAGCTCAACAGCGTCTCGGGCACGGTGCACGTCCAGACGTGGAGCCGCCCGCAGATCCGGGTCGTGGCCGAAGCCGACGGGGCGCGCGTGGACGTCGACGCGTCGCCGGGCGACGTCGCGGTGCGCGCCAGCCCGCGGCGGGGCGAAGGCGACGTGGACTTCACGATCTCCGTGCCCGCCAGCACCCCGATCGAGGTGCACGCGATCTCGGCGGATATCGAGGTGGGCGGCGTCTGCGGCGAGGCGACCCTCTCCTCGATCTCGGGCGGCGTGACGCTGCGGTGCGGCAACGGCGACGTGCAGATCGAGAGCGTGTCGGGCGACGCGCAGGCGACCGATGTCCGCGGCCACCTCGAGATCTCCTCGACCAGCGGTGATGTGGAAGCGCAGCAGGTGCGCGGCGACGTGGCCGCGCGCAGCGTCTCTGGCGACGTGACGCTCGACCGGGTGGACGGCCAGGACGTGCGTGCCGAAACGGTCAGCGGGGATATCGGCTTCTCCGGGCCGGTTCACGCGGACGGCCGGTACGGATTCCGCTCCCATTCCGGCGACGTCACCGTCCGACCCGACGGCGATCTGAGCGCCACCGTCTCGGTGAGCACCTTCAGCGGCGACGTGGAGTCGGACTGGCCGATGACGATCAACCCCGGCGGCGGGCCGGTCCAGCCACGGCAGTGGGAATTCACGATCGGGGGCGGCGGCGCCCGCCTGACGCTGGAATCGTTCAGCGGCACCATCTACCTGCGGCGCGGCGCCGCGCCGAGGCGGGGGAACGACTGATGAACTACGTGCTGGTGGGCCTGGTCGCCGCGCTGGCGTGCGCCCCGGGCCTTCGGGCCGGGCGTTCGGGCGCGGAACGGCAGGCACCGACGCCCCAGGGCAACGAGTGGAGCTGGCACGGCGCCGTGGCCGCAGGCAAGCGGCTTGAGATCCGCGGCGTCAGCGGCATGATCGAGGCGGTGCCGGCGACGGGGAGCGCGGTCGTGGTCACCGCCACCAAGCGGGGCCGCGAGAGCGACCCCGACGACGTGCGGATCGAGGTGGTCCAGGACGACGGCAACGTGACCATCTGCGCCGTGTACCCCGGGCGCGGCAACCGCTGCGGCGCGGGGGACGACTATCACATGAGCACCCACGACAACGACGTCGAGGTGCGCTTTCACGCCGAAGTGCCCGCCGGCGTCGCCTTCACCGGTGACAACGTGAACGGCGGGGTGAGCGCCAGCGCGCTCGCCGGCCCGGTCGAGGCCCGCACCGTTAACGGCGCCGTGCAGATCGAGACCACGGCCGGCGACGCGTCCGGGAGCACGGTCAACGGCAGCGTCACCGCCGTGGTGCGCGGCCCCGGCACTGGCGCGCTCCGGTTCGAGACGGTCAACGGCGGCGTCACGCTGTCGCTGCCCAAGAATCTCAACGCCGACCTCGAAGCCGAGACGGTCAACGGGTCCATCGATACGGACTTCCCCATCACCGTGACGGGGCATCTCGACCGGCGGCACCTGGACGGCCGCATCGGCCAGGGCGGCCGCAGCCTGCACCTCGAGACGGTCAACGGCTCGATCCGGCTCCGCGCCCTGTAACACGCGGCTTGCTCCACCGGCCCGTGACGACTACAATCGCCCCTCCGATCGGAGGGGCGATGTCGTTCGAGCCGTTCGCGATGGAGCGGTGGCAGAGCATCTGGGAGAACCGGGTCCGCTACAATCTCTCCGAGAGCGGCGTCCACCCGCTCTCCGTGGCGGAGCTGCTCGAGCTGGTGGGTGCGTCGTTCGACGACATCGCGGCCGCACCGCTCGGATACCCGGCGACCAACGGGAGCGGCGAGCTGCGCCGCGCCATCGCGGCGCTGTACCCCGGCGCGACGGACGAGCACGTGCTGGTGACCAACGGGAGCGCCGAGGCCAACTTCTGCGCCTGCTGGCGCTTCGTCGAGCCGGGCGACCGCGTCGCCGTCGTGATGCCGACGTACATGCAGACGTGGGGTCTGGCGCAGAACTTCGGGGGACGCGTCGCCCCGATCTGGCTCCGCGAGGAGTTGGCCTGGCAGCCCGATCCGGCCGAGATCGCCGCGGCCATCGCCCCGGGCACCAGGCTCGTCGTGGTGACCAACCCGAACAACCCCACCGGCGCGGTGCTCCGCCCCGAGGCGGCCGAGGAGATCCTGCGCCGCGCCGAGCACGCCGGCGCCTGGATCCTCGCGGACGAGGTGTATCAGGGGGCCGAGCGCGAGGCGACCCCGACGCCCAGCTTCTGGGGCCGGGGTGAGCGCGTGCTGGTGACCGGCGGCCTCTCGAAAGCCTATGGACTGCCGGGCCTCCGGATCGGGTGGTGCGTCGCGCCACCGCCGGTGGTGGCCGACCTGTGGGCCCGGAAGGACTACACCACCATCGGACCGTCGGTCGTCTCCGACGCACTCGCGACCCGCGCGCTCCAGCCTGCGGCCCGGGCCCGCATTCTCGCTCGCACCCGGGCGATCCTGCGCGGGAACTGGCCGCTGCTCGAGCGGTGGCTCGGGGGCCGCGGTCCGCGCCTCCGCTGGCGCGCGCCGGACGCCGGCGCCATCTGCTACGCGCGCTACCGGTCCGACGTCGGCTCGGCGGACCTCGCGGAGCGCCTGCGCCTGAACCACGAGGTGCTGCTCGTGCCGGGCGCCCAGTTCGGCATGGGCCCCTACCTGCGCATCGGCTTCGGGTCGCCCGCCGAGGTGCTCGAGGCCGCGCTGGCGCGCATCGGCGAAGGGCTCGACGCCGTCGGCAGCTGAGGTCCCTGGAGGCGACGCGTTGACGCGCTCCCCCTGGCGGGCCTATGGTGCAGGGTGACCATCAGCGACGAGCGGCGCCCCGCCGGCGGGACCGCGACGATTCGGGCGCCGTTCGACGGAGCGGAGGTCGGCACCCACCACCTCGCCTCTTCCACCGAGATGCATGCGGCCGTCTCCGCCAACGTGGCGGCGGCGGCGCCGTGCCGCCGGATGCCGGCGTACGAACGCGCCGCGTGCCTGCGCCGCATCGCCGACGACCTGGAGAGCCGGCACGAGGAGTTCACGACGCTGCTGGCGCGCGAGGCGGGCAAGCCGATCAAGCAGGCGCGCATCGAGGTGGAACGCGGCGTGTTCGTGTTCCGGGACGCCGCCGAGGAGGCGACCCGCATCGGCGGCGAGGTGCTGCCGCTCGATGTGCTGCCGGCCGGGCGCGGCCGCCTCGGCCTGACGCGGCGCTGGCCGCTCTCGCCCATCGCCGGCATCATCCCGTTCAACTTCCCGGTGCTGCTCGCGGCCCACAAGATCGCTCCGGCCATCGCGTGCGGGGCCTCGATTACCCTCAAGCCGCCGCCGCAGGACCCCCTCTCGCCGCTCCGGCTAGGGGAAATCGTGGCCGCCAGCGGCTACCCTGAGGGCGGCGTGAAGGTCGTGCCGTGCGAGCTCGATGTGGCCCAGGCGCTCGTGCGCGACGAGCGGGTCCGCATGATCAGTTTCACCGGCAGCGCGCGGGCGGGATGGGCCATCAGGGCCGACGCCGGCACCAAGCGCGTCGCGCTCGAGCTGGGCGGCAACGCCGGGGTGGTGGTCGAGCCCGACGCCGACCTCGCGCGCGCCGCCCAGGCCTGCGCGACCGGCGGGTACAGCTACGCCGGCCAGTCCTGCATCTCGGTGCAGCGCATCCTCGTGCATGAGCGCGTGTACGCCGACTTCCTCGCGGCGTTCGTCGAGCGCGTGCGCGCCCTCGCCTGCGGCGACCCCCTCGACCCGGCCACCGACGTCGGGCCGATGATCGACGAGGCCGCCGCGCGGCGCGCCGAGGCGTGGATCGCCGAGGCCGTGCGCGAGGGGGCGAAGCTGGTCACGGGCGGTGTCCGTCGCGGCGCCCTGATCGAGCCCGCGGTCCTCACCGGCACCCGGCCCGCCCAGCGGGTCAATTGCGAGGAGGTCTTCGCCCCCGTCACCACGGTGTCGGCCTATCGCTCGTTCGACGAGGCGCTCGAGATCGTGAACGCCACGCCCTACGGCCTGCAGGCCGGCGTCTTCACCGCCGACGTCTCGCGCCTGATGCGGGCCTGGGACGTGCTCGAGGTGGGAGGCGTGATCGGCAACGACGTGCCGACCTGGCGCATGGACCGCATGCCCTACGGCGGGGCGAAGGCCAGCGGCCTCGGCCGCGAAGGGGTCCGCTACGCCATCGCCGAAATGACGGAGCTCCGGTTACTCACCCTTCAAACCGAGTGATGGTGATGAACGACTCACCTCACAAGCCCTGGTACCTCCGCTCGGTGATGGTCATCGGCTTCCCGGAGATGTCGCACCGGCCGCCGCTGCCGCGGCGCTGGGCGCTGTACTGCGCGCTCGCGTACCTCGTGCCGATCGTGATGATGGAGCTGCTGCCGCCGGGAGAGGGAATGTACCGCGAGTTGTCGTGGCTGACGACGCTGGCCCCGGCCTTCATCCTGTCGCTGCACTACGGCATGCTGGGTGCCCTGTCGGGCCTGGTGGCGGGCACGGTGCTCTACCTCACCGTGCAGCTCGTGCTGCAGCTCAACCTGATGCCCATCAACCCCGACGTCATCCTCCCCAGCTACGTCTCGTACGGCGTCCTCGCGATCGCGGTCGGGTGGCTCTCCCAGCAGCTCCACGATTACTACCAGCGCCTCATCAAGGCGGAGCGCCTCGCGGCGATCGGCGAGGTGGCCATCACCATCCGGCACGAGGTCAACAACGCGCTCGCGGCCATCGTCGGGGAGGCGGGACTGCTGAAGGCCGACGCCCAGCGCCTTCCCGCCGAGGATCGTGCCGGGGTGGAGACGATTCTGGAGATGGCCAACCGGATCGGGGCGCACCTCAAGAAGCTGTCCACCCTCGAGGATGCGCCGGTGACGACCTACGTCGGCGAGCAGATGATGGTGAATCTCGACGCCGCCCAGGGCGGCAAGCCGGCCTAGCGCAGCGCCCGCTCGATCCGCTCCGCCAGCTCGAAGTCCTTGGCCGTCAGGCCGCCGGCGCTGTGCGTCGAAAGCTCCATCGTGATCGTGGTATAGCGGATGTCGATGTCCGGGTGGTGATCAAGGGCATCCGCGGCCGCCGCGACCCGGTCCACGAAGCCGATCCCCTCGGCGAACTTCCCGAAGCTGAAGCTCTTCCGGATCGCGTCGCCCTTCCTCTCCCAACCCGCCAGCTTCGGCAGCCGCTGCGCGATCTCCGCGTCACTCAATCGGGTGGCCATGGAGCGGTTCCCTCCGTTCAGCGCATCAGCGCGCGTGTGATGAGATAGGCGAGCGCGGCGATAACCGCCGCCGCCGGAATGGTCAGGATCCACGCCCAGACGATCTGTCCCGCTACCCCCCAGCGCACCGACGAGATCCGCTGCGTCGCTCCCACCCCGCTGATGGCGCCCGTGATCGTGTGCGTGGTAGAGACGGGGATGCCGAAGTGCGACGCGACGAGGATCGATGTGGCGCCCGCCGTCTCGGCGCAGAACCCGCCGTACGGGCGCAGCTTGGTGATCCGCTGCCCCATCGTCTTCACGATCCGCCAGCCGCCCGACAGCGTGCCGAGGGCGATGGCGGCGTGCGCCCAGAGGATGATCCAGATGGGCACGACCTCCATGCTCGTGATGTGCATGAACCTCAGCGGGAAGTCCTTGAAGGCGGCCTGCGCGGAGAAGAGCAGGCCCAACACGATCCCCATGGTCTTCTGCGCGTCGTTGGTGCCGTGACCGAGGCTGTACGCGGCCGCGGAGAAGAGCTGCAGCTTCCGGAACCAGGAGTCTATTTGGCGCGGCCGGGCGCTCCGAAACGACCAACCCACCACGACCATCATGACCAGGCCGAGCGCGAACCCGATGAGCGGCGAGAGGAAGATGAAGGCGATGGGCTTGATCCAGCCTCCCGGAATCAGCACGCCGATGCCCGCCTTCGCGATCGCCGCGCCCGCGTAGCCCCCCATCAGGGCGTGCGAGGAGGAGGAGGGGATGCCGTAGATCCACGTCACGAGATCCCAGACGATCGCGCCGAGCAATCCGGCCAGGATCACCTGCGGATCCACGAACTCCATGTGGATCAGGCCGCTCCCCATCGTCTTGGCGACCGCCGTCCCGAAACCGAAGGCCGCCACGAAGTTGAAGAACGCCGCCCAGACGACCGCCACGGTGGGCGAGAGCACCCGGGTGGAAACGACCGTCGCGATGGAGTTGGCGGAGTCGTGAAAGCCGTTGACGAAATCGAAGACGAAGGCGACCAGGAGGATCGCCAGAACGAAGACGACCGTGCCGTTCATCTCAGGCGAGTTTGAGCGTGATGCTCTCGAGCGCGTTGGCCACGTCCTCGGCCTCGTCCACGCAGCGCTCGAGGTTGTCGTAGATCTCCTTCCACTTGATCAGCTCGATGGCGTTCTTCTCGGTCTCGAACAGCTGGCCGAGCGAGGCGTGGTAGAGCGAGTCGGCTTCCTCCTCCAGCCGCTTGGCCTCGATGCAGTGCCGCATCACGCCGTCCTTCTTGCGCAGCTCCTGGACCCCCAGCACCAGCGTGCCCAGCGCGCTGTGGATCACGCCGGTCAGCTGCTTCACGCCCTCCGGCGCGGGACCCACCCGGAAGATCTGGGCGCGGCGCGCCACGCCATCGATCACGTCGATCACCTCGTCGAGGTCCGAGGCGAGGCGGTAGATGTCCTCCCGGTCGATCGGCGTGATGAAGGTACGGTCGAGCCGGTTCACCACCTCGTGGGTGATCTGGTCGCATTCGTGCTCGAGCCGCTTGATCTGTTCGGCGTGATAGGGCGCGCGCTCCGGCTCGGCGAACAGCCCGACCAGGTGCTCGGCCGCTTCCTTGCTGCGGCGCGCCACCTCGATGAACAACTGGAAGAACTCCTCTTCCCTCGGCAACAGGCTGAACGGCACGGCGACGCTCCCCGGTGTGGAGACGAAACGGCGGCCCGAAGATAGCCGCACCCTGCCAGCGCAGCTATCGAGCCAGTGCGCGCACGCTGCGCCACCACGGCGATACCGTCACTCGGCCAGGGCTTGCGTCGAAACATCATCGGTTTATATTCGGTACATATACCGAACAAATACCGAATTACACATCGGACTCAGTATGGAAGACGTTGTCAATCAAGATGTTGCTGGCTGCAGCCAAGACGTTCACAGGCAGGATGCCTGTCCGGACTGCGGCCACCAGACCGTGCCGGCTTCCGCTTGCCGCTACTGCCCGGTCTGCGGGTGGGGGCGGTGCGGGTGATGACAGAGGGCACGGAGGCACAGGGGCACAGGGGCACGGCAGAGGATCTCCTGTGCCCCCGTGCGCCCGTGCCCCCGTGCCCGCCTGCTCCTAAACGTGCACAGTTCACCCACCTCCCCATCAAGTCCATCCTCAACTCGCCCGAGCAGACGGGGATGGGGTTCTGGTCGCTGAACCCGTACGTGGGGTGCGAGTTCGGCTGCAGCTACTGCTTCGCCCGCTTTGCCCACCGCTACGTGGTCGAGCGCGGAGGGGTAGGCGGGATCGGCGCCGGCGCGTGGGATGACGCAGCGTTCGAGCGGCAGGTCTTCGTCAAGAGCGAGGCGCCCGACGTCCTGGCGCTGACGTTGAAGCCCTCGCGCCTGGGCGACGCGGCCATCGCGATCGGCACCGCGACCGATCCCTACCAGCCCGCCGAGCGGCGGTTCCGCCTCACGCGGCGGATTCTCGAGCGGCTGGCGCAGTTCCACGGCCTCAACGTCAGCCTGGTGACCAAGTCGTCCCTGGTCACGCGGGACCTCGACGTGCTGGCCCGCCTCGCCGGGCGAAGCCGGCTCACCGTCTATCTCTCGCTCATCACGATGGAGATCCCGCTCATCCGCCAGCTCGAGGCGCGCTCGCCGATGCCGCAGGTGCGCCTCAAGGCGCTGGAGAAGCTGGCGGCGGGCGGCATCCGTACCGGGGTGATGATCGCGCCGGTGCTGCCGGGTGTGACCGACGGCGTCCGGCAGCTTCGCGCCCTGATGCAGGCGGCGCGGGAGGCGGGCGCGTCGTTCGTCCATGCCTCGCCCCTGCGGCTCTATCCGGCGGTGCGGCCGGTCTTTCTCCCCGCCATCGCGCGGCACTTCCCGGCGCTGCTGCCGCGCTACGAGCGGGCGTTCGACGCGCGGGGCTCCGTCACCGGGGCGTACGCCGACGCGCTCGAGCGACGGGTGGCGCGGCTGCAGCGGGAGACGGGATTCCCGACGTGGGCCGAGGATGAAGCGCGCACAGGCGCACGGACGCACGGACGCACAGGGATGCGAGGGCGCCCCTCGCTCGACGACCGCGGCCAATGGGTGCTGCCGCTCTAGCACAGCCCGCAGCCGGTGGCCGGCCGCATCTCGATCTGGCGTTTCCCGAGCAACTGCGGCGGCTCGTCCCCGCCGTCCGGCGCGGGCTGCCGTTCGGCATCCCGGCGCTCGACGCCACGTTCCCCGCCGGCGTGCCGCGCGGTCAGATCACGGCCCTGGAGGCGCCGCTGGGGAGCGGCGGCACGACGCTCCTCCTCGCCATCGCCGAGGCCACGCTCCGCGCCGATGAGGGTGTGGCGCTCGTGGACGCCGAGCGCTCGCTCGCCCCGCAGGCCGCCGCGCATCTCGCCGCCCTCGGCCCGTTCTGGGTCGTGCGCCCCAAGGCCAACGAGAACGCGTGGTGGTGCGCCGACGTCCTGCTCCGGACCGGCGCGTTCGGTCTCGTGATCGTGGACCGGGTGCCGGCGCCCGCCCGCCGCGTCGCCGTGCGGCTGCAACGGCTGGCTCACGATAAAGACACCGCACTCGTGATACGGGAGGCGTCGGTGGGGGGACGCACAGGGGCACAGACGCACAGGGGCACAGGGGTGCCGATCGGCTACGGTGCGTCCGTGCGTCTGTGCGTCTGCGCCTCCGGTTCCTTCATTCCTGCACTCCCCGGCTGGGGCGGCGCGTGGCCGGCGGCGCGGCGGCTCCGCGTCACCACCCTGAAGGGCGGCGCGCCGCGCGCCGCGGAGGTGGTCGTTGGCATCCCCCTGCCGGATCGCCTGCGTCCGCATTGGGCGGTTCGCGATCGGCGCGCTCCGGAGCGCGCCGACCGGCGGCCCGCACGCAAGGCGCGCAAGTAGCGCCGCGACCGGTGCGGCCGCGGACGACGCCGCGCCCGACACGAGCGAAGCCCGGGCCGACCAGCCCGCCGTCGCCCTCGCCGACGTGCGCGGCAAGTCGCGCGTCGTGGCTGCGAGCCGGGAGGCGCAGGCGCGCGGTGTCACCTGCGGCATGGCGCTCACCGAGGCCCAAGCGCTCGCCGCCGACCTCGCCCTCCTGCCGTGGGACGACGAGCGGATCACGCGCGCCGCGCTCGAGGTCACCACCGCGCTCCTGGCCGCCAGCCCGCGGGTGGCCTCGGGAAACCGAGGGCACGGGAGCACAGGCGCACGGGGGCACGGGGAAGGCGTCTGGTGGATAGACGCCAACGGTCTCGGCAGCGAAGCCAGGCTCGCGCAGAAACTCGTCGCCATCGCGGCCGGCCTCGGGTTCGGCCCCGCCCGTGCCGGGATCGCCGACTCGGCCATTGCCGCCTATGCGGCGACCTTCGCGGGCACAGGGGCACGGGGGCACAGGGGCACGGAGGCACAGGGGCGCGGGCGCACCGGCGTGCGGCCGCGGATCGTGCCGCCGGGCGCCGACGCCCGCTACCTCGCACCCTTCCCCGTCACCCTCCTCGAGCTGGACGACGACCTGGCCGACACGCTGCGGAGCCTCGGCCTCGTCACCCTCGGCCAGCTCGCCGCCCTCGACGCCGACGAGGTCGAAGCGCGCTTCGGCCCCGGGGGGCTCGCGGCCCACCGCCTGGCGCGCGGCCTCGACACGCGCGGTCCCACGACCCCGCGCGACGACACGCTCCCCACGGTCGAGGTCGAGCTGGGCGGCCCCGTCTCCACCGCGGAGCCGCTGCTCTTCGTCCTGAAGGGCGCGCTGGCGTCCCTCGGCGAAACGCTCCACGCCAAGGGGCTCGCCGCACGCGAGATCGCGCTGGCGCTCGCGCTCGACGACGGCACGACGGCCGTCCGCGCGGTGCGGCCCGCGCGACCCACGTCGCACCCCGACGCCCTCTTCGATCACTGCCGCATGGCGCTGGAGGGCTGGGAGCTGCCGGAGCCCGCCACCGGCCTCCGGCTTTCCGCCGCCGTCACCGTGCCCGCCTCCGGCGAGCAGGGCGATCTCCTGGCGCCGCGCTGGTCCGACCCTGCCGCCCTGGCCGCGGCGTTCGAGCGGATCCGGGGCAGCGAGGGCGCCGACGCCGTCGCCCTCCCCGAGCTACGCGACGGCCACCTGCCCGGAGATGAAGGAGCCTGGGCGGATGGAGAGCAGCCGGCACGGGGGCACGGGGGCACGGGGGCACGGGAAGGTCGAAGCGCCGACGGCGAGCCGACGGCCGCGCTCCGCGTCCTGGCTGCACCCGCGCCGGTTCACGTGCGGCTCGGACGCTCGGGACTCGCCGCCTTCAGGCACGCCGACGCCTGGCACGATGTCGCCGAATGGTGCGGCCCCGAGCGCCTTACCCCGCGGTGGTGGCGGCACGACGGCGCCGGAACGGCGGGCGAGCCGGCCGGCCCGCGCGACTACTACACGGCGCGCACCGCTGACGGCACGCTGTGGCTGCTCCGAAAGGGCGACCCGTCACCGCAGTGGTTCGTGGAGGGATGGTGGGACTGAAGGTCCGGGCGCACAGGGGCACGGACGCACGGGGGCACGGGAAGCTGGCGGCGAACCTTCCGTTGCAAGCCGAACGTCGCCTTACTGGCCCGCTCCCGGACGGTGCACAGGTGTTCATGCTCGGCAGACGACAGGTAGCCGAGTTGGCTGGCTATCTCGAGGAGCGTGTCCACTTCAGCGAGAGAACCAAGGCCGACACTCAGGCCGTGCGCCAATTCCTGTCTGCCATATCGGGCGTAGCCTTCGGCGATGTTGGCCGCAGTAGACACGGCGGCACGCTGCAACTGTGCGGTGAGGCCGTACCGCTCGTGTGCAGGGAATCGGCGCGTAACCCGATAGATCTCGCGCGTGAGCTCCATACAGTATTCCCAGGCCGCCGACCTTCGATGGGCGTTCACCGCGGACATCATGCTCTGACTCGCAGCCGATCTTCGTACCATTCCTCCGCGGCCCTGGGCCTTCCCGTGCCGCCGTGCCCCCGTGCCCCTGTGCCGCCGTGCCTCCGTGCCTCCTGACTACGTCGAGCTGCACTGCCACAGCGGCTTCTCGCTCCTCGACGGCGCGTCCAACCCCGAGCCGCTGATCGCACGCGCGGCCGCCGTCGGCATGCAAGCCGTGGCGCTCACCGACCACGACGATCTCGGCGGCGCGGTGCGCTGGGCGGAGGCGGGCAAGGAGTACGGCGTCGAGGCGATCATAGGACTCGAGGTGACGGTGGGAGACGCGAATGGAGGCACAGGGGCACAGGGGCACAGGGGCACAGCACGGGAACTCCCGCGCCCCCGTGCGCCCGTGCCCCCGTGCCCGCCGGTTTCCCATCTCACCCTGCTCGCCATGAACCAGGACGGCTACCGCAACCTCTCCCGCCTGGTCACCCTGGCGCGCAGCGGCGCGCGCGGCGCGCCGGCGGCGCCGTGGGCGGAGGTCGAGCGCCACGCCGCCGGTCTCTTCTGCCTCACCGGCTGTCCGTTCGGCGAGGTCCCGCAGCGGCTCGCCAAGGACGAGGAAGCCGGGGCGCGCGAGCGGCTCGGCCGGCTCGCCGAGATCTTCGGCGGCCGCGTCGCCGTCGAGTGCTGGGACCACGCCCTCGCGTCGGAGCGCGCGGTCGTGCCGAAGCTCGTCGCCCTGGCCGGCTCGCTCGACCTGCCGTGGCTGGTGACCAACGACGTGCACTACGCCACGCCCCGGGGCCGGCTGGTGCACGACGTGCTGACCTGCCTGCGTCACCAGACCACGCTCGATCTGGCGGGTACGCTGCTCCGGCCGAGCGGCGAGTGGTACCTCAAGCGCCCGGAGAAGGTCGCCCACCGCTGGCGCCACTATCCCGAGGGCATCGCGGCCACGCGCGAGATCGCGGAGCAATGCGCCTTCCGGATGGCGGCCCTCACGCCGACGCTCCCCGTCTTTCCGGTGCCCCCCGGCGTCACCGCCGACGACCACCTCGCCTCGCTGGTCGCCGCCGGGGCGCGCGAGCGCTACGGCGACCACCTCACGGTCCGGCACAAGGCGCAGCTGCGTCACGAGCTGGACGTGATCCGCCGCCTCGGCCTGGCCGGCTATTTCCTGATCGTGTGGGACATCGTGCGCGAGGCCAACCGGCTCGGCGTGCTCGCGCAGGGACGCGGCTCGGCCGCCAACTCCGCCGTGTGCTACTGCCTCGGCATCACCGCCATCGATCCCATCGGGATGGAGCTGTTGTTCGAGCGCTTCCTCTCCGAGGACCGGCGCGAGGCGCCGGACATCGACATCGACTTCGCGCACAACGACCGCGAGCAGGTGATCCAGTACGTCTACCGCCGCTACGGGCGCGACCACGCGGCGATGGTCTGCGAAGCGATCACCTACCGCGGCCGCGCGGCGGTCCGCGACGCCGCCCGCGTGCTCGGCTTCTCGGTGCAGCAGGCCGAGAAGCTGGCCGACGAAGCGGACCGGGACGGTGCGCGCGAGACCGGCGAGAAGCTGCTCGAGGGCGGCGCGGCCGCCGCGGATCTCGATCCCGCCGACCACCGGGTGCGGATGCTGGCGGAGGTGGTGCGCGGGCTCCACCAGCTGCCGCGCCACCGCTCGATCCACGTCGGCGGGTTCGTGCTCACGGCCGAGCCGCTGGCCGACGTCGTGCCGATCGAGCCCGCCGCGATGCCCGAGCGCACGGTGATCCAGTGGGACAAGGACGACCTCGACCCGGTGCGGCTCATCAAGATCGACCTGCTGGGGCTCGGGATGCTCACCATGCTCCAGGAAGCGATCCGCCTCGTCCGGCTGCACCGCGGCGTCGCCGTGGACCTCGCCAGGCTGCCCATGACCGACCCCGCCGTGTACGACCTGCTGTGCCGCGCCGACACGATCGGCGTCTTCCAGGTCGAGTCGCGCGCCCAGATGAACACCCTGCCGCGCCTCGCCCCGCGCGTCTTCTACGACCTGGTGGTGGAGGTCGCCCTGATCCGCCCCGGCCCCATCCAGGGCGAGATGGTGCACCCGTACCTCCGGCGCCGGGCGGGGCTCGAGCCGGTCGTCTATCCGCACCCTTCGCTCGAGCCGATCCTCGAGCGCACCCTCGGCGTGCCGCTGTTCCAGGAGCAGGGGATGCAGGTCGCGATCGCGGCGGCGGGGTTCACGCCGGGCGAGGCGGACGAGCTGCGGCGCGCGATGGGCCACAAGCGCTCGCACGAACGGATGGCGAAGATCTGTTCCAAGCTGGTGGACGGGATGGCGAAGAACGGCATCGAGCCCGACGTGGCCCGCCGCATCTTCAACCAGATTTCGGCGTTCGCCGACTACGGCTTCCCCGAAAGCCACGCCGCGAGCTTCGCGCTGCTCGTGTACGCGTCGGCGTACTTCAAGCTCTACTATCCGGCCGAGTTCGCGTGCGCGCTCCTCAATGCGCAGCCGATGGGCTTCTACTCGCCCGGCACCATCGTCGAGGACGCGAAGCGGCACGGCGTGGAAGTGCGCAGCGTGGACGTGATGCGGAGCGGGTGGGAGTGCACGCTCGAAGACGGGGGGCGCGTGGGCACAGGCGCACAGGGGCACGGGCAATCGTCTCCATCCGTGCCCCCGTGCCCCCGTGCCCCTGTGCCCGCTCTCAGGATCGGCCTCCGCCAGGTGGCGGGCCTCGGCAGCAAGGCGCGCGACCGGCTCGAGCCGCTGCTGGCCGGGGGGCGACCCGCGTCGCTCGAAGGCTGGGTGCGGGAAAGCGGCCTCACGGTCGCGCAGCTGCGCGCACTGGCCGAGGCGGGCGCGTTCGACGGACTGTGGCCCAACCGCCGCTCGGCGCTGTGGGAGGTCCTGAAGCACGCCCGTGGCGCGGCCGGCCCGCTCGCCCCCGTGGCGCAGGACCGGCGGCCGGCCCCGGTCCCCCCGCTCACGCCGCTCGAGCTGACCGAAGCCGACTACCGCGTGACCGGCCTCTCCCCTGCGGGACATCCCCTGCGCCACCTGCGCCGCGCCATGGCCGCGATGGGCGCCATCACCGCCGCGGAGCTGGAGCGCCGCCGCGACGGCGACTGGGTGACGGTGGCCGGCCTGGTGATCTGCCGGCAGCGCCCCGCGACCGCCAAGGGATTCTGCTTCCTGACGCTCGAGGACGAAACGGGACTGGCGAACGTGGTCGTGACGCCGAAGCTCTTCGAGGAGCACAAGCGCCTGATCCGGCGCTCGCCGCTCCTTGTGGTGGGCGGCGTGCTGCAGGAGGAGCAGGGGGTGCTGAACGTCCGGGGGAAGCGATTCGCGGCGCCCGCCCCCGCGGCGGGGGCGGCATTCGTCGCGTCACACGACTTCTACTGAACGAAGACGGACGCACACAGGCACCGACGCACGGGCACACAGCAGCGGAGCCGAACCCTACCTGTGCCCCTGTGCCCCCGTGCCCCCGTGCCCGCTGTCCGCCAGCGCCGGCACGAGCGCGATCCCGCGCGTCGCGAAGATGCGCTCGATCGTCTCGCCCACCTTGTTGTTCGGCGTCGAGGCGCCCGCCGTCACGCCGACGGTGCGGCGGCCGCTCCCCAGCCAGTCGCGCGTCTCGATTTCCTCGGTCGCACCGACCGGCTTGTGGTGCACGCTTCCCGCCGCCGGGTCGAGGCCACCGGCGTCCTGGATGTGGTACGTCGGCAGCTTCTCCGCGCACAACGCCGCCAGGTGGTTGGTGTTGCTCGAATTGTATCCGCCGATCACCACCACCACGTCCACCGAATCCTGCAGCAGCCGCACCACCGCGTCCTGGCGGTCCTGGGTGGCCGAGCAGATCGTATCGAAACTGCGGAAGTGCTCGGCGAGCGACGCCGCCCCGTAGCGCCGGACCATCGCCCCTCGCAACTCGGCGGCGATGGCCAGCGACTCCGTGGAGAGCATCGTCGTCTGGTTGGCGATGCCCACCCGCACCAGGTCGCGCTCCGGCTCGAACTCCGGCGAAGCCGCCGCGCGGAAGCGCGCCCGCAGCTCCGCCCCGCCCGCGGCCCCGCCCCGCTCGATGAAATCGCAGACGAGGCGCGCCTCCGCCATGTCGCGCACCACGAGGTAGCGCCCGCCCGCGTACGGCGTCACCTGCGAAGCCGTGGCGCGCGTCTCCTCGTGCTGGTACTTGCCGTGGATGATCGCGGTGTACCCGTCGCGGGCGTAGCTCTCGACCCGCTTCCACACGTTGAGCACGGAGCCGCAGGTCGTGTCCACCAGCACGGCGCCCACCGAGCGCAGGCGCTCGAAGTCCTCGCGCGTCACGCCGAACGCCGGGAGGATGACCACGTCCTGGGCACCCACGCGGCCGAAATCGAAGGCGCCTTCCGGGCTGCGGCCGATGCTCTCGATGCCCATGGCCGCGATCTTGGCGTTCACGTGCGGATTGTGGATGATTTCCCCGACCAGGAAGATCCGCCGGTCCGGGAACTTGGTCCGCGTCTCGTACGCGTATTCCACCGCCCGGTCCACCCCGTAGCAGAACCCGAATTCCTGCGCCAGCCGGACCGTGAGGTCCCCGACCGTCACGCGGTAGCCGCGGGCCCGGACTTCGTCCACGACCGCGCTGTGGTAGTCCTCGCTCAGCGCGCCCTGGATCTCGTCCTTGAGCCCGAAGCCCTTGCGGAAGTAGGTCTGTTCCACGGGTATGGCTCGAATCTAGCCGGCGCCCGGACCACCCGGCAGGCCCGGACCCTTCTCGGGCGGCCGATTGATCAGCATCGCGTAGCGGAGCCACTTCTCGTACGCGGAGATGGTCGCCCACGCGATGCCCCGCGACCCGTCCAGGACGCCGAGCCTGACGAACGCCCGCAGCACGAATTCCACCGGCATCCGCAGCCAGTCGGTCGCGCGATACCGCCGCCCCTGCGCCGCGAACCCCGCCGTGCGCACCGAGCCGTAGCGTTCCACCTTCACGAGGTGCTCCGGCACCGTGCGCACCGTGTGATGCTCGATGGTCCCGCGCAGCCGCGCCGCCGCCCCGTCCACCACTACCGTCGTGTGCACGAGCGCCGGCGTGCACCGCCCCCGCTCGCGCACGAACAGGCGGATGACCCAGTCGTGGCCCAGCCCGCCCCAGCGCATCTTCCGTCCCAGGTAGTAGACGTCCCGCCTTACCCAGTACCCGTCCACCACCGGCTCCGCCGCCACCACGCCCCGGATCTCCTCGGCGAGCCCCGGCGTCACGCGCTCGTCCGCGTCCATCAGCAGCACCCACTTGCCCGTCGCCAGGTCGAGCGCGCGCTGCTTGGAGAGACCGTGGCCGCGGAAGTCGCTCTTGGCGACCTGGTCCACCCGCGCCCCGGCCCGCCGCGCGATCTCCACGGTGCGGTCGCGCGAGCCGGTGTCCACGACGACGATCTCGTCCGCGATGCCGGCCACGCTCGCCAGGCAGGCCGGGAGCCGCTCTTCCTCGTCGAGCGTGATCACGATGACGCTGAGCCTGGGAGCAGCGACGCCTGCCGTCATGGTTTCCGTCCCCTTCCGGCGCCGTCCCGCGCGCCCCTGAGCAGTGCCCGTGCTGCATCGAGCAGCGGCGCGACCGGAATCTCCGCCACGCGCGGCCGCGTGATGGAGCGGCCGCGCGGCCCGATCACCCCCCAGCCCTCTTCCTGCACCGGCATCCCGTAGGCCACCGTCGCCACGCCCATTGCATCGGCCAGGTGCAGCGTCCCCGTGTACTGCGCCACGAACAGGTCCCAGCGGCCTTGCAGCGCCGCGAACACCGCCAGCGGCACGGCCGGGCAGACGACCGCCTGCGGCACGAGCGACACGACCCGCGCCGCCTCCAGCCGCTCCTCGCCCGTCCCGCACAGGACGACGCGGCAGCCGTCGCCGGCGAGCTGGCGTACCAGCTCGGCCACGTTCTCCGGAGCCCACGCCCGCACCGCGTGGCGGCGCGAGGTACGGTGCGGGACCTGGATCCCCACCACCGGACGGCCGTCCGGCGGCAGCAGCGCCGCGGCGATCTCCGCGGCGCGCCGCTCCGCGTCCGCGGGCACGGTGAAGACCGGCCGCAGCGCCTCGGGCGGAAATCCCAGCATCTTCGCCGCGTGGCTGTACCGCCGCAGCTGGTGGAATTCGTCGGCGCCCAGGATGAGGTTGCAGGAGGGCGCCGCGTACGTCCGGTGGGTCGCCATCCGAATCGGCGCGCCGCTCCACGCCGAGATCCAGACCCCTGCCATGGACTCCGCGCGCAGCGAGACGCTCAGGTCGAAGCGGCCGCGGCCCAGCCACCAGGCCAGCCGGGCCCACGCCGCCGGGTCGCGCCGGAACACCGGTCCCTCCTCGAGGAACGGCAGTCCGGCGATCACCGCGCGGTTCTTGGCTCCCGCGACCAGGACGATCCGCGCCTCCGGCCAGCGCCGGTGCAGCGCCACCAGCAGCGGCGTGCAGCAGAGCAGATCCCCGATGCGGTCGGTTCGCGACACCACGATCCGCCGCGGCGCCAGGCCGTCCAGGTCTCGCAGCGTCCGGGGCCGGCGGTCGAGCGGCAGGACCATTGCGGCCGCGTACGCCGACTGCAGCGGGCGCTTGATCCCCTGACGAACCCGCTTCAAGCCGTGGCTCACTTCGCGCCCCGCACGACTCGGCGATCTACCATCGCGGCAGGATTCCCCATTTCCGCAGCCAGGCGCCGTAGAAACGCGGATTCAGGAGCGGCGAATCCAGCGGCGGCCGGCGCCCCGACGGCACCGCCCAGCGGCGCTGCGCGATCCGCTCGCGCATCACCGCCGGATGCCGGCCCCTCCAGGGAAACGCCAGGTCCACGCCGCCCAGCTGCTCCGGCGGCACCGCTCCCCAGCGCCGCTCCGCCGCCGCCCGCCCGTGGTACAGTGCCGCGAGCGCCAGCGTCTTGGCCTTCAGCTCCGCCGGGGCCATCGCCCAGCCGTAGTGGAACACCCGCGCGCCTGTCCGGCGGATTCGCAGCCGGCCGCCGTCGCGGCGTCCGAACCCGGCCGCGTCCCGCACCGACTCGAGCCGCCCGTCGTTGCGCACGAGCCGGCACTGGCGCCGGTAGCGGACCGGATTGACGTACTCGTACGAGCCTTCGAAGTGCAGGAATCGGAACGAGAGGGCGTCCACGCCGCTCGCGCCATCGTACCGCGCCAGCGCCGCGCGGACCGCGCCGTAGTCGTCCTCGTGCAGCACCTCGTCCGCCTGGAGGTAGAGCACCCACGGCTGCCGGCACCGCGCCAGCGCCAGGTTCGTCTGCCGGGCGAGCACCGCGCCACGGCCCGCCGGACCTGCGTCCCAGTCGCTCTCGACGATCACCACCCGCGCGTCGTCCAGCGCGCGCACGCGGTCCAGCACCGCGTCGCCGCGCTGCGCCACGACCACCAGCTCCGCCACCAGCGGCAACTGCGAGCGCAGCGACTCGGCCAGCGGGTAATCGAAACCGGGCGCGCTGCGAACGATGGTGCAGCCGGAGACCGCGGGGTCAGGCACCGAGGAACATGCTCCAGATCCAGTCCACCGTGCCGTGCGTCAGCGCCGCCGCCCACAGCTTGCCGGTCTTCCGGTACACCCAGCCGTACGCCAGGCCGGCGAGCGTGGCCAGGATCGCGTAGCGCCAGTTCGGCGGTGGCGCGTGCTTGGGCAGGTGCACGAGGCCGAAGACGACCGATGCCGCGATCCACCCGGTCCGCGGCGACCACAGGCGGCTGAAGGCCTCCTGGACCGTGCCGCGGAACAGCAGTTCCTCCGGGAAGCCCACGAACACGACGAGCCCGAACAGCCGCGCGAGTCCGTGCGCAAGCCCCAGCCAGCGCGACTGGATCGAGAGGAACCCGATCGCGAAGCCGGCGGGTATCGCGACGGCGGCCAGCGCCGCCACGGCGGCGAGCGCGAGGCCCACGTCGCGTGCGCTCAGGCCCAGCCCGACATCGAAGGTCCGGAGCGGCCGCACGACCACGAACAGGAACAGCGCCAGGTCGATGGCCACCAGGAAGGCGAGGCTGAGGTGCTGCCCGCCGGGGACCTGGATCTGCAGCCCCCGTTCCCAGATGCCCGCGAGCACGCCGAGCGCCACCGCCGCACCCAGCAGCCTCACGGGTGACGGCTCGCTCTCGCGGTCGCGGCCGACGACCATCGTCGCGACGCCGGCACACAGCGGCCACAGCAGGAAATTGAGCCAGCGGTGGCTTCCTACCAGGAGCGAGGCCACCATGCCGTAGAGGGCGAAGCCGAAGGGAACGTGAACCGCGAGCGCGGGGTGCGCGGCGAGCCGCGACCTTGCCCAGGCGCCCACTTCCGGCACCACCAGCAGCAGCATCGCCACCGCGGCGACCAGGTTGAACGCCAGCCACGGCCACCGCGCGTCGCCCTCCGCGCCGAACGCCACCAGCGAGAGCGTCGTCCCGGCCGCGATCACCCCCCCCGCTATGCGGTCGCGCCTACGCATCGGCGCCCCGCTCCGCCGGGGCCGCGCCGAGCGAGCGATACACCTCGAGCGTGCCCTCTACGGTTTGCTCCATCGAGAACTGCCGCACCCGCCGCCGGCCGGCCTCGACGAGCGCCGCGCCAAGCGCGGCGTCGCCCAGCACCCGCGCCATGGCGGCGCCCAGCGCCCTCCCGTCGCCGACGGGCACCAACAGCCCCTCCACGCCGTCCCGCACGACCTCGGTCACGCCTCCGGCGGCCGTCGCCACCACCGGCACCCCGGCCGCCATGGCGTCGAGCAGCGTGGTGCCCAGGCCCTCGTCCCGTGAGCTCAGGACCGCCAGATCGGCAGCGGCCAGGAGCTCGACCGCGTCCCGGCGGAAGCCCGTGAGTCGCACCACGGCCTCCAGCCCGAGCCGGCGCCGGATGCGCTCCGTCTCGGCGGCCAGAGGTCCGTCACCCACGAGCAGCGCCTGGAACGGCGCGCCGGCCTCGCGCGCCGCCGCAAGGGCGATCAGAAACGTCTCCGGATCCTTGTGGGGCGGGATGAGCGACGACACCATCACGATCAGCGCACGACCGGGCGTGACACCCAACGCACGCAGGGTGTCGGCACTCGCCCGCGCCACCGGCGCGCGCAGGTCCACGCCGCTGCGGACGACGCTCACGCGCTCCGGCGCGACCCCGCTGGCACACAGCGTCCCGCGGACCCGCTCGGAAACGGCGATGAAGCGCACCGACCGCGCGTATTTCCACCGGGAGACCGGGTTGCGCCTGAGGGGGAGCGCGACCCGTCGCGAGACCAGCAGGCGCGTCCCGGTGCCGAAGCTCGCGAATGCTGCCGTCGCGACGGCATGCGCGGCGTGGGCGTGCACGAAGTCGGCGCGGACCTTCCGCAACAGCCCGCGCAGCCGCGCCACCGCAACGGGGTCGCACTCGAACACGGGCGACAGGCCGAGCACCGGCACGCCCTCGCCTGCCAGGGCCGCGGCCAACTGCGAGCGGGGCCGGGCCGCGACCCAGCTGCGGACACCGCGCCGCCGCAGTCCGACCGCCAGTGCCACCAGCTGACGCTGGCCGCCACCCCATGTGCGCTCCGTATCCACGTGCACCACCCGTGGAGCGGCTTCGCTCACGGGCGACACGGTGGTCCGGAAGGGGAGGAGTACATGATGTGCGACAGCCGGCCGCGGAACACGGCGTCGGGCGGTACCGAGTCCGTGACGGTCACCTCGAACGCTCCGTCCACCCTGCTCGAGGGGGCGAGCGTGATCGTTCCGCTCACGCCCAGCCGGGCGACCCCATTGACCGGCCGGAAGGCCGCGGTGGCGGTGCCGTAGCCGCCCGGGGAGCGCTGTACCCGGAGCGTGACGGCCGCGCGCACCGGCAGCGTCACGTGCATCGCCAGGCCGCCGCTCCATGCGCGCCCCACCGCGACCACCGTGAGCTGGCTGTCCGTTGGGCAGTAGGTCGCGTGGCCGGGGTCGTCGAGCAGACGGCCGGCGCCCTTGGCGGTACGCTCGACCAGGAGCCGGCCGGCCGCATCGGGACCGGCGCTGCAGGCGGCTGCCACCAGGGCGGCGAGAGCCGCGGCCGCGACGCGTCGGCGTGACATCGGGCATGAAGCTAGGCGGGAACGGCGCGCTTGCCTAGCGGCGGGCTCCCATCACCAGCGAAACGCGCCACTCGGCGTGAGGGGCGATCGGCCGCGCGGCGTCGAGCCGCACGATGCCGCCGAAGAAGGACAGTCCCGCTCCGATGGAGGCCGCCGGCGCTCCCGTGAATCGCAGGCCGTGCGGAGCCACCTGCCCCGCGTCGGCGAACACCACCGGCGTGACTGCATGCCGTGCGAGCGCGACGTCCACGTCGAGCGCCCACGCCGACATCCCCCGGAAGGTCCCGGCGGCGTAACCGCGCAGCGTCTTGTCGCCTCCCAGCCGAAAGTCGCGCTGCGGGATGCTGTCGCCCGCGCCGGCTCCCGCCCATCCCGCGGCCGCCAGGTCGAGTCCGCCAGGCAACGGCACGTGGGCACTGCCCGCCATCCAGCCCCTGCCCAGCCGCCGCGTCCCCATCGTGCCCTCCACACCCGCCCGCCAGCTCAGCGACGTTCGCCCGCTTGCCAGGTCCACGCTGCCGACGGCGTAGTGGCCCGGGAGCACGGGGGCGTTCGGCGGGAACACCCCAGTGCCTCGCAGCAGGTCGTTGAGGCCGCTGCGGGCGAGGCGACGGGGAGCCGACTCCTCGCCGTACCGCGCCTGAAGCGACAGATCGGCCGTCCGCCCCAGCGGCCGCTGGTAGCGCACCAGGCCGCCTTGCGCGAACAGGTACGCGCCGTCGTCACGCGCGAACCAGAGCGCGCCGAGCGAGTTGGTGAACGTGAGTCCCGGCGCCAGCACGTCGGCGTCTCTCATCTCCCGGTACGCTTCGACGTCGAGCCGCGAGTCGTCGTCTTGGCGCCGCAGCGTCAGGGCGCCCTGCACCCTCCGGTCGGTGAAGGCATAGCGCGCCCTGGCGAGCACGGACAGGAACGGCACGCCCGGCCGCCACGCGTATCCCCACCCCAGCGACGCGCCCTCGGCGCGGTTGTAACGCCAGATGTCCGTGAAGCGATCGAACGCCACCGAGAGTTTCGACCGGCCCGTAAGGCTGTCCGGTAGTCGCTCGAGCAGGTTCATCGCCTCGTCCCGCAGCGCGCCGAGCTGCGCCGCGTCGGCGTCGCTCAAGGCGAACCGCAGCGAGTCCGTCCAGCCGGCGTAGTGCAGCAGCGCGGAGTCCGGCGGAACGGCCACTTCGTACCGACCGCCGGCCCACGTCCCAGACGTGACGCATCCGCCGGCATCTCCGTCCTTCGGTTCGCCCCCGGAATCCGCCGCCTCCCGGCACCGCCGTTCGTAGCCCCGATGCCGCGCACCGGCCGGCGTCGAATCCGCCGGCGGCGCCGCGAACGTGATCGGCGCCCCGGTGTTCACGCGTACGTCCCGGAACGTGGTGACGAAGTGCACCGGTATGACGAGGTTGGCGAACCACGGCAGCCGGACGTCGAGCGTGACGGCCTGGCGATACGGCAGCCAGTACCGCTGCTCGTACAGCCCGTACTCCAGGTCGGCCGCGACCCGGAGCACACGCTGCACCAGGGCTTCGGTCCGGTCCGCGCGCTGGCTGTCGGCCCGCGTCGGGCCGATCGAGTCTACCCACAGCCGCTTGCCCACGAACACCATGGAGAGGCGAACCGTCTCCGCCGTCGTCGCGTCCAGCCACAGCTCGCCCGCGATCAACGACGCGTCCGCCCGTACCGGGGTGATGCGCACGCCGATGGCGCGCACCGTCCGGCCGGGCAGCACGAGCTGCATCGAGTCTTCGATCGCATACCGGTAGTACGCGTCGCCGTCGGACGAGAGGGGGTGAATGGCCGCCCGTTCCGGAAAGCCGTCGCTCGAGAGCAGCCGGATGCTGTCGCCCAGAAACCGCGGCACGAACCATGGCCGCGTCCAGCTCGAGTTGACGTCCAGGCCGGCGAAGGCGGTGCGGTACCTCCGGCCGAGCATGACCACCTTGACGTCGTTGGGCGCTTGCCACGACAGATCGGCTTCCTGCTCCTCGACGGCGAACGGGAGGAATCGCGCGAAGCTCCCGTGACCCAATTCCGCGTCGAGCCGCGTGCGCAGGCGGGCCTGATAGCTCTGGACCGCAGCGTCCTGCTGCCGGTGGCGCTCCCGGGCACGGGCAATCAGCGCCGCGGTCGCCGAATCGGCATAAGGGCCCGCCTGCCCCTGCAGTGCCAGCACCAGCGCGAGCGCGGCGATCACGTCCTGGAGCTCCTTGGTGGTGCTTCCCTTACGCCTCCGCCGCGCCAGCAGTTTCCGCTGCGCCAGGGTCCGGCGCTCTCACACCCCTTCAGAAGGCGGCCGGAAGGCGGCACCCAGTGCGCGTCCGGAGCGCTGCTCTCCCCAGGTCGCCAGCGCGAGTCCGGCGAAGATGACCAGCGCCGCCACGCCTGCACGCGCCGACAAGCGCTCCCCGAGGATGATCGGAGCGGCGACGACCGTCATGACCGGCTGCACGTAGACGTACATCGCGACCAGGCTCGAGGCCGTGCGCCGCAGCGCCCAGATCGAGAGGTAATAGGCGAGGAAGGAGGAGAAGACCACGATGTAGCCGAGCCCTAGGAGCGTCCCCGCCGGCAGGGCCGTCACGTCCACGTGCCGCAGCGCCACGATCCCGATCGGCGTCATGAGCACGGCGCCGAACAGGAACACGTACGTCACCACAGTCATCGGTTGGTAGCGCTCGAGCATCTGCTTGGAGAGCACCAGGTAGGCGGCGTACGACGCGGTGTTGAAGGCGATCAGCGCGTTCCCCAGCGCGGTCGTCGGGTCGAGACGAATCCGGTCGGGCCCGATCAGGTAGATGGCGCCGAGCGCCGCGAGCGCGATGCCCGCCCCCTTGGGCCACGACAGCCGCTCTCTCCCGAGCAGCAACGCGATCGCGAGCGTGAACGCCGGCACGGTGGTCACCAGGATGTTCGTGTTGATGGCCGTCGTTCGCTTCACGCCCTCGAGAAACAGCAGCTGATTCAGCATCACTCCCAGGACCGCGAGCCCCGCCAGTTTCGCCAGGTCCTTTCGATCCGTCACCGCCTCGCGAACCAGGAGCCGGTGCAGGACCGCGAACGCCAGCGCCGCCCCCGATACCCGAAAGAACACGATCCCCGGAGGGGAGATGCTCGGCAGAACGAACTTCGCGACGACGGTCAAGGACGCGAAGAAGAACTGCACCGCGATCATTGCCAGATGGACCATCGCTGCGATGCCCCTTGACAGTGAGGCCAGCAATCAGCTACTGACTAACTCATCAGTCACACAGGTACGGCAATATGGCAACACGAGATAGGGTCGAGGAAGCTGCGTGCGATACGCTCACCAGCGTCGGTGTCGGTGGCGTCACGATCGCGCTCGTGGCCCGGCGCGCGAAGGTCTCGAGCGCACTGGTCCACTATCACTTCTCGACCAAGCGACGACTGCTGCTCGCGGCCGCGCGGGTGCTGGCGCATCGCCGGACGGACGGCCGCATCGCGGCACTCGAGTCGGGCTCCGGCCTGGCGGGACTCGACGCCCTGTGGAGGACGCTGGCGGCCGAACCCGGCGCGTCGGCAGAGCGGGCGTGGCCGGACCTGGTGGTGGTGTCCCGCGAGGATGCCGACGTGCGGTCGGCTCTGGCGGAGGAACGGGAGCGCGAGCGCTCGCGCATGGCCGCGCCGCTCGCGCGCCTGCTGGCGAGCCTGGGCTCGTATCCCCGCCTGCCCGCTGAAGACCTGGCTGCGGCCGTCGGGACCTTCCTGGATGGTGCGTGCACGGCCCTGGGCGCCGGCGCGGAGCCCGACGACGTCAGAGCTTCCTACGATGCTTTCTGGCTCGCCCTCGTCGCCCTGGGTCAGGCCGCTCCCGCGCGCTGAGCGATCGGCGCAGCTCCGCGAGGCTGCTCGCGCGCAGCGCCGCGCCTTTTCCGCGAAGAACCGCGAACGTGAGCGGGCGGTCGAGCTGCGGCAGGTCCGTCGCCTGCAGCATCCGAGCCAGCCGCTCCTTGAGTCGCACGCGCACCGATCCGACGCCGTCCTCCACCTCGTAGTCGAGCGGGCACTTCTCTCCGGCGATGGTGACGGTGGAGGGCAGGGCCTCCAGTGCATGCCGCCGCTCCGGATCCACGAACTCGTCCACGTCCAGCGCCAGGTCGGCGCGCAGGAAGTCGTCGAAGCGCCGCAGGACCTGCAGCCGCCGGCCCAGTGCGCCGCGCACCACGGAGCCGTCCACGCCGCCCAGCCGGCCCGCCGACCGGCGCCACAGCTCACCCAGGCGCTCCAGGGTGTGGCGCAGCTGGCGCGCGTGGCGGTGGTGCGCCACGCCCGTCATCAGCGCTTCGACGAGCGCCGCGCGAGCGCTGCCGGCCAGCTCCTCCGGGATGTGATCGAGCGGCTCGGCATCCCGCTCCAGCTCGAAGTCGTGGTAGGTGCGGCGTCGCACCGCGGCCAGCGGCAGCCGTCGGTGGCGCGGATCGTACGTCACCTCGGCGGCCCCGACCCGCGCATAGCTCCGCATGAGATCGTAGGGCAGTTGCGTGCCTTCGATGGCCGCGCGCGGCACGCCGAACCGGTCGGCGAAGTACCGGATCGTACCGGTCACCCCGCCCCACGCCCCGCACACCGACCCCCGCGAGACGCGGACCGCTTCGCCGGTGGACGTCTCCTCGTCCACGACCAGGTCGAAGGGCAGGATGCGGGCGAGGAGATCCTGGAAGCGACGCAGCGTCCGCTCGTCGGCGACGGGCAACGTCGCCGGAAGCCGAAGCTCGAGGGCGCGGTAGACGGCCGCCAGGCCGAGCGCCGCGTCCTCCACCGCCTTGACCAGCACTCCCCGCCGCTCTCCCCACTCCTCGAGCCCGTCCCCGAACACGTGGCGCGCGAGGCCGTACACCTCCCCCAGGGTCGCGTGCTGGTTCACCGCCTCGGCGACTACGTTGTACGCGGTCAGGTGGTCCGAGCCGGGAACGATCAAGCCTCGCAGCATCCGCTCTTCGCGCGTCATTCGATGCAGCGAGTCGACGGCCGAGCATGTCGCCACGACCGGCACCAGGTCGCTGTCCGCGTGGACCAGCAGCTCCGCCCACGGCCGCTCCACCGGCATCGCTTCCACTTCGACGCCGTAGACCGTGAGCCGTCCGTCCGACACGATCCCGCGGCCCTCGAGGTGTCGGAGCGCGCCCGCGTAGGCGGCGCGGTCGAGCGGCACCGGGAGGTCGAGCTGCGTCGCGTCCACCCCCAGCGCCGCGCAGGTCATCGCCACCCGCTCGACGTCTCCCGCGAGCTGAAACTCCGGCGGCCCCGGAGCGAGGGAGTCGAACGAGAGGTCGCGGTCGCTGAGGATCCACACCTCGCCGCGCTCGACGCGACCGTGGACCCGGCCGGCCATCTGGAGCAGCTCGTTGGCGCCAAGCGGCATCCGCGTGAGGACGTTGCGCCCGCGCGCGATCACGTTCTGGTAGCGCGCGTCGAGGATCACGACGGTGTCGAGGCCGGCGATGTTCAGGGCGGACTGCCCGGCGGCCGTCATGGCGAGGAGGAACGGCTTGGGCGCTTTGCCCTCGAGGAACGGCCGGATGACGCGGATCGGCTCGCCGCCGTGATAGAACGCCGTGGCCAGGGTGGGCCACTGCGCCCCCACGCCGGCCGCGATGTCCTCCACTTCCGCCCGCGTCGGCACGAAAACCGCGACCCCGCGACGCTCGCGCACGACTCTCCGCAGGAACCGCGGATCCAGGAACTCTCGGACCCGGCCGGACACGACGCGGACCCGCGCCGCCTTCTTCGGGTCGAAGGCCGAGGTTTCGATGACGGCGGCGGCGGCGAGGTAGCGTGCGTAGAAGGCGGGATCCACCGTGGCCGACAGCCACACGAACCGGCAGCCCGCCCGCTTGCCCAGGGCAAGGCACAGCTCCAGCTCGGCCGACGTCTGGTGGATTTCATCCACCACCAGCGTGTCCGCGCCGGTGATGAGGCCCGCCTGGAACCACCGCCGCGCGATGCCCGTCGTGACGATCACGACGTTCCAGCGCGGCGTCTCCGGCGTCGCCTCCCGCTCGCGGTTGACCACACCCGCCAGGAGCGGCACGCCCAAAATGGTCTCCGCGATCCGCCGGATACCGAGGGTCTTGCCGGTGCCCGTGCCGGCCACGATCCCGAACCCGCTGCCGCGGCCCGCCAGCTCACGGATCTCGGCCCCGTGCTCTTCCTCGAGCACCGTGCGCAGGTCGAGCCCCATGGCCAACTCGATGGTCTCGCAAGCGGCGCGGGTCGGGGCGATGACGAGCACGCGGCCCGTCGGGGGCCGCGCGGCGAGGAAAGCTTGGCGATCGGGTGGGAGGTAGTGGTCGCGACTCGGGTGCACGCGCCCTAGTCGCCCAGGCAGATGCCGAGTTCGCGCGCCGTGCAGACCGTATCGGAGTCCAGCGGCACCAGCTTCGGCTTGGTGAGCGCTTCCTTCAGCGTCACGTACCCGACCGTCGGCGGCTGGTACGCCACCATGACGCCGAACACCTTGTTGGCGACGCAGCGCACGGCCGCCGCGCCGAAGCGCAGGGCCATCAACCGGTCGAAGGTCGTCGGCGTGCCGCCGCGCTGCAGATGGCCGAGGGTGAGCGACCGCGTCTCCTTCCCCGTCCGCTGCTCGATGTCCCGGGCGACCGCATCACCGGCTCCGCCCAATCGCTCCATGCCGCCTCCCGTAGCGCCCGGACCCTTGAGTGCCCGCGTCCCGCCCCGCGGCATCGCCCCCTCGGCCACCACCACGATGCTGAAGTGGCGGCCCGCGTCCTCCCGCTCCTTGATCTTGCGGCACACGCTCTCGATGTCGTACGGAATCTCGGGCATCAGGATGGCGTCGGCGCTCCCCGCCACGCCGGCGTGCAGCGCGATCCACCCGGCGTCGCGGCCCATCACCTCGACGACCATGACGCGTCCGTGACTCTCGGCCGTGGAATGCACCTTGTCGAGGGCGTCGGTCGCGGTGGAGACGGCGGTGTCGAAGCCGAACGTGGTCTGCGTGCCGCCGACGTCGTTGTCGATGGTCTTCGGCACCCCGATCACCGGAAGCCCCTGCTCGAAGAGGCGCTGCGCGATCTTGAGGCTCCCGTCGCCGCCGATCGTGATCAGGGCGTCGAATCCGTGTGCCCGGAATGCGGAGATCAGCTCCTCGGACCGATCCACCTCGAGCACCGAGCCGTCGGGTTGCGGCACCGGCCACTTGAACGGACTGCTGCGATTGGTCGTGCCCAGAATCGTCCCGCCGACATGGGTGATCCCGCGGACCTCGGCGGGCCCGAGGGCCACCACACGATCCTGGCCCAACAGCCCGCCGAAGCCCCGCTGAATTCCGTACACCGCCCAGCCGCGATGGACCGCCGAGAGCACCGCGCCCCGTATGACCGCGTTGAGGCCTGGCGCGTCGCCGCCGCCGGTCGATAGCGCTATGCGCACTGTCGAACCAACTCCATGACCTCCCCGGGCTCCGCATGCCGGTTCAGCGCCTTCTTGGAGAATACCAGCTTCCCGTCCACCGTCACTTCGAATACCCCACCCGACGACGCCTGGAGCTCGACCTTAGCCGTCGGGAAGCTCCGTTGAATGTCGGCCGCCAGACCGGCGGCCCGCGCCTGGTAGTTTCAAACGGCGCAGTATTCGATCGTCACCCGCATCACAGCCTCCTGGCTGAAGCCGAGGACACACTGTAGCACGAGGCGTGCCCCAGCGACAGCCTGATGCTTGACGCGGGAGTGCGGGCGCCGTACCGTGGCCTCGCCGCACGGCGCTGCTGCCGCCCAGTTGCCAAGCGCCTCGGCGCAGTGCGTTGGCCCGTGAAGCATGACTGACTGCTCAGTCAGTGCTGCTGAGCCATTGGGAGGACACACCTTGGCAGTCGAACGAGGTCGGGCACCGAGTCACCGAACGGACAGAGTCTTGAGGATCAGCATTGATCTGGCGGCGCTGGCCGCACTGTCCTTCGTCATCCTCTCCGCCACGTACCCGCGTCCGTTCCCGTTCCTCGAATACGTCCTGCTGATCGCGGCCGCGGCGGCGACGCGTCGCTACGGCCTGGCCCTGCCGGGCAAGGGATTCTCCTCCTTCGTTCTGGGCGTGGTGCTGTTTGCGATCCTGAGGCACGGCTGGGGGTGGGCGGTCCTGGTCGCGCCCGCAGGAATGCTGGCCGGCGACATTCCCCTGCGCCGCCTGCGCCTCCGGGCCGCCGTTGCCAATGCCAGCCACCTGACGTTCGGAGCCGCGGTGGTCGGCTTTCTCTACAAGCTGGTCGGAGGGGTGCCCGGCGCCAGCCCGCTGGCGTCGTCGAACCTGCTGCCGTTCGTGATGCTGGTGGTCGGCCTGCCGATCGTCGTCAACGGCACCTTCTACGCGGAACTGGCGCTGTCGGAGAGCCTGGCGTGGGTCGATGCGCGGCTCACCCTCCGCTGGGAGTCCGTCGTCTCGCTCCTCAGCGCCGTGCTCGCGCTGGCGTGGGCCGAGCTGGTGTCCCACAACCTCCCGGCCGGCGTCGCGTTCGGATTCGGCGTCGCGCTCGTCGGGCTCACGGTGCTCGCGCACTGGGTGACCCGGACGGGCGTGCGCGCCGACGAGCTGGGGCTCGTCGAGCGCTTGTCGCGAGCGATCGTGGGCGACGTCAATCTCGAGCGCAGCTTCGCGACGATCCAGGCGCTGACCCAGCGGCTCGTACCCTGGGAGCACATGGGATTCGCGCGCTTCGACGCGGTCGCCCGCGACTTCGTCCAGGTCGTGGACACGGCCGCCGATCGCGCCGCCGGCTACCGCTTTTCGGCCGAGCGCGCCCTCGCCGGCGAGGCCGCACGGAGCCGCCGACCAGTGGTCTCCACCGAGTCGGCGCAGGAGCGTTCGGGCGACGGCACCGGATGCGAGATCCTCATCCCGCTCTACCAGGGCGACACGCTGGTGGGGGCCTGGAGCCTGCGACACGGGGATGCGTCGATGTACCGCGCCGCCGACGCCGACATCCTGAACCTGGTGGCGCCGCAGCTCGCGCTCTCGCTGGCGGTGCACGGCGTGCTCGAGCCGCTGCTGCAGTCGTCCGAGCAGACGGCCGGCTACGTGGAGCACGTCACCGCCACCAGCGAGGAGATCCACGCCAGCTCCGAGGAGGTGGCGGCGGCGGCGCAGGGCGCGGAGGCGGGCGCCGCCAACGCCGCAGAGCGCGTGGATCGGGCCGAGACGGCCATGGTGGAGCTCCGCGCCGCGGCGCACGACGCGTCCCTCGCCGGCGAGGAAACCCACCGCTCGGTGCAGGAGCTCGAGCGCTCGGCTCAGGCCGTGCGGAGCGCCACGGCGGCGACGGCCGCGAACCTCAGCCGCATCGGCAAGACCGTCGAACAGAGTGTGGCCGAGGTGGAACGGCTGCGCGAGGCGTCGGAACACGTGGTGCGATTCGCCGAGACCATCGGCGCCATCGCCAGCCAGACCAACATGCTGGCCCTCAACGCGACGATCGAGGCCGCCCGGGCCGGCCAGCACGGGGCAGGCTTCGCGGTGGTTGCCGACGAGGTGCGCCGCCTGGCCGAAGAAAGTGCGAAAGAGGCGCAGCACGCCGGAACGACGACGACCGAGACCCGGCGCGTGATCGACCACGCCGCCCAACTCCTTGAGAAGATGCGAGATGAGATCGAGGCGGTGGCGGAAGCCGCCAACCGCTGGATCGCGGAACTGGAGGGGATCGTCCGGGCGGCCGAGACGGCGGCCCACCTTTCCAGCCGGATGGTGGAATTCCCGAGGCGCAACGCCGAGCGGACGGCGGAGATGCAGGTCGTTCTGGCCGAGGTGAAGGCGGCCGCCGCCAGCTCATCGGCCGAGGCCAAGGTCGTGGCCGCGGCCGCGGCCGAGCAGCTCAAGGCGATCGAGGATCTCTCGCAGAGCGCGCTCGAGCTGTCGGCGAGCGCCGAGCGCCTCGCCGCGGCGACCCGCTTCGTGAAGGGCTAGGCCAGGGTCCGGGGTTGCGCAACGTTAGCCTCGGCTCCAAGATTGTGCAGTCTCATGCGGCCTCCGGGGGCCCGGGCCCGTTACGTCCGTGGCAGCCCGGCGATCGCTTTTGCGGTTCCTTCGGAGCGACGGCCATACTCTGCTCGCACGGCGCCTGACTTCGCGCCGTCCCATACCGGTCGTCGCCCACGATGCGTCATGGGGATTGGTCGGAGCTCGCCAAGACGAGCTCCGCGCGCGAGCCGGGCTCACTTCCGCTAGGAGAATCGTCATGCGCAATCGAGTTCTGTTGGCTGCGGGCACGGTGGCCGTGTTCGTGCCGGCGCTGTTGCTCGCCCAGCAACGCCCGGCGCAGCGCCCGGCGCAGCGCCCGGCCCCGGCCCCGGCGGCACGTCCGGCGGCGGCCCATCCCGCCATGGCTGCCATGTCAGCCGCGCATCGCGAGCAGACTTGGGAGTTGAGCGCGGGAGTGGGCGTCTTCGGCGTCGGGCAGGGCTTCACCGGTGGGCTGTCCAGCTCGCAATTCATGCCCGGCGGTATGCTGCGCGTCGGATACAACCTGAATCCGATGTGGAACATCAGCGTGGGCACGGGACTCGGCTTCGGCAAGTCCAAGGCCACGAACTTGACGGGCTACGCGACGCCGAGCGCCCTGGTCACCTGGACGCCCGACATCAACAAGGTCACGAGTCCGTTCATTGATGCCGGCGTCGGGATGCTCTACCGGAAGAACCCGTCGAACAACAACACCGGCGTCGGCGGCCAGGTCGGCGTCGGGCTCCGTCACATGATCGGCGATGCGCTCGCGCTCCGGGTCGAGGGCGGCATCATGGCCGGCAGCGTCAATAGCGTCAGCACGGGCGCCGGGTACGCCACCGTGGGGCTCTCCCTGTTCGTCGGCGGCCGGAAGGCCGTCGCGAACGTCGCCGTGACGCCGCGGAACGCGATGCTCGCCTCCCTTGGCGCCACCCAGCAGCTCGCCGCCGCTCCGATGGACAAGAACGGCAAGCCGCTCGCGGGGCGTGTCGTCACCTGGTCCAGCAGCAACAGTTCCGTCGCGACCGTGTCGCCCTCCGGCCTGATCACGGCGCGGGGCAACGGCTCGGCGACGATGACCGCCACCAGTGAAACCGGGCACGGCTCCATGGCCGTGACCGTGGCGCAGGCGGCGGCGACGGTGGCTGTCGCTCCGGCCACGGCGAGCCTGAGCGCCCTGGGCCAGACGCAGCAGTTGAGCGTGACGGCCAAGGACGCCAACAACAACTCGATGATGGGCGCTCCGGTCACTTGGAGCAGCAGCGATACCCGCGTGGCCTCGGTGGATGCGTCGGGCGTCGTGACGGCGACCGGCAACGGCACCGCCCGGATCACGGCGACGTCGGGCAGCCATTCCGGCGCGGCGACGGTCACCGTCGCGCAGACGACCGCGTCGGTCGCGGTCACTCCGCCGAGCTCCGTGCTGTCGGCGGCCGGCGCCACGGTTCAGCTGTCGGCGCAGGCGAACGACGCCAACAGCCAGGCGATCACGGACAAGACCTTCACGTGGGCCAGTGACGCGAGCGGTGTAGCCACCGTGAGCGCAACCGGCGTCGTGACGGCCGTCGCCAACGGTGTCGCGCACATCAGCGCCACCGCCGACGGGCAGAGCGGGGCCGCCCTGGTTTCGGTGGTCGTCGCGCCGAAGGGCGCGCCCCCGGTCGCGCTGCCGAGTCTCCCGGCGGAAGCGAACGGGACGCTGGTGCTGCACAACGTCAACTTCCGCGTGGGAAGCTCGGTGCTGCTGCCGGCCGCGAAGGCGGAGCTCGACCGGTACGCCATCGCGCTTCAGGGTCAGTCCAACGCCAAGTGGGAGATCGGCGGTTACACCAGCAGCCTCGGCCGGGCGGCCACGAACCTGCGCCTGTCCAGGCTGCGGGCCAACGCGGTGCGCGCGTACCTGATCAGCAAGGGCGTGGCGGCTGCCAACCTCACGGCCGTGGGTTACGGCGCGACACACTTCGTCGCGACCAACAAGACCCGGGCCGGACGCGATCAGAACCAGCGCGTCGAAATCAAGCGGCTGCAGTAGCTTCCGCTTCGCTCAGCAAGTCGAGCCCCGTCCCGGAGCATCGGGACGGGGCTCGTCGTTTTCGGCGGGGCCGCGCCGGGGCGCTCCGCACGGCCACACCGCCGCAGTAGTCCCGGCGGCGCTCCTCGCTTAGCTTCGACCGCGATGCGCCGCGCCCTGCTCGTCGCCGTGCTGCTGCTGGCTGCCGCCGCCCCCGCCGCGGCCCAACGGCGGCAGGTCCCGTCGCCCGCCTCGGTGCTGGGCTTCGTCCCGGGTGCCGACCGCAGGCTGGCGCCCTGGGACACCATCGTCGCCTACTTCCACGCCCTCGGCGCGGCGAGCGACCGCGTACAGGTTCGCGAGATCGGGCGCTCGACCGGCGGCGCCCCATTCATCGTGGCCTTCATCAGCAGCCCCGCCAACCTCGCGCGACTCGGCGAGCTGCGGGAGCAGCAGCGGCTGCTGGCGGATCCCCGCCTGGCCCGCGAGGCCGACGCGGAGAGGCTGATCGCCCGCGGCAAGGCCTTCGTCCTCATCACCTCCGGCATCCACTCGACGGAGGTGGCCGGCTCCCTGTCGCCGCTCGACATCGCCTACCGCCTCGCGACCGGGACGTCAGCCGAGACACAGGCGATCCTGGCCAATACCGTCGTGATGCTCGTGCCCTCGCTCAATCCCGACGGGGTCACGCCTGTCGAGCGCTGGTACGACCAGACCCTGGGAACCGCCGCTGAGGGCACGAATCCGCCCGAGCTGTACAACCGCTACTCCGGACACGACGACAATCGCGACTGGTACGCGTTCACGCAGGTCGAGACGCGGCTGGTGGTGGACAGCCTGTACGACGTGTGGCATCCGCAGGTCACGCTCGACCTCCACGAGCAGGGCCGCGCCGGTTCGCGCCTGTTCCTGCCGCCGTACCTCGATCCCATCGAACCCAACGTGGACCCGCTGCTGGTCGCGAGTGACAACGCGCTCGGGATGGCGATCGCGTGGCGGATGACGGCCGACGGATTCACCGGTATCGCGGAGAACAGCCTCTACGATGCCTGGACCCCGGGGAGGGCATTCGAGCATTACCACGGCGGCGCCCGCATCCTCGCGGAGGTTGCGAGCGCGGGGCTGGCGAGTCCCGTCGTGGTGCCGTTCGACAGCCTGCGCGAGGGGATCGGCCTCGATCCGCGCGCGGCGAGGTGGAACTTCCTCACGCCTTGGCCCGGAGGAACCTGGACCCTCGCCGACGCGGTCCGCTACCAGACGGCGTGCGCGCTGGCGCTGCTGGAGCAGGTGGCCCGGAATCGTGGACAATGGCTCCGCGACGCGCACCTCGTGGCCGCGCGCGCCGTGCACGGCTGGGCCGGCTGGCCTTACGCGTTCGTGATCCCGACCGCAGGACAGAACACCGAGGCCCTCGGGACGCTGCTCGAGATCTTCCGCCACGCGCAGGTGGAAGTGCGCGCGGCGCTCGGGTCGTTCACCCTGGGCCGCGACCGCTTCTTCCCGGGCACGTACGTGGTGGTGATGCGGCAGCCGTACGCCGCCTTCGCCAGGGCCATGCTCGAGCGACAGGCGTATCCAGACCTGCGCGAGTACCCCGGCGGGCCTCCGCGACGCCCGTACGACGTCACCGCGCACACGCTGCCGCTGCTGCTCGGCGTGCGGGTGGTGGCGGTGGCCGACTCGCTGCCCGTCGCGCTCTCCGCGCCGGTGACGGCGCCGCCGCCGGTCCATCGCGCCGCCGGCCTATCCGCGGCGGGCGACGGCCGCGCCGCCCCCGTCCGCATCGGCGTGTATCGCTCGTACGTCGCGACGCCGGACGAAGGGTGGACCCGCTGGGTCTTCGATGCGTGGGGCATCCCGTTCACGACGGTGGTGGACTCCGAGATCCAGGCCGGCCATCTCGCCGCGCGATTCGACGCGCTGGTGCTTCCCGCCGAGGATCCGCTGGCGATCCTGAACGGGCTTCCCGCCGCCAGCTACCCGGCGCAGTTCGCGGGCGGTCTCGGCGACGCCGGGGTGCAGGCGCTGCGGGACTTCGTGGACGCGGGCGGCACGCTCATCGCCTTCAATCAGACCTCCGATCTCGCGATCGGCGCCCTCGATCTCCCGGTCGCCGACGTGCTCACCGACGTGGCACCGACCGACTTCTACGGGCCGGGCTGCCTGCTCCGCTTGCAGCTCGACACCACCGCGTCGCTGGCCGCGGGCATGCCGGCCCAGACGGCGGCGTGGTTCGAAGCGGGACCGGCGTTCGAGGTGCGCGATCCCGCGCGGGCGCGGATCGTCGCCCGCTATCCCGGCGACTCGGCCGCCGTGCTGCTGTCGGGGTGGCTGCTCGGACCTTCCCAGTTGGCCGGCAAGGCGGCGCTGGTGGATGTGCGGCGCGGGCGCGGCCACGTGGTGCTGTTCGGGTTCCGGCCCCAGTACCGCGGCCAGAGCCTCGCGACCTTCCCGCTGCTGTTCAACGCGCTGCGGCAGGCCGGCGGGCGCTAGAAGGCTAGAGCGCCGCCACGGCGCGCTTCAACGCTTCCAGCGCCCCTTCGTTGAGGCAGTAGCAGACGCGCGGCGGCTCCACTTCGCCGACGATCAAGCCGGCGTCCTTGAGCACCTTGAGGTGTTGCGAGACGGTGGACTGCGCCAGCGGCAGCTGGTCCACGATCTCGCCGCAGGTGCAGGTGGTCCGCCGGTCGGCCAGATAGCGCAGGATGGCCAGGCGGGCGGGATGGCCCAGCGCCTTGCACAGCTTGGCCAGCCTCAGTCCGGAGTCGAACGCCGTCTGCGCCACGCCGCCCGCCTAGGACACGCCGGCCGTGGACCGCTCCGGCTCCCACGCCGTGATGAAGCCGGCCAGGGCCGATGCCGCGACCGTATAGGGCGAGGCGAGGTAGAGCTGCCCGGGGCCCGAGCGGCCGGGGAAGTTGCGGTTGATCGCCGAGATCGTGACCTCGCCCTCGCTGCGCGAGACGCCCGGCCCCGCGTTGATGCACGCCCCGCACGAGGGCTCGATGAAGGTCGCCCCCACCGCGGCGAATATGCGGTCGTAACCCTGCGCCTGGCAGTACCGGAACACGTCCTGCGAGCCGCACTGGATGTAGCAGCGCACGTCCGCCGGAATCCGCCGGCCCTGCGCCGCCGCCTCCCGGAACACGCGGGCGTACATGTCCATGTCCTCGCGCTTGCCGGCCGTGCACGAGCCGGCGTAGGCGATGTCGATCCGGACCGGCTCGCCGAGCTCGGTGATTTCACGCCCGTTGCCGGGATCGCCGGGGAGCGCCACCATCGGCTTCAGGGCCGCGGCGTCGATCTCGATCTCCGTCACGTACTCGGCTCCGGCGTCGGAGAACAGACCCGCGCACAGCCGCTCTGCTTCGGCCTGTGCCAGGCCGCGCTGCTCGACCAGGAACTCGATGGTTCGCGCGTCGGGGGCGATGATCCCCGTGAACGCGCCGACTTCCGCGGCCATGTTGGTCATCGTCGCGCGCTCGTCCACACTCAGCTCGGCCACGGCCTCACCGCAGTACTCGACCACCTGCCCGATCGCGTCGCCGTTCTTCACGTACGGGTGACGCAGCAGCTGCAGCATGATGTCCTTCGCCGTGATATGCGCCGGCTTGCGCCCGCGCACCACCACCCGGAAGGAAGGAGGCACCTGCACCCGCACGTCGCGCGTGATCCAGCTGTTGAACACCGCCGTCGTGCCAACGCCGAACGCGATGCACCCCACCGCGCCCGCGTGCGGCGTGTGAGAGTCGCTGCCGATGATGATCTGGCCCGGCAGCGCGTGTGCCTCGAGGATCTTGGAGTGACAGATGGCCTCCGAGCCGAGCCGGCCGAGGCCCAGCTCCCCGTACAGCTTGACACCCTTCGCCGCCGCGAACGTCCGCTGCTTGACCTCGAGCTGGTTGGCGACGTCGAGCAGGCCCTCCTTCACCCGAGCCGGGGTCATCGCGTCGCGGAGGAAGGTCAGGTGGTCGCGGAAGAAGAAGATGGACCCCGGGTCGTTCAGCGGCTCGTCCTTCCCCACCAGCTGCTCGAAGAAGATCGCCGCCATCGGCGTCACGTACTCGTGGCTGAAACGGATGTCGGTGACGACGAAGCCTTCGTCGCCCGGAGCGACGGCGGGCACGCCGGTCCGCCCGGCTGCAGCATCCGCCACCCAGTGCCGCGCGAAGATCTTCTCCGCGATCGTCATGGGCCGTCGAGGCGTCGTCAGGGTCGGTACCGCCACCGCCCCCTGCAGCCGCGCGACATTGTACTCGAACAGGCCGCCGTGCTCGATGATGTCCCGCGTGATCTGGCCCTCGCCCGCCGTGAACACCGACAGGGGGATCGCCTCGCCCCGCCTCACGCGCTCCAGGACGCCAAAATCGGTGGTAGTCAGGATGCCGAGGTTCTGGCAGTTCTCGCGATAGATGCGCTCGATGCTCTCGGCCACGACCAGCCGGATGCCGGCCCGCATCTCGGCGTACGGGGACTGCTCCCGGGATGAGCCCTTGCCGCGGCGCTTGCCCGCCACCGAGGCCACGAAGCCGCCCCGCTTGACCGAGCCGCGTACCACCGGAAACTCGCTGCCAGCCTTGAGGCCGAGGTACGGAAACTCGCCGAGCGTGTCGTCGAAGTAGTAGCAGATGTAGGCGGGCGTGATCTCGTCGGTCGAGATGTTGTCCCGCAGCTTGACGGCGGACGACCAGGCCAGGTCCTCGCCCTGGAGCTGTCGCTTGAGATGGCCGGGATCCTCCGTCAGGTAGAGAATCCGTCCCGCGAGGCGCACTTCGGGCGGCAGCCGCGCCGCCCGGCGGGTGAGAAGCGATGGAGGCATGGGCGTAAGATCGGCGCGCCGCCGGAGCGGGGCAAGGATCGGCCCGTTCGTCCCCCGGCCGGCGTGGATTCACCACTGGCAGGGCGGGCCGCCGACGCGTAAGTTTGGCGCCCGTCCGTTGCCCTCGCGGCCTCATTGTTGGGAGGCGAGCCTGACCTTCCCCACCTCGCACCGCGTCCCCGTCTCGTGGCTCCTCGAGCACGGGTGCCCGGCGATCAAGTACCGCACCCTCACGGAGATCGTCGGCACCGCCGGCCCGGCCCAGCTCGAGGCGTTGCGCGCAGAACTCGAGGCGTACCCCCCGGCGCGCCAGATCGCCAAGAAGCAGAAGGACTCCGGCGTGTGGGGCGGCAACCTGCTCGGCGTCACGATCAACAAGGCTGCGGGCATCAAAGATGTCGGAACCTTCCACCAGTACCGACGCCTGGTGGAACTCGGCTGGACGCCCGAGAGCCGGCCCATCAAGCTGGGAAGCCGGCTCCTGTTCCGACTGCTGTCCCGCGACGAGGATCCCAAGCTCCTCTTCGAGTTCCAGAAGTTCGGGGCCTCCGAGCCGGGCGTCGAGCCTTGGGTCCGGGAGATCGTACGCGAGGCGGCGGCCACGGCGCTGGCCCAGGCCGGATTCGGCGAGGACCCCCGCGTACGCGGAGCCGCGCACCGCATCGCCAACTCGGTGTCGCAATTCCTGCGCAGCGAGCTAGTCGAGCAACCCCTGGTCAAAGTCGGCGGGGCGTGGGCCCTGCACCCCCGGGCCTATCCCCCGACCATGTTTTCCGTGGCCCTGCTCGCGATTCTGCCCGCTGTGCAACGCGAGCGGGCCGGGCTGGTGGAGCGCCTCGCGACCTACCTCGCGCAGCCGCCAAGCCGGAAGACGTTCGGCGTCGTGTGCGGCAAGAAGGTGCTGAAACCCAACTTCGTCCTCCTCGGCGACCCGATCAAAGTGGCCCCATCCGGTCAACCCGACGACCTGCCCCTGGCGCTCTACTGGATGGAGCTGCTCGCCCGCCTCGGCGTGCTCACCAGCTCCGCTTCTTCGGCCAAGGTGTGGGCGAGGCTGGTGAAGGACTGCGACGAGCGCGGCGTGTGGAGCCCGAAGAACCTCCGCACGCTCCCCAAACGGCTTTCTCCCTGGTCGTATCACAGCTTCCCGCTGCAAGGGGACGCCAAGTCGCTCGAGAGCCGCCAAGCTGACGTCACGTTCCGCATGGCCTATATCGCCAGGCTGGCGGGCTGGGAGATCGCGACGACCTGATTCCCGCCGATGCCTCAGGGCGTCGCGTTGACGCCCCGTTGCGTAGTAGCTATCACTACTACGATGGATCTCCGGCGGTTCGGCTTCACGTCCACCGAGAGCCGAGTGTACCTCGCGTTGCTCAAGGTATCGCCGGCCACGGGCTACGCCGTCGCTCGTGAGGCCGGGCTGGCGCGCGCGAACGCCTACGGGGCTCTCGAGCGACTGGCTGCGCGCGGCGTTGCGGCGCGGCTGCCAGGACGGCCCGCGCGCTACGTCGCCGCGGACCCCGCCAGCTTGACCGGGAAGCTCGATCGGGAGTGGAAGCGGGATCTGGATTCGCTGGCGCAGCAGCTCGCCGCACTCGCACGGCGCGACGACCAGCCGGCACCTCCGCTGCACGAGGTTCTCTCCGATCGCACCGCGCTGCAGGACCGACTCGCCGCCTGCGCACGGAGTGCCGGCGAGGAGCTTCTCGGGGTCGTAGGGCCCTGGGCGGTGGACTGCTTCGCCGAGCTCGATGGCACCCGCCGAACACGAGCGGCGGTGCGGATTCTCTCTCTGGGCGTGCCCGCGCCGGACGGCGCGCTGGTGCGCCAAGCCTCGCCCGGGGAGATTGCGGCCTACTGGGGCGGACTCCCCGTGGCCTTGGTGGCGGATCGGCGCCTCGCGGTGCTCGGCCTGTTCTTCGACGGGAACCTCGCGAGCGGACTCGTCACGAGCCACGCAGCCGTGGTCCCGTTCATCCGCCACCTGCTTCGCCGCGAACTCGCCGCCGCAACCCCACAGCGCGTACCTTGACCCGAAGGCGAACCTTGGAGCTCCCCCTTGCCCCCTGAGTCCGACGACACCTTCGCCCGACAGCTCCAGGAGCTGCGCCGGGAGTACCTCGCCGATTCACCGAAGCGCATGGCGGAACTGCGGGGACTCAGCGACCGACTTGCCCATGGCGATGCCGGCGCACTTGCCGATTTCCGACAGGCCTTCCACCGGCTTGCCGGCTCCGGGGGCTCCTACGGGTTTCCCCTCGTCAGCACCAAGAGCCGCGAGGCCGAACACCTCGTGCAACGGCTTGCCGCCGCAGGTGCCGAACTGACAGCCGCAGATCTCACGGCGATCGACACGTGCGTCGCCGGGATAGCACTGGCGTTTGAGGAAGCTGCGGCGACCTTCGGGGCGTGATGAGATGGCTTAAGTTTGGCTGTTGACGCCTGCTATACAACATCTTATCGTCAGATTTCAACCGAACAGTTGAGACAAGTGTGGGCTCGTCAAGCGTGTCGCCGCGGCGGGATCGCATCCTCGCAGCCGCCGAGCGAGAGTTCGCCAGCCACGGCAGCGCCGGTGCGCGGATGGAGAGGATCGCGTCCGCAGCGGGCGTAAACAAACAGCTGCTGTTCCACTACTTCAAGTCCAAGGCCGGGCTCCACCAAGCGGTGGTGGATGCCGTAGGTGCGCGCCTCGATTTGTCCGCATCCGGCGGCCGCACTCCCGCCGAGCGGCTCCGGGAACTCGTCTCCGTGCTGCTCCTGGCGGCCGAGGAATACCAGTCCCTCCTGCCGAACGAGTGGCGGGCGCGCGCCGCCGATCGCGCCGCGCAGATCGTCAAAGAAGGACAGCGCCAAGGCTACTTCAGGGATGACGTGGATCCTGCCGCGGTATCGGAGCTGATCATCGCCGCCTCCCTGGGGTGGACATCGGTCGCCCAAAGGGCAGGGAACGGCGGGAACGACGCACGAGACTACTTCAGCAGCCTCGTGTCTTCTGTCGTAAGCGATTACTGCGCTTGGCGATAGCCGGTCAACCAGAAGGTTGACTACGCCTTCGTGCGGCCGGACGGGCCCGTCGCAAGCAACTCGTCCACTGCCTTGGCGTCACGGCTGCGCAGCGCGATCGCCAACACTTCATCCAGCATCTCGACCGGGTGGAACGTGAGCGTCTTGCGCACCTCCTCCGGCAGATCATCCAGCTCCGGTTCGTTCTCTTTTGGCAGAACGATCTCCAGGATGCCGGCGCGCGCCGCGCCGAGCACCTTCTCCTTCAGGCCCCCGATCGGCAACACCCGGCCGCTCAGCGTGATTTCCCCGGTCATGGCGAGGTCGTGCCGGGTGGCGCGCTGGGTCATGGCGCTGATCAGCGCCGTCGCCATGGTCACGCCCGCCGAAGGCCCGTCCTTGGGAATGGCTCCCGCAGGGACGTGGATGTGGACCTCGCGGTCCTTCAGCGACTCCTCCGGCACGCCGAGCCCCGCCGCATGCGTTCTGGCGTACGTGAGCGCAGCGCGCGCCGACTCCTTCATGACGTCGCCCAGATGCCCCGTCAACACGAGGTCGCCCTTGCCCGGCATCAGCGACGCTTCGACGAACATGATGTCGCCGCCGCTCGGCGTGTAGTACATGCCGGTGGCGGTTCCGACCATGTCGGTGGGAGCCGCGCGCTCGGGGCGCACCTTCGGCCGGCCGAGATCCGACCGCACGTCGGCGCCGGTCACGACGATCCGGTCGCCTCCATCCACAGCTACGCGGCGAGCGATCTTGCGCGCGAGCCGGCCGAGCTCGCGCTCGAGCTGCCGCACCCCCGCTTCCCGCGTGTACCCGCTCACGATCTCGCGCACCGCGTCGTCTTCGATCACGAGTCGCTCGGCGGTGAGGCCGTTCTCCTCGAGCTGGCGGGGCACGAGGTACTGCCGCGCGATCGCGAGCTTCTCGAGCTCGGTGTAGCCGGTGAACTCCACGGTCTCGAGACGGTCCAGCAGCGGCCCCGGGATGTTCTGGAGGAAGTTGGCGGTCGCGATGAACAGCACTTCCGAGAGATCGAAGGGCACGCCCAGGTAGTGGTCCGTGAACGAGTCGTTCTGCGCCGGATCGAGCACCTCGAGCAGCGCGGCCGCCGGATCGCCCTGGAAGGACACGCCGAGCTTGTCCACTTCGTCCAGCAGGAAGACGGGGTTCTTGGTGCCGGCCTGCTTCATCCCCTGGATGATGCGCCCCGGCATGGCGCCCACGTAGGTGCGGCGGTGGCCGCGAATGTCCGCCTCGTCCCGGGCGCCGCCGAGCGAGATCCGCACGTACTTCCGCCCCATGGCCCGCGCGATGGACTTGGCGATCGACGTCTTGCCCGTGCCCGGCGGCCCGACGAACAGCAGGATCGGCCCTTTCGCCAGCACCCGGTCGTCCGCCTGCCCGGGCGGCGTCCGCGCGTCGCCGGTCGCCTGCGCCTGGCGCTCTTCGCGGTCCCGCAGCTGCCGCACGGCCAGGAACTCCAGCACCCGCTCCTTGACGTCGTGCAGCCCGTAGTGATCCTCCTCCAGCACCTGCTCGGCCCGCACCAGATCGAGCGAATCCTCGGAGCGCGCGTTCCACGGCAGCTCCGCGATCCACTCCAGGTACGTGCGGATGACCTGCGCTTCCATCGAGTCCTTGGAGGTGCGCTCGAGCCGTCCCAGCTCCCGCTCGATCTCCTTCTGCGCCGCCTCGGGGAGCTGGAGCTTGGCCAGCTTCTCCCGCAGCGAGGCCACGTCGCGATCGTCTTCGCTCTCGCCCAATTCGCGGCGAATCGCCTTCATCTGCTCGCGCAGATACATCTCGCGCTGCCGCTCGCCCAGCTCCTCCTGGACCTGCGACTTGATGTCCTCCTGCGCGTTCATGACCCCGATCTGGCGCTGCACGAGGATGAGGACCCGGCGCAGGCGCTCTTCGACCGCGAGCTGCTCCAGCAACGCCTGCCGTTCCGGCGTCTTGACCTCGAGGTAGCCCGCGACCAGATCCGCGAACCGCCCGACGTCGGTCACCGAGGCGAGCACCTGCTGCACCATCTCCTCCGGCAGGCCGCTCTTCTGGCCGAGCTCGGCGGCGCGCTCGCGGGCCTCGCGGTACAGCGCCAGGAACGCGGCGTCGTTGGGATCGAGCGGCGGCTGATCCTCGAGCTCGCGCACCGACGCCTCGAGGTAGCCGTCGTGCTCCAGCACGTGGATCGCGCTGGCCCGGAATTCGCCCTGCAACAACAGCTGCACCCCGCCCAGGCCGCGTTGCATCTGGCCGATTCGGGCCACCGTGCCGATGGAGTACAAGTTGTCCGGACTGACGTGCTCGACATTCTCCCGCTGCGCGACCGCGAAGATCATGCGGCGCTCGGTCTTCAGCGCGGCCTCGATCGCCCGCAGCGTCCCGGCTCGGCCCGCACTGATGGGCGCCGTGACTCCGGGGAAGAGCACCATGTCCCGCAGCGGCAGGACGGGAAGATCCAATCGTTCACTCATCGCACGCTCACCTCTGTACGCCTGTGTATCGACCGACAATCCTCGATCAACCGTGGCACCGATCGTGCCACCGCCAAGGGGATATTTCGTGCCAAACTGGCAGCAGCGCGAAGATGACTCCCACCGGGCAGGACGGCGACGGCCGGGCGAGCGTCCAGCCTGGCGGGACTCGGCGTGTTGCCCTGCCTGAGCGGCGGCGCTAATCTATGCCCGGCAATGACCTCGCCCTGCCCGTGAATCCGAGCGACAGCGACCAAGTCCTGGCGGCCCGTCTCGCCGAAGCGTTCGGCGGCGCGTACACCCTCGAGACCGAGATCGGTCGCGGAGGCATGGGGATCGTGTACCGGGCGCACGACGAGCGGCTCAAGCGCACGGTGGCGATCAAGGTCCTACCTCCCGAGCTGGCGTTCCGGCGAGACATCCGCGCCCGCTTCGTGCGCGAGGCCGAGACGGCGGCGCGGCTGTCGCACCCGAACATCGTGCCCATCCACGCGGTCGGCGAGGCCAACGACCTGGTGTACTTCGTGATGGGTTACGTGGACGGCGAGTCGCTCGGCCTCCGCCTGAAACGGCGCGGCCAGCTCTCCGTCGAAGAAACACGCCGCATCATGCGGGAGACGTCCGACGCGCTCGCCGCCGCCCACCAGCAGGGAGTCATCCACCGCGACGTGAAGCCGGACAACATCCTGCTCGAGGGCACGCGCGGGCGGGTGATGGTCACCGACTTCGGCATCGCGAAGGCCCTGAGCGCCGAAGGCGGCACGCTGACCGACACGGGCATCGCCATCGGCACCCCGGCGTTCATGAGCCCGGAGCAGGCGGCCGGCGAGCGCGTGATCGACGGACGTTCCGACCTGTATTCGCTCGGCGTCGTCGCGTTCCAGATGCTGACCGGTGAGCTGCCGTTCAATTCGCCGACCGTCCCGGGGCTGCTGATGAAACAGATCAGCGCTCCGCCCACGCCCGTGGATCGGCTGCGGCCCGACACGCCTCGCGACCTCGCCCTCACCGTGATGCGCTGTCTCGAGAAGGACCCGGAGGATCGCTGGCCCACCGCCGACTCGCTGCGGCGCGCGCTCGAAACCGGCACGTACGCCGGCCCGCCGCCGAAGACGGGAGTGCGGAGGCCCGCGCCCGCTCCGGAATCCCGCCGGCCTCCGGCGCCGCTCGACGACGACTCGGCGGCCGACTGGCTGGATGAGCGCCGGCGCCGCTCCGTCGTGCGGGCCGACCGCGTTCGCCAGAAGATGGAGCGGCGGCTCGACAAGATGGACCGCAGGCTGGACCGGCACCGCGAGGAGCAGGAAGAGGTCGCGCGACGCGCGGCCGAGACGGGCGAGCCGTTGATGGTCGTGCAGATGCGCCACCGCCTGGCGCGTTACGCCTCGGTCATCGGGCCGTTGATGCTCATCAACATCACGTTCGCCGGCGGCATCGGGCACCCCTGGTTCCTCTTCCCGGCCCTGTGGATGGGGTGGGGCCTGGCGCGGGACTACTCACGCCTGTGGACCTCCGGCTACTCGTGGCGCGACGTGATGCATCGGCCGCCCGCGCCCGACGCGTTCGAGGCCAAGATGAACCCGAGCGCCCTGCCCGCCCCGGGCGGGCCGGAAGAGTTCGGGTCCCACTCCGCGGGCATCGCGCAGGCGCGCGCCGATCGGCAGGCGATTCTCGGCATGCTGGAGCGGCTCTCAAAATCGGAGCGGAAGCTGCTGCCCGACGTGCATCCCACGGTGGACCAGCTCCTCGAGCGCGCGACCGACCTCGCTCGCACCCTGACGGCGCTGGAGCGCGACATCGATTCGGCGGCGGAGGAGAAGCTCGACGTGCGGATCGCGGCGCTGGAGGCCGAACCCGCTTCGGCGGAGCGGGAGCGGCGTCTGGGACTGCTCCAGCGTCAGCGCCAGACCGTCCACGACCTCGTCGCCCGCCGGTCGGCGCTGGAGTCGCAGCTCGAGGCCTGCCTGCTGGCGATGCAGAACGTGCGCTTCGACCTGCTGCGGCTGCGCTCGGCCGGCGTGGCCGAGGCGCTGGGAGACCTGACGCAGGCCACGCAGCAGGCCCGCGCGCTGTCGCGCGACGTGGACGCGGCGGTGTCGGCGGCCGCGGAAATCCGCCGACTCACCGGGAACGAGGCGCGTCCGCCCCAGGCGTAACCGGGAGCCGACGCCTCAGGACGTCCGGCGGCCGGGGCAGGGCCGGAGGAGCGGTGCAATCTCCTCGTCCGTCCAGCCGAAGCGCTCCAGCGCGTAGGCCAGGCGCGACGCTTTCAGGCATGCGGCGCCTCCCTCCCGCGCAGCCACGACGGCGCCACCCCAGTAGCCGAACTGCCAATAGGGACGCAGCGCGATCGCCCGTTCGAACACGGGAGCCGCGACCGCCGGAGGCGCCGACCGTGCCAGGGTCGTGAGGGCATCTTCCAGCGCGCCGGGGAACGGACGCGCCAGCGTCGGCCGGAGCGAGGTGATGGCCAGCGTGGCTTCGCTCGCCGCGGCGGCGAACGCCCCCGAGTCCGCGTCGAGCTGCGCCAACACGGCCGCCGCATACGCCGAGTCCCCTCCAGCGGCGGCGACGCCGGCCAGCAACGGACGCGTCTGGAGCGGGCTGTGGGCGGCCAGTTCCGCGAGTCCCGTCGTCAGCAGGAGATCGGGGTCGCGGGGTCGCGCCTGCAGCGCGCGCTGCAGGTACTCCAGGGCCGCCACGTTCTCGCGACGGTCGTACAGCACCGTCCCCAGCAACCGCTCGCGCTCCGGGTCGTCGGGCGCCGCCCGCAGCGCCAGTTCGGCCGAGCGCAGCGCCTCCTCCTCGTCGTCCGGAAGCGCCAGCGCGTAGGCGGCGCGCCAGGCTCCGGGCGAAAGGCTCCAGTTCTCGAGCGCCGGCAGAGTGTCGTGCACGTCGGCCTTGAGGGCCAGCAGCGAATCGAACACCGAGCGCCCACTGGGGCCGGCGAGCAGGGTGCGCGCGGCCTGGAACTCCAGGGCCGGGTGGTCGTCCGTGTGCCGGAACGGCGCCCCCGCGGCGAGGGCCGCCGTGCCCCGGTCGCCGATCAGAAAATGCCCGAGCAGCTGGGACGGCTCGGTGAGCAACAGCCAGTTGCGGATCGCGTCGCCGGTGCGCGTGCCCGGCTGCATCAGGGCCGCGACGCGCCCTTCGTCCCAGTGGATCGGCTCCCGAGACCCGAGGACCATCAGGTCGCTGGAGTTCGCGAACCACACCTCGACGTGCGGGAACTCCGCCCGCACGTTCGCCACGACCACCGCCACCAGGCCGGGTGAGACCCGGTACATCTGCAGCCACTGGCAGAAGATCCCGCCCGGCGCCAGGCGGCGGGCCACCACCCGGAAGTAGTCGCGCGTGAACAGCGCCGCGACTCCGGCGATCCACGGATTCGAGGGCTCGGAGACGATGAGGTCGTACGGAACGCTGGCCAGCTCCAGCGCGCTGCGCGCGTCGTCCTCGATCACGTGTACCCGCGGATCGCGCAGGACGTCCCCGTTGACGTCGCCGAAGTCGCGGCTGGCGCGGAGCACCGCGCGCTCGATCTCGGCGACGTCGATCCGCGTCACGCCGGGCACGTCGGCGAGGGTGCGCGTGGTGGCGCCGCTGCCGAAGCCCACCACGAAGACGCGGCGCGGGTGCGGGTGGGCGAGCGCCGGCAGGAGGCCCAGCGACACCTGGGTGTCCATGTCCGCGACGCTCGAGGCGTCCACCTTCCCGTTCACCTTGAGCCAGGTCTGGTTCCCGTCGCGCCACACCGACACGGCGGCGTTCCATCCCTCCTCGAAGGTCAGCTGCTCCGATCCGTAGCCGCGCAGGTAGCGGTCCAGATCGCCGCGGTCCATGGTGGTGCGGCCGTACACGGCGGGGGCGCGATCGAGGAGCCGGCCGGACCAGCTCGGCGTGACCGCCGCGATGCCGAGGGCGAGGATCGCGAGGCCGGCCGGGAGACCCTCGCCCGCCGCCGGAATTCCCGCGCGACCCCGCTCGCGATACGCCCACCACGCGAGGATCACCGCCGCCGCTGCGTTGATCACCACGCCCCCGAGGAGCGTGCGCTCGCTGCCGATGACGTGGATCAACACGAAGCCGGTCACGACCGCCCCGGCGATGCTCCCGAGCGTGTTGGCGAAGTACGCGCGTCCCACCTCCCGCCCCGTGGCGCCGGCGCGCTCGGAGGCCAGCTCGGCGAGCAGCGGGAAGCTGAGACCCATGCCGACGGCCGGCGGGACGACCACGACCGCGATGGCGAAAGCGTGCAGGGCCAGGAGGTCCCGGACGCCGAAGAACTCCACCTGCAGCGTGGCGACGACGTACTCCGGCAGGGCGCGAAAGAACGGGAACAGAAGCGCCGCCAGGACCGCGACGGCGCCCTGCACGGCGGCCGCCCGCAGCAGCAGCTCGCGCGGCGCCTTGCCGCGACCCACCGCCACCAGGCTTCCAAGCCCGATGCCGAGCAGGAAGCAGGCGAGGATGGTGGTGAACGCGTAGGTCGAGCTGCCGACGACGAGGATCAGCGTCCGCGTCCAGGCGATCTCGTAGAGGAGCGAGGCGAAGGCGGTGAACGCGATCAGCGCGGTCGCCAGCCGCCGCGTCGCCGGTCCCGGGTCCGGCGTGAACACCGGCTCGGCCTCCCGCTCCCGCTCCGGAACCGCCGGCTCCGGCAGGCGGGCCACGAGGAGGGCGGCGGCGCCGAGCGCCAGGTTCACGACGCCGGTAGCGAGGAGGGACTCGCGCAGGCCCACGAACTCGATCAGCAGGTAGCCCGCGAGCAGGCATCCCAGCACGCCACCGACGGTGTTGAGTCCGTAGAACAGCGCCAGCTCCCCGCGCAGCTCCTCGCTCCGGTCGCGCGCGAAAGCCCGCGTCAGCACCGGAAGGGTGCCCCCCATCAGGAAGGTGGGGACGAGCAGCACCACGAAGGCGAACACGAACTTGATCGCCGTCCCGGCCCAGAGGCCCGGCCCGAGCGCACGCGCCACGTCGAGGTAGCCCGCGCCGATCCCCCGGACCACCCACGGCGACGCGAGGCCGAAGAGGCCGATCGCGATTTCCAGCAGGCCGTAGAGGACGATCGGCCGCGCCTGCCGGTCGGCGCGGCGCCCGAGCAGCCAGGCCCCCAGGCCCAGGCCGCCCATGTAGGCGGCGACGACGGTGGTGACGGAATGGATGGTGGAGCCGAAGACCTCGTACAGCTGCCGGACCCAGATCAGCTCGTACACGAGCCCGGCGGCGCCTGACACGACGAAGATGAGCCCGAACAGTGCGTGGCGCCCCTGCCGGGCCCCGGTCATCAGAAGGCCGCCAACTCCCGGATCGCGGCGGCGACGTCGCCCGCCTGGGGCAGGATGAAATCCTCGAGCGTCGGCGCGTACGCGACGAAGGTGTCGGTGGACGCCACCCGGCGGACGGGGGCGTCGAGCCACGGGAAGCACGTGTCGCCGATGCGCGCCGCCAGCTCGGCGCCGTATCCCCACGACAGGGAATCCTCGTACACGACCAGCACCCGGTTCGTGCGCCGCGCCGACGCCTCGATGGTGGCCCAGTCCACCGGCGAGAGGGAGCGCAGGTCGATCACCTCCGCGCTGACGCCGCCCGCCTCCTCGACCTCTTTCGCCGCGACCAGCGATCGCTGCACCAGGGCCCCGTACGTCACCACCGTCACGTCCGAGCCGGGCCGGACCACCTTCGCCTTCCCGAAGGGGATCGTGAAGTTGGGGCCCGGGTTGGGGGCCTTGTTGTAGGTCTGGCGGTAGAGGTGCTTGTGCTCGAGGAACAGGACGGGGTCGTCGCAGCGGATCGCGGTCCGCAGCAGCCCGTTCGCGTCCAGGGCCGTGGCGGGACACACGACGCGCAGGCCGGGAATGTGCGTGAACAGGGACGCGCCCGTCTGCGAGTGATAGACCGCGCCCCCCTTCAGGTACCCGCCGTATGTGACCCGCACGACCACGGGGGCGCTGAACGCGTTGTTGGAGCGCCAGCGCATCGTCGCCAGCTCGTTCCTGATCTGCATGTACGCGGGCCAGATGTAGTCGAAGAACTGGATCTCGACCACCGGCTTCAGGCCCCGGGTCGCCATGCCCACGGCCCGGCCCACGATGTTGGCCTCCGCCAGGGGCGAGTTGAACACCCGGTCGCCGCCGAACTGCCGCTGCAGGCCCCACGTGACCTTGAAGACGCCTCCCTTGCCCTTCACCTTCGCCAGGCTCTCCTCGCGCGACGCATCGGCCACATCCTCGCCGAACAGCACGATGCGCGGATCGCGGGCCATCTCGTCCTTCAGGCACGCGTTCAGCAGGTCCACCATCGTCGTCGGGTCGCCGCTGAACTGGGGATCGTCCTCGGTGTCGAACTGCTCCGCCGTGGGATCCACGTCCGGCGAGTAAACGAAACGCAGCGCCGACTCCGGGGCCGGCGGCGGCGAGGCGAGCGCCGCCGCCGCCGCGCCCTCCACCGTTTCGGCGACCTCGGCCTGGATCCGCGCCACTTCGTCGGCGGTCGCCGTCCCTTCGGCGACGAGCCGCTCGGCGAACCGCACCACCGGATCGCGGGCCGCCTCGGCCGCCCGCTCTTCCGGCGCCCGGTACATCACCTCGTCGTCGGACAGCGAGTGGGAGTACGGACGGATCACGTGCGCGTGCACCAGCGCCGGGCCGCGCCGCGCGCGGCAGTGCGCGACCGCGCGCCGCAGCGTCTCGTACGACGCGACCGGATCACATCCGTCCACCTCTTCCACCAGCAGGTCGGGGAAGCCCGCCACGAGCTTGGAGATCGAGCGGCCCGCCGTCTGGACCTCGATGGGAACGGAGATGGCGTAGCCGTTGTCTTCGACCAGAAACAGCACCGGGAGCTTGAGGTTCGAGGCGGTGTTGAGCGCCTCCCAGAATTCCCCTTCGCTGGTGGTGCCGTCGCCGAGGGAGCAGTAGGCCACTTCGTCCGCGTGGATCCGTTCCTTGCGGTCCGCGATGGCGGTGATGCGGTCGTAGCGGTACCAGGCTTCCGCGCAACCCACGGCCTGCAGGCACTGTGTGCCCGTGGGGCTCGACTGGCTGACGATGTGCAGGCGCTTGTGCCCCCAGTGGGAAGGCATCTGCCGCCCGCCCGAGTTGGGATCGGCGGCCGCGCCCACGGCCGACTGCAGCATCTCCGTCGGGGTCATGCCGAGGGTGAGGCACAGCGCCCGATCGCGGTAGTAGGGGTAGAACCAGTCGTGGCCCGCTTTCAGGGCCATGCCGGCCGCGACCAGCACGGCCTCGTGGCCGGCGCCGGAGATCTGGAAGTAGATCCGATTCTGGCGCTTGAGCTGGATCTCCCGGTCGTCGAGGCGCCGGGAGAGGAGCATCAAACGATAGATGCCCAGCAGGTCGGCCTTGGCGAGTCCCCGAGTGCCGGCCTCGTGCTTGGTGCGGGTGGCCATGTGGCAGGCAAAATAGCCGCCCGGCCGGCGCCGCTCAACGCTTGGCCGCCGCGGCCGCCCCGTGTCTCGCGTCGGGGGGTCGGCGCCACTAGCTTTTCGGGCATATCCCGAGCGAAGGCACCCCGTGAACGAGAACGCCAAGAAGACCGTTCTGCGCCACTTTCCCTACGGCCTGTACGCCGTCACGGTCATGAGCGAAGGGGAGGACCACGGGATCACGGCCAACTGGGTCATGCAGGCCGCCTTCGCTCCGCCGATGCTCGTCGTGGCCCTGGAGAACGAGTCCAAGAGCCTCCCCATGATCCGCGACGCGCGCGGCTTCACCGTCAACGTGCTCGCGGCGGGACAGCGCGACCTGGCGGAGCGCCTGGGCCGCTCGTCGCAGCATTCGCCTCACAAGCTCCTCTCGGTGCCCACCCGGCCGGCGCCGGTCACCGGCGCGCCCATCCTCACCGAGGGCCTCGGCTGGCTGGAGTGCCGCCTGGTGGCCACCATGCCCGCGGGCGACCACACCCTGGTGCTCGGCGAGGTGGTGGAGGCGGGGCTCGAGCGGGGAGGGCAGCCCCTCGCCCTCGGCGAGCCGGGGATGAAGTACGCGGGCTGACCGGCTCGTCGCCGTCGCGCTCGCGCTCGCCGGCGCGTGCGCCCCCATCGCCGCGGCCGAGGCCCGGCAGCAGCCGGATACGCTGATGTACGACGTCGCCGTCGTGACCACCTCACCCGCCCATCTCTCCGTCGAGGCGCGACTCACCGTGCCGGCCCCCGGGCCCGTGACGCTCCTGCCGCCCGCCTCCGCACGCCCCGCCGGGACGGAAGTCCAGGGCCTCGCGGCGAGCGATGACCGCGGGGTGGCGCTCGACGTCGTGCGGCGCGGCGACGCGTACCTGATCGCCGCGAGGCCCGGTGCGGTCCGGTTCCGCTACCGGCTCGCCTTCCAGAACGACGTCGCGCTCAGCTCGACGGGCGCGGGACTCTCCCTCACGCACCTGTTCGCCACCACCCGGAGCGTGTTCGTGGCTCCCGACCCGGGCAGCTACGGCCTCGTGGGCCGCAGCTATCCGGTCGTGTGGGTCCATGTCGCAGCGCCATCCGGATGGCGGGTCGTGACGAGCTGGGGCGTCGGGGACGAGGTCTTCAGACCCGCGGGCTTCGACGCACTGCTGGGCGGCACGATCGCCGCCGCCCCGGACTTCCGCATCTACCGCGATACCGCCGGCGGCGCCGCGTTCGTCGTGGCCATCCGCGGCCAGCGTCACTTCCCGGACTCGGCGCTGGAGCGCGTGATCGCGGCGAGCCTGCGCGACGCGGCCGCGGCGCTGGGGCCGGTGCCGGTGCCGCTGGTCACGTACACGAGCGACCTGGGGTGGAAGGGGCGCACCAGCGGCAGCCTGCAGGGACGCTCCAGCGTGGCCCTGCTCTGGGAGCCCGGAGAGGTGCTGGAGCGCCCGAGGATCCACGACGTCTTCCACGAGACCGTGCATCTGTGGTTCGGCGGAGCGCTGCAGACGGAGCGGTGGTGGATGGAGGGTGTGACCGACTACGTCGCCGCGCGCCTCGAAGCGGCGTGGAGCGGCCGGCCCGAGGACCTCGCCGATCTGTGTTACCAGTCGCTCGGGGAGTACCTCCAGATCGCCCGCGACACCACGATGACGATGGAAGAAGAGCAGCGCGAGAATCCGCTGGGAGACAACACCACGCTGCTGATCTACCGCAAGGGCATGCTGGCCGGGTTGCTGCTGGACGCCTTCATCCGCCGCCAGACCGACGGGGAGGCGAGCCTCGACGACGTCGCGCGGCGCATGCTGGCGCTCGCGGCGGATCGTCCCTCCCGCCGCGTGGCGGAGGACGAGATCCGCGGCATCGCCATCGCGATCGGGGGCGGCGGCGTGGCCCGACTATGGGACCGCGTGGTGGACGGTGAAAGCCTGATCACCCGCGACGACGTCACGTCTGCCCTGCGCACCGTCACCGGCCTCGACGTGGCCGTCCCCGACTTCAACGCCAAGGAACGCAAAGTCCTGATCGGCCACCCGAAACCGTGAGGCCCGCATCATGACGCTCGAAGGCAAGACCATCCTGTTCTTCGTGGGGCCCCTGTACGAGGACCTCGAGCTCTGGTATCCGAAGATCCGGCTCGAGGAGGAAGGGGCGAAGACCGTCGTCGCCGGGCTGGGCGAACCCGTCTATCACGGGAAGAAGGGCTATCCCGTCACGGTGGACCGGCTGGTGGACGATCTGTATCCCGAGGTGTACGACGGGCTGGTGATCCCCGGGGGGTACGCGCCCGATCACATGCGCCGGTCCGAAAAGCTCCTCGGTATCACGCGAGCCATCGCGGAGGCGGGCAAGCCGGTGGCGTTCATCTGCCATGCCGCGTGGGTACCCATTTCGGCGGGGCTGCTGAAGGGCCGCCGGGCGACCTGCGTCCGGGCGATCAGCGACGACGTGATCAACGCCGGCGCCACGTACCTCGACGAGCCCGTGGTCGTGGACGGCAACCTGATCTCCTCGCGCACGCCGGCGGACCTGGGCCCTTTCTGCCGGGCCATCATCAAGGCGCTGGCCGCGTCGTCGCGGGACTAGACCTCGTCGTCGAACGGCCGCAGGACGACGCCGGTCGGCACCTTGGGGGCGAAGAAGGTGGACTTGGGGGGCATGATCTGCCCCGCGTCGGCGACCCGGCGCACGTCGTCGAGCCGGGTCGGCGGCAGCAGCAGCACGCAGGCGTATCCGCCGCCGCGGCCGGCTTCCCGCGCCTCGGCACCGTCGGCGGTATAGCGCAGGTCCGGAACCTTCCCCAACAGCGAGGCCGCCACGACGCCCACGGCGAGGCCGTCGGCGACCGCCACCTCGAGGGAGCGCACGGCCGGGTGCACCGGCCGGCCGTCGGGTCCCCGCAGCTCGGCCTCCTCCCGCACCAGCAGCGGGATTTCCTTCCCGCCGTGGAAGAGCACCGTCAGCGTCGGCGCCCGGCCCGCCGGGGCCGGGACGAAGTACGGCGCCGCCGCGCGCAGGAACGCCTCCGGCTCCAGCGCCGGTCCGACCACGAGCCGGTGGGTGGGCAGAATGACCAGGCCGGGGTCCTTGAAGGACACCACGTGGCTCAACGTGCGGGCCGCGCCGGCCCGCCACCGCGGTGGAGCCTCCGCCCGGAAGAGCACCGAGGTCTCGAACCGATGATGGCCGTCGGCGACGTACACCGGTTCGGCGCCGGCGACGTCCGCAAGGTGACGCGCTTCCTCGCCGGTCACCACCCAGACGGTCTGCTGCGCCCCCACCGCGGCGCAACTCGCCCACGGCGCCCGCGCGGTCACCGCGCTCAGCGCCGCCGCGAGCTTCCCGCCGCTGTCCGGCGCGAGGAGGAAGATCGGGCTCAGATTGGCGCCGGTGGCGTGCATCAGCCGCCGACGGTCCTCTTTCGCCGCCGCGTGCGTCCGTTCGTGCGGGCGCACCCGTCCCGCGGAGAACGGCTCCGCGGCCACCGCCAGGAAGACGCCAGTCCGTTCGTGGCTGGTGCCGTCGGGAAATCGTCCCGAGGTCCGGAGCACGTACGCCGCGGGCGCGCCGTCCCGGACGAGCACGCCGGCGGCGCGCCACTCGCCGAGCAGCCTCGCCGCTTCGGCGTACGGGTCCGCTCCGCCCGCCGCCAGCGGCAGGTCCACCGCGACGATGTTGCGCGGGTCGCCCGCCACCAGGGCCTCGCGCTGCGGTGGGGCGATGACGTCGTACGGCGGCGCCAGGCGGGTGGCGAGGGTCCGCGGGTCGGCGAAGCGCTCGCCGCGGAACGGGGCGAAGAGGCTGGTGTCGGTCATGTCGGATCCGGTTCGCGTCGTGACGCGATGAGCCCGTCGAGGATGCGTTTCACGTCGAACAGCGGCAACCGGCCGACCTCCGCCTCGGCGGCCTCCGCGCTGGCACTGAACGCCAGGTACGCGCTCTCGACGTGGCCGTCCGGGGCGTTGCTCGGCGACCACCGGATGAAGAGCAGGGCGGCGCCGTAGCGTCCGTCGGGGCCGGGGTCGTCGTCGGAGAACACGCCCACCGAGTACGGCTGGCCGTCGCTGCCCGTGAAGCCGGGCGGTCGGCCGTGGACCGCGACATAGCCCGCGAGGGTGTCGTCGCGCGCGTTCACCTCCCCAACGACTCCTTGACCACGTTGCCGAGGATGAAGGTGACGTTCGCCGGGCGTTCGGCGAGGCGGCGCATGAGGTAGGGATACCACTGCGTGCCGAAGGGCACGTAGATCCGCACGCGGAACCCGGCGCGGCGGAGGGCTTCCTGCAGGTCGCGCCGGATCCCGTACAACATCTGGAACTCGAACCGGTCCGCCGCGATCCCCTTGGTCTCCACGAAGCGGCGGACGTGCGCGATCAGCGCCGGGTCGTGCGTGGCCACCGCGGGCTGGTGCCCGCGCTCGAGCAGCTTCTCGATCAGCTCCACGTAGCTCCGGTCCACGTCGGCCTTAACGGGAAACGCGATCGTCGCGGGTTCCTGGTACGCGCCCTTGCACAGCCGCACGCGGGCGTGGGCCCCGATGAGGCGGTCGATGTCCGCCGCGCTGCGGCGCAGGTACGCCTGAATCACGATGCCCACCTGGTCGCCGTACGTCGGCAGGAGATCCTTCTCGAACAGGTCGAGGGTCTTCTGGGTGTACGGGCTGCCCTCCATGTCGATGCGCACCGAGATGCCCAGCTGGCGGCCCCGGTCGAGAATGGTGCGCATGTTGGCCGCGCACAGCCCGGCATCGAGGTCCAGCCCCATCTGGGTGAGCTTGACCGACACGTTGCAATCGAGCTTCTCCGCGGCGATCCGCTCCAGCGTCTGCAAGACGGTGGCGGCGGACGAGCGGGCCTCGTCGGTCTGCGAGACGCTTTCGCCCAGGAGGTCGAGGCTGGCCGCGATGCCGCGGGCGTTGAGGTCGCGCACCGCGGCGACCGCCGAATCCAGGGTTTCGCCCGCGACGAAGCGCGAGGCCAGACGCCGCGCGAGCCGGTTGCTGCGGATGAACGCGAAGATCCGGGGCTGTTCACTGAGGTACAGGAAGGTGCTGCGCAGCATGCGAGTGTCTACCGGTCTGGAGGGTAGAAGCGGTCGCCGCGGCTGGCCTGCTCGACGAGCAGGGCCGCGGGAAGGAATCGGTCACCGTGTGCCGCGGCCAGCCGTTCGAGCGTGGCGACGGCGGTCTCGGCCCCGAGGGCGTCGAGGGTGCGGAACGGGCCCCCGCGAAATGCCGGGAAGCCGATGCCGAACAGCGCGCCGATGTCGCCGTCGCGCGGCTGCCGCACGACGTCGTCCTCCAGCGCCCGGACCGCCTCGTTGAGCATCGCGAACGCCAGCCGCTCGGCGGCGGGCGCGGCGTGGGCCGGCTCCTCGCTCGGTGAGACGCCGAGGACCCGGTACGCCGCAGGGTCCACGCCCGCCTTCGCGCCGTCGCGGTACCGGAAGACGCCACGGCCGTTCTTGCGTCCGAGGCGCCCGTCGCGCACCAGGGCCGCCAGGTCGATGGCCGGAGCCAGGCGCTCGCCGTACGCCTCGCGCATGACCGCGCCGGCCTTCACCGCGACGTCGAGGCCGACCTCGTCGAGCAGGGTCATCGGGCCGACCGGGAATCCCCACTTCGTCATCGCGCGGTCGATCACCTCGACCGGCATCCCCTCGGCGAGCAGGTGTCCGGCCTCGGTCAGGTACGGCGACAGGATGCGGTTGACGAAGAACCCCGGCCGGTCCCGCACCACGATGACCGTCTTGCCCAGCTTGCGGCCGAAGGCGACCGCGGTGACCGTCGCCTCCCGGGCGGTGTGCTCGGCCGCGATCACCTCGAGGAGCGGCATCCGGTGCACCGGCGAGAAGAAGTGCATGCCGACGACGAGTTCGGGCCGGCTCGAGGCCTCCGCGATGCGGGCGATCGGAATCGTGGACGTGTTCGATGCGAAGATGCACGTCGCGGGGCAGACGGCCTCCACCTCGCGGAGCACCTGCTGCTTGACCTCGAGGTCCTCGAAGACCGCTTCGATCACCAGGTCGGCGCGGCGGAATCCGGCGAAGTCCACGCCGCCCGAGATCAGCGCCAGCAGGCGCGTGCCCTCGCGCCGCGTGATGCTGCGTCGGCGCACGCGGTCGGTGACGATGGCGGCGGCGGCCCTGAGCCCGGCGCCGACCCGGTCCAGGTCGGCGTCCTTGAGCCGCACCGACACTCCGGCCTGTGAGACGGCCGTGGCGGCGATGCCGGACCCCATGAACCCCGCTCCGAGGATTCCCAGCCGCTCGACACGGCGCGGCGCAGGCGCCGGGGCGGCCACGCCCGGATCCTTCTTGAGCGCCGTCGTCGCGAAGAACACCTCGACGAGACGCCGCGAGACGTCGCTCACCGCCAGGCGCCCGAACTGTTCCGCTTCGTACGGCAGGCCCTGCTCCAGGCCCTCGGCGAGCCCGACGCGCACGGCATCGAGCGCCGCCAGCGGCGCCGGGTAGTGGCCGCCGGTCTGCTTCAGGGTCATGGCGCGGGCGCGCCGCAGCACCAGGGCGTGCCCGACCATGCTGCGGTCGAAGAACCAATTGCCCGGCCTGCGACGCCGGACGCGCACCCCGACGAGGCGCCGGGCCGCCCCGACGGCGACGGTTCGCAGGATCGCGGGCGCCACCAGCTCGTCCACCAAGCCCATGCGGAGCGCCTTGGCCGCGCGCACGCTCCGGCCCGTGAGGATCATGTCCAACGCGCCGCGCAGCCCCACCGCGCGCGGCAAGCGGTTGCAGCCGCCCGCCCCCGGGATGATCCCCAGCTGGACTTCGGGAGCCGCGAACGTCGTCTTCGGGTGATCGGTGGCCACCCGGTAATGGCACGCCAGCACCATCTCCAGCCCGCCGCCCAGGCAGGGGCCGTGGATCGCCGCGACGACCGGCTTCGGCGACGCCGCGATCCGGTCGAGCATCTGCTGCCCGTCACGCGAGAGCCGGGTCGCCTCGTCCACCGTCCGGAGCGCGGTGAACTCCTCGATGTCGGCGCCGGCGACGAACATGTCCTTCTTGCCGGATATGACGACGATGGCGCGCACGTCCGGGTCGTCCTCGAGCGCCGCGAACGTCGCGTTGAATTCGTCCTTCACCGCCCGGGTGAACTTGTTGATGCTCTCGCCCGGCAGATCGAGCGTGACGACGGCCACGCCGTCCTCGACCGCCGTCGTCAATGCGCGCGTCGGAGCCTCGATGTCCATGGTGGCCGCCTTACATCCGCTCGAGGACCATGGCAAACCCCATGCCGCCCTGGGCGCAGATCGAGATCAGGCCGAACTGCACGTCCCGGCGCCCCATCTCGTTCGCGAGCGTGATGGTCAGGCGCGCGCCGGTGGCGCCGAACGGGTGCCCGATCGCGATCGACCCTCCCATGACGTTCAGCGTGTCCCAGTTCACCTCGCCCACCCGCTCGCCACGGCCGAGCCGCTCGCGGGCGAAGATGTCCGACTCGAACGCCTGAATATTCGACAGGACCTGCGACGCGAAGGCTTCGTGCATCTCCACGAGGCCGAGCTCGCTCCACGCCAGACCGGCACGCTCGAGGGCCTTGGGCACGGCGAACGCCGGCCCCATCAGCAGTTGCTCGCCGGGGTCCACCGCGGCCACCGCGTACGAGCGGATGTACGCCAGGGGTGGGTAGCCGAGCGCGCGGGCCGCCTCGGCGCTCATGACCAGTACGGCCGCCGCGCCGTCCGTCAGGGGCGAGGCGTTGGCGGCCGTGACCGTGCCGTAGCGGCGGTCGAAGACGGGCTTGAGCGCAGCCAGCTGCTCCAGCGTCGAGTCGGCACGGATGCCGTTGTCGCTCGCGGCGGGCCGGTATTCGGGCGGCACGAACACGGGCGCGATCTCGGCCGTGAGCCGGCCGTCGGCGGTGCCCTGTGCGGCGAGCTGGTGCGAGCGCAGCGCGAACTCGTCCTGCGCTTCGCGGGAGATGCCGTTCTCCTTGGCCATCTTCTCCGCCGACTGCCCCATCGTCTCGCCGGTCGAGGGCTCGGCAATGGCCGGCGTCACCGGTATGAGGTCGCGCGGCCGCGCGCGCGCGAGCGCGGCGAGCCGCTTGCCCAGCGTCCTGGCCTTGCTCGCCTGCACCAGCAGGTCGGCGAGCCGCCGCGAGTGCAGGATCGGGATGTCGGAGAGCGACTCCGCGCCGCCGGCGACGACCACGTCCGCGTGGCCCAGCGCGATCTGGTCGTGGGCGGCGGCAATCGCCTGGCTGGACGAGGAGCAGGCGCGGTTGAGCGAGTACGCCGGCACGTCCCTGGGAAGCTGGGGCAGGAGGCTCACTTCGCGCGCGACGTTGGGCGCGAGCACCGACGGAATGACCTGGCCGAAGACCACTTCGTCGATCTCGGCCGGGGCCACTTCCGTCCGGACCAGCAGGTCGCGCGCGGCCAGACGCGCGAGCTCGACCGCCGAGAGGTCCTTGAAGACGGTTCCCGACTTGGCGAAGGGCGTGCGGCAGCCCGCGACGATGGCGACTCGACGACCATTCGGCCCGACCATGGCGGCGGCTCCGTCTCCCGCGCGCACGGCGGCGCGCCGGGTTCCGCAAAGCTAGCGGGCGCGCGAGGCCTCGGCCAGCGCGCGCGCACCGTGCGCCGAGCCGGTTTCGGTGGCAGATTCAGCCATGGACCCGCTCTTCTCCGCCGAGACCCGCCGGGCGGATCTCGACGCGATGGCCGCCGGCCCCGTGGACCTGCTGATCATCGGAGGCGGGGTCACCGGCGCCGGCATCGCGCGCGACGCGGCGATGCGGGGATTGAAGACCGCGCTCGTCGAAGGCGGCGATTTCGGAGGCGGGACGTCGAGCCGCTCTTCGCGTTTGGTTCACGGCGGCCTGCGCTACCTGGAGCACGGGTGGTTGCGGCTGGTGTTCGAGGCGAGCCGCGAGCGTCACACCCTCCTGAGGATCGCGCCCCATCTCGTGCGGCCGATGCCGTTCCTCTTCCCGGTGCACGCCGGCAGCCGGGTCGGCCGTGCGCGGCTCGCGGCGGGCCTGTGGCTGTACGACATCCTCGCCGCGTTCCGCAACGTCCACCCGCACCGCATGCTGTCGCGGCGGGCGGTGCTCCGGGTCGAGCCGCGCCTGCGCGACCGGGGCCTCAAGGGCGGCGGCCTCTACTACGACGCGTATTGCGACGACGCGCGGCTGGTGCTCGCCAACGTGCGCGCCGCGCACCGCGGCGGAGCCCGGGTCGCCAGCTACGCCCCCGTCACCGCGTTCGAGAAGGCCGGCGGCCAGCTGCGCGGAGTCGTGGTGCAGGACCTGTTGGACGGCCGCACGGTCGGCGTGTACGCGCACGCGATCGTCAACGCGACGGGCCCGTGGGCGGACGCCGTGCGGCGCCTCGACGAGCCTGCCGCGGCGCCGCTGCTGCGTCCCACCAAGGGGGTGCACGTCGCGGTGCCGCGCCGCCGCGTGGGGAACGAGGGCGCGATCACGATGACCTCGCCCCTCGACGGCCGCGTGATGTTCGTGTTGCCGTGGGACGCCGCCACGGTCATCGGCACGACCGACACCGACTTCGCCGACGACCCTTCCGATGTGAAGCCCGTGAGCGGCGACGTCACCTACCTGCTGCGCTCCGCCAACGCGCTCTTCCCCGACGCCCGGCTCACGGCCGCCGATGTGATCGCGGCCTGGGCGGGGCTGCGCCCCCTGCTCCACGACGGCGACGCCGGGTCCACCAGCGCCGTACCGCGCGAGCACCGCATCGTCGAGAGCGCCAGCGGTCTTTTGACGATCGCCGGAGGCAAGCTGACAACGTACCGCAGCATGGCGGCGGAACTGGTGGACGCCGTGGCCGCCAGGCTGCACCGCATCGACGGCCGGCGCGTGGGTCCCCGCGCGCCGACCGCCACCCAGCCCCTGCCCGGAGGCGAGGTCGCCGACCTGGAGCTGCTGGTCCGCGAGCTGATCAAGGAGACGGTGAGCGAGCCGGTGGCCCGGCACCTGGTCGGACGCTACGGCACGGAAGCGATCGCCGTGGCCAATGTCGCGGCGCGCGAGCCGGCGCTCGCCGCACCGCTGGGCCCGGGCGTGGCCACGCTGCGTGCCGAGGTGGTGCACCAGGCGCGGCGCGAGATGGCCGTCTCGGTGAGCGACGTGATGATCCGCCGCACCGACCTGTTCCGGCGCGACCCCGGGCAGGGGACCGAGGTCACGCCCGTCGTCGCGGGTCTGCTGGCCCGGGAACTCGGCTGGGATGCCGCGCGCGAAGCCGAATCGCTGGCCGCTTACCTCGGGGAAGTGCAGCGCATGCGGCAGGCGCTCATGCCAGCTCCGGCTTCCTGACCCGCGCCATGTCGCGTCCCACGGTCGGGACCGCGAGCAGCAGCAGCGCCCCTCCCAGCAGCCCAACGGCCGGCAGCGTCATGAGGGCCACCCGCAGTCCGTAGCGGTCCGAGAGGAACCCCACCACCGGCAGCGCGACCGCGTCGCCGGCGATGTGGATGAAGAAGACGTAGGCGCCCATCACCGTGGCCCCGATTCCGCGCGGCACGACGTCGAACAGGACCGCGGCGATCGGGCCGTTGTACCACGTGAAGCAGAACACGACGACGAAGAACAGCAGCGCGAAAATCCCCACGTCGCTCACCAGCAGCAGCACGACGCAGACCGGAGCGCCCAGCAGGAAGCCGAGCGCGGAGGCGATCACGCGGCCCGACGGCGTGATCTCCATGAGCCGGTCCCCCAGGCGACCGCCGATCCACGAGCCGAGCACGCCCGCGACCAGGCCCACGAGTCCGATCTGCCGCCCCGCCTGGACCAGGGTGAGATCGAGCACTCGTTGGAGGTAGCTGGCCGACCAGGCCACCAGGGAGTTCATCGCCGCGGTGGTGAGGGCGCCCCCGATGAACATCCAGATCAGGGTCGGCGTGCGCAGCACCACCGCGGCGGCGTCCAGCATCTCGTCCAGGGCGTCTGCCGGCTCGCCCGACAGGATCGCGTGGCGGTGCCGCATGACGATGCGAACCCACTTGAGGATGGTCCACACCAGCCCCAGGCCGACGATGGATCCGAACACGGCCGTATCGGCCGCGGCCGGCAGCCGCCGGACCAGCACCAGGAACCCCGTGACCGCCGCGCCGACGAGAATCGAGACCAGGAGCGGGAGCCCCGCGCGGAACACGACCCGCGGCGTGACGAGCACGCGTCGGACCGGCCGCGCGGCCGGCCGGCGGCGCCGCGGCCGCGGATCCTTGAGTCGCGCCAACAGAAGGGCGAACACCACGCCGGGAAGGCCCACGATCATCAGCGTCGGACGCCATCCGAACGCCGTCGCGAGGTGACCCCCCAGCCACACCGCCAGCACGCCTCCGACCGCCAGGCCGATCCAGAAGATCCCCATCGCCTGCGCGCGGCCGCGATCGGGGAAGTAGTCCGCCAGCATGGACTGCGCCGAGGGGAGGTAGGACGACTCGGCCGCACCCACGATGCCGCGGCTCGTGAGCAGGTGCCAATAGGAGCCGGCGAACCCGCCCAGGGCCGTGAACCCGCTCCATAGCGCCAGGCCGCCGGCGATGATCGCGCGCCGCGAGCGGAGGTCGGAGAGCACGCCGGCGCCCAGGGCGCCGAGCGCGAAGGTGACGGCGAACGACGCCCCCAGCCAGCCCAGCTGGGTATCCGTGATGCCGAGGTCGGCCTTGATCGGCTCGAACAGCGCCAGGATGATGTTGCGATCGAGGTAGTTGAGCAGGTTGCCGAACGCCAGCAGCGCGAGCGCGAACCGCAGGTAGCGGGGGCTCAGGGCCAGGCTGCCGTGCCCACCGCCGCTCACCTGCGCGCGCTCCGGGATCGGCGCCAGCTAGAACAGCCCGCGGACCGACCGGCCGCCGTTCGGATCCGCCTGCATCGCGAGGAGCTTCTCCCGGGCGTGGGTCACGATCTCCACCACCTGCCGTGGATCGTCCGTCACCTGGAAGATGTCCAGGTCGCTCGGGTCGATCTTGTGCTCCGCCGCCGCCGTCGCGCGCAGCCAGCCCAGCAGCCCGCTCCAGTAGGCGCTGCCGAACAGCACCAGCGGGAAGTGCTTGATCTTGCCCGTCTGGATGAGGGTGAGGGCCTCGAACATCTCGTCGAGCGTGCCGAAGCCGCCCGGGAACACGACGAACCCGATCGAGTACTTCACGAACATCGTCTTGCGGACGAAGAAGTAGTGGAAGTGCATCGAGGTATCCACGTACTCGTTCGTGCCCTGCTCGAAGGGCAGCTCGATGTTGAGGCCGATCGAGGCGCCTCGGCCCGCCTGCGCTCCGCGGTTGGCCGCCTCCATGATGCCGGGTCCGCCGCCGGTGATGACGGAGAAACCAGCCTCGGCGAACAGCCGCGCCGTCTCGGTCGCCGCCGCGTACTGGGGATCGTCGGGCTTCGTCCGGGCGGAGCCGAAGAAGGTCACGCCCGACTGCACGCCGGCGAGGGTGTCGAAGCCCTCCACGAACTCGCCCATGATGCGCAGCACGCGCCACGGGTCGGAGGACACGAAGTCGCGGCGTCGCTCGCCGAGGTGCGGGACGCTGAAGAGGCGCTCGTCCTCGGTCGGCCCGAGGCGCCTCGGTCCGCTCTGTCGATCGCCGTCTGAGGACATCGGAAGCCCTCTTGCCAGGGGATGAAGGTGCGAATATACAGGAACCGGGAGGGGGGCACAAAGCAAAATGCGATCGTGGAGCGCGCTGTCCCTCGCCCTGCTCGGGCGGGCCGCCGTCAACCCGCGGGTGGCGGCGGAGCTCGTGGGTCTTGCCTGGTCCATGCGCCGCCGCGACTGGTATCGGTCCGCGCCGTTTCTGCCGCTGCCTCCCCTGGAGTACGTGCGCTGGCGGATGTACACGGCCTACGGTGACGAGAACGCCGTGCCGCCGGTGCGCGACGTGCTGCGCGTCGCACATTGGCGCCGCGACCTGCTCCGCCCGTGACCCCGGAAGCCCTCGCCTCCGTCGTTAAAGCCGCCGCGCGCGACCTCGGCTTCGAGGCGTGCGGCGTCACCGATCTCGCGCCCTCGGCCGCCGCCGGCGCGCTGGACCGCTGGCTCGCCGACGGGCAGCACGGCGAGATGACGTACATGGAGCGGCAGGCGCCGACGCGCCGCGAGCCGGCGCGCGCCTGGCCCGACGCCCGCTCCGCCGTGGTCGTGCTCCACGACTACTGCCAGCGCGATTGGGCGCCGACGCCCGGGCGCGGGCGCGTCGCCACCTACGCCCTGGGCGACGACTACCACGCGGTGATGCGTGAGCGCCTGGCGCAACTCGGCGCGCGCCTCGTGACCGCCGCGGGTCACGGACGGTTTCGGACCTACGCGGACGCCGGCCCCCTCCCCGAACGGGAGATGGCGCGGCGCGCGGGGCTGGGATGGGTCGCCAAGAACACCATGCTCATCAGCCCCAGGCTCGGGTCCTTCACCTTCATCGGCGTCCTGTTGACGGATCTCGACGTGGCGCGCGACCAGCCCTTCGAGGCCGACCGGTGTGGCTCCTGCCACCGCTGCCTCGACGCCTGCCCGACGCAGGCCTTCCCACAGGCGCGCGTGCTCGACGCCACCCGCTGCATCTCCTATCTCACGATCGAGGCCCGCGGCCCGATGCCCGCGGAGCTGCAGCCCCTGGTCGGCGACTGGTTATTCGGATGCGACGCCTGCCAGGACGTGTGTCCGTGGAACGTGCGCTTCGCGTCCCAGAGCCTCGAGCCCCGGTACCGCGCGCGCCCCGCCGCGGACTGGCCCACGCTGGCGGAGATCGTCGCCATGTCGGAGCGCGCGTTCGACGCGGCCTTCGGCGCCACCGCCCTCGAGCGCGCCGGGCGCGCGGGACTGGCACGCAATGCCGCGGTCGTCCTTGGTAACAGCCGGGCCCATGGAAGCGCGGCATGCCCGGCGGCGTGAAGGACATCGCCGCGCAGGCGCGGCTCTCGGCCATCAGAAAGAGCGTCGAGTCCGGACTCGCGAAGGTGGATCCCTATCACCGCCTCCACGGACGGCCCATCCGGTATCAGCTGACGGCGGGACAAACCCTCGAGATCACGTTTCGCGACGTGCCGAGCATCGGCGAGGCCGAAGTCAACGGCGTGAAGCGGCTGCTGGGGGGAAGGACCTTCTGCACGGTGAGTCCGCAATCCCGCGAGCGGCTCATCGTGAGATTCGTCGTTCAGTTGGAGTGAGTCAGGTCCTGGCCTGCCAGCGGCGTCCCGCGGCGAGCGACAGCGCCAGAGCCAATCCCGCCCACGTGAGCCCGGCCAGCGCGTTGCGTGCACTTCCCAACGGAGCGGCCGGCTCCGGCACCGTGTACCAATGCTCGAGGGCGGCTCGCACGAGCTCGCCCGCGGGCCTGCCGTAGGCGGCGGTGAGCGCCTCCGTCGGTGGCAGGGGCGAGCGCCAGAAGGCGCCGAACTCGGCCGGGGTCCCCGTCGCGAGCAAGTAGCCGATCAGCTTCACGCGGCCCGCGGCGCCATAGGAAGAGTACGCTTCCCACGAATCCGGCTCCCATTCCAGGCCGGCCGAGCGAAGGCACAGGGCGTCAACTCCGTCGAGGCAGCCCACCGCCGCCCACCGCACCACGCCGAACCAGGGCAGCGCATACCCCTCGACGGTGCGCTCGAGCTCGAGCTTGAGCACGTGGCGTCGCGCTTCCAGGACCTGCACCGTCATGGGATCCTGCCACGAGAACTCGAGGCCGTACTCCACAAGGCGCGAGGCGCCGGGGCCCGGCAGGCCGAAGCGCGCGTACAGGGCACATGCGCCGAGCACCCGGCTCACCACGTGTCCGTCCGAATCGTGACCCACGGGAGCACGCAGCCAGCGCTCGCCCCAAACCAAGTTGACGGTGGTGACGCAGGCGCCGGCGGACGCCGCCTGATCCACCAGTTCCTGAACGCCCCACAGGTTGTCCGCCCGGTGTTCCAGTCGATCGCGCACCGTGTCGGTCAGGAGCGCGACCACCACGGGCATCGCCGGGCGGCCGCCTCCCGAGTAGAGCGCGAGCTCGCGCGTCGCGGCGTCGAGCCACGAGCGCGCCGAATCTGCCGTCAGCGGGCGCTCGTACACGACGGTGATCCGCCCGTCGGGCGAATGGAGCGCGCGCGGGCCGCGTGCGACGCCCACGATCGAATCGGCCACGCGCGCCCGGCGCAGCCGATAGGCTTGGATCCTCCGGGCGGTCAGGACGTCGGTGACGAACGGGCTGCGGCCCGGTTGAACCGGGCCCGCGACGTAGCTTGGCCCGAAGAGGAAGCCGAACCGCACCGTATCCCCGCTCGGCACGCGCGGCGGCAGGATCGCGATCGCCACCGCCAGCGCGGCGACCACCGGGCCGCCGATCCAGCGCCACCGCGTCAGCGCCATCGCCCGCTCCTCGCAGCCGCCAGCAGCAGCAACCCGGCAAAGACGACGACCGGCAGCGTGTCGCGCAGGGTCGCGGTCACGGGCGGCAGCCCGCCGCCCGTCATCAGCCAGATGCGCCAGGCGCCGAGCAGCGAGTCCTCGGGCACGCCCGCCGCGCGGGCCAGGCGATCACCCACCGATCCGGCCGAATCGGCGAAGGCCCGCGGGAGGGCTCCCGGCGGCCCCTTCGCCCGCACGAAGGCGAGCAGGCTCCCGATCGAGGAAGGGCCGGCCGGAACCGCAGCGAGCAGGCCGCGCGCCGCCGCGCGCACGCACGCCTCGTCGGACCCCTCGTTGCACTGTCGGGCGAGCGCGAGCGCGTCGCCCCACCCGAACCAGCGCGCGCCGATCTCGCGGCGCAGCTCGGCCGGCGTGTACCGCGACCGGTACGGGTTGGTGTCGGCGTCCAGTCCGAGCCACAGTCGGCAACCGCGCACGCTGCCGCCCAGACAGTCGGCCCCGGTGCGCGTGCCGGCGCCCATCAGCTCGCGTACCGCGCCGGGGCCGTCGCGCGCCATGGTCCAACCCAGCGGGAGCACCAGCGGCAGCCACGCACGCCAGGTCGTGTCGAGCGACTCGCGATAGGCGGAAGCGAGCGCTCCCGCGACCGTCCATCCGTTGGCGAACGTGTCGGGTCGCGCCGCCACGTCCACCACGATGACGGCGCGGGACGCCAACCCTTCCGTCCGCAGCACCGAGTCCGCACCGGCCGCCGCCCTGGCGACGACCACGTGCGCTCCCGCGAACGCCGCCGGAATCGCGCCGTCGATGAAGGCGCGCGCCCCCGCCGCCACGCGCTGCTCGGTCGCGGTTCCCACTGAGGACGGCAGCAGCACAGCCAGGGGTCCGGCCTGCACGCGCCGCGCGAGGCGCGCGCCGTAGCTGCGCTGCCGCTCCAGCGAATCGCGCCGGGCCAGCTGTGTCCACAACGAGTCGGCTCGCGCGAGGCGGTCCCGCGCCTGGGCCAGGCCACCGCTGCCGGGCGTCTGGCCCCGCGCGGTGGCCGCCGCGCCGGCCAGCGCCAGCAGCAGCACGGTCACTCTAGACATCGAACAACGCCCAGCGGCCCATCAGAATCGCGAGCGGCCCCGGCCAGTTGGTCAGCCACATGAAGACCGTCGGAGTGACCGACGCGCCGACGCCGACGGCCGAGAGGAGAAGGTCCGCCAGAAGGACCCCGCAGATGATCCCCAGCACCGCCACCGCCGCGCGTCGGGTGCTGATCGCGATGGCGAAGAAGACGGCGTAGCAGACGAGGGACGCCATCAGGAAGCGTCCGGTCAGGGCGACCGGGTAGGCATGGACCCCGCTCGGCAGGTGAACCGACAACGTGGCGATGAGGGCCCCCAAGCCCAGGGCGGCCACCGGAACCAGCAGCAGCGTCGCCCCGGCGGCAAAGCGGAGCCACACGTACCGCTCGCGGGACACCGGGAGGGACAGCGCGTAGACGTGATTCCCGGCGTGGTCGTGCATCCAGGCGCCCAGGCCCAGCAGCAGGCCCAGGACGAGCGCAAGACCGGGAATGAGCACGCCGATCTGCTGCGCCGCGTAGAGCCATTCGGCCACCCGGCCCGTCGGCGCGCCCTGAAGGTTCCCGCCGTACGTGACGGTGAGCAAAGGCAGCGCGAAGGCGACCAGCGTCAGCAGCACCACCGGAAGACGCAGCGCCGACCACAGCGCGTGCAGGATCTGACGGTACATCGAGTGCTCCCTTCTCAGGCGGCCGGGGCGCGCGACGAACGCAGCAGCTCGACGAACCCGTCCTCGAGATCGAGATCCACGACTTCACGCACCTCGGCGCCGGCCGCGGTGAACCACTGCGTCATCGGCGCCTCCCAACCCCGCACGACCCAGGTTTCCTCGGCAGGCAGCGCCTCCCGGGCGAGCAGCACGAACGGCGCACCCACGGGCGCGGCCGGCGCACGCGCCAGCCGGATGCGCTTGATCCCGTTCTTGAACTCCTGCATCGGCATCTCCGCGACCAGCCGCCCCGCGTCGAGCAGGCCCACCCAGTCGCAGATCCGCTCGAGCTCGTGCACCAGGTGGCTGGAGATGAAGACCGTCGCCCGCCCCTGGGAGCAGAAGTCCAGCAAGGCGGACAGAACGTCCCTGCGCACCACCGGATCGAGCCCGTCGGTCGGCTCGTCCAGCACCAGCAGCTCGGGCCGCTGCGCGAGCACCAGCAGCACGTGCAGCTTCCCCATCTCGCCCTTCGAAAGACGCGCCAGCCGGCGGGCCTCCGGAAGGCCGAAGCTGGCGAGCAGCGCGGCCGCGTAGCCAGCGTCGAACCCGGGATAAAAGCCCGCGTGGAACCGCACGGCCTCGCGCACCGACAGGTGGGGATAGAGATGCGGCCGCTCGGGCACGTAGCCGGTCCGCGCGAGGATGGTGGGCAGGTCGGCCGGCACCGGGCGTCCGAGCATACCGATCGTCCCGCTCCTCGGCCGCAGCATGCCGAGCAGCAGGCGGATAGTCGTGGTCTTGCCTGAGCCGTTGGGGCCGAGGAACCCGTAGATGGATCCCGACGGCACGTGGAGCGAGAGGTCGCGGAGCGCGAAGTCCGCTCCCGCCCGATACCCGAGGTCGCGCGTCTCGATTGCGAACGTCATGGGACCCGCCCTTTCAACTCCGTTCGCAGCGCCTGCTCGAGGTCCTCCCGCGTAACGCCGAGCGCCGACGCATCCTGGAGCAGCCGCCGGACCAGGCGCCGCGCCTCGCGCAACCGCTCGACGTCGCGCTTCGACTCCGTCAGGCCGCGCACGAACGTCCCGGCTCCCTGCCGGCTCTCGGCCACGCCCGCCTCCTCCAGCTCCCGATAGGCCTGCACCACGGTGGCGGGATTCACCCGCAGCTGGGTCGCCAGCTGGCGTACCGACGGCAGCGCCACGCCGGCCGCCAGCTCGCCGGTCGCCACCGCGATCCGGATCCGGTCGGCGATCTGCGCGTAGAGTGGAACGGGACTGCGTGGATCGAGATGACGGAACACGGCCCCCGCCGACTGTATCAATGTACCGATACAGTGGTACTCTCGGGCTGCCTTGTCAAGAGGGGTGCAGCACCAGGAGCGTGAGCTCGGCCGGGCAGCGCCAGCGGATCGGGGCCGTGATGACGCCGATCCCCCGGGACACGTACAGCTGCCGGCCGCCCTCCCGGATCGCTCCGGCGAGGTACCGGAAGCCGAACTGCGAAGGCACGTAGGGCGGCCCGAAGATTGGCAGGTACGCCTGACCCCCATGGGTATGGCCGGAGAGCATCAGATCGCAGCGCACCTCCGCCGGCCAGTACGCGAACATGTCCGGATCGTGCGAGACCACGAGCCGGGGCACAACCGGGGAGATCCCCGCAAGCGCCGCGTGCGGGTCCACCACGTCGAAGCCGAGATCGCCGACGCCCGCGACGGCGAGCCGGTCGCCGCCCCGCTCGAGCGTGACGGCGGTGTTGTGGAGCTCGACGAGACCCGCCTCGCGCAGCGCCCGGCGCACCGCGCGAGCGCTGACGTAGTGGTCGTGATTGCCCAGCACGCCGTACACGCCGTCGCGTGCCCGCAGCGGCCGGAGCAAAGCTGCCAGCCCGTCCGCGTACCGATCGCTGTGCGAGACGTAGTCCCCGCCGAGCAGGATGAGATCGGGATCGAGGCCGAGGGTCGCCTCGACTGCCCGCGCGATCCACGACGCGGGCACGACGGCGGAGAAGTGCAGGTCGGTGAGAAAGGCGACGCGGTACCCGTCGAACGACGATGCCAGGCCCTCGAGGGCGACGTCGCGACGCTCCACGACGAGTCGCTTGAGGCGCCAGAACCCGAACGGTGCGGTGAGCCGCTCGACGGCGTGCGTGGCGAGGTTTTCGAGCCGGCGGCCTGGTCCGGGAACGACCGGCGAGCGGCGGGGCGTGCGCTTGGGTGAGCGAAGCAGCGGTCCGATCACGGGGCCGCGGACGGCGCGACGGCGTCCCGGCGAGGTGCGGCGCTACAGCCCGGTGGGGTGGTCAATGAACGACCAGGGAAGCTGAAAGCGCTCCGCGACGTGCTCCGCCAGCGCCTTGACCCCGAGCGTCTCGGTCGCGTAGTGGCCGGCGTAGAAGGCGTTCACGCCCAGCTCTTCCGCGTCGAAGTACGTCCAGTGCTGGCCCTCGCCGGTGATGAACGAGTCCAGCTCGGCCGCCCGCGCCTGCGGAATCATCGAGCCCGCGCTGCCGGTGATGATGCCGACTCGCCGCACCCTCTCCGGCCCACCGGGAATCAGCCGAACCGGCGCGGCCAGGACCTCCGACAGCCGCGCGCACAGCGCCTCGCGCGACAGGTCGAGCTCCCCCCACGTCCCGATCGGTGCGCCCCGGTACTCTCCGAACCACCCGCGCACCTCCATACCCAGCTTGCGCGCGAGCACGACGTTGTTCCCCACCTCGGGGTGCCGGTCCAGCGGCAGGTGCGCCGCATACAGCGCGATCCCGTGCCGTACCAGCGCGGACACCCGCCGGAAGTGACGTCCGACCAACGGCTCGAGCCCGCCCCAGAACAGCCCGTGGTGCACGACGAGGAGATCCGCACCCCGTTCGGCGGCCTGATCGATCGCCGCCTGACAGGCGTCCACGGCCACGGCGAGGTTCTGGACTTCGCCGCCGTTGTCCACCTGCAGGCCGTTCAACGCATGCGGATCGTCGCCGACCTCGCTCGTCCGCAGGTAGTCATCCAGATACCTGACCAGATCATCGAGACGCACTTGGCGACCTGACGAGAATGAGGGGTTGGCTACCTGGCAACCGTCGTCACGCTAACGCGACGCCATAATGACACTTTTGTGATGTTCGCCCGAGCTTCAGATCGCTGCCCGAGGCGGCATGGCGATCCTGGCCACCGGCACCGAGGACGGCCTGGGAGCGCCGGCGGCCGGCTGGGTGCGGACGGACGACTTCGCCTCGGCGGCGTCATCGGCTGCGGCTTCGGGCGCGGCGGCCATGCGGATCAGGCCGTTGAGGCTGCCGCCCTCGGCGACCGAGATTCGCCGGGTGGTGATGTCGCCGTCGACCGAGGCGCCGGCCTGCACTTCCACGCGCTCGCCGGCATGGATGGATCCGCTCACCTTGCCGCCGACCACAGCCTCCGACGTCTCGATGTCTCCGTGCACCGCGCCACCCTTCGCGACGAGGACCTGGCTGCGGGCCCGCACCTGTCCCTCGACGGTGCCTTCGACCTTCACGACGCCGTTGCTCTCCAAGTCGCCGCGCACCAGCATGCCCGCCCCGACGATGGACAGCCCACCGACCGGCGGCGCTCCCTTGGCAGGGACGCTCGACGCCCGCTCGGCCGGCGGCGACTTCTTTCCGAATAGGCCCATGGCTACGGTCCCTCCCGCACCAGCGACAACGGATCCACCGAACGGCCGTAACGCCGAATCTCGAAGTGGAGATGCGGTGCCGTCGAGCGGCCGGTATTTCCCGTGAGCGCAATCACCTGGCCGGCCTTCACCGAATCGCCGCGGGAGACCAGGACCCGCGACAGATGCCCGTACATCGTCTCGTACCCCGACGGGTGCTGCAAGAGCACGAACAGCCCGTACGACGAGTCCGTTCCGGTGCGTTCGACGGTGCCGCCGCCGGAAGCGCGCACGTCCGACCCCTCGGGCACCGCCAGATCTATCCCGGGGTGCACTTCCTCCCCGGAGGTGTCCATCACCATCCCGCGGGTCCGGTACGACGGGACCGACAGGGGCCAGCGATGTGGAATGGACGGTCCCGCTTCCTCGCCGGATCCCGTGCCCGATGCCGGCGCCAGCGCCAGGATGGGCGGCGCCACGTAGAGCCGCTGCTGCCCGGCCGCGTATTCGCCGTTCGAGTCGTTCGCGGGGGCCGGGGCCTCGGCACCCAGCATCACGCGTACGTGCGCGTACCGCGATTCGGCGGTGGCGAGGGCGCGGGCCAGGTCGTCCACGCGGGCATTTTCCCGCGTCAACTGCGCCACCCGGTGCTCGAGGAACGGCGTGCGCGCCGCCGCGAGCAGTATCGGCCCATAGCTGATGGTCAGGACGACGAGCGCCACGACGACCGCAACCGCGGTGACCACCACCGCACGCGCCAGCCACGTGGGCACCCGAAGCTGACGCGATTCCAGCGCGCTGTCGCGATGGATGATGATGGTGTAGCCCGGGCTGCGCATCAGCCGTCCCATCGCCGCCCGAGTATCAGCTCGAGCAGGCGGCCAAGATCCTCCTCCGAGTAGAAGCGCAGTTGCAGATGGCCCTTCCCCTTCCCCGTGAGAATCACGGCCGCATCCGTGCCGAGGCGCTTGCGCAGCGCGGTCTCGATCCGTGCCACCTCGGGTGGTACCCCTCGGCGCGGTGCATGGCCGTCCCTGCGCCGAGTGGGAGTGCCGCGGGCGTGCCGCTCGATCTCGCGAACCGACCAGCCCTGCGCGACGCACTCGCGCGCCAGCCTCTCAATCTGACGATCATCACCGAGGCTGAGTAACGCGCGGGCATGCCCCGCCGACAGCGCATCCGACGCGACCAGCTGCTGCACGCGCTTGGGGAGCTTGAGGAGCCGGATCGCGTTCGCGACCGTGGAGCGATCGCGGCCGACGGCCTCCGCGATGGCGCCCTGGGAGAGCTGAAACTGTTGCGCCAGGCGGTTGTAGCCCTCCGCCTCGTCCATCGCCGACAGCGAGGCGCGCTGCAGGTTCTCCACCAGGGCGAGGGTCAGGAGGGTTCGATCGTCCACGTCGCGGATGACGGCCGGGATCTTCTTCCAGCCCAGCTCGCGGACCGCCCGCCAGCGCCGCTCCCCGGCCACCAGCTCGTAGCCCGACCCGCCATGGCGCACCACCACCGGCTGCAGCAGGCCGCTCGAAGCGATCGAGCTCTTGAGCTCGCCGAGTGCGGTGGGATCGAGGGCGCGCCGGGGTTGGAAGCGGTTCGGCTCGATGGCGTCCACCGGCAGCTCGCGCAGCGTTCCCTCGCGCTCAGCCTCGTCCACCGTCCCGACGCCGAGCAGCGCCTCGAGCCCCCGGCCGAGCCGGCGGCGGCTCCCGGGTGTGTCGCTCACCTGGCCGCCTCCGCGGGATGCCTGGCCGCCTCCCGCGTATCGGTCCCGAGCTTCGACGCCGTGCGCCGGATCAGCTCCTCAGCCACGCTGAGGTAGCTCTGCGCCCCCACCGATCCGATGTCGTAAAGGAGGATCGGCTTTCCAAAACTCGGGGCTTCGGCGAGCCGCACGTTGCGGGGGATCGGCGTCGCGAACATCCGGGCGCCGAAGTACTCCTGCGCCTCCTCAGCCACCTGGCGCGAAAGGTTGAGCCGTGCGTCGTACATCGTGAGTAGCACGCCGTCGATCGCCAAGCGCGGGTTGAAGTTACGCTGCACCAGCCTGACCGTGTTCAGGAGCTGCGACAGCCCCTCGAGCGCGTAGTACTCGCACTGGATGGGTATCACGACCGCGTCGGCGGCGGTGAGCATGTTGAGCGTCAGCAGCCCGAGCGACGGGGGGCAGTCCATCAGGATGTAGTCGTAGGAGCGCCGGACGCTCTCCAGCGCCTTGCGCATGATGGACTCGCGGTGGGCGCGCCCCACCAGCTCGACTTCCGCTCCCACCAAGTCCCGGGAAGCGGGCGCGACGTCGAGATAGGGGAAGTGGACCGCCCGGCGCACGACGTCGGTCAGGGGCCGGTTGTCGAGGAGGACCTCGTAAACCGTGAGCTGCAGCCCGTCGCGCTCCAGCCCGACACCGCTGGTCGCATTGGCCTGGGGATCCGCGTCCACCAGGAGCGTGTGCTTCTCGGCGGCGGCGAGGGATGCCGCGAGGTTCACGGCGGAGGTGGTCTTACCGACGCCACCCTTCTGATTGGCGATTGCGATGACGCGAGCCATGGGGCGGGGGAATCTATCTGTTGCACGTGCAACGGGCTAGCGCGTTTGTCCCACGGTGAGGTGTTGCACGTGCAACGGGGGCCCGAACCCCGGGCCCCCGTCTGGAGCGCTACGACGGCCGGCCGGTCGCGATCAACTCTGCCGGGCCCACCGCCACAACTCCTTGATGTTGGGGCGCTTGCCGTACATCAGAATGCCGATGCGGTACACTCTGGCCGACAGCCAGACCACGATGAGGCTGGAGACCGCGCTGATGGCCAGGGACAGGGTCAGCTGCGACGCCGGCACGTCGGATGTTGCCACGCGCACCGGCATGATGATCGGGGAGGAGAAGGGGATCATGGACGTGACGACGGCCATCTGCCCGCCCGGGTCGTTGAGCGCCGCGAACGACACGATCAGCGAGAAGACCAGCAGCATCATGACGGGCTGCTGGGCCTGCTGCGCCTCGGAGTCGGCCGTGACGGAGGCGCCGACGACCGCGAACAGGGCCGAGTAGAGCAGGAAGCCGAGCAGGAAATACACGGCGACGACCGCCAGCAGCGTTCCGCCGATCGCCGGCATCTGGAACGCGCTGATCTGTTCGGCCGAGACGTGGAAGCTGCTCAGGATCTGCGCGCGGAAGTGCACCACCAGATACCCCGTCAGCCCCCAGATGCCGAACTGGAACAGGCCGACGCCACCGACTCCGATGACCTTCCCCAGCATCAACTGGAAGGGACGGAGGCTCGAGACCAGCACCTCGATGATGCGCGTCTGCTTCTCTTCGAGCACGCTGCGCATCACGTTGATGCCGTAGATGAGGATGATCATGTACAGCACGATCCCCACCGCGTAGCCCAGGAAGAACGTCACCATCCCGGACTCGCCCGTGGCGCCATGCTTGGTCACCCGTATGGTCTGCAGGTCGATGCCTCGCTGCGCCTCCCGGACGACCGCCGGGTCCACCCCATGGCGCGACAGCCGCTCCGTCACCACGCTCTGCTGCAGCAGGCGTTCCATCACGCCCATGTCACCCAACGAGGAGACGTTGCGGCCGCGGTACTCCGCCGTTCCCGAATCCACCGTTGCCGCAGAGACCGTGAGGAAGCCGTCCAGCGTCTCGGCGCGGATCAGGCCGGTGAGGGAATCGCGCGTGGCGGCGAGGTGGTCGGGGCTCACCTCGACCGGCGTGACGGCGTACCGTCCCGACCCGGCCAGCTGCGCGCGCAGCCGGAGCGCGAAGTCGCCCGCGCCCGCGTCCACGAGCACGATGTGGTTGACTCTGCCCGACCTCGTCATGAGCAGGCTCGGCAGCACGGTGACGCTGATCATGAACACCGGGCCGAGGATGGTGGAGATCAGAAACCACTTCGTACGGACGCGCTCGATGAACTCGCGGCGGATGACGGCCCAGACCTTACGCATGGGCGACCTCCGCGGTCGACGCATCGGCCGCTTCCGGGCCTGCCTTGTCGAGGAAGATGCGGTTGAGGGACGGCTCGATCCGCTCGAACCGCCGGATCCGGGCGCCGGTCCGCATCAGCCGCTCGAGCACCAGTTGCGGATCCACCCCCTCGCGCAGCTTCAATTCGGCGGACACGCCCGAATCGTCGGCCGCCGCCACCAGGTCGGCCACCGCGGCCATCGCCTCGGCGCCCGCGCCGGCGTCCTCGAAGGCGACGGCCACGTGGGTGCCCCCGTGCACGCGCTTCACTTCGGCGAGCGCCCCATCGAGGACCTTCCGTCCCCGCGCGATGATGCACACGTGGTCGCAGATCTTCTCGGCCACGTCCATCTGGTGCGTCGAGAAGATGATCGTCTTCCCGGAGCGCGAGAGGTGCACGACGATGTCCCTCAACACCTGCTGGTTGATCGGATCGAGGCCGGAGAACGGCTCGTCGAGAATCAGCAACTCCGGCTCGTGCAGCATGGTCCCGATGAACTGGACCTTCTGCTGCATGCCCTTGGAGAGCTCCTCGACCTTGCGCGGGCCCCAGTCGGCGAGGTCGAGGCGGCGCAGCCACTCGTCCGCCTTCGCCGCGCCGTGCGCGCGATCCACGCCCTTGGCCTCGGCGAGGAAGACGAGCATGTCCCGTACCCGCATCTTCCGGTACAGCCCGCGCTCCTCCGGGAGGTACCCGATGCGCGCGCTGTGATGGCGCCCGCCGAGGCGGTCGCCGAACAGCTCGATCGTGCCCTCGTCCGGGATCGTGATGTTCATGATCATCCGGATGGTGGTGGTCTTGCCGGCGCCGTTCGGGCCCAGCAGTCCGTAGACCGCGCCCTTCGGCACCTGCAGCGACAGGTCCGCCACCGCGACGTGCCCGGAGAAGCGCTTCGCGATGCCGTTGATGGCGACCACGTTGGGCTCGGTCATGGCGTGAGCAGCCGGGCCAGCGCTTCGCCGAACGCGGTAGCGGCTTCCGGTCCGCTGGCCGTGACGATCGTGCCATCGAGCACGACAGGCTCCTTGACGTAGGTGGCGCCGCCGCGCTTCAACTCGACGATCGCACGATCGGCAGGAAAGGTGGTGGCGCGCCTGCCGGCGAGGAGACCGGCGCGCGCCAGGACGGGCGGCGAGAGGCAGATGGCCCCGATCGGCTTGCCCGCGGCATGCAGCGACCTCGCCAGGGCGCGGAGGGGTTCCGAATCCCAGAGGTGCGCGGGAGCACCCGCACCTCCCGCGAGCACCAGCGCGTCGAACGCCGCCGCGTCGGCCTGCTGCACCGTGCAGGCGACGGCGACCCGAGCGCCGAGCATCCCGGTCGCCGTACCCGGGCGCGTCGAAGCCACCGTCACCGCGGCGCCGCCGGCTTCCAGCAGGCGCTGCGGCTCCAACAGTTCCTCGTCGCGGAATCGCTCGGGGGCGACGACGTACAGCACCTGGAACGGAACGCGCGCCTCCTCGAGCGAGACGGAGAGACAATAACAGCCCGGGCGCGCCGGGGCGACTACGGATGGTCCTTCGTACTCTCCTCGAGCGCGTTCCATCCCAGGAGCGCGCATTTCACCCGCACGGGAAACTTGGCGACGCCAGCCAGCGCGCGCGCCTCGCCGAGCGCACGGTCGCCGGCCGCCTCGGCCGAGCCGTGCATCATCTCGCTGAACCGCCGGGCGAGCTCCCGCGCCTCCGCCACCGTCCGGCCCTTGATGAGCTGGGTCATCATGGAGGCCGATGCCTGGCTGATCGAGCAGCCGTGCCCCGAGAACCGCACGTCGGTGATGGTCTCGCCATCGAGGAGCAGATCCAGCTCCAGCTCGTCGCCACACACGGGATTCGCGAGCGAGACCCGACGGCTGTGCGCCTCGAGCGCGCCCTGGTTACGCGGCCGCCGGTAGTGGTCGAGGATCAGCTCCTGGTACAGCTCGGACAGCCCGTCGCCGTCACGCATGGGCGTACCCGAATAGCGCGCGGGCCTTCTCGAGGGCCGCGACGAGCGCGTCCACGTCCTCGCGGGAGTTGTAGATGTAGAAGGACGCCCGCGCCGTGGCCGCCACGTCGAGGCGCCGCATCAACGGCTGCGCGCAGTGATGGCCGGCCCGCACCGCCACGCCCTCGCTGTCCACGATCGTCGCGAGATCGTGCGGGTGGATGTCGCTCAGCGTGAACGACACGACGCCCGCCCGCTCGGCAGGGCCGTACATCCTCACGCCGTCCACGGCGCCCATCCGCTCGATCGCGTAGGCGGTGAGCGCCCGCTCGTGGGCCGCCACCGCGTCCATACCGAGCGCGCCCAGGTACTCGATCGCGGCGGCCAGTCCGACGGCGCCCTCCACGTTCGGCGTGCCCGCCTCGAACTTGTGGGGCAGCGGCGCGTAGGTCGCCGTCGTGTCGTGCACCGTCCGGATCATCTCACCGCCCCCCTGCCAGGGCGGCATCGCGTCCAGGATCGCGCGCGTGCCGACCAGTGCGCCGATCCCCATCGGGCCGAGCATCTTGTGGCCCGAAAACGCGTACAGGTCGCAGCCCAGCGCCGCGACGTTCACCGGCAGGTGCGGGACCGCCTGCGCGCCGTCCACCACGACGACCGCGCCGGCGTCGTGCGCCAGGCGCGTCAGCTCGGCCACCGGGTTGATGGTGCCCAGCACGTTGGAGACGTGGGTAAAGGCGACGATCTTCGGCCGCAATTCCAGGGCGCGGCGGTAGCTCTCGACGTCGAGCCGCCCGTCGGCCGTCAACTCCACCATCACCAGCCGCGCGTCGCGCGCCTGCGCCAGCAGCTGCCACGGAATGAGGTTGGAGTGGTGCTCCATCGCCGTCACGACGATGGTGTCGCCGGCGTGCACCTTGAGCCGTCCCAGCGAGGCGGCGGCGAGGTTCAGCGCCTCGGTGGTGCCGCGGACGAACACCACGCCGTCGGGGTCCGGGGCGCCCACGAAGGCGGCCACGGTCCGCCGCGCCGCTTCGTACGCTTCGGTCGCGCGAACCGCCAGGTCATACGCGCCGCGATGCACGTTCGCGTTGAGCTTACGGTAGTACGCGGCGATCGCCTCGATGACGGCCGCCGGCTTCTGCGTCGTCGCGGCCGAATCGAGGTACACCAGCCGGCGCGCGCCGGCCTCGGGTTGGAGGATGGGAAAATCGGAACGGACATCGCGCATTCAAGGCCTCTTCCGCGGCGCGCGGCCGCGGGGCGGACACATCACAAAGTTGCTCCACGGAGCGCAGCCGGCTCCGCAACATGCCCGGCCGACAGGCGGGCGCGCACCAGCTCGTCGAGCGCCGCCCGCAGTCCGGGGTGGCGCAGCCGCGCGAGGATCTCCCCGCCGAAGCCATAGGTCAACAGCGCCTGCGCCTCCGCGGGCGCCAGGCCGCGGCTCTGGAGGTAGAACAGCTCCTTGGGATCGAGCGGCCCGAGGGTGGCGCCGTGCGTGCACTTCACGTCGTCCGCGTAGATCTCGAGCTGCGGCTGGCTGTCGGCCCTCGCGTCCTCCGACAGGACCAGGTTGTGGTTGGTCTGCTTCGAGTCGGTGCGCTGGGCCCCCGGCCGCACGACGATGCGGCCGTTGAACACGCCCCGCGCGTGGCCGTCGAGCACGCCGTTGAAGAACTCGTGGCTCTGGCAGTCCGGCCGGGCATGATCGATGACGGTGTGGTGGTCGGCGTGCTGGCGCCCCCCGAGCAGGTACAGGCCGTTCAAGACCAGCTCCGCGCCTGCGCCATCGAGCACGTTTGTGATGTCGTGCCGCGCCAGGGTCGCGCCGAACACCATGGGGTGCAGCCGCAACTCGCTGTTCCGGCCCTGGCGGCTGCACGTGGTGGCCACGTGGAACGCGCCCGGTGCTTCCTGCTGCAGCCGGACCAGCTCGAGGTGGGCGTCGTCCCCGAGGATCACGTCGGTGACCGCGTTGGTCCAGTACGATGGGCCGTCGCCGCCGTAGCGTTCGACCAGCGACGCGCGCGCGCCCTGCTCCATCACGACGAGGCAGCGCGGATGCGACACCGACGGCGTCGCCGCCGCCGACAGGAACACCAGCTCGAGCGGCGCGTCCAGATCCACGCCACGTGCCACGTGGACCAGCGCCCCGTCGTCGAGGAACGCCGTATTGAGCGCCGCGAAGGCGTTCGTCGCCGGCGCCGCGTACCCGCCGAGATGGGCTTCGACCAGCGCCGCGTCCTCCCCGCGCACCGCCGACGCGAGGCTCGCCACGCGCACGCCCGCCGGAAGCGAGCCCACGACGGAGTGGCGTGGAGAGTAGCGGCCGTTCACGAATACCAGCCGCGCCACCGCGCCGAACGGTCCCGGGGCGATCGCACTTCCGGCCACGTCGCGCGCGGCCGCGGTCCCGAACGCCGCCGCCGCGATCGGCTCCACGCTGGTGAACCGCCAGTCCTCCTCGCGGGTCGTCGGGAAGCCCAGCTCGACGAAGCGCGCCAGCGCGGCGGCCCGGAGGTTGCGCAGCCACGCCGGCGCGCTCCCGGCCCCGTTGGCCGCGAAGGCGGCGTGCTGCGCGAGGTAGTGCTGCACCGCGCCCGCGCGCGTCGCTCCCGCCGCGTCCCCCATCGTCAGACCGCCGCCTCGGCGTGCACCCAGTCGTAGCCGCGCGCCTCGAGCTCCAGCGCCAGCTCCTTGCCGCCCGACAGCACGATCCGGCCGCCGCTCAGCACGTGCACGTGGTCCGGGGTGATGTAGTTCAGGATCCGCTGGTAATGGGTCACCACGACGGTCGCGTTGTCCGGCCGCCGCAGCTTGTCCACCGCGCCCGCCACGGTCCGCAGCGCGTCGATGTCCAGCCCGGAGTCCGTCTCGTCGAGCACCGCGAGCTTGGGATCCAGCACCGCCATCTGCAGGATCTCGTTCCGCTTCTTCTCGCCTCCCGAGAAGCCGTCGTTCACCGGCCGGTTCATGAGCGCATCGTCCGCGTCGATCGCCTTGAGCTTGTCCGCCAGCAGGTCCAGGAACTGCAGCGGGTCCAGCTCGGCGAGGCCCCGGTGCTTGCGCACCGCGTTCAGCGCCGAGCGCAGAAAGTAGGCGTTGGTGATGCCGCGAATAGCCACCGGGTACTGGAACGCCAGGAACACGCCCTCGCGGGCGCGCTCCTCAGGGGCCATGTCGAGCAGGTCCTTGCCCTCGTAGCGCACCGACCCCGCCGTGACGGTGTAGGCCGGGTGACCCGCCAGCACCTGCGCCAGCGTGCTCTTCCCCGACCCGTTGGGGCCCATGATCGCGTGCACCTCGCCAGCGCGCACCACCAGGTCGATGCCCTTGAGGATCTCCCGCCCCTCGACCGAGGCGTGGAGGCCGCTGACGTCCAGCAGGGGAACGGCGCTCGCGTTGCTCATCCGACGCTACCCTCGAGGCTGATGCCGAGCAGCCGCTGCGCCTCGACGGCGAACTCCATCGGCAGCTCCCGGAAGACTTCCTTGCAGAACCCGTTCACGATCATGCTCGTCGCATCCTCGGCCGACAGCCCGCGCTGCCGGCAGTAGAAGATCTGGTCCTCGCCGATCTTGGAGGTCGAGGCCTCGTGCTCCATGATCGCCGTGCTGTTCCTCACGTCGATGTACGGGAACGTGTGCGCGCCGCACTGATCGCCGATCAGCATCGAGTCGCACTGCGAATAGTTGCGCGCACCCGTCGCGCCCTTGAGGATCTTCACCTGGCCCCGGTAGGTGTTCTGGCCGCGGCCGGCCGAAATACCCTTCGACACGATCGTGCTGCGCGTGTTCTTCCCCAAGTGGATCATCTTCGTGCCCGTGTCCGCCTGCTGGCGGTTGTTGGTCACGGCCACGGAATAGAACTCGCCGATCGAGTTGTCGCCCTGCAGGATGCACCCCGGGTACTTCCAGGTGATCGCGGAGCCCGTCTCCACCTGCGTCCACGAGATCTTGGAGTTCCGCCCGGCGCACTTCCCCCGCTTGGTGACGAAGTTGTAGATGCCGCCGCGCCCTTCCTCGTCCCCGGGGTACCAGTTCTGCACCGTCGAGTACTTGATCTGGGCGTCGTCGAGCGCCACCAGCTCCACCACCGCCGCGTGCAGTTGGTTGGCATCCCGCATCGGCGCTGAGCACCCCTCGAGGTAGCTCACGTAGCTGCCCTCGTCCGCGATGATCAGCGTCCGCTCGAACTGCCCCGACGCGGCGGCGTTGATGCGGAAGTACGTGGACAGCTCCAGTGGGCAGCGCACACCCTTGGGGATGTACGCGAAGGACCCGTCCGTGAACACCGCGGAGTTCAGCGCCGCGAAGAAATTGTCGTTGGTGGGAACCACGGTGCCCAGATACTGCTCGATCAGCGCGGGATGCTCACGCACCGCCTCCGAGAAGGGGCAGAAGATGATCCCCTGCTGCGCCAGCGTCTCCTTGAACGTGGTTGCCACCGAGACGCTGTCGAACACCGCGTCCACGGCCACGCCCGACAGCCGCTTCTGCTCGGAGAGCGGAATCCCCAGCTTCTCGAACGTCTCGATCAGCTTCGGGTCCACCTGCTCCAGGCTGTCGAGCGACTTGGCCTGTCTGGGCGCCGCGTAGTAGACGATGGACTGGTAGTCGATCGGCGGGTACTTCACGTTCGCCCAGGTGGGCTCCTTCATCGTCACCCAGTGCCGGAACGCCTTCAGGCGCCACTCCAGCATGAACGCGGGCTCGCCCTTCCTGGCCGAGATGAGCCGGATGATGTCCTCATTGAGCCCCGCCGGAACGTTGTCCGATTCGATGTCGGTAACGAACCCGTACTTGTATGGCTGCAGCACCTGCGATTCGATGGACGTCATGTCAGCTCCTGCCGCGGTTCGACCGCGTCCCCGGCGTCTGCCGTCGCGTCCGGCGTGATCGAGTACTCGCAGGCGTTCGAGCCTTCCGTGATGTGGGTGCGGCGTTCCACCTGCGCGGCCAGCACCTCCGTGAGGAAGCGCCGCTCCGCGGCGCACACCTCGGGATAGCGCTCGGCGACCGACCGGATCGCACAGTTGTGCTCGGCCAGCCGGATATCGCCGTCCCGGCTGTTCCACTCCGCCATGTAGCCTTCCTCCGACAGCATCCGAACCAGCCGCTGCAGCCGCGCCTCGACGGGCTGGTCGGCCAGCTCCGTCTTCAGCCGCTCGGCACGCTCCCGAAACTGCTCGAGGAAGAGGCGGCTGATCTCGCCGCGTCCCGCCCGCTCATCGATGTTCTGGAGCAGGCTCTTGAGCGCCTCCTCATACCGGTTCGGAAACAGCCCCTCTCCCGCCGCCGTCAGCCGGTACACGTACGCTGGCGCCCCCATTCCCCGCTGCTCTCGCCCATACTTCACGGACCCTTCGATTTCCAGCTCCTTGAGGTGCCGCCTGATGGCATTCGTCGACACGTCGAACGCCATGCTAAGCTCTTTTGTAGTAATTGGTTGCGAGCGCTTGATGGCGTGCAGGATCTGGGCCCGGAGGCCGCGATGTCCGGCGATGCTCGGTGTGGGGTCAGCCATGCCTGTTACCTCACTTCGCCAATACTTTTGTTGACGAAGTAAGCTAACCGACCTGCACTAGAAGAGGAAGGAGCGCAAGACGGTGGCTACGTCCGGCCCCACGGCGGCCGTCACGTCGTCCAACCTGAGCCACCCATTCCGGTGTTCGCGCGTCATGGAGAGCAGCGCTTCGCGGAACTTCGCCTCCCCCAGGGCCCGGCGCACGGCCTCGATAGCAGCCACGCCCTTGGTGCGGAGGAGATCGATATGCGGACTGCTCGGCGGGATCGCGGCGAGCGGGAGATCGCCGCCACCCGCGGCAGCGACACGCCACGCAGCCTCTACCTGGCGGACCAGGCGTTCCCGCACGCTGTCGCCCTTCTGCACACCCCTGGCCGCGAGCGCGGTCCACGTCGGGAAGCTCTCGGTGATCCACCCCGAGGCCGTGCCGGAGGCCGCCACGGAGTTCCCCCACCAGGTGCGCGCGACCTCGCGAAACAGCGCGTCGCTGGCCTCCGAAGGGGGCGCCGCTGCGGCGGAGTCGGGGGACGCGAACAGCCGGGCAGTGCGGTGGTCCAGCAGCACCAGGCCGGTGAAGCCCTGAGGACTCGGCACGTCCGCGACGGCCACCGCGACCTCGCGGAGCGGAAGCCGGCCGAAGGCTCGTGAACAGAAGGCCCAGGCCGCCTGCACCGTCGCCGCGATCGAATCCGCCGCCGCCGGGGAGAGCGAGTCCGCCGGCCCGAGCCACAGCGAGACCGCGACGCCGCCGGCGAACCCGGTGGCCACCCGATAGGGACCGGCCGCGAACGCCGCCGTGGACGTGGCCACCTCGTCGGTTCGCCAGGTCATGCGGCGGCGCCCGTGGAATGTCGCCTCGGACACCAGCCGGCCCTGCGCCACGGCCCGCCATGCCTCGGGGAGATCGAACCGCACCGTCACCCGCAGGCGGGCGCTTGCGACAAGCTGGCCCGCCGAGTCCAGCACTGGCTGCGTCAGGGGCAGCCACTGCGAGGCGAAATGGACGCCGTCGGGTGCCATTCCCATCATGGCGGGCGGCAGCCACGCCGCCCCGGGCTGCAGATGGTAGTAGTAAGTGACGACGGCGCGCTGACGGGGCTGGGCGGACACCGGCAGGCGTGCCCAGGAGACGCTCCCCGCGATCCGGAGCGCGAGAGCGGACGGGCCCGCGCGGACGCTGTCGAGCGCGAACCCCGGCCAGAGCCACGCCGAAACCGAATCCTCCGAGTCCGCCCCGTGGTTGACGAGATCCACTCTGACCGAGAAGTCGGCGCGCGCGGCCGCCGAGTCATAGCGGACCGAGGCGTCGTAGGCTTCCGGCTGCCACGGCGATCGCGGGACGACGCGGCTGGTCGCCAGGCTGTCCGCGAAGGACGGGGTGATGGCCGGTCCCGTGGACGACGGTGCTCCGCTTGAGATCGAGAGCCCCTGAACGACGCGCTCGTAGCCGATCTCCAGCGAGTCGCGCGGCCGCTGTCGAGGGTAGCGAAATTGCAGGAGGATCAGGACGCTGTCCCGCGCGACCAGGTATTCGTCGATCTCGACGCCGACGCGGTCGATCGCCCCCGTCATGCGCACGCGCACCGCGCGCCGGCCCGCCAGGGTGAGCGAATCCCGCCCGAGGACCTCGAAGCGCCGGCCGAGGAGACGGCGCCACGTGCCTTGCACGCGCTGCTCCGCGACGCGTTCCACGGCAATGGGGCCGGAGAACCTGGTCAGCACGAGGGCTCCCCAGAGCTGCGCGCCCAGGGGCGCGTCCCGGGGATGGAAGATGACCGTCGTCGTGCGCTCCGCGGTCCCGGGCTCGAAGACCCAGTCGTCGAACGGGCGCGGCAGCGAAACCCCATACTCGGCGTTGACGTAGGCGGGGGCATCGAGGGTTGCCGTGTCCTGAGGAGCCTGACACACGGCCGTAGCCGCCAGGATCAACCCGAGCATGGCTCATCCTACAAGTCCGAGCGAAACCGCGCTACATTGGCCGGGCCCATGTTCCTGCTGCTTCCCTTCCTGCTTGGTGTCGCCGTCGGTGCCCTGTACTGCGCGCCGGCCGGCCCCGTGACGGTCGAGATCGTCCGACGTGGACTGTCCGTCGGATTCCTGGCGGCGTTCCTCGTGGCGCTCGGCGCCGTCATCGGGGATTCGTTCTGGGCGGCCGTGGGCATTCTGGGATCGAGCCTGCTGACCGAGTCCCTCGTCCTGCGGATCATCATCGGCGTCATCGGGGTCCTGATCCTGCTGTTCCTCGGCTGGAGCGCGTTCCGGGCCTCGCATCAGGATCCCGACTTCAGTGTCTCGGAACCGCCGCGGAAGCGGACCGGATTCGCCGTCGGGGTCGCCCTGTCCATGGCGAACCCGTTCGCGGTCTTCTTCTGGCTCTGGCTGGCCGCGTCGGGGGCCATGGCCAGCGTCGGTGTGGATGCGAGCCACCACGTCGCCCGGGTGTGGTTCTTCGTCGGCCTGGTGGGGGGCGCGATTCTCTACGGGCTCGGGCTCTCGGGCATCGTCGCCTGGGGCCGCCGCTTCGTGTCGGCCCACCTGATGCGGAAGATCAACCTGGGCGCGGCCGTCGGCTTGTTCGCGCTCGCGGTGATCATGACGATCCGGCTGCTCCGGCTCTTGAGGAAGGTGTGAGCACGCCGCCGGCCCCACCGCTGCTTGCGCTGCGCGCTGTCACCAAGCGGTTCCCGGGCGTGGTAGCGCTCGACGCGGTCGATCTGTCGGTCTTGGCGGGGCGCGTTCACGCCCTGGTCGGAGAGAACGGGGCCGGAAAGTCCACCTTGCTCAAGATCGTGGCGGGAGCGGACCGACCCGATGCCGGGGAGGTCATGCTCGACGGCCGCCCCGTGGCGTTCGAGGGGCCACGGGAGGCGCTGGCCACCGGGGTCACCGTGATCTACCAGGAGCTGTCCCTGGTCCCGCAGCTCAGTGCGGAGGCCAACATCTTCCTGGGCATGGAGCCCGTCCGGCACGGCGTCCTCGATCGCGCGGCGTCCTTCACGCGGGCGCGGGCGGCCCTGCGGTCCCTCGGCGCGGAGTTCGAGCCCGGGGCGCTGGCGGGGGACCTCTCGGTTGCGGAGCAGCAGCTCGTCGAGCTGGCCCGGGCCCTGGCACGCGACGCGCGGCTGATCGCCATGGACGAGCCGACGGCGGCGCTCTCCCACCTGGAAACGGGTCGCCTGTTCGAGCAGGTCCGGGCGCTGTGCGCCCGCGGCATCGCGGTCATCTTCGTCTCCCACCGGCTCGAAGAGGTGCGGCGCATCGCCGACGACGTGACGGTACTGCGCGACGGCCGCCGCGTCTTCACCGGCGCCGCCGCCGCCGTGGACGAGGCCGCCCTCATCCGTCACATGGTGGGCCGCGACGTGGAGTATGCCCGCATCCCGGCGGCCGTCGCGCCCACGGAACCGCCGCTGCTCGACGTGCACGGGCTTGCCCGGCGCGGCCACTTCGCCGGCGTCTCCCTCACCGTTCGCCGCGGGGAGATCGTCGGCCTGGCCGGACTGGTCGGCGCGGGGCGGACCGAGGTGGCGCGCTGCCTGGCCGGCGCGGACCGTTTCGACGCGGGCACCATGTCGCTGGACGGCGCCCCCTACCGCCCCTCATCGCCCCGCGACGCCATTGCGCGCGGGGTGGTGTACCTGCCCGAAGACCGCAAGACCCAAGGACTGGTGCTGGGGATGAACGTGCGCGAGAACGCCACCCTCGCCACCCTCGCGCGCTTCTCGGTCCGCGGCGTGATCCATCGGCGTGCCGAGCGCGAAGCGGCGGCCCGGCAGACGGCGGCGGTCGAGCTTCGTCCGCCGGATATCGAGCGCGAGGCCGGCACCCTCTCCGGCGGCAATCAGCAGAAGGTGGTGCTCGCCAAGTGGCTCCTGGCGGACGCCAACCTCCTGATCTTCGACGAGCCAACGCGCGGCGTGGACGTCGCCACCAAGGTCGAGCTGCACCGCCTCATCCGCGTGCTGGCGGACTCGGGCAAAGCGGTGCTCGTCATCTCGTCCGAATTGCCCGAGATCCTGGCCCTGGCCGACCGCATCGTGGTGATGCGCGAGGGCACCGTGGCGGGCGAGGTCGCAGCCGACGGCGCGACGGCCGAGCGCGTGCTGGCCCTGGCGCTGCCGGCGTCGCACGCCGCATGAGCGCGCCGCGGGCGGCTCGTTTCGGCGTCCCCCTCGCCCTCGCCGCGCTCGTCGTCGTGGCCGGGGTGCTGATCCCCGGGTTCATGAGCCGCGCCAATCTCACCACGATTCTCCTTCACGTCTCGATCAACGGCATCATCGCTCTCGGCTCCACCTTCGTCATCATCACGGCCGGGATCGACCTCTCGGTGGGCTCGGTGGTCGGGTTCGCCGGCGTGCTCGCCGCGGCCACGCTCACCAGCGGCGAGGTGCTGCGGCTGCTCGGGCCGGCGGGCGCCGCCGTGCTCGCGGGCGTGGTGGGCATCGCCGCCGGGGCGGCGGTCGGCCTTCTCAACGGCGGGGTAGTCGCCAGGCTCGGCGTCGCGCCGTTCATCGTCACGCTCGCGACGATGACCGCCGCGCGCGGCGCGGCGCGGCTGGTGACGGGCGGTGTGCCGATCGGCTTCCCCGATCCCGGCGACCCGCTCTACCAGCCGAAGATCGCAGCCCTCGACGCCCTGCACACGGTGGGCGGCGGGCGGATCCCGGTGCCGGGGCTGCCGACGGGCTTCCCCGTGCCGGCAGTAGTGATGCTCGCCCTCGTGGCCCTGGGGGCGTTCGTGCTGGTGCGGACCCGGTTCGGGCGCCACGTGTACGCCGTGGGGGGCAACGAGGAAGCGTCCCGTCTTTCCGGGGTCGCGGTCGGCCGCATCAAGCTCGGCACCTACGCCATCTCCGGCGCCTGTGCGGGCCTGGCCGCCGTGCTGCTGGTGGGACAGCTCCGCAGCGGTGGTCCCGATGCGGGGATGCTGTACGAGCTGAACGCCATCGCGGCGGCCGTGATCGGCGGCACCTCGCTGTTCGGGGGTATCGGCACGGCGTGGGGCGCGCTCACCGGCGCGCTCCTGATCGGCGTGCTCAACAACGGCCTCGACCTCCTCGGTGTGCAGTCTTTCTGGCAGGAGATCGCCAAGGGCGCGATCATTCTGCTGGCCGTGCTCTTCGACGTGTGGATGAAGCGGGCCGACGCGCGCCGGCGCGCGCGCACCGCTCGCGTGGCGGTGACCCAGAAGGAGTAAGCCCCATGTTGCGGCATTGGACCCGTGCGGCGTGCGGCGTCGTCGCGGCGCTGCTGGTGAGCACGATGGTGCGCGCGCAGGATCTCCCCATCCGGCACTGGCTGGTGCGCGGCCCCATCCAGGCTTCGGCAGGCGACAGCCACGATTACCTCGGCGGCGCGGCCGCCGTGCTGCCCGACTCGGGCGACCTGGTCGCCGGCGGCGCCTTCGTGCCCACGGAGGCAGACTCGCTCGGCGGCATCGACCTCAACCGCGTGTTCTCCGGGAACACCGATCATTCGGTCGCGTACGCCCACGCGTACCTCTACGCGCCGACGGACCTCACGGTGCTGCTCGTGATGGACAGCGACGACGGCCTGCAGGCCTGGCTCAACGGGCAGCAGGTCTGGTCCCATCTCGTCGAGCGCGGACTGCGCTCCGGCAGCGACACCGTCGCCGTGCGTCTCGCGGCGGGGTGGAACACCGTGCTGCTCGAGGCCATCAACCAGACGGGTGGCTTCGGCGTCCTCGGCCGGCTGGCGCGGGCCCCGGGAGAGCCCGGGCTCGACGGCATCCGCGCGTCGTACCGGCGTCCTGCCGGCGTCACGGCCCACGTGTATCCGGCCGCGATCGTCACGGCCTCGACGCTGAAGCTGAGCGGGCCTGCGACCTGGAACCGCGATCAGATCGAGGTGCCCGCGAGTCTCACCGTCACGGTGTGGGGGCGCGACACGCTGCGCGACGCCTTGACGCGCGTGAGCCAGGATTCCACCAGCTGGACGTCGGATTCGGTCGCCGTGCTGGCGCCCGGCGAGTCGCGGGTGATCGGCTTTCGCCCGACCTTCGAGGAGTTGCGCCGTGCGGCCCTCGGGAGCGCGCCGCTCGCCGTCACCGTGACCGCAGCAGGCGTTGTAAGCCAGGCCGCGCTGGCCGTGGACCCCGACTGGCTGCTGCGCGTGTGGGGCGGGCGCCTTGCGACCGGGACCTGGGTGCGCGATTCCGCCGCTTCGGGAGCGCGTCGGCTGCAGGTGTGGCTCGTCGTGCCCCCGGCGCTGGGCGGCCGCTCGGTGGATCTCCTCGCCGGGCAATTCGGCCCGCGGGCCCGGTACCTGGTCAACGGCCGCGCCACCGACTGGCGCGAAGGTTCGGTCGAGGTGTGCGCGCCGTGCCGCACCGGCGATACGCTCGCCGTCGCCATCCAGCTCGAGGCCGGCCGCCCGTGGTGGACGTTCCCCGACGCCCGCGTCCGCGAGATCGGCTACGCCGAGTACGCCGACGGCTTCGGTTACGCCCGGGAGTTGGCCGGCCAGGCACCCCCCATCGCCCGCCCCGACGCGCGCGAGTGGCTCGGGGCCCTCGAGAGCGCCGACGCCTCCCGGTACCCGGCGCTGCTCAGCCGCTACGCCGCGGCCTACGCGCCCCTCACGGCGCAGATCCGGCGCGACACGCTGCACCTCGTCGGCAACTCGCACATCGATGCGGCGTGGCTCTGGCCGTGGAGCGAGACCGAGCACGAGGTGATTCCCAACACCTGGCGCACCTCGCTCAAGCTGGCCGCGATGTTCCCGGGCTACGTGTTCGCCGGCAGCGCGGCCGTCTACTACCAGACCGTGGACCGCCTCTTCCCCACGCTCGCCGACTCGCTGCGCGCCGCCGTCCAGGCCGGACAGTGGGCGATCGTCGGCGGCTGGTGGCTCGAGCCCGACCAGAACATCCCCTCGGGCGAGGACCTCGCGCGCCAGGGGCTGTACGGGCAGCGCTACTTCCAGCACCACTACGGGCGCCGCGCCAGGGTGGGGTGGACGCCGGACTCGTTCGGGTACCCGTGGACACTGCCGCAGATCTACAAGCAGGCGGGCCTCGACTACTTCGTGACGCAGAAGATCCGCTGGAACGACTCGACCCAGCTGCCGTACGACGCGTTCTACTGGGAGGGCCGGGACGGCACGCGGCTGTTCACCTACAACCCGTACGGCTACGACTCCGATCTCGAGCCGCACCAGCTGATCCACGACCGCCTCGACGACGCGCGGCGCAACCAGGGGATCCACAACCAGATCGTGCTGTACGGCGTCGGCGACCACGGCGGCGGCCCGACGATCGAGATGCTGGAGCGGGCGGAGCGGCTCCGGCGGGTGCCGACCTTCCCGGTCATGGAGGACGACAACCCCGACCACGCGCTCGCCAACCTCCAGGGATCGATGCCTGACTCGCTCTTCCCGGTTTGGCACGACGAGCTGTACCTCGAGTACCACCGCGGCACCTACACCACGCAGGCCCGGCAGAAGTGGTCGGCGCGACACAGCGACGACCTGCTCCGCACGGCGGAAGCGCTCGCCGCGGTGGACACCGCGCCGTACCCGCAGGCCGACCTGGAGAGCGCGTGGCACAAGGTGCTGTTCAACGAGTTCCACGACATCCTGCCGGGCTCCGGCATCCACATCAACTACGTCGTCGCCGACCAGTGGTACGACAGCGCCTGGGCTGCGCTCGACACGCTCACCCGGCGCGGCGTCGGAGACCTCGGCGCCCGGATGAACACCCGCGGCGCGCCGCGCGGCGAGGTGCCGGTGGTGGTGTTCAACCCGCTGACCTGGCCGCGCACCGCAGTGCTGCGCGTGCCGCTGGCCCACGGCGACAGCGCCGCCGTGCTGGCGAGCGACGTGCCGGCGCTCGGCGCCAGGGTGGTCTTCGCGCGCCCGGGCAGGCCCACGCTGGCCTCCCGCCTGCCGGCGCCCCGCGTCGGGCCGACCTGGATCGAGAACGCGTACCTGCGCGTCGAAGTGGACACCACGACCGGCGACATCACGCGCCTCTACGACAAGCGGAACCGGCGCGAGGCGCTCGCCCCCGGCGGGCGCGCCAACGTGCTCGAGATCCTGTACGACCAGCCGGCGGAATGGGACGCCTGGAACACCGGCTTCAACGGCGAGCAGTGGAACGTCACCGAGACGGGCGACGTGACCCGGCACGCCGACGCGGCCGAGGCGCGGCTCGGCTTCACCCGTCGCTGGGGCGCGTCCACGTTCCGGCAGGCGCTGGTGCTGGGCCGCGAGACGCCGTACGTGGACGTCGTGAACGACGTGGACTGGCACGAGACGCACAAGATGCTGAAGGTGGCGATCACGCCGAGCGTGAGCCCCGACTCGGCCACCTACGAGATCCCCTACGGCACGATCGGCCGCTCGTGCAAGCCGCAGACCAAGGCGGAGCGGGCGAAGTACGAGGTGCCCGGCCAGCGCTGGGCGGACCTGTCCGACTCGACCTACGGCGTCAGCCTCCTCAACGACGGCAAGTACGGATGGGATTGCCACGGCAACGTGCTGCGGCTCTCCCTGCTCCGCGCGCCACTGTGGCCGGACTCGCTGGCCGATCGCGGCGCGAACCACTTCCGGTTCGCCTACTACCCGCACGCCGGCGATTGGCGGAAGGCGGGGACGGAGCGGCTGGCCGCGGAGTACAACACGCCGCTCGTGGCCGACACCACGTCCGCGCACGGAGGACTCCTGGGCCGCGCGGTGAGCTTCGCGTCGATCTCCGGCGCGCCCGGCGTCGAGCTGAGCTGGGTCAAGCGCGCGGAGGACTCGAACGCCCTGGTGCTCAGGCTGGTGGAGTGGAACGGCAGGCCAGCCACGGCGACCATCACGCTCCGGGCCACCGTCCGCTCCGCCCACCGCTCCAATTTCCTCGAGGATCCCGGCGCCGCCCTGCCGACCACCGCGCATACGATCCGTGTCGCGCTGCGGCCGTACGAGATCGCTACCGTGGTGGTGGAAACCGCCGCGGAGAGGAGGTAGTCCCGTGTTTCGCCCCGACCTCACGCGCCCCTGGCGGGCCCTGCTGGTTGCCGCCGCGGCGGCGCTCGTGCCCGCCGCCTGCGCCAGACGGCCGGTCAGTTCCCGGCCTCAGATCGGCGTCACCCTGCTCACGCAGGCCCACGTCTTCTACCAGGACCTGCAGAAGGGCATGCAGGCCGCCGCCGACAGCCTCGGTTTCGACTTGCACATCGTCGCGGGCGAGTGGGACCTCGCCCGGCAGACCAGCCAGGTCGAGAATTTCATCACCCAGAAGATGAGCGCGATCATCGTCGCCCCGGTGGATTCGCGCGGCATCGTCTCGGCCATTGAGGAGGCGAACCACGCCGGCATTCCGGTCTTCACGGTGGACATCGCCTCGGCCGGAGGAGACGTCGCGTCGCACGTCGCGTCCGACAACGCGCAAGGCGGGGAGCTGGTCGGGGAGTACCTGGCCAAGCTCCTCCACGGCCAGGGCAACGTCGCGATCCTCGACCAGCCCACCCTGGCCAGCGTGATCGAGCGGGTGCGCGGGTTCCGCGAGGCCGTCGCCAAGTACCCCGGCATCCACATCGTGGCGGCCCCCGCCGTCGAGCGCGGGCTCAGGGACGTCGCCAAGAACAAGATGGACAACCTGCTGCAGTCGCACCCGGAGCTCAACGCGGTGTTCGGGAGCAACGACGACTGCGCGCTCGGCGCCCTCGCCTCGGTGCGCGCCTCCGGGCGCAGCAACGTGATCATCGTCGGGTTCGACGCGACGCCCGAAGCGCGCGCGGCGATCGCGAGCGGCGGCCCGCTCAAGGCCGATGCCATCCAGTATCCGGTGGTGATCGGGCGGCGCGTGATCGAGACGGTCTATCGCGAACTGCACGGCGAGAAGGTGCCCCCGCTGGTCGCCGTCCCGGTCGGCATCGTGGACCGGGACTCGCTGACGCAGCAGGCTCCGGGGCAGTGAAATCGAAGCTTGTCGGGAATGCCCGACCGGTCTAGTTTGGTTTCTATGACAGGGGTGCCCGCCGCGACGGGCTGAGATCACACCCTTTGAACCTGACCCGGTTCAGACCGGCGTAGGGAGTCACTTCAGGTCAAAGACGCTTCTCGCCCCGGATCCCCTGCCCCGGGCGGGAAGCGTTTTCCATTGGCCAGACGGGAGCGAGCGATGAGCGACTGCGTGACCCAGATGTACTACGCCCGCCGGGGCGAGATCACGGCGGCGATGCGCCGCGTGGCGGAGCGGGAGTCGCTCGAGGCCGAGTTGGTCAGGAGTGAAGTGGCGCGCGGGCGCCTGATCATTCCGGCCAACGTGCACCACCTCGCCGGAGCGCTCGATCCGATGGCGATCGGGACGGTGGCCGGCGTGAAGATCAACGCCAACATCGGCAACTCCGCCGTCACGTCCGACGTGCAGGGCGAGCTGGAGAAGCTGCACTTCGCCGTGCACTTCGGGGCCGACACGGTGATGGACCTTTCGACCGGCGGCGGGATCGACGAGATCCGCGCGGCCATCATCGCCGCCAGCCCGGTGCCGATCGGTACCGTGCCGATCTACCAGGTCATCCAATCGGTGGAGGACGTGGGGGACATCACGCCGCAGATGCTGCTCGACAACATCGAGCACCAGGCGCGGCAGGGCGTGGACTATATCACCGTGCACTGCGGCATCCTGCGCGAGCACCTCGGCTTCGCCCTCGGCCGCGTCACCGGAATCGTGAGCCGCGGCGGTTCGCTGCTGGCCGCGTGGATGACGCAGCGGCGCGAGCAGAACCCGCTCTACACCCACTACGACGAGGTGCTCGAGATCGCCCGGGCCCACGACGTCTCGCTCTCGCTGGGCGACGGCCTCAGGCCCGGCTCGCTCGCGGACGCGTCCGACCGCGCGCAGTTCGCCGAGCTCGAGGTCCTGGGGCAGCTGACCACGCGCGCCTGGGAGCACGACGTCCAGGTCATGATCGAGGGCCCGGGCCACATCCCGATGCACCAGATCGAGATGAACGTCCGGAAGGAGCAGGAGATCTGCCACGAGGCCCCGTTCTACACGCTCGGCCCCCTCGTGACCGACGTGGCCCCCGGCTACGACCACATCACCAGCGCCATCGGGGCCGCGATGATCGGCTGGTTCGGCGCCTCGATGCTCTGCTACGTCACGCCCAAGGAGCACCTCGGCCTGCCCAACTGCAACGACGTGCGCGAAGGCGTGATCGCGTACAAGATCGCGGCCCACGCCGCCGACATCGCCCGCGGCCGCAAGAACGCGCGCGACCGCGACGACGCCCTGAGCCGCGCACGCTTCGCGTTCGACTGGAACGAGCAGTTCCGCCTCTCGCTCGATCCAGACCGCGCCCGTGCGTACCACGACGAGACGCTGCCCGCCGAGTATTTCAAGTCGGCGGAGTTCTGCTCCATGTGCGGGCCCAAGTTCTGCTCGATGCACATCACGCGGAAGATCCAGGAGAGTCTGGAGGCCCAACCGTCCGCCTCGCCGGAGGCCGATGCCGGCGTGCCCGTCGCGGTGACGGCCCGGTGACGGATCCGGCTTAGCGTCGTCCCGCGGGTCGGCGACTCCGCGAGCCCTCCCGCCAGCGAAGCGAACGAGAACCCTCCTGGAAAGCCGGGAGGGTTCTCGTCTCTCACGCGCCGGGAACAGGGTGCCCGGAAAAGCCTGCTTCACACTTGACAGTCGGAATCGGGCCGTCTCAATTTGCACCGCCACAGCCCGAATTCGCCGCCATTCGCCTCCGCGCCGGAGTGATTCATGCCGTATGTGATTGTCGAGCCATGCATCGGGGTCAAGGACCGCGCGTGCGTCGAGGTGTGCCCGGTAGACTGCATCTACGAAGACGAGAAGATGCTCTACATCCATCCCGACGAGTGCATCGACTGCGGCGCCTGCGAGCCCGAGTGCCCCGTGACGGCGATCTTCCCCGAGGAGGACGTCCCGCCCCAGTGGAAGGACTACATCGCCCTGAACCGCGATGTGTTCAACAGCCCGACGCCGCCCGGCAAGCCGCAGAAGAAGTCGGCGTAGCGCGGCCGCCGGCAGATCGAGAGAAGAGCCCCGAAGACGATCTTCGGGGCTCTTCCCTTTTCACCTGTCGACCGGGCGACGCCCCGGCTACGGCCTCGGCACCGCCTCCAGGAACGCGGCCATGACACGGGTGACGGCCGTCGACGCCTCGAGGGGCGAAAGATGGCCGGCGCCCGGAATCGCGGTGACCGCCGCTCCCGGGATGGCCGCGGCCATCGCGCGCGACAGTGGTGGAGGCGTCACTTCGTCCTCCTCTCCCACGATCACGAGGGTGGGCACGTCGATCGAGGCCAGCAGGGACGTGGCGTCGGGCCGGTCGCGCATCGCCGAGAGCGCACCCACGAGACCCGGGACCGGCGTGCGATGGATCATCTCGCGCACCTGCTGGACCAGCAGCGGCTGCGCCTGGCGAGTGGACCGGCCCAGCAGCAGCGGCAGCATGCGATCGGCGATCGCGGCCGCTCCCCCGGACCGTGCCGCGGCGATCATCTCGTCCCTCCGCCGGCGGCCGTCGGCCGTCTCGCCTTCGGCGCGCGTGTCCACCAGGATGAGACCCATGATCCGCTCGCGGTGGCGCCGCCACATCTCGAAGGCCACGTAGCCCCCCATGGACATGCCGGCCACGACCGCCCGCTCGACGTGGAGCCGGTCCAGGAGGCGGGCGAGGTCGTCCGCGTACGCGGCCATCGAGTAGCCGACCTCGGGCGCGTCCGACGCACCGGCGCCGCGCAGGTCCGGCGCGATGCGCCGCCACCGGGACAGCGTCGCCACCTGATGGGCCCACATCGTCCGGTCGAGCGGAAACCCGTGCAGCAGCAGGAGCAGCGGTCCGTCGCCACGCGCGTCGAGCGCCAGCGTGACCCCGCCGACGTCCTGCCGGATCATCTCCCCCGGCCTCGCCGTGACCCGAGCACCGAAGACGGTGGCGATCTCCTCGGGCATCGGGGTCGCCTTCCCGTCCTGGTCGATCAGCACCACCACGATCTCCAGCTCCGCCAGGAGCGTCCCGCCCGCCGCACGGGTCGCCCGTTGCCGCAACGTGAGGGAAGTGCGGCCGACCTTCCGCACCTCCGACTCCACCCGCACGACGTCGCCCGGAAACGCCGGTCGATGGTACTCCACCACCGCGCGGCGCACGGCCGGCCACACGTGATGGCGCTCGAAGAGATCCCGCCCCGGCCCCCGGGCGAGCGCGTCCCAGCGGGCGCGTTCGAAGAGTTGCACGAATGCCGCCTCGTTCAGGTGACCGAAGGCGTCACACTCGAAGGGATAGACCGTGACTTCGACGGCGGGAAGTTCGCTCACGCGCTCGGGGGGTCGAGGGTTACGGATCGAGAAGCGAGGTGCACGACACAATAGTATCGCAACGAGTGCGGCCGCCGTGGTAGCCATCAAGTCACGGCAGACCAAGCCGTCACACCAGCCTCCGCTGGTGTCGGAGACAGACGGCTCTGTGTCACCACCACGGCGCAACCCAATCATATTAGTGCTGTAATACTATTATGAAACTTTCATTATAGTATCGTTTGTCACATGCCAATCAACATGTTGATGTTGAATGTTTTACTCACTTTTCTGTGGAGAGGTGGACAAACACGACACCTGCTAGTTGCGCGGCATCGGTGCGCCGGGCAAGCTTCACGCTATGGTGCGGACTGCTCTACAGCATCCGCCACACCGGTACGTCCGCAGCAGTGCGGAGCTTGCCGCCCTGATGAGGCGGGTGGCGCGCGAGCCGGTGCTGGCGATGGACACCGAGGCGGCGAGCTTCCATCGCTTTGTGGACCGCATCTATCTCGTTCAACTCTCCAGCCGTCGCGAAAACGCGATCATCGATCCCCTGACCGTGGACGACATGTCGGCGGTCGGGACGATGCTGGCCGACCCGGCGGTCGAGGTCGTGTTCCACGACGCCGACTACGACCTGCGGATCCTGGACCGGGACTACAAGTTCCGGGCGCGGAACCTGTTCGATACGCGCATCGCGGCGCATCTGCTTGGCGAGCCGGCGGTGGGGCTTGCCGCGCTGCTGACCAAGCACGTGGGGGTCACGCTCGACAAGAAGTACCAGCGCGCCGACTGGTCGCGCCGTCCCCTCCCTCCCGAGATGCTGGAATACGCCGCGACCGACACGTCGTACCTGCTGGCGCTGCGCGAGCGCTTGCGCTCCGAGCTCGAGGCGCGCGGTCGGCTGTCATGGGCCGAGGAGGAGTTCCGACGGCTTGAAGGCGTCCGGTGGACGCCCGCGGAGACGAACGGCGGCGCGTACCTGCGCGTGAAGGGCGCGCGGGCGCTGAACCGGCGCGCGCTCGCGGTGTTGCGCGAGCTGCTGCCGTGGCGCGAGGCGATCGCCGCGGAGCTCGATCGCGCCAGCTTCCGCGTGGTGACGAACGAGGCGCTGCTCGCGCTGTCGGCCGCGCCGCCCCGCTCGGCCGCCGACCTGGCGGCGGCGAAGGGGCTGTCCACGAGGCTCGTCGAAGAGCGCGGCGCCTCGCTCCTCCAAGTCATCGAGCGCGGCCTCGCCGTACCGGATAAGGACCTGCCCCGGTTTCCACGAACGGAGCGTCACGCGGCGGATCCGGCGTTCGACCGCGCGGTCGAGCAGTTGAAGCGGACGCGCAACGAGGCGGCCGAGCGGCTCGGCCTCGATCCCGGGGTGCTGTGTCCGAAGGGTACCCTGGAGGCTATCGCGCGAGCGCGGCCGAAGGGCGCGGCGGCGCTGCGCGAGGTTCCCGAAGTACGTCAGTGGCAGGCGGACGTGCTGGGCGGCGACTTCCTCAAGGCGTTGGAGAGCTAGCCCCAGAGCAGCGATCGGACCCGCGGATCCATCTTCTCCGGCGTCCAGTACGGTTCCCACACCAGCTCCACGTCCACCTTCGTCACGCCGTCGAGCTTCTCGAGCACGCTCTGCGCCTCCGACAACATCTCGGGCCCCACCGGGCAGCCCGGCGAGGTGAGCGTCATCTCGACGTGAACCGCTCCGTCCTCGGCGACCTCGATCTCGTACACCAGCCCGAGATCGATGACGTTGAGGTTGAGCTCCGGATCCTTGACGACGCGCAGCGCGTCGCGGACCTGTTCGGCGTTGACCATGCTTCCGCTCCCGACGGTATCCTGCAACCTAGCCGGGCCGCCGCGCCCCATCAATCACCGCGACGACACCCGGGCGACGCGCACCCGTCGCGGTGGCGACGGCGCGCCACCCAGTGATACACCGTTCCGGCCAGGCGCTCCGCGCCGGGGAGCACGAGCGGAGCGGCAAGAACGCGGCCCCCGGGGAGCAGGGCCAGCAACGGCCGCGCGGCGGCGGCCCCGGCGTAGACCCGGCCTTCCGGAGCGACCAGGTGCACCGCCTCCTCGAGAGCCGCACGCTCCAGTCCCGGCATCCCCTGCCAGGCGGTCCCGTCCTGGAACGGCACAGCCCGAACCCGGGCGCGGCGGTCCCACCGGCGCACGGCTCCCACCCAACGCCGGCAGAAGCCGCACTGTCCGTCGTAGATGAGTGTCCAGGGATGCATCATGCGAACCGGGCGGGGACGACCGCCAACGGCCCTACGCCCAGACGCCGGGAATCCTGGCACCGCAGGAGGGGCAGAGTCCCGCGGCCGTCACGCGCTGCCGGATGATCTGGTATCCGGAGCGCTCGATCAGGAGGTCGTCGCAATCCGGGCACCAGGTGTGCTCCCAGCGCCCCACCCGCCCCGGCAGGTTGCCGGCGTAGACGAACTGCAGTCCTGCTTCGTGGCCGATCTCGCAGGCGCGCACCAGGTCCGCTGCCGTCGTGTTGCGCGGATCGGTCATCTTGTAGTCCTGGTGGAACGCGGTGACGTGCCACGGAATCGTCGGAGCGATCGCCGCGATCACGTCCGCCATGCGCCGCAGGTCGTCCGGCGCGTCGTTGAAGCCGGGCACGAGCAGCGTGACGACCTCCACCCAGAAGCCGCGCTCGGCCGTCATCGCCATCGTATCCAGCACGCGTCGCAGTGTCCCGCCGAGCGACCGGTAGGCGCGATCCTGCATCGCCTTGAAGTCGATCTTGTAGCAGTCCGTCCACGGTCGCACGTAGTCGAGCGCTTCGGGCGTGGCGTTGCCGTTGGAGACGAACGCGGTCTTGAGGCCGGCCTGCCGTGCCTCGCGAAAGACCTGCATCGCCCACTCGGCGGTGATGAGCGGTTCGTTGTACGACGACGCCACCACGCGCGCGCCGTGCCGGGCGCCCAGGCCCGCGAGTGCCTCGGCGGTGACGTCGGCGATCGGGGCGACCGCGTCGTCGTCGCGCAGCGCCTGCGAGGTCAGCCAGTTCTGGCAGTAGCCGCAGTGGAAGTCGCATCCCAGCATGCCGAAGGTGAGGCAATCCGATCCCGGCAGCACGTGGAAGAACGGCTTCTTCTCGATCGGATCCGACTGCACGCCGGCCGCGTAGCCGAAGGGCACCATCAGGGTGCCGCCACGATTGAAGCGCACTTTGCAGATGCCGCGGCGTCCCTCGCGGATCAGGCACAGGTGCCCGCACGCCGTGCAGCGGACCGAGCCGTCGCCGCCCTCCGGATGCCACAATTCGCCCGGGTGGGCTCGCGCGTCCAGCAGGTCTTGGAGGGTCGTGGTCCTGGAGGTGTGGCCCTGCAGCACCGGAACGGCCCGGCGGGATGATGCCGCTGCCATATGCGAATAGTGGCAGGCCGCTTGCCGCGGCGCCAGGGGGACGGATAGGATGGACGCATGACATGGAAACTCGTTGCGACACTTGCGATTGCCGCCGCGTCGCCGCTGGCGGCCCAGACCGGTCACGGTTCCGCCCGCCAAAGCGATCGGCCGGTCGTGGACTCGATGGTGCTGCGGGCGGTCACCTGGTTTCTCTCCAGCGACCAGCTCGAGGGACGAGGGACGGGCCGCCGCGGCAACGACGTTGCCGCGCTCTACATCGCCGCCGAGGCCCAGGCGCTCGGCTTGATGGGGGCGGGCACGGACGGGAGCTACTTCCAGGTCGTGCCGCTCGTCGAGGCCGTGGTGGACACCGCCGCCACCAAGGTGGCGCTCACGGCCGGGCCGCCCGGAGGCGCTGCGCGCGAAGTGTTCTCCACGCCGGACGCTTTCGTCCCCAACGTCGGCACGGACGCCACCCTGGTGCCGTTCTCCGGAGGCCTGGCCTACGTCGGCTCGGCGCGCGACGTTCTCGCGCATCCCGAGGCGCTGCCGGACCTGGCGGGCCGCGTCGCGCTCGTGCGCGGCCCGTTCGGTTCCGACGCCGCCGCCGCGGACACGCTGCGCGCGCGGGGAGTGGCCGGTGTCGTGCAGCTGACGCCAGATTCCGCCACGTACGCCCTCTACGTCCGCAGCCGCGGTCCGTCGCGCCTGTTCATCGCCGACTCCGCTCACGCGGTCTCGTCGTTCATCCCCGGCATTCCCGACGTGATCGCCAGTCCCGCGTTCGGGCAAGCTCTCGCGCCCGGTCTCGCGGCCGCCGGCTCCGCAGGGGACCGCCCGGTACTCCTGCCGGGCCGCGTGGACGTGCAGATCGCGGTGCACCCCCGGCCCCTGGTATCGCGGAACGTCGCCGCGATCCTGCCCGGCGCCGACCCGGCACTGCGCGGGGAGTTCGTCGCCTACACCGCGCACCTCGACCATCTCGGCATCTCGACGCCCGATGCGCGCGGCGATTCCATCTACAACGGCTTCTCGGACAACGCCGCGGGCTGCGCGATGCTCCTCGCCATCGCGCACGCGATGGTGGCGGGGCCGCGGCCGGCGCGCTCGGTGCTGTTCCTCTGGCCGACGGGCGAGGAGCGCGGCCTGCTCGGCTCCGACTATTTCGCCGCCCATCCGCTCGTGAGCCCCGACAGCATCGCCGCCGAGATCAACCTCGACGCGGGCGCCCCTCCGGCGCCCCCGGTGAGCTGGGAGATCCCCGGAGGCGACCGCTCCACGCTCGGGAGCCTGGCGGTGCAGGTGGCGCGGCGCGCCGGCTGGACCGCGAAGGTGGGACCGGCGAGCCCGAACTCCGATTACTTCCCGCTGCTCAGGATCGGCGTGCCTGCCGTCTTCCTGGTGCCGGGGTCCGCGCCGTTCGAGGGGCTGTCCGCCGATTCATCGAAGGCGCTCGGCCGGAAATGGGATCACTACCACCAGCCTTCGGACGAGTGGAAGGCGGACTTTCCCTTCTCGGGTCTGGTGCGGTACGCCGAATTCGGCTATCGCGTCGGCATGGCCGCGGCCGCGGGCCCGCGGCCCGTGCTGGTGCCGGCGGCGCCCGGCGGCCGGCGCCCGGCGGCGCCATGAGGACTACTTGAGGTCGCCCGGAGGCAGGGAGTAGAGCAGCAGCGCAGTCCGGCGGTCGCGGAGCGTCAGGTCGGTCGCCGACGTCTCGGGGTACATGACGTCGCCGCGATCCGGGGAGTGGTCGAGACCGACGGCATGCCCCAGCTCGTGCAGGGCCAGGGCCACCATCTGCACCGGCAGGACCAGCTGGCCGCCGGGAACGTGCGTGGCGAGCGTGATCGCGGCATGCACGATCGGCCCCCGGCTTTGCCAGGTGAGGTCGGTGCGGCCCGTGCGGTTGCCGTCCAGTCGCTCAGACCACGTCACGACGATGTCGGCTTCGCCGGTATCCGGCGCCTCCTCCAGCCTGACCGGAAGACCCACCTCGTTCCAGCGCGCCAGCGCGGTGGAAACCGCGACGGTGAAGGCGGGGGTGAACCCGGGGACGGTGTCCCGCCGCACCTGCACGCGCAGCGGGCGCCCGGCGCGCTCGTCGCCCCAGCGATGCAGCACGGAATCGCCTTCGGCCAGCATCGCGGCGATGTACGTGTCGCCTTCGCCAAGGGCGATCCGCTGCAGCGCCGCCGTTCGGGTGGCGAGATCGAGCCGGCCCGCGCCCCCGGCCGCGGGACCGGGCGCCGGGGCCGCGAGCGCGGTCGTCGTCGTGGTCACGTCCGGCCCGCGGCCGCTCGGGACGGCGCCCGCGGCGGCTCGCCGCGGCGGCTCGGGATGTCCCAGGGCGCGCCGCGCGAGATCCACCGCCACGGTCGCCAGCAGTGCCAGCGCCACCGCCGGCACCACCACGCGCGCCGCCCCTGACTTGGCCATGAGCCCGCAATCTGTGTCCGGTTGCGCGGTGCGGCAAACGTGCCGATTGCGCATCGGCTCACGAACGCGCAATATGCCCGCCTCTGCAGGCGTCCGACCGACCTGACGCCTTCCGCTGCGACGACGGGGATCCCTGCGTGTTCAGACTGCCGGCCAAGAGCATCGTGCGATGGCGCTGGCCGATCGTGGGGGCCTGGATCGTCATCACCGTGCTGATGGCTCCGCTCGGTCGCGATCTCCACCAGCGGCTGCGCGTGGGCGGGCAGAACCTGACGCACTCCGAGTCCACCGAAGCCGAAGACGCCATCCGCACCGGATTCGATTCGCCCTACGCTTCCTTCGCCGCCGTCGCCATCCAGCATCCCACGCTGACGTTGGACAACCATCGCTACGCCGCCTACGTGGATTCGATCACGGCCGCGCTGCGCCGCCTGCCCTTCGTGCTCGAAACGCTGAACTGGCGGAATTCCGGCGACGCTTCGCTCCGCAGCCACGACGGGCGGATCGCCCTCGTGCTGATCGGGCTTTCCGCCGACAGCTCCGCGACCGCCGACACCCCGCTGTTGCGCAGCACCGTGGCGCAGGTCCAGCATCGTTTCGGCAGCGACTTCCAGACCTACGTCACGGGTGACCCTGCCTTCGACTACGACCTCCGCACCACCGCGGCCGACGACTCGCGCCGGATGGAACAACGCCTGATTCCGGCCACGCTCATCCTGTTGCTGATCACCTTCAGCGCCCTGGTGGCGGCGCTGCTGCCGATCAGCGTCGGCGTCATCGCGATCACCGTGAGCCTGGGTCTCGTGTCCGTGGCCGCGGCGCTCGTGCCGATGTCCATCTTCGTGCTGAACCTCACGACGATGATCGGCCTCGGCGTGGGGATCGACTACTCCCTGCTGGTCGTCACCCGCTTCCGCGAAGAGCTGGAGTACGCGCCCAGCCGGCTCGAGGCCGCCGAGGAGACGATCCGCACCGCCTCGCGCACGGTGATCACCTCGGGCGTGGCGGTGATCGTGGGGTTCGTCGCGCTGATGTTCGTGCCGCTCCAGGAGACGCGGTCCGTCGGCCTGGCGGGGGTGTTCGTCGTGGCGACGTCCATCGTGCTGGCGGTGACGTTCCTGCCCGCCGTGTTGGCCATCCTGGGCCACCACGTGGACCAGCCGCGCATCCTCGCGCGGCTGCTGCGGCGCCTGCACTCCGGCCGCGGGTGGAACCGGTACGCCCGGGCCATCGCGCGCCATCCACTGCGCGCCGTCTCCCTGTCCGGCGCCCTCGCGCTGGGGCTCGCGCTGCCGGCGCTGTGGCTGCGGATGGGCCTGCCCGTGGTGGGCTTCTTTCCGGCCGATACCGACTCGGCGCGCGGCCTGGCGGTGCTCGAGAACATGGGACACGGCGGAGCGCTGCGCCCGCTCAAGATCGTGCTCGAGACGTCGGACGGCAGCCAGATGCTGGACGTGGACCGCCTGCGGGGCCTGCGGGCCCTCTCCGACTCGCTCCGTGCCAACCCCCGCGTCGCCCAGGTCCGCGGCCTCCTGGACCTGCGCCCCGGCATCCCGTTGTGGCAGTACATCGAGCTGTACGGCGATACCGCCGCGGCACGGCGGCGCATGCCGGCCGTGTTCAAGGCCTTCCTGAGCCACGACGGCACCGCCACGACGTTCGACGTGGAGCTGCGCGACTCCGTTTCCCTCGACGGCTCGATGGAAGCGGTGCAGGAGGTGCGGCGCCTCAACGTCCGGGCGCTGCCGATGCTGCGGGACGTGCGCATGCTGGTCGGCGGGTTCTCCGCCTCGAACCTCGACTTCCAGGACAAGGTGCGGGCCCTCTTCCCGCTGCTGGCGATCCTGATTCTCGGCGTCACCGGCGTGATGCTGGCGATCGTGTTCCGGTCGGTGCTGGTGCCCATCAAGGCCGTGGTGATGAACTCGCTCTCCGTGTCGGCGGCCTTCGGCATCACGGTGCTCGTCTTCCAGTGGGGGCTCGGCGGCTCGCTGTTCGGCCTCGCCGGTCCCACGCAGGCGGTGTTCGCGATCACCCCGGTCCTGGTGTTCGCGATCGTGTTCGGTCTATCCATGGACTACGAGGTGTTCCTGCTGTCGCGCATCAAGGAGGAATTCGACGCCACCCACGACAACGACGAGGCGACGGTCAGCGGCCTGACGGCGACGGGGGCGACCATCACCAACGCCGCGTTGATCATGATCGTGGTGTTCGGCGCGTTCGCCTTCGCCCGTGTGATGGCCGTCCAGATGATCAGCTTCGGGCTCGCGGTCGCGGTGCTGCTCGACGCGTCGCTCATCCGGGTGGCCATGGTCCCGGGGGTCATGCACCTGGCCGGTCACCTCAACTGGTGGCCCGGCTACCGGCGGCGCGGCGGCGGCAGCCACCGTCGGGCCAGCGGCGAGGTCGGGCCGGCCCCGGGCCCCGGCGCCTGACGCCCGGCCGCCGCGGCGCCGTCAGGGCGGCGCGGCGGTCCCGGATCCCGCGCCCCCCGACGGGCGCGGCGGCAGCAGGTCTCCCCACAGATCCCAGTGCCACGCGGCCACCCGCGTCCCGGACCGCGGGTCGCGGAGCGGCTTGTACTGCAGCCAGCGCGGATCGAGACCGACCCTCCGCCCCCAGGCCTCCAGCCGACCGCGGTCGCTGCTCACCAGGTGGGCCATCGGCCGCCCGTCGAGCGCGAAGCGGTGCAGCCACAGGCCGCCGTCCAGCGCGTACACCAGGCCGTCGCGGCGCCGCGGAAACTCCCGCCACCCCGGGTCCGGCACGCTAGCCCGCCTTGGCGTCGAGCCAGTTCTCGCCGCTGCCCACGTCGGCCACGAGGGGCACCTGCAGCGTGGTGGCTCCCTCCATGCACGCCTTCACCATCGGCGCCACGCGCCCGACCTCGTCGAGCGGCGCCTCGACCACCAGCTCGTCGTGCACCTGCAACAGCAGCCGCGCCCGGTACCCACCGCGCAGCGCCGCGTGGACCCGCAGCATGGCCACCTTGATGAGGTCCGCCGCCGACCCCTGCAGGGGCGAGTTCTTCGCGGTGCGCTCGCCGAACATCCGGGTGTTGTGGTTCTTGTCCTTCAACTCCGGGATGTAGCGGCGCCGGCCGAAGATCGTCTCCACGTAGCCGCGCTCGCGCGCCTCGGCGACCGTGCGGTCGAGAAAGGCCCGCACCCCGGCGAAGCGCTCGAAGTACTCGTCGATGAAGCGTTGCGCCACGTCGTAGCCGATCCCGAGCTGGCGTCCCAGCGCGCGGGCGCCCTGGCCGTAGATGGTGGCGAAGTTGATCGTCTTGGCGCGGGAGCGCTGCTCGGCCGTCACGTCGGCCGGGGCGACGCCGAAGATGAGCGCCGCGGTCTGGCGGTGGATGTCGCCTCCCGCCCGGAACGCCTCCACGAAGGCCGGGTCGCCGGAGAGATGGGCGAGCAAGCGCAGCTCGATCTGCGAGTAGTCGGCGACGACGAACCGGTTCCCGGCGCGCGGCACGAAGCCGCGACGGATCGCCTCGCCGCGGGGCGAGCGCACGGGAATGTTCTGGAGATTCGGGTCGTTCGAGCTGAGCCTTCCGGTCGCGGCGCCGATCTGGTTGAAGGACGTGTGGATCCGCCCGGTGGCCGGGTTGATCTCGGCCGGCAGCGTCTCCAGGTAGGTCGAGAGCAGCTTCGCGATCTCCCGGTACTTGAGCAGCAGCTTCGGCACGGCGTGGCCCGCCGCGGCCAGCTCCTCGAGCACCTCCGCGTCGGTGGAGGGTCCGGTCTGGCCCTTCCGCACCACCGGGAGCTGGAGCTTCTCGAACAGGACGTGGCGCAGCTGGGGGGTGGAGTTGACGTTGAACGACCCGCCCGCCTCGCGGTGGATCTCGCTCTCGAGCTGCGCCAGCTCCTCCCGCATCTGGGCGGTCAGCCGCGCGAAGTGCGCGACGTCGATGGCGATGCCCTCCCACTCCATGTCCACCAGCACGCCGATGAGCGGGATCTCCACGTCGCCGAACAGGGGCGCGAGGCCGTGGTCGGCAATCGTGGGCTCGAGGCGCGCCGCGAGCTGCAAGGCCCAATCGCTGCCCGCGCAGACGAAGTCCGCGGCCTCGCGGACGGCGACCTCGGCGAAGCTCCGCTCGGCGCGCCCCTTGCCGACGACTTCCGGGTAGGTCCGCATCCGCACGCTGAACTGCTCCAGCACGAGGGCGTCGAGCGCGTGCGACCGCTTGCCCGGGTCGATCATGAAGCTCGCGATCATCGTGTCGAACGTGACCCCGCGCAGCTCCACCCCCGCGCGGCGCAGCACCACCCAGTCGTCCTTGATGTCGTGTCCGATCTTGCCCACCGCCGGATCGCCGAGCAGGGCCGCCAGGGGCGCGAGCGCCGGATCCTGGAGCGGGGGGAGGTTCCGGACCTCCGCGCGCTCCAGCATGTCGCCCGAGGGCTGGTGCCCGAAGGGCAGGTACCAGGCTTCGCCGGGCCCCACCGCGATGGCGAGGCCGACCAAGTCGGCGCGCATCGGATCGGGGGACGTCGTCCCAGTGTCGAGCGCGAACCGGCCCGCCGCGCGGGCGCGTCGCACGACCTCGGCGACCGTGTCCACGTCGTCCGCGATGCCGTACGCGGGCGCGGACGCGTCGCGCACCGCCGGGGCCTCGGTTGCCGGCGCCTCCGCCAGCGTGCGGACGAGGGAGTGGAACTCGAGGTCCGCGAGCAGCGGCAGCAGCGCCGCCCGGTCCGGGGCCCGCACCGCGAGCGCCGCGAGGTCCAACTCGACCGGCACGTCACGGTGGAGCGTCACGAGCTCGCGCGACAGGCGGGCACGCTCGGCGTCCTGCGCCAGCGCTTCACGCACCCGCTTGGCACCCACCTGCGCCGCGTGCGCGAGGATCGCTTCGAGATCGCCGTACTCCTGAAGGAGCTTCTGGGCGGTCTTCTCGCCGACGCCCCGCACTCCGGGCACGTTGTCGGCGGTGTCGCCGACCAGGGCCAGGAAGTCCACGGTCTGCTCCGGCGGAACGCCGAGCCGCTCGGCGGCGTTGGCGGCCGTCACGAAGCGCTCCTCCACCGCCGCGGGCCCGCCGCGACCGGGGTTCAACAGGCTGACGCGCGGACCGATGAGCTGGTAGAAGTCCTTGTCGCCCGAGACGATGACCACGTCCACCCCACGGGCGGCCGCCTGCCCCGCGAGCGTGGCGATGACGTCGTCGGCCTCGTAGCCGGGGACGGCGAGCAACGGAACCCGGAAGGCCGCGAGCAGCGCCTCGACCCGCGTAATCGAGTGGTCGAAGTCCTGTTGCAGCTCCTCATCGAGCTTCTGGCGCGTCGCCTTGTAGTCGGGGAACCGTTCGTGGCGGAAGCTGGTACCGGCGTCGTGGACCCAGGCCACGTACTCGGGCCGGTGCCGGTCCGCCAGTCGCAGCAGGAAGTTGGCGATGCCCCATGCCACCGACGTGTTCTCGCCGCGGCTCGTGGTGAGCGGCCGCGCCAGCATGGCGAAGAACGCCCGGTAGATGAGCGCGTAGCCGTCGATGAGGAACAGGCGACCGCCGTCGGCCATCACCGCTCCGACCGACGGCTCACGCCAGGAGGCGCAGCACCGCCGCGACGACCACGGGAATGGCGATGTTGTCGGCGCCCTTCCAGGCCACCCGCTCCGCCACGGCCGCGCCCGCGCCGGCCGCCGCCGCCACGGGAAGCGGGATTTGGGTCAGCAGCAGCACCAGCGCGGCCGTGACCGCGCACGCGGCCGAGCCCGCCCACGTCTTGCCCGGTCCGGCGCCGAAACGCGTGCCGACCATGGCGGCCATGGGATCGGCGAGCGCCGTCACGAGAATCGCGCGCTCTGCCGCGCCGACCGGAAACAGCCACCAGGCGAGGGCGTACCCCAGCACCAGCGTCGTCGCGCCGCTGATGCCGGCGCGCTCGGCGGGCCGGAAGAGCGGGCCGACGAGGCGGTCGAACCAGGCCTGCACCCCGGGCGACGCGAGGCGCGCGGTCTCGGCGCCGCCCGCGACAGCAACCAGGCCCCCGAAGACGAGGGCCGCCACCGTCGGCGGCAGGTGCGTGGCGAGCGGACCAACCCCTCCCGAGAGGACGTGGATGGAGCGCCGCCACGTCGCGCTGGCCGACGGGGAACCGGCGCCTGGCGGCCCGGGTGCCCGGCTCCCGGTCATGTGTGGCGCCGCAGGCGGTTGACGGTCTGGTGGAACAGGAGCAGCGATTCCGAATCCATCCGCAGCCGGCCGAACCCGGCGTCGTCCACGAAGTACAGCGTGAGATTGTACTGGTCGTACTCCCACATGATCGTCCGACCGCGGCCGCGCTGGTCCGGGTGTTGTTCGATGTCCTGGTCCGGCGGTCCGAGGGTGATGTAAACCTCGCCGCGATCGGTGAGCCATCCCTCCGTGCCCTCGTCGCGGAACAGCTCGTTGGCCGCCGCCAGCCTCGCGAAGTACTGGTCGAGCGCCTCGTTCTCCGGGGTCGCCAGGTTAGGGTCGGTCTCGTGCCAGAAGCGGCGCCACGCCTCCGCCCGCTCCGCCGGCGCCGTGTGGGCGAGGGCCTTGAGCGTGTCGTCGGAGGTGAAGTAGCGCAGCAGCGACACCATCTCGTCGAAGTTCGCCACGATCCACTGGCCGGAGAACGACACCAGGAAGGGTGCCATCGCGACGACGTCCCCTCCCGCCAGGCTCACGCGCATCTCCTGCCGGCCCAGGGAGAGGTGGGCCGGGGAAACGGCGAACACGATCGGCTTCAGCGCCCGCGCCGAATCCACGCGCAGCGAATCCGCCCATCCGACCTCCCCCGCGCTGTCGAGCACCGAGGCCACGACCGCGCTCCCCGCCGGCAGGCCGTACGTCTCCACGTAGAAGCGCAGCGAGTCGGTTCCGAAGCCCACCGTGGAGCGCGGGTTGGCCACCAGGTCGGGCGGCGTGCCGAAGTCCGTGCGCGGGCTGGCGCTGTAGACCGCGATCGGCGTCGAGATGGCCGGCGGCTCGAGCTTCGGCACCGCGAAGACGCCCTCGTAGCGGCCGACGTTCGGGCCGTTGCGATCCCGGACGACGATGGAGAGCTCGTAGGTCCCGGCCGGCATGGGAAGGAAGTCCTGGTAGATCACGCTCTCTTCCGCCCGCTGCGTCTCGGCGAACGTGCCGACCACCACCCGCTCGTCCTTCACGACCTGGCGCACCAGCAGCGTTCCCTGGCGGAACATCAGCTCCACGCGGTAGGCGGCGGCGAACCCGTTGGTGTCGCGCTGGAAGGCGAAGTAGCGGTTCTCCATGGACAGGGCGACCAACGCCAGCGCCGTGTCCGCCGTCCGGCCGGCGAGCAGCCGCGCATTGCCCACGAACGGGATGTTGCCCGCGCCCGTGATGAACCCCAGCGCCCGGTACACGACGGTGGGGTTGAACATCGCGGCGAGCTGCTGCGACGCCTGCGGCTGGACCTCGGGCGTCCCCACGCGCTGCCACGGACCGCACGCGCTGAGCGCCAGGAGCGTGGCGAGGGGGACGGGAACGAGACGGCGCGCGCTGGTGGACGTGGGAACCTCGGCGGGGAGGGAACGGGACTCTGGGCCAAGCTACGAGTAGCCGCCACGCGGAGTCAAGGCGGCACCGCGCTTCGACTTGCCGCCCCGCGGAGGGCCGGGTACATTGGCGCATTCCGATGCAACCCGAGGACCTCACCGGCACGACGGTCGCCAGCTATCAGCTGCTCGAACGCGTCGGCGAAGGGGGCACGGCGACGGTGTACCGCGCCCAGCACCCCTCGCGAGGCGTGTGCGCGGTGAAGATTTTGCGCGCCAAGCTGCGCGGCGACCGCACGGCGGTGCAGCGATTCCTGCGCGAGGCCGAGTACGGCGCCCGCGTCAGCCACGCCGGCGTCGTACAGACCTATGAGTTCGGCGAGGCGCCAGGCGGACTCCACTATCTCGCGCTCGAGTGGGCCGACGGCGAGATCCTGGCCAAGTTCGTGCGCCGCTCCGGCCCGGTGGCGATCCCCCTCGCCGCGAGCATCGTGCACCAGATCGCGGAGGCGCTCGGCGCGGCCCACGCGGCCGGCATCATCCATCGCGATCTCAAGCCCGAGAACATCATCTACGATCCGCGGACCCAGCGGGCACGGCTGCTCGATTTCGGCATCGCGCGCGACGCCGACCTCGCCCCGGCGGAGCGGCTGACCCGTACCGGCTTCTTCGTAGGCACGCTGCAGTACGTGGCCCCGGAAGCGCTTTCGGGCGAGCTCGTGGGGGAGGCCGCCGACATCTACTCCCTCGCGACGATCGCCTATTTCCTGCTCACCACGCAGCTCCCCTACGTCGCGAAATCGCCGCGCGAGCTCTTCCATCAACTGCTGACTCAGCCCCCGGTCCCCCTGGGGCAGGCCCGCCGCGATCTCGTCTTTCCCCGCCCCGTCGAGGAGGCGGTCATGCACGGCCTGCATCGCGAGCCGCGCCGCCGGCCGCCGACCGTGATCGCGTTCGCCGACGAGCTGGCCGGCGCAGCCACGCAGCCGCTGGACGTGCCACGCGCCGGTCTGCTCGGATCCCTCAAGGGGCTGTTCGGGTCCCGCGGCTGAGACCGTGACCTGGTCGGCGCGGCGCCGCCGGTGAGCCGGGACCTTGAGGATGCCCGGCGGCGGCTCGTCGTACTGCTGCGCTCCCGCTCCGTTCTGCACGGGGACTTCCTGCTGGCGTCCGGGCGCCGCTCACCCTACTACGTCGACTGCCGCCGTACTACCATGCACGCCCAGGGCCTGGTCCTTATCGGCGAGCTCGGCCTCGCGGCCATCCGCGCGGCGGGATGGAGCGCCCGGACGGTGGGCGGCCTGACGCTTGGCGCGGACCCGGTGGCCTATGCCATCGCGCGAGCTTCGGCGGGCGACCCCGCGCCGCTGGACGCGTTCACCGTGCGCAAGTCGGCCAAGGCCCACGGGGCGCAACGGCGCATTGAGGGTTGCTTCGAGGCCGGCGTGGCCGCCGTGGTTGCCGAGGACGTCATCACGACCGGGGCGTCGGCGCTCGAGGCCGTCGCGCAGGTGCGCACGGCTGGCGGTACGGTCACCGGCGTGCTGGCCGTGGTGGACCGCGAAGAAGGCGGCCGCGAGGCCCTCGAACGCGAAGGCCTCGCCGTGCGCACCCTGGTCACGATGCGCGAGCTGCTCGGCAACTCCTGACCCGGCGCGCGGACGCGCGCCTCCCTGATCCAATCGACGCTTCACTCCAGGGCCGGCCGCTCACACCGTGGCCTGTCCGTGGTCCCCGGGCCGCGTTCCCAAAGGATGGAACGCGAGCAACCGGCCCCGATAGGGAGTGACGAATCGTTCCCGGAAGCGGGCCACCGCCGCCTCGAACGGGAGGCGGCGGCGGAATTCACCCGCCGTGACCCCGAGCAGCGCCCTGAGGTGCCGGCCGAAGCTCTGCGGCGACGAGTAGTCGAGACGGTTGGCGATGTCGGCGATCGAGAGCCCGCCGTTGCGGAACAGGTAGGCCGCGTGCAGCAGGCGCGCGTGCGCCAGGTACGTCTTGGGCGAAGGCAGATTGGTGCGGTAGAAGCGGGACATCAGCGAGCTGGGCACCACCCGCAGGACGCGCGCGAGGCGCCGGACCGTCCGCAGCTCAGGCGCGCGCCGGACCACCACTTCGAAGAACAGCCGGCAATCCGGCGGCGCTCCGACGAGGTCGCGGTCGAGCTGTCCCATCACGCACGCGGAAACCGGCGAGCCGGGCTCGCGCAGCAGCTCGCGCAGGCGTCCCCACCCCGACGGCACCGACACGTCCACCACCGCGTGGACGCCCGAGGCCCCGAGGCTCAGCACCCGACGGGGTGCTTCGTGGTCCGGACGCGAGATGAGCGCGACGGCCGGCACCTGCGGGAACTCCCGGACGAACTGCGCGACGCGGGGAACCGCCGCGTCGTCGCACTGGTGCACCGACAGGAAGACGGCATCGACGGCGCGTCGCCGCACGTGGCGGATGGCCTCGTCGAGCGAATCCGCGTGGAGGGTGACGAAGCAGTCCTGCCCCGCCGCCTCCACGCGGGCGCGCTCGTCGGGCAGCAGCACGGTGGCGACTGTGGCGGCTACGCTCATCCGAAGCTCCAGCTCGCGTCCGCGGGACACAGTACGAGCCAGGGTCACCGTGCCGTCACCCGGACGCCTCCACCGGCGCGGGGCGTTTGTCTGGCTCCGGCAACACGGGTATCTTGCAGTGCGGAGTGCGACGGTCGCAGGCCCTTGCGGGCCTGAGGAAAGTCCGAGCTCCTAGGGCAGGCTGCCAGGTAACGCCTGGGCGCCGCGAGGCGACGGAAGGGCAACAGAAAACACACCGCCTCGCCTGTGAGCGAGGTAAGGGTGAAATGGTGGGGTAAGAGCCCACCGCGCGTCTGGCAACAGACGCGGCACGGCAACCCCCAGCCGGAGCAAGGCCAAATAGGCGGCGAGGTCCGGCCCGGACCGACAACGCCGGCAACGGCGAGCCGCGGGTAGGCCGCGCGAGGTGGCGGGCGACCGCCATCCCAGAGAGATGACCGTCCGACCTTCGGGTCGAACAGAACTCGGCTTACGGCTCCGCCGACGGCGCCGCGAGCGCCCCACGGGGAGGCTTGCGGCGCCGTCGTACGTCGAACCCGGCCGCATCCACGCGCGCCGGGACCACGCAGCACCGATCGCCGAGGAGACGCCGCTCATGACTCGCTTCCCCTGCATGCTCGCCGCATGCCTCACGGCCGCCGCCTGCGCCGGCCACGCGGCATCGCCCGCGGCGACCGCGCCCTCGCCTGCCGTGGCCCCGCGCCCCGCGACGCCGCCGGCACCGGTCCCGCTGCGCTACGCGCCGAACACGGGACACTACCGGTACGCTTCGCAATCGCACGTGGAGCAGGAGATGATGGGCCAGGTCAACGGCGCCGATCTCTCAACCGGCGTCTCCGTGACCGTGGCCATCGCCCCGACGGCGGGGAACCTCGGCGTGGCCATCACCATCGATTCCCTGGCCATCAAGCTGCCTCCGGGCGTGCCTGCGCCTGATTCGGCCGAGCTGGCCTCCGCCCGCGGCGCCACGGTGCACCTCGTCACCTCGCCGACGGGCGAGCCCATCTCGCTCACGCCGCCGGAAAGCGTCAGCGCCACCATCCAGCAGATCGCGACGGGGTTCCGCGAGTTCCTCCCGATCCTGCCGCCCGGCGCCCCCGACTCCGGAAGCACCTGGTCTGACTCGTCCTCGACGACGGTGAGCTCCCAGGGCATCCCTCTCACCGTCCACACGACGCGCCAGCATCGCGTGGTCGGATGGGAAGACCACGCCGGCACCCGGGCGCTGCACCTGGCGACGACGTCGACCTACACCCTGTCGGGCTCGGGTGAGGCGCAGGGCCAGCAGATCGATCTCTCCGGCGGCGGGCAGCGCATGGCCGACGCCTTCGTGTCGGCGGCGGGCATCTACCTCGGAGGGACGCTCACGGACAGCTCGCTCGTGAACGCCAACGTGGTGAGCGCCGGCATGGTCGTTCCGGTGCGGAGCAAGACCAGCATCACGTTCACCCGGCTGCCGTGAGCCGGTCGAGGGTGCTGGCGCTGGCCGCCGCCTCGCTGCTGGTCGCGCGGGCGGCGGCGGCCCAGGTACCCCCGCCTCTGCCGGGGGCGAGCACGGGCGTCCCCGTGCCGATCCCGCCGGCACAGGCGGCGCGCTATCTCCTCACGACGGACGCGAGCGACGCCCGCGCCCTGTGGGTGGATCCCGCCGGCCTGGCGCGCCAGATGGAAGCGAGCCTCGGCGTGGAGATGGCGGCCGACCGGTTCGATTCGGGCGGCATGCAGCTGAGGCAATGGGGAGGGACCATCGCGAGCCACGGCGCCGCTGCGGGCTGGGTGCACGATCGCTACCCCAATGGCGCGTCGCTCAACATCTACGACATCGGTGTCGGGCTCGGCGACGAGCAGTTCTCCGCCGGCGCGGCGCATCGCTGGTATCGCGGCATCGTCACGGGCTCGGCGTGGGACGTGGGCTTTCGGTCCACCGTCTGGGAGGGCGCGGACGTCTCGCTGCTCGCCCGGAACATCGGATCGCCGCGGTTGGGGGACACGACCTACTGGGCCACGCTGGTGCCCGGAGCGCTTGTCCGACTGTTCGGGGGTCGTCTCCAGGCAGGCGGCGAATGGGAGGTCGCCCCCCATGGCTGGCACTCGGTCGAGCTGCGCGCCGGCGGGGCCGTCGCCCTCGGCTGGGGACTCGGGCTCCTCGTGCGCGCGGATCTGGCGCCGGACCTGAAGCGGCGCGGGTTCGCCATCGCGCTCGACTTTGAAGGCTCGCGCAGTCGGGCGACCGCCTTCGGCCTGCTGCCCGGCGGCGCCGGAGAATTCGACGCGTTCGGCGGCTCGGCGGCGCTGGTCACGCGTTCCTCTTCGGGCGGCCGCTAAGGCCGCGATTCCCGCCGTGCGCGCGCTTCGCCGCCTCGGCCTCGGCGCCGCGGTCCTCGTCGGCGCGGGCGTTCTGTGGCTGGGCTTCGTGTGGCCGCCGCCCTCGTGGTGGGCCACGCACTGGCCGGCCAACACTGCCTTCATGGCCCTGCGCGCGTCGCAATTCCGGTCGGCGCGGCGCGTCCCCCCCTTGGCGTACGACCCCGTGCCGTCCGACTCGATCAGCCCCTGGCTCCGGCGCGCCGCCGTCGCCAGCGAAGACGACGCGTTCTACCTCCATCACGGCCTGGACTATCGCGCCTTGCGGGAAGCACTGGGCTACCGGCTCGCCACGTTCTCGTGGAACGACGGGAGAGACCGTGCCGAGCTCTGGCGGGCGATCCGCAACGCGTGGAGCCGCCGCAACAAGCTGCGCGGTGCCAGCACCATCACCCAGCAGCTCGCCAAGAATCTGTACCTCTCCCCGTCGCGCAATCCGTTGCGCAAGCTCAAGGAGGCCGCCATCGCGTACCGCCTCGAGTGGGCGCTGGACAAGGCGCGCATCCTCGACCTGTACCTCAACGTCGCGGAGTTCGGGCCCAATCTCTGGGGCGTGCAGGCCGCCAGCGAGCGGTACTACCACCAGGGCGCCCGGCGGCTCTCCCTCGAGCAGGCTGCGCTCCTGGTGGCGACGCTGCCCCATCCGCTCACGTCCAACCCCGTGTTTCGCCCGGGCCGCACGCGCTGGCGGCAGCAACTGATCCTGTTGAAGCTGGGCGGCGCACCCGTGACGATCCCGGCGGAGGCCCCGGAGGACACCGTGCCGGCAGCCCTCCCCCCGGGGGCCGATACCCTCCAGGCTCCCCCCCTGCCGGTGGAACCGGTCCTGCCAGCTAATTCGATGCCGGCGGATTCGACGCGCGCCGACACCCTGCGACCGCCGGGAACGGGGCCCGGAAGCGATTCGGCCGCCGCGCCCGGGAGGAACCCGGACCCGGCGGCCGCGCCGCCAGCACCGCCCCCGCCTTCGGGAGCGAGGCGTTCGCCCTAGTCGATCAGCCGCAGGGGCATGACGAGGCAGACGAAGGCGGCGGGATCGTCCCAGCCCACCGGCTCCGCGGTCGCCGCCCGTTCCGGGGCCTTGAGGGTGAAGCGCACTTCGTCGGTCGGCATGTACTTCAGCAGCTCCAGCAGGTACGCCGCGTTGAAGCCGATCTCGAGCGCGTCGCCCTCGTACGTGACGGCCATCTCGTCCTGCGCTTCCCCGAGGTCCGGGGTCTGCACGCTGAACTTCAGCATCCCGCCGCCGAACGAGAGCCGAATCCGGTGCGTCTGATCGCTCGCGACGATGCTCATCCGTCGCAGCGCCGACGCCATCGCCACCCTGTCCACCGTGGCGAACTTGTCGTTCTCGCGGGGAATCACCTGCTCGTAGTTGGGATACGGCCCCTCGATCAGTCGCGTGTACACCTGCGTGCCGATCCCGCGGAAGCCCAGGTGGTTCTCGCTCTTGCCGATCTCGACCTCGCCGTCCTCCGGGAACAGCCGCCGGATCTGCTCAAGCGCCTTGGGAGGTACGATCAGGTCGGCCTGGGAGGCGCTCGGGGCGGACAGCGGCACCTCCATCCGGGCCAGGCGGTGCCCGTTGGTGGCGACCATCCGCATCCGGTCCTTCCGCAGCTCCCACAGCACCCCGTTGAGGATCGGCCGGCTCTCCTCCGTCGAGACGGCGAAGGCGACGTGCCCGATGAGTTTGTGCAGGTCCTTGGCGGGCGCCTTCCAGGCGCCATCGAACTTCACCGACGGGAAGGACGGAAACTCGTCGCGCGGCAGGCCCAGGAGACGGAACTTGCTCTTGCCGCACTCGACCTGGGCACGCTGTTCGCCGGCTGACGTAATCCGCACCGGCGAGCTCGGCAGCTCGCGGGCGATCTCCGAGAGCTTCTTGGCCGGCAGCGTCAGCGCCCCCTCTTCGTCCACCTCGGCGGGCACCGTCGTCGAGACCGCGATGTCGAGATCCGTTCCCGATAGGCGGATGCCGTCCTTCGTCGCCTCGATGAGGATGTTGGACAGCACCGGCAGGGTCGTCTTGGTCGGTATGCTCGACACGACGGCCAGAAGGCCTTCCTGAAGCTTCTCTCGTGTGATGGTGAACTTCATCCAATCCTCATTGGATGCGAGTCGTAAAGCCTACTGCCGTTCTATATAAGAAATACTAGTAGCAGTCGTAGAGCATGTGGAACTGTTTGTTTCGGCGCTAGGCCACGCCGCTGCATCGTGTTGACGCGTCGCGGCGGTGCGGGTGGATGTGGACGGAGCTCTGGCGCGTCGATAAACGGCGACAGTCGTCCACAGTTGCAAACACCACCCCACAGACTCTCCCGGGGTTACCAACGTCTAGACGGCGGACAACTCCCCGCGCGCCTGCGTGACCCGATCCCGGAAGCTGTGATCGCGGGCGAGCTGTCGCGAGACCTTGTCGAGACTGTGAATCACTGTCGAGTGATCCCGCCCGCCGAACGCCTGCCCGATTTCCACCAGTTGCATACCCAAGAGATCGCGCGCCAGGTACATCGCCACCTGGCGGGGCACGGTCAGCCGCTTCGTGCGCGCCTTGGAGCGCAGCCCTTCCGGCGTCACGCCCCAACGCCGCGCGACGACTTCCTGGACGCGATCGATCGACGGCCCGCCGTGGCGGCCGAGCGCTTCCGCGCCCGCCTCCTCCGCGGGCTTGATCTTGTCCGACAGCGCGTCGCGCGCCAGCTCGATCGTGATCTCCCGGTGCTTCAGCGAAGCGAAGAGGAGCAGCTTGATGATGCACCCCTCCAGCTCGCGGACCGAGCTGCGGACGTGCTCCGCGATGAACTGCAGGACGTCGTCGGGGATCGTGAGCTCGAGATGGTCCTGCTCCGCCTTCTTGCGCAGGATCGCCGTCCGGTGCTCGAGGTCCGGCTGGCCGATATCGGCGACCATGCCCCAGTCGAAGCGCGACACGAGCCGCACCTCGAGGCCGGGCAGCTCCTTGGGTGAGCGGTCGCTGGTGAGGACGATCTGCTTGCCCGCCTCGTAGAGCGCGTTGAACGTGTGGAAGAACTCTTCCTGCGTGGACTCCTTGCGCTCGAGGAAGTGCACGTCGTCGAGCAGGAGCAGATCGAGGTCGTTGCGGTAGCGGCGGCGGAACTCGGCCATCTTCTGGCCGTGGATGTGCTCGATCACCTCGTTGGTGAACTGCTCGCCGCTCATGTACACCGCCCTGGTCTGCGGTGAGCGCTCGAGCACGGCGTGCGCGATGGCCTGCATCAGGTGCGTCTTCCCCAGGCCGGTGGCGCCGTAGATGAACAGCGGGTTGTAGGCCTTGCCGGGGGCCTCGGCCACCGCGTGGGCGGCCGCGGCGGCGAGCTCGTTCGACTTGCCGATCACGAACGTGCCGAAGGTGTACCGCTCGTTGAGCGGCATGGACCAGGCCGGGGCCTTCGCGGGCACGGTGCCGGCCGACGACGCCGGGGTCGCTACGAAGAAGTCCATCTGCGGGCGGCGGGAGCGTTCCTCCATCACGCGGAACGACATCTCGAGCCGGCGTCCAGCGACCTGCGTCGAGAGGTCCGACAGCAGGGTCGCGTAGTTGGACTTGTTCCAGTCGGCGGCGAACTCGTCCGGGGCCGCGAGAACGAGGGTACCGTTCTCGAGGCCTATCGGCTCAACCGGCTCCAGCCAGGATCGAATCGTGGGCTCGGGTAAACGTCCACGTGCCTGGTCGAGGAGGCGGTTCCAGGTTTCCTTTACCGAAAGCTCCATCAACGCGGGTCGGAGTTAGGCGGTAGGACTCAAGGGCAGCCGAACGTACGCCTCGTATGTGGAAAAGTCAACCTTGACCGGCGACGCCGAGTCCGTGTACGTTTCGCGGCTTTCTGGAGGCAGGGACTGTGGGACCGACGTATCGTCCGCGGAACAAAAAGCGACTGAACAAGCACGGTTTCCGGCACCGGATGAAGACGCGCTGGGGCCGCGCCGTGCTGTCACGCCGCCGCAAGAAGGGGCGGAAGCGTCTCACTGTCCGGATACCGTCCAAGCACCGGGGCGGTTGACGCCCGAACGGCTGCCGAAGTCGTCGAGGATCGCGCGCGCGGCCGAGATCCGCGCGCTCATGACCGAGGGGAAGCGCCGCAGAACGGATCATCTCGATCTGTTCACCCGGCCTTCCCCTTTCGCGCATTCGCGCCTCGCGGTGATCGTGCCGCGGCACCGGCACACCGCACCGCAGCGCAATCTGCTGCGGCGCCGGCTCCGGGAGATCTGCCGGCGCCTGGTGCTGCCGGCGCTGGCCGGCCCCACCGACGTGGGGGTGCGGGCGCGGGAGGCGGCGTATGGCGAGAGCTTCGACCGTTTGCGCGCGGAGATCGTAGGGATCCTGTGTCCATCGCCGCCCGCATCGCCGTGCTGATGATCCGAGGTTACCAGGTGACGGTGTCGCCGCTGCTGCCGGCGGCGTGCCGCTATCAACCCACCTGTTCGGCATATGCCATCGAAGCGGTCGAGCGCTACGGTGCGCTCCGCGGCGCGTGGATGGGGGCGCGGCGCATCCTGCGCTGCCATCCGTTCGCGCGCGGCGGCTACGACCCGGTGCCCTGAGCCATGGAACGCCGCCTCGTCGTCGCCATTCTCCTCATGATCGTGATCGCGGTGCTGCCGTCGCTGTTCTTCAAGCCGGTGCATCGCCCGGCCGTGCCCGGCGCCGATACGACCCGGGCGGCCGCCGCGCGCGCCGACACGGCCGCGGGACGCGCCGCCGTCTCCGCGCTGCCTGCGGCGCCCGCGCGCGGAGCGGCCGTTGCGCCGTCGCGGCGGAGCGCGGCCCCCGCCCCGGCCGTGGCCGCCGAGACGGTGACGGTCGCCGACCCGCTGGCGCGCTACACCTTCACCACCGTCGGCGCGGCGCTCGAGGGGGCAGAGCTTCCAGGATACCGCTCCTTCGGCGGCCCGACGCGCGGCCAGCCGGTGGAGCTGTTGCGGCCGGGCGACCGCATGCTGGTCCATCGGCTGGTGGTGGGCCGGGACACGGTCGCGCTCGACAGCGTCCCGTTCGCCGTGGAGCGGACGGCGCAAGGCGCCACCTTCCGTGGCCAGGTGAACGGCCTCACCGTGATCCTCTCCTTCGCGCGGCGCACCGGGCAGAGCTACCTGCTCGACGTCGGCGGCGAGGTGGACGGCCTCGGCGGGCAGGGCGCGCTGCTCCTGGTGGGGCTCGGCTCCGGGTTCGCCAACGTCGAGGCCGACAGCATCCTCAACTACCGCAGCTACGCGGTGGTCGGGAAGCGCACGGAGCCGGTGAGCATTCCGTTCTCCAAGCTCAAGCCAGGCGAAACGAGCACTCTCGACGGGCCTTTCGACTGGGTCGCGGTCAAGTCCAAGTACTTCATCGGCGCCCTGCTGTCGCCCGATAGCACGAAGCCGGCGTTCGGCGGCGCGCTCGCCACCGGCGGGCCGCCGTCCGGGCGGTTCGAGGTCACGGCGCCGACCTGGGCCACGATGCCCGTGGGACCGGACGGGCGGTTCCATTACAGCCTGTACCTGGGGCCGCAGGAATACCGCCAGGTGCGCCTGGTGGGCCGCGGGCTCGACAAGGCCTCGCCCTACGGCTGGATCTTCAAGCCGATCGTGATGCCGGTGGCGATCTGGATCACCCAGCTGCTGCTGTGGATGCACCAGACCCTGTCGCTCGCCTACGGGTGGGTGCTGATCCTGTTCGGCATCGCGATCCGGCTCGCGCTCTGGCCCCTGAACCAGAAGGCCATGAAGAGCTCGGTGGCGATGCAGGCCGTGCAGCCGCTGATGAAGGAGATCCAGACGCGGCACAAGGACGATCCGCAGAAGCTGCAGCAGGAGATGATGAAGCTGTACCGCGAGCACAAGGTGAACCCGTTCGGCAGTTGCCTGCCGATGCTGCTGCCGTTCCCGATCCTGCTGGCACTGTTCTTCGTCTTCGCCAACACGATCGCGTTCCGCGGCGTGTCGTTCCTGTGGCTCCCGGACCTGTCGCTCAAGGACCCGACGTACGTGATCCCGGTCGTGATGGGCGCGTCGATGTGGGCCCTGTCGAAGCTGGGCCAGATGGGGATGCCGCCGAACCCGCAGGCCAAGATGATGACGACCGTCATGCCGATCATGATGACGGTCCTGTTCCTGAACTTCGCGTCGGGCTTGAATCTATACTACGCGGTCTCGAACCTGGTGAGCCTGCCGCAGCAGTACATGATCAACAAGGCGCGCGCACAGGAAATGGCACGGCGGAAGGGAACGACCTAGCAGCGCTTCACCGGCTGGATCGGCTCAAGTCCTCGTCGAGCAGTCCCTGCGCCACTCGCCGCTCGCGCAGCTCTCCCAGTCGCAGCACGTCCACCAGGGCCAGCACCCGGTAGAGGTACTCGTCCGCCAGCGCCGCCCGCGGCGCCTGGCCGTAGAGGGGCAGCAGCCCCCGGCCCCGCCCTGCCGCCTCCGCGTTCGGCCACACCACCGCCGGGGCCGCCGCGAACTTGCCCGCGAGCGCCGGCGCCGAGGCGGCGGTGAGCACTCCCTGGGTTTCGGCCCCGAGCACGGCGGGAAAGACGTAGCGCACGCCGTGCACGAGGCACTCCAGCAGCGCCTGCCGGTTCACCCGCCGCTCGCCCGCGACCACCAGCCCGGCGCCCTCGAGCCGCCGCACCCCCCGGTGCACCTCGGCCAGACCCAGGCGTAGCCCGAGGGCCAGAGCCTGGTAGGGCGCGTGCGGCATGCGGGCGAGCCACAGCGCGACGGCGATGTCGCTCGGCCGAAGGGTGGGCTGCTTGGCGTAAGGTGCCGTTGCCTAGAATTCCTGTTTCCGGAAATAGGAACATATTGATTGACAACGTCATATGCAATGCCAACTGCACCGTTTGCGGCCTAGCGCTTGGAGTCCTGGATGTCGGTAGCGGCCCGCCAAACCTCGTCGGCGAGCCACTCGAGGCGTTCTTCGGCGTATTCGAGGTCCTGCTTGCTCATCGTCTGCACGTTGCGGGCGACGTAGCGGACGTGCTCGACCAGCTCGTCGAGGACCTCGCGCAATCCGCGGTTGACGCGCCGCTCGCCGGCGGGGGAGGTCACGCGCCCACCGCGCGGCCGGCGGCCTGGCGGGCCGCGGCCGCCTCGAATTCGGCGGTGGTGGCGCGGGCGGCGGAGGCGACGCCCCGTTCGGCGACGAGGGCCTCGACCATGCGGGCGCCGAGGTAGTAGCCGCAGCGCTCGGGCAGGACGCGGCCCTGGACGAGACGGGCGGCCGGGCTCATGCCGCCGCTCAGGTAGCGCAGCCGCAGGCCGAGGCCGGTGTGATCGAGGTCGGGCTCGACGGCGCGGAAGAGGAACGACTCCAACTCCCGCATGCGGCGATACTGACGCCGGGTGAAGCCGAAGTACTCCTCTTCCGCAAAACCGGGAGCGGCGGCTCGCGCGGCGTGCACCGCGACGCCCTCGTTGACGAGGAGCTCGCGCAGCGGTGCCCGGCTCCCCGTCTCCCAGTAGTCGTAGGCGCCCCCCGCTTCGGCGACCAGGCGCTTGAGCTCGGAGCGGCTGGTGGGCGACGTGTAGCGCACCGTGTGGGCGACCTCGTGCGCGATCCACAGCGGGAGCAGCTGCGGCGAGAGCCCGAGCCCGTACGTGTCGGGGTTCGGCTCGCCGGTGAAGTGCTCGACGCACACGATGACGATGCCACGGCCGCCCACCACCAGCTCGGCCGCGTTCGCCGCCCCCACACCGACCGTGAGATAGACGTCCACCTCCTGGTCGAGCTCGAGGATGGTGGTGGCGCGGTCGAGCACCTCGACGGTGAGCCGCTCGAGGTCCACCTCCGCCATCAGGCGGCGCAGGTCGTTCCGGCTGGCGGCGAGCGCGCGCGCGATCACCTCGACGCGGTGCGGCGAGTCGAGATCGAGCACGTAATTGTGCCAGTAGCTGCCGAGCACCTGCTGGTGACGATCGAGGTAGGCCTGGTAGGCCGCGTCCGGAGTGGACGATGCGCGTGCGGCGAGAAACTCGGGGATGAGGTTGATGATCATCGTATCGGCCGCCCCAATTTGGAGCGTGGGACGGCGGCGGACAAGAGCGCTAGCGCAGATCGAAATCGAGCGTCCCGCTGGCGGCGTGCACGCCGCGGACCGCGTCGCTGATTTCGAGCACGAGGCGGTAGTGCCCCGGAGGCAATCGCCCCGGATCGATGACGAGGGATTCGAGCGCGGGGTCCGCGGCGGGAATCGTGCGGCGGAACGTGATCGTGACCACCCGGCGCCGCGCCAGCGCGCCGAGCCATCCACGCGAGGCTCGCTCGAACCGGTACACGGCGTCGTAGCGGGCGATGCCCTCGTCACTGGCGAGGCCGTACAACTCCGCGTACACGCGCAGCGGCCGGCCCGCCGGCAGCCGCAACGCAGGGGGCGCGCCCGCCTCGAGCGCGGAGCGCGCGGGCGCGACGGTGCCGCTCGCGATCAGCAGGCTCGAGATGGTCAGGGAGTCGGGAGGGAACCACGGGACGGTCATCGGGCCGCGGTAGCGGCCGCTCTCCCCGCCGCGCGCCGCATCCACCGCCAGCAGGTACGAGCCTGGCGCGACGACGAGATGGACCGGCCGTCCGGCCGGCGCGGAGTCGCGCGCCGCGGGAGAGCCGGCGGAGTTGAACAGCACGGCGAGCGCGGACACGCTGTCGGGGAAGAGCGTGACCTCGGTGCTGTCGCCGCCCGCGGCGCGGAAGGCGGCGGGCCAGAAGAACGACGTCAGCGTCGCCGGGGCATCGGGGCGATCCGTGTCGAGCAGGTAGCGCGCGGCCTGCGCCTCCCCCGCCACGACGGGCGTGACGACCTCGTCGCCCCCGCCGTCGGAGGTGCGGCGCACGAACGTGACCTGGAACTGCCCCTCGGGAAGGTCGTACCACCACGTCTCGGCGTCCGTGCTCCAGACCTCACGCCGCTGCGGCTCGCCGTAGCGGACGAGGATGCGCCCGCGATCGTCGAGGCCGTCCTCGAGGTTGACGGTCTCCTGCGTGGTGTCGTCGAGGCGGGCGACGATGCCCGCGGCGACCGCCGCGTCGGCCACGCGCGGCTGCCGCGACTCGCCGATGCCGGCGCGGACCGACGTGAGCTCGGACGCTTCGTCCGGCGGCAGCCCCAGGCCGCCCATGATCGTGCGCCACAGCCGCGAGTGGTTCCAGCGGGACTGGGGATGCAGCAGCGCGTAGGCGCGGCGCGCCGCGACGAGGCGCCGGAAGTGCTCGCCGATCCGCGCGTTGACCCCGTCGCGCAGGTCGGGGTTGCGACCGTCCCAGAACAGGCGCAGGAACGCCGGCCGTTCGTCGGGGCGGAGGGCGGCCCAACGGGCGTGCTCCAGCGGCGAAGCGATGCTGCGCACCTGCCGCCACAGGAGGCCGCCGCTGTCGGCGGCGGCGCGCCGGATCGCCGCGTCGTAGATCGGGACGGCCGCGCTGTCGCGGTCTTGCTCGAACAGCGCGCGCGCCAGCCAGGCTCGGGGCGCGGGGTCGCCTGGCGCCGCCGCGGCGAGGGAATCCAGCAGGGGATCAGCGTCGCGGTAGCGGCGCAACTCGACGAGCAGCCCGGCGCGGTGGAGGTCCGCGGCGTAGTCTCCGGCGTGGCGATCGAGCGTCTCGACCATCTCCGCCCGATCGCCGTCGTCACGGTAGAGCGTCAGCCACAGCGCCCAGGCGTCCCGGTAGCCGGGGTCGAGCGCCAGGACCTTCACCAGGGCCCGGCGGGCGAGCGCCTCGCCGTCGTCGCCGGCCAGGCGCAGGCCGACCAGGCTGCGGTAGTACGAAGGCGCGGGGTCCTCGGAATCGAGCGCCTGGGCGCGGGCCAGGATCGAATCCGCCTTGAAGCGGCCGAAGACGGGCCAGGCAAGCCAGATGCGGCCGAGCACGATCAGCGGCGCCGGGTCGTCGGGATGGTCCCGCGCCAGGCGCTCGGCGATCTCGCGCGCCGGCTGGAGACGGTCGGCCGCGAGGAGCGACTCCGCCTGGCGCAGCTCGGAGACGAGGGGCGCCTGCTGCAGCGCGACGAGCGCGACGGTCAGGAGGGAGAGCGTGCGAGCACCTCCGCGATCACCGCGGCGTCCTCGGCCGTGTAGCCGTAGATCGTCACGTCGTGGGGCCCGCCGCCAGCGTCGGCCTCGCGGATCGCCGCCGCCATGATCTCGACCGCGCGCCGGAACGGGAAGCCGCCGATCCCCGCGCCGAGGACCGGAAAGGCGAGATCGGCGACCTCGCGCTCGGCGGCCAGGCGCAGGGCGTCGCGCGTGGCGCCCAGGATGCTGTGCTCGCTCGCCGGCTCGTCGCCCATCGCGGCGGCGTGGATGACGTAGCGGAAGGGAAGGGCGCCGGCGCCGGTCACGGCGGCCTCGCCGACGCGGATCGGGCCGTGGCGGACGCACTCGGCCTGGATGGCGGGCCCGCCGCGGCGGGCGATGGCGCCCGCGACGCCGGCACCGAGGATGAGATGGTTGTTGGCCGCGTTGACGATCGCGGTGCCGGCATAGGCGGTGATGTCGCCCCGCGCGGCCCGGATCACCTCACTGTCCCTGTTGGAACCGCTTGCTCATCTCGTCGAGGAACCGCCGCTCCTCCGGCGTCAGGCTCTCGAGGCCGCCGGCCGAGATCTTGTCGAGGACCCGGTCCACCTCGTCGAGCACCTTGGGATCCGCACGGCGCCCGGCCGCGAACGGCCCCGCGCCGCGGCCGGTCTGCGCCGCCGCCGGGTGGACGAGCACGGCGGTATCGTGCGCGGCCGGACGTTCGCGGCGCAGGCCGTGCGCCAGCGCGCCCCCGCGGAGGTAAAGGAACGCGGCCGCGAACCCGCCCACGTGCGCCAGGTGCGCGACGCCGTCGTGCATCTGGAAGGCGACCGGCAGCACGTTGGCGACCGCGAAGAAGATCAGCAGCCACTTCGCCTTCACCGGCACGGGCAGCGGAAAGACGTAGATCGGCGCATCGGGCCACTCGAGCACGAACGCGAGCATGACGCCGAAGATCGCCGCCGACGCACCGATGATCAGGCTGTCGCCGGCCAACGGGAGCAGCGCCGCCGACAGCGCCGCGCCGCCCAGGGCCGAGATCACGTAGAGGCGGATGAACCGGCGGCCGCCCATGTGGCTCTCGACCATCGGGCCGAACATGAACAGCGCCAGCATGTTGAAGAAGATGTGCAGAAAATTGCCGTGCAGGAGCGCGTAGCTGAGCAGCGTCCAGGGGCGCTCCAGGGCAAGGGACGGCCGGAACCCGAACGTCTCCACCAGCCACGGGCTCGTGAAGACGGTCACCTGCAGCAGGTACACGATGCCCGTGGCGACCAGCAGCCGCCGCACCCACGGGGTCAGAGCGAAGGGAGAGCCGTCGTATTCCATAGGGTCGACCGAGAGGTATCCCCCGGTTTACGGCTTTGTTCCGTGACGCGCCAGCGCCAGGCGGCAGATGGCCTCGGCGAAGGCGGGGAAGTCCATACCGGCGGCGCGGGCGGCCTTGGGAATGAGGCTGGCGGCGGTCATGCCTGGGCCGGTGTTGGCCTCGAGGAAATACAGCGCCCCATCGGCGTCGACCCGGAAGTCGATCCGGCTGTACCCCGCGAGCTTGAGGGCGCGGTGCGCCCGGAGCGCCGCGTCCTGGACCCGTGAGGCGAGCGCGGGCTCGATGGGGGCCGGACAGATCTCCTCGCTCATCCCGGGCTGGTACTTGCACTCGTAGTCGAACATCTCGTGCTGCGGGCGGATCTCGATCACCGGGAGCGCCGCGTCGCCGAGAATGCCCACGGTGAGCTCGGGCCCGGGGATGAACTGCTCGATCATGACCTCGTCGTCGTAGCGCGCCGCGAGGTCGAGGGCCGCCGCGAGATCCGGCGCGCGCTTGACCAGTGTGAGCCCGACGGACGATCCCTGTTTGGACGGCTTGACGACGCAGGGGTAGCCGACGTCACGCTGCACCTCATCCGCGTCGGTCGGCGTCATCACCCAGGCCGGCACGGCCAGGCCGCCGTCGCGCGCGACGCGCTTGGAGAGGTCCTTGTCCATCGCGAGGGCGGAGGCGAGGTGCCCGCTGCCGGTATAGGGCACGCCGATGACGTCGAGCACCGCCTGGACGGTGCCGTCCTCGCCCACGCCGCCGTGGAGGGCGATGAAGACGACGTCCGCCTCGCGGATGGCGGGGACCTCTCCGAGTCCCGCCGAGAGCATGCCCCGCTCCAGCTCGCGGAGCCGCGCCGCCGGCGGCGGCTCGCGGCCGACCCCCGCCGGCAGGAGCGCCGCCTCTTGTTCGGGGGGCACGAACCCGGTGGCGAGATCCACCACGTGCACCGCGTGGCCGTGGGCGCGCAGCGCCGCGGTGATCTGCAGGCCCGTCGCGAGCGCGACGTCCCGCTCCATCGACGTCCCGCCCGTCAGCACGGCGACTTTCATCGGATGCCCGCCACCTGGCGCAGCACGTCGTAGCGCGTGACGATGCCGGCGAGCCGGCCGTCCTTGCGGACCAGCGCCGCCTGCGTCTCGCGCGAGAGCAGGGACGTCAGCCCCTCGATCGGAAGCGCCGCGTCCACCACCGGGAACGGGGGCTGCATCACCTCGGCCACGGAGCGCTCGAGCAGCTTCGCGTCCTCGAGGGCCCGCGCGATCACCGGACCCTCGGTCACGGAGCCGACGCAATCGTCGCCGGAGATGACCGGGACCTGCGAGATGCCGTACGTGCTCATGAGGTTGAGCGCTTGCCGGACGCTGGCCGACGGGGCCACCGCTACCAGCGGCGGAATCTGCGCCGGCCGCTGGCCCATCAGCGCCGCGACCGTCACGGGCGCCGCGTCGAGCATCTGGTTTTCGCGCATCCACTCGTCGTCGTACACTTTCGAGAGGTAGCGCTCGCCGGTGTCGCACAGCACCGTCACCACCATCGCGCCGGGGTCGTCGAGCCGCCGCGCCACTTCGAGCGCCGCGTGCACGTTCATCCCCGTCGAGCCGCCGACGAACAACCCTTCCTCCCGGGTGAGGCGGCGTGCCATCCGGAAGGCGTCCCGGTCGCTCACCGTCACGAACTCGTCCACCACGTCGAAGTGGAGCGACGTGGGGATCTTGTCGCCGCCGACGCCCTCGACCTTGTAGGGGAATCCCTCGCCCTTCCGGTGCGAGGCGGCGTATTCGGAGTAGATCGAGCCCACGGGGTCCGGCGCGACGACGCGCACGCGCGGATTGCGCTCCTTGAGGTAGCGACCGACGCCCGATACGGTCCCGCCGGTGCCGGGCGAGCAGACGAAGTGCGTCACCTTCCCGCCGGTCTGCTCCCAGATCTCGGGGCCCGTGGTGCGGTAGTGCGCGTCCGGATTGACGGGGTTGAAGTGCTGGTCGGCGAGCACGGCACCCGGGGTGGCCGCGACGATCGCCTTGGCCTTCTGGATGTAGTACTCGGGATGATCGGGCGGCACCGCGGTCGGCACCACCACCACTTCGGCGCCGAACGCGCGCAGCAGCCGGATCTTCTCCGTGGACATCTTGTCGGGGATCGTGAAGATGCAACGGTAGCCCTTGATGGCAGCCGCGATGGCCAGCCCGACGCCGGTGTTGCCGCTGGTCCCCTCCACGATCACGCCGCCGGGCTTCAGGGCGCCGCTCCGCTCGGCGGCCTCGATGATCGCGAGCCCGATGCGGTCCTTGACCGAGCCGCCGGGGTTGAGCTGCTCGGCCTTGGCCAGCACCGGGGTGCGCAGGCCGCGGGTGACACGCCGTAGCCGGATCAGCGGGGTGCCGCCGACGGCCTCGAGCACGCTGTCCAGGGGAGCGGAAAGGGGGCTCATTCGGGCGTAGCCTTGGGGCCCTCGATGCGCCGGAAGATCACCGGCTGGTAGAACGCCATGCCGACCGGCTGACCGTCGCGGTGGGCTGGTGCGAACTGCAGCTGCGCCGCCCCGCGCACCGCGGCCGAGTCGAGGCCGGGCGTTCCGGACGTCGTCGCCACGACCGTGGATTCGGGATGGACGCGCCCCGTGGAGTCCACGAACAGACGGAGCCGGACCTCGCCTTCCACCCCCTGATCGTACAGGTCGGGCGGATACTGGAACGGCGACTCGCTGTTGACCGCCACCGGCACATCGTTCTCGCGGACGGGCGCCGCGGGCGCGCGGTCGCTGCCGCCGCGACAGGCGACGGCCAAGACCAAGCAGGTACAGAAGCACGGCAGCCGGAGGGCACGGGAGGCTTGGCGCCCGCGAGCCTCTGTCCCCCGGTGTCCCGGTGCCCCGGTGCCCTCCGGCATTCGCGGCTCCATCATGCCTCCCGTCCCTTCTGCGCCCGGCGCTGCAGGTCGGCCAGCATGGCGAGCGCCTCGCGCGGCGTGAGGCCGTCCAGGTCGAGCGCCCGCAGCTCGGCCACGACGGGATCCTCCGCAGGCGCGAACAGCGCGAGCTGGTCGGCCGGCGAGGGCACGGTCGCCACGCGGTGCCCCGCTTCGAGTGCGCGCAGCACCTCGCCGGCGACGCTCAGCACCTCGGCAGGGAGTCCCGCCAGCCGCCCGACGTGGATGCCGTAGGAGCGATCCGCCCCGCCCGGGCGCAGGCGGTGCAGGAAGATGACGTCGTCGCCCGATTCGTGGACGGCGACGTTGTAGTTGGCGATGCGCGGGAACCGGTCGGCGAGCTGCGTCAGCTCGTGGTAGTGGGTGGCGAAGACGGCCTTGCACCCGAGGCGCTCGTGGAGGAACTCGGCCACCGCCCATGCGATGGCGACGCCGTCGTAGGTGGACGTGCCGCGGCCGATCTCGTCGAGCAGGACGAGGCTGCGACGGGTCGCGTTGTGCAGGATCGCCGCGGTCTCGGCCATCTCCACCATGAACGTGCTCTGTCCGCGGGCGAGATCGTCGCTCGCCCCCACCCGGGTGAACAGGCGATCCACCACGCCCACGCGCGCCGCGCGGGCCGGCACGAAGGAGCCCGCCTGGGCCATCAGCACCAGCAGGGCGACCTGGCGCAGCACCGTGCTCTTGCCCGCCATGTTGGGGCCCGTGACGATCATGATCTGCTGCTCGGCGTCGAGGCGCACGTCGTTGGGGATGAAGGCCTCGCGCGGCATCACGCGCTCGACGACGGGGTGCCGACCCCCCTCGATGGCCAGCGTGAAGTCGGCCGAGATCTCGGGTCGCACGTACTGGTGGTGCGCCGCCACGTCCGCCAGCGACGCCAGGGTGTCGGCGGCCGCCACCCGGGAGGCGGTCTCCTGGACGCGCGCGATCGCCGCGCCGACGCCCTCGCGGGCTTCCGCGAACAGGCGCTCCTCAAGTCGGGCGATCTCTTCCTCGGCCCCGAGCACCTTGGCCTCGTGCGCCTTCAGCTCCGGGGTGACGTAGCGCTCCGCGCCGGTGAGCGTCTGGCGGCGCTCGTAGTCCGCGGGGACCGAAGCCTGGTTGGCGCGGGTGACCTCGATGAAGTACCCGAAGACCTTGTTGTAGCCGACCTTCAGCGACGCGATGCCGGTGCGTGCGCGCTCGCGGGCCTGGAGCGACGCGATGTACGAGCGTCCGCCGTCCCGCAGCGCGCGCAGCTCGTCGAGGGCCGGCGCGAACCCCGGCCGGATCACGTCGCCGTCGCCCAGCGCTGCGGGCGGCCGGTCCACGAGCGCGGCGGCGAGAGAGGCCGCCAGATCGGCGAGCGGGTCGAATCCCCGGTCGAGGCTGTAGAGGCCCTCCAGCCGCTCGGCGAGCCGCGGCAGCCGGGCGAAGGAATCGCGCAGGGCCCCGAGATCCCGCGGGGTGGCGCGCCGGGCCGCGGCCTTGGCGCCGAGCCGCTCGAGGTCGCGCACCCCGTCCAGGGCCTCGCGCAGCGCGGTGCGGCACGGCTCGTCGGCGACCAGCGCGCCCACCGCGTCGTGGCGCGCGGCGATGGCCGCGGGGTCGGTCAGGGGCGCGAGCAGCCACTGGCGGAGCAGCCGCGCACCCATCGGCGTCATCGTGCGGTCGAGGACGGCGAGGAGCGTGGACGCCTCGCCCCCGGGGCGGAGCGGCTCGACCAGCTCAAGGTTGCGCCGCGTCATCGCGTCGAGATACAGGCGCCCCTCGGCGCGCCGGGCGACCGGGCGGCGCAGCTGCGGCACGCCTCCCGGCTGCAGCTCGCCGAGGTAGCGGAGCAGGGCGCCGGCCGCTCCCACCGCCAGGGTGTCGTCGGCCGCGATGCCGAGACCGTCGAGCGAGGCGAGCGCGAAGCGGCGCGCCAGCTCCTCCGCGGCGAGGGCGGGATCGAACTCCCAGCCCTCGCGCCGGGTCACCAGCACGCCCGAGGGCGCGAGCGCGGCCGCCCCCTCCGCCACGATCACCTCCGAGGGGTTGTAGCGCTGTAGCGCGGCCTCGAGTGCCGGCGTGGCCACGCTCTCGAGGACCAACTCGCCGGTCGAGAGATCGGCCGCCGCGAAGCCGGCGCGCGCGCCGTCGGTCGCGACCGCGGCGAGGAAGGTGTTGCGCCGCTCTTCGAGCAGGTCGTCCGCCATGACGGCGCCGGGCGTCACGACCTCGATCACTTCCCGCCGCACGATTCCCTTGGCGAGCTTCGGGTCCTCGACCTGGTCGCAGATGGCGACCCGGAAGCCGCGCTCCACGAGCCGCTTCACGTACCCGGCGACCGCCTTGGCGGGCACGCCGGCCAGTGGCGTCTCCGCCGCCGCGCCGTTGTTGCGCGAGGTGAGGGTGAGGCCAAGCGTGCGGGCCCCCACCTCCGCGTCGTCCTCGAACATCTCGTAGAAGTCGCCCATCCGGAACAGCAGGATGGCGTCGCGGTGCCGCGCCTTGATCTCGCGGTACTGCTGCATCAGCGGCGTCGAAACGTCGAGGCCGGGCAGCGTCACGACGGAGACACGACGAAGGGGTGCCCGCCGAGCAGCCGGCGCAGCCGCTCCGCGGCCTGCGTCGCCTCGCGCTCACCGGCGAACGGACCGGCCCGCACCCGGAAGATCCCGTCGTCGCTCGTATCGACGTGGGCGTGCAGCCCCGCGCGGGCGACGCGCGTCACCATTTCCCGCGCGGTCCGGCTCGAGCGCGTAGCGCGCACCTGCACCTCGTAGCGGGGTGCCGGTGTGGGTGCGGCCGGCGCAGCGGCCGCAGGGGGCTTCGTCGCGGGGCGCGCCGCGGCCGGCGCGGGATGCGCGGTGTCGGTGGGGGCGGCGCCGGGCGCCGGCCGGGGCCGCGCGGAGTCGGCGCGCTGCAGGCTCTCGACCACCGCGCAGCGGCTGTGGTAGAAGCCCACCTGATTCTGGAACTCGACGTCGTCCGGAGTTTCGGTCCGCGCCGAGTCGAGCAGGGCGCAGGCGGTGGCGGGGTCGCCGACCTCGAACGCGGCGCGCCCCGCCCACAGCGCCGCCTGAGAGCGCAGGGGGCTGCCGGGATAGTCGTTGCGGAGCCGCTCCGCGAGCTGCAGGGCCCCGGCGCCGTTACCGGCGGCCATGGCGAGCTGGGTCAACTGCAGCAGCGCCTCGTCGGCCCATGGCGAATTGGAGTACTCGATCGCCACGCGGCGCAGGTCGCTCTCGGCGCTGTCGCCGGACGCGGCCAGCCGGCCGCTCCAGTACAGCGCCTCCACGTAGGCGGGGTCGCCGGGCTTGGCCTTCGCCAACTCGGTGGCCACGAGCCGACGCGCCGAGTCGCCCCGGCCGCCGGCCGCGAGCTGGATCGCCGCCTTGATGGCGGGATTGTTCTGGGCCTGCAAGACGGGCACAGGGGCACAAGCGCACAGGGGCACGGCAAAGACCAGCGCCCTTGACACGATACCCCGTGCCGCCGTGCCGTCGTGCCCCCGTGCCCGTTTCTTCATGCCGCGCTCCGCTCCGGCACGCCCAGCGACAGCACCACTTCGATCACGATCTCGGCCTCTCCCGACACCTTCGTGTCCTTGAGCCTGGCGTCGGCACGCAACGCCGCGGCGAGCCCTGCGTCTACCTCGCCGGCCGTCCACTGGGCGGCGTCGGCGACCCAGCGGGCCGCCTCGTCGCGCCAGTTCCGCAGGCCCGCGGGCCGGGCGGCCTCGAGCGCCTGGTACACGCGATCCGCTGCGGCCGCGGGGGACGTCCCGGCGTCAAGATGCGTTCGCGCCAGCCCGAGACCCACCAGCGCGGTTCCCAACGCTCCCATGAGGCGCACCCCGGTGTTGCCCGGGCTCAGCATGATGGTGGGAACCATCGCCGCGGCCGCGCTGAACCGCCGCGCCGTCACCGCGTCGAGGAAGTCCCCGACCGTCTCGCCCTCGCGCACGCCCACCAGGTCGGTGATGTCCGTCGCCGTGACGGCACGCCCCTGCGTCGCCGCGGCGAGCTTCGCGATCTCCGCCGCGATCTGCGGGAGGTCGTCTCCGACCGCCCGCTGGAGCAGCTGCGCCGCGTCTTCTTCGAGCGTCAGCGCATGCTCCTTCTTCGCGTAGTGATGGATCCACCGCACCACGCGCGCCGGCTCCAGCACCTCGAAATCCACGCCGTGACCCGCGCGCTGCAGCTCGGGATCCGGCTTCGTGCCCCCGGACTGGACCAGCACGAGCACCGTGTCGGGCGCCGGGCGGGCCAGGTACCCGAGCAGGGCCGAACGCAGCGCCTGCTGCTTCGCGCGCTTCAGCTGCAGACACTCCACTTCGGTCAGGACGACGCCGCGGCGCGCCGCCAGCATCGGCGGCGTCTCGACCAGGGCGCGGAACTCCTCGGCCGACAGCTCCGGCGCCCGCCGGCGGTCGAGGTTGAAATCCCGTGTCGGCGCTTCGACGGCGCGCTCCAGGACGTCGCGCACCGCGTCGTCCTTGAGCAGGTCTTCGTCCCCGAAAAAGTAGTAAACGGGCCGGATTTCACCCTTGGCGAGGGAGCGCTGAAATGCATCGAATGACCGGCCGGGCATCGGGCCCAACTTAGCCCGAAAGGTGGTGCGGCAAAAGCCTCGCCGGCGCTACGGCCCCCCCCACACGACCGAGAGGTCGTAGCGTGGGCGGTCCCCGCCCGCCGTGGCGACCTGGCCGGTCGTCGCCGCCAGGGCGGACTGGACCAGAGCGGACTGCAGAGGGTGGAAGGCGTCGGGGGAAATGACGATGCTGTCGAAGGGTTCAACCAGGACCACCGGGGCCTGCGCCGGCACCGCGACCGACGCGCTCGGCCAGGTCAGCGCCGTGCGCCCCACGGGGAGTGTATCGTGCCGCGCCGTGCGGGAAGTGAGCAGGTCCCATCCGACCGCGCCCACCGTCGCCACCAGCAGGAGCGTGCCCATGGCGCCCGACCAGGTGGCCATCACGGGCACCCTGACGGTGAACTCCCGCCGCAGCCTCGCCCGCAGCCGGGAGCCGAAACCTCTGGACATCCCGACCGCCGGAAGGGTGCGCAGCGCATCGATGCCGGCGCGGAATGCCGCGTCGAAGCGGCGGCACTCTCCGCACGCGCCCATGTGGAGACGCGCTTCGGAGGCCTCCACGGCAGTCAGGAGGCCGTCGGCGTAGTCAGAGTATTTTTCTCGGAATTCGCAGCAATTCATGCGGGCCCGCAAACAGGGACCCTCATACTACCTCGAAGCGCCGCGGCTGTTCCGCCGGGCTCGCCGGCCTAGTCCAGGTGGGGCGCGATGATCGCCGCGAAGTTGTTGCGCGCCCGGTTGAGGCGGCTCTTCACGGTGCCGAGGTTGCATCCGGTGATGTCGGCGATCTCCTCGTAGGTCTTGCCCTCCAGCTCGCGCAGGACGAAGACCACCCGGTGATGCTCGGGGAGCTGGGACACCGACTGCTCCACCAGCTCCCGCAGGTGGCGCTTGTAGAACAGGTCGTCCGGGCGCGAGCTGGAGTCCTCGAACTGCAGCGGGCGGTGGTCGGCCTCCCAGTTGCGCTTGATGGTCTGGAAGAGCACGAGGGGATTGCGACTGCGGTTCCTCAGCTCGTTCTTGGCGAGGTTCGAGGCGATGGTGTACGCCCAGGTCGAGAACTTCTTGGTCTGGTCGAAGCGGTGCAGGTGCCGGTAGATCCGGATGAACACCTCCTGCACGAGATCCTCGGCGCGCTCGCGGTCGCCGACGGTGCGATAGACGAAGTTGAGGAGGCGAACCTGATAGCGGGCAACCAGCTCGTCGAAGGCGCGCTCGCGGCCGTCGAGAAAAGCCTGGACCACCTGGGCGTCGTCGAGATCCGCAAGGTCACTCGCCGGAGAGTGCCGGAGTTCGCGGACACCGCCATGCGCCACCAAGGTCACGTCGCACCCGCTTGAAAGAGGAGTCCCATTCTCCCCTACGAGCAGGAACTATACCGGATTTCCATGCCCAACTGGCATATCGTCCAACGCATTGTCGGGAAGAGACTTGACGTGATCAGGAGCACAGAATCGCTGGAACGTGTGTCGGCGAACCGTCCTCCAAAAGCTACAGTTCGAGCCGAAAGCCTGCAAAAAAGAGAACAGCTACGATCGTCTTCGCATCCGTGACCTCCCCCCGCCGGATCATCTCCAGCACCTGGCTCACTGGCAGAGCCTTCACCTCCATGAACTCGTCGGCTTCCCGCCGCGTGGCGTCCTGATTGACGATCAGGTCGCGGGCGACGAAGAAATGGATGCGCTCGTCAGTGAAGCCCGGCGTCGTGTAGACGGTCGTCAGCCGGTCCCAGCGGCCGGCCGTGGCGCCGGTTTCCTCCAGCAGCTCGCGGCGGGCGCACGCCTCGGGCTGCTCGCCGTCTTCCAGCTTGCCGGCCGGCACCTCCCAGATGGGGCCGCCGGCGGCATAGCGATACTGCCGGATCAGCAGCAGCTGGGGATCCTCGGCGTCGTCCGCCGAGAGCACCGGGAGGACGGCGGAAGCGCCGGGATGGCGGATCATCTCCAACTCGCCGCTCGAGCCGTTCGGGAAGCGCACGGTGTCCACGTCGAGGTTCAGCACGCGGCCGGTGTAGATGCGGCGCGAGCCGAGGCGGTCGCGCGACGGTTCGCTCACAGGACGTTCCGGGTCACGAGGTAGGCGATGGGGGCCTTGAACGACTCGGCGAACAGGTAGCCCAGCTCGAGGCGGCGGTTGGCGGCGATCGGGCTGTGGCGGGCCGGGGAGCCGAGGGGCGCGAGGCCCAGCCGGCGTGCAGTGATCGAGAGGCGCAGCATGTGGAAGTCGTCGCTCACGAGGATGGTGCGGCGTCCCCCGTGGGCGTGGATCCAGTTGGCGGCGGCCTGGAGCGAGGGCTCGGTCGAGCGTCCGGCGGCGATGGCGACGACCGCCGCGGAGTCGACTCCGCCGGCGATCAGGTAGCGGCGGCCGACGGCGGCTTCGCTGACGGTGTCCCCGAAGCCCACCCCGCCCGTCACCAGCAGGTGCGGCGCGAGGCCGCGGCGGAACAGAGCGGCCGCGTGGTCGAGCCGGGCCCGGAACACGGGCGAGGGGTGCCCGTTGTACTGGGCGGCGCCCAGGACGACGATGGCGTCGGCCGGAGCGGCGTCGTCCCGCCGCGCCGCCCGGACGACTTCCACGGCCGAAAAGACCCACGCCGCCACGAGCAGCGCCACGGCGGCTGCAACGAGCCGGCGCATGGCTGCAACCTAGCTAGATCTCGAACGCCTCGCCCAGCTTCGGGATGTCGGTCTGCTTGACTCCCAGGCCCCGGAGCAGCTCGGCCATGGCCTGGAGCTGCTCGGTCTCGCCGTGCACCGTGAAGGCGCGCTTGGGCACGTCGCCCAGCCCCTGCACCCACTGCCGCAGCTCGTTGCGGTCCGCGTGGCCCGAGTAGCCGCCGATCGTGGCGACCTCGGCGCGAACGGGTACCATCTCGCCGTAGATCCGGACCTCCTTGTCACCCTCCTGGATCTTGTGACCGAGGGTGTAGCTCGCCTGGAAGCCGACGATGAGGACGAGATTGCGATGGTCGCCTAGGCCGTTGCGCAGGTGATGGAGAATCCGCCCAGCCTCCATCATCCCCGACGCCGCGATGATGATGAGCGGGCCGTGGAGCGCGTTCAACGCTTTCGACTCCTCCACGCTCCGCACGTACTTCACCATCGGGAAGCGGAACAGGTCGTCGGTCTCGTGCACCAGCCGCTCCGAATGGTCGAACGCCTCCGGGTGGAGACGGAAGACGTCGGTGGCGTTCACCGCGAGCGGCGAATCCACGTAGATCGGGATCTTCGGAATCGCGCCGTCGCGCACGAGACCGTGCAGCTCGTAAATCAGCTCCTGCGCGCGCTCGATGGCGAACGCGGGGATGAAGATCTTGCCGCCGCGCTTCGCCACCTTGTTGACGTAGTCCGCCAGCTTGCTCTGCGCCTCCACCACCGACTCGTGGACCGTGTTGGCGTAGGTGCTCTCGACGATCAGGACGTCGGCCGGGCCCACGGGCGGCTTCGGGTCGCGGATGATGGGCAGTCCCCAGCGACCGACGTCGCCGGAAAAGACCACGCGGCGCTTCGCGCCCGCCGCCTCGATATCGAGCACGACGGAGGCGGAGCCGAGCATATGGCCGGCGTCGGTATAGGTCAGCTTGATGCCCGGCGTGATCTCGAGCGCGCGGTCGTAGGGCAGGCTCACCATCGAATCCACGACCCGCGTCGCGTCGGCCGCGGTGTAGAGCGGCTCGGCGAGACCGGCGTGGCCGCGCTTCTTCAGGAACTCGAAGTCCTTCTCCTGGATGAACCCCGAGTCGGGCAGCATCACGCTGGCGAGGTCTCGCGTGGCGGAGGTGCAGAAGATCGGCCCCGCGTACCCCTTCTTGATCAGGATGGGCAGGCGGCCCGTGTGATCCATGTGGGCATGGCTCACGACGACGGCGTCGATGCCGCCGACGTCGAGCGGGAAGGCCTCGTTCTTCTTGCGAGCTTCCTCGCGGCGCCCCTGGAAGAGCCCGCAGTCGAGCAGCAGGCGCTTGGGGCCGATCTCGAGGAGATGCATCGAGCCGGTCACCTCGCCGGCCGCGCCCCAGCAGGTGAGCCGCATCAGCGGGTCCCGAACAGCCGGTCGCCGGCGTCGCCGAGTCCCGGGAGGATGTAGCCGTTCTCATTCAGCTGGCGGTCGAGTGCGGCGGCGTAGACCGGCACGTCGGGGTGCTCCTCGAACATCTTCTGGACGCCCTCGGGGGCCGCGACGATGCACAGCAGCCGGATGGAGCGGGCGCCGGACTTGCGCAGGGTGGAGCAGGCCGCCGCCGCCGAGCCGCCGGTCGCGAGCATGGGGTCGAGGAGAAAGAAGTCCCGCTGCTCCCGCGCGCTCGGCACCTTGTAGTAGTAGTCCACCGGCTGCAGCGTCTCGTGGTCGCGATACAGTCCGATGTGGCCGACCCGGGCCGCGGGCACGAGGTGGAGGATGCCGTCCACCATGCCGAGGCCCGCGCGCAGCACGGGCACCAGCGCCAGCTTCTTGCCGGCGACTTTCTCCCCGGTCATGTGCTCGAGGGGCGTATCGAGCTCGACCGGCTCGGTGGGCAGGTCCTTGGTGACCTCGTAGGCCATGAGCATCGCGATTTCGCCGACGAGGTCGCGGAAGTCCTTGACCGGAGTCCGCTTGTCCCGCAGGACGTGCAGCTTGTGCTTGATGAGCGGGTGGTCGAGGATGGTCAGGTTCGGGAAGGTGTGCATGGGCTGATAAACTGCGCGCCCGGCCCGGGTTGCGAAAGTCGCCGCGTCCCGGGCGCCGCCGCGCGCAGGCCGAGCAGGATTCCTTGCACGCTGCTTACTCGCCCTCGAACGCCACGAGGGCGTGGACGGAGTAGCCAAGCGCCTCGAGCCTGCGGCGACCGCCGAGCGCGGGGAGGTCGATCACGAATGCGGCGCCGAGTATCTTCGCGCCGGCCTGCTCGAGGAGTTTGACCGACGCGGCGGCTGTGCCGCCGGTCGCGATCAGGTCGTCCACCAGCAGTACCGCCTCACCTTTCTCCACTGCATCCACGTGCATCTCGACCCGGTCGGTGCCGTACTCGAGCGCGTAGTCGCAGCCGATGACCCTGGAGGGCAGCTTGCCGGCCTTGCGGATGGGCACGAACCCGACGCCGAGGTGGTGGGCAACCGCCGCGCCGACGATGAAGCCGCGCGCCTCGATGCCCGCGACCTTCCGCACGCCGGCGCCCTCAAAGCGGCCCGCGAGCTGGCGCACCGCCTCCTGGAAACCCGCGGCGTCGCGCAAGAGCGTCGTGATGTCGCGAAACTGGACGCCCGGCTTCGGCCAGTCCGGGACCGTTCGGATCAGGCTGCGCAGATCGGGCATGGGCATGGCCGGGGCAGGAGAGCCAAAAGAGGGAATGTCATTGGAGTCGAGCGAATGTTGCCGGGCACCACGGGAGGGTCAAGGGACGGTATTCGGCCGCGGGTCGTGCCCGGAGGTTCTTCGGCAACAAGCGACTGGCGGCGGGCTTCCCACCACTCCCACGCCGCCCGAAAGGCCGCTAAGTTCTTGTGCCGCATCGTCCGGCCAGGTAGCTCAGTTGGTAGAGCAGCGGACTGAAAATCCGCGTGTCGGCGGTTCGACTCCGCCCCTGGCCACTCCCTCAACAACACTCAGCGGCCCAGCCGGTCCTGCTCCACGACAATGCGGTCGAGGAGCGCATCGAGTGCGGGGTCGAATTCCTCCGCCGCCGGCGGATACCGCTCGGCGACCATCCGCATCCCCTGCCAGGGATCGATCGGACAGTCGAACTCGCCTACGACCGCCTTTACCTTGCGGTTGTCGAAGGTCACCGACGGGCTCTTGTCGCCGAGGAGCGGACCCGCCCACGCGGGGTTGTAGCGCACCAGCGTCTCGCTCGCCACGTGCACCAGCGGGCACTTCGCCATGCCGAGCGCGGACGCGATGGCCTCGAAGATCTCGTTCCACGACCAGGCGCGATCGCCCGTGATGTGGAAGGCCTCGCCGAGAGCGCGCGGCTCGCCGAGCAGCTTGGCGAAGGGCCGGGCGAAATCCTCGGCGTGGGTCACCGTCCACAGGGACTCGCCGTCGCCGTGCAGCACCGCCGGCTTGCCGCGCAGCAGCCGGGAGACCTCGATCGTGCCGCTCATCGGGGTCGGCATCCTGGTCCGATAGGTGTGGCTCGGGCGCACGATCGTGAACGGGAGGCGGCCCTGCGACCGCAGGCACGCCTCGATCTCGGCCTTGGCCCGGGAGTACGCCCAGAACGGATTCTCGAGCGGCGTCGCCTCGGTGATCGGCAGCCGCCGGACCGGCTTGCGGTACGCCGACGCCGAGCTGATGAACACATACTGGCCGCAGCGGCCGGCGAACGTCTCCAGGTCCCGCGCCAGCGCTGCGGGGTCGAAGAGGCGGAACTGGCACACGACGTCGTAGCCGGGGGCGGCGAGGCGCCGGTACGCCGCGTCGTCCTCCAGGTCGCCGAGGACGAACCGGCACTCGCGCGGCAGCCCGGCGTTGTGGTGGCCGCGGTTGAAGACCGTTACCTCGTGGCCGCGGCGCACGGACTCGTGGATGCAGTCGAAGCTGATCTCGCCGGTCCCGCCGATATAGAGCACGCGCATCGGACCCTCGTCGCGACGGTCGGACCCAGGAACCACCGCTGGGAAGGTAGCAACCTGTCATCGTGTTCCGGCGGGCGGTAGAGTATGGGGGCCGGGTTGGTGGCGGAAGTTCAATGGCGCGGGACAAGGAGCGTCGGCGTGAGCAAGATCGTCGTCCTCGGGGGTGGGCTGGTCGGCCGCGTGATCGGGCGTGAGCTCGCCGGCGACAAGGACCTTCGCGTCACCGTCGCCGACGCGGCCGAGGCGACGCGGGTCCGCCTGGCCGGCGAGGGCCTGGCCACGGTCGCGCTCGACCTCACCGACGACGCGGCGGTGCGCCGCGCGATCGCGGGCGCCGACGTCGTCGTGGGTGCGGCCCCCGGCCACATGGGCTACCGGCTCCTGCGCCTCGTCATCGAAGCCGGCAAGCCCTACGCCGACATCGCCTTCATGCCCGAGGACGCCCTCGAGCTCGACAGCCTGGCCCGCGAGCGGGGCGTGACGGCGGTGGTGGACTGCGGGGTCGCGCCCGGCCTCTCGAACCTCCTGTGCGGCCGCGCGGAGCACGAGTTCGACAGCGTTGAGCAGATGCTCATCCTGGTCGGCGGGCTTCCCAAGCACCGCGTCTGGCCGTTCGAGTACCGGGTCGTCTTCTCGGCCGTGGACGTCATCGAGGAGTACACGCGTCCGGCGCGCTGGGTCGAGCACGGGCGGCTGGTGACCAAGCCCGCCCTCACCGACGTCGAGCTGGTGGACCTGCCGCGGGTCGGCACCGTCGAGGCGTTCAACACCGACGGGCTCCGCAGTCTCGCCACGACGCTCCACGCACCGTTCATGAAGGAGAAGACGCTCCGCTGGCCGGGCCACGTCGAGAAAATGCGGATGCTCCGCGAGACGGGATTCCTGTCGCTCGACCCCATCGAGGCGGGCGGCGTGCGGGTCCGTCCCTACGATGTGACGACCAGGCTGCTGTTCGACGCCTGGCGGCTGCCGGAGGGCGAGGCGGATCTCACGGTGATGCGCGTGGAGGCGGTCGGTGTGGTCGGCGGCACGCGGCGGACCTGGACGTGGGACCTGTACGACGAAGCCGACCCCGCGACCGGCTTCCACTCCATGGCGCGCACCACCGGCTTTCCGTGCGCGATCGCGGCGAGAATGCTCGCCCGCGGCGAGCTGTCGCGCCCGGGCGTGCAGCCGCCGGAGCGCCTGGCCGGCGACGACCGCTTCTTTGATGGCGTGATGAAAGGGCTGCGCGAGCGCGGCGTCACGATCACCAAGGGCGTCGCGTAGATGCGCCGGCGCCTGCGGGCCTTCGTGCCGGTGCTCCTGCTGGCTTTGTGGCCGGCCGCAGTTTCGGCGCAGCGCGCCGGGGGATCGCCGGCGGACGTCGCGCACGCCTTCTACCGGTACCACTTCGTGCACGACATGGCGTTCACCAGGGCGGCGGTCCGCCACCGGGCGCGGTGGCTCTCGCCGGACCTCCTCGTACTGTGCCGCGCCTACTTCGCCCGTCCGTCGCCGGTCGACGAGCCGCCGGAGATCGAGGGCGATCCCTTCACGGACTCGCAGGAATACCCGTCGGCGTTCCGCGTCGGCGCAGCGACGGTTGCGGGCGATACCGCCCTCGTGCCCGTCACGTTCTCCTGGCCGGCGGGCGACCGGCGCGAGGTCACCGTGGTGCTCGTCGGCGCCGGAGCCTGGAAGATCGCAGACGTGCGCTACGCGTCCGGCTCGTCGCTCAGCCGCGAGCTCGCGGCCACGCCGTGACCCTCGGTGGCTTCCCGCCCCGAACGCTCGCGGCGTTGCGGACCGGCCGGAGCCTGCGGATCCGGGCCGGCACGTCGCGGCACCGGTTCATTGGCATCTGGGTCGTGGTGGTGCAGGGCCGCGTATTCGTGCGGTCGTGGAGCCGCCAGCCCCGGAGCTGGTGGCGGACGCTGCTCGAAGAGCCGCAGGGAGCCATTCGGATCGCGAGCCGCACTGTCCCCTTCCGCGCGGTGCGCACCCGCAGCGACCGGCTCAAGAAGGCCGTCGACGCGGCCTACATCGAGAAGTACGGCAGCGGGGCCCAGCGACGCTACGCACTGGATCTGATCAAGCCGGCCTGCCGGGCGACGACCACGGAGCTGGTGGCATCCTGAAGCGCGGCGGGTCGTCGCTCCTGACCCTCGGTCCGCTGGTCGCCGTGATGTTCTTCAACGTCTCCGGCGGCCCGTTCGGCGTCGAGGGGCTCGTCGGCAGCGTGGGCCCCGGCGTCGCGGTGCTGCTGCTCGTCCTGACCCCGCTGCTCTACAGCGTGCCCGAAACGCTCCTCATCGGCGAGCTGGCCTCGATGCTGCCTGCCGAGGGCGGCTACTACGTCTGGGTGAAGCGCGCCTTCGGCCGCTTCTGGGGCTTCACCAACGGCTGGTGGAGCTGGATGTACTCGCTGATCGACATGGCCATCTACCCGGTGCTGTTCCTCCAGTACCTCCGCTTCTTCGCCGGCGACATCGGGCGGTTGCCCGCGTGGCTGCTGGCGCTGGCGCTGATCTGGGGCGCCACGTGGCTCAACCTGCGCGGGACGAGGGTCGTGGGCGCCGCGTCGGGGTGGTTCACCGCGGCGGTGCTGGCGCCGTTTGCGGTGCTCGCGGCGGTGGCCGTGGCCCACTGGGTCGCGGCCGGGCACGCGGCGGCGTTCGCCCACGATCCGTTCCGCGCGACGGGCGCGTCCTTCCTGGGCGCGCTCGGCCTCGGGATCTCGCAGAGCGTGTGGAACTACAGCGGGTGGGATAACGCCTCGACGATCGGCGGCGAGATCGAGAACGCGGCCGCGACGTACCCGCGCGCGCTGCTGCGGGCGCTGCCGCTCGTGACGGCGGCCTACTTGCTCGCGGTCGTCCCCGTCCTCGCGGTCACCGAGTGGCGGACGTGGACGGACGGTGCGTGGCCGGCGATCGCCAGTGCGGTGGCCGGGACCTGGCTGGCCGCTTGGATCGCGGTGGCCGGCATGGTCAGCGCGTTCGCGCTGTTCAACGCCCTGCTCCTCGTCTATTCGCGCATCCCGCTGGTGCTGGCGCGCGACGGCCTGCTGCCGGCGGCGCTCGGCGTGACCGATGCGCGCGGCACGCCGCGCCGGGCGGTGCTCGCGTCGGCGGTCGGGTACTCGGTGTTCGCGCTGCTGTCCTTCGAAGGGCTGCTCGCGGCCGACGTGCTCCTCTACACCGCGGCGCTGGTGCTCGAGTTCGCGACGCTCATCGCGCTGCGGCGCCGGGAGCCAGGCCTGGTCGGTCCGTTCCGGGTGCCGCTGCCGACGCCGGCGCTGGTCGTGCTGGCCGCGCTCCCGGCGCTGGTGCTCGCCCTCGCGGTCGCGCTCGAAGTGCGCAGCCGCGCCATCGGCCTTGTGGGCGTTGCGGTCGCCGCGGCCAGCGGCCTCGCGGGGCCGGCGGTCTACCGCCCGCTCTCGCGCAGCGCCTCGGCCAGCGATCGCACGGCCGCGCGCAACGCCGCGGGCGGGTAGCCCGCGTAGCCGAGCAGCAGGCCGCCGCAGCGGATGGGGCGGATGGCGTAGGGCGAGAGCGGCGGCGCCTCGACGCCCCTGGCGAGGGCGCGGCGCGCGACGTCGCGATCGCTCACCCCGGCGGGGAGCCAGGCGAGTGCGAGCATGCCGGCGGCCGTATCGCCGAAGGTGATTCCTTCCAGCATCTCCGCGGCCGCGGCGAGCAGGGCGTCGCGGCGCTCCTCGTAGAGGGCACGCATCCGGCGGATGTGGCGGGCGAAGTGTCCCTGGACGATGAAGTCGGCGAGCACCGCCTGCTCGAGGCCCGGGGGCTGGCGGTCGGCGATGGCGCGCGCCTCGCCGAACGCCTCCACGAGGTCGGGAGGTAGCACGAGGTAGCCGAGGCGCAGTCCCGGGAAGACCGTCTTGCTGAAGGTACCGACGTAGATCACGCGCCCGGCCTCGTCGAGCCCCTGGAGACAGTTGAGCGGGCGGCTCGCGTAGCGGAACTCGCTGTCATAGTCGTCCTCGACCAGCCACGTGGACGTGGTGGCCGCCCAGCGCAGCAGCTCCAGCCGGCGCGCCGCGCTCATGGTCACGCCCGTCGGGTACTGCCTGGACGGCGTGACGTACACGACGCGCGGTGACGCGGCGCCCGGCGCCGCCGGGAGGCGCAGCCCCTCGCGGTCCAGCCCGACCGCCACGGCGCGAGCGCCGGCGGCGGCGAACACGCCGCGCGCCGCCGGGTAGCCGGGGTCTTCAAGCCACACCTCGTCGCCGCGATCCACCAGCACCCGCGCCACGAGATCGAGGCCCTGCTGCGCGCCCGCCGTGACCAGGACCTGATCGGCCACGCAGCGGGCCCCGCGGGCAGCGGAAACGTGAACGGCGATGGCCTCGCGCAGCGGCCGGTAGCCGAACACGGATCCGTAGCCCGAGAGCGCCGCGCCGGAGCGGCGGGTGCGCTGGCCGGCGAGACGCGCCCACAGCGCCCACGGAAACGCATCGAGCGCGGGCACGCCGGTCTGGAACGGGCGTGCCGGCTCGACGAGGCTGCGGCCCGCGGCCAGCGGAAGCCGCTCCAAGGCCTCGGCGAGCGCCGAGTGCAGCCGCGGCGCGCGCGGGCTCCCGGCGCACGGACGATCGCCGGATCGGGGACCCGTGCCGCGGCGCGGCACGGCCAGCAACGCGTCGGGAAGGCGCGCGTGAACGAACGTCCCCGCGCGGGGCCGCGCGAGCAGGTAGCCCTCGGCCGTCAGCTGCGAGAGGGCGCCATTGACCGTGTTGCGCGAGACACCGAGGTCGCTCGCGAGCAAGCGCGTGCCGGGGATCCGCGCCCCCGGCGCGAGGCGGCCGGACACGATCGCGTCGCGGAGCGAGTCGCAGATCTGGCGGTAGGCCGGAGCGGCGCCGCCCGGCTCGACACGCACCAGGGTGGTGGGGGCGCTCGACGCGGTCCGGGGGCTCACCGCACAGGCTCCATTCTGGTACTATCTATATCGCGAATCTGGAGCTTTTGGTGGTACCACATGCGCCGTAAGATATCCAGGCCAAGCGTGACCACCAGTGCCCAACCGACCCGGAGAGCCGTACCGATGGCCGAGACCCGTGAGGCCGCCGTTTCCCGTTCGCCGCTCGCCTCCGTCATTCGCGCCCACCCCGAGCGTGCGCGAACGGACGAAGCGCCGCGCATCCTCGCCGCGGGGTTGGTCGCGCACGTCGGGTTCGTGGACGGCGGCCGCCCGGTGGTGATTCCGATGACGTACCACTACTCGGCGTCGGAGCCGTTCCGCCTGTACCTGCACGGCGGCGTCCGGGGCCGCCTGATGTCGCACCTCGCGGCCGGAGCCACGGTCGCGGTCACCGTCACCGAGCTCGACGGTCTCGTCTACTCGCGGACGGCGCTCAACCACTCGGTGAACTACCGCTCCGTGGTCGTGTCCGCGCGCGCGGCCGCGGCGCAGCCGGAACCCGCCGAACGTGGGCCGATTTTGGAGGCGATGATCGCCCGCTACTTCCCGGGGCGCAGGGCGGGCACGGACTACGAAGCCGCCACCGCGGCGCAGCTCGCCGCCACGGCGCTCGTCGCGCTGGACATCGAGGAGTGGAGCGCCAAGGTGCGCGAGGGTGGTCCGAACGGCCCCGGCGACGACGATCCCGCGCGCGGCGGCACGGCGGGGGTCGTCCCCCTCGGGCGGGGAGCCCGGCCGGCCACGCCGGCCGCCCGGGCGCACCCGGGCCCGCGCGAGGAGCGGGCGCACGACGGCGCCGGGTCGCCGAGCGCCGCGTGGTTCGGCGTGCGGTGGTAAGCGGAGCCCTCCGATCCCCGCGGTTATCATTCAGTCGAACATCCGCTCCCCGACGCCGAGGTTCCCATGACCGATCTGCAGTATCCGGTGGGCCGCCATACCAGGGTGACCACCCTCACGCCGGCGCAGCGCGAGGAACACATCCAGCAGATCGCTGCCGCTCCCGAGCGCCTGCGCCGCGCGGTGGCCGGGCTCGACGACGGCAAGCTCGACACGGCCTACCGGCCGGGCGGCTGGAGCGTGCGGCAGGTGGCGCACCACGTGCCCGAAAGCCACATGAACGCGTACATCCGCTTCAAGCTCGCGCTCACCGAGGACGTGCCGACCATCAAGCCCTACGAGCAGGCTCGCTGGGCCGAGACGCCCGACGTGCGGGGGCCGATCGCTCCGTCGCTCTCGCTCCTCGAGTCCCTGCACGAGCGCTGGGTGCTCCTCCTGCGGGGCATGGGTCCGGCGGATTTCGAGCGCAAGCTCAACCATCCGGAGTCCGGCATCCTCACGCTGGACGGCATGCTCGCCATGTACGCCTGGCACGGGCGGCACCACACCGCCCACATCACCTCGCTCCGCGAGCGGATGGGGTGGCGGTGACCGCCGCCGGCCCGCGGTCCGCGTGGGCCGCACCGGCGCTGGCCGTGGCGCTCCTTGCGGCGGGCCCGCGGCGCGCCGCGGCCCAGGCGCCGCCGGCCCGCGAGGCGGCCGCGGTCCGCCGTGCCCTTCTCCACGCGTGGGACGGGTACGTGCGGTACGCCTGGGGGCACGACGAGCTGCGGCCGCTGGCGCGGGGGTATCGCGACTGGTATCCGGCCACCCTGCTGATGACGCCGGTGGACGGATACGACACGATGGTGCTGATGGGGCTCACCGCGCAGGCCGACAGCGCCAAGCGGCTGATCCTCGACTCGCTGCACTTCGACCGCGACTTCCCCGTGCAGGTCTTCGAGATCACCATCCGCGAGCTGGGCGGGCTGCTGAGCGCCTACCAGCTGAATGGCGATCCGCGCTTCCTCGCCCTGGCCCGCGACCTCGGCACCCGGCTGCTGCCCGCGTTCGTGTCTCCGACGGGCATGCCGTACCGCTTCGTCAATCTCCACACCGGCGCGGTGAGCGGCCCCGTGAGCAACCCGGCCGAGATCGGGACGCTGATGCTCGAGTTCGGGACCCTCTCCAAGCTGACCGGCGACCCGCGCTACTACGACGCCGCGAAGCGGGCCGTGGTCGCCCTGTTCGGCCGGCGCTCCGTCATCGGGCTGGTGGGCAGCGCGATCGACGTGCGCACCGGCGCCTGGACGGATCCCGACAGCCACGTCAGCGGCGGCATCGACTCGTACTACGAGTACCTGCTCAAATCGTGGCTGCTGTTCCGCGACCAGGACTTTCGGCGGATGTGGGACAGCAGCATCGCGGCGGTGAACCGCTACCTGGCGGACGACCGGCCCACGGGCTTCTGGTACGGGCACGCCGACATGAACACGGGGGCGCGGACGCTTCCCCACTTCGGCGCGCTCGACGCCTATTTCGCCGCTGAGCTGGCCAAGAGCGGAGACACGCTCCGAGGCGGACGGCTGATGCAGTCGATCTACCGGATGTGGACGACGTGGGGCATCGAGCCGGAGGAGCTGGACTACGCGACCATGCAGGTGACGTCGCCGGGCTACGAGCTGCGACCTGAGGCGCTCGAGTCGGCGTACTATCTCTACCGGATCACGGGCGACGAGCGGTACCTCGCCATGGCGACGGTGATGGTGGACAGCCTGTTCCACTACACCCGCACGGCGGACGGGTTCACGGCCCTCGCGAGCGTGGTGACGAAGGAGCGCCGCGACCGGATGGAGAGCTACTTCCTGGCCGAAACGCTGAAGTACGCCTACCTGATCTTCGCGCCGCCAGCGGCGCTCGATTTCGACGCGGTCATCTTCAACACGGAAGCGCACCCGCTGCGGCGCACCTGGCGCTAGGGGCGGGTCCGCGCGGTCAGGTCGCGGCGGGATTCATGAGCCTGCCGAGGAACAGGATCGTCCCCGAGAACCGTTCCCGGATCGCGAACAGGAACGGCCGGTCGATGGCGATGGGAGGCCGGGCGGCGGTGGCGCCGATCCCGACCGAGGTCGCCGCCGCCGCTTCGGTCCCCTCCTCGTCCACGTCCACGTACGTCTTGTGCCTCACCTCGCTGATGTACAGGTCCCGAACGCTGCGCATCCGCGTGAAGTCGGCGCAGTCCGCCGCCCCGCCGCCGCACGGCTCGAACGCCACGCCCATCCCGAGTGCCGAGAGCGCGTCGTTCAAGCGGAGCCCGTATGCCAGCCTGAACTTGGGCATGTGGACCTCCGCCTCGGTGGAATCGAGGCCGGCGATCCAGGTGTCCCACCGCGCCGGCGTGAGGCCGGCGAGGAGCGAGTCCATTCCCCCGGCGTCGCGGGGCATCACGATCGTCATGCTGTAGGCGCCGCCGCCGTAGCGAAGATCCAGCACCTGCACGTCGGCGTCGCCGCCGGCCAGGACCCAAGCCTGACCCGCGAAGGACATCGTGGGCACCGGCGTGCTCGACCCGTCGGCCAGGGTGAACGGCGCCGGAGCCGTGCGGCTCGTGTCGAATTGCGTGACCCAGGCGCCCTTGAAGTACACGGCGTTGATCAGGTACATGACGACGGCCGATGGGATCGGGTCGGGCACGATGGACGGGATCCTCCCGCCGGTCTGGTCGCTCACCCAGGCGTTGATGACCGGCGCCGCGTCCGGCGAGGCGAAGTCGAGGCCGCGCACGGCCGCGTCGAAATAGGCTTCGCAGGTATCGAGGAACGCCTGCTCGAACGCGAGGTCCTGGCGGTACCAGATCGAGTTCGCGAGCGTGAAGTCCACGCGCGGATCGAGGCCGCGCAGCAGGTCGATCACGCCCCGATAGGACTGATCCACCTCCGGTAGGCTCATCCCGCCGAGGCCGAGCGCGTCCTGCATCGCCGCCTGCGTCGTTCCGGCCGCCCCGTTGTAGGTCATGCCGAGCGCCATCCCGACGCTGAGCGGTGAGATGAAGAGGTTGGAGCCGGGACCCGCCTGGCGGGCGATCGCCCCGAACAGCCGGAACGCGAAGTCGTTGTCGGCGGCGACCAGGTGCGTTTCGGAGGGCGTCAGGGCCCGGGGAAGGCCGGTGATGGGATTGGTCGTGGGGTTGGTGATCCTGCCGCCGTCGCTGCAGGCCGCCGCGAGCGCGACGGCCGCTGCGGCGATCCACACCCGGGACGCTTGTCTCATGGACTCCCCCGCTCCTGGGTGATCCGTGCGGCGCGCGGGCACGCGACGCAGGGTCCTGGAGGGAAAGACCCCGGCGCCGCGGCGCGAGTCACTCGTCGGTCGGGTGCGGCGCCGCTACGGCTCCCGCCAGCGGGCGCCGTCGCGCGCGATGAACGCGTCGGCGATGCCCGGGCCCCAGGAGCCCGACACGTAGTTCGGGAAGTCGCGCGGCGGGTCGGCGCTCCAGGCCTTCACGATCGGATCCACGATGCCCCACGCCGCCTCCACCTGGTCGCTGCGGGCGTACAGGGTGCCGTCGCCGACCATGGCGTCGAGGAGCAGCGTCTCGTACGCCGAGTGGTCGGTGGCGCCGAAGGCCGTGGCGTAGCTGAAGTCCATCTGCACGGTCGTCATCTTCACGTCCACGCCCGGCACCTTGATCTCGAAGCACAGCGATACGCCCTCGTTCGGCTGAATGCGGATCACGAGGACGTTGGACGCGAACGACCGGCCGCCGTTCTGGAACATCAGATGGGGCGGGCGGCGGAACTGGATCGCGATCTCGGTGGCCCGGCGGGCGAGGCGCTTGCCGCTGCGGACGTAGAACGGCACGCCCTGCCACCGCCAGTTGTCCACCAGGAAGCGGACCGCGGCGTAGGTCGGCGTGGCGGAGCCGGGGGCGACCCGCTCTTCCTGCCGGTAGCCGGGAAGGGCCGCGCCGCCGATGGCCCCCGGGCCGTACTGGCCGCGCACGGCGAAGTCGTCGATGGTGGCCGCGGTGATGGGCCGGATGGCGCGCAGCACCTTGACCTTCTCGTCACGCACCTCCTCGGCGCGAAACGCGACCGGGGGCTCCATCGCGGTCAGCGCCAGCAGCTGGAGCAGGTGGTTCTGGAACATGTCGCGCACCACGCCGGCCTGCTCGTAGTAGCCCGCCCGGTGCTCGACGCCCACGGTCTCGGCCGCGGTGATCTGCACGTGGTGGATGTGCTGCCGGTTCCAGATCGGCTCGAAGATCGAGTTGGCGAATCGCAGCACCAGGAGGTTCTGCACCGTCTCTTTGCCGAGGTAGTGGTCGATGCGGTAGACCTGGTGCTCGGCGAGGCGCTTCAGGACCGTCTGGTTCAGGGCCCGCGCGGTCTCGAGGCTGGAGCCGAACGGCTTCTCGATGATGACCCGGGCCCACGGCCGCTGCGCAGGGTCGTCGATGCGCGGCACGAGGCCGGTCGCCGACAGGTGCTCGACCGCGGTGCCGTAGACCGAGGGCGGCAGGGCGAGGTAGAACAGCCTGCCGCGCGGGCTCCCGCTCTCCTTCTCGAATTCGGCGACGCGCGCGCTCACCGCCGCGAAGAACGCCGGGTCCGTCATGTCGCCCTGGACGTAGTGGATGCGCTTGGCGAAGTGGTCCCACGTCGCGTCCGGCACGTGGCCGATCTCCTCGGACTCGAGGATGGCCTGCTTCATCCGGTCGCGGAAATCCTGGTCGGTGAGACTCTCGCGCGCGGCGCCGACCACGGAGAAGTCGTCGTGCAGCAGCCCGTCGTGCAGCAGGTGGTACAGCGCGGGCATCAGCTTGCGGCGGGTGAGGTCGCCGCCGGCGCCGAGGATGACGGCGGTGCACGGGTCGCCCTTCTTGAAGGGCTCGGGCACGGACATGTGCTCCGAAAGCCGGAGCGGGACGGCGACGGACGGCTCGCTCACGCGGTCTCCAGTCGGCGGGTCGGGGTTTCGGGCATGGGGGCTCCTTCGGGGGCGACGCCGAGCGCGGCGAGATCGCGGCGCAGGGCGTCGGCGGTGGTGAACCGGATCGCGTGCATGCCGAGCGCGCGGGCCGGGGAGAGGTTCTGCTCGCGGTCGTCGATCAGCACCGAGGCGTCGGCCTCGGCCTGCGCCATCGCCAGCGCCAGCTCGTAGATGCGGCGCGACGGCTTGGCGACGCCGAGCCAGCAGGAGGTGAAGAAGGCGCTGAACAGCGGCGCCAGGCCGAAATGCCGTACCCGCCACGCGTTCAGCTCGGCCGACTCGTTGTTGATGGTCATGAGGCGCCAGCGGCCGGCCGCGGCCAGCGCGTGGGCGAGGGCGACGGTCTCGGGGTAGGGCGCGCTCTGGGCCCGCATGAACGCGGTGAACTCCTCGCGCGCGAACGGCCGCGGCACGTCGAACACCGTGCAGTCGAGGTACTCGTCGAGCGTGAGCCGCCCTTCTTCCCACTGCCCGACGACCTCGCGGTGACGGCGGTCGAAATCAGTCGCGTCGAGCCGGAAGCGCTCCACCGCGCGGGCGCGCGACTCGGCGCCCCAGCCGCTGGTGCCGAGCACGCCGCCGACGTCGAAGAACAGGTGCGTGATCACTGGGCGGCGCGGACCGCGGCGCCGAGCAGGCCGACCAGCGGACTCACGATGACGTGCACCGGCAGGCGGGAGGCGAGGTCCGACAGGCGCCCCTGGCTGCGGAACGCGGAGACGAACGCGCCGTCCTGGAGCTTCGCGATGATCCGGGGCGCGATGCCACCCGCGACGTAGACGCCCCCGGTGGCGAGGACGGTGAGGGCGAACTGGCCGGCCTGGGCGCCGTACACGGACACGAACAGCTCCAGCGCCCGGGTGGACAGCGCGTCGTCCTTCGCGAGCCCGTGGCGCGTGATCACAGCGGCCTGGTCCTCGCGCTCCATCTCGTGGCGCAGCTCGGGGCGCTCGGTGGCGAAGCCGGTCGTGGCCAGGTAGCGATACACGCGCTCCAGGCCGGGACCGGAGAGGATGCGCTCGTAGGACACGTGGCCAAACGGCGGATCTTTTTATAAAGCAATACTTCTTCGTTTCACTACGGCGTCATCGCGCTGATGACGCTGTTGATCGTGCCCCTAATTCCGGAAGACAGTGCGATGAACACTGCAACCGTAAGGACGGTGATTACAGCCAGAACGACGCCGTACTCGGCCATCGTCTGCCCCTCCTCACGCATCAGGAACAAATGCAAACGCGCGATCATGCGCATGTGAACTGCACCCCCCTTTTCGTCTACACGGCAGGCAGAGGCTTCAGCGCAGAACGAGAGACGGGAAGTAGCCCCCAGATCCGTCTCTTTCGCTCAACACGTGCGGTGCGCTTGAATACATCACGCCGCAAAACCTCCCCCTAGTGGTTTCGTGGCGTGGCCGCGCCGCCGTGTTTGGTTGCGAGGTCAGAATCGAGAAACCAACGCCAACCTAAAATCCCTCATCGCAGGTGATTTCGCGACGATTCTTCACTCTTTCTAGCGATCGACCGGCGGTAATTCACCTCATTGGGGGAACCGCTAATGGCTTTGCTGATTGCATAGTGTGAGAACGTCCCATCGCGGCTGGGAGCAGATAGCTATCCGGGCCGAGCGTGATCTCGGCGCCGATTTGAATGAGGGGGAGCCGTAGATGAGGAAGAGACGAGAGCCCGCGCGCAGGCGGGAGGACGAACGCCGGTCCGCGCGCGCCGCGCAGACCAGGCGCGACCGGCATCGAGACCGAGACAGGAGGCCGGGCTCGAGGACGACGGGTTCGTCTTCTGGCCCACCAGCCTGGGCGAGCCCGAAGGACCGCGCCTCGTTCAGGTCGAGCGCCGCCGGCGCGCGGGAACCGGAGAAGAAGCGCGTCCACCGCGCCGCCGCCTGGCAACCACCGTCCTCTTCGCCTTTCTCTTCTTCGCCGGAGCCGCCCTGACGGCGGCGGCCGGAAACGAGGTCGCCACGATGGTCTCCTCCGTCCGTCCGAGCGCCGGCGGCAGAGCACGCAGACGACCGACACGAGCGCTACCGACACCGCGACCGACGACCACGACCGCGACCACGCCGCGACCGACACGACCGCGACCGACGGAGCCGACGACAACCGCCACGACCACCATCGAGCGAGCCGACCCGGCTACGCACGACTACCGACGACGGCCAGCCCGCCGGCCCGGGCGATCAGCCGGCGCCGCCCAACGGCGCGCGCGACACCGCAGGTCACGACCACGACCACCGCCGCAGCCACGCCGAGCCGTCTCGCGCCGGCGCCCGGCATCCGACCGCGAGCACGGTCGCGAGCGGCTCGCAGAGCGCTCCCGCCGCGGGCGCGGCCGCGCAGCCCGAGAGCCACTCCGCAGCCGGTTCTGGCGCCACAGCCGGCGCACAAGTCGTCGGGGCATACGCACACGCAAGCAGGCCAAGGCCAGCTACGCCTCGCTGCACAAGGCGCCGAAACCGTACGAGGTCGAGCCCGAGGCCGGCTCGAGCGGAACCACGGGCAACGTGCACTGGATCAACCGAGCCGCTGCCCGACCCGACGCCGGCATCGCTTCGGCTGACGCCCGCAGTTCGCGCAGCAACTTCGCGAGGCCAGCTCGGCCCGAGGGGCTCGACTGGGCCTTCCTGCTCGCCGTTCTTCGCGCCGAGCGACTCGAACAGCTCGGGCCAGGTCTCGCACTCCGCTGCTGCAACGCAAGGCCGCCGTCCTCGGCCCGCTTCACGTCTGGCCAGGCGATCGCAAGGCGGTGCTGCGCCTACAAGCACGAATGGCCTTTCACCCGACGCGTGCTGGTGCTCGAGCACTACTACGAGGCGCTGGGGCTGAAGGCGCTCGTGAACGGCCTCGCTGCCAGTCGCGACAGACCTCGCGGCCAAGATGCTGGCCGATCAGCGGATCGAGATCTACCCGGGCGGCCGCGACGACATCTCCTCCGGGACGCGTGGACGTGCGCGTGCTGGCGATGATCGACTTCCTGGCCGAGTCCTTCGGCGACGTCCGCGTCTCCTGCCTGATCACGGGTCACCGCCTGTACGCGCGGCCCGGAGTGATCTCGGCGCACATCTACGGACGCGCCGTCGACATCGCCGCCCTCGACGGACGTCTCGATCTACGGGCACCAGCAGCAGTCGAGCGTGACCGCGCGGGCCGTCAAGCAGATCCTGCTGCTGCCGGCCGAGGTGCTGCCGACGCCAGGTGATCTCGCTGCTCGGATTCGGCGGCCCGTCCTTCCCACTTGCCGACCACTACGACCACATTCACATTGGCTACTGAGTCCACGACACCCGAGAAAGGCCGCGTCCTGCTCGTCTGCGACGCGGCCGGTCGTATGCTCTGCGACCGCTGCCGCGTCGCCGACCGGCCGCTCAGCCGCATGCGCGGGCTGCTCGGGCGACGCTACCTCCGCGCCGGCGAGGCGCTGCTGCTGCGCCCGGCCGCGCGATTCACACCGCCTTCATGCGCTTCTCGATCGACGCCGTCTTCCTCGATCGCGGCGGCGTCGTGCTGCACATTGCGCACGATCTGCGCACCCTGGCGAACGGCATCGAAGCGCGGCGCCAGGGCGGTGCTGGAGCTTCCCGCCGGAGCGCCGCGCTGCGCGCGGGATCGAGCTCGGCGACAGGTTGAGGTTCATCTCTCCGCGCGACGCATCGCACGGAGAGCGAGCTTGATTTGCCCCCTCGAAACGAAAGCCAGACGGAGCCGACGGGCTCCGCCGACTCCGGAACTCGAATCGGCGTGGCGCGACTCGCCTTCGATTCGAGTTCCCGAAAGGAGGTAACGAGATGCACTTGCACACTCGCCTCCGACACCGATCGCGCGAGGACGGGCAAACGATAGTGCTCGCGGTGATCGCGATGGTGGCGCTACTTGCCCTTTCCGCGTTCGCGATCGACGTCGGATACGCCTACTACGCCCATCGCTCGCTACAGGCTTCGGCCGACGCCGCGGCGCTGGCGGGGGCACAGAAATTGCCCGACGCGGCGCTGCCACAGCCACGGCCCGCGAGTACGGGACGAGCTAGGCTGGCAAGAACAAGCTGACGAATATCGGCGACGTCACCGAGACGATCACCACCAAGTGCCTGTCGAGCCTGCCCGGATGCGAACCGGCTAACGCCGTCGTCGCCGAGGAGATCGGCTCACGTGCCGACTTTCTTCGCACGCGTGCTCGGGATCGACTCGCTCAACATCAAGGCCAAGGCGACCGCCTGCTCGTACTGCGGCGTCAAGCCGCTGGACATCATGCTGGTCGTCGACCGCACGGGCTCGATGTGCATGGATCACTGGGGCGCCAACGATCCGGCCTGCACCGACATGAACAACGAGAAGACCGCGCTCAAGGAGTTCCTCAACTTCCTCGAGCCGGCCAGGCAGCGGGTCGGACTGGCCGTCTTCCCGCCGGCGACGAGCATTGCCGGTCGCTGTAACACGCCCAGCGACTCGAACTACAACTCGACCTCGAGCCCGTACGTGGTCGTTCCGCTTTCGAACGACTACTGCGCTCAAGGCCGGCTCACTGAACACGTCGTCGGCGCTCGTCTCGACGATCAACTGCCTCAAGGCGGCGGGCAACACCTCTTACGCTCTCGCCATCGAGAAAGCCCAGGCAGAGCTCAACGCACACGGGCGGGCGGAGTGCCGCACGTGATCGTCTTCTTCTCAGACGGCGCGGCCAACATCGGGCCGACCTACTTCCCGTCGACCTCGCCCTACCGCAAGCAGCCCTGCCACCAGGGTGTGAATTCGGCCGCGGGCGTGAAGGCCGGCGGAACGATCGTCTACTCGATCGGCTACGACCTGAATGCTCTGGACGGCGGCGCCAACGCCTGCCGTTACAACGGCTACACAGGACCGCTCGAGCAGCCCTCGATCACCGCCTACTCGGCGCTGCAACAGATCGCCAGCTCGACCAGTCACTTCTACGTGCAGCCGAGCGCAGGCGACCTGAGCCACGTCTACCTCGAGATCGCCGCCGACTTCTCGCGCGGCGCCTCGGGCCTGATCGACAACGACACCAACTAAAAGACGGCGGAGCGGGAGCGCCGGCCCGCCGGCTCTCCCGCTCCACAGCTCGGTCGCTCTCGGCCGAGCTCGGGATGCTGCGTTAGGCGGCCGACCGGACTTCGATCAGCTCGAGCGCCGCACGCGGCAGTTTCTCGATTCCACCCTCGCTTAGGCTGACGACGACGTTCTCGGGCTCGTTGGCATACCAACCGAGGATCACGCCTTCCGATCCGAGCGGCGCTGCGTCCAAATCTCTTTTCAGGCGTACGGCGTCGCGCGCCCTGAACAGCGCCTCGCCATAGACGAAGCCCGCCGGCATGGCGAGTGCCGGATCGGATCGCTGTGCTTTTAGCTGGGCTAATGCGGCCTGAAGGCTGCCGGGGCGACTACCGGTTGCGGTCTGGCTCTCGATATGGGACACGGCATCCCTCCTTGAGAATTCACACGGCTACTTACTCCCACGGCTTGCGTTCAGCGGGCCGGACTACCTACTGATGAACTGCGGCGGCCGCGAGGGGTAAGCCATTGATCGGCTGGGAGAGGTTCCGATATATCCCTCAGTCAAGGTAATGTGACAAATGGTCACGGTCCGGCGCTCGAGACGTGCGCCCGCCCTGCGATCATCCAGGGAATGGAGTCCAGAAAGCCAGACGAGCGAGAAGCGGCCGAGGAAATGCTCCGGCGGGCGCTGGAGACGGCCCGCGCCGAGGCCGGCTACCGTGCCTCGCGCTCGAGCGGGCCCGGTGGCCAGCACGCCCAGAAAAACGAGACGCGCATCGAGGCCTACCTCGAGCTTGACTCCTGCTCGCTCGACGAGGCGGCGAAGGAGCGCCTGCGCGAACGCTTCGGCCGCACGGTGCGCGCCGTCTCGCAGGACGAGCGCAGTCAGCTACGCAACCGCGAGCTCGCGCTCGAGCGACTGCTGGAAAAGATCCGGCTCGCGCTCGAGCCCGTGGCCGAGCGAACCGCCACCAAGCCCTCGCGCTCGGCCATTCTGAGGCGCCTGACCAGCAAGCGACACCGCTCTCGCACCAAGCACCTGCGCCGCCCACCGGGCGACGACGAGTAAGAACCTCGAGCGGAATGAAGACCGATCGACTGGGTGCGATCGGTGAGTGCGAGGCTAGGACGCAGCGTCGCGTTCGTAGCCGGAGGCTACGGGCGAGACCGAGGACAACGCATCGTGCCGCCGAGCGCGGCCAGGCTATGGAGTGCTTCGTTTCGCTCGAGGTTCCGTTAGAGATCGATCCCCTTCTCCAGCTGCTCGAGACCGGCGTCGATGATCGCAACCTGATCTCGCGGCGACTCATGAGGCTCGGTCAGCGCGAGGGCGAACACGACTCCCATCATCGCGCCGGCAAGCACGCGCAACTCGAACTCGTCCGAACTTCTACCGCTGCGCTCCGCGACGATCTCGGTAACAAGGTTGACCATGCCAGCGATCTCGCCCAGCATGCGGGCCTGCAGCTCGGGGTTGGCGAAGATCAGCTCCTCGCGCTGGCGAACGACCTCGAACTCTTCCTCCGGAAGCTGGTCGAAGACGCTGCGCACCGCGTTCCGCAGCGCCTGGATCGCGCTCAGCTCGGGCGGCTGCGCCTCGAAGGCGTCGAACATCAGCGGGTCGGTCGGGTCGAAGAGCACGACGTCTTCCTTGGTCGGGAAGTAGCGGAAGAAGGTGCTCGGCGAGACCTCGGCCGCCTCGGCGATCTGCTCGACGGTGGTGGCGTCGTAGCCCTGCTCGTGGAAGAGCCGCAGGGCGTGCTCCTGGATGGCGGCGCGCGTCTTGGCCTTCTTGCGCTCGCGCAGCCCCAGGAGGTAGGTCATCTGTCAGGCGATGAGCTCATGACTCGATTCTACTCGTTGCGACGACGCTTCGCGCCGCGCCGGCTCGCCGCGCGGCAGGAAGACGAGCGCCAGCAAGACCCGACGACGGCCGACGCCGCACAGACCAGCGAGCATCACGTCCATGCCGTGCACGAAGGCGCTGCGCACCGAGCTGAGCAGCGACGCCGAGCCGAGCTTGTGCGCGACGGCGAGGCCGGCGAAGACGCTCTGTCGCGCGCTGCGCGCCGCCGAGGCGGGCAGACCGGCCAGGTCGAGCCCGCTGCGGTAGGCGGAGTTCATGATCGAGCCCAGGATCGCCGACGCCGAAGGTGCCGCCGACCATGCGCACCGCCTGCATCAGTGCCGAGCCGACGCCGCTGCGCTCGGGCGAGAGCGCGCCGAGCGCCGCGTCCATCGCCGTCGGCATGGCGAAGCCGACGCCGGCGCCGCAGATGGTGATCCAGGCGGCCGCGAAGCCCTCGCCGCTGGTGACGCTCGTGGTCGCGCCGATCGACCAGGGCCGCGGCCGAAGATCGCGAAGCCCGAGCGCCACCGTGACCTTGGCGCCGGCCGCGCGCGCCAGCCGCGGCCGAGCACCGCCCCGACGATCAGGCCGCCGATCATCGGCAGCAGGCGCAGGCCGCTGCCCAGGGCGTTCGTGCCGAGGATCGCCTGGAAGTACTGCGGCACGGCGAACATCAGCCCGAACATGGCGAACGACACCAGTGGCGAAGGTCGTGCCCCAGGTGAAGCCGGGCGAGCGGAAGAGGGTGAGGTCGACGAGCGGTTCGCGGACGCGCCGCTCCCAGAGCACGAACAGGCCGAGCACGAGACGCCGGCGATCATCTCGACCGAGTGCGCCGGTTGCCCCAGCCCTTCTGGCCGGCTTCGATCACGCCGTAGACGAGCACCGCGAGGCCCGGCTCGAAGTGGCGATACCGAGCGGATCGAAGCGCCGCGCCCTCTCGCTGCGAGACTCCGGCAACAGGAGGCGACCACGCGATGAGGGCGATCACGACGACCGGGACGTTGATCAGGAAGACCGAGCCCCACCAGTAGGTGGTCAGCAGCCAGCCGCCGAGGATCGGGCCGATCGGGTAGCCGAGCACAGTGGCGGCCATGATCGTCGCGATCGCCTTGGGCCGCTCCTCGTCGCTGTGGTCGCCTTCTTGCCGGAATCTCGCAGCGAGAGGGCTCGGCGCTTCGATCCGCTCGGTATCGCCAGCTGCGCGGCGGGCCTCGCCGTTCTCACCTACGGCATGATCGAAGCCGGGCAGAAGGGCTGGGGTAATACGGCGCACTGATCGAGATGGTTGCCGGACTTCTCGTGCTCGGACTGTTCGCGCTCGTTGAGCGGCGCGTGCGCGAACCGCTCGTCGACCTCGGCCCCAACTCGCCCGGCCTACGTCTGGGGCACGACCTCCGCCGTCTTGCTCTCGTTAGTTCGGGCTGCTCTTTTCGTGCCCGCCTTCTTCAGGAAATCTTCGGAACGAACGCCATGGGCAGCGGCGAGCGCCTGCTGTCCGATGATCGGAGGGTTGATTGTCGCGGCGGCGCCTCGGTACGCGGCTGGCCGCGCGGCTCGGGGCCGGATCACGGTGGCGCTGGGGCTCGCGATCTTCGGCTTCGCCATGGTCATGGGCGCAACCGCGCCAGCAGCGAGCTCTTCATGATCACGCTCTGCGGCGCCGGTATCGGCCTGGCGATGCCGACGGCGATGGACGCCGCGCTGGCCGGCTCTTCTCGCCCGACAGCGCGGGCGCCGGCTCGGGGATGGTCCGGCGCTGCGCCATGGTCGGCGGCACCTTCGGCTCGGCGGTGCTCGGTTCGATCCTGAATTCGATCTACCGCGGCGGGCTCGGACCTGGCCGGTCTTCCCGCCTCGGCGGCGCGGAGCGCGCGTCAGAGCGTCGTCGCCGGCGTCGCCGTCGCAAACAAGCTCGGCTCGGCGTCGCTGCTGCGAGTTCGGTACAGCACTCTTTCGTGCGCGGCATGGACGTGATGCTCGTAATCTGCGGGATCGTCACAGCATTCGGAGTCTTGCTGGCGCTTCTATATGCCCGGAAAGACCGCGCGGCTTCGAAGCGTCCCTCGCAACGGTCAGAATTGAGTCATGAGCTCGACGGCTGACAGCGAGACCTGTAGGCTTGGGGCTACGCGAGCGGAAGAAGGCGGAGCACTGCTCGCCGCGATCCAGGCGGCGGCGCTACGCCTCTTCCACGCGCAGGGCTACGACGCGACCACGAATCGAGCAGATAGCCGCCGCGGCCGAAGGGCCCCGAGCACCTTCTTCCGCTACTTTCCGACCAAGGAAGACGTCGTTCTGCTCGACCTAGACGATCCGCTGGTGATCGACGCCTTCAGGCGCGGCCGGCCGAGCTGAGCGCGATCCAGGCGCTTCGAACGCGTACGCAGCGTCTTCGACCAGCTTCCGGAGGAAGAGTTCGAGGTCGTTCGCCAGCGCGAGGAGCTGATCTTCGCCAACCCCGAGCTGCAGGCCCGCATGCTGGGCGAGATCGCTGGCATGGTCAACCTTGTTACCGCTGAGATCGTCGCGGAGCGCAGCGGTAGAAGTTCGGACGAGTTCGAGTTGCGCGTGCTTGGGAGTCGTGTTCGCCTGCGCAAGAGCCTCATGAGTCGCCGCGAGATCAGGTTGCGATCATCGACGCCAGCAGCTGGAGAAGGGGATCGATCTCTAATGGAACCTCGAGCGAAACGAAGCACTCCACCGCCTGGCCGCGCTCGGCGGCGCGATGCGTCGTCCTCGGTCTCGCCCGTAGCCTCCGGCTACGAACGAGACGCTGCGTCCTAGCCTCGCACTCACCGATCGCACCCAGTCGACGGGTCTTCATTCCGTCTCGAGGTTCTTACTCGTCGTCGCCGGTGGGCGGCGCGGTCTTCGTCGAGGGCGTCACTTGCTGGTCAGGCGCCTCAGAATGGCCGAGCGCGAGGGCTTGGTGGCGGTTCGCCTCGGCCACGGGCTCGAGCGCGACCAGATCTTCCAGCAGTCGCTTCGAGCGCGAGCTCGCGGTTGCGTAGCTGACTGCGCTCGTCCTGCGAGACGGCGCGCACCGTGCGGCCGAAGCGTTCGCGCAGCCGCTTGTTTCCGCACCTCGTCGAGCGAGCAGCAGAGCTCGAGGTAGGCCTCGATGCGCGTCTCGTTTTTCTGGGCGTGCTGGCCACCGGGCCCGCTCGAGCGCGAGGCACGTCTCCGCCTCGGCGCCGGGCCGCTCCAGCGCCCGCCGGAGCGTCCTCGGCCGCTCTCGCTGCGTCTGGCTTTCTGCGACTCCATTCCTGGATGATCGCAGGGCGGGCGCACGTCTCTGAGCACCCCGACGTGACCATTTGTAGCATCTCCTTGACTGAGGGATATATCGGAACCTCTCCCAGCCGATCAATGGCTTACCCCTCGCGGCCGCCGCGGCCTATAAGTAGGTAGTCCGCGCTGAACGCAAGCCGTGGGAGTAAGTAGCCGTGTGAATTCTCAAGGAGGGATGCCGTGTCCCATATGAGAAGCCAGACCGCAACCGGTAGTCGCCCCGGCTCGGCCTCACCGCAGCTAAAAGCACAGCGATCCGATCCGGCACTCGCCATGCCGGCGGGCTTCGTCTATGGCGAGGCGCTGCAGGGCGCGCGACGCCGTACGCCTGAAAAGAGATTTGGACGCAGCGCCGCTCGGATCCGGAAGGCGTGATCCTCGGTTGGTATGCCAACGAGCCCGACGTCGTCGTCAGCCTAAGCGAGGGTGGAATCGAGAAACTGCCGCGTGCGGCGCTCGAGCTGATCGAAGTCCGGTCGGCCGCCTAACGCCACATGCGAGCTGGCCGAGAGGCGACCAAGTGGAGCGGGAGAGCTCCGCGGGCCGGCGCTCCCCGCGTCCGCCGTCTTTTAGTGTGCCATATCGTCCGATCGGTCCGAGGCGCCGCGCGAGAAGTCGCGGCAATCACGAGGATGAGACCTTGCTCAGATCGCCCGAGCTGGGCTCCGACGTAGAACTGAGTCGCTCGAAGGTGGCGATCGGATTGCAATAGCCGGGTGGGCGGTAGGAATGGACGGCGTCCTCCATCGGCCCCGCTTCGCGCGTTATAGCGACAGGTGTTGGCACCGCCGTCCACAGCGTTCGGGCGTAGCCGATCGAGTAGATGATCGTTCCTCCGGACTTGACGGTCTTGGCCGAGGTCACGCCCTGGTGGACGGGCTGTTTCTCGGTACGGGGAGCTCGACGCGTAGTAGGTCGGGCCGAAGATATCACGCCCACATCCGAGAAGAAGATGATCACGCGGTCGACTCCGGCTCTTCCGTGGAGGTTCAGCTCGGCCTGCGCCTTCTCGATCGCCGTTGCATAAGCCGGTGTCGCCCGCCGCCTTGATGGTCAGGAGATCGTCGGAGACCAGTTTCGACGAGGTGTTGAGCTGGCCGGTCTTGGGTCGGGCATAGTCGTTCGAGAGCGGAACGACCACATACGGGTTCGAGGCCGTGTTGTAATTCGTGTCGCTAGGCGTGTTACAGCTGCCCGAGGTACTCGTCGGCGGCGGGCAGCTGGCCAGCCCCACCCGCTGCCTGGCGGGCTCGAGGAGGCCGAACTCCTTCCGCGCGGCCTTCTCGTTGTTCCAGGTCAGTGCAGGCCGGATCGCTCTTCCCATAGTGGTCCTTGGCACATCGAGCCCCGTGCGGTCGACGACGAGCATGATGTCCAGCGGCTTGACACCGCAATACGAGCAGGCGGTCGCTTGGCGCCTGCTGAAGGACTTGATCCCGAGCACCCGGGCGAAGAACGTCGGCACCTTGGCCGTTCCTCGGCCACGACGGCATTCGCCGGATCGCTCGCGGGCAGGCTCGACAGGCACTTGGTGCTGATCAACTCGGTGACGGGGTCCGATGTTCTTTGAGCTGGTTCTTGCCTACCGAGCTCGTTCCATACTCCTGCGCCGTGGCCGTGGCCGCGCTGGCATCGGCAAAGTGCTCTGCGCCCCGCCAGTGCTGCGGCGGTCGAGCACCCCGATGCCTGTAGCGAGCGGTGCGCGTAGTAGACGTAACCGACGTCGATCGCGAACGCGGCGAGGGCAAGTAGCGCCACCATCGCGATCACTGCGAGCCTATCGTCTGCCCGTCCTGGCCGAATGGCGCCGGAGGCGAGTGTGCGGTTGCATCTCGTTACCTCCTTTCGGGAACTTGAAAATCGATAAGGCGAGTCGCGCCACGCATTCAACGAGTTCTGGGTCGGCGGAGCCCGTGGGCTCCGTCTGGCTTTGGTTTCGAGGGGGCAAATCAAGCTCGTTCTCCGTGAGATAGACGTCGCGCGGGGCGCGAATCTCAACCGGGTCGCCGGCTCGAATCCGCGCGCCAGCGCGGCTCCGGCGGGAAGCTCCACACGGTCCTGGCGCCGCGCTTGGAAGACGCTCGCCAGGGTGCGAGATCGTCGGCCATGTGAAGCACGACGCCGCCGCGATCGAGAAAGAGAGCGTGGAATTCGAGGTTCCATGAAGGCGGTATGAATTGCGTGCGCCGGACGCGCGGAGCGCCTCGCCGGCGCCCAGGTAGCGTCGCCCGAGCAGTCCGCGCATACTGGCTGAGCGGCCGGTCGGCGACGCGGCGCAGACCGGCCGCGTCACAAGCGACTAGGCGCGGCCTTTCTGGGGTCCTGCGACTCAGTAGCCAATGTGAATGTGGTTGTAGTGGTCGGCAAGTGGGAAGGACGGGGCCGCCGATCCGAGCAGCGAGATCACCTGGCATCAGGGGCCACGCGCGCGGCGCGGAGAATATCTGCTTGACGGCCCGCGCGGTCACGCTCGACTGCTGCTGGTGCCCGAGGATCGAGACGCCGTCGAGGGCGCCGATATCCACGGCTCGTCCGTAGATGTGGCCGAGATCACTCCGCACGTACAGGCGGTCGCCAC
>CAWDZR010000030.1:0-7696 GCA_963806755.1 uncultured Gemmatimonadales bacterium
CTCGTCGAGGAGGGTGCCGCGCAGCCCCCATTCGGTCGGATCGCGAGCCGCGAACGCGACGTGGCCGCCCTCGGAGGATTGCACCCGGTAGCGGTCGCCCTGCCAGACCAGGAAGCCCTGGCCGAGGCCGGTGCCGGCGCCGATCAGCGCGATGGTGCCGCGCGGCGCGGCGGTCCCCTCCTGGAGCGTCACAAGGTCGGCAGGCTGCAGCCTCGGGAGGCCGTGGCCCACCGCCTCGAAATCGTTGATGATGGTCGTGGCGCGGATGCCGATCTCGGCCGCGAGCCCGGCCGTGCTGACCATCCAGGGCAGGTTCGGCGTCCGGCACTCGCCGTCCACGACCGGGCCCGCGATGCCGAAGCACGCGCGCTCCGGTGTCGTGCCCACCTCGGCGAGATAGCGGCGCACGATCGGCGCGAGACCCGGCGTGCCCGGGGTGGGGTAGCGCTGCTCGTTGACGATGTGGATGGCGTCGTCGCCCACCTCCACGACGGCGAGCCGGGCGTTGGTGCCGCCGATGTCTCCCGCCAGGACCCTCATGCGGCCGCGCTCCGCAGCTCGGCGGCGGCGGCGCGGTCGAGAAACCACGTCCCGCGCAGCGCCAGCTGCGCCGGCAGGTCCGCGGGGCGGACCGGCCCCTCGAGCACGCGCGCCACCGCCGGCGCCTTGTCGGCGCCGGCCACGAGCACGGCGATCCGGCGCGCCGCGGCGATCACCGGCGGCGTGATGGTGAGGCGGCGCGGCGGCGGCTTGGGGCCGATCACCGGCACCACGCGCCGCGCCCGCTCCTCGAGCGCCGGCGAGCCCGGGAACAGCGAGGCCGTGTGGCCGTCCGGTCCCATGCCCAGGAGGAGCAGGTCGAGCTCCGCGGGGAGGAGCCGCTCGTAGGCGCGCGCCGCTGCGTCCGCGTCCCTCCCGTCGGCCTCCATGCGGTGCACCCGGGCGGCGGGGATGGGGACACGGCTCAGCAGCGCGGTCGCCGCCATGCCGTAGTTGCTCTCGGGGTCGGCGGCGGCGACCGCCCGCTCGTCGCCGAAATAGATCTCGACGCCGTTCCAGGCGATGCGTCGCGCGTACGGGGCGCGCGCCAGCCGCTCGTACACGGGGCGCGGCGTCCCGCCACCGGCGAGCGCCACGGCGCAGTGGCCACGCTCGCGGAGATCCTCCTCCAGCGCGGCGGCGATCCACTCGGCTGCGGCCTCGACGAGGCGGGGCGCCTCGTCCACGACGATCCGGCCGGCGCTCACGCCGGCATCCTCGCGCCGGCCGCGGCGGCGGCGGGTCGCCCGGCTCCGCCCGTGGGCTGGCCGCAGGATGGGCACGGGTTCAGGCGGCGCACCCGGTCGAGGTATTCCTCCACGGCCATGACGTAGGCGGCCTGGCTCCAGGTGAGCGGCGACACCGACAGCGGCTCGCCGGTGCGCGGATGCAGCTGCTCCGCCATGACCCCCGAAGGGCGCGCATGCCGCGCGGCCCAGGCGATGAGGTCGAGGCCGCGGGAGAGGTCGGCGGGCGAGAGCGCCCGCATCACGTGATACCGCGCCAGCCACAAGGTGCTCACGAACCACGGATTCCCCGGCACGGCCCGGAGGTCGTCCTTCTCCACCTGCTGGTAGGGGTCGTTCTCGTAGCGGGCCAGCCCGCCGACGTCCGTCTCCACCCGCAGGCGGTCCTCCACCTGCTGCATCGTCGCCTCGACCTGCGGGTCGTCGGGCGGCAGCACGCCGAGTTCCACGACGCCGAACACGCTCGAGTCGATGGTCGGGTCGCCCTGGTAGCCGCCCGCACCCGGCGTGACCATCCGGAAGAACCGGCCGTCCTTCTCGCTCCACAGCACCGCTCGCATCGCCGCGACCATCCGGTCGGCGCCGGTCCGGTAGCGGGCCGCGCGCTCCGTTTCGCCGAACGCCTCGGTCAGGCGCGCCGCGGCCCGCAGCCCCGCGATGACCGCCGCCACGGTGAAGAGATGAACGCCCCAGCGCTCCTCCCACAGGTCGTAGGAGGGCAACGGCAGCCCCGTGGCCGCGTCCACGTAGCCCAGCATGAAGTCGCCCGGGCGGGTCACCAGCATGCGATAGGAGGGCGCGATGCTCTCCACCCTCCGGTAGAGCTCGAAGTACGTCCCGAGCGCCCACACCACCAGTGCCGTCTCGTCTTCCTGGATCGGCAGCACCGCCTTGCCGTCGCGCACGTAGCCGTGCCACGACGACGCCAGGGTGCCGTCGGGGTTGTACTTGTGGCGCACGTACCCTTCGGGAGAGATGACGCGCCCGCAGAAGTCGAGGAACCGCTCCGCCGCCACGGGATGCCCGGACTTGAGCAGCGCGACGCTCACCAGGGCGCCGTCCCGCGGCCAGGCGTAGGAGTACGTGTCGCGATTGAACCGCACGATGTCGCTGTCGTTGGCGGCCAGCACCGCGCCGCCGGCGTCGATCTGCGACCCGATGACGACGAGGCTCTGGTGATAGCGCTCGACGACGTCGGCCGGGAGGTCGGCGAACGCCCGGCCGTCGCGGGCCACCCACAGACGCCAGTAGTTCTGCGTGCGCCGCAGCAGCTCGGCGGGCGACTTGTCGCGGACGACCGCGTCGATCGTCGTGACTTCGCGGAAATCCCGCCCCGCGGCCATCCAGTAGTGGAACTCGCCGGTCTCGCCCCCGCCGACGGTGAGGGTGACGCCGGCGGTGGAGTCCACCGACCCCTGCGCGATGGGATTGCCCGACAGCGTTCCGTCCTCGGCGTCCCGCCACGTCCCCTCGGCGCCGCCGATCTCCTTCTGCCCGCAGGCGTACTGCGGCACGCCCACGGTGGAGCCCACGGCGCAGTTGATCAGGAAGTAGCGGTCGTCCTTGTAGTGCAGCAGCGCCCCCACCTCGGGCGAGAACAGGGCGGTGTCGCCGACGTCGGTCTCCTTGAGGTGGAAGTCGTGGTGGAAGAACACCCGGATCTCGCGCGCGGCCGCCTTCAGGTTGGTGACCCGGATGCGGCGCACGAGCACGTTCTCGTAGAAATCCACGGCGTCGGTGAAGTGCAGCGCCACCCCGAGCGCGTCGTTCGTCGCGGTCACGTCGGTGGCCATGGTGGGGTCCGCGTAGCGCAGCTCGGGGCGCCAGGAGGCGTCGAGCCAGGCGAACCGGCCTTCCGCCCACACGCCGACGCGGAACGCGTGGCCGTCCGCGTGGTTCTCCATCCCCACGTGCGGGAAGTAGATGTCGCGGATGCGGTACTCGAGGTCGAACGCCACGAGCAGCGTTCCGTTGGAGAGCGGCAGGTCGCGTGGCATCAGGGTTCCGGTGTGGCTGCAATATAACCGCGGCGGTGGCCGGGGTTCCGGCGCCCGGCCTTCAACACCGGCCGCCCGGCCTGCGTATCTTGGGGACTCCCATGCGATCCAGGTCGTTGTCGCGCGCCGCGCTCCTCGCCGCGCTCATCGGCGCACTCCCGCCCGCCGCGGCGCGGGCGCAGGACAACTACGAGATCCAGGTGTACGGGTCGAGCACCGTGCCGGCCGCGCGCACGATGGTGGAGCTGCACAGCAACTTCACCGTGGACGGCCGCACCGGCGTGGTGGACGGGCTGCTCCCGACGGAGCACGCGGTCCACGAGACCCTCGAGATCACCCACGGCTTCGCGTCGTGGGCCGAAGTGGGCTTCTACGTGTTCACCAGCGCGCGCGACGGCGACGGCTGGAGCTGGGTGGGAGATCACATCCGCCCACGCGTGGCGGTCCCGGCGAGCTGGCACTGGCCGGTGGGGGTAAGTCTCTCGACCGAGGTCGGCTACCAGCGGCGGGCCTTCTCGCCGGACACCTGGACGTGGGAGATCCGCCCGATCGTGGACCAGCAGCTGGGACGCTGGTACTGGGCGATCAATCCCGCGCTGGAGAAGTCCATCGTCGGCGAGAGCGCGGGCCGCGGCTGGGAGCTCTCGCCCGACGCCGCCGTCAGCTACGACCTGTCCGAAGAGGTCACCGCCGCGCTGGAGTACTACGGCTCGCTCGGACCAGTATCGGGCTTCGACCCCGGCCCCGAGCAGCAGCACCAGCTGTTCGGTGCCGTGGACCTCAACGTCTCGCCCAAGTGGGAGATCAACCTCGGGGTGGGGCGCGGGTTCACGGCCAGCACCGACCGGCTGATCCTCAAGACCATCTTCGGCTACCGCCTGCCGTTCTAGCCCTCCGCGTGCGGCGCGGAACCAGCCCTCGACGTTTGCCGGGCTCCCGCGCCATCTTGCTTCGTGACCATGACGTCGAACACCGACGAGCTGAAGCGGGCCGCGGCCGAGCGTGCCCTGGATTTCGTCGTCAGCGGCATGGCGATCGGTCTCGGCACGGGGTCCACGGTGCGGCCGCTGCTGGAGCTGCTGGCCGGGCGCCTGCGCGAGGGTCGGCTCACCGGGGTGGTGGGGGTGCCGACGTCGCGGGACACGACTGAGCGCTGCCGGGCGCTGGGCATTCCGCTCGCGACGCTTGACGAGCGCCCCGAGCTCGCGCTCGCGATCGACGGGGCGGACGAGGTAAGCCCGGGGCTCGACCTGATCAAGGGTATGGGCGGGGCGCTGCTCAGGGAGAAGTTGGTGGCGCAGGCGGCCCGGCGGTTCCTGGTCATCGCCGACGAGTCCAAGCTGGTCAGGAAGCTGGGCACGCGTTCACCGCTGCCCGTCGAGGTCGTCCCGTTCGGGTGGACCACCCTGGTGCCGTTCTTCGAGAGGCTGGGCGCCACGCCGGTCTTGCGCCGTGGCGCCGACGGCTCGCCGTATCTCACCGACAACGGGAACTACCTGGTCGAATGCCGGTTCCCGCGCGGCATCGCGGATCCGCGTGCCGTGGCGCGAGCGCTTGCGAAGCGGACCGGCGTCGTCGAAGACGGACTGTTCCTCCGCATCGCGACGGGCGCGGTGGTGGCCGGCGCGCGCGGTGTGCGCGTCCTGCGGCGCTGACGGTCGGTCGTCTGATCACCCGGCAGGGGCAGGTCCTCGGCATCGCGCTCGCGGCCGTGCTGGGATCGGCCGCCCGGGCCCAGAATCCGCCGCCGGGTGCGTCCGATTCCTGCCCTCCCGTCCCGGCCGCCATACCGGAGAGCCTCGTCGCAGCGGGCCGCTACTGGCACGCGCTCCGTGCCGCGCCGCCGCTGCCCGGCCCGCCTCGTCCCGTGGCGGCCGCGGCGGCGGAACTGCATCTGACGATTGCCGAGGCGCTCGGGGACTGGGCGACGGTGGACGGGCTGGTGGCGCGCGTTCCCGGCGCGGATACGGTCCCCGGGATCGTGCTGCTCGCCGCGCGGAGGGATGAGCAGGCCGGGCGGTGGCGCGCGGCGGAGGCGCGCTACCGCCAGCTGGCGGGCCTGCCGGCGGCGAGCCCGACGGAGCGGGCGACCGCCGCCGTGCGGCTGGCGGTCGCCTTCGAGCGTCTGGCGATGCCGGATTCCGCGGCCGACGCCTGGCGGCGCGCGTCGCGCGCGCTATCCCCCATCGAGGACTGGTTCGCGCTGCGCCGGGCCGCGCTGGAGCCGGATACGGCGCTGGCCTTCGCGACGGTCGCGGCGATGCGCTCGCCGGGCGCGGCCGAGGACGCCGACGATCTGATCGCGAGCCGGCGCGTCGCGGCCGGCAATCTCCTTGGGGCGCTCGGGATCTACCTGCGGCGCGGGCGCCCGCTCGACGCCGCACGGGTGGAGGTGGCGCTGGGCCGCCGGAGCGTGGCCCGGCGCCGGGTGGATCGCCTGCTGTTCGCGGATCCCGCGCAGCCTGCGGCGTTGCTCGCCGCCAATTTCCTCGTCGCGGAAGCCGGTACCCAGACGCCGGACGAACTGCTCGGCATCGCGCGCGCCTACCGGGCCCGCGGCGGCCTGGCCCAGGCGCAGCGGTACGCCCGCCGCGCGGCCGCGTCGAGCGACACCGGCACGGCGGCCTGGATCGAGGTCGCGCTCGATGCCGCCGCGCGCCGCCGCCTCGGCGATGCCCGCGCCGCGCTCGACAGCGTGGCGGGGCGCCTGCGACGGCTTCCGGGCGCCGCGAGCACCGTGCTGGGAGCCGCGCGGGTCCGGGTGCTCGCGGCCGCCGGCCGGTGGGGCGAAGCAGATTCGGCGGTCGCGCGGCTCGCGCGCGCGAACCCGGGCGACAGCGTCGTCGCCGCGACCGCGCTGTTCCTGGCCGACCGCGCGCGGGTGCGCGACGCGGACGATGCGGAGCGGACGCTGGACCAGGTCGTCTTCGAGGAGTATTCGCGCCTGCTGTATGTAGTTGCCCTTGCCCAGGCTCCGCTGGATGTAGCATGAGCCGCGGCCCGCATCCCGGCGCGGAGGCATTCGTATTCAGGAATTCGACGACGAAATCGGCGCTTCGCTTTTCGACTCGCACGGTGACCTGCCGGCGGCGGAGTGCAGCTGCTTCTCGCCGTAGGCGAGGGCGACGTCGCGAGGCGCGCCGATGACGTAGGCGAAGAGCTTGCCGCGGAGGTCGGCGTTATCGGGGAAGCCCTGCCGCGAACTTCGCGATCGTAGGGGCGTCTGCGCCGCGACGCCGAGGGGAGAGCGATGAGAGGAGGCCAGTATGAGGAGATAGCTCCTTGAGGTCTACGCAACTTTTTTTTCTCCGAAGCTGTGCCCAGGGGGCGGATTTTTTGCCTGACTGTGTATACCATTCCATCCCCGTATTATAGCGCACTATCGTCAGTTTGACCAGTATATCAGATGGCAAGGTTCCTATCCCGATTATCGCCCGCATGGTAGATTCCTCCCCGTGAGCGCCAAGAATAAAGTGGCCGTCGGCCTTTCAGGGGGAGTCATTCGGCGGTCGCCGCCGCGCTTCTCGAAGAAAAGGGATTCTCAGTCGTCGGCGTTACGATGAAAATATGGACAGGCGCGATTTCGGTCCCCGACGGCGCAAGCAGGCATGCTACGGCCCCGACGAGGCGGAGGACGTCGCAGCCTGCGAATGCCTCTGCGCACGCTCGGCATACGTACACATGGCCATCGACCTTTCGAGGGAATATGAAGAAGAAGTCCTCGACTATTTCACGCGACGAATACAGGGCTGGCAGAACGCCAAATCCTTGCATCATATGCAATAGCGAGCTTAAATTCGGCTTCCTCGTCGAGCGGGCCCACGAGCTCGGCCTCGAATTCGACTTCTTCGCGACCGGGCATTACGCGCGCATCCGCAGATGCGGCAGGCATCAGATGGCTCCGCACCGCCCTTGATCAGGCCAAGGACCAAAGCTACTTCCTCTATCGGCTCGGACCGGAACTCCTCGCGCGACCCTCTTCCCTCGGCGAGCTGTCGAAGGACGAAGTCCGCGACATCGCGCGAAGCTCGGCCTCGAGGTCGCCGACAAGCCCGAGAGCCAGGACTTCATCGCGGGCGGAGACTACTCTCCCCTCTTCGCGGACCGCCCCCCGAAAGCGGGGACATCGTCGAACCGAAGGCCGGGTCCTGGGCCGGCATCGCGGCCTCCCATACTACACGATCGGCCAGCGCCGGGGCCTCGGCATCGGCGATACCGGTCGGCTCGGAGGGGGGGCAGAGCCCGAAGGCGACGCCGAACCTCTCTACGTCGTGTCCCTCGATTCGGAGCGCAATCGCGGATCGTCGGCCCCGATAGCGGCCTCTTCGCCGACGGCCTGCTCGCCTCGGATTTTAGGCTCTATGCGGGGAAGCCCGGAGGCTTTTCCGAGACGGGGCCTCGCCAAGATCCGCC
>CAWDZR010000031.1:0-73557 GCA_963806755.1 uncultured Gemmatimonadales bacterium
GCCCTACCTCTCACTTTGACCTCTCACCTCTCACCTACACGGCTCACCACTCACGCCTCACCTCTCGCCCGCCTCTACAAGGCATGCGCCTTCCTGAACCGCTCTACGAGTTCGCCTATCTTCGTCACCGAATCGAACGCGGCGGGCGTGGCGTCGGCGTCGGGGATCTGGATGCCGTACTTCTTCTCGACGAAGCGCTTCAGGGAGACCATCGAGAACGAGTCCACGATCCCACCGCTGATGAGGGGCGTGTCCACGCCCACCACGCGATCGTCCCCGTCTTCGATGTACTCCCGCTTCACGTAGTCGAGGATGACCTTGGCGAGGTCGTCCATGTCAGTCCTCCATCAGGGATGAGACGTCGCCCTCCGGCTCGCCGAACTCCCGCGCCCGCAGGATGCGCCGTACGATCTTGCCGCTCCGGGTCTTGGGGAGCGACGGGACGAACTCGATCTCCTGGGGCATCGCCAGCGGCGAGAGCTTGCGGCGGATCGTGTTCATGATCTCGAGCTCGAGGTCGTCGCCCGGCTCGTAGCCCGGCTTCAGGGTCACGAACGCCTTCACGACCTCCATGTTGATCGGGTCGGGCTTGGCCACCGCCGCGGACTCGGCCACGGCCGGGTGCTCGAGCAGCGCCGACTCGATCTCGAACGGCCCCACCAGGTGGCCGCCCGTATTGATCACGTCGTCGTCGCGCCCGACGAACCAGAAGTAGCCGTCCGGGTCGATCGACGCCCGGTCGCCGCACAGGTACCACCCGTTCCGGAACTTGTTCTGGTAGGCGGCGGGGTTCTTCCAGTAGCCGCGCATCATCGAGGGCCAGCCGGGCCTGAGCGCGATCAGCCCCACGCGCCCCGGCGCCGTGTGCGGCTCGTAGGTCCGCGGGTCGAGCACCGTGGCCTCGATGCCGGGAAACGGCTTGCCCATCGAGCCGGGACGCACCGGCATGCCGGGGAGGTTGGTGATGACGATGCACCCCGACTCGGTCTGCCAGAACGTGTCGTGGAACGGGCGCCCGAACGCCTCCTGCGACCAGATCACCGCCTCGGCGTTCAAGGGCTCGCCCACGCTGCACAGGTGCCGCAGCGAGGACAGGTCGTACTTCCGCACGAGGTCCGTGCCCTCGCGCATCAGCAGCCGGATGGCGGTCGGCGCCGAATACCAGACCGTGACGCGGTGCTTCTGGAGGAACGCGTACCAGCGGTCGGCCTGGAAGCCGGCGTCGAGCACCACCTGCGTGACGCCGCAGGCCCACGGCCCGATGATGCCGTAGCTCGTGCCGGTCACCCACCCCGGATCGGCGTTGCACCAGTAGATGTCGCCGGGCTTGAGGTCGAGCACCACGCGGCTGGTGATGTACTGCGAGATCAGCGAGTAGTGGACGTGCTGGGCGCCCTTGGGCTGGCCCGTGGTGCCCGAGGTGTAGTGGAGCACCGACGGCGTCTCGGCCGTGCTGGGGTACACGTCGAACTGCTCGACCGGCGGCAGGTCGTCGAGCGCGAGCGCGATCTCGCACGACTTGAGCTGCGCCTCCGGCGCGTCCACCACGATGATGTGACGCAGCGACGGCAGCGTGCCGACCAGCTTGCGGACCTTGAGGACGTGCTTCTTCTGGGTGAGGATCGCCGCCGTGCCCGCGTTCTGGAGCCGGGTGTGGAGCGACTCCTCCCCGAACGCCGAGAACAGGGGCTGGGCGATGCCGCCCATCTTGAGGATGGCCAGGAAGCCGAGGTACAGCTCCGGCACGCGGTCCATGAAGAGGCAGATGCGCTCGCCGGGCTTGAGGCCGAGGCCCTGGAGCCAGGCCGCGAGCGTATTGGTCTTGACCCGCAGGTCGTCGTAGGTGTAGAGGCGCTCGTGGCCCTGGTGGTCTTCCCAGCGCAGCGCGACCGTCCCGGAAAGCCCCAACTCGCACAGCCGGTCGCTGCAGTACCAGCCGATGTTGATGGGGTCGCCGGGGTGATAGCCGAGCTCGTGCTCGGCGGCTTCCCAGCTACTGGGCGCTAGAGTCGGTGCGGCCATCGGCGGCCTCCATCACCACGCTGGCGACGGCCCAGTCCCGGGTGTGGGACAGGGACACGAAGACGTTGGCGACGTGGAGCGCGTCGGCCGCCTCCCGGACCTTGCCGTGGAGGAGGACGTAGCTGCGGCCGTTGCGCTCGACCCGGACTTCGACGTCGCGCCAGTACGAGCCACTGAGGCCGGAGGCGCCGAGCGCCTTGAACACGGCTTCCTTGGCGGCGAAGCGCGCCGCGAAGTGCTGGGCCGGATACCGCTTGGACTGGCAGTAGGCGATCTCCTCCGGGGTGAAGATCGTGTCCCGGAGCCCCTGCTCGCCCTTGTCCAGGTCGTCTTCGACGCGTGGAACGGAGAAGAGATCGACGCCGATACCGACGATCACGGGACGGCCCCCCTGGTGGCAATGACGCTATCCGATCAACTCACGCGCAATCTGCGTGCCCGCCGCTGGAGTGAAAACACCGAGACTGAGTCGGAGTTCGGCCAGCGACGGCGCCACCTGGCGGCGGAGCGCGGCCGGTGCCCGGTGGCCACCCACGGGCCGGGGCTAGCCGGGACGCCTCGCACCCCTCACTTTCACCCCTCGCTTCTCACATGAGCCTCTCACACCTCACCCCTCACATCTCGCCCGGGCCCCCATGCACCTGACCGGTCTCGACTGGACCATCGTCGGCATCTCGATCGCCGTCTCGTTCCTGCCCGCCATCTTCTTCGTCCGGCGGGCCAGCTCGAGCACGGCCGAGTTCTTCACCTCGGGCCGGGCGGCGCCGTGGTGGCTGGTGGGCGTCTCGATGGTCGCCACCACCTTCAGCACCGACACCCCGAACCTCGTGACCAACATGGTCCGCGAGCAGGGCGTGTCGGAGAACTGGCTGTGGTGGGCGTTCCTGCTCACCGGGATGATGACCGTGTTCTTCTACGCCCGCATGTGGCGGCGCTCGCGGGTGCTCACGGACCTGGAGTTCTACGAGCTGCGCTACGCGGGCAAGGCGGCGACCTTCGTGCGCGGGTTCCGCGCCATCTACCTCGGGCTGTTCTTCAACTGCGTGATCATGGCGACGGTGAACCTGGCCGCGGCCAAGATCGCCAACGTCCTGTTCGGCGTGCCGATGCTGGAGACGCTCGCCATCGCTTCCGTCATCACGATCTTCTTCGCCTCGGTGTCGGGGCTGTGGGGCGTGCTGGTCACCGACTCGATCCAGTTCACGATCACCATGACCGGCACCATCGCCGTGTCGTACTTCGCCGTGCAGCAGCCCGCCGTGGGCGGCCTCTCCGGCCTGCTGCACAAGATCGATCCCAGGGTGCTGAACCTGCTGCCGGACTTCGGCAACTGGGGCGTCGCGCTCTCGGTGCTGATCATCCCCATCACGATCCAGTGGTGGTCGGTCTGGTACCCGGGCGCGGAGCCGGGCGGCGGCAGCTACATCGCGCAGCGCATGCTCGCCGCGAAGAGCGAGAAGGACGCGCTCACCGGCACGCTGTTCTTCAACGTGATGCACTACGCGCTGCGGCCGTGGCCGTGGATCATCACGGCCCTGGCCTCGACGCTGGTCTTCCCGCACCTCTCGGACATCGCGCGCGCCTTCCCGTACGTGGAGACGCGCCTCATCGGCAACGACATGGCGTACCCCGCCATGTTCCGTTTCCTGCCGGCCGGCTTCCTCGGCCTCATCGTCGCGGGCACCCTGGCGGCGTACCGCTCGACGATCGAGACGCACCTCAACTGGGGCACGTCGTACCTGGTGCACGACTTCTACCGGCGGTTTCTCAACAGCGGGCGGGAGGAGAAGCACTACGTGCTGGTGGGCCGGCTCACGACGGCCGGGCTGATGGTGTGCGCCGCCGCCCTCACCTTCGCGCTCCAGACGGCGAAAGAGGCGTTCGATCTCATCCTTTCGGTCGGCGCCGGGACGGGGCTGATCTACCTGCTGCGCTGGTTCTGGTGGCGGGTCAACGCGTGGAGCGAGGTCGCGGCCATGGCCAGCTCGTTCCTCGTGGCCCTCGGCTTCTTCCTCGCGGCCAAGCTCGGCCACCCGTCCCCCGTGTACGTCACGCTGCCGGTGACCGTCGCGGCCACGACGGTGGTGTGGATCGCCGTCACCTACCTGACGCGTCCGACCGACCGCGCCACGCTGGTGAAGTTCTACGAGCTGGTGCGGCCCGCGGGCCCGGGCTGGGGCCCGGTGCGCGCCGAGGCCGGCCCCGGCGGCTCGCCCGACCGGTTGCCGCTCGCGATGCTGGGCTGGGTGCTGGGCTGCCTGTTCGTCTACGCGGGCCTGTTCGGCGTCGGGAGCTTCCTCTATGGCCGGACAGGCACCGCGCTCGCGTTCACGGCGCTGTTCGGCTTGAGCGCCCTGGGCCTGGTGCGCGTGCTGCCCCTGGTCTGGGGCAGCGGCGAGGGGACGTCGTAGAGCGGCGTCACCGCCCGGCCAAGGCGTCAGCGCGGCCCGGGGTCGTTCCAGGTGGCGGGGGGCGTGGTCCCGGTGGCGAACGCCGCGAGACGCCGGATCCGCGGCGGCGCCGCGCTCTGCGTCACGACGATACGGACCGCACTCACGCGGGTCGGCGGCACGGGCTGGATGCGCCGGTGGCCCACCGAGATCCCGTCGCCCAGGTGCGTCCACACGCGGCCACTCCGACCTTCGAGGCGGTAGGCGCGCACCCGCTCGCCGGCCGCGAGGTCCTCCTCCACGACGACGTGGTCCACGATCGTCGGCGCGCGGAGCCGCAGCTCCACCTCGCGGCCCTGGCCGGCCGTTTCGGCCACGCTCCGTCCGAAGCGACGCCGCACTTCGTCGCCGAGCTCCTTCGCCCGTGCCGCGTCGGCCGCGGGCATGTGGCCGCTCGGGTCCGGCGGGACGTTGAGCAGCAGCTGCGCGCCCCGGCCCACCGACCGGTAGTAGATCTCGAGCAGCGCGTCCAGCGTGAGCAGGCTCGCTTCGTCGGCCGGCTGCCAGAACCAATGCGGGCGCCGGATCGAGACGTCGCACTCCAGCGGCAGCCAGGCGTCGCCGTCGGGCCTGCTCTCCCTGGCCGTGGCGACGCCCGTGGCGGCGTCCTTCGCGGCGAGCGTGTCCCACGACGGGTAGGGCGCGAACCCGTCCTCGTTCCCCACCCAGCGGATCGTGGCCTGTGGGCCCTGGAAGATCATCGTGTGCGGCGCATAGGCGGCGAGGATGTCGCCTACGGGCACCACGAGGCTGCCGTCGAACCACACTTCGGTCATGTCGCCGTAGCGGGTCAGCAGCTCGGTGAGCTGGCCGCGGTAGTAGATGTTGTACAGGGCCTGCTTCTGCGGAGTGTCGCACGCGCCCCCCACTCCGGCGCCGAAGTTGTCGTCGCGCGGGGAGAGGTACACACCCAGGCCGAGGCCGGCGCGGCGACACGAGGCGGCCAGGTCGGCCATCACGTCGCCGTGCCCGCCCTTCCACGGCGTACTGATGATGCCGTAGTCGGTGGTCTGCGTCTGCCACAGGCAGAAGCCTTCCTGGTGCTTCGCGACCAGCACCACGTAGCGGGCGCCGAGGTCCCGGGCCACGCGCGCCCACTCGTCGGTGTCGATGTCCAGGTGGAGCGACGACAGCGGCACGGGCCGGTCCGGATGCGACCAGTCCCGCCACGTGGCGGGGCCGAAGTGGACGAACATGCCCACGCCCAGGTCCGCCCAGCGCAGCTGGTCGGGCGTGGGGAGCGCGGGATGAAGTTGGTCGAGAGTCGAGAGTCGAGGGTCGAGAGACACCGGGCCGCCCCACCCAACGGCGCGGAGCGCCGGGACGCGCGCGAGCGCTCCCGCGGCGACGAGCGACGAAACGAACCCGCGGCGATCGATCATGGACGCGAATATACGGCCGACCGCGCGCGCGGCACTACCGCGGCGCTGCAGCCCGACGTTACTTCATGCCCGTGAGCCAACCTGCCAGCAAGGCCGTGATCCTCGCCCGCGGACTCGGCACCCGCATGCGCCGGGCGGATCGCAACGCGGTGCTCGAAGGCCACCAGGCCGCCGTGGCCGCCGCCGGGCTCAAGGCCATGATGCCGCTCGGCGGGCGGCCGTTCCTCGACTACGTGCTGAGCGCCATCGCCGACGCCGGCTACCAGGACGTATGCCTGGTCATCGGACCCGACCGGGAGGTGGTGCGCGACCATTTCGAGCGCGACCTGACGCCGCAGCGCCTCCGCATCCATTACGCCATTCAGGACAAGCCCCTCGGGACCGCCGACGCCGTCCTGGCGGCCGAGAGCTTCGCGGGCCCCGATCCCTTCCTCGTCATCAACTCGGACAACTACTACCCGGTCGAGGCGTACGCCGGCCTGCGGGCGCTGGCCGCCTCCGGTATCGCCGCGTTCTGGAAGAGCGCGCTCGTGACCGAGGGCAACCTGTCGGCGGAGCGGATCGCGACCTTCCCGATCATCGAGGCGGACGCGCAGGGTTACGCCACGCGCCTCGTGGAGCCGGGCGACGCCCCGCCGGCGCCGGCCGACGTCCTGGTCAGCATGAACTGCTGGATGTTCACGCGATCCATCTTCGCCGCCTGCCGCGCCATCCCGGCCGCGCCCTCGGGCGAGCTGGAGATCCAGGCGGCCGTGCGTCACGCGATGGCCAAGCAGGGCGAACGCTTCCGCGTCCTCCCGATCCGCGCCCCGGTGCTCGACCTGACGAGCCGGGGCGACGTCGCCGTCGTGACGAAGCGGCTGGTGGGCACGCGCGTGATGGTGTAGCCGCGTGGCCGCGCCCTCCCTGTTCGACCGCGCGCTCGCCGCGCTGGAAGGCCTCGGCCGTACCTCGGGCGAGGTGCGCCGCTACTTCGTGCCCGGCCGCATCGAAGTGCTCGGGAAGCACACCGACTACGCCGGCGGCCGCAGCCTGTTGTGCGCCGCGGAGCGCGGGATGTACTTCGCCGTGGCCCCGCGCGCCGACGCGCGGATGCGGGTCGCCGACGCGCGCCTGGGCGAGACCGCGGAGTTCGCGATCGAGCCCGGCCTCAAGGCGCGCGCCGGGCATTGGTCCAACTACCCGATGACCATGGCCCGGCGCCTGGCGCGCAACTTCCCCGGCCCCTGGAAGGGCGTGGACATCGGGCTGGTGGGCGACCTCCCCCTCGCGGCGGGCATGAGCAGCTCGAGCGCCGTGTCCATCGGCTACTACGTCGCCCTCGCCGACGCCAACGAGCTGGACCGCCGCAGCGAGTACCTCGCCAATATCCACGCCCCCGAGGACCTCGCCGGCTACCTCGGCACCGTCGAGAACGGGCGCACGTTCGGCACCCTGCGGGGCGACACCGGCGTCGGGCTGGCGGGGGGAAGCGAGGACCAGACCGCCATCCTGTGCTGCAAGGCGGGCGAGCTCAGCCAGTACTCGTTCTGCCCCGTGCGCCACGAGCGCCAGGTGCCGCTGCCCGCGGGGTGGATCTTCGCCGTGGCGGTGAGCGGCGTGGCGGCCGACAAGAACGCCGCCGCCCAGGAGAAGTACAACCGCGCCGCGCGGCTGGTGGACGACGTGCTGCGGGTGTGGCGCGAGACGATGGGCCGCGACGACCTGTGGCTCGCCGACGCCGTCGCTTCGGCGGCCGACGCGCCGGAGCGGATGCGGCGCCTGCTGGCCCGCACGCCCGAGCTGCTGGAGCGGTTCGATCAGTTCTTCGTGGAGAGCGAGGAGATCGTCCCCGCGGTGGGCGACTTCCTCGCTCGCGGCGAGGTGGAGGAGATCGGGCCGCTGGTGGACCGGTCCATGGAGCGGGCGGTGCGGCTCCTCAAGAACCAGATTCCCGAGACCATCGCCCTCGCGGCCTCGGCCCGGAAGCTCGGGGCGGCGGCCGCGTCCGCCTTCGGCGGCGGCTTCGGCGGCGCGGTGTGGGCGCTGGTGCACGCGGACGCCGGCCCGGCGTTCCTCGAGCACTGGACGGAGGAGTACCGGCGCGCCTTCCCCGGCCCCGCCAAGCGGGCGGAGTTCTTCCTGACGCCGGCCGCGCCCGCGATGCGCCGGGTCTAGACGCCCGCCGCGCCGCGCGCGGCGACCCCCTCCGGAAAGGGCGGCGCTCCACTCCGTTATCCGGCCCGGCACGCGTTTCGCGGGCGTGACTCGGCGGATTCCTCAAGGAGATGGTGTGAGACGTGACCCACGCACGCCGGTCCGGCGAGCCATACGCCTGGCGGTGAGGCTCGTTCTGGTCGCCGCAGCGGCGCTCGCCCTCGTCGCGGCCGCTTCGCTGGCGCCGGATGCCACCCTCGCGGCGCAGACCAGGTTGCTCCGCTTCCCCGACATCCACGGCGACAAGGTGGTATTCACGTACGCGGGCGACCTGTGGACGGCACCCGCGACGGGCGGCACCGCCGTGCGGCTCACCGCGCACCCGGGCCTGGAGCTGTTCGCCAAGTTCTCGCCCGACGGCCGGTGGATCGCGTTCACCGGCCAGTACGACGGCGACGAGCAGGTGTACGTCATCCCGGCGGCCGGGGGCGTGCCGCGCCAGCTGACGTTCTATCCCACGCGCGGGCCGCTGCCACCGCGCTGGGGGTACGACGACCAGGTGTACGGGTGGACACCCGACGGCACGGCGGTGGTGTTCCGCTCGCTCCGCGACGGCTGGGACCTGGGCGAGGGGCGCCTGTTCACGGTGCCGCTCACCGGCGGCCTTCCGGTCGCCCTGCCGATGCCGCAGTCCGGCGCGGGCGACCTCTCGCCGGACGCGCGGCAGATCGCCTACTCGCCCCTGTTCCGTGACTTCCGCGCCTGGAAGCGCTACCAGGGCGGCTGGGCCGAGGACATCTGGACCTTCGACCTCGCGACCCACGCGGCCCGCAACCTCACCGACAACCCGTTCACCGATCGCGACCCCATGTGGGTCGGCGACCGGATCTACTTCGCGTCCGATCGCAGCGGAACGCTGAACCTCTACTCGGTTCGTCCCGACGGCAGCGACCTGGCGCAGCTCACCCACAGCACGACCTGGGACGTGCGCTGGCCCAGCACCGATCACGCGGGCCGCATCGTCTACGAGCTGGACGGCGAGCTGCACGTGTACGCCATCCAGGGCGGCGGCGACACGAAGCTCGACATCACGGTGCCCGACGACGGCCTGGCCGCGCGGCCGCACCACCAGTCCGTCGCCGCCTTCATCGAGGACTTCGCGCTGAGCCCCGACGGCGCACGCGCGCTGTTCGTCGCCCGCGGCGACGTGTTCACCGCGCCCGCCGAGCACGGTCCGACCCGCAACCTCACGCACAGCTCCAACGCCCACGACAAGGCGGCGCGCTGGTCGCCCGACGGGCGCAAGATCGCGTTCATCTCCGACATGAGCGGCGAGGAGGAGCTGTACCTCGTGGACCAGGACGGGAGCGGCGCGCCCGAGCGGCTCACCACCGACGGCGCCATGATGCGCTACCCGCCGGTCTGGTCGCCGGACGACCGGCGCCTGGCCTTCGGCGACAAGGCGGGCCGGCTGTGGGTGCTCGAGATCGCCGACCGCCGCCTGACCCAGGTGGCGCGCGACTCGGGCGGCTACGTGGGCGACCAGCACTGGTCGCCCGACGGGCGCTGGCTCGCCTTCAGCATGAGCCACGCCACGGGGTTCAGCTCGATCTGGATCTGGGGCGTCGGCGACACCGCGCCGCGCCAGGTCACCGGCGCGCTGAACGGCGCCTACGACCCGGTGTTCGACCCGGAGGGCAAGTACCTCTTCTTCCTGAGCGACCGGGAGTACCACCCGCAGATCAGCACCATGGAATGGAACTTCGCGACCGACCGCAGCACGGGCATCTTCGCCCTCGCCCTGCGCCGGGACGTGCCGTCGCCGTTCCCGCCGCAGAGCGACGAGGTGAAGCCGGATACGACGGCCGCCGCGCCCGCGACGCCCGTCGCGGCCGCACCGTCACGCGGCAGGCACGCCGCGCCGGCCCCGCCGCCCGCGGACACCGGTCACGGCGCCAAGGCCGCGCCGGCACCCGTCCTGATCGACTTCGACGGCCTCGCCGACCGCGTCACGCCCGTCCCGGTGCCCGCCGACAACTACGGCGGCCTCGAGGCGGTGAAGGGCAACCTGGTGTACGCGCGCCGGCCGGCGAGCTACTACGGCCGCGAGGCGGCGACCGGCACCTCGCTCGTCGTCTTCAACCTCGCCGAGCGCAAGGCCACGACGCTGGCCGACAGCATCGACGGCTACGCCCTCTCGCCCGACGGATCGAAGGTGCTGGTGCACCAGGGCGGCGCGTACGTCCTGTACGACGCCACTCCCAAGGGCGCGTCGTCGAAGAAGACGGTCTCCACCGCCGGGCTCCAGGCGGACGTGGTGCCGCAGCAGGAGTGGGCGCAGATCTTCGACGAGGTGTGGCGGCGGTTCCGCGACTTCTTCTACGTGCCGAACATGAACGGCTACGACTGGCAGGCGCTGCACGACCGCTACCGCCCCCTGCTCCAGTACGTCGGGCACCGCTCCGACCTCGACTACGTGCTCCAGGAGATGATCGGCGAGCTGAGCAACTCGCACACCTACATCTCGGGCGGCGACTACGGCGCCGTGCCGGACCGGCCGCCCGTGGGGCTGCCCGGCGCGCGGTTCGCGCTCGACTCCGCATCCGGCCGTTACCGGATCGCGAGCATCCTGCGGGGCGACAATGCCGAGGACCCGTACCGCTCGCCGCTGACCGACGTGGGCGTGGACGCCCGCGTGGGCGACTACGTCCTGGCCATCGACGGCGAGGACCTGAAGGCGAGCGACAACCCGTACCGGCTGCTGCGCTTCAAGGCCGACCGGCCGGTCACGCTCACGCTCAACACGCGTCCCGTCGCCGAGGGCGCGCGGCACGTGACCTACCGCCCGATCACCGGCGAGACCAACCTGGTCTATTACGGGTGGGTCGCGCGCAACCGCCGGATGGTGGATTCGATGACCGGCGGCCGGGTCGGGTACCTGCACCTGCCCGACATGGGCGCCGACGGCATCAACGAGTTCATCAAGTGGTACTACCCGCAGGTCCGCAAGGAAGGGCTCGTCATCGACGTGCGGTCCAACGGCGGCGGCAACATCTCCGCCATGGTGATCGAGCGCCTGAGCCGGCGCCTGCTGGGGACCGACTTCTCGCGCAACAGCGACTACACGTCCACCTATCCCGACGGGCCGACCTTCTACGGCTCGCTGGTGGCGCTCCTCAACGAGACGTCGGCCTCGGACGGCGACATCTTCCCCTACATGTTCCGGCAGGCGGGCCTCGGCCCGCTGATCGGCAAGCGGTCGTGGGGCGGCGTGGTCGGCATCACCGACCACGGCCAGCTGATCGACGGCGGCCACGTCAACGTGCCGGAGTTCGGGCTGGCCGACACGACCGGCCGGTGGGTGGTCGAGGGCCACGGCGTGGACCCGGACATCGTCGTGGAGAACGATCCGGCGTCGCTGATCGCCGGCCGCGACCCGCAGCTCGAGCGCGGCGTGGCGGAGGTGCTGCGGCGGATGCAGGAGCACCCGCGCACGCTGCCGGCGCGGCCCGCGCCGCCGGTGAAGGCGCCGGCCGGGATGCGGTAGCCGTGGATGCGTGAGGAGTGAGACGTGAGAGGTGAGAAGGGTAAGTGAGAGGTGAGAGGTGGAAAGGCGTGAGAGGGTGGCACCCACCTCTCACGCCTTTCGACGTCTCACGTCTCACCCGTCCTTCTCACCTCTCACACCTCACCTGTCGTTCCCACCCCTCACGCCGGGCCCCGTGCATTCACGGCGCGGCGTGGCTCGTCGAGCCGATGAACTGCGCGATGTTGGCCTTGAGCTGCGCCAACGCCGGCGGGTAGAGGTACATCATGTGGCCGGCGTCGTAGTACTTGAGGTCGATGTGGCCCCGGAGGTCCGGCCGCAGGCCCAGGTGGTCCATCGTGTACTCGGTCGCGAAGAACGGGGTGGCGAGATCGTCGTAGCCGTTCTCCGCCTGGATCCGCAGGTTCGGGTTGTAGCGCAGCGCCTGCGCGAGATCGCCGCCCACGTACGGCGTCCCCCGCCAGCCGCCGTTGCGGCCGCCGCGGCTCCAGTCCCAGTGCACATCGCCGCCGGTGACGTAGCGCTGGTCGCCCCCGTACTTCAGGTCGTCGTGCGCGTACGCGTTCCAGGCCGCGGTGAAGGCGCCCGTGATGGCGTCCGACTGCGGGTCGCTGTACGCGTCCTCGGCCAGCAGGTCCGCCTCCGGGCCGCTGAACCGCGCGTCGAGGCGGCCGGTGATCAAGCCCCGCCGCCGCTGCAGCTCGGCCATGTACTGGCCGAGGTCGACCCGCAGGTCCGCCTTGCTCAGGTACGCGGTATCGAGGCCGGTGTACGCCGAGAGCCGGGTCAGCACGGCGGAGCGCTCGGCGGCGCCGAGCTGCGCGCCCTTTTCGAGCGCGAGGGTGTACGGGCCGGCCGCGAACTGGCGCACCGTGTCGAGGAACGCCGGCAGGTTCGCGGGCTGCGGGATGACGTGGTGGTACGCCGCCACCGCCGCGTAGCTCGGCAGGTAGAGCACGTAGGAGATGTCGTGCCCCGGCGCGAAGTTCAGCGTCTCGAAGTCGAGCACCGTCGAGATCAGCACCACGCCGTTGAAGTCCATGCCCTCGTCGCCCTGCAGCCGGTTGACGAGCACCGCCGAGCGCGTGGTGCCGTAGCTCTCGCCGATCAGGTACTTGGGCGAGTTCCAGCGGCCGTTGCGGGTGACGTACTGGCGGACGAATTGCGCCAGCGACTTCGCGTCCTCGTCGATGCCCCAGAAGTCCTTGCCCGTTCCCTTCCCCACCGGCTTGCTGAAGCCGGTGCCGATGGGATCGATGAACACCATGTCGGTGACGTCGATCAGGCTGTTGGCGTTGTCCTCGACCTGGTAGGGCGGCGGGGGCGTGTGCTCGGCGTCGGTCGTGACGACGCGCTTGGGGCCGAACGCGCCCATGTGCAGCCACAGCGACGCGGAGCCCGGGCCGCCGTTGTAGACGAACGACAGCGGGCGGGTGCTCGCGTCGTGCGTGTCGGTCCGGGTGTAGGCCGTGTAGTACAGCCGCCCGATCGGCGCGCCGGAGTCGCTCCGCAGAATCAGCGTGCCCGCGAGCGCGCGGTACGGGATCGTCTGCCCGTTGATGCGGATGGTGTGGAGCGTGACCGACGAATCCGGGACCGTGTCCGATGGCGACTCCGACTTCACGCTCGAGTCACCCGCCGCCTGCTCAGCCGCTTGCGGGGGACGCCGGGGCCGCTGGGCACGAGCCGACGGCGCCAGTGTGACCGCCGCGCACAGGATGGTAGCCAACGGAATCAGCCGCATGCTTCCTCCTCGGGAGGGCGCACGAAGCCGCTCGCGCGCCAATGACGTTGGATGAAGGCGAGCAATCTGCTCTGAATTGTCCGTTCCTGCCAGTTGACCTGTGCCCCGGCGCAGCCGACTGTTGCGGCAGGCAGGCTCCTCGCCCGCCGCCGACCCCGCACGCCAGCGCCGCCGAGCCGCCTCGCCCCGTCCCCCCAACAGGAGTGGCTAGGATGAAGCTCAGCATCACCATCGCGGGCGTTGCCGCCCTGGCCGTGGCCGCCGCCTGCACGCAGCCGTCGCGCCCGCTCACCGAAGCGCAGCGCGCGGCCCTCGGCGACAGCCTGGACCAGGTCGCGAGCGGCATGTTCGCGACGATGGCCGCGCACCCCAACGTGGATACGGCGCTGACGTTTTACGTGAAGGGCGACGAGTTCGTCCACGCGGAATACGGCATGATCTATCCGTCGTACGACTCGTGGGTGAAGGCCATGCGCGCGGCCATGGGGTCGGTCAAGGCGGATCAGTGCACGCTGAGCGGCAAGCGCCTCACGGTGCTCGACCGCGACGTCGTGGTGCTGACGGCGATGATCGGCTGCACGATGACCGATACCGCGAACAAGGTGACCCCGTTCCACGAAGCCTGGATGGCGGTGTACCACCGGACGAGCGACGGCTGGAAGATCGCGGCGGACCACGAGTCCACCGCGCCGCCGGCTCCGGCCCCGGCCCCGGCGCACAGGCGCTAGGCGGTCACCGCCAGCACGCTCCCGGCGCCGAGCGCCAGGGGCGTGGAGAAGTCGAGGACCCGGTAGCCGTTGTCGTCCGACACGGTGCAGCCGACGTGTCGGCCGTCGAGGCGCGCCCCGAGCCGGCGGCCGGCGAGATTCAGCCGCAGGCGCCGGATCGCCATGGTACCCGTGCGGCACGACAGCTCGAAGCGGCGCGCGCTCTGGGTGAACTCGCCCCACGCCGTGGCCGAGACCCACGGCGCCCGCACCTCGGGGACGCGCATCACCGGCGCGACGGTCAGCTCGCCGCGCGGCGCGTCCACCTTGAAGCCGGTCGCCGCGAGCAGCGTCGTCCAGCTGCACATCGCCCGGTAGTAGTGGTCGCCGCACTCCTCGTGGTTCCAGATGCGGCCGGCCCGCGCGTACCGGTCCGCCACCGCGCGGACCACCGCCACGCCCTCCTCCACCAGCCCGAAGTCCATCAGCATCGAAGCGAAGGCGTACTCGATCCCCGTCCAGTTCCCCGACGCCTGCGGGTTCTCGAACGTGGGAAAGCGCGCCTGCGCACCGGCCGGGTACGACGCGTTGATCAGCCCCTGCTCCGGGGTGAAGTTGTGCGCCACCACGGCCCGGAGCGCGGCCACCACGCGCTCGCGCGGGAGGCTCTGCCCCAGCCCCATGAGCTGCGTGTACCACTCCCCGCTCAGCTGGTCGCTCATGCAGCACTCGTCGCGCCGCGGACCGTCCACCCACAGGCTGTAGTACTCGCCGTTCCAGAGCTTCGCGTCGAAAGCGGCGGCGCCCTTGCGCAGCCACTCGCGCCACTGCGCCGCCGACGCCTGGTCGCCCATCTCGTCGGCCAGGCGGGCGCCGGCCTTGAGGCTCGCCAGCCACAGGCTCGAGATGTAGGCCGGCGTGCCGAAGAAGTCCCAGTTGTCGTACGTGTTGAGCCGCGTGTCCTTGTCCGGCAGGCCGTCGCCGTCGGTGTCGAGGAGCGCGGTATTGGCGATCGCGCGCGAAACGTGCGGCCAGAGCGTCGTGAGGTAGTCGCGGTCGCCCCGCCACAACCAGTCGCGGCAGACCATGAGCACGAACTGCGGGTTCATGTCCACCCGGTCGAACGAATTGTCCACGCGCGAGAAGTCGGGCGTGAAGAAGTGCGGCACGCGGCCGTCGGCGCGCTGGAACGCGGCGCTCATCTCGAGCTGCCGCTGCTGCAGCTCGGGGAACAGGGCGATGATGCTCCCGGAGCCCTGGTAGGACACGTCCATGGTCTGGAAGCCGCAGCAACCGAGCCCTTCCCACACCGCGAACTGCCCGTCGCGGTTCCACCAGGTGGACTTGACCAGGGTGGTGAGCTGCGCCGCCCACGCCTCGGCCAGCTCGGCGCCCAGGGTCGTGCCCGCGAGCGCCTGCGCGAAGGCGAACGTCGCCTCGCGGTGCTCGGCGTGGTTGGCGACGAGGAACCGGCTCACCGCCTCCGCGTCCGCGAACCACTGCTCGTAGGCGTGGCCCAGGTCGGCGCCCGTGGGGCTCAGGTGATGGGGAAAGTGCCAGCCGAGGGTGAAGCGCACCTCGCGCTCCTCGCCGGGCGCCAGCTCCACGCTCGAGGCGAGCGCCGCGTCGCCCCAGCTCGCGCCCTTGCGACCGCGGCCGGCGAGCGCATCGAGCCAGCGGCGCGCGTGCACCAGGTAGCGGCCGAGGGCGGCGTCGCTCTCGACGCCCGCGCCCTCGACCCGCCGGTAGCGGTCGAACAGCGCCGCGAACGACGCGTAGCCGCGCAGCTGCCGCGCCGTCGCCTGCTTGTCGGCCGGCGGCAGCGCCGCGATCTGCTCGTCGGTGAGCTGCAGCAGTGCCGCAGGTGAGGGCTGCGGCGGCAGGCTCGGCAGCCGCCCGCCGTCGCGGAAGTCCTTGAGGAACGACGCGAAGATCCCGCCCCAGAAGCCGTTGCCCACGTACTGGCCGAAGTCGCCCGCGATCCAGCTCGCCTCGCCCCCGGTCACCGACAGGCCGAGGCTGCCGACGGTCGAGGGCTGCGGGAGGTCGGCGTCGGTGCGCATGGTGAGGTAGGTCGTCCCGCCGTCCTGCGCGACGTCGAGCTTCAACTGCCGGTCCGCCGCGCCCCAGGCGAGCGGGTTCTGGAGCCTGGCCAGGAGCGCGACGCGCACCCGGCGCCGGGACGGGTTCTTCACGGTGAACACGGCGTTGAAGCCGGGTGTGCCGCTGGTGCGCGCGTCGTGCGGCACGACCGGCGAGAACAGCGTCGCGCTCACCGCGACCGGGAGCGTGCCGTCCACGTAGCGCAGGCGGACCGTGGGATACGCGGCGTCGTACTCGATGGCCTCGACGTTCTTGGCCCAGCTCAGCGAGTACAGGTCCTCCTGGTCGCCGCGGGTGCCGAGCCTCCGCACCCGGGGCGCGGCCCCTTCCTCCTCGGTGCGGACGAAGAACGCCAGCGCGCCCGGCCCCATGTCGGGCGGCGTGCCGAGCTGCACGGGGCCGTCGGAGGCCCACGGCCCGAGGTTGAAGATCATCCACTCGTGGAAGTAGCCGTCGGCGCGCACCTCCACCGAGCCGGTGCCGATCCCGCCCAGCGGAACGCCGCTGATCGCGGTGGCAGGGTGGAGCGTCGGCCGGGCGGGGCTGGGCGTGACCGCGACGGGGCTCGGCGCCTGCGAGGCCGCGTCCACCGCCAGGCCGCCGTCCGCGGCGCCCGGCCTGCGGGCGCCCGCGCCCAGCACCACCGCCGCCGAGCCCAGCGCCACGTCCTGCACAAACCGGCGCCGGCTGGTCTGCCCGCGCCCCGTCTTGTCGTCCGCGTCGTCGCTCATCGTCGTCTCCACGAGTCGTCCAACGGTCTACGTCGCGAAGGCCAGCACCAGAATACCCCCGAACACCGCGATCGCGCCCGCCAGGCGCCGCGCGCCGAAGCGCTCGCCCAGCCACAGCCAGCCGGCCAGCGCCGCGATCACGACCCCGACCTCGCGCACCGCGCCCGCGTAGGCGAGCGGCGCCACGGCGTAGGCGCGCAGCACCAGCGTGTACGCCAGCAGCATCAGGGCGCCGGCCGCCACGATCCGCGCCGCCTGGCCCCCGAGCTCGGCGAGCACCGCCCGCGGGCCGTACCGGACCAGCATGGGCGGGCCCAGCAGCACCGCCCCCAGGAGCAGGACGGCGACCGTGTACGGCGCCGCCGGCGTGCGCCGCACGGCCACGCCGTCGATGAGCGAGTACACGGACGTGCACAGCGCCGCGCCGAAGCTGGCCGCGACGCCGCGGGCGCGGAACGCCGGTCCGCCCCACTTCCACCACGCGTCCCCGCCGCCGACCGGCACCAGGCCGCCGACCACGAGCGCCAGGCCGCCCACGCCGGCAAGCGATGGCACCTCGCCGAGCGCCAGCGCCGCCCACAGCGCCAGCAGGGCCGGCGCCGCGCCGCGCGCCAGCGGATACACCTGGGAGAAGTCCGCCTGCCCGTACGCGTAGGTCAGCACGAGGTAGTAGAGACACTCGACCACGGCGCTCGCCGCCACGAACGGCCAGATCGCCCGCGGGACCGGCGCGCGGAGCAGCAGCGGCAGGAACAGCAGCGAGCCGGCGAGCAGCGCCAGCCAGGTGACGAGCAGCCGGTGCTCGGCGCGCTTGATCAGCAGGTTCCACGCGGCGTGCAGCGCGCCCGCCGCCAGCAGCAGGGCCAGGGCGGCGGCGCTCACGGCGCCGCGTCGGCCTCCAGCGTCAGGACCTGGAACGGCTGCAGGTCGAAGGTCTGCGGCACGCCAGCCCGGAGCCGCAGCGGCATCTGCCCCCGGTCGGCGGCCCAGGGGCTCCGGGCGGCGTAGGTGCGCGGCGCCCCGTCGGGCAGCTCGAACGCGGTCGCGACGTCGAGCGTGAGCGACTGCGGCACCGCGGCGGGATTGCGGAGCGACAGGATACCGCGCCCGCCGCGCCAGGCCGCGTGCCCGTAGGCCGCGAGCGCCATCGGGTCGCCTCCCACCCAGTGCGTGTCCACCAGCACGTCCGCGTTGCGGCGCGACCAGCTCGCGGCTTCCGCCAGCGTGTCCCAGTCGTGCGCGGCGAGCAGCGAGGGCGTGACGTACATCTCCTGCAGCTGGGTGCCGGCCCCGAAGTACGCGTGCACCTCGTCCGCGAAATCGCCCTGCGGGTCGGTGTTCAGGTTGTGGGCGTGCTGCGCGTAGATGATTCCGTGCAGCATCAGCGAGTTGAGCGGGAACAGCGGGCCCGGCGCCACGATGCCGCGGTAGGTGTCGCCGTCGCGGTAGGTGATCCACCGCTGCCGGTCGGAGCCGACGCCGGCGAAGTCGTGGTCCTCGCCACCGCGCCAGATCGAATCCGCGTACCTCAGCCAGAACGGCGAAGGGAACGTGCCCGTGGTGAGGTTGACGAACAGGTCGGGCTTGACGGCCCTGAGCTCGCCGATGAGATGGATGGCGGCGTCGAAGTCGCTGTCGAACGCGCTGCCGGGAACGGCCTGGGCCGCGTTGCCCGTGCCGTCGAACTTGAACTGGTTGACGCCGTAGGTGCGGATCATGTCGAGGCACACGTCGCGGAAGCGCGCGTAGTACTTCGGGCCCGAGAGGGCGAAGCCGTCGGGGTTGGTCTCGAACCCCTGCGCGCGACCGTACTGCAGCCGCTCCTGCCGCGGCTGCCCGTACCCGCCCCACGGCGACATCCACACCCCGGGCGCCGCACCGAACTTCGCCGTCTCGGTCCTGACCGGCGCGAAGCCGTCGGGAAACCCCGAGTTGAAGTGCCACAGCGTCTGGTGGTCGTCCCAGCCGTCGTCGAACAGGAACGAGTCGAGCGTCACGCCGCGCTTGACCTTCAGCTCGCCGCCGAACGCGTCGATCACCGCCAGGGCCGCCGCCTGGTCGTAGCTCGAGAAGTAGCCGATGTCGTACCACGAGTTGTAGTGCAGGAACGTGCGGTACGGGTGCGCCCGCTCGCGCTCGAGATAGGTGAGGAAGTCGCGCCGGAACTGGCCCGGCGTGGTCACCCCGACGACCGAGGAGTAGGCCGGCGCCGTGCCGGACCTCACCGGCAGCTCGCGGTCCAGCCAGGCCCGCGCGCGCCCGCCGTCGGAGGCGGCACCGGCGAGCGGATGCTCGAATCCGACGAACAGGTTGCCGGCCACCAGCGGCGAGCCGGTCACCGCGCCGTCCACGGTCGCGCCGGCGAGCGGCAGGTCCACCAGGGTGATGCGGCGCAGCGGCACGTCGGCGCCTGTGGTCTCGAGCGTGACCTCCTGCCTCACGTACGCCGAGCCGTCGCGCAGGATGCCGCGCCAGGTGACGCGTAGCGGCCCACCGGGGCCACCGTGGCCCCCGGGGCCGGCCGGGTCGGCCAGGACCACGCTGACCTGCCGCCCACCCATGCGCTCCACGAGGCGCGACGCGGAGGGATCCCCCGCCAGCAGCTCGACGCGTGGGGCGCCCGCCAGCCGCAGCTCGGAGGAGCGCAGCTCGCCGCCGCCGGCGAGCGCGAGCGTGAAGACGTCCGGTGACGGCGCGAGCGTCGAGCCGTTGCGGCGGTCCTCGAAGCGGACGGCGCGGAACGCGCCGCCGGCGGTGCTCCACGCCGCGGCCACGTCGGCGTTGGCGAGCGACAGCTCGTCGCCCTGGATGGCGACGCGCGCCGCGCCGGGGCCGGCCTCCGCCGGCGGCGCACCGCGGCGCGGCGCGAAGACCCGGGGCAGCGTGACGGCGCCGGCGGACAGCAGCGCGGCGCGCTCGAGGAAATCGCGGCGGGTGATCACTGGCCGAGGGCGCGGAAGACGACCCCGCCCTTCATTACGAACTTGACGTTCCGCAGCACGTGGATGTCGGCCGTCGGGTCGCCGTCCACGGCGATCAGGTCGGCCAGGAGGCCGGGCTTCACGCTGCCGCGGTCCGGCAGCTTCAGGATCTGTGCGTTCCCGCTGGTGGCGGCGATCACGGCCTGCAGCGTCGGCATCCCGTACTCCACCATCGTCTCGAGCTCCCGCACGTTCTCGCCGTGCGGGAAGACGCCCACGTCGCCGCCGAAGCAGATCGGCACGCCGGCCGCGAGCGCCTCCCGGAACGATTCGCGGTCGCGCGCGACCAGCGGCGGCATCGAGTCCACGCCCTTGCGCCAGCCCGCGTACTCCGCGGTCGCCTGGTACGCGGCCACCGTCGGGCACAATCCCACGTGGTGCTCGGCCATCAGCCGGAACACGTCGGGCGTGCCCAGCACGCCGTGCTCGATCGTGGTGACGCCCGCCAGCACCGCGCGCCGCATCGCCTCGGCGGTGTAGGCGTGCTCCGAGACGGGATGCCCCGCGCTCGACGCCACCGCGACGATGGTGTTCCACTCCTCCTGCGTGAAGGTGGGCTCCACCTCGCCGTGCGCGCCCCACCGTGCGTCGCCGTAGATCTTCACCCAGTCGGCGCCCCGCCCGATCTGATCGCGGATCACCCGGATCAGGTCGTCCACGCCGCCGGCCTCCTCGGCGCCGAAGGCGATGGAGCGCTCCGGCGCCCCCTTGGGCGCGTAGGCGCCCTGCGCCACGATGGCGCGGGTCGCGACCAGCAGGCGCGGCCCGGGGATGATGCCCTGGGCGATGGCGTCGCGCAGCCCGACGTCGGTGTAGCCCGCGCCCTCGGTGCCGAGGTCGCGCTCGGTGGTGATGCCCGCCATGAGCGTGGTGCGCGCGGCCACCGTCGCGCGGGCCACCCGCAGCCCCAGCGGCTCGTAGAGGACCTGGTTGTCCCAGCTGTTCTCGTTGTAGGGATGCAGCAGCAGGTGGGAATGGCCCTCGATCATCCCCGGCATCAGCGTGAGGCGGCCGAGGTCGATCACGCGCGCGCCCGCCGGGCGCTGGATCGAGCCGGCGGGACCGGCGGCGGCGATCCGGTCGCCGGTGACGACGACCTCCCAGCCGCTCTGGAGCTGCGCGCCGTCGAAGACGTGCGCCGCCTTCAGGACCACCGACGGCGGCGCGGCGGGGGCAGCCGGTGCCTGTGCCGCCGCCCGCGCGGGAAGCCCCACGCCAACCGCCATCGCCATCGCGACCCACCGCCACGTCGTCATCGTCGCCTCCTCGCTAGGAACACCCCAGCTTCGCCCGGATTTCCGCTTCGGTCAGCTTGACGCGCGGCCGACCGTTGGCCTTGCCGCGCGCGGTCTCGAGCGCCGCGATCTCGCTCCAGTCGTCGTAGGTGATGAGGCACGGCTGCCGCTCGCGGAGCAGCGCCTCGATGGCCGCCGGGTCGTCCACCGCCGGCGCAGGCGCCGCGCCCGACTTGAGGTCCTCGACGATGGCGTCGGCCGTCTCCGCGGCGTCGGGCTTGTTGGTGCCGATCACGCCGGACGGACCGCGCTTGATCCAGCCGGCGACGTACAAACCAGGTAGTGGGTTGTGGGTTGTAGGGGACAGGACGCGACCCCGGTCATTGGGGATGACCCCCGTCTTCTCGTCGAAGGGCACGTCGGCCAGCGGGATGCCGCGGTAGCCGACGGAGCGGAACACCATCTCGACCGGCAGATCCTCGAACGCGCCGCTCGGCACCGCCTGGAGCTGGCCGTCGGGCCCTGCCTCGAGCCGGTTGCGCACCAGGCGCATGCCGCGCACGCGGCCGCGGTCGTCGCCGCACAGCTCGACGGGCGAGACGAGGAAGCGCAGCGTCAGCCGCTTGGGCCGGCCGGTGCACGGGCGGGCACAGAAGCCCCGCAGCACCTCGACCTTCCTGCGCAGCGTCTGGTCGTCGGCACGCTCGAGCTGCGCGCGGCTCAGGGGGTCCAGCTCCACCTCTTCGCGCAGCACGCGGACGTCGCAGTCGGCGAGCTCGCCCATCTCCCGCGCCTCGGGTGTCGTGAACGACGCCTGAGCCGGTCCGCGCCGGCCCAGGAGGTACACCTCCCGGACGCGGCTCTCCCGCAGCGCCTCGAGCGCGTAGTCCGCGATGTCGGTGGAAGCGAGCTCGGCGGGCGTGCGCAACAGGATGCGCGCCACGTCCACCGCCACGTTGCCCACGCCCACCACCGCGACCCGCTCGACCGACAGATCGAACGCGAGGTGGCGGAAGCGCGGGTGCCCGTTGTACCAGGCGACGAAGTCGGTGGCGCTGTGGCTGCGCACGAGGTCCTCGCCGGGAATGCCCATGCGCCGGTCGGTCTGCGCGCCGGTCGTGAAGCAGGCGGCGTGGTAGTGGCGGGTGAAGTCGGCGAGCGTGACCTCGCTCCCGAACTCGACGTTGCCGAAGTAGCGGAACCCGGTGCGGGAGGCGACGGCGTCGAAGGCGCGGGTGACGGAGCGGATCTTCTCGTGATCGGGGGCGACGCCGAAGCGCACCAGGCCGTACGGCGCCGGGAGGCGCTCGTAGAGGTCCACCTCCACGGCGACGTCGGTCCGCCCGAGGAGCCGCTCCGCCAGGAAGAAGCCGGCGGGGCCGGCTCCCACGATCGCGACGCGCACGCCGCCAATCTAACCCCGGCCACGGCGGCCGACAGCGGGGTGCCGAACCCGCATCTCGCGCCCGCGGCCAGCGGATGATAACTTGCGCGGCCGTGACGCCCGAAACGCTCGCCGCCGCCCCGGGGACGATGCACCTCGCCCCGCTCGACTACGCCATCATCGGCGTGTACTTCGTCTTCGTCCTCGCCATCGGCGCCGTGCTCCGGCGCCGCGTGAAGACCAGCAGCCACTTCCTGATGAGCGGCCGCGCGGTGGCGCTGTGGATCACCTCGCTCGCCTTCATCTCCGCCAACCTCGGCGCGCAGGAAGTGCTCGGGATGACGGCCTCGGGGGCCAAGTACGGGATCATGACCGCCCACTTCTACTGGGTGGGCGCCATCCCGGCCATGGTCTTCCTCGGCCTGTTCATGATGCCGTTCTACTACGGCAGCCGGGCGCGCAGCGTCCCCGAATTCCTCAAGCTCAGGTTCGACGAGAAGACGCGGACGCTGAACGCGCTCTCCTTCGCCGTGATGACGATCTTCTCCTCCGGCATCTCCCTGTACGCGCTGGCCATCCTGTTCCAGGCGCTGCTGGGCTGGAACTTCGAGTTCTCCGTCTTCGTATCGGCCGGCATCGTGCTCGCCTACACCGTCCTCGGCGGGCTCACGAGCGCGATCTACAACGAAGTGCTCCAGTTCTTCCTGATCGTGTTCGGCATCGCGCCGCTGGTGTACGTGGGGCTGCATCACGTGGGCGGGTGGTCCGGCATCCAGGCCGTGCTCGCGCCGCAGATGACCCACGCGTGGCGGTACATGGGCTCGGCGGCCGAGAACCCGATGGGCATCGGGATCTTCGGGATGGTGATGGGGCTGGGCTTCGTGCTCTCCTTCGGGTACTGGTGCACCGATTTCCTGGTGGTGCAGCGGGCAATGGTGGCGCACGACATGAGCGCGGCGCGCCGCACGCCGCTCCTGGCGGCGTTCCCCAAGATGCTGATCCCGTTCGTCGTCATCCTGCCGGGGCTGATCGCGATGGCGATGGCGGCGAAGGGCGGCGGCTACCACCTGCCGCTCAAGGCCGACGGGACCGTGAATTACAACATGGCGCTCCCCTCGATGCTGGCGCAGCTCTACCCCTCGGGAATGCTCGGCGTGGGGCTCACCGCGCTGATGGCCTCCTTCATGTCAGGCATGGCCGGGAACGTCACGGCCTTCAACTCGGTCTGGACGTACGACGTCTACCAGAGCCACATCCGGAAAGACGCGTCGGACGCGCATTACCTCTGGGTCGGGCGGGCCACCACCGTGGTCGGCATCCTGCTCTCGGTGGCGACCGCGTACCTCGCCCGCACGTTCAACAACATCATGGACCTGCTGCAGCTGGTCTTCGGGTTCGTGAACGCGCCGCTGTTCGCCACCTTCCTGCTGGGGATGTTCTGGAAGCGGAGCACCGGGCACGGCGCCTTCTGGGGGCTGGTGTCGGGGACGCTCGCGGCGGCCGTGATGCACGGCGTCACGATGGCCGAGGGCAAGGGCGGATGGCTGCTGGCCGGGCACGCGCCGGTGCACGTCTTCCGCGCGACCATGAGCCAGAACTTCGCGCTGGCGATCGCGGCCTTCACCACCTGTTTCGTGGTCACGATCGTCGTGAGCCTGGCGACGCGCCCGCGCCCCGACGAGGAGATGCGCGGGCTGGTGTACAGCCTCACGGAGCGGCCCACGGTGACCGGGCTCCCGTGGTACAAGCGGCCCGCGGTGCTGGCGGTGATCGTGCTCGCCGCCACCGTCGCCCTCAACCTCGTCTTCGCCTAGAGCGGCCCCGTGCGACGCCTCGAAGACCTCCGCTTCATCATCGGCCTCCTGTTCGCCATCCTGGGCGTGCTGGTGCTGATCGCGGCGCCGGGCGCCCGGCCCGCCGTCGGCGCCGGCGTGAACGCCGACCTGGTCGGGGGCGTCCTCATGACGGCGTTCGCGGCCCTGATGATCCTCCTCGCCTTCCTCGCCCCGCCCAAGGACCGGTAGCCGCCCCCTCGAGGGCGGTTTGCAACCTTTTCCGCCCCACCAACGTCCTACAGGTGTAGTCGCCGCTCCCGAAGCCGCCGGTCCACCGTCGTCACCGGAGGTCGTTCGTGCGCTCAGGCGTCCTGATCGGGGCCATCGGCCTCGCCCTCGGCACCTTCGCCGCGGCGCGCCCGGCGGCCGCGCAGGTCCACCCGACGCCCCCGCCCCGCGCGGAGGCCGCCCGCGCGACCGGCCACATCACGATCGACGGGAAGCTCGACGAGCCGGACTGGCAGGCGGCGGTGCCCGCCACCGACTTCCGCCAGTCCCAGCCCAACGAGGGCCAGCCCGCGACCCAGCGCACCGAGGTGCGCTTTCTCTACGACGACGACGCGCTCTACATCGGCGCGCGGATGTACGACACCGAAGGCGCCAGGGGCATCCGCACGCGGCTGGCGCGGCGCGACAACATGCCCGCGGCGGACTACATCGAGATCATCTTCGACACCTTCCACGACCACCTCGGTCGCGTGGACTTCCAGGTCAACCCGTCGGGCGTGAAGGCCGACTCCTACGGCCCCAACGGCTCCAACCTCGACCTGTCGTGGGATGCGGTGTGGGACGTCGCCACGACCGTGGACTCGCTGGGCTGGACGGCCGAGTTCCGGATCCCGCTCGGCCAGCTGCGCTACCCGCGAGACTCCGTGCAGACGTGGGGCCTCCAGGTGTGGCGGATGGAGGCGCGGCTCAACGAGCTGTCGCAGTGGGCGTTCTGGCACCTGAACGAGACGGGCGGCCCGGCGCGGTTCGGGCACCTCGAGGGCCTGCACATCACCCGCGGGCCCGACCGCGGCGAGGTGCTCCCCTACGTGGTGGGCCGCACGACGATGGACCCGACCGTCTCGCCGGCCAATCCGTTCACCGAGCCGCACGCGTGGGACGAGCGCGTCGGCGGCGATTTCAAGTACCTGGTGAATTCCTCGCTGACCCTGTCGGGCACGATCAATCCCGACTTCGGGCAGGTCGAGGTGGACCCGGCGGTCGTCAACCTCAGCGCCTTCGAGACCTACTTCCAGGAGAAGCGGCCGTTCTTCGTCGAGGGCAACGGCCTGTTCGACTTCGGGAGCTTCAGCTGCTTCAGCTGCAGCAACGTCAATGCGCCGGGCCTGTTCTACTCGCGCCGCATCGGCCGTTCGCCGCAGGGCGCCGGCAACGCGTTGACCGCGGCGGGCGACAGCGGCTTCGCCCAGGTGCCGGACAACACCGCGATCCTCGGCGCCGCGAAGCTCACGGGCAGCGTGGCGAAGGGCTGGACGCTCGCGGCGCTCGACGCCACGACGGCGCGCGAGATGGCCCAGATCCAGGACTCGACGGGCCGCCGGTACCAGATGGAGGTCGAGCCGTTCACCAACTACTTCGTCGCGCGCATGTCGCACGACCTGCCGGGCGGCAGCTACGTGCGCGGCATGGTCACCTCGGTCGTGCGGGACATTCGCGACTCGACGCTCGCCACGCAGCTCAACACGCACTCCGAGGCGGCGGGGCTCGAGACCGACCTGTGGTGGGGGAAGCGCACCTATCAGCTGATGGCCAACGCGATGATGACCCAGGCGGTGGGCAGCCCGGCCGACATCCTCGGGCTCGAGCAGTCGAGCGCGCGCTACTTCCAGCGGCCCGACCGGCGCAACGGCTCGGACGGCCTGTTCAGCAACCGCTACGACGACTCGCTCACGGCACTACGCGGCTACTCGTTCTACACGCGGCTGGCCAAGGACGCCGGCGACTGGAACTGGGAGATGCAGACGAACGTCCTGAGCCCCGGCTTCGAGGCGAATGACGTCGCCTTCAACACCCAGTCCGACCGCATCTTCATGGGCGGGAACCTGATGCGGCAGTTCACCAAGCCCAACCGGTTCGCGCGCTTCATGATGTTCATGCTGGGCGCCCAGCAGATCTACAACTTCAGCCACGAGCTCCAGAACCGGCAGGTCCAGGGGTACACCCAGTTCACGTTCCACAACTACTGGAACCTGGCCTTCTACGGGCAGGTCCGCGCGCAGACGCTGAACGACAACCTGGCGCGCGGCGGTCCCGCCCTGGGCCAGGCGCCGTCGTGGTACTCCTTCGTCCAGCTGACCACCGACTCGCGCAAGGCGCTGGTCATCTCGAGCACTCCGGACCTCGGCTGCTCCCAGGGCCACTGCTCGTGGGACCTGAGCGTGGACGCGGTCGTTCACGCGGCGCCGAACGTCTCGGTGGAGCTGATCCCGGCGTTCAGCTACGGCACGACCAACCACCAGTACGTCACCACCGTGGCGGATTCGACGGCGACCGCGTTCTACGGGCAGCGGTACGTGTTCGCCAACCTGCTCGAGAAGACCCTCTCGATGGTGACGCGGCTGGACTGGACCTACACGCCGAACCTGACGCTGCAGCTGTACGTGCAGCCGCTGATCGTGAGCGGGCGGTACGGCGCCTTCCACGAGTTCGCCGCGCCGCGCAGCCTGGCCACCACCGTGTACGGCGCGAACGCCGGCACGATCGGCTACGCGAACGGCACGTACACCGTGGACCCCGACGGCGCCGGGCCCGCGGCGCCGTTCACGTTCTCCGACCCCAACTTCAACTTCCGCTCGCTCCGGGGCAGCGCGGTGCTGCGCTGGGAGTATCACCCCGGCTCCACCGTCTATTTCGTCTGGACGCAGGAGCGGAGCGGGACCGGCGCCACCGGCATCGGCGACCTCGCGCTCGGAAGCGACCTGCGCGGGCTGGCGGACCTGCAGCCGACCAACGTCTTTCTGGTCAAGTTCAGCTACTGGGTGGGGCTCTGACGGCGTCGAGTGCCGAGAGTTCAGGGTTGCAGGCTAGTAGCGAGACGGCGAGTTGCGAGCGGTTGGCAGATATCGTTAGCCGGAGCGAGAAAGGCCGCGGCCGGCTCGTGGGAGCCTGAGGGCCCGTTCCGCTTCTGCCGTCTCACATCTCGCTACCGCTCGCCACTCGGCGTCTCGCAACTCTACTGGCGACCGCCTGCTCCGGCCTGTTAGTTACTCCCCCGTGCCCCCGTCCGTGCTCGCGCCCGTGCGCCCGGTGTTCCGAGCCCTCTGCGCCTCGTTCGTCCCCGAGTTCGCCGCGCTGGACGAGCGAGGCTGGGCCGAGGCGGAGGCCATCGTCGAACGCTTTCTCTCCACGCGACCGGCCGCCGTGCGGAGCCAGCTCACGCTGCTGATCCGGCTGCTCGACGCCCTGCCCCTGCTCCGCTACGGCCGGCGCTTCACCGGCCTCGACGACGCGCGGCGCCGGCGCGTGCTGGAGGCGCTGCAGGACGCCCCGGTGCTGCTCCTGCGGCGCGGGATCTGGGGCGTGCGCACGCTCGCCTTCATGGGCTACTACGCGCGGCCCGAGGCCGCGGCGGCGATCGGCTACCGGGCGGACCCGCGGGGCTGGGAGGCGCGCCGGTGAGGGAGCGCGCATACGACGTCGTCATCGTCGGCTCCGGCGCCGGCGGCGGCACCGTGGCGCAGGAGCTGGCGCCGCTGGTCGCGCAGGGCGTGCGGGTGCTGGTGCTCGAGCAGGGCCCGCGCCTCGACGACGGCGAGTTCACCGGCCGCGAAGTCGAGATGGCCGACGCCCTCTACGAGGACGGCGGCGGCTTCCTCACCGCCGATGGGACGATGACCCTCGCCTTCGGCCGCGCGCTCGGCGGCTCGACCGTGGTGTACACGGGCACGTCGCTCGTCGTGCCGCCGCGCGTGATCGCCGGGTGGCGGGTGCCCGGCCTCGAGCACGGCGATCTCGCGCGCCGCTCCGCCAGGTACGCGGAGCAGAACGACGTCCACCTGCTCGAGCCCGAGCTGATCAACGACAACAACCGCCTGTTCGTGGAGGGCTGCCGCCGGGCGGGGTTCCGCGCGGAGCAGTTCCCGCTCAACGTGCGCGGCTGCCGCGGCTCGAGCCTGTGCAACCTCGGCTGCCCCAACGCGGCCAAGATGGGCACCGCGCGGGTCCAGCTGCCGGCGGCCGAGCGCGCCGGCGTGCAGGTCGTGACGCGGGCGGAGGTTCGGCGCATCGGGGACCGCTCGCTGACCGTCGTGGTGCGGGACCGGAAGGCGGGCGAGAAGGGGCGAGTATCGGAGTGGGAACCCGGCGAGTACCTGGTGCGCGCGGGAGTGGTCGTCGTCGCCGGCGGATCGGTGGGCTCCTCCGCCCTGCTGCTGCGCTCCGGCTTCGGCCTGCGCCTGCCGGCGCTCGGCGCGGGATTCACCTGCCATCCGGCGCACATCCTGGTGGCGGAGCACGAGCGCCCCATCACCAACGACGTGGGCCACCCCAAGAGCTACTACGTGGACCGCGCGGCCGAGGAGGAGTACGTGCTCGAGACGTGCATGTACTTCCCCTTCACCACCGCGAAGAACCTCACCGGCTTCGGCGCGTCGCACAGCGCGATGATGCGCGCCTTCCCGCGGCTCCAGATGATCCTGGTGCTCGCGTGCGACAAGGCGGCGAAGGACAACCGCGTCACGGTGGACCGCGACGGGAAGGCGGTGGTGCGCTACCGCTTCACCCCGCGCACGATCGAGGCGATGGTGCGCGCCACCCGGGCGTCGGCGAAGATCTTCTTCGGCGCCGGCGCGCTGCGCGTGCACGCCCCATCGGCGGATCCGCCGCTGATCGAGCGTCGCGACGCGGCGCGCGTGGACGAGCTGATCGCGGCGCGCCACTTCCTCCCCGGCAAGGTGTCGGTCTCGGCGGCGCACCTGATGGGCGGCTGCGCGATGGGCGCCGCCGGCGACCGCGCGGCCTCCGTGACCGACGCCTGGGGCCGGGTACACGGCGTGCCGTGGCTCCGCGTGGCCGACTCGAGCCTGTTCCCCGACTCGCTCGAGATCAACCCGTACCTCACCATCATGGCGCTGGCCGACCGCGTGGCGGAGGGCATCCGCACCGAGGCGCGCGACCTGCTCGGCGCCGCGGCACCCGAGGGAACGTGAAGCTCACCGGCGGCCAGATCGTCGTTCGCGCGCTCGAGGACGAGGGCATCCCCTTCGCCTTCGGCATCCCGGGCACGCACAACATCGAGCTGTACGACGCGCTCGCGGCCTCCACGAAGGTCCGGCCGGTGCTCGTGACCGACGAGCAGAGCGCGAGCTTCATGGCCGACGCGGTGTGGCGGTCGTCGGGCCGGCTCGCGTGCGCCAACGTGGTGCCGGGCGCGGGGCTCACGCACGCCATGAGCGGCATCGCGGAGGCGTACCTCGACACCGTGGCGCTGCTGGTGCTGGGATGCGGCATCCGTCGCGACACCGGCAAGGCCTACCAGCTGCACGACGTGGACCAGATCGCGATGGTCAGGCCCGTCACCAAGGCGCAGTTCCGGCCGCAGGCCGGGGAGGAGCTGTACGCCACCATCCGGGAGGCGTGCCGACTCGCGCGCGAGGCGCCGGCGGGCCCGGTGTTCGTGGAGGTACCCGCGAACCTGTACCTGTTCACCCACGACGCGAACGTGGATGCGGCGGCACACCCTACACCCCACACCCTACACCCAGCACAACAGCAAGCAGAGCTGCAGAGAGCGCAGGTGTTGCACGCCGCCGAGTTGCTGAACGCCGTCCCACACCCCCTGCTTTACCTCGGCCTCGGCGCCGCCCCCGCCCTGCCGCATCTCGTGGAGCTCGCCGAGCGCCTCGAGGCGCCGGTGGCCACGACGTTCCAGGGCAAGGGCGTCTTCCCCGAGTCCCACCCGCTCGCGCTGTGGCCCGGCTTCGGCGCCGCGGCGCCGCCGTTCGCACGGGCGGTCGCCGACGGCTGCGACGCCACGCTGGCCATCGGCTGCCGCTTCGGCGAGGTGGCCACGGGGAGCTACGGTCTCGCCGTACCCCGGCCGCTCATTCACGTGGACGTGGATGCGTCCGTTCCCGGGCGCAACTACCCCACGGACGTCGCGATCGCCGGCGACTCGGCGGCCGTCGTGCCGGCGCTGCTGGCGGCGCTGGCGCCGCATCCGCGCGACCCCGCACTCCGCGCGCGCATCGCGGAGGGGCACGCCGCCCTGGCGCGCGAGCGGGCGGCCGCACCGGACACCGGGCGCGTCTCGCCCGTCCGCCTTCTCGCCGCGCTCCAGGCAAGGCTCGGACCGCAGGCGATCTTCACCGCCGACAGCGGCAACGGGACGTTCCTCGCCGTCGAGCTGCTGCGGCTCGAGGCGCCGGGCAGGCTGCTCGCCCCGGTGGACTACTCGTGCATGGGCTACGCCGTGCCGGCGGCCGTCGGCGCGAAGCTGGCGCGGCCGGATTGCCCCGTCGTCGCGCTCGCCGGAGACGGCGCCTTCCTCATGACGGGGCTCGAGCTGCTGACGGCCGCGCAGCTCGGACTCGCCGTCGCGGTGTTCGTGCTGCGGGACGGCGAGCTGGCGCAGATCGCCCAGTTCCAGGAGACCGCCTTGGGCCGCAAGACGGCGAGCGAGGTCGCGGACTACGACCTCGGGGAAATCGGTCGGGCGTTGAGAGTCGAGAGTCTAGAGCTCAAGCGGGACGCCGACATCGGCCCCGTCCTGGAGCGCGTCGCCGCGGCCACCGCCGCCGGCCGGCCGGTGCTGGTGGACACGGCGATCGACTACTCGGAGAAGACGTTCTTCACGAGGGGGGTGGTGAAGACGACCTTCCTCCGCCTTCCCTGGCGCGACCGGCTGAGGTATGTGGGGAGGGCGTTGCTGAGACGCGTGATGCCTTAGAACCACACCTTCATCCCCGCCGTCGGGCCGCTGAACGGCGCGCCCACGCCGACCCGCGTCCACCGCCACCCGAGCATGAGCTCCGCCCGGCCCACGAAGACGGAGCCGTGGCCCGCCAGGTCCACGAACCCCGTGCCGAACAGTGGGCCGCCCTCCCAGGTGAGCGGCGCCAGGCGGGCCGTGCCGCCGATGCCGAGCGGGCGGGCCGGGAAGAGCTGCATCCCCAGCTCCAGCTCCGGGCCGGCCGCGGCGTCGCCGTCGCCCAGCACCAGCGCCTGCAAGCCGAGCCCGATCCGGAAGTACCCGATGTCCCCGGCCGGCGGCAGGCCCGCGACACCCACGCGAAACAGGTGCAGGTAGTCGGTGCCGGACGGCGTGGGCTCGCGGTAGAACGTGTAGTCCAGCTCCCGCTGGAGCGCGCCGCCCACCCACTCGATGCTGAAGTTCGCGCCGCGCAGCGTGGACGTGCCATCCCGGAAGTACGACCCCGAGAAGGTGCCGAAGCTGCGGCCGTGATAGACGTCCTGGAGCACGAACGGCGAGGGCCCGTCGGAACGCGCGTACGGGTACTTCAGGTATCCCTGGCCCGTGTCCCGCGGGACGTAGAACAGCATCTGAAAGATGAAGCTCGAGAAGAAGCCGCCGCCATCGTCATCGCCCGAGTCGTCGTCGTGGCCGTGGCGATGGCGATCGCCCTTGGTCGCGTTGTCGGCGGAGCGCTCGACGTCGTGGATCTTGCCCTTCGACGCGGTGTCGTTCTGCGCGTGGAGCGCGGCCGGAACGGACGCGGCGAGCAGCGCGAGGAGCGCGAATGGGACCAACCCGGAGGGTCTCATGCTGCCAGGAAGGGGCATCACGCGTGCCAGCGCAGCAAGCGCGTGGTCTCGATGATCTTGACGACGGCTTGACGGCTCGCCGTCGGGACGCGCTGTCCAGTCCTGATGACGGCGCGCGCGTCGTCTTGACACCTCCCGCGGCGCGACCCAACGTTGGCGCCCCGGACCGGAGGCCCACGTGGCGACGAAACAACCGACCGCACCGCCCGACGCCGGCGAGGCGCTGCTCTCCGCCCTCGCCACCAGCGAGCGCATCACCCAGTTCCTGCTCGAGCGCCTGCCCGCGGCCGCGTGGCGGGCCGAGCCGCCGGGCGGCGAAGGCCGCACCATCGCCGCCATCGTGGCCCACGTGCACAACGTCCGGCTGATGTGGCTGAAAGCGGCCGGCACGGGAGGCAAGCTGCCCCCGCAGCTCGACAAGATGAAAGTCACCGTGACCCAGGCCCGGAAGGCGCTCGGGGCCAGCCACGAGGCCGTGGACGCGCTGGTGACCGACGCCCTCGCCGGGAGCGGACGCGTGAAGAACTTCCCGCCCGACGTCACGGCCTTCGTGGCTTACCTGATCGCGCACGACGCCCACCATCGCGGCCAGATCTGCATGCTGAGCCGCCAGGCGGGTCACCGCCTGCCGAACGAGGTCACCTTCGGGATGTGGGAGTGGAACAAGCGGAGGCAGGAGGCCTCTACTTGAGCCGATCCAATCTCGCCTTGAGCCGCTGATTCCCCGGATTCTCCGCCACCAGCTTCTCGAGCAGCGCCTTGGCGGAGTCCTTCATCCCCGCCGCGGTGAAGACGTCCATCTTCGCGAACGCGATCCGCACCTTCATGAACGGCTCGGAGTCGGGAACGGCGATGCGGCCCAGGGCGGCCAGCGCGGCCTGCGGATCCTTGCGGTCCTGCATCAGCGACTGCGCCGCGACCAGCTCGACGTTCGGGTCGCCCGGGTTGAGTCGCGCCAGCTGGGTGATCAGGGAGTCCGCTTCCGTGGCGCGGTGCTCGCGCCGCGCCAGCATCGCCTCCTCGAACAGTCCGGCATTGAGGAGCCGGTGCACGTCCACCGTGTCCCCGGTCCGGAGGCCCGGGCCGCCGGCGAAGGAGTACACCAGGTCGCCGCCGCGGTCGCCGGCCTTGTAAACGGCGCCCACGGCCGCGAGGCACGCGACCGACGAGGCGATCTCGGCGTAGCGGCGCCACTGGTCGCGCTTCACCAGGGCGAGCCCGACGAGCTCCAGCCCCGCCACCACGAGCAGGATGTCGCGCGCCCACTCGCCCGCGTCCTGGTGCGACTGCACCTGGGCCGCGACCCCGGGGATGCGCTCGACCCGCTCGTGCGCCTGGCTTCCCGACTCGGCGGCCACGACGGCGGCGCCCGCGCCCAGGATCAGCAGCGTCGCCGCGGCCGGCCGCGTGAACGGCAGCTTCCCGGTGAGGGCGAACCAGCGCAGGATCGCGCCGACGATGGCGAGCACGACGACGAAGTGGACGACCTGGGGGTGCAGCGAGGCGATGTCGGGCATGACCGGCTGGCCTGGGATGGAAAAGGGAATACATGATGATGGATTGGAGACTGTGCCGCAACTGGGCCGCCAATCGCGGCCCGCCGGCCGCGCGCTTGACACCCTGCACCACGAGTGGCGAAGCTTGCTCATGGCAATGAACGCCGAGTGGCACCAAGCCCATCCCGAGCCGCGTAAAGCCACCCTCGCCCAGCGCGTGTCGTGGCACCGGCTGCACGCCGAGAACTGCAACTGCCGCCCCATCCCGCCGGACATCATGATCGAGATCGACCGGCTGGAGCGTTCGAAGAACAAGAAGACGTACCGACCCAGGTAGAAGCCGTGAGTCCCGGCGAGGCCGCCCCGCCGCCCCCCGGGCGCCCCGCTTTCACCGGCCGGCTGGTGTGGTCCCTGGCGGCCGCGCTGCTCGCGCTCCACGTCGTCACCAATCTCGTCACGCCCTACGGCATCCAGCGGGACGAGTTCCTGTACTTCGCCATGGGCGACCACCTGCGCCTGTGGCACATGGACTTCCCGCCGCTCATCGCCGTCCTGTCGTGGGTTTCGCGGTTCCTGCTCGGCGATTCGCTGGTGGCGCTGCGCGCCGTTCCGAACCTGGCCGCGAGCGCCATCGTCGTGCTCGCCGCGCTGCTGGCGCGCGAGCTGGGCGGCGGGCGGTTCGCGCAGGCGTTCGCGGCGCTGGCCGTCGTCGGCAGCGTCTTCTTCCAGCGCGCCGGCGCCCTGTACCAGCCCGTCATTCTCGACGCCCTGTGGTGGACCGTGGGGTTCTACGTGCTGGCGCGGCTCGTGCGCGGGGACGCGCCCGAGCGGCATTGGTGGCTGCTGCTGGGCCTCGCGGGCGGGATCGGGCTCCTGACCAAGTTCAGCATCCTGTTCTTCGGCTTCGGCGTGCTGATCGCGCTCCTCGCGACGCCCTGGCGCCGCGCGCTGCTCCAGCGAGGTCCGTGGGTCGCCCTGCTCGTGGCGCTGGTCGTGGGCAGCCCGACGCTCGTCGGGCAGGTCACGCTCGGCTGGCCGCTCGTCGGCCAGATGCAGGACCTGCGGCAGAGCCAGCTCGGCCACGTCTCCGTCGCCGGCTTCTTCCTCACCCAGCTCATGTTCGGACCGGCGATGCTGGCCGGCGCGTGGGGCGCGGGCGCGCTCCTGTTCTCGCCGACGGCTGCGGCCGTTCCGGGCGATCGGCTGGACCGTGCTGGTCGTGTGGATCACGCTGGTGGTCCTGCACGGGAAGGCGTACTACGTCGGGGCGACATATCCCGTGCTGTTCGCGGCCGGCGCCGTCACGCTCGAAGCCGTGCGGCGACCGGCGCTCGGCGTCGGGCTGCGGCAGACCGCGGCGTGGGCCACGGCGGCGTACGGCGCGTTGGTCCTGCCGCTCGGCGTGCCGATCCTGGGGCCGGCCCCGCTCGAGCGCTACGTCCACGCCATCGGCGCCGTGGAGGCGCTGCGCGACAACCAGGGCCAGCTGGGGCGCCTGCCGCAGGACTACGCCGACATGCTCGGCTGGAAGGAGCGGACGGCGGCGGTCGCGGAGGCCTACCACGCGCTCCCGCCCCTCGAGCGGGCGGAGGCGGTGATCATCGCCAACAACTGGGGCGAGGCGGGCGCGCTGGAGTTCTACGGGCCGCGCTACGGCCTGCCGCAGGTCGTGTGCGCGGCGGGCTCGTTCTACTACTGGGGGCCCGGCGAGAAGGCGGGGGCCGTGGCCGTCACGATCGGCGAGGGCCGCGAGGGCCTGCGGCGCTTCTACGATTCGGTCGAGGCGGGACCGCACCTCGTCAATCCGCTGACCGTCCGCGAGGAGCGCGATCTCACCGTGTACATCTGCCGCCGGCCCAGGACGACGCTGCAGGCGATATGGCCGGGAGAAGCGGGAAGGCACTGACGACTGGAGGAGCGTGAGAGGTGACAGGTGAAGGTGAGAGGTGAGAGGTGAGAGGTGAGAGGTGAGACGTTCAAGTGAGAGGTGAGAGGCGAAAGGCGTGAGAAAGTGCGGGATGCCCTCTCACGCATTTCCACCTCTCACATCTCACTCAACCGTCTCACCTCTCACCTCTCACCTCTCACCATTTCATCGCAAATCCACCGCCTGCCTCACCACCACCGCCCAATGCCCTCCCGTGAAGCCGGCGCCGAAGCGGTTGGCCAGTGCGATCTCCGTCACCTCGCCTCTCGTCGAACGCGTGGCGCCGAGCCGGAGCGCGAGGCCGACGTCGCCGCCCGCGCGCGGGCGCTCGCCCGCGAACCACGCCCCTCCCCACTCGGCGAACGGCGCGAGGCCCACCCCCACCAGGCCCAGCGCGTCGTTGGCCACCAGGAAGCGGTCCTCTCCCACCACCCAGTAGCGGCGGGTGCCGGTGAAGGCGTGGGCGCCGAAGGCCCGCGGCCCATTCTGGTACAGCCACAGGTCGAACTCCGTCCCCGGTGCCACGTCCCGCGCCGCGCCCCCCTCCGCGTGCAGCATCAGCGTCTGGCGGGGCAGCCGCTGGCTCGCGACGGTCATCGCCGCCTCGACCCGGCCGGAGTCGAGGCCCGCCCCGCTCACCACGCCGTCCGCGTTCATGCGCAGCCACATGAACCCGTCCCGCCATCCCGTGCCCCACTGCGCCTGTACCTCGGGGCCCACGCCGCCGCGGCCGGCGCCGTAGCCGAACGCCCGCGGCGCGACCCACGCGCCCAGCCACAGGCGGCTCGAGATGTCCACGTCCTCGGGGCGGTCGTACTGGTCGAGGCTGCGCGCGACCCGGAACCGCGACCGCCCCAGCTCGATCCCCATCCCCCCGGTGAAACTCGTCGAGTCGGGCGCGGCCGCCGCGCCGTAGCGCCCGAACTCCTCCTGCCGCAGCTGACCGAAGAACTGCAGCCGCGTGTACGCCTCGGCGGTCGCGCGCAGCGCCACGCCCCCGTCCAGCCGGAACCGCAGCGCCCGGCGCTCGGCGGAGTCGGCGAGCGCGCCGTCCACGAAGGTCAGCACCCGCGTCGTGCCGGCCTCGCCGCTGGTGACGAGCGCGGCGGGCGCCGACGTCTCGTAGAACGGCACCCCGTACGACCACACCGCGGCCCGGCCGTCGGAGAGGTCGAGCAGCCAGAGGTCGAGGTTCGCCCGCCGCAGCACCAGGCCGGGGGAGTGCAGCAGCAGCGCCCACTCGCTGCGATCCGGGTCCTTCTGGTACAGCGCCTGCACCGAGTTGGCGGTGCCGACCAGGTTCTTCTCCACCAGCGCCAGGTTCCAGGTGATGGACCCGGCCGACGACGAGAACGAGCCCTGCGGCCGCGTGCTCCAGCCGTCGGCCGTGGTGACCCGGACGCCGAAGCGCCCGTCCACCCGGACGGTGTCCAGCTCGACGTCGCGGAAGACGCCCAGGCCGCGCAGGGCCCGGGCGCTCTCGACCACGCGCGCGGAGTCGTACGGGTCGCCCTGGTCGAAGAGCAGCGTGCGGCGGATGACCCAGGGGCGCGTGCGGACGTGCAGCGCGTCGGCCAGCCGCGCCAGGAAGCCGGGCGCGTCGCCGAGGGGCTCGAAGATGTTGTGATTGACGACGACGATCGTGTCGATCGTCTGAGCCGAGGCCGGCGTCGCGCGGATGGCCGCCGCGAGCGCGGCGGCGCAGACGAGCCGGCGGATCAACGCCCGGGGCCGGGGGTCGGCCCGGGGCCGACGGTCGGCCCGGCTACTGCCGGGCCCAGGAGCTGACGATCACGTGCAGCGAATCGTTCCCGTCCATCCTGAGGATCGTGTCGCTCGGCGACTCCGTCAGCCGGAACGTGCCGCTGAAGTTGCGCTTGCCCGCCGCCGACATCAGCAGGATGCACTCCGAGCCGACCAGCTGGTACGACCCGCTGTCGGCGGTCAGCGTGTCGCCCACGCTGGCGGGGATGTACAGCGAATCCGCGTACTTCCCCGTCGTGAAGTACAGCACGCCGCTGGCCGGCGGCACCGTGTAGGTCCTGGTCCCGAACTGGTAGCTCGACAGCGTATACGAACCCACCAGGACCGGCGCCACACCGCTGCCGCAGTTGTTGCCGTTCGTCGGGGTGCTGTTGCACGACGCCGAGCCCAGGCCCGCTACCGCGAGCGCCATCAGGGCCAACGACCGTGTCGGAACCATCGAGCCTCCTCGGGCGAGCCGGCCGTGCCGAACCGACGGCCTCGGCTCCAACGATACGCGTTCCGGCGCCGCCTTGCCATCCCGCGCGCCGGAATCCGGGTGCATCGCCTGGCGCCGCAGCGTCCGTCGCGGGCGCCGGCGTCCTCACAGCCCGGTCTGGGCGGTGACCATCACGCTGCGCGGCGCGCCCTGGTTGCGCTCCATCACGTCCACGTACCGGGCCTGCAGCAGGTTCGAGACCTTGGCGTAGAGCGTCACGCCGCGCACCCGGGCGCCGAGGCGCACGTCCACCGTCGTGATGTCGCCGCGCGGATCGAGCGGGTACTCCAGCACCTGCTCGATGCGGCTGCGGTACTGCACGTCCAGGCCCGCCAGTCCGCCCAGCACGTCCATCGAAGCCGTCACGGTGTGCCGCGAGCGGTACGGCAGCGGCAGGCCGGTCGAATCGTCGCGGGTGTCGAGGTAGAGGTAGTTGCAGCTCAGGTCCACGCGGCGGTCCGCCACGCTCACCTTGGCGGTGGCGTCCACGCCCCGCACCTGGGCGCGCTGCACGTTCTGGAAGCTGAAGGTCAGCGGCTGGCCCGGCACGCCCGCCGGGCCGATCAGCCCGCGATACCAGGACTGGAACAGCGCGCCGTCGAGCCACACGTTCCCGAGCGAGGCGGAACCGCCGACCTCCCCCGACCAGGCCGTCTCGCCGTGCAGCGAGGGGTTGGGAACCACGCGCGCCCCCTGCTGCGTCGTCGCGACGAACTGCTCGATCACGCTCGGCGCCCGGTACCCGCGGCCGAACGAGGCGCGCAGCGCGAACGGGCCGTCGGGCGTGTAGGCCGCGCTCAGCTTGGGGTTGACGGTCTCCTCGGCGCGCCCGCCGTCCGCGTGGTGGTAGTCGAGCCGCACCCCGGCCGTGACCTTCAGCACCGGCGTGACCTCCAGCTCCTCCTGGCCGTAGGGCGCGGCGTCGGTGAGCCACTTATAGCCGTAGTACGACGAGTTGACCGCGGTGCCGGCGACGTCCACGCCGGTCGTGACCGCGTGCTCCGAGCCCGGGTTGAAGGCGAGCTGCGTATTGAGCTCGCTGCGCAGCGCCTCGTGCCAGTTGCGGCTGTCGTGCATGTGGTCCCGCACGCCGACGTACGACAGGGAGGGCTCGAGCTTGAGCAGCGCCCGGCTCCCCGCCACCGCCGCGTAGCTCGCCCCCGCCAGCAGGTGATTGACGCGGTTCCAGTCGCCGAGCGCGACCGGCGGGACCTCGTAGGGCTCGCTGTCCGAGAGCCAGCTGTAGAACTGGCCGGAGCGGATCGTGGCCCAGATCACGTAGGCGTCCCAGGGGTGGGTGGCCCCCGGCAGCGACGTCAGCTTCAGCCGCGCCAGGTAGCGCGAGAACTCGCCGTTCTGCTGGTAGCCGTCCGAGGCCTCCCGCCCGAGCGCGAGCCGGATCCCCACCGGGCCGGCCACCAGCGAGTGCTGCAGGTCGAGGCCCCAGTAGTCCGGGCGGGGCCCTCCGAAGCGGAACTCGCCCGGCACGTCATAGACCCCATAGACGAGCCGCATCTCGGTCGCGGGTCGCGGGGCCACCGGCGCCGTGATCAGGTTCACGACCCCGCCCATGGCCGAGCTGCCGTACAGCGCCGACTGGCTGCCCTTCACCACCTCGACCCGCTCGACGTCCATGATCGGCAGGTCCTCGTAGTCGATCTCCCCGCCGTCGCCGGTGAGGACCGGGTGGCCGTCGAGCAGCATCAGCACCCGGCTCCCGATGCCTTCGGAGACGCCGGACGCGCCGCGGATGTCCACCTCCCCGTGCTCCATGTCCACGCCGGGCACGAAGGACAGCGCGTCCTGGACCTCGACCGCGCCGTGGCGCAGGAGGTCCGCCTTCTGCAGCACGGCGACGCTCACCGACGACTCGCCCACCCGCTGGGCGCTGCCGGTCGCCGTGACGTCGATGCCCGCCAGCTCGAGGGGCTCGCGCGTCATGACGATCCGGACCTGGAGCGTGTCGCCCGCGGTCACGGCCAGGCCCCGGAGGACGACGGGCGTGAACCCGATGGCGAGCGCGCGCACCGCGTACGACCCGGGGCCGAGCCCGGCGAACGTGAACGCGCCCTGCTCGTCGCTGGCGGCGGTGAGCTGTGTGCCGGGGAGGAGGACGTGGGCGCCGACGACCGCGCTGTCGGTCGCGCTGTCCACGACGACGCCGTGAATGGTCCCTTCGGTCGGCGGGTTCTGCGAAACCAGGCGGCCCGCCGCCATCGTCGCGGCCAGGAGGCCGAGCCCTGCCGTCAGCGCGACGCGTCGCGCGGTCATGGGGTCAGGACGTCTTCGTCCAGGCGCTCGTCACTGCCAGTCCGCCGGCGGTGCCGCTGACGGTCAGCACGCCGTTACGGAGAATGAACGTGCCGACGAACTGCGGCTGCCCCAGCACCGAGTTCTGGCTGATGCATGCGGAGCCCTGGATCCGGTACGTCCCGCTGTCGGGGATCGTCCCCGCCCCCGGGACGTTGATGTCCGCCCCGTAGGTGCTGTCGGCGTTGAGGCGCAATTCGCCGGTAGCCCCTGCCTGAGCGCCCCCGCTGACGACATACGAATCCAGGCTGTAGGTGCCGACGAGGGCCGGAGGCGTGCCGCTGCCGCAGGAATTCGTGCCGGTGCTGGATTTGCACGCCGCGGCGAAGGCCAGCGCGCCTGCGACCGCGAGCGCGGCGAGGGCGAACGAGAGACGCGAACCGCTCACAGGACCTCCGCGCGATGGATGATCGGGTGCCCCGACCGGGCCACGCCATACGATATGCGAGCAGCCGTGCCCGCGCCAAGCCCCAGTCCACCGGACGCCCTGGCCGGGCGCCGCGGCCCCGTTTAGTGTACACCGTTGATCCCCCTGCATTCCGGAGTCCCGCATGGCGTTCACCGATCTGCTCCTACCCGAATTCGACGAGGAAATGGCGGCCACCCGCCGGATGCTCGAGCGCGTACCCGACGGCAAAGGGTCGTGGCAGCCCCACGCCCGGAGCATGACCCTGGGCCGGCTGGCTACCCACGTGGCCGAGGTCCCGGGCTGGACCGCCCGGTCGCTCACGCTGAGCGAGTTCGACATCGCGCCGCCCGGCGGGCCGCCGCTGCAGCCGCGCACCCTGAACACCACGGCCGAGATCCTGGCCGTGTTCGACGAGAACGTCGCCGCCGGGCGCCGGGCGCTCGCCGCGGCCAGCGACGCCGAGTTCTCCAAGCCGTGGACGTTCAAGCGCGGCGGGCAGGTGATCTGGACCAAGCCGCGGCACGAGGTCTTCCGGCGCATGGGCATCAACCACATGGTGCACCACCGGGCGCAGCTCGGCGTGTACCTTCGGCTCCAGGAGGTCCCCATTCCGGGGATGTACGGGCCGTCGGCCGACGAGAAGCGGTGAGGGAGCGATGCGCACCCGCACGCTGGGCAGCCAGGGGCTGACGGTCACGGCCCTCGGCCTGGGCTGCATGGGGATGTCGGACTTCTACGCCGGGCGCGACGACGCCGAGTCGGTCGCGACCGTGCATCGCGCCCTCGACCTGGGCTGCACCTTCCTCGACACGGCCGACGTTTACGGCCCGTACACCAACGAGGAGCTGGTGGGCCGCGCCATCAAGGGGCGGCGGCACGAGATCGTGCTGGCGACCAAGTTCGGCAACGTCCGCACGCCGGACGGCAAGTGGGCCGGCGTGAACGGCCGCCCGGAGTACGTGAAGCAGGCGTGCGATGCCTCGCTCCAGCGCCTCGGCGTGGACCACGTGGACCTCTACCAGCAACACCGGGTGGACCGCTCCGTGCCCATCGAGGAGACCGTGGGCGCGATGGCGGACCTGGTGCACGCGGGCAAGGTACGCTTCCTCGGCCTCTCCGAGGCCTCGGCCGCGACGATCCGCCGCGCGCACCGCGCCCACCCGATCTCCTCAGTGCAGACCGAGTACTCGCTGTGGACGCGCGACCCCGAGGACGAGGTCCTGCCCACCTGCCGCGAGCTGGGGATCGGCTTCATCGCCTACAGCCCGCTGGGCCGCGGGTTCCTCACCGGCCGGTTCCGGACGCTCGAGGACCTGCCCGCGGACGACTACCGCCGGTTCCACCCGCGGTTCCAGGGCGAGAACTTCCAGAAGAACCTCGACCTCCTGGCGCGGGTGCGCGAGATCGCCGCGGAGAAGCAGTGCACGCCCGGCCAGCTGGCGCTCGCGTGGCTGCTGGCGCGGGGCGAGGACGTCGTGCCCATCCCCGGAACGAAGCGGCGGGCGTATCTGGAGGAGAACCTGAAGGCGGAGGACGTGAAGCTGAGCGCGGCCGACCTGGCGCGCATCGAAGCGGCGTTCCCGCCGGGCCTCGCCGCGGGGCCGCGCTACGCGGCGCAGGCGATGGTGAGCATCAACGGGTGAACGACAGGTTGTAGGTAATGGGTGGTAGGTGGTAGGTGGTAGGTGGTGGGTGGTGGGGCGCCCCTACGACCCACAACCCATCACCCACCACCTTCTTTCGTTCATTCCGTCACGCGGTACCTCACCTGCATCCCCGCCGCGAGGTGCAGGGACACGTGGCAGTGGTAGAGCCACGTGCCCGGGTTGTCCGGCACCATGTCGGCCACGATCATCTGCATCGGCCCTATCTCCGCCACGTCGGTCCGCATGTTCCCGATCAGCACCGTGTTGCCGTGCCAGTGCGGCGCGTGCCCGTCGAAGTCGTTCGTCGAGGCGAAGAGATACCAGCGCACCCGCTCGCCCTTCTTCATCGTCAGGTCCTCGAGCGGCAGCGAGCCGTGGTCGTAGCCGTTGATCGCGAAGCGCACGAAGTAGGGATAGATGTTCTGCAGCTGGCCGGGGTTCGGCACGGTGCTCGTGTCCCAGCCCCTGGGGATGTTGGCGCCCGCCAGCCAGCTGTTCTCCTCGTGCACCTGTACGTAGGCGGTGACGAACTCGCGGTCCACGTCCACCGGGGAGCCGTCGGCCCGCGCCTTGCCGCGCGCCGTGATGATGATCGGGCCGATCAGCCCCGAGTTCACGTCGCGGATCTCGTCCACGTGCGAGTGGTACATCCATACGACCGAGCTGCCGTCCATCGGCCCGGGGCCGGCCCGCTCGGGCACCGGCCACACGTACACGTGCGTGCCGCCGGGCGGGACGGCGTCGTCGGCCTTGTCGGCGCCCGAGGTGCCGTCGGCGTACGGCGCTCCCTCGGAGTTCTTCGCGTAGAACACCCCGTGCGGATGCACGCTGAAGGGGTGGCTCGCGTTGTTGCGGAACACCACCCGGATCGTATCGCCCACGACCGCGCGGATCAGCGGTCCCAGGAAGCCGAGGTGCTGCCACTCCGGCGGCCGCGGCTTCAGCGTCCGGAACGTGCTGTCCGTGTACTCGCGGTAGAGGATCTTCCAGTAGCGTGTGCCGACCGGCTTCGGCCGGCCCTGCTTGAAGAAGGCGCTGTCCTGGTACGGCTGGCCCGTGATGCCGTTCACCGCGCCGGGCACGTAGTCCCACGCCACGCTGTCCGCGGCGATGTAGTACGTGCGGGTCACGCTCTTCGGGCCTGCGGTGCAGCCGGCCAGCATCGCGGCGAGCGCCAGCAGCGCTGCCGCGGACCGCGTCAGGACGCGGTGCGACATGGTGCCTCCGAGCTTCGAGATGCGTGTTGCGGGAACGACGGAAAGTGCGTGCGGAAAGTCGCCTGTCAAGACCCGCGGCCGGCGGCCGGCGGCAGCCGCCGCTCCACCTCCCGCTCCATCGCCTCGAGCCCCTGCTTCGCGAGCACGCGGCTCACGGAGTCGAGGAGGCGCTGGCCCAGCGCGGCGACTCTCCCGCCCACCTCGAGATTGCCGCGGAAGCGAAGCAGCGTGCCGGCGGCCTCCGCCTCCAACCGCACCAGGGTGCTGCCGCTGATTCGGCCGAGCCGGCCGAGGCCCTCGATCCGCATGGTGTAGCGCTCGGGCTCCACCACGTCGGCGAGAGTGACGGTCACGTCGAATTCGGCCGCGACGAGCGGGCCGAGGCCGACCCGCATCTTTCCCTCGTAGCGCCCGGGAGCGACGAGCGCCATGGCCCGCGTGCCGGGCACCGTCTTGGTGATGACCGCGGGATCCAGCAGGAGTTGCCAGACGGCTTCGCGCGACCCCGCAAAGCGGTGCTCGCCCTCGACGATCACGCTCGCCCTCCCCTGCCCGTACCCCGTTGCCTGGCGCCGAGTTGCCGCCTGCCGGCAGACCCGGCATCCCAGGCCGGAGCGGAGTTATCCACGTCCCGACGTGGGGATGTGGGAATTCCTAACTATATGGTCGCCCTTGTGTTACGCAACGCGCCCGGGGACGTAGGCACTACCCCGGGCGCGCCCCTCCTGTGGATAGTCCGTCGCGGCTACGGCAACACCGGCAGCACCAGGTGCGACGGGTGCGCCGCCGAGCGGTATATCCGCTGCGTCGTCTTCCGGAAGTCCCCGTCCTTCGCCGTGTAGATGTCCTCGAACCGCCCCGGGTTCCGGTCCACCATCGGGAACCAGGTGCTCTGCACCTGCACCATCACCCGGTGGCCCGGCAGGAACGTGTGGTACACGTCGTTCATGACGAAGTGGACCCGGGTCACCACGCCGGGGCGGAACGGCACCGGGTGCGCCGTGCCGTTCCGGAACTTGCCTCGCATCACGTCGCCGCGGAGCAGCATCTCGTAGCCGCCCATCCGCGCGGCGCGCGCCGGCCGCCCGTAGGAAAACTCCTGGTCGCGCCCGTAGTCGTCGGGGAAGACGTCGATCACCTTGACGATATAGTCCTGGTCCGTGCCCGTGGTCGAGACGTCGAAGTCCACCGTGATGGGCCCGGCGACGGTGAGCGCGGAGTCGAGCGCCGGCGTCTGGTACACCAGGACGTCGGGGCGGCGCGCCGCGAAGCGCTGGTCCCCCACCATGAACGCCGGATCGTACCACTGCGTGATCTCGTCCGTGTAGGGCACCGGCTTCATCGGGTCGCTCACGTACTCGTCGAACGCCGTCGCCCCGCGGGCCCCGCCGGCCCCGCGCTCTTGCGGCGCGCCGAAGGCCAGGGCGCCGCCGGCGCGCAGGTACAGGTCGCGCGGCTTCGCCTCCGGCGGGGGCCACGCGCCCACGAAGTGCCACCGGTCGCGCCCCGTCTCGAACACCGCGGCCGCGAACGGGCGCGGCGTGGGCTGCGAGTCGAGCAGGTAGTAGTTGAAGAACGGGATCTCGATGCTGTCGGCGTAGAACTCGGTCGTCGGCGAGCCCCACGCGATCATCCCCAGCGAGTCGCCGGGCAGGCCGTTCCACTGCCCGTGATGCCAGGGGCCCATCACCAGGCGCATCTCGCCGCCCGGGCTGTGCGCTCCGGGCGGCGGCCTAGCCGTGCAGCGCGCCCCACAGGTTCTCGGTGTCGAACCAGCCGCCCACGTACAGCATCGCGGGCTTGAGGTCCTTGAGGTGCGGGATCGCGCTGCGGGCCGCCCAGAACGCGTCCCACTGCGGGTGCGCGACGATCGAGTCCCAGAAGGCCACGCTGTCGTGATAGACGCGCGCGTTCAGGTTCGAGAGCGCCCCGAGCCGCATCGCGTACGCGTACCCGTCCGGCGTGCCGAAGTCGGGGAACGGCGGCATCACGCTCGTCGGCTGCGGGCGCGGCCGGCCGAAGAAGTTGAAGAAGAACGAGTGCGCCTCGAGCAGCGCGCCGTTGTGGAAGAAGTCGTCGCCGCCCATCCACTCGGTCACCGGCGCCTGCGGCGAGACGACCTTCACCGCCGGGTGCGCGTCGATGGCGCCGCCATCTCGGCGTAGAAGCCCGGGTACGACGTGCCGCGCACGCCCACCCGCCCGTTGTTGAACGGGATGTTCTTGATCAGCCAGTCGATCGTGTCGTAGGTGTCGGTGGTCTCGTCCACGTCCTTGTTCGGTCCGGTGCGCCGACGACCGGCCGCACGTCCTCGAACTCGCCCTCGCTCATCCAGCGCCCGCGCACGTCCTCGCCGACGATGATGAAGTGCTCGCGGGCGTACGCCGCGGTGATGTGGTCGAGGCCGCGCGGAAACGCGTCCGGCCCGTACGGCAGGTTGCCGTACGGCGTGCGGATCATGACGATCGGGTGCCGCGCGGTCGTGTCCTTCGGCACGAAGACGCGGGCGTACAGGCGCACGCCGTCCCGCATCGGGATCATCACTTCGCGCTTCGTGTAGTTGGCGCGGAACCAGCCGGTGTCAGCCTGGGGCGACTGCGCGGTCACGGCCGCGGGCGCGAGGGCGAGGGCGAGCAGGGACAACAGGACGGCGAGGCGACGCATGGAGCCTCCGAAGGCGCGGTGACCTACACCCTACACCCTACACCCTAAACCCGGGGGGGGAAGGGTGTGGGGTGTAGGGTGTGGGGTGTGGGGGTCCCGCCCTACCGGTTCAGCCAGTACGACACCTTCACCAGGAACGTGTCGAGCGGGTGCACGGCGAACAGGTCGCGCAGGTCGCCGGTGTAGCCGCTCGTGCCCTCAGCGCCGGCGTACGCCTGCCGCCCCTGGCTCCACACCAGGAACAGCGTCGAGCCCGGCCGGTACTCCCAGCGGAACACCACGTTCGACTGGAACGCCTTGTAGTTGAAGCCCATCGGCACGGCCGCGAACGACTCGCCCGGCACGAACGGCGCGTAGCGGTCGACGTAGGCGGCCGCGCGCGGCGTCGCCGACAGCTGGCGCACGTTGCTGTACGTCCCCTTCGTCATGAACGGCTGCGCGTACACCTGCAGCGAGACGGTGGGCGTGAAGGTGTAGTTGAGTCGCAGCGTCACCGAGCTCGTGGTCTGCGCGAGATGGGCGAACGTGCCCTGGTCCACGCCTCCCGAGTCGGGGTACAGGCCGAACCACTGGATGTCGTTGATGCTGCGGCTGAAGTGCGTCGCCACCGAGCCGCTGAACCGCGACGCGGCCTTGAAATCCACCTCGGGGCCGAAGTCCAGGCTGTGCGAGTGGCCGGCGTCGCCGGCCGCGTAGTTGATGGACAGCATCGGCACCAGCCCGCGCCGGTCGTCGCCGGTGAGGTAGATCCACGGCGCCACGTACGGGTCGTAGCGCACCGCCGGCCCGCCGCGCGCGGCCCGGTCGTCGTAGGTGCCGCCGAGCTGGCCGACCGTGCCGCCGGCGTTGAGCGTCCAGTGGCTCAGGAGCGTCATGTGCGCGTTGGTGTTGAGCGCCCGCTCCAGCGGCAGCCCCGCCGTCGTCCAGTACTGCCACCAGTTGACGTTCCACTGGAACGACTGGTAGAGCGGCCGGACGGCGCGATCGAAGAAGCCCACCCAGGTGCTCCAGGCCTGCTGGTCGGCGCGCTGCAGGTAGCCGAGGTCGTTGATCTCGAAGCCGGGCGAGCGGCGCTGGTACGACGTTTCGAAGTTGAGGTGCGCCCCCGCGATCTTCGCGAATTTCAACTCCTCGGCGTCGCCGCTCAGCGCGGTGCGCGTCGGATCGAGCGGAAGCCCGGCGTCGGGCCGCTGGTAGTAGTGCACGGCGTCGGTCAGGATCCCGAGCATCGCGGCGGGGCTCCCCGTCACCCGGCTGGCGTCGAGCGAGCCCGACACCTGGTACGTGTTCCGCAGGAAGCGATGCCGGAAGTCCATCGCGCCGACGTACGCGTCGCGGGCGAGGTAGGGCGACGCGAACACGTCCATCCCGCGGTCCACGGCCGTCACCATCGCGCCGAAGGTGCTGCCGCCGTTGCGGAGATCCTGCTGCAGCCGCACTACCGCGTAGTTGGTGGCCGGCTCCACCGTCGTGTCGCGGCCCGCGCCGACCGCCGCGCGCTCCGTCACGGCGTCGAGCACCCCGATCGTGAGCCCGCTCGCGAGCCGGCCGGTGAGCTTGCCCGCGCCCAGGATCGTCGTGGGCGTCGCCGTCGCGCCGTCGCCGTACCGGCCCCACAGCTCCGGCGTGCGCCCGATGCGGCGGCTGTAATACAGGCCCTCGCCGCCGCAGTTGACCTGGTTGCAGTTGACGTCGAAGCGGAACTGCCCCTGCCCCGCCACGAAGAACGGCCGCCGCTCGTCGTAGAAGGTCTCGTAGGCGGTGAGGTTGAAGACCGCCGGGTCCGCCTCGACCTGCCCGAAGTCGGGGTTCGCCGTCGCGTCCAGCGTCAGGTTCGACGCGACGCGGAACTTGAGATCGGCGCCGATGGTGCCGAACGACGCGCGGGCGAAGCCGTTGTCCGAGGTCGTCGAGGCGTTCCGCGTCACGAGGTAGGGCGCCGCTTCGATCCGCCTCGGCGTCTCCAGCCCGTCGAGCCCCGTCAGCTCCCCGAGCTGGGAGACCATGCCCGCCTTCGCCGGGCTGAGCATCGGCCAGCTCACCCGCTCGCTGTAGCGGTAGATGTCGCGGTCGATCACGATCCCGAAGGTGTGCGCGCGCTCGGTGCCGTAGCGCATCTGTGACATCGGGATCCGGTACTCGGCCGTCCACCCGAGCGAATCCACCCGCGTCGCCACGTCCCACACGGCGTCCCACGCGCGGTCCTCGTTCCCGTCGTCGTAAACGGCGGCGTCGTACTTCACCCCGGCGGCCGTCACGCCGAACTCGTAGCCCGTCCGGCGATCGTGATAGCTGTCGAGGATCACGATGATCATGTCCGAGGGCGGGATGTTGTCGCGCCGCTCCAACGGCCGGATCAGGCTGTCGGGGTGCGGATCGTACGCGCGCACGAACACGTACAGGTTCGACGCGTCGTACGCGATCCGCGCCTCGGTCCGGAACCGCGGCGCCTTCCCCTCGGTCGGCTGCCACTCGAGGAACTGCGTGATCGGCGGCGTGGACTGCCACACGGCGTCGCCGTCCCGGCCGTCAATCGCGGGAGCCCGGATCGCCCGCACCGCCACCGCCGACGTGGCCGTGGGCGCGGGGACGGGATCCCGGCCGCCGGCGCCCACCTGCGGCGCCGCGAGAGCCTGCTGGAGGATGAGGACTGCGGCCACGCGGAACATGCCGACCTCGCACGCAAGGAAAATGCCCAGCGACCCGTGGATCGCTGGGCACCCTTACGGCCGAACTCTACGCGGAGATTCGACTTACCAGTTCAACCAATACGACCACTTCACTAGGAAAGTGTTCGCCGGATGGAGGCGGAACAGGTCGCGGACGTCCGTCTGGTAGCTCCCGTCACCCGCGTAGTTCGCCGAGCCCTGCCGCCCCTCGTTCCACACCACGAACAGCGTCGAGCCGGGCCGGTACTCCCAGCGCAGCACCACGTTCGACTGGAACGCCTTGTAGTCGAACCCGCCGGGGTTGTCGGTGACCGACGTGTCGCCGTACGCGGCGAAGCGGTCGGCGTAGTTCGCCGCGCGCGGCGTGGCCGACAGCTGGCGGACGTTGGCGTACGTCCCCTTCGAGATGAACGGCTGCGCGTACACCTGCAGCGACACGTTGGGCGTGAAGGTGAAGTTGAGGCGCAGCGTCGCCGCCACCGTGGTCTGGTCGAGGTGCGCGAACGTGTAGTGCGTCGCGCCGACGGAATCGGTGTAATTGTCGTACCACTGGTTGTCGGAGATGTTGCGCGTCCAGTTCACGTTCAGCGACGAGCTGAAGCGGTGCGCGAGCTTGAGGTCGAGCTCGGGCTGGAGGCTCAGCATCGAGTTGTGGCCCGCGTCGCCGCGGAAGTAGTTGACCCAGAAGTACGGCACGAGCGCCTGGCGGTCGTCGCCGTTGAGCCCGGCCCACGGGGCGAAGTACGGGTCCTGGCGGATGGCCGGCCCGCCGCGCGCGCTGCGGTCGTCGTACGTGGTGCCCAGCTGCCCCCACGTCGCGCCCATGTTCCAGTTCATGTTGTTGTGGAACGTGATGTGGACGTTGCTGTTGACCGCGGCCTCCTGCGGCAGCCCCGCCGTGGTCCAGTACTGCCACCAGTTGACGTTCCACTGCAGCCGGTTGTACCAGCTGCGCTGGTGGCGGTCGAAGAACCCGGCCCAGGTGGCCCAGCTCTGCTGGTCGGCCCGCTGCAGGTAGCCGAGGTCGTTGATCTCGAAGCCCGGCGAGCGGCGCATGTAGGCGGTCTCGAACAGGAGGTGCTGGCCGCCCACCTTGCTGACGTGCAGCTCCTCCGCGTCGCCCGACAGCGACGTGCGCGCCGAATCGAGCGGCAGGCCCGCGTCGGGCCGCTGGTAGAAGTGCACCGCGTCGGTCTGGAGCGCCGCGATGGCGGTGTCGCTGCCGGCCACGCGGCTCGAGGACAGCCCGCCCGACACCTCGTAGCTGTTGGCGAGGAAGCGGTGCCGGAAGTCCACGGCCCCGACGACGGCGTCGCGCGCCAGGTAGGGCGCCGTGAACGCGTCCATGCCGCGGTTGACGGCCGTGACCATCGCGCCGACGGTGCTCGCGCCCTGGCGCAGGTCCTGCGTCACCCGCACCACCGCGAAGTTGGTGGCCGGCTCCACGGTCTTGAGCGTGTCGCCGAACCGGGCCTGGTCGCGCTGCGTCACCGCGTCGAGCACGCCGAGGGTGAGCCCGCCCGGGAACCGCCCGATCAGCTTGGCCGCGCCGAGGATCGTCGTCGGCTGCGCCGACGTGGTGTCGCCGAACGTGCCCCACAGCTGCGGCGTGCGCCCGATGCGGCGGCTGTAGAACAGCCCCTCGTTGGAGCAGTTGACCGAGCTGCAGTTGACGTTGACCTGGAACAGGCCCCGCCCCGCCACGAAGAACGGGCGGCGCTCGTCGAAGAAGGTCTCGAACGCCGACAGGTTCAGGACCGAGGGATCCGACTCGACCTCGCCGAAGTCCGGGTTCACCGTCGCGTTGAGCGTCAGGTTCGACGCCACGCGGTACTTGAGGTCGCCGCCGACCGTCGCGTAGGAGGCGCGGCTGAAGGCGTCGTTCGCGATCGTGGACGCGTTCTTCGTCACCAGGTACGGCGCCGCCTCGATCCGCTTCGGGGCGTCGAGCCCGTCGAGCCCGCTCAGCGTGCCGAACTGCGACGTCATGTCCGGCTTCGACTGGCTGAACACCGGCCAGCTGACCCGCTCGCTGTACCGGTACACGTCGCGGTCGATCGTGATCCCGAACGTGTGGTCGCGCGCCGTGGAATAGCGCAGCTGCGACATCGGGATCCGGAACTCCGCGGTCCAGCCCAGCGAGTCGATCCGCGTGGCCACGTCCCACACCGCGTCCCAGGCGTTGTCCTCGTTGTTCCCGTTGTAGATGGCCTGGTCGATCTTCACGCCCGCCGCGTTGACGCCGAACTCGTAGCCGGTGCGCCGGTCGTGGTAGGAGTCCACGAACACCCACACCATGTCCGAGGGCGTGAAGGTGTCGCGCCGCTCCAGGATGCGGATGATGCTGTCGGGGTGCGGATCGTAGCAGCGCACGAACACGTACAGGTTCGCCGCGTCGTAGGCGATCTTCGCCTCCGTCCGGAATCGCGGCGCCTTGCCCTCCGTGGGCTGCCACTCGAGGAACTGGGTGATCGGCGGCGCGGCCTGCCACACCGCGTCGTCGTCCCGGCCGTCGATCACCGGCGCGCGCAGGGCGCGCACGGCCGTCGCCGCGCTCGCGGTGGGCAGCGCGACCCGCCGCGCGACGGCCGCCGGCGGCGGATCGTCCTGCGCCACGGCCCTCTCGGGGCCCTGCAGGCTGGCCTGCACCATCAGGATCGCGACGAGCGGGAGCATGCGGTGTCCTGTCTGCTGAATTTTCAGCATAGTGCTGAATCTTCAGCATTGCCGGTCCGTTGTCAAGCGCCCGGTGGGGGCGCGGGGCCGGCGGCCTCGGGGCGCCGGCAGGGCCCTGGTCCTGCGACTACATCCGTAGGACACCGTACGGGACGAAAGGGTTGGCTGGTTTCAGCGGAATCGACTGCAGGCGGCAGGGCGCCGCGCTCCCGTCAGGGGGACGCCGTCTCTCCGGAGGAACGGGCGAGACTCTTTGCCCCATACAGCATCCGGTCGGCGGCATTGAGCAGCGCCTCGGCCGTCTCGCCGTCCTTGGGGTAGGCGGCGATCCCGGTGCTGACCATGACCGCCGGCAGCTCGGAGTCGGCGGCGAGCAGCTCCTTGATGCGGCGCTCGAGCCGCCGCGCGGCCTCCTCGTCGCTCTCGGGCAGCACCAGCGCGAACTCGTCGCCGCCGTAGCGCGCGGCGGTGTCGATCGCCCGGCAGCTCTTGCGGATGGCCTCGGAGATGCGCCACAGCGCGCGGCTGCCCACCAGGTGGCCGTAGGCGTCGTTGACGCGCTTGAGCTGGTCCATGTCGAGGAACAGGACGGCGAACGGGCGCTCGGTGCGCCGCGACCGCTGCACCTCGCCCTCGAGCACGTCCACGAGGTGGCCGTAGTTGGCGAGGCCGGTGAGGGGGTCGCTCACCGCCAGCGTCCGGAGCTGGTCCTCGACCCGGCGCCGCTCCAGCACCACCGCCGCCAGGACCAGCGCGGTCACCGCCGAGATGCAGATGAAGACCTGGAGGAAGACGAGGGCGTCGCTGCGCGAGAACTGCGCGAACGGCCCGAAGCCCTCCAGCGTCCCGACCACGGCCATGGCATAGACCAGCGCCACGGAGCCGGCGGCGGCGCGGCGCCCGAAGCGGAAGGCGGCCCAGATGAACACCGGCATCGGCAGGAAGGACAGCGGGTAGTCCACGGTGCTGGTCGGGAACAGGCGTCCGAACACCACCTCGGCGGACAGGAAGGTGACGACCACGAGCGTGCCGGCCTCGAGCCAGCGGCGCACGTCCCAGACCACCCCGTCGTTCGCGTTCCACAGCAGGATCAGGGGGGCGACCACGAACAGGCCGCCGGCGTCGCCCAGCCACCAGGTGATCCACGTCCGGCCGTAGTCCGACCAGTGCGCCTGCCCCCCGACCGCGAGCGTCGTGGCGCCGAAGGTGGCGGCGACCATCGGACTGAGGAGCGCGGCGAGCACGGTGTAGCGCAGCACGTCGCGCGGGTGGTCGAACGCCTGGCGGCCGTGGGCGAAGCGGTGGACGAACAGCGCGGCGAGCAGCCCCTCCCAGGTGTCGCCGGTCGCGATCACCAGGGACCCGACGACGCCCCCCTTGGTCGTGAGGTTCACGAGGAAGGCGCCGACGTACACGGCCGGCCAGGTCCACTCCCCCAGCATCAGGAACGCCGCCAGCGCGATGCCGGCGGCGGGCCACACGGGGCTCACGCTCGGATTCGCGAAGGCCAGGCGCAGCCCGAGCTTCCCGGCCACGAAGTAAACGGCCGCGAGGGCCACGATCGTGGCCGTGCGCTGGGTTCGGGTCATCTCTTTCAGGTCTGGCTCTCGGACGGCAAACGGTCATATTCTAGACGGGCGGGGCGCATTTGGCGAACCGTCGCCCCCCCGCCCGACCCGCTTGCCGAGATGGGACACCCGCCATGTCGATGGACCGCCGCAGCTTCGTGCAGGGCGCCGCCGCCGGATTGGGCGCGGCGGCCGCCGGTCGCTTCCCCCGCCTGATGCCGCCGCCCGGCGGCGCGACGCCTCCCGCGGCCCTCTGGGCCACGAGCCTGGTGCCGGGGGCGGGCGCGACGCCGGCCGACGACGCGCGGATGGCGTGGTGGCGGGAGGCCCGGTTCGGGATGTTCATCCACTGGGGCCTGTACTCGATCCTCGCCGGCGACTGGATGGGCCGCACCGACTACGCCGAGTGGATCCGCAACTCCGCCCACATCCCGCTCGCCACCTACGACAAGCTCGTCCGCCTGTTCAACCCGGTGAAGTTCGACGCCGACCAGTGGGTGGGCATGGCGAAGAGCGCCGGCATGAAGTACGTGACCATCACCAGCAAGCACCACGACGGCTTCTGCCTGTTCGACAACCGGCTCACCAGCTTCTGCATCCGCGCGACGCCGTACCGGCACGACATCATGCGCCTGATGGCCGACGCGAGCCGCCGCGCGGGCCTGCACCAGTGCTGGTACCACTCCATCATGGACTGGCACCATCCCGACTACCTGCCGCGCCGCGACTGGGAGGCGGCGACCCGGCCCGTGGACGGGGCGCGCTACAGCCGCTACGTGCGCTACCTGCACGGCTCGGTCGAGCAGCTGCTCAAGAACTACGGCGACGTCGGCGTGATGTGGTTCGACGGGCAGTGGGAGGAGACCTGGACGCACGAGATGGGGCGCGCGCTGTACCAGGAATGCCGGCGGCTGCAGCCGGGCGTGATCGTGAACAACCGCTGCGAGGGCTGGTCGCAGGCGCCGATCACCGACCCGCTGGGCGACTTCCGGACCCCCGAGCAGGAGATCCCGGCCACGGGCCTCAAGGGCGTGGACTGGGAATCGTGCATCACCATGAACGACCACTGGGGCTTCTGCGCCGCCGACCACGACTTCAAGTCGGTGCCGGACCTGATCGGCCTGCTGGTGGAGACGGCGTCGAAGGGCGGGAACCTGCTGCTCAACATCGGGCCGAAGGCCGAGGGGACCTTCCCCGAGGAGAGCATCGAGCGGCTGGCGGCGATCGGGCGGTGGATGGACGTCAACGGCGGGGCGATCCACGGCACCACGGCCTCGCTGTTCGCCACGGCGCCGTTCCGCTCGACAACCCAAGGCAACCGGATCTACCTGTTCCTGACCGACTGGCCCGAGGCCGACACCCTGCCGCTCCCGGGACTCAAGACGCCGGTCGCGAAGGCGTACGCGCTGGCCGACCCGTCCAAGACCGCGATCGTGGTGAACGCGGTGGGCGGCGGCGCCTCCGACGCGGGCACGCCGGCGCAGAGCCTGATCCTGCCCCGCAACGCGCCGGATGCGGTGTGCTCGGTGGTGGTGCTGGAGTTCGATACGGCGCCGCAGGTAGGGTAAAGAGAGGGGTTAGGGACTAGGGGTTAGGGACCAGGGGTGGAAACGAAGGGGCCCCGTCGCGACGCGCGGCGGGGCTCCAGTGCTTTTCCCTAGTCCCTAACCCCTAACCCCTGCTTCTCGTCACGGGAGTCTCCAGATATCCACCACCCCGCTGGTGCTGTGGCGGTTGGCGTTGCCCTCCGGCAGCGCGATGCGCCCGTCCACCACGATCGGGCTGTTCCAGTGGCCGCGGCCGCACTTCAGGACGGTGACCTGGCGGCCCGACGTGGCGTCGTAGACCCTGAGATCCCCGCCCGGGTCGTACACGAACAGGAGCCCGTCGGCGACGACGGGGCTGGTGCCGCCGTTTCCGTTCTTCCACGCCTGCACGAGCCGCCCGCCGCTGAGCGTCCACGCCGCCGTCCCGCCGTTGTCGGCGGCGAACAGCCACGTCGTGCCGCTCGACTGGAGCACCGCGGGCGCGGTGAACAGGTCCGTGCCGCTCGGCGTCGAGACCGTCTGCGCTTCCCCGCCCTTGTGCGGCGCCGTGCCTTGCATCGCAGGCCAGCTCAGCAGCCGGATGATCCCGTCCTTCCCGCCCTGCGCCACGAGCCCGCCGCCGAGGAGCACGGGCGACGTCGAGCCGAGGTCGGCGTCGGTGGCCTCGAGCTGCGCGGTGTTGGCGGGCGTGTAGTTGCCGAGCAGCCGGGTCGCCATGGAATCCAGCTCGAGCGTGGCGTCGCCCCAGTTCTGCGAGCCGTCCCAGGGACCGTTCCCGGTCGCGATGAACAGGTCGCCGGTCGTCGTGTCGATGACGGCGCCGGCGCGGCCCCAGACGGCGGCGTCGCTCGCGGGGCAGGTCGAGGGGTCGAGGAGCCAGCCCCGGCCGCTGCACAGCGCGTTCCACACCTTGTCGAGGCGCCCGGTGGCGGCGTCGAGCACGGCCACGTGGCCCTGGTAGGGAGGCGCGTCGCCGATGTAGCCGCCCGTGGTCGCGATCACGCGGCCGTGCCAGTAGTTGAGCGACGACGCGATCTTCTCGAACGCGGGCAGGTTCGTGACCGGCATGCTCCACTGCATGCTGCCGTCCGCGACCGCCAGCGCCCGGATCGCCCCGTCCGGCGCCGCCGCATAGATGCGCGCGCGGCCGGGATCGGCGACCGGCGTGGCCGTCGTGATCTGCGCGGTGCCCATGACGTCCGGGTAGCTCGGCGGGGTGAACTCCCACAGGACGGAGCCGTCGCCGGCGTCGATGGCGATCGTCTTGCCGTAGGTCGTGGTGACGAAGAAGGCGTCGTGCACGGCGCCCTTGATCGTGACGCCGTGGAGGTAGATGGCCGACCCGTCCACCGTGCCGCCGATGTGCACCTGCTGGCGCACCATCGAGTCCACGTTGGCGGCGGTGATCAGCATGTCGGGGGCGGGGGCGCTCGAGCGGGCGGCGTCCCACCCGAACCGCGTCCAGTCGTGCGGATCGGCGACGGGCCGGCGGCCGATGGTCCGGGCGGCGGCGTTCGACGACTGGCAGCCGGGCAGCAGGGCCGCGGCGACGAAGGCGAGCACCACCAGCAGCGTGCCGGAGTCGAAACGCGCGCGGATTCCCGCCTGGGACGTCATGGCCAGTGCCCTGATGGAGGTGGAGTGAGGATAGCCACCCCTCGCCCTACCCGGCAATCGCCTTGAGCGCCTCCAGCAGCTTCACCATCGCGAACGTGTCCTGCTTGCAGTACTCGAGCAGCTGCTCCCGCAGGTCGGCCCGCTGCGCGGGCGTCAGCGCGCCGGCGTAGAACAGCAGCCGCGCGAGCTTGGCGCTCGCCTCCGAGCCGTCGTGAATCCGCACCTTGTCCTGGTAGTCCATCCCGGGCACGAGCACCGGCAGCACCTCCTTGATGGAGAGGCTGCCGCCGAAGTCGCGGTGATACACCGTGTGCCGGACCACCTGCGCCACGTCGAGGAGCTTCGCCTCGAGCGCGCCCAGCTCCCCGGCCAGGCGCGGATTGAAGCGCTGCATGCTGCGGATCTGCGTCTTCTCGAACGGCGTGTACATCAGCACCCGGTCCGCGCGCTTCGTCACCTCGATCAGCCGGCTCGCGATCGCCTCGCGCGGGTCCGTGTCGGGCTCGGCGATGAACTCCTCGTGCGTGTACGGCCCGCCTACCGGCCCCTCGTGGTAGCTGAACTGCACGCCGATCTGCTCCCACGGCTTCGTGCCGCTCCACACCGGCACCGCGCGCCCCACGCTCTCGAAGTCGAGGAACCCGAGCCGGCCCTGGTAGGGCTCCAGCTCCGCCGCGAGGCTGCGCTCGACCACGAGCTTGCCGGTCTCGCAGGCGCGGCGCTGGCGGGCCTGGACGTCGTTGAGCCTGTAGGTGCCCGGCAGCTCGGCGATCGTGCGCGTGCCGGCGTGGTAGAGCGCGAACCGCTTCTCGTACAGCAGGCCCTGGATCTTCATCACGCTGTCCGGCTCCCACGGCCAGCAGCGCGTGCCGCCCTTGAACGGGCACTCGTCGGGCTCGCGGCAGTGCTTGCCGATGGCCACCGCCGGCAGCGGTCCCGCCAGCGCGGCGAGCTGCGCCTCGACCTGTGCGTGCATCAGGGGCAGCAGGCCGCTCACCACGAACGTCACGTCGTCGCGCACGAACAGGTCGGCGGCGGGCGCGGCGCCCGGCTCCGGGGCGACGAACGCCTTGTTGACGTGCATGATCTCGACGCGCTGCACGTCCACGCCGGCGGCCTTCGCGACGTGGGCCTGGATGGCCGCGTCGAGGACGTACTTGTCCTTCACCTCGGTGCCCGACTTCACCTCGATCAGGGCCCAGCCGTCGCCCTCGCGCAACAGCACGTCCACGGCGGCGTAGGTGCGGTCGGCGACGAACGTGGCCTCGAAGATGGCCGGCGTGCCGGCCGCGATCAGCTTCCGGGTGAGCGGCAGGCGCTCGGGGTCGTCGTGCGCCAGCTCGACCAGCACGCCGCCCGGGAACCGCGCGCGGGCCAGCCGGCCGACCTCGTTGCCCTGGTCGATGATGTCCTTGATGGCGGGGCTGATCTTCAGCTCTTCCGCGCCGGGCTCGTACGTCTTGAGCCACAGCAGCTTGTGGCACTGCGCGCCCGCGACGAAGCGGGACTTGGAGAGCGTCGAGGCGCGGTCGCGCGCGCCGGTCGCGGGTCGAGCCGTATCGGGCTCCCCGGCGCCTACGGCAGCCGCCAGATGTCGAGCACGCCGCTGGTCTGGTGGTCGTTGGCGTTGCCCGTGGGCAGCGCGATCCGGCCGTCGGCCACGATCGGGCTGTTCCAGTGGCCGCTGCCGCACGACAGCGTGGTGATCGCGTGGCCCGCGACCGCGTCGTACACCCGCAGGCCGCCGCCCGGATCGAACACGAACGCCATGCCGTCCACGACGACGGGGCTCGTGCCGCCGTTGCCGCTCTGCCACGCCGACGCGAGCTGTCCGCCGCTCAGCGTCCACGTCTGCGTGGCGCCGTTGTCGGTGGCGACGAGGTAGGTCGTGCCGCCGCTCCGGAACACGGCAGGGGCGGTGAACATCTCGCCGCCCGAGGGCGTGGACACGACCTGCGTCTCGCCCCCCTGGTGCGGCGCCGTGCCGGCGAACGAGGCCCAGGTGAGCGTGCGGATGTCGCCGTCCTTGCCGCCCTGGGCGACGAGCCCGCCGCCGAGCAGCACGGGCGAGGTCGAGCCGAGGTCCGCGTCGCTCGCGTCGAGCTGCGCGGTGTTGGTCGGTGTGTAGTTGCCGGTCATCGTCGTCGCGAGCGAGTCCAGCGAGATGTCGGCGTCGCCCCAGTTCCTGACGCCGTCCCACAGCGCATTGCCGGTGGCGACGTAGAGCTGGCCGGTCGTCGTGTCGATCACGGCGCCGGCGCGGCCCCAGATGGCCGCGTCGCTCTGCGCGCAGCCCGCCGGCACGAGGAGCCGCAGCGTGTCGCTGCACAGCGAGTTCCACACGTGCAGCAGCGCGCCGGTCGCTGCGTCGAGGATGGCGACGTGGCCCTGGTAGGGCGGCGCGTCGCCGATGTAGCCGCCGGTCGTGGCGATGACGCGGCCGTGCCAGTAGTTGAGGGCCGACGCGATCTTCTCGTATGTCGGCAGGTTGGTGATGGGCGTGACCCAGCCCACCGACCCGTCGGCGACGGCGAGCTTCCGGATCTGCCCGTCGGGCGCCGCGGCGTAGATGTGCGCGCGGTCGGGATCGGCGACGGGGGTCGCGGTGGTGATCTGCGCCGTGCCGGCGTAGCCCGCGTACCCGCCCGGCGTGTACTCCCACAGCACGGTGCCGCTGTCGGCGTCGATCGCGATGGTCTTGCCGTAGGTCGTGGTGACGAAGAAGGCGTCGCGCGTCGCGCCCTTCACGGTAACGCCGTGCAGATAGATGGCCGAGGCGTCCACGGTGCCGTCGAGGGTGACCTGCTGGCGGACGAGCGAGTCCACGTTGGCCGCGGTGATCGCCATGTCCACCGGGGGCGCGCTCGAACGCCCGGCGTCCCAGCCGAAGCGCGTCCAATCGTGCGGGTTCGCGACGGGCCGCCCGCCGAGGCCGCCGGTGGCCGTCGTGGACCGGCAGCCGGGCTGGGCCGCGGCGAGGAGCGCGCAGAGGGCGAACGGCACGGCCAACAGCTTCTTCATGTCGCCCTCCTCATCTTGCGCGGCGCCTGGTGCCGGCCACCACCCACGACCCACCACCCGCAACCTACCAACGCCCGGTCCACCTGTCGCACGCTCGGCCGCTCCCTCAGCGCAGCCGCACCTTGAAGCCGCCGTCGTCCGCGTCGCGGGCCCAGTCGGCGACGAGCGGCGCGCAGGCCGGGCCCTTGAGCTCCGCCGCCACGGCGGGCCGCAGCACCGGGCCGTGCGCCGACCCCCTGCCCTTGCCCGTGATGACGTGGAGCACCGAGCCGGGCGCGCGCCTGGCCTGGGCCGCGACGAACGCGCGCACGGCCGCCCTGGCCTCGGCCGCGCCGGCGCCGTGCAGGTCGAGCGTCGCGCCGGCCCCGTCGAGCAGGTCGTCGCGGCTGTCGAAGCGCGGCTGGCGGCTGCCCCGGCTCACGGGACCGCGCTGAAGATCGCGCCGTGGGGCAACGCGGGGCCGAAGTCCCCGTGCGGCCACGAGCGCCGGGCGAAATCCACGCCGAGGCGCCTGCCGCCCGGGTCGCGGAAGGTCGAGTCCCACGACAGGGCGCCGGCCACCGAGTCGAAGCGCGCGATGAGCACGCGGTGATCGTTCTCGTCGGAGGTCAGCACGATCCGGTTGGAGTGCGGCTCCCGCGCCATCCAGTGCGGCATGTACGTCGTGTCGGTGGCGAGCGCGCTCACCTGTCGCGGGTGGCGGGGGTCCGCGATGTCGAACACGAGGTACTGGTGCGCCTTCCCCACCGGCATGATCCAGAAGTGGCCGAACAGCAGCGGAACGCCGCACGCGTGGTTGCCCGGCTGCGGCAGCGAGAGGACGTGTTCGATGCGCGGCGCGGCGGTCCGCAGCCCCGACAGCAGGAAGAAGCCGCAGTTCCAGGTGTTGAGGAACGCGAGGCTGTCGCCCGGAAGGAACCGCACTTCGAAGGGATAGCGCGACGTCGAATCGCCGGGGATGGCCGGCACGACGAGCGTGCGAAGCCGCGTGAGATCCGAGAGGCGCCACACCTGCACCACGTCGGCGCTGGGCACGTCGTCCATCGGGGAGCTGGTCGTGACGATCCGGTCCGCCGTGGGCGCGACGTCGAGCGAGTACGTGCGGATCGGGGCGGCCGGGAACGCCGGATCCGCGGAGCTGGCGCTCTTGAGCAGCCGCCCGCGCGGCGAGAAGAGCACCAGCCCGCCGGGATTGCCTGGCTGCGTGCCGTCGCCGTACTGCACCGTCGCCACCACGTCGCCGTCCGCGAGGCGGGTGAAGCTGTGCGGCTTCACGAACCCGTGGATGCTGTCGATCGTGGCGGCGAGCCGCGGCGCGAGCGGGTTCGCGAGGTCGAACAGGAAGGTGCGGCCCGACATGAAGCCGTTCGCGAACAGCCACTCCCCGTTCGGCGGCAGGGTCATCTCCATGTGGTGCGGCATCGTCCCGACCGCATGGATGGGCACCGTGGCCACCACGAGCGCGTACGTGGGGCTGAGCGTGTCCGCGTCGATGACGGCGAGGAAGTCGCTGCCCCCGCCCTTCACGTCGTCGCTGCCCGCCCAGGCGAAGATGTAGGACCGCGCGGGCGCCGGCGCGGCCGGATGGCGTGCGCACCCGAACGCGGTCGCACTCAGCAACGCCGCGGCGATCCCGACCTGCCGCACGGTGGACACGGACACTTGGCTGCTCCCGGTTGAACGGTTGCGGATCGTCACTGCCGGAGGTCCGAACATCTTAGCGCACCGGGCGCCCTTCCGTTACGGTCGGCCGCCGGCCGGGACTCGCCCCGTCGCGCTTGACGGAAGCGCGTCCGGTTGCGATTCATTCCCGGTCCACCAACCAGTCACACCTTTGTCTCTGGACCTTCCCGCTCGCGGATTGGGGGCTGGATGTCGGGCGCGCTTTACCACAGTGACGCGGCTCGAGGGCACGACGAGCGCGCGGCCCGCATGGCGGAGGAGATCCGCGAGGGGCTGACGGCCCGGCCGCGCCGCCTGCCCAGCAAGTACTTCTACGACGACCGCGGCAGCCGCCTGTTCGAGGAGATCACGGCGCTGCCGGAGTACTACCTCACGCGCACCGAAGAGCGGCTCCTGGCCGCCGTCGCGGCCGAGGTGGTCGCCCGCGTGCGGCCCACCGAGCTGGTCGAGCTGGGCTCGGGAGCGGGCCGCAAGATCCGGCTGCTGCTCGCGGCCCTGGCGCGGGCCGGCCTGCTCGAGCGGTGCCTGCTGCTGGACATCAACGAGCACGTCGTGGCGGACTCCGCGCGCGCGCTCGCCGCGGACTTCCCGGGCCTCGAGGTGCGCGGGGTCGTGGGCGACTTCACGGGCGACCTCGACCTGCCGGGCCGGGGCGGCGGCCGCCTCGCCGCCTTCTTCGCGAGCACCATCGGGAACCTCCACCCCGACGAGGTGCCGCCCTTCCTCTCGCGCGTGGCGGAGCACCTCGCGCCCGGCGACGCCTTCCTCGTGGGCGTGGACCTGGTGAAGGACGTGGCCCGGCTCGAGGCGGCCTACGATGACGCCGCCGGCGTGACGGCCGAGTTCAACCGCAACATCCTGCGGGTCCTGAACGACCGGCTCGGCGCCGACTTCGATCCCGAGGCGTTCGAGCACGTGGCCCGCTACGATCGTGACCACGCCTGGATCGAGATGCGCCTCCGGTCCTCGAAGCTGCAGCGCGTGCGCATCCCGGCCGCCCGCCTCGACCTCGCGTTCGAGGCCGGCGAGGAGATCCGCACCGAGATCAGCTGCAAGTACACCCGCGCGTCGTTCGAGGCGCTCCTGCCCGGGACCGGCCTGGCGCTCGACCGCTGGTACACGGACCCCGAGAACCTCTTCGCGCTCGCGCTGCTGGGACGGCGCCCGGACGAGGGCCGGAGCCGTTGAGCGGAACCCCCGCCGGTCTCGCGGAGCGCCTCGAGGCGGCGTGGGAGCGGTCCGACCTGATCCTCGGCCTGCTCACGCGGGAGGCGTGGCTCCAGCGCCCGATCGGCCTCAGGCAGCCCTTCATCTTCTACGTTGGCCACCTGCCCGCGTTCGCGTGGAACCAGGTGTGGCGCGGCGTGCTGGGGCGGCCGCCGTTCAACGCCGAGTACGACCGCCTGTTCGAGCGCGGCATCGATCCCGTGGGCGACGACTTCCGGCCGGTCGGCGTCGCGTGGCCGTCGGAGCGCGACGTGCTCGCCTACCGGGACCGCGTGCGCGAGGCGCTGCGCGGGAGCTTCGACGACGTCCGCGCCCTCGAGGGCAGGGACCCGCTGGCCGACCGCGGCCGCATCTGGCAGATCGCGATCGAGCACGAGCTGATGCACCACGAGACGCTGCTCTACATGGTCGCGCAGCTCGATGGGCAGTACAAGCAGAGGCCGGCGTGGCTGCCCTCGTTCGCGACCGGCGGCGCGGCGGCGCCGGGCCGGGTGGGCGTGCCCGGGGGCCGCGTCACGCTGGGCGCGTCGTTCGACGCGCTCCCCTTCGGCTGGGACAACGAGTTCCCGGAGCAGGCGCTCGAGGTGGCGCCGTTCGCCATCGACGCGACGCCCGTGCGCAACCGCGAGTTCCTGGAATTCCTGGCGGCTGACGGCTACGACCGGCGCGACGCCTGGACGGCGGAGGGCTGGGCGTGGAAGGAGCGCGCCGGCGTGCAGCATCCCAACAACTGGGAGCCGGACGGCGGCGGCTGGCTGGTGCGCACGCTCTTTGGCGCCGTGCCGCTGGCCGACGCCGCCGACTGGCCGGTGCAGGTGAGCTGGGCCGAAGCGCACGCGTACGCCCGGTGGAAGGGTCTCGACCTGCCGACCGAGGCGGAGTTCCACCGCGCGGCGTTCGGCGCGCCGGACGGAACGGTGCGCGCGCATCCGTGGGGTGACGGCGACCCCTGCCCCGCGCACGGCAGCTTCGACTTCCGCGACTGGGCGCCGACGCCGGCGGGCTCGCATCCGCAGGGCGCGAGCGCGTGGGGCGTGCACGAGCTGGTCGGCAACGGGTGGGAGTGGACGTCGAGCGTGTTCGCGCCGTATCCCGGCTTCACGGCCTGGGCGCGCACCTATCCCGGCTATTCGGCCGACTTCTTCGACGGCACCCACTACGCGATGCTCGGCGCGTCGTGGGCCACCGGCGCGGCGCTGGTGCGGCGCAGCTTCCGCAACTGGTTCCAGCCGCACTATCCGTACGTCTTCGCCAAGTTCCGCTGCGTCGCGAGGGAAGCGCGATGATCAAGCCCGTCATCATGACGGTGGACGACGAGATGGAGGTCGTGAATGCCGTCGAGCGCGACCTCCGGAAGAAGTACGCCGCCGACTACCGCATCGTGAAGGCGACGTCGGGCGCGCAGGCGCTCGACGCGGTGCGGCAGCTCAAGCAGCGCAACGCGCCCATCGCGCTGTTCCTCGTGGACGCGCGCATGCCGCAGATGAGCGGCACCGAGTTCCTGGTCCTTGCGCGCGAGATCTATCCGGGCGCCCGCAAGGTGCTGCTCACGGCGTACGCCGACACCGACGTGGCGATCGCGGGCATCAACCAGGTCCAGCTCGACCACTACCTCATGAAGCCGTGGGACCCGCCGGCCGAGCGGCTCTACCCGGTCCTCGACGATCTGCTGAGCGATTGGGCGGCGTCGTTCCGGCCGCCGTTCGATGGGCTGCGCGTGGCGGGCTCGCCGTGGTCGCCGAAGAGCCACGAGGTGAAGGACTTCCTGTCGCGGAACCTCACGCCTTACCAGTGGATCGACGTCGAGCAGGACGCGGCGGTGCGCGCCGAGGCGGAAGCCGCGAGCCCGGGCCTCGTGAAGCTGCCGGTGGTGTTCTTCCCCGACGGCACCACCCTGCTCGAGCCCAGCGGCCGCGCCCTGGCCGAGAAGCTCGGCCTCCAGACCAAAGCGACCAAGCCGTTCTACGACCTCGTGATCGTGGGCGGCGGGCCGACGGGCCTCGCGGCCGCGGTGTACGCCGGCTCGGAGGGCCTGAGGACGGTGATCATCGAGGCGGAGACCACCGGCGGGCAGGCGGGCACGAGCGCCGCGATCGAGAACTACCTCGGCTTCCCGAGCGGCGTGTCGGGCGCGGACCTGGCGCGGCGGGCCACGGCGCAGGCCAAGCGCTTCGGCGCGGAGGTGCTGACGGCGCGCGAGGTGACAGGCATCCGCGTCGCGGCCCCCTACCGCATGGCGACGCTCGACGACGGCAGCGAGCTGGCGTGCTACGCGCTGCTGCTCTCCTGCGGCATGCGGGTGCGGCGCCTCGAGGTGCCGGGCGTCGAGCAGCTGACCGGCGCGGGCGTCTTCTACGGCGCGGCGCTCACGGAGGCGGCGGCCTGCCGCGGCAAGGACGTGCTGATCGTGGGCGGCGCGAACTCGGCGGGCCAGGCCACGCTGAGCTTCGCGCGCTACGCCCGCAAGGTCACGATGCTCGTGCGCGGCCCTTCGCTCGCCGAGAGCATGTCCGCGTACCTGGTGGACCGCATCAAGGACACACCCAACATCGAGGTGCTGACGGGGGCGCAGGTCGCCGCGGTGCACGGCGAGAGCCGGCTGGAGGGCGCCGACGTGGCGGTGGGCAAGGCGGGCGACGTCCGTCGCATCGAGGCGGTGGCGATGTTCATCTTCATCGGCTCCACCCCCCGGTCCGACATGGCGGCGGGCCTGGTGGAGCGCGACCCCGGCGGCTTCATCCTCACCGGGCCGGACCTCAGGACCGACGGCAAGCTGCCCAGGACCTGGCCGCTGGAGCGCGATCCGTTCCTGCTCGAGACCAGCGTGCCCGGCATCTTCGCCGCGGGCGACGTGCGCCACGGCTCGAGCAAGCGCGTGGCGAGCGCCGTGGGCGAGGGCTCCTCGGCCGTCGGCATGGTGCACAAATACCTGGAGACGGTATGAGCGAGCCGGTCGTCGCGCGCGGCACGAGGCTCGACGTCCCGCACGGGGAGATCGTCGCCCGGCTCGGGCGGCACCGGACGCTGGGCGCCGCGCCGGCCGCGGAGCTGGAGTGGCTGGCGGCGCACGGCATCGTGCGGCGGTTCGAGGCGGGCGAGCTGCTCGGGGCGCGCGATGCGTCCGTCGAGGGTCTGCACGTCGTGTTCTCCGGGCACTTCGCCATCTACGTGGACCGGGGGGCGGGCCGCCAAAAGGTGTTGGAGTGGCGCGGCGGCGACGTGTCGGGCGCGCTGCCGTACTCCCGCATGAAGGGCAGTCCCGGCGAGACCTGCGCCGAGGAGCCGACCGAGATCCTCACGGTGCCCAAGGAGCATTTCGCCGAGCTGATCGTCCGTTGCCCCCAGGTCACGGCGGCTCTGGTGCACGTGATGCTGGATCGCGCGCGCCACTTCACCTCGACCGACCTGCACGACGAGAAGATGCGCTCCTTGGGGCGGCTCGCGGCGGGCCTGGCGCACGAGCTGAACAATCCGGCGTCGGCAGTGATCCGCTCGGCCAAGTCGCTGTCGGAGGGGCTGATCGCGGCCGAGGCCGCGTCCCGGGCGCTGGGCGCGGCCGGGCTCGACGCCGCCCAGCGGGCCGCCGTGGACGCCGTGCGCGACGCGTGCCTGGCCCGGCGCAAGTCCGGCGCGCACTCGCCCATCGACGAATCAGACCGCGTGGACGCCATTACCGAGTGGCTGGAAGCTCACGGCGCCGAGGTCGAGCTGGCGGGGCCGCTGGCCGACACCGCCGTCACCGTTCCCGCGCTGGACGACCTGGCGGAGGCGCTGCAGGGCGAGGTGCTGACGGCGGCGCTGCGGTGGGTGGCCTACGGCTGCGCCGCGCGCTCGCTGGCCCGGGAGATCGAGTCGGCGGCCGGGCGCATCCACGACATCGTGGCCGCGGTGAAGGGCTTCACGCAGATGGACCGCGAGACGGTCGCGCAGCCGCTGGACGTGGGCCAGGGCCTGGCGGACACGCTCACGGTCCTCAAGAACAAGACCAGGAAGAAGAACGCGACCGTCCACGTCGAGGTCGCGCCCGGCCTCCCCGCGGTCGACGGCTACGGCGGCGAGCTGAACCAGGTGTGGCTCAACCTGCTGGAGAACGCGCTCGACGCGGTGGGCCAGGGCGGCCGGGTGGACGTCAGCGCCGTGCGGAAGGGCGACGCGGTCGAGGTCGGCATCGCCGACGACGGGCACGGCATCCCGGACGCCATCAAGGAGCGCATCTTCGATCCGTTCTTCACCACCAAGCCGGTCGGCGAGGGCACGGGCCTCGGGCTCGACATCGTGCGCCGGCTGGTCGGCCGGAACAACGGCACCATCGAGGTGGAGTCGCGGCCGGGGCGCACCGTATTCACCGTGACGCTGCCCGTGGCGTCCGGCGCGAAAGGAGCCTGACGTGACCAAGGCAATGTGCTCGCACATCGCGGCCGTCGGCGCGGTGAAGGCGCCCAGGCGCTTCGAGTGCGAGGAGTGCGTCAAGATCAAGGCGACGTGGGTGCACCTCAGGACCTGCCAGGAGTGCGGCGTCACACTGTGCTGCGACAGCTCGCCGAACCAGCACGCCTCCAAGCACGCGCGCGCCAGCAAGCATCCCGTCATCGCCTCGGCCGAGCCCGGCGAGCGCTGGCTGTACTGCTATCCGGACGACGCGTTCGCCAAGTACTGAGCGGCGCGCCTCACCCCTTCTCCAGCAGGGCCTTCCAGTGCGGGTCGAGTACCGGCTCGTACTCCTTGTGCCGCTGCAGGAACGCGCGGACGAACGGGCAGAACGGCACGACCTTGAGGTTGTTGCCGCGCGCGTGCTCCAGGCCCGCGCGGGCCAATACCTCGCCGTATTTCCGGCCTCGCAGCTCGACCGGCACCTCGGTGTGAATCAGGCGCAGGCGCTCGCCCGCCACCGCGTATTCCAGGAACGCCGTGTGCCCCTCCGCGGTCAGCTCGAAGCGGCTCGTGGCGGCGTTGTTGACGACCGCGGGTGTCGGGTCCGCCATTAGGAAATCTCCCGGTTTCGTGTAAACTGTTCGTAACCTAGGTGCCTGAAGCGGGAGGCGCGACCCTGAACAGGCCGCGCGGAGACCTGTCATGAACGACTCCACCATCGTCGTCGCGGGAGCGACCGGCAACCTCGGTGGGCGCATCGTGCGAGCGTTGCGCGAGCGGGGCGCCGGCGTGACGGCGCTGGTTCGCCGCGGCGCCGCGCCGGACAAGGTCGGGGGACTGCGGCGGATCGGCGTCGCGATCGCCGAGGTGGACCTGAACGACGCGGCCGACGTGACGGCCGCCTGCAGCGGCGCGTCCTGCGTGGTGTCGGCGCTCAACGGGCTGCGGGACGTGATCGTGGGGGCGCAGTCGGTCCTGCTCGACGCGGCCGTCCGGGGCGGCGTGCGCCGCTTCATCCCTTCCGACTATTCCATCGACTTCACCGGGCTGCCGCCGGGCAGCAACCGCAATCTCGACCTGCGGCGGGAATTCCACCGGCGCCTGGATGCCGCACCGATCGTGGCGACCACGATCTTCAACGGCGCGTTCATGGAGCTGCTGACCGCGCAGATGCCGCTCATTCTCTTCAAGCGCCGCCGGGTGCTCTACTGGGGGAACGCGGATCAGCGCCTGGACTTCACGACGGTGGGCGACACGGCCGCGTTCACCGCGAGCGCCGCGCTGGATCCGAAGACGCCGCGCGTCCTGCGCGTCGCCGGCGACCGGCTCAGCGCCCGCGAGCTGGCGGCGCTGATGAGCGAGCTGACCGGCGCCCGGTTCCGTCTCCTGCGCGCCGGCGGCCTGGGGATGCTCGGCGCGATCATCAGGATCGCGCGCGCCGTCGCTCCCGCGAGGCACGAGACCTTCCCGGCGTGGCAGGGTATGCAGTATATGCGCAACATGTTCGACGGCCGAGCCGTCCTGGCGCCGCTCGACAACGACCGCTATCCCGGCATGCGCTGGACGACGGTGCGGGACCTGCTGAGGAAGCACCTGGGGACGGCGTGACCCGCGGAGCGCGCCGGGCAACCGAGCCGACGCGGGCGGCATCTCATGGGGGCGGATGTCGTGAACGCCATACCCTGACGCGTCGAGAGGGTGAATGACGAGGGGAACCGGTGGTTCCGGGCGAGCCGTCGGTGCGGCCATCGTGCTGCTCGTGGCGGCCGTGGGCGTGGCGCGGGCGCAGGGGTTCATGGCGCTGGCGCTTCGGGCCGATACGGCGGAGCAGCAGCTCCGGTACGCCGACGCGGCGAGGCTCTACGAGCGTGCGTACGGCATATCGGGCTTCCAGCCACTGCTGCTGGCGCTGGCCGCCGCCGACTTCGCGAGGGCGAGCGCGATCGACTCGGCGTTCATCGACCTGAACCGGGCGGTGGACGAGGGCTTTCTCGACCCCGGGTTCTTCACGCGCGACAGCGACACGTTCGTGCTCCACGGCGATCCGCGCTGGCCGCCGCTCGAGGCCAAGCTGCTCGCGAAGCGCACGGCGCTCGACTCCGGCGTGATGCGGGAGCTGCTGGCGCTGGCGGATTCCGACCAGGCGGCGCGGCAGGGGGTAGGCGTAGCGATCACGCGGTACGGGCGGGCCTCCCCGCAGGCGGACTCGGTGTTGCGGGCGCTGGCGGCGTCCGACGCGCCGAGGCTCGAGCGGATCAAGGCCATCGTCGCGGAGCACGGCTGGCCGGGGCGGCGCCTGGTGGGCGACGCCGCGGCGCACGCGGCCTGGCTGCTGGTGCAGCACGCGCCGCTCGACTATCAGAAGCAGGTGCTGCCGCTGCTGCTCGCGGCGGTGAGCCAGGACGACGCCCGGGCCGGCGACGGCGCGCTGCTCCAGGACCGGGTGCTGGTGGGCGAGGGCAAGCCGCAGCTCTACGGCACCCAGACCCACTGGTCGGCCACCCCGGGCCCGCCGGTGCTCGAGCTGATTTCGAACGAGGTGTGTGTGGACGTGCGCCGACGGTCGGTCGGCCTCGGGCCGCTCGAGGACGACCTGAGGTCGCTCGGTGTGCAGTACGCGGGGCCGCCGGGGGTGTGCCGGCAGCACTGACGTCGCGGCGCCGGAGCCCTTGGAACCGCAGCCGGCCGCGAACTACGCCGCTTGCCGGCTCCGCGGCGGGATGTGAGCGGCGACCACCGCCGCGGCCGCGGTGAGGGCCCACGAGACCCAGGTCTCCGTCCAGTTTCCGCGCGTGCCGGGCGCGGCGACGACCGCCGGAACCCATACGAGGATGGTGAAGATCCCGAGCATGGCCGCCTCCAGCTGCGCGGCCAGCCGTGGCAGCACGCCGAACAGGATGCCGAGGCCGGCGGCGAGGTGGCAGGCACCGGTGAAGTACGCCCATCCCAGGCGGAAGGGGAGCCACGACGGGACCAGCGGGATGGTGAGATTGACGTAAACGAAATGCGAGAGGCCGGTCGGGATCAGACCGAGGCCGAAGAGCAGGCGGGCGAGCCTCATGCCCTGCTCGCCCCCCAGGAGCGGCCAGCGGCCAAGGTCGGCGAAGATGGTCAACGCTCCCGCCAGCAGCATCCCGTACATACCGCAGTCGAGCCAGCTCACCTCGGTGAGCGGGTCCGCGAACACGGCCGTGACCTTGAACAGCACCCACCACAGCGCGACGTAGGCGACCAGCACCAGCGACGCGGCAGCCGCGGTCCGCCGAAACAGCAGGCCGATGCCCGCCGCGAGCGGCACCACCGCCCAGATGCAGGCAAGCGCCGTGCGCCAGCCGACCCAGTCGGGCAGCGGCCCCCACACGAGAGTGAAATCGCGGAACACGAAGCCGATCACGCCCAGCGTGATCATGCCGGACGCGAATCCCGCACGGCTGACCTGCGCGAAGCGCGGCACGGAGCATCCTCGCTGGTGGAGGCTTCAGATGGACCGGCTGGTCCGGGGATCGCGGATAGGTTACGCCGCCAACCGGCGCCGATCAACGGTGCGGCCGCATTGGCACGAGGTTGTAACTTGCGAGGTGGGGACGCGCCGCCGGCCGCAACAGAAGGGTGACGCTGGACCTGGCGGCGAGCCTAGCGTTGGAGCATGGCCCCGCGCCGGCTCCTCACCGCTCTTGACGATGCATACTACACTGTCGCATACTACGTCGTCGGACAATCATGGCTCCGGCGCTGACCTTCGTCGAGACGGAGGTCTTCACTCGGCACGTGCTCCGGCTCGGCCTCGAAGGTGAGCTGCGGCAGCTCCAGGTCGAGCTGGCCTCCAACCCCGAAGCTGGCGATGTCGAGCCCGGTACGGGTGGCCTGCGGAAGGTTCGAATCCCGGACCCAAGGCGGGGAAAGGGGAAGCGAGGTGGAGCGCGAGTGCACTACCTCTGGCTGCAGCACCGGTGCGTGATCTCCCTGGTGTTCGTGTACACGAAAGACGAGGCTGAGGCGCTGACTGGAGAGCAGAGGAAGGTCCTGCGGTCAGTCGTGGAGCGCATCAAGCGGGAAGGCCGATCGTGAACGAGAAGCTCTTTGCCGAGTTGATGAAGTCGGCGGGCCAGGCTCTCGAGCATGCCAAAGGGAAGCGCGAGCTGCGAACGACCGTGCTGCCGGCTCGTCCGAAACCGATGTCGCCCGGCGAGATCAGGCGCTTGCGGCGCGCCCTGAACGCTTCGCAGGCGGTGTTCGCCCACTACTGCAACGTGAGCACGAAGCTGGTTCAGGCCTGGGAAGCCGGTCGCCGCCGGGCGGACGGCCCTGCCCTGCTCCTGCTGCGGCTGGCGCAGGGGAGCCCGGCAATCTTACTGGTTCCAAGCAAGCGCGCCGACGCCGCGTAGTTTGAGGTCGCGAGTCGGGACCTCGAACCCCGACCCGTTCCACGCGCCACCCAGCGCCCGCCAGATCTTGACCGCAATCGAAGGACGACGCTCGTACGGCGCGCTGGTCGCATCTTTGATATCGCAGTTTGTGAGCGCAGGCGATTGTCGCTTGAACGGCCGCGTCGCAGCTAGCGGAGGGCACCTTTCGAATCATGAAGCCCGAAGTCCAAATCAGCGGTCCGAGGCGCTGCCCGCGCTGCCGCTCCACGCGCGTGGTGCCCATCGAGTACGGCCCTCCGCCGATCGTGATCGCGCCGCAGGCCGACCGCGGCGACCTCGTTCTGGGCGGCTGCTGCGTGTCCGACGGAGACCCGACGTGGCACTGCTTCGCGTGCGGTGCGGACTTCGGTCACTACAGGCTCGACGACGACGGGCTGTTCGGAGACGCCGCGGAGGCGCCGCCGGCCGGCCCTGCAGCGATTGGGTGACGCACACTTTGCGATCGCGAATACCTTGGTGCTATGGGAGGGTGGTGCGGCAGACCGGACGCCGCGGAGGAGGCTGCATTCCGCCACCTCCGCGCTACGTGCACCAGCAGCATCCTCTATGAGCCGGACGGCAACATCCCGCCCGATTTCCTCGTTGACGGCCGCGTCGCGGTCGAGGTCCGCCGGCTGAATCGGAATGTGATGGGCTCCAACCGGCCCGTGGGTCTCGAGCTATCGAAGATTCCCTTCGTTCACCGCATCCAGAACCTGGTCGCTTCCGCCGGAGGCTCCGGTCGCGCGGCCTGGTGGGTTGGGCTCGAATTCAGGCGACCCATTCCGCCGTGGGATACGCTGGCCCCGGCCCTGGGGCGGATGCTGGAAGGGTTCGTGACCAACAGCTCGCCGCGGAGCGTGCGCCGAACGATCGGTCCGAACGTGACGGTGGAGATCCTGCCGCGGCCGACGCTGGCGAGGAGGGCGTTCGCTGTAGGCTGGGTGACGGACGAGGACGCGGGCGAGTGCGGCATCGCTGAAGTGGAGCGGAACCTGAGGCTGTGCATTGACGAGAAGACGGCGAAGATGGCCAGGTACCGCTCACGGTACCCCGAGTGGTGGCTTCTGCTAGTGGATGTTGCGTTCGGTCTTGGTCAGCGGGTGCGCACTCGGATTCGCGACGTGCCGATCGGGCCCGGCTGGGACAGGGTCATCATTCTCGACCCCGCCGTGCCGGGTTCGACCATCGAGCTTCGGAGACCGTAGGTGCCCGCGAGAGCAGGCTACCACATTGCCTAGAGCGCACCCGGCATTGGCTTCCGGAGCCAAGTGGGAGGACACCTACCAGATTCCGCGATGGAGGGCGCGGCTTTCGAACCGCGCTACCGGTATACCTCGCGGCGGTGGCCGATCTTTACCACCAGGATGCGAAGCACCTTGTCCAGGATCTGGTACAGTAGCCGGTAGTCACCGACACGGATCCGGTAGAGCTTCTCCGCTGCGGCGAGCCGCTTGACGCCCGCGGGGCGCGGATCCGTCGCGAGAGCGTCAATTCGCGACCCGATGCGACGCCGGTCGTCAGCGCTGAGCCTCCGGAGATCGCGAGCTGCGGCCGGCCTGAACTCGATAGTGTACGGCACGGAGACTCCGCGGCTGAATCACAGACCCAGCTCGTGCTTGAGCTTCGCCCAAGGGATGCTGGGCCCCTTCTCCGCGAGCGCCGCGCGAGCGGCTTCGAGGTCGAGCCGGTCCTCCAGCGCCTCGAGCAACCTCAGGTCGCCAACGGGAACGAGGGCGGCGACGCCTTTCCCGCGGCGTTCCAGCACGACGCGTTCGCCGGCGTACGAGACGCGGTTGATGATGTCGGCGAACTGCTCGCGAGCCTTGGTGGCCGGCAGACGGGTCATGGCGCCTCCAGATGTACGTTACGTACGCTACGTACGGAACGTACGTTTCGCCCGCCGCCGGGTCAAGGCGGCGACCCGCGTCCGCCCGGACCAGCGCCATCCCAAGGCCAGACAGGGCCTTGCCGCCGCGCGCGCACTCCAAGCGCAAACGTAGAAAGGCCACAGGCCTCGCGCGTCACCATTCAATTGCGGTGCGTTTGAGGTCGCAGATTGCGACCTCAAACAGCGAGGCGAACCGAGGATCAAGCCCCCCTACGCCGCCCTGAACCTCTCGAACCGCTCGGCGAGGTAGTCCCGGTTGGGGCGGAGCCGCTCGGCTCTGGGGACGTCAATCCGCCGGCCATCCATGTCCTTGAGCCCGTGCTGCAGCATCGGGCCGTCAATCTCCGCGAGCACGTCGGCGCGGATCGCGATCCGGTAGTCGGGCGCGACGCCGAGGATGTGCGCGTCGAAGGCGCCGTGGTGGATCTTGCAGAGGGCGAGGCCGTTCGGGATCTCGGGGCGCCCGCGCTCGTCGCGGTCGGGGAGAATGTGGGCGGCATCGAGCAGCTCCACGTGGTGGAGGCTGCACACCGAGCAGCGCTCCCGGTAGGCGCCCACCACCAGCTCGCGGAAGCGGTGCTGGTGGAGACGACGCTTCACGGTCTGCATGGCGTAGCCGCGTCGCGCCTCGAACTGGCCGAGATCGGCGAGGTCGGGGGCGGGCTGCGCACCGGGAACGTCGGCCGACAGGTGGAACTCGAGGTGGGCCGGGTCGTCGCCGACGACGTAGCAGGGGAAGATCGGATCGTAGAGGCCCGGCGCGACGCCGTAGAGGTAGATGATCGGCCGGCGGAGCGTCATCGCCAGGCGCACGGCGACGTTGGTCCACTCGTCCGGATCGGTGCCCTCGTACTTGTAGGTGAACCAGTCGGACTCCGATGCCACCTGATCGTCGTACGGCGGGCGCCGGCCGGGCCTGCGCGGAACGGTGACGACACTCAGCGCCGGTCCGCCGCTGAGCTGCTTGGGCCTCCAGATGCCC
>CAWDZR010000032.1:0-17823 GCA_963806755.1 uncultured Gemmatimonadales bacterium
GATCGGCATCGTCTTCCAGGACCAGAGCCTGGACGAAGAGCTGACCGCGTACGAGAACATGGACATGCACGGGCGGCTCTACCACGTGCCGCGCCAGCGGCGCCACGACAAGATCGGCGAGCTGATGGAGCTGGTGGGGCTGTCGGACCGTGTGGGCGACCTGGTGAAGACCTATTCCGGGGGCATGCGCCGGCGGCTGGAGATCGCCCGCGGCCTGCTGCACGAGCCCGCGGTGCTGTTCCTGGACGAGCCCACGCTGGGCCTCGATCCGCAGACGCGCAACCACCTGTGGACCTACATCGCGGCGCTGAACCGCGACAAGCAGATCACCATCATCGTGACGACGCACTACATGGACGAAGCCGACCGGCTCTGCCACGAGGTGGCCATCATCGACCACGGCCGCATCGTGGCCTCCGACACGCCGGCCGCGCTCAAGCAGCAGATCGGCGGCGACGTGGTGACGATCGCCACGTCCGACAACGAGCGCGCGCTGGCGCGGCTCCGCGCGCTGCCCGTCGTGAAGCAGGCCGAGCTGCGCGACGGCGCGATCGCCGTCACGGTGGACCAGGCCGAACGGCACGTCGCCGAGCTGGTGACGACGAGCGCCGGGGACGGGGTCGCCGTGACGTCGCTGTCGGTGCACAAGCCCACGCTGGAGGACGTGTTCCTGCACTTCACCGGGCGCACCATCCGCGAGGAAGAAGCCAGCGGCAAGGACCGCATGCGGATGGCCGTCCGGATGTGGCGGAGGCGCTAGCGATGGGCGCGATCTACACGATCTGGATGCGCAACCTGAAGCGCTACCTGCGGTCCCGGAGCCGCATCGTCGGCAGCCTCGGGATGCCGCTGTTCTTCCTGCTGATCCTGGGCTTCGGCCTCAACTCGGTCGTGACCGGGCCGCACATGGGCCGCGGCTACGTGGCGTTCATCGTCCCGGGCATCGTGTCCATGACCGTGCTGTTCACGTCCATGTTCGCCGGCATCCAGATCATCTGGGACAAGCAGTTCGGGTTCCTCAAGGAGACCCTGGTGGCGCCCGTGTCGCGGCTCGAGATCATGCTCGGCCAGACGCTGGGCGGCGCGACCACCGCGCTGCTGCAGGGCTTCATCATCCTGCTGCTGTCGCTGTTCCTGGGGGTGCGGCCGACGGGCGTGGCCGGGGCGGCGACGGCGCTCGCCTTCATGGTGCTGATCGGCGTCGGCTTCACGGCGCTGGGCATCGCGATCGCCTCGCGCCTGAACGACATGCACGGCTTCCAGCTCATCATGAACTTCGTGATCTTCCCGATCTTCGGCCTGTCGGGCGCGCTGTTCCCGATCGGGTCGCTGCCGGCCTGGCTGCGGTCGCTGACGCTGCTGGATCCGCTGACTTACGGCGTCGAGGGCATCCGCTACGGGCTGTCGGGCGCCGCGCAGGTGAGCCCCCTGGTCAGCGCGTCGGCGCTGGGCGCGTTCACCGTGGTGATGGTGATGGTGGGCGCCTGGCTGTTCCGCGGCGTGCAGATCTGAGCCGCGCCGCGGGCGCACGGCGGGCGGCCGCGCGGCCGGCCGCCGGCGACGCCCCGATCCGGCCCGCAGTTGCCGGATCGGGGCTTTGTGCTTACAACCCCTCGGGTGGGTGTGGGGTGCAGCGGGCTTCCCGCAGGTCGACCGGGCGGAGACGGCATGGTGGACGACGCAGCGCCGAAGCGTGATCGGGCGCCGGCCCGGGGGAAGGGCGGCGCGCCGGCGGCGGCGCCAGCTCCGGTCGCGCCTCCCCTCACCGACGACGACCTGTACCTGTTCAACGAAGGCAGCCACTACCACCTGTACCGCAAGCTCGGCTGCCACCTCACCACGCGGAAGGGCGTGGCCGGGGCGACGTTCGCGGTGTGGGCGCCCAACGCCAACTACGTGGCGGTGATCGGGGACTTCAACCGCTGGAGCCGCGCGGCGCACCAGCTCGCCCCGCGCGGCGCCTCCGGCATCTGGGAGGGCTTCGTCCCCGGGGCGAAGAAGGGCGACGGTTACAAGTACCACGTCGGCGCCCCGGGCGGCTTCCAGGTGGACAAGGCCGATCCCTTCGGCATCCACCACGAGACGCCGCCGAAGACCGGCTCGAAGGTGTGGGACCTGGCCTACGACTGGGCCGACGGCGACTGGATGGCGGGCCGCGCCGCGCGCAACGCGCTGGCGAGCCCCATGGCCATCTACGAGATGCACCTCGGCTCGTGGCGGCGGGTGCCCGAGGACCACAACCGCTCGCTCTCCTACCGCGAGCTGGCGGAGCGGCTGCCCGCCTACGTGCGGGACCTGGGCTTCACGCACGTCGAGTTCCTGCCGGTCATGGAGCATCCGTTCTACGGCTCCTGGGGCTACCAGGTCACCGGCTACTTCGCGCCCAGCAGCCGCTGGGGCACCCCGCAGGACTTCATGTATCTCGTGGACCGGCTCCACCAGGCGGGGATCGGCGTCATCCTCGACTGGGTGCCGTCCCACTTCCCGACCGACCAGCACGGCCTGGCGAACTTCGACGGCACGCACCTGTTCGAGCACGCGGATCCCCGCCTGGGGCTCCACCCGGACTGGAACAGCTCGATCTTCAACTACGGCCGGCACGAAGTGCGCTCGTTCCTGCTGTCGTCGGCGTTCCTGTGGCTGGACGTGTATCACGCCGACGGCCTGCGGGTGGACGCGGTGGCCTCCATGCTCTACCTCGACTACTCCCGCAAAGCGGGGGAGTGGGTGCCCAACCGGTTCGGCGGGCACGAGAACCTGGAGGCCGTGGACTTCCTGCGGCGCTTCAACGCGGCCGTGTACGAGCGCTTCCCCGACGTGCAGACCATCGCGGAGGAGTCCACCGCCTGGCCCATGGTCTCGCGGCCCACTTACGTCGGCGGCCTGGGCTTCGGCCTGAAGTGGGACATGGGCTGGATGCACGACACGCTGCTGTACCTGTCCAAGGACCCGGTCCACCGCCGCTTCCACCACAACAACCTGACCTTCCGCGGGCTGTACGCGTTCGCCGAGAACTACTGCCTGCCGCTGTCGCACGACGAGGTCGTGCACGGCAAGGGCTCGCTGATCGCGCGCATGCCCGGCGACGAGTGGCAGCAGTACGCCAACCTGCGCGCCCTGCTGGGCTACATGTACGCGCAGCCCGGCAAGAAGCTGCTGTTCATGGGCGCCGAGATCGCGCAGCGCGCGGAGTGGAGCCACGAGTCGAGCCTCGACTGGCACCTGCTCGACTACGCGCCGCACCAGGGCGTGCAGCGGCTGGTCCGCGACCTCAACGCGCTGCTCAGGGCGGAGCCCGCGCTCCACGAGCTCGACGCGGAACCGTCCGGCATGGAGTGGATCGACGCCAACGACTCCGACAACTCGGTGCTGACCTGGCTGCGCCGGAGCCGGAACGGGAAGGACGTGCTCGCCGTGGCGTGCAACTTCACCCCGGTGCCGCGCAGCGCCTACCGCGTGGGGGTGCCGCGCGCGGGCCGGTGGCGCGAGGTCCTGAACACCGACGCCCGCGAGTACGGCGGCAGCGGCCTCGGCAACCTGGGCGGCCAGGAGACGACCGCGACCCCGTTCCACGGGCGCCCGCAGTCGCTGAGCCTGATGCTGCCGCCGCTGGCGGTCGTGGTCCTCAAGTGCGAGGCGCCGTAAGCAGGGCCGGCCGAGGCCTCGCCTCGCTGGCGGCGGCCTGGGCGCTGTGGGGCTGTCACGGCGTGTCGCGCGCGGACGAGCCTGCGCCAGCCCTGCCCGCTCCGCCCCTTCCCGGCTACCGCCTGGCCTGGCACGACGAATTCGACGGCACGAGCCTCGACACGTCCAGCTGGACGCTGTACACGGGGCCGAGGCGCGACGCGCAGAACGACGCGGATGCGGTCACGGTGGCGGACGGCGTGCTCACGATCAGCACGTGGTCCGACGGCGGCGCCCATCGCACGGGGTTCCTCGACACGGCAGGCCGGCGGCTCTTCACCTACGGCTGGATCGAGGCGCGCATCCGGTTCGAATCGGCGCCGGGGGAGTGGGGCGCGTTCTGGATGTCGTCCCCCACCATCGGCACGCCCGTGGGCGATCCGGGCACTGCCGGCACCGAGATCGACATCGCCGAGCACCGCTTCGACGATCCCGACGACGTGGACATCTCCAACAGCTACGTCATGAACCTGCATTGGGACGGCTACGGCGACGACCGCAAGGACGCGGGCGGCCGCGGCGCGCCGCCGGCCGGCTTGGATTCCCTGCAGGGTGGCTGGCACGTGTATGCCCTGCTGTGGACTCCCGCAGGCTATCGGTTCTTCCTCGACGGAGTCGAACAGTGGGCCACCGCGGCCGGTCTCTCGCATCGGTCGGAATTCATCAAGCTCACGTGCGAAGTGCAGGATGCGTCCTGGGCCGGCCACGTGCCGGCCGGCGGCTACGGCACGCACGAAGGCACCCGGACGCGGATGCAGGTGGACTGGGTGAGGGTCTGGCAGGTGGAGCCGTGATGGCCGCGCCGGTGGCCGCGCGGGCAGACCGCTCGTGCGTCGCCCGGCCGACGGCCGCGACCCTCGGTCACCCCGCCTGGGGGTATCCCACCGACTGCGCGAACAGCACGCGCTGATCGGCCCGCAGCTTGAGCTTTCGCGCGAGGGCGGTGCGGTCGCAGTTGTGGAACCAGGCGGCGAGGCGCTGCGCGGCCGCGAACAGGTACACGTTGCCCGCGATCATTCCGGTGTCCGTGTAGTAGTAGGCTCTCTGGGTTTCGGGATCCTGCAGCCCCGGCTCCTGGAAGCCGGTGGTGTGCGTGAGCCGGTGGACGTCGGCCACGTAGATGAGCTGCACCGGCGCGAGCATCGCCGCGCTCCGCTGGCCGCGGCCGATGGTCAGCGGGCGCAGGTCGTCCGCCGCGACGGGGTCCAGCCGGTGGCGCCGCGGGTCGAAGCGATACGCGCCCGTCCGCAGGGCGACGTACACCTCGACCTCCTGCGAGTTGCTGGCCGACGCGGCGGTGACGCCGGGGCAGCCGAACGGGCCGCGCCGGCGATTCACGCCGCACGCCGCCCACAGCAGGTTCGACAGCACCTGCAGCGGCAGCGGCCTGGCGCCGATCTCGCGCGTGGTCCGGCGCCGCCGCAGCGCGTCGGCCAGGGACCCGCCGCGGCCGAACTTGGGCGCCGGGAGCTCGACGGCGACGCCGTCGGCGCCGGCCGTCCGGAGGCGGCCGCTCACCGCGGCCGCCCCACGGGCATCATGCCCATCGGGCGCTGGCCCGGCGGAAGGAGCGCGATCCGGCTCAAGGCGCTGTCCTCGCCCGAGCCGACGAACGTGGCGCCGAGGCCCAGCGCGGCCGCCTCGAGACCGAGATTCTGCGCCGCCGCACCCGCCTCGACCGCGATGTACCGCTCGGCGCGATCCCGGAGCCGGACCGACGCCCGATCGAACGCTCCGGCGAGCACCACCACGACGGCGGCATCGGCGATCCACGCCGAGTGCGCGGCAGCCACCACGTCCGCCAGCCGGTCGCCGGCGGCGAGGCGCTCGATCTCGTGGCCCACGGGCAGGTAGTGGTACACGCCCGGCGGCAGGTCGCGGACTCGCGAGACGACGACGTACAGCTCGAGCGGGTACGTGGCCATGGCCGACGGCGCGGTGCGGTGCCGGTTCGGCCGGTTCATGCCCTGCGCGGCCCACAGCAACTGGCCAAGATCGGCGAGCGTCATGGTATCGCCGGTGAACGTGCGAGTGGACTGTCGCGCCCACAGCGCCGCGTCCAGGCTCATCGCGCTCTGGTGCCGCACCTCCGGGAGCTTGATGGTGGGAGACGCCGGCTGCGCGCGTCCGGCAACGGGTGTCGCGGTGATGGCCGCGACGGTCGCGGCTGCGGTAAGGATCGACGCGGTCCACGCTCTCACGGCTCGCCTCCCGGGAATCGCCTTGCAGGCCAAAGTGCGGGTATGGGCCGAAGGAACGCAAACGCGAATCGGGACCATTTCGGTTGGGCCGGCACGAGCGGCAGCGGCCGATCTGCGGAGTTGTGCCCGGGACGGCCATGAGGTATTGGACATGGAGCGGACGGGTGTGACGCCCGCCGCCATGCCCCACGCGGGGCGACCTCGACCGATTCGAAGGGACGCCACCATGGTCCGCCGCCTGCTCCTCCTCCTGCTGGCTCCGGCGTTCAGCGCCTGCTACACCGTCGCGTCGGTCGAAACCGCCGTGCCGGCAGGCCAGGAAGTGTTCGAGCCCCGGCTCGTCGGCACGTGGGAAATCAAGTCGGACACCTCGGTCAGCGGCCGCATGGTGATCACGCGCGAGACCGCCACCGAGTACTTCATCCGCGACCTGGAAGTGCAGGGACCGTCGGCGGCCTACAAGGGACGCCTCGGCCCGCTCGGCCCCGGGCGCTGGATCTTGGAGCTGTCGCCGGTGGGCGACACCTCCAAGTATGTCCACCCGCTGAGCCGCAAGGACTCCACCCGGCTGACGCCGCCGGACTTGCCCCTGATGCTGCCCCTGCGCATGCCCCTGGTGATCGAGCGGGCGGACTCCGGCCTCGCGTTCGCGGCCCTGAGGGGCGATTCGCTCCGCGCCGCGCTGCAATCGGGGCGCGTGCGGACGCCGTACGCGATCGTGCAGAGCGGAGACATCTCGGCCACGGTCCTCCTGACCGAGGACGATCCCCAGAAGCTGAACGCGGCGCTGCAGGCCTTCGCGGCGCTGCCCGGGGTGCTGCTGCCCCTGCCGAGAATGGGCCGCAGCCTGTCGCTGCCGAGCATGCACTGAGATGACGATGATCGTGGAGGTGGTGATGGCGCTCTTGCTGACGAGCGGCGCGTTCCATGCGGGCGGCGCGATTCCGGCGCGGTTCACCTGCGACGGCGCGGACGCGTCGCCGGCGCTGTCGTGGAGCGGGACGCCGGCCGGCACCGTCACGTTCGCGCTGATCGCGGACGACCCCGACGCGCCCGTCGGCACCTGGGTGCACTGGGTGCTGTTCAACGTACCGGGCAGCGCCGTCGCGCTGCCGGAGGGCGTGCCGAAGACCGGCGCGCTGCCTGCGCTCGGCGGCGCGCTCCAGGGCAGGAACGGCTTCCGCAGGATCGGGTACGGTGGGCCGTGCCCGCCGCCCGGCCGTGCCCACCGCTACTTCTTCCGGCTCTACGCGCTCGACGCCGCGCTGCGCCTCGAGGCGGGGGCCGACCGGCCGGCGCTCGACGCGGCGATGCGCGGGCACGTGCTGGCGGAGACGACGCTCATGGGCACCTACGGGCGTGGCGGGCGCTAGCGGACCCATCCCCGGCTGAACTGACGGCGCGCATCGGATGATCTTCCGCCTGCTCGCCGACCTGGTGCTGGCCCTGCACGCCGCCTTCGTCTTGTTCGCCGTGGCGGGAGGGTTGCTGGTGCTGCGCCGGCCCCGGGTCGCGTGGCTCCACGTGCCGGCGGCGGCCTGGGCCGCGCTGGTCGAGCTCGCCGGCTGGATCTGCCCGCTCACGCCGCTGGAGAACGAGCTGCGGATCCGGGGCGGCGGGACGGGCTACGGCGGCGACTTCCTCGGTCACCTCGTATCGTCGGCGCTCTATCCGGCGTCGTTGACGCGCGGCATCCAGGTCGGCCTGGGCGCGCTAGTGCTGGCCGTCAACGGGGCGGTGTACTGGCGGATGGCGGTTCGCCGGCGCGGCGGGCATCGGGGAGCCCGACCGGCGCGCGCCGGCTGAAGGGCGTCGCTAGGGACCGGGCGCGGCCTTCAAGGCGATCGGCGGAAGATGGATGTTGGCTCCGGCGTCCACCGAGACCATCGTATCCAGCGCCTGGTAGCCCGGTGCCGTGATCTGCAGCCGCCGCAAGCCGGCCGTGACCTCGAATTGCGAGAGCGAGCCGGTGCCCGAAAGTTGGCCGTCAACGAGGATCCTGGCGTTGGCCGGCGTGACGCCCAGCCACAACCAACCCCGCGGCGGCCCGGTCGGCGCCTCCCGATGCAGCGAGATCTGCCCGAGGTCTATCGTGGCGCCCGCGCGCACCGTGATCGTCGTGTCCAGCGTGGTATAGCCCGGGGCGCTGACCTGCAGGTGCCGCCGTCCCACGGTCACGTCGGAGTCCAGGAACCCACCGCTGCCGCTGGCCGCTCCGTCGAGGAGGATCTGGGCCGAGGAGTCGGCGACGGCGAGCAGCAGTTGACCCGTGGTCTCCCGCGGCGCGGCCGTGTCCGCTCCGGCCGCGGGCTTGGCCGCGACCCGGTGAGCGGTATCCGGCCTCAGGCTCTCTGCCGCGACCGGCACGGAAGGCGCGGGCGACGCCGGGACGGCGGCCGGGGTCGCGACCGGCGTCGGCGCCGACGCCGGCGCCGAGGGGTGCCGGCCCAAGACGAGGAAGTACGCGCCGCCGGCGAGGGCGGCGACAACGACCACCGCGCCGACGATCAAGCCGACACGCGAGCGAGACGACTCGGGCTCCGGCTGTTCCATCATGCCGTGGAAGCTCGGGGCCGCTCTCGACCGGCGCAGGAGCGGGCGCTCGGGAACGGCCGGTGCGGCCTCCGGCTCGCCTGCCTCTGGAACGGCGCGCTCGAACGGCGGGGTCTGCCGCCCGGCCGACGCCCGAGGCGGCGGAAGCGGCTCGGCAGCCGGCGCCGCGGGCGTCGAGTCCATCCAGGAGGTGGAGGGTTCCAACTCCAGGGCCGGCGGCTCGGCGGGCTCCGGCGGATTGGGTTCCGCGGTCCGCGAGACGCGCGAAGGCGGGACCTCCGGAGCCTGCGGCGCCCGCGGGGCCTGCGAGGCCCGCGGGGCCTCCGAGGCCCGCGGGGCCTCCGTTACCGGCGGGATCTCCGGCATCAGCGGGGCCACCGGGGCCTCGGCCGGAGGAGGCGGAACCGGCCGCCGCAGCGGAGCGGCTCCCGCGATGGTCGCCGGCCGCGGCTCCATCGCCGGCGGCGGTGCGGGCGCCGGGCGCGCGGCCGGCGGCGGGGCGGGCTCCGCCCGGGGCGCCGGGGGCACTTCCTTCGCGGCCGGCCGCATGGCCGGAGCCTTCACGGTGGGCGTGCCGGCCGCCGGCGCCGCCGGGACTGCCGGGGCCTTCGCGGTCGGAGCCGCGTGCGCTGCCGGCCGCACGACCGTGGTCGTGGTGGCCCGCGCCGGCGCCGAAGGCATGCGCAGCTTCGGCACGGCCTCGCCGCGCGCCAGCTGCCCGAGCACCGCGGCACCCTCGCGGCGGTCCGTGTCGCTGACCGGAATCGACTTGATCGCGGCGAGCAGGTCCGACGTGCTGGCGTAGCGCCGCGCCGCGTCCGGAGACAGCGCGGTCTCGATGACGCGCACCAGCGGCTGCGGGAGCGTGGATCGCGCGGCGGCGACGTCACGCAGGGTCGCCAGGGCGTCGGCGTCACGGGGCGCGAGGCCACCGAGCATGTGGAGCGCCACCAGGCCCAGGGCGAACTGGTCGCCCGCGGGTCCTTCGCCCGCGCGGGCCGCCGGCTCCGGCGCGCCGCCGGCCGTGACTCCCTCGATGGCCCGCGAGATACCGAAGTCGGACACCATCACGTGCCCCGTCCGGTCCACCAGGATGTTCGAGGCCTTCAGGTGTCCGTGCACCGAGCCGCGGCCGTGCGCGTAGTTCAGGGCCTCGGCGACGAGGCGCAGCGCCACGACCGTGGCCGGCAGGGGGAGCGCACCCTGCGACTCGAGGATCGCGTCGAGCCCGCGGCCCTCCACGAGCTTCATCGCGATGAAGTACGGCGCGCCGCCTTTGAGCCCCACGCGGTAGATCGGCACGACGTTGGGGTGATTCAGGGCCATCGCCTTGCGCGCCTCGTCCTTGAAGCGCGTGGCCGCCGGTCCGGTGCCGAGGCCGGGAGGCAGCACCTTCAGCGCCACGGGGCGAGGTGGGTTGATCTCCGAGCCCTTGTACACCGCCGTCGCCGGGCCGCGGCCCAGGGACTGTTCGACCGCGTACAGGGACGCCACGAAGCGCTGGAGCTGGGCCCGGACCGGATCGTCGGCCTGGGACTCGATCGGACGCTCCGCGCCCGTCACGGACGGAGCGCCGGCTCCGGGGACCTCGGCTCCGCACCTCCGGCACGCGCGGGCGCCGGGTTGCAGCTCCCAACCGCACTTCGGACAGGCGATCATGGTGCTAGAGTCTAAGTTGTTGCCGATTTGAGGCAAGACCGTCGCCCGGGCGTTGGGAATTGGGCGACGGCAGGTCGCTATTGGTGAAGCCATCCGGCGGCGACGGGCGGCGCACGCCCGGCGCCGCCCGATTCGTCCGGGTGGGGTTGCTGCGGGGGACTCATTTCTGCCGGCGCCACCGCCCTTCGGCCGGCCCGCCGGCCCGTCTCACCCGGCGGCCTTCCGGGCCTCGGGAGTGAAATCCGCCAGCTCGTGCACCTGGCGTACCTCGATCACGTCGCCGTCGGGCATGGGCGCGCGACGGGCCCATTCGATCGCCTCGGCCCGCGACTTCACCTGGATCATCCAGTAGCCGCCGACGACCTCCTTGACCTCCGCGAAGGGACCGTCCGTCACCGTCGGCTTGCCGCCGGCGAAGGCGACCCGCGCGCCCGCGGACGGCGGATGCAGCCCGTCCAGCGTCAGCAGCACCCCGGCCTTGGCGAGGGAGTCATTGTACTTCGACATCCGCTCCACGAGGGCCGGATCCGGCAGGGTGCCCGGGGCGGCCGTCGCGTAGCCCTTCGGGTGCACCAGCATCATGAACCGCATCGTTCCGTCTCCTTGTCGGTTCGCGTCACGCGCCGTCGTAGGCACGCTGCAGGGCCGCGATGTCGAGCTTGATCATCGTCAGCATTCCGGCCGCCGACCTCCTGCATGTCCGACATGGTGACGTCTCCTTCCCGGTTCGCGTGACGGGGTGCGATCCGGGCCATCCGGCCCGGGCACGCCCCGCCTCCACCAAGGCGTCGAACGAGGGAGGAGCGAATCGACATCGAGGAGACTGCCGGCGCTCCCGGCGCACCGTCGGTGACGTAAACAAATGCCAGGCAGCCGGTTAGGATGCCTGGCATTGCGCGCCTCCGAAGCAGCGGCGGACGGCGGACCCGACGGCGCTAGGCCGTCGTCGTGGCGGGCGCCGCCGCGATCCCCGCGGCCTTTTGCAGCTCGCGCTGCACCCGCGCCACACGCTCCACCTGGCCCTTGGCGGGGAAGCGCTGGTAGAAGCCCTCGGAGCGGAAGTCGCGCATCATGTCGGCCCAGGGCGAGAGCTGGTTCGCCCAGCGTGTCACCCGCCCGTCCTCGGGCTCGGCGTCCGTGGCGGACAGCGCGGCGCCCACCCGGATCATCGCCTTGAGCGTGACGGAGCTGGTGACGACGTAGGCGGGGTTGGCCCACGCGATGCCCCACGCCTTCTCGGCCGCCTTGAGGAAGTCGCGCATCACGCGGTAGTAGCGCTCGGCGTGCCGCGCGTCGGTGCCGGCCCGCTCGATCTTCTTCCACTGCGACTTCACCCAGCGGTGCATCTCGTTGAACAGCTCCGCCTGGAGGATCCACTTCTCCTGCTTGCTGCGGCCGCCGAGGCGGTTGATGCGATAGCGCAGCGGGCTGTCGCCCTCGCTGTAGAGCATCTGGACGAGGCGCGCGGCGAACTTCTTGTCGGGCGACGCCCACGAGACGCGCTCGTACAGGTCCACCAGGTGGCTCTTGTTGATGCGCGTGGTCGTGGAGTTGATGATCACGAACATCTCGGTGGCGAAGTCCTCGCTCTTGCCGTCGAAGATGACGCAGGGCACGTGAACCGCCGCCGCTTCGGCCGGACGCTCGCTGCGGTAGAACTGCAGCGCGGCGAGCCGGTGCTGGCCGTCGATCACGAGATACTTGCCCTCGGGCTCGGTGAGCACCCCGGTCGTGCCGGCCATGCCCTGGGGCGTGAACCGGAGCCGCTCCGGCGTGAACAGCAGCACGGTGCCGGGGATGGGCGGCTGGCTCACCGCCGTCTCGTAGAAGTTCTTGATGGCGCGGACCTTGGCGCGGGAGAGCGGGCGCTGGAAGGCCTTCTCCGACCGCTCGATCCGCTCGATGAACTTCGCGATGTCGTCTTCTTCGCCCGCCTGCTCGGGCGCGATCTGCTCGCCCTCGCCGTAGTAGCGGCTGATGAACCGCACGCGGTCGAGCAGACCCTGGGCGGGATAGGCCACGAAGTAGAAGACGCTGTCCTTCTGCCGCACCTGCGTCGCCAGCATGGTGGTTCCTCCGGAATGACCTGCGGGCGAGAAGATACTGCGTCGGCGCTGCCCGCACGACCATCCGTCCATTGCGGCCCGGCTCAGGCTCCTGCCAGGCGTTCCACCGCACGCACCAGCTCGGGTGTCGCGGTGAGGCGGATCCCGTGCCGCCCGGCGCCCCTGAGGATCGGCCCGGCGATGGCGTCGAGCTCCAGCGGGCGGCCCGCCGCTACGTCCTTCTCCATCGAGCTGCGCATCCCGGGTGGCAGCCCGGTGACCCGGGCGGCCATCGCGTCCGCGTCCACCGCGGGTCCGGCCGCGCCCTCCGCCGCGGCCACCGCGCACGCCTCCCGCACCGCGGTCTCGAGCCGCAGGCGCAGCGTGGGATCCGCCACCACCGGGCCGATGGGCGAGCGGTTGGCCGAGGTCGAGAGCGCGATCGGCGCCAGGAAGACCAGCTTGCTCCACAGGAGTGTCGTCTCGTCGTCCACCCAGGCGCACTCCACGCCGAACCCGCCCAGGATGCCGGCGGCGCGCTCGAGCCTGGTGCGGCCGGCGGCGGCGACGCCGAGGCGGATGAACGGAGAGCGGTGCACGATCCGGCCCGGCGCGACCTGCTCGCTTTCCACCGCGATCGTGGCGGGGATTACACGGTCACGTCCGAACCGCTCCCGCAGCCGCGCGACGTGATCCACGCCGTTGAGGAGCGGTACGATCGCGCCGATCTCGGCTCGCGCGGGGATGGAGTCGAGCGCGGCCTCGAGCTGGGTGGCCTTGACCGTCACCCACAGTACGTCCAGCGGTCCGTCGGCGCGGGACGCGACGCTCACCGGGGCGGTGACGTTCCCGAACGCGCTCTCGAGGGAGAGCGACGGCGGGTACGTCTTCTCGCTGCCCGGCCGGACGATCAGGGTGACGGCTTCGCCGCCCCCGGCGAGCACCGCGCCGATCAGGCCTCCGACTCCGCCCGCGCCGAGGATGCCGTGCCGCATGGTGCGCCGCGTCACCGGACCGGGAACGCCGCCCGGCGCAGCACCGTGCAGCCGAGGGGGACGAGCGTCGCCCCGCCGTGGCGCAGCGCGATGGGGGCCGCGTCCCAGGGCTGGTCGCCGGCGGCGCGCGGCCGCTCGACGGCGAACCCGAGGTCGGCCGAGAGCGAGTCGAGCGCGGGCACGCGGTAGCCCTCCGCGATGTCCACCGGATGCACGTCGTAGTCGCACAGCGTCTCGCCCTCGTAGCGCCGGATCACCTCCAGGTGGTGGCGCAGGGGCAGGGCGTACTGCAGCGGGCCGCGGTGCACGGCCAGCTCGCCGTTGGCGTACGGCTCCGCGCGCACGTGCCACGCGAACGCCACGCGCACCCGGTCGCCCGGAGCCCAGGTCTTCCGGATGCGCCACCAGCCGCCGGCGCGAACCGCCTCGGCGCCGGGCGCCGCCACCTCCATGGCACCGGCCCACGCGGGCTGGCGCAGCACCAGCGTGAACGCGACGGGTTGCTCCGGCGTGACCGTGATCTCGACCGTGTCGCCGAACGGGTACGCCGTCTCCTCGGCGATGGTGACGCCGACCCCGCCCACCGACGCGTGCAGCTCGCACGGGCCGTAGGCGATCGCCGCGAATCCCTCGTCGGGCGGCACCCGCATCCACATGCGGCTGATGAACTGCGGCAGCACCCGCACCGCGTTGGGATTGCAGCAGCACGCCACGTCGTCGTGCGTCGGTGAGTACTTGTAGCGGCGGCCGGGTTCGCCGCCGGAGTGGCTGTCGCGGCGGTCCGCCGTCGCGGCGAGGCGCGTGTCGGCCGACAGGTAGCCGATGGCGCGGCCGTCGGGCAGCCGCGCCCCCTGCACGGCGTTGAACACCAGCGTTTCCAGCCAGTCGCCCAGATCGCCGCGCCCGAGCTTCTGCACGGCGCTCTCCAGGGAGTGCGCCAGCTCCGTGAGCGTGCAGTACTCGTAGCCGGCCTCCGGCACCGGAAGGCCGTGGATGGCTTCGTCGCCGATGAGCGCGCCACTCGGCAGCCGGTGTAGCGCCAGGCGCGCGAGGGCGGTCTCCACGGCGGCCGGCGGCACGCGGTCCGGCGCGAGGGCGCTCGCCCACAGCAGCGCGCGCAGGTGCTCGGCGGTGTGCACGGCGTGGCCGCCGAAGTGGGCCTTCGGGTTGGCGAGGCTCGGAAGGGCGAGGTCGTCGTTGGGGAAGGGGGCCATCGCCGAGAACTCGGCGTACAGCCGCACGCCGGCCTCGGCGTACGCGGGCGATCCCGTGGCGTCGTGCAGCCACTCCAGGGCGTCGAGGTAACAGAGGCCGTGCGTCAATCCCGTCAGCGCGTCGCGCTCGCGCCGCGCGCCGCGCCGGAAGCAGGGCCGGTCGGCGGTGTAGCTCCGCAGCGTCAGGTCGGCGGCGCGGCGCACCGCCGCCAGCAGCCGCGCCTCGCCGGTGCCCTCGTACTGCGCGATGAGCGGCAGCAGCGCGCGGCTCTGCGCCCACAGCTCGCCGTTCTCGCCGTCGGCGTGCCGGTAGCGCTCGGCGGGGCCGTAGATCCCGAGGTAGCCGTCGGCCTCCTGCGCGGCCAGGAGGCTCTCCGTCAATGCCGCGACCCGCGCCTGGTGCTCGGGACCGCCCGCCAGGTGGGCCATCATCACGTAGCCCCACAGCCAGTTGCCGCGGGTCTCGGCGTCCCACCAGGCCCGGGGATCGTCCGAGGAGGGGATGCGCTCGCGCCACAGGTCGCGCGCCGCGCGGGGCGAGAGCCGGTCGAGGCGCGACGCGAAGCCGCCGTCGAGGTCGCGGCGGAGCTGCGCGAGCAGCCAGCCCCGCGGCCGCACGGCGCCGAGGGGCAGGGCGCGGAAGGCGGGCGGCGGCTGATCCTGGCCCCTGACCTGCCGGGTAGTGTCCGTAGCCATTCCCCTCCAGAATAAGAGGGTCAGGCTCTCGCCGCATAGGGAGGACACGGCATCATGCTCACTCACGTCGGGCTCGCACGCGCAGTGCTGCTCTCCGGCTGCCTGCTCGCCGGCACCACGGTGCCGCTGGCGGCCCAGGCCCCCGGCGGTTCGCCGACCTGGATCGCGCAGGACGAAGTCGTTTACCAGATCTTCGTCCGCAGCTTCCGCGACAGCAACGGCGACCGGATCGGCGACCTGGCCGGCATTCGGGAGTCGCTCGGGTACCTGCACGATCTCGGCATCACGTCGCTCCTGCTGACGCCGATCAACCCGTCCCCCACGTACCACAACTACTTCGCGTCGCGGTTCGACGGCGTGGACTCGACCTTCGGCGACGCGCGGTCGTTGCACGACCTGATCGAGGCCGTCCACGCGCGGGGGATGAAGATCTACCTCGACGAGGAGATCCAGTACGCGGTGCCGGGCAATCCGTGGCTCGACAGCTCGCTGGGGAACCCCCGCTCCCGCTACGCGAACGCCATCCTCTACGACGATTCGAGCCACGCCAGGACGTCGCCCATCATCTACGGCCTCACCGCGCTCCCGACCTGGACCGGCGCGAAGATCCCCGTCGCGAACGTCAACCTGCGCGACTCGGCCGTCGTCGCGTACTTCGAGGACTTGTTCGCGTCGCTGGTGGATCCGAATCGCGACGGGCGCTTCGACGACGGCGTGGATGGCTTCCGGCTCGACCACATGATGGACGACCTGGACGGCACCCCGAGGCTCGCACACCTGTTCGCCGACTTCTGGGCGCCGGTGTTCGCGCGGGCGCGGGCCGTCAACCCGCGGATCAGGTTCATCGCGGAGCAGGCGGACTGGGGCTACGGCGAGGACTGGCTGACCCGAGGCGGGGCGGACCTGGTGTTCGGCTTCCCGCTCCGCACGGCCATCGCCACGCTGAACCGCGACTCGATCGCGGCCGCCATCGCCGGGACGCTGCAGCACGTGCCCCCGGGCAAGGGCGTGCTCGTCTTCATCGAGAACCACGACACCAACCGGTTCGCGTCGGTCGTGGGCTGCGACCCGCGCAAGGAAAGGGCCGGCGCCGCGCTCGACGTGCTGCTCAAGGGGACGCCGTTGATCTACTACGGCCAGGAGATCGGCATGAAGGGGATGCAGTCGCACGCGTGGAACAGCGACGCCAACGACATCCCGGACCGCGAGGCGTTCAAGTGGACGCGGCGGCTCGTCCAAGGGCGGATACCGCAATGCAAATGGACTCGTCACATTGGTCGATAACCACGATTTACAGAAACGAATCATGAGCCACGCCAGGACCAAACACCCCGGAGACGGCACCGGGCTTGAATGGGCGATCAGAGCTACCAAGCTCTGCCTGGGCGCACTCTTTACAATACGCGGAATACCACAGATCTACTACGGAACCGAGATAGGGCTTGAGGGGTGGAAAGCAGCCGACGATCGGGACTTGCGCCGTGATTTTCCATGGCACGTCATTGGCCCCGACAACCACCCGCTTCCGCAGTACGGCAAAGAACAGGTGATCTTCGAGTGGACCCGGGATCTTAGACGCTTCGGGAAAGCAGAATCCAGCGCTCAAGTATGGGACCACGATAACCCTTTGGTCGGACGACTTGGTGTACGCGTTTCTGCGCATCGCCACCGACGACGCGACCTTCGTCATCATCAATAACGGATACGCAAAGATGCCGACTCCAGTCCAGATAGAACTGAACAAGTCCGCAATCCCGCAACGTGTGGTTCGCATGATAGCGGAAGGGGCTGAATCACTGGAAGACCGGGCAATCATTGAAAGTGCAGGATGGAAAAGTGGTAGTTGGGGTCGATGGCAAGACAATCGATATTTTCTGTCGCCAGTACCGATGAAGGTGAGAGGTACGCCATGGATGTCAAACAGCCGCTCCAATCCCCTGTCCGAACACGTCATCGGTCTTCCAGAGCATCTTCCAGCGGGCACCGTCGCGACGCTGTTTCACTACGGCGCGGCAATCGCGATCGCCATCGGCGAACGGCTGACGACGTACACGCTCGACGTGAACTGCGGCCGCGTGACGGCGCGTCAGGATGGCGAGTATCCGCTGCCCGGACACGCGCTGGTGATAGTGGAATCAACGCTCGGACTCGTGATCTGCGTTGATCGCGGACAGGCGTCGGAGCTCCTGCTGTTTCGTGACTGCGAGCTCGTGCCGGTGATGAGCCTGCCAGCGCGGGTCACCACACTGACCGCCGGAGGATCGGATCTCTTTATGCAGTGCTCGTGCATACCGAGAGCACGACGCCCGATTGGTGCGCATCAGTCTTCGACAACGCACGGTTGTTGCCGACCGGCTGCTTGAGCACGGTGACATGTCGCTGTCGTCTGACTGCAGCGGTCAACTGGTGATGGCGGATCGCGTGCATCGGCAAGTCATCTCACTCGGCAGCAATCTGTACCCAACCGTGACCATACAGGCCGGGCGGCCTCATCTCGATGCCGACGTACCTCCTTCAGACTCGCCGCCCCATCACGATTCGTGCTGCTGCTCGTGCTGTACTTCTTTTCGGACGCGACCCGCAACGACCGGACGTCCGCCGATCGATGTCGTCCGGACGATCCGGGTATACACGATCCCGGCGCGGATCATCCGGGCGGGGGACGCCCCGGCTCGACGGGTGTGCCGGGCCACGACGGCGGCACGGTCGTGGGGAACGGTGGTCGCGTCGATCGCTATCCGCCGCCAAATGTGCGCAGGCCGTCTTGCGGCCGGGG
>CAWDZR010000033.1:0-91241 GCA_963806755.1 uncultured Gemmatimonadales bacterium
TATGGCAATCTTGCTTTGCTGTGGCGCGCGGCCGACGGTTCGCAGAACATCCGCTGGATCGGCGATTTGATTCGCGACGGCAAGAGCGTAAGAGACCTGTTGAACCTGGCCGCCAACGATTTGCCAGTGGTATCGGCGAGTCTTGAGAAATTCAGGGCACCTGCTCATCTCGGCTGCAACCAGTCCCCGTGTGCTTGTGGTAGATGCCAAGACGGCTTCGCTCCTTTATCTTCTCGACGGTCTGCTGCCTGCAGGGCCGGAACGCAGTTTGTCCCTGTCCCACGACCGGCGCCGCTTTATCGAGCAATCGGCGGACGGCGGCATTGCCATCTACGGCCTCAATCCATCGATACGGTCCGTGAGTCGCAGGCTGATCGATGACGAGATCGTGCTGCATGACGAGCGCGGCTACTACGGCGGCAGCACCGAGGGGGCGCACTATCTCTTTTGTGTCGCAAACCTGACACTGCGAATATAAGCCTTCCATCGACGTGGAGGGCTTATATTATACTTCAAAATAAACCAATAGGCTCGTATCAGTTCTAAATAATAAGGAGGCGTATTCGATTCGGCAATTTTCAGTCGCTTGGTAGACCTTCTCAATGCAAACTTAAATGATTTGCTCGACAAGGCGGAAGACCCGGAAAAAATGCTCAAACAAATCATCATCGATATGGAGGAAGAAATCCAAAAAGCGACGCAGGGATTGGGTCAAGTCATGGCCACCGAGCGCCAGATGTTAAAACAATTGGAAGATGCGCAAACCCAGTCTAAAATGTGGGAGAACAGAGCCAAAACCGCTCTGACTGCGGGCAATGAAGACTTGGCCAAGCAGGCAATCAATGAAAAAATACAAGCCGACGCCAGTGCAAAACAGTATCAGCAAATGCACGATGAAGTTGCCGCACAAGTAAATACTGTTCGAGGACAGGTGAATGTCTTAAAGCAAAAAATGGAGGAAATGAGATCCCGTCAGTCGATGCTGATAGCACGTGCGCAGGTTGCGGATGCGCGCCAAGGTGTTACAAAAGCCATCGGTGGCATTGACAGTACCAGCGCCTTTGCGAAAATGGACAAGATGGAACAAAAAATCATTGCGCAAGAAGCGCAAGCTGATGCCCAATCTGAAATGGCCGGTATCGATGCCATGAAAGAAGATCCTTTTGCCAAGCTGGAAAAACAATCAGCAGCTTCAAGCGAATTGGAACGATTAAAAAAAGAACTAGGCAAGTAGCGTTTGGGGAGTTGCAGTTCCTTATTCAACAAGGCTTGATCAGTATGTAAGGGGTGAGACTATGTCGATTTTTTTCGGAATAGCGCTAATCATCGGAGGCATCCTTTTAAGCACCATCGTCACAAAAAAAATGAAGAATAAGAACATAGAAATTCAATTCATGAAAACAACTTCTGTTGGGGATCTCAAAAAAACCTTACAGGAAAATGCAGCACAGGGTTTGACTGGTTATCGTGAATATGCTGAAATCAAGGGACTCGCGACATCCGAAACCCTTCACAAGGCGCCCTATTCAGAAAAAGAAGTCGCTTATTATGAAGCTTCCATTTATCAAGTATTTGAGGAAATCGAAACGTACGAGGACAAAGATGGTACTCACGAGCGGACAGTCAAGAAAGAAAACCTCATGTCTTCGGAGAAGAGCCCCGGACCCATCGTTCTATTTGACGAAACTACCAGTGATAACGCGTACTTGGAAATTCGATCACAAGGAATGCAGTTGGATACGCTCTCGACACTGGACAAATTCGAGCCAACCGACATGATGCAGCAATACAATTTCTTCAACCAGTTTATCGTGAGGCCGATGGGATCTTTGACACTAGGTTTCCGGATGGTGGAAAAAACCATTCCTCTGAATCATCCGCTCTACGTGTTAGGCGAGGCCTATCTTGAAAACAGCCGACTCCTTGTGACGAAGCCGTCCGATGATAAAAAACCTTATATCGTTTCGACCAAAAGCGAAGATGAATTAGTTCAAGACAATAAGTCCGGTGCCAACATGGCTTTCTATTTTGGCATCGTGCTAGCCATTGCCGGAATAGCCCTAATAGTTTACGCAAAGTTTTTCGCTAAATAAAGTAAAGCATCGCCAAAATTTTAGGCTGATGAAAGAGACCGCTGCCAATGATGGGAAGCGGTCTCTTTCATTAGCCTGCAACAAGTGTTCACATGATGCCAAATTTCAAGATAGTTTATTAGTTCGTCATGATCACGACAATGAGCCGTGACTTTGGGTGTTCAAATTTAGTATCCCGTTATGTTTGTAAATTTATATTGGTAAGCTCCTTGCTCCAATACCGGCGCTTCAAAACTCCACGTTTCGCCAGGTTTCAGATCAATTCCCCTAGCCGCAGTTTTACCCATAAGCACTTCCTTATTGTAGATATCAACTTGAACCTCCACATGTTCATACGTCTTGTTCGTGTTGTTTCGTATGGTTCCGGTTACGAAATGAAAATAATTGATATTTCTTGTTTTGTGTTCAAGAAGCTCCAAATCAGCTTTTGCTGCGTTTGGTAACTCTGACCCCGCATTAGTGGATGACTGCGAAATCGAAAAAGATTTTATGCCCCAATAGGCAATTCCGGCAAGAATCAATAGTGTGCCAGCTTCGAGAATACCAAATGTCATCGTGTTTCCTCCAATTCCTTGCGAAATATTGGATGCAAAAGGGGACGCTACCGGGTCGCTTTCTATAACAGGCTATTGCATCGTTTGTAAAGCGCTTCGGGGTTGGCCAATTTGTAAATGTATTTTTTACCGGCCTTATCTTTTGTTAGCAGACCCAATTCAACCAGTTGGTTTAAGTCGCTTCTGCCCGTCTCGTAAACCACTTTGAATTTTTTCTTATAATCTTCAATCGTCAAAAAAGGCTTTTTGCCTTTCGCCAATACATTGATTGCTTTCGTCTGTCGACTCGATATCGCAATGCCCAACTTCTCCAGACAATCATTAACAACCCTGACATGAAGTTCCTTTCGGAACCGCTCCAGCACAATCTTAATCGAGTCAATCATCATATTTGTGTAGTATAAGACAAAGTAAGTTAAGTCGCTCTCATAATCCTCAGTATCCTTGATCGCTTTGTAGTATTTTGATTTTTGCTCCCGCACAATACTGGAAATTGAGAAAAACTTGAAGAACCCATATCCTTTTGCAGTCAAATACATATAGGAAATTGCTCTGGCGGTTCGGCCATTACCATCAAAAAACGGATGAATATAAACGAAGTACAGATGGACTATGCAAGCCTTTATAATTGGGTGTATCCCATCCGTCTCATTGTTGATAGAAGTGGATTAAATCGTCCATCATTGCTTGAACTTTCGCAAGAGACAGGAGGCGTCATCAATTGCTATATTTAAGCTCGCATCCCACACATACACCGGACCTGTCCTATATTTTTCGACCACATCACCGGCTTCGAGTGTATCCTGCGTCACAATCTTGTAGACGGACAAAATCATTTCTTCGTCCAGCGGTTTATTCAAATTCGCTAGGATGAATTGCAAAGCGCTATAATTGTTGAAAATCATTTGTTCACTTTTATTCGCAGGCTTGCTGTTAGTCGCTATGAGTTCCCGCCGTTCTCTGCTTCGTCGAAAATGCGCCCTCAATAACGCTGGAATAAAATGCTTCGTCCAGTATTGCTTCAACAATTATACTATTTGCCAGTTCTCCTTGCACCGTTTTGAACAAGTCGTGTTTGCCAACGTCATCGATATAATCCAGATTTCGGCAAGTTCGGGAATAAGAGCCACCCAAAAAAATTGGCCCTCTTTATCCTGCAAAGGCGTTTGCACGGCATATCTTTTCCTTGCCGCAAGAAGCTGCTGCCCAAAACATATCAATATTTTCTTTTGGAGTTACACGATACATAACTTCCTGCCGGTTTAAGTACCGATGGATAAAAGCCTCAATTAGTTTCTCCATAGACTGCAACCTCCCTTTGCAAAAAAACATAGCCTTCACTCTAAAAAGTCTCAAGGCTTACTACCATCATACTACTATTTTATTACTAGTCAATATTTCTTAACGTGCTAAATATATGGTTTTTCAATTGTTAATTACAGCGAAAAAACGAATGCCACATTTTTAGTAGTTCCAGCAGAAATAGCTTCGGCATTTTCGCACAAAATTTGACCAGTCGCGACAGTTGATCACTCCCGGCTGAATATATCAATATAGGTCCTGATAAACAAACACTTTTTTTCGTTTGCGATTGTCCAGATTGCTTAAAATCCCTTCGTCGCATAGCCGATCAAGCAAACGGCCACCTGTCGCCGGGCTGATGTCCAGCTTCTCCATTGCTTCTTCGATACTGACGGTCGGTTTATCAAACAAACCTTCATAAATCATCAGTGCATTTTCGCTGGTTCTGCCAAGTGCGCTTGATCTTGCGCAAGTCGTTTTCACGCAATACAGTGATATCCCTTGCAATTTCCACTGCCTCTTTAGCTGTTTCAATCACACCGGTTAAGAAGAACTTGATCCAGGTTTCATAGTCACCCTTTGATATGGATATTCGAAAGGCAGTCGTAATAGGCCTGCTGGTTGCGTTTGATAAACTTGGAAATGTATAACGTCGGCTTGTGTAGAATGTTGTTTGCCGCCAGATAAAAAGCGATCAATAATCTACCCACCCTGCCGTTTCCGTCTAAAAAGGGATGGATCATTTCAAATTGACTGTGTATCAGCGCCACCTTCACCAGCGGTGACATGCGGTCAGTTTCATGCATAAACTTCTCGAAATTATCCAGGCATCCATTCAGATTATCAACCGGTGGCGGAACATAACTGGCCGTGTTGATGGAATATCCGCCAATCCAATTTTGTGATCGTCGAAACTCACCCGGTGTTTTGTTTTCGCCACGCACACCCGTCATTAAAATCGCATGGATTTCCCGAATTAATCGCAAGGAAAGCGGCAACGTTTCCAATCGTTCAAATCCGTAGCGAGTCGCCCTAATATAATTTTCAATTTCCTGAACATCATCGATGATGAAGAAGCTCCTCAGCTTTGATCGAATCGGCGAACGAACGGGTGATGGCGTGGATCATGGATACGTACTCCATGCACAAGCGCCACACGGTGACGTCCGTGGTGACCGGCAAGCCGCTCGAGATGGGCGGCTCCGCCGGGCGCCGCGAGGCGACCGGGCGCGGGTGCATGTGGATGACCCGGGAGGCGCTGGCCCACCTCGGCCTGCCGCTCAAGGGGGCCAAGGTGGTGGTGCAGGGCTTCGGCAACGTGGGCTCGATCGCGGCCGAGCTGCTGCAGGAGCAGGGCGCGACGGTGGTGGGCGTGAGCGACGTGTCGGGCGGGCTCTACAACGCCAAGGGGCTCGACGTCAAGGACGTGATCGCCTATCGCGACGCGCACCGCTACGTGTCGGGCTACCCCAAGGCCGACGCGGTGGCGGGCGAGGACTTCCTGACTCTGCCGTGCGACGTGCTGCTCCCGGCGGCGCTCGAGAACGTGATCACCGCGCGCAACGCGCCGAAGATCCAGGCCAAGCTGATCATCGAAGGAGCCAACGGCCCGACCGCGGCCGCCGCCGACGAGATCCTGGACAAGAAGGGCGTGTTCGTGGTGCCCGACATCCTGGCCAACGCGGGCGGGGTCACGGTGAGCTATTTCGAGTGGGTGCAGGATCGCGACGGGTACTTCTGGTCCGAGGACGTCGTGAACCAGCGGCTCGAGGAGATCATGGTGCGCAGCTTCAAGAACGTCCTCGAGGTCTCGCAGCAGTACAAGGTGAACATGCGCATCGGCGCGTACACGCTCGCCATCCGGCGGGTAGCGGCGGTGCACCGGCTCCGCGGCATGTACGCCTAGACGAGTTGCGAGTTGCGAGTAGCGAGTTGCGAGTTGCGAGACGGCGAGTTGCGAGATGCCAAGTTGCGAGACGGGGAGTTGCGAGCGGTGACGAGAGGTGAGTGAGCGGAGATGAGGACAGGCATTCCGGCCACCGATCCGGCGCTGCTGTCTGCGGCGGCGCTCGAGGCGCTGCTCGACCTGGCGCGGCGGACGGTGGACGCGTCGGTGCGCGGCGAGCCGTTGCCGCCGCTCCCCGATCATCCGGAAACGCTCGAGCTGCGGGGCGTGTTCGTCTCGCTGCACCGCCGGGGCGACCTGCGCGGCTGCCTCGGCCACCTCGAGGCGGACCTCCCGGTGGGCGAGGCGGTACGGCGCATGGCGGTGGCGGCCACCTGCGACGACCCGCGCTTCCCGCCGGTGGAGCGGGGCGAGCTCGCGGACCTGGACGTGGAGGTGTCGGTGCTCTCGCTCTCGGTGCCGGTGCAGCCCGACGACGTCGTGCCCGGACGCGACGGGCTGATCGTGCAGCGAGGGTCGCGGATGGGCGTGCTGCTGCCGCAGGTGGCCGCGGCGGAGGGCTGGGACCGCCTCACGTTCCTGCGCGGGGTGTGCCGGAAAGCCGGGTTGCCGGCGGAGAGCTGGAGCGAGCCGGGGACCGTGCTGTACGCCTTCCAGGCCCAGGTCGTGCCGGGCCGCGAGGCCAAGTGACGGCGCGGGCGTGACGCCCCGCTTCGACGCCGCGGCGGCGGCGCCGCTCGTCGCCTCGCGCCTCGACGCGGCCCGGGCGGCCCAGGAGGGCCGCCGCTTTCCCGCCGCCGCTGCCGCGGCCTTGCTCGTGCCCGGCGGCGCGGCGGCGCAGGCCGCCGCGAGGGCCCGCGACGCGCTGCTCGATGGCAAGGCGCTCGCGGTCACCACCGGCCAGCAGCCGGGGCTGTTCACCGGTCCGCTGTACACCATCTACAAGGGCCTCACGGCGGCGGCGCTCGCGGAGGCGCTGGCGGCGCGCTGGGGCCGGCACGTGGTGCCGGTCTTCTGGGTCGCGGGCGACGACCACGACTTCGCGGAGATCAATCACTGCGCCGTCCTGGCGGCCGACGGCGAGCCGCGCACCGTCACGCTGCGCGAGCGCCCGGCCGGCGCCCCGATGCTCCCGGCGTACCGCGAGCGCGTCGGACCGGAGGTGGAGGCGGCGCTCTCGGCGCTGGAGGAGGCCCTTCCGCCGAGCGACTTCCGGGCCGAGACGCTGGCCTGGCTCCGCGGGGCGTACGCGCCCGCGAGCACGATGGCCGAGGCCTGCGCCGCCGCCCTCGCCGAGCTGCTCGCCCCGTACGGCATCGTCGTCTGCCGCGGATGGGACGCGACGCTGAAGGGCGCGGCGAGGCCGGTGGTGCTCGAGGCGCTGCGCTCGGCGCGCGCACTCGACGGAGCGCTGGCCGCGGAGGCCGCCCGGCTCGAGGCTGAGGGCGCCCGCGTGCAGGTGGCCGTGGGCGAAGGCCTGGGGCTCGTCATGCTCGAGGGCCGGGACGGGCGCGACCGGCTGCGCATCGAGGGCGACGGGTTCGTGCTGCGGCGCTCGGGCGAGGCGGTGGGGCTCGCGGAGCTCGAGCGCGTGGCGCAGGCCGAGCCGGGCCGCCTGTCGGCCAACGTGCTGCTGCGCCCGGTGGTGGAGGCGCACCTGTTTCCCACCACGGCCTACGTCGGGGGCCCCGCGGAGCTGACGTATCTCCGGCAGGTCGGCCCGCTGTTCGCGCACCTGGCGGTACCGCGGCCCGTCGCCGTGCCGCGCCTCTCCGGCGCGGTGATCGAAGCGAAGGTCGAGAAGGTGCTGGAGCGCTTCCACCTGTCCCCGGCGGACCTGGCGGCCCCGGAAGGCGCGTTGGCGTCGTCCCTGGCGCGCGAGGCGCTGCCCCCGGAGGCGGCGGACGCGGTGGCCGCGCTGCGCGACGCGCTGCGCGAGCGCTACGCCGCGGTGCAGGCCGCCGCCGTGCGGATCGAGCCCACGCTCGAGCGCCCGCTCGAGACGGCGCGCAACCAGGCCCTGCACGGCGTGGACGAGGTGGAGAAGCGGCTGGTGGCGAGCCTGAAGCGCGCCAACGCGCAGGCGCTGCAGCAGGTGACCCGCGCCCGGGCCAACCTCTTTCCCGGCGGGCAGCCGCAGGAGCGCGTGCTGACCGCGGCGAGCTACCTGGCGCGCTACGGCCGGCCGCTGCTCGACGGGCTCCTCGACGCCGCGCGCTCGCACGCGCGGCGCCTACTTGAAGCCCGCCCGGCCGGGGCCTAGGTTACCTGAATGGGCGCCGCCGTCATCATCCTCATCGCCTTCGCGCTGATGATCCCGCTCACGGCGATCGTGCTGGATTCCCCGGTGGTGCGCGCCTGGGTCGAGCGCATGCACGGCAGCTCGATCGAGCCCGGTGAGGACCTCAAGGAGCTGGCCAAGAAGGTCGGCGTCCTCGAGACGGAGCTGGAGACGGTGACCCGCCAGCTGGCGCAGATCCAGGAAGAGCACCAGTACATGCAACGGCTGCTCGAGGATCCCGCGCACCGGGCCGACGCCCCCAAGTCGCTGCCCAAGTCCGGCTCCTAGGCATGCCGCGGTCGGCGGCGCGCTCGTCGGCGCTGGTCGCCGCCGGGATCCTGCTCAGCCGCATCGCCGGCCTCATCCGCCAGCGCATCTTCGCCCATTTCCTCGGCCTGGGCGACGTGGCCGACTCGGTGGGCCTGTCGTTCCGCATCCCCAACCTGCTGCAGAACCTGTTCGGCGAAGGCGTGCTCTCGGCGTCCTTCATTCCGGTGTACGCCCGGCTGCTGGGCGAGGGCCGGGAGGAGGAGGCCGGCCGGGTGGCGGGCGCGGTGCTCGGGCTGCTGAGCCTGGCGGTGGCGGCGCTGGTGGCGGTCGGTGTCGGAGCCACGCCGCTGGTGGTGGACCTGCTCGCGCCGGGCTTCACGGGCGAAAAGCGCGACCTCACCATCAGCCTGGTGCGCATCCTCTTCCCCTCGACGGGCATCCTGGTGTTGTCGGCGTGGTGCCTCGGCATCCTCAACAGCCACCGGAAGTTCTTCCTCTCCTACGCCGCCCCGGTGGTGTGGAACGCGGCCATCATCGCCGCCGCGCTCGCGGGCCGGCACGCCGGCGCCGCGCGGCTGGCGGTGATCATCGCCTGGGGCGCGGTGGCGGGCAGCGTCTTGCAGGTGCTGGCGCAACTGCCGGTGGTGCTCACGGTGGTGCGCGGCCTGCGGCTCAGCGCCGGCATGGCGGACCGGGAGGCGCGGACCGTGATCCGCAACTTCTGGCCGGCGCTCCTGGGCCGAGGCGTGAACCAGATCAGCGCCTACGTGGACGGCATCATCTCGAGCCTGCTGGGCACGAGCGCGGCGATGGGCGTGGTCAACGCGCAGACGCTCTACATGCTGCCGGTCAGCCTGTTCGGGATGTCCATCTCGGCCGCGGAGCTGCCGGAGATGTCCGCGGCCCAGGGCAGCGGCGAGACGCGCGCGGCGGCGCTGCGCGCCCGCCTCGCGGCCGGCCTGGCGCGGCTCGCGTTCCTGATCGTGCCGTGCGCGGTGGCGTTCCTGCTGCTGGGTCAGGTGCTCGCGGCGGCGCTGTTCCAGACGGGGCGCTTCGTCGCGGCCGACAGCCGCTACGTGTGGGCGATCCTCGCGGGCTCGGCGGTGGGGCTCCTGGCCTCCACGCTGAGCCGGCTGGTGTCGAGCACCTTCTATGCGCTGGGAGACACGCGGACGCCGATGCGCTACGCGGTGGTGCGGGTCGTGCTCACCACGGCGCTCGGCTTCCTGTGCGCCGTGCTCCTCCCGCCGCTGCTCCATCTCGAGCTGCGCTGGGGCGCGGTAGGCCTGACGGCGAGCGCCGGCTTCTCGGCGTGGGTCGAGTTCGCCTTGCTGCGGCGTGCGCTGGCCGCCCGGATCGGGCCGACGCCGTTCGCCGCCTGGTACCTCGCCAAGTTGTGGGGCGCGGCGCTGACGTCGGGCGCCGCGGCGTTCGCGCTGTGGCGCCTCAGCGCCCGCCTGGGGCCCGTGCTCGCCGGCGTCGCCGTGCTGGTACCGTACGCCGCGCTGTACGGCGCGCTCACCCTCGCGCTCGGCATCACGGTCGCCCGTGACCTCCTGGCGCGGGGCCTGCGCCGTGCCTGACGAGGTCCTCCAGCGCAAGCTGGACGCCCTCCCGGACGCGCCGGGCGTTTACCTCTGGAAGGACGCGGAGGGGACGGTGCTGTACGTCGGCAAGGCCAACAGCCTCCGCAGCCGGGTGCGGTGGTACTTCGGCGAGGAGGCGGCCGCTAATCCGCGGATCGCGCTGCTGCAGCAGCGGATCGCCGACCTCGAGACCATCGTCACCGCCAGCCCGTCGCAGGCGTTGCTGCTCGAGAACAACCTCATCAAGGAGTACCACCCGCGGTTCAACGTGGACCTGCGCGACGACAAGCGCTATCCGTGGCTCGCCGTCACCGTGCAGGAGCCGTTCCCGCGGGTGCTGGTGACCCGCCACGCCTCCGACGACGGGGCGCGCTATTTCGGGCCATACACCGACGTGGGCGCGCTGCGCCAGACGCTGCGCGTGATCCGGCGCATCTTCACCGTGCGCTCGTGCCAGTACGACCTCCCGCGCGACGCACCCGACCGGCCGTGCCTCGACTACCACATCCGCAAGTGCCGGGCGCCCTGCGTGGGCTGGGAGACCCGGGAGGCCTACGGCCGGATGATCGCCGACGTGCTGCTGTTCCTCGAAGGCAAGACGCTGGAGGTGCGGCAGCACCTGCGCGACCGGATGCAGGCGGCGTCGGCGGCCCTGGATTTCGAGCTGGCGGCGGAGCTGCGGGACGCGCTCAAGCGGCTCGAGCAGATCGAGGAACCGGCGACGGTCGAGCGGGTAGGGGGCGGCACCTGCGACGCGATCGGGCTGGCCCACGACGAGGACGACGCGTGCGCGGTGGTGCTGCGCATCAGGGAAGGGAAGGTGGTGGGGAGCGAGCACACCTTCCTCGTCGGCGTCGAGGGCGTGGCGGAGGGGGAGGTCCTGACCGCCTACCTCGTGCGCTTCTACCTGCCGCGTGAGCGCCGCGCGCCGGTGGCGTACCTCCCCTACCCGCCGGCCGACGAGACGGAGCTGGCCGAGGCGTTCGGCGGCTCGCGGTGGGCGGTGCCGCAGCGCGGGCTGTTCCGGCGGCTGGTGGACCTCGCCGACCAGAACGCCCGGCACCTGCTCGAGACGCTGCGGCTGGAGACGTTCGAGGGGGCGGAGCGCGCGGAGGACCCGGTGTACGCGGTGGGGCGCGACCTGGGGCTGGCGGCGGTGCCGCGCCGCATGGCCTGCGTGGACATCAGCACGTCGCAGGGCCGCGACACGGTCGGCTCGATCGTGTGGTTCGAGAACGGGCGGCCGCGCCGCGGCGAGTACCGGACGTTCAAGCTCAAGCACGTCGAGGGGCAGGACGACTTCGCCTCGATGCGCGAGGTCGTGGGCCGCTGGGTGCGGCGGCGGCTCGACGAGTCCCGGCCGCTGCCGGACCTGCTCCTGGTGGACGGCGGGCGCGGGCAGCTCAACGCCGCGCTCGCGGGGGCCGAGGACGCGTCCGCGCCGGCTGGCTCGCCGGCGATGGCCTCGCTCGCCAAGCGGGACGAGGAGGTTTACCTCCCGGCGCGCGCGGAGCCGCTGCGGCTGCCGCGCCGGAGCCCGGCCCTGAAGCTGCTGCAGCGCGCCCGGGACGAGGCGCACCGGGTGGCCGTGACCTTCAACCGCAAGCGGCGCGCGGCCCGCACGCTCACCTCCGAGCTGCTGGCGGTGCCCGGCATCGGACCGTCACGGCGGACCGCGCTGCTGTCGCGGTTCGGCTCGCTGGCCGGCGTCCAGTCCGCGAGCCTCGAGGAGCTGGCGGCCGTGCCCGGCATCTCCGGGGCGCTGGCCGAGCGGATCCTCGCTCACCTTCACCGGCAGGGCTGACGATGACCGATTGGACCCTGGAATGCCCGGCGTGCGGCGCGCGGCGTGACGCGGCCGGGCTCCCCACCGTCTGCGAAGCCTGCGGCTCTCCCTGGCTCGTGCGTTACGCGCGCCGCCTGGCGCCGGATCTTCGGGCGGCGCTCGCGGGCCGCGCGAGCCCGCACGGCATGTGGCGCTACCGCGAGTTCCTCCCCCTGGAAAAGGGGGAAGAGCCGGTCACCCTGGGCGAGGGCGCGACGCCCTTGCTGCGGGCCGAGCGCCTGGGCCGGGCGATCGGCGCGGAGGACGTCTGGATCAAGGACGAGGCGGCCAACCCGACCGGGTCCTTCAAGGCCCGGGGCCTCAGCGCCGCCGTGACGAGGGCCGCCGCCGCAGGCGTGGAACGGTTCGTGCTCCCGACGGCCGGCAACGCCGGCGTCGCGGCCGCCGCTTACGGGGCGCGGGCCGGGGCGCGGGTCCGGGTCTATGCGCCGCGCTCGACCCCCGCGCCCCTCCTCGGGCAGATCGCGGCCTACGGGGCGGATCTCGAGCTCGTGGACGGCCACATCGGGGACTGCGGGGCGCTGGCCAAGGCCTACGCCGGCCGCACGGGGGCCATGGATCTCTCGACCCTCCGGGAACCCTACCGGATCGAGGGAAAGAAGACCCTGGGCCTGGAGATTGCAGAGCAGTTCGCCTGGCACCCCCCGGCGGCCATCGTGTATCCCACCGGCGGGGGAACGGGCCTGATCGGCATGTGGAAGGCGTTTCTCGAGCTGATCGAGGCTGGGTGGGTCCGCGGGCCGATGCCGCGGCTGTTCTCGGTGCAGGCATCGGGCTGCGCGCCGGTGATCCGGGCGTTCGAGGCCGGCAGCGATCACTGCGATCCGTGGCCGAACCCCGAGACCGTTGCCAGCGGCCTGCGCGTGCCGGGGCCCCTCGGGGGACGTTTGATGCTGAGGGCGCTGCGGGAGAGCGGCGGAGGAGCCGTCGCCGTCACCGACGCCGAGCTGCTCGAGGGGGCGTCGCTCCTGGCTCGCCTCGAGGGAGTGGACGCCTGTCCCGAGGGGGGCGCGGCCGTGGCCGCAGCCAGGGTCCTGGTGGAGCGCGGCGTCCTGGCCCCAGGGGACCGCGTGGTGGTCTTCAATACCGGGGCCGGCGTCCTGTATGGCAGGACCGTCACGTGAGACGTTGACGGAACAGTGTAACTCGTGGAAGTTTATACACTTGGCCTATAGTTCGTCCCTGGAGGGAGTTCCTACGATGTCACGCAGTCTTGCATTGATCGCGTCGCTCGCGGCGCTGGCCGTGTCCGCCGCACCGGCGATGGCACAACAGCGGAGCAGTTCTTTGCCCACCTGCGAGCATCTGAGCTACCGCAGCAACTTCCGGCTCAACGGCGCCGAGCAGCACCTCAGCCTGGCGGAAGGGGGCAAGAACGACCCGAAGGGCGAGCTGGCGCATGCCCTGCAGCTGCTCGACCAGGCGCGCCAGGCCGGCGGGGTGGACCAGGCGACGCTGTGGTACCTGTACGCGCGTGCGTACGTCCTCCAGCGCGACCTGGTCGGTGCCGACTCGGCCTGGACCAAGGCCGAGGCCGCGACCGACGCGAACTGCCGGGCGGAGATCGGCCGGCTGCGCTACAACCAGTGGGTCGGCCCGTTCAACGACGCGCTCGCACAGGCCAACGGCGGCAACCTCGACTCGGCCCTGGCGCTGTTCCGGGTCGCGAACAGGATCTACCGTGGCCGCCCCGACGGGTTCAACCAGATGGCCATCGTCTTCGAGCAGAAGACCCCGCCGCAGGACGACAGTGCGATCAAGTACTTCCGCCTCGCGGCGGCCTCCACCACGGATCCGCGGTACGACGACGTGCGCGAGACCTCGCTGTTCAACGTCGCACGCCTGCTGCAGCGGGCGGCGTCCGACTCGGCGGGCATCCATGCCGAGGCCCTGCGCACCGGCAAGTCGGATTCGGCGGTGAAGGACGCGCGACTCCACGTGGTCCAGTCGGCGTACGAGGACGTGCTGAAGCTGCGCCCCCGGGACATGGCGGCGCAGGCGAGCCTGGCGGGCGTGCTGATGGCGCTCCACGAGAACGACCAGGCCAGGGTGGTGTACGACTCGATGCTCGCCCACTCCGACGCGGCGGAGCCCGGCGACCTGTTCGACGCGGCCGTCCCGATGATCCGCACGGGCCAGTACGCGCTGGCGTCCCAGTTCATCGAGCACGGCTTGACCAGGGATCAGTGCGACCGTAACGCGGTCTTCAACCTCGCGAACGCCTACATGGGGGCGAAGGACACCACGCATCTCATGGCGACGGCGCGCCGGCTGATGGCCCTGGATTCGATGAACCGCTCCTCGTTGCAGCTGTTCGCCCGCGCCTACCAGGACCTGGGGCTGCGGGACTCGACTCTGAAGGTGCTGCTGCGGGCCGACTCCCTGCCGTGGGAGGTCTCCACGCTCGGGTTCGACACCGGGGATACGACGGCGACGCTCCATGCGATGGTGACCAACCTGCGGCCGGAGCCCTTGAAGGGCTTCACGCTGACGGTGCAGTTCGTGGACGGCGCCTGCCAGCCCGTGACGTCGCAGAACGTGGAGATCCCGGACCTCAACCCGAACGGCAACCCCGGGCAGGCCTACGACTTCACGCTCTCGCCCAGCGGGCGGGGAATCCTCGCCTGGAAGTACAAGACGAACTGATTATCATTGTGGGGGCGGGGCCCGACCGGGTCCCGCTCCTTCTGCGGGCGTAATTCAGGGGTAGAATGCCAGCTTCCCAAGCTGGACGTCGCCGGTTCGAATCCGGTCGCCCGCTCCTGAGAAGGTGATCAACCTGCATGAAGTTGTGGTGCTGAAGGCAGACGCCGAAACTGCGACAGGAAGACGCCGACTGCGACAGATCAAACCCGCCATTCCGGGTTGGTGTGTCGCAGTCGAGCCATTTATGGCCCCTGGTGCCGCCGCTGGCCTCGGGCCTCCCAGTCGTTGCCGCGCCTGTACATCTCCGACCCGCGTACTACTAAATCAATAGTTGACAAGACGCCGCGTCGGCTATACCATCTACTAACGCATTAGTAGATGGAGGGGCTGTGGCGCGTACTCTGACCGAACGTGAACTCGACGTCATGTCGGTGCTCTGGGAGCGCGGCTCGGGGACCGTGGCCGAGGTACGGGCGGCCGTGCACGACGAGCTGGCCTACACGACGGTGCTCACCGTGCTGCGGATTCTCGAAGCCAAGGGCCATGTACGGCATGAGGGAGAGGGCAGGGCACACCGCTACTACGCGGTCGTCCCGGAGCTCGTCGCGCGGCGGGGCGCCGTGCGGCAGCTCGTGGACCGGTTCTTCAACGGGTCGCCGGAGCTCCTGCTCACCGAGCTGGTGGGCGAACGCGGGCTCAGCAGGTCGGACCTGCGACGGCTGCGGCGCCTCCTCGACGCTCGCATGAAGGGGGGGCAGCCATGATCGCTCTGTGGATGCTCTACGTTACCGCGGTCAGCCTCTGTCTCGGGCTTGCCGCCCTTGCTGTGGAGCACACGGCGAGCCTGTGGGCGAGGCCCCGGCGCTTCGTGTGGGCTGCCGCGATCCTGGCCTCGCTTCTCGTGCCTCTCGTCGGGCTGTGGCTTCCGCCTGCCCCAGCACGGCACCCGGTCGCGTCACGAACGGCGGTGACGCCGGGCGCCGGTGTCGCCGCGGAGCCGGCACCGAGCGCACCCTCCGTCATGGCTGTGGCCTCACTCGGCAGGGCGGGTCCAATCATCGCGACGCTGAATCGGCCACTCCTGCTGCTTTGGTGCGGTGCCTCGCTGGTGCTCGCGCTTGGCCTGCTCCGCGCCGGCATCAGCCTGCGCCGTCGGGCGCGGGACTGGCGAGCGACCGTTGCGGATGGAACGCCCGTGCTGGTGGCGCCCGATATCGGTCCGGCGGTCGTGCGGCTTGGCGGCCTCAGAATCGTACTGCCGACGTGGGCACTCGAAGGGGAGCCGGCCGCGCGTCCCTTGATGCTCCTGCACGAACAGGAGCACTGCCGGGCGCGCGACCCGGATCTTCTCCTCGGCGCCACCTTGGCACTCGTCCTTGCGCCGTGGAATGTCGCGCTCTGGTGGCAGGTCCGCCGCCTTCAGCTGGCGGTGGAAACGGACTGCGATGGGCGCGTCATGCGGGCCGGTGCTGACGTGCACGCCTACGGTGCCTTGCTGCTGAGCGTCGTGGCCCGTCGCGCGCGGCAACCGCTGCTCGCGGCCACGGCGTTTTCCGAAACGCGTTCGCTGCTGGAAAGGAGGATCCATGCCATGACGACGCCGAGATCGCGCAACCCACTGGTGCGCGCTGCGCTCGCTTCAAGCGTGGCGCTACTGGTGGTCGCGGTTGCGGCCATGATGCCGCAGCCGAGGCTGATCCCACCGATGCAGGGGCGCGCGCTCTCTCGCGTAAGGGTGGGCGCCGAGAAGGCGGTGGCCAGCTTCCGCGTCTTTGCATCCGGGGGCGGGTTTGCCCGTGGCGATTCCACCCCGCGCGTGCGCTCCGATACCCTCAGCCTGTCCGCTCCCGCCGTGTTCACGGTGGATTTGAGCGCGGGGGACATTCACTTTGTCGCCGACCCTGGGGCGCGCATTCGGGTCGACGCCGTTCCGCTCGAAGGCGGTGCGGCGCTGTGGTTGGAGGCGACCGGCACGCACGTGGTCCTGGACCGCGGCGGCCGCCGTATTCGGGCGGTGTCAGCGGCGTCGGCAGCGGATCAGCCGGGCCAACAGCCGCGGTACACGGAAGACGAGGTGGAGGAGCGGCCTGAGCGTCTGAACGGACCGTTGCCGCAGTACCCTGACAGTCTGCGTGCGGCGGGGGTTTCAGGCCGGGTCGTGTTGGAGGTGGTCATCGATTCGACCGGCCACGCGGAGCCCGCGTCGATCCGAGTCCTATCGAGCACAAACACCGAGTTCGCGGCATCGGCGAGCAATTGCGTCGCGGCCACTACGTTCCGCCCCGGTCGGATCAACGGGCACCCGGTACGCGTGATCACCACGATTCCGATCAACTTCAGTGTGGCGACCACGTCGAGTCGGGGTCCATGACATAGTGCTCTCCAGCCTCCCAAGCTGGACGTCGCCGGTTCGAATCCGGTCGCCCGCTCCTCGAGTCGTAACTCGCATCTGCCGTCTCGCCGCCCTGCGGCCGGTGCCCCCCTGGGGGCGCCGGCCGCAATGCGTTCCGGCCGCCGGCAACCGCTTCGCCCGCCTTCACATGACCCTTGATGGTCCTGCGACATCGCTTGAGGTGCGCAGCAGAATGTATTGTGGATTAACGCGTTACGGAGTATCATCAATGCCCTGATGATACGTGTCGCCGCCATCGCACCAGGCTCCCTGGGAGATCGTCTGGGCCTCAAGCCCGGTGACGAGCTGCTGTCCATCGGCGGACGGGAGCTCGTGGACTTCCTCGACTGGGAGTTCCTCGCGGCCGACGAGGAGTTCCTGCTCCGGGCCCGCACCGCCGCCGGGGAGGAGATCGAGTTCGACATCGAGCGGCCGGAGGGTCTCCCCCTCGGCGTCGTGCTCGACCCTCCCAAGATCCGCCGCTGCAACAACCGCTGCGACTTCTGCTTCGTGGACGGCAATCCGACCGGCGCGCGGAAGGTGCTGTGGATCCGCGACGACGATTACCGGCTGAGCTTCCGCTACGGCAATTTCGCCACGCTCTCCAATCTCAAGGACAAGGACGTCCGGCGGATCCTCGAGTACAAGCTCTCGCCGCTGTACGTGTCGGTGCACGCCACCGATCCGGCGGTGCGGCGCCGCGTGCTGCGGAACCCGAAGGCCCCGGAAGTGCTGCCGCAGCTGGAGATGTTCGCGGCGGGCGGCATCCGCTTCCACACCCAGATCGTGGTCGTTCCGGACGTCAACGACGGCGCGGTGCTCGAGCGCACGTTGGCGGACCTGTACGCGCTCGGGGCCCACGTGCTGAGCGTCTCGGTGGTGCCGGTGGCGCTGACGGCGTACTCCAAGCATGACCTGGTGCGCTCGCCGACGGCCAAGGAGGCGCGCGCCTCGCTGGAGGCGGTCCATCGCTGGGCCGAGCGCGCGCGGCGCGAGCGCGGGGCGGGGTGGGCATACGGCTCGGACGAGCTGTACCAGCGGGCCGGGGAGCCGTTCCCGCCCGCGGAGTCGTACGACGGCTTCGAGCAGGTGGAGAACGGCGTCGGGGCGGTGCGCTATCTCGAGGGGCTGATCGCCGACGAGGCGCACGCCCTGCCCGACCTGGCGGGGCAGCGGGTGCTGGTGCTGACGGGCACCGCGATGGCGCCGCTGATGCCGGAGGTGCTGGCGGCGCTGGAGCGGGCGACCGGGGCGCGGTTCGAGTGCGTGCCGGTGGAGAACAACTACTTCGGCGCGACGGTGACCACCGCGGGGCTGCTGGCCGGCGCGGACCTGGCGGTGGTGCTCGCCGCGCGGCCGGGCTACGACCTGGCGCTGCTGCCCGCCGAGGCGGTGAACGAGGACGGCGTGTTCGTGGACGACGTGTCGCTGGCGTCGGTCGTGTCGGCCACCGGGGTCCCGGTGCGGCTCTCGTACCATTTCACCGACGCGCTCGGCGTCGAGGCGGCGGCGTGAACGCGGCGACCGTGGCGATCATCGGTCGCCCCAACACGGGGAAGTCCACCCTGTTCAACCGGATCGTCGGCGGGCGCACGGCGATCGTGGATGAGCGGCCGGGCTCCACCCGCGACCGGCACTTCGGGAAGGCGGAGTGGAACGGCCGCACCTTCTGGCTGGTGGACACCGGCGGCCTGCTGCCCACCTCGGGCGTGCCGATGGACGCGGCGATCCGCTCGCAGGTCGAGATGGCGGTGGCGGCGGCCGACGTAGTCCTGCTGCTGACCGACGTCGAGGTGGGCACCGCGCCGGCGGACCAGGAGATCGCGGAGTACCTGCGCGGCAAGGGCAAGCCGGTCCTGCTGGTGGCCAACAAGGCCGACGCGCTCGCCCGCGAGACCCGGCACCTGGCGTTCTGGGAGCTGGGGCTCGGCGAGCCGATTCCCGTGTCGGCCGGGACGGGGAAGGGCGTGGGCGACCTGCTCGACGTGGTCGTCGCGGCGCTGCCGGAGGCGCCCGCGGCGGAAGCGGAGCCGGCGGTCGCGGTCGCCGTGGTGGGCCGGCCCAACGTCGGCAAGTCGAGCCTGGTGAACCGGCTCCTGGGCGAGGAGCGGCTCATCGTGGCGGCGGAGCCGGGCACCACGCGCGACGCGATCGACACGCACCTCAGCTACCACGGCCGGGCGCTCACCTTCGTGGACACGGCGGGCCTGCGGCGCCGCGGCAAGATCGACGACGCGGTCGAGTTCTACGCCCTGCTCAGGACGCAACGCGCCATCGAGCGCGCGGACGTGTGCGTGATCGTGGTGGACGCGGCCGACGGGCTGCACACGCAGGACCTCAAGGTCGCGGCGCAGGCCTGGGACGCGGGCACCGGGCTGGTCGTGGCCGTGAACAAGTGGGACCTGGTCGAGAAGGACACGGGCACCGCGGAGGCCGGCCGCAAGAAGGCCGTGGAGCGCGCGGCGTTCCTCTCCGACGTGCCGTTCCTGTACATCTCGGCGCTGACCGGCCAGCGGGTGCCGAAAGTGCTGGACACCGTGCTCGAGGTGGCCGAGGCGCGCCGCGGCCGCGTACAGACGGCGGAGGTCAACCGGGCGATCCAGGAGATGCTGATCGAGCGCCAGCCGCCCCAGGCGGGCGGCGCCGAGGTGAAGCTGCTGTACGGCTCGCAGATCGGCGAGGCGCCTCCCACGTTCGCCATCGTCGCCAGCCGGCCCGACGAGATCCCCGACTCCTACCGGCGGTTCGTGATCAACGGCCTCCGGGCCAGGTTCGGCTTCCTGGGAACGCCGATCCGGCTGCGCTTCACCCGCCGCCGGCGTGCGGGGGCCGCATGACGCCCATCACCTGGGCGCACGTGGCGTGGTTGGCGCCGGCCTACCTGCTCGGCGCCGTGCCCACCTCGTACCTCGTGGCGCGCCTCATAGCGGGCGTGGACCTGCGGCAGCACGGCAGCAAGAACCTCGGCGCCACGAACCTGTTCCGCCTGCTGGGCTGGAGGGCCGCCGTGCCCGTGGCCGTGTTCGACGTGGCCAAGGGCGCGGCCCCGGTGCTGGCGTACGTCGCGGTGACGCGGCAGCCGGCCTGGTGGGCGCTGGTGGTGGGCGCGGCCGCGGTGTTGGGCCACGTCTTTTCGCCGTTCGTCGGGTTCCGGGGCGGGAAGGGCGTCGCGACCGCCGCCGGTGTGTTCCTGGCCTATCTCCCCGCCGCCATCGGTCTCGCCGCCGTCGTGTGGGTGGGCCTCGTGGCCGCCACCGGCTACGTGTCGGTGGGCTCCATCGCTGCGGCCGTGACCTTCCCCGTGTGGGTGCGGCTGCTCTACGCGGACCGCGACTCGGCGTTCTGGGTCGCCGCGGCGGTGGCGCTGTTCGTGATCTTCAACCACCGCTCCAACATCGGGCGCCTGATGGCGGGCACGGAGTCGCGGTTCCGGCGCGGCGGCCCCGGCGGTCCGGGCACGGGAGCTCCGGCGTGAGCCGGATCGCCGTGGTGGGCGCGGGGAGCTGGGGCACGACCCTGGCCGACCTGCTCTGCGCCAAGGGCGATGAGGTGATGCTCTGGGCGCTGGAGCCGGAGGTCGCCGAGGGCATCAACCGGCGGCACCGGAACGACCTGTTCCTCCCTGACGCGCCGCTCCAGCCCTCGCTGCGCGCGACGACCGACCTGCTGGCGGCGGTGCGCGGCGCTGAGCTTGTGATCTCGGTGGCGCCGTCGCACGCGGTGCGCCGCGTGATGGCGGAGGCGGCACCTGGCCTGGCGCCGGGCGCGGTGGTGGTGAGCGCGTCGAAGGGCCTCGAGGCGGGCACGCACCGCCGCATGACGGAAGTGCTGGCGGAGGTGCTGCTTGCCAAGGACGCGATCGTGGCGCTCTCGGGCCCCACGTTCGCGCGGGAAGTGTACGAGCGCCAGCCCACCGCGGCCGTGGTCGCGGGGTGCTCGGCCGCGACCGCGCGGCGCGCACAGGAGGCGCTGGGAGCGCCGCACCTCCGCCTCTACACCAACGACGACGTGGTGGGCGTCGAGCTGGCGGGCGCGCTCAAGAACGTGGTGGCGATCGCGGCCGGGATGCTCGACGGGCTCGAGCTGGGCCACAACGCGCGGGCGGCGCTCATCACCCGCGGCCTGGCCGAGATCGCGCGGCTGGGCGTCGCGCTGGGCGCGCGGCCCGCGACGTTCGCGGGCCTGGCGGGCATGGGCGACCTGCTGCTGACGGCGACGGGCCCGCTGTCCCGCAACCGCAGCCTCGGGGTGGAGGTGGGGAAGGGCAAGCGGCTCGAGGAGGTGCTCGAGCGGCGCCTGTCCGTGGCCGAGGGGGTCGAGACGGCGCGGGCCGCGCTGGACCTCGCGGCGCAGGCGGGCGTGGAGCTGCCGATCGTGCGGGAGGTGGCCGCCGTGCTGTTCGAGGGCCGGCCCCTCAAGCAGGCGATCGGGAACCTCATGGAGCGCTCGCTCAAGAGCGAGACGTGGCAATGAGCGCGGCCGAACCGCTGCAGGAGTTCTTCTCGATCGGCGAGGTGTGCAGCCTGACCGATCTCAAGCCGCACGTCCTGCGGTACTGGGAGAGCCAGTTCCGGTTCCTCAATCCGGCCAAGAACCGGTCCGGGAACCGCGTCTATCAGCGGCGCGAGATCGAATTGATCATGCTGGTCAAGCACCTGCTGTACACGGAGAAGTACACCATCGAGGGCGCGCGGCAGCGCATCGAGCACTACCGCAGGACCGGCGAGCTGAAGCCGGCGGCGCGCCAGGCCCTCGCGCTCGAGACCGTGCACGAGCTGCGCGCGGAGCTGACGCGGGTCCTCAAGATCCTGGACGGCGACCGGGCGCGGAGCCGTGAGTAGCGGGGGGGGGCCGGACTCGCTCGCGCTCGTCATCCCTGCCTACCGTGCCTCCACCAGTCTCCCGTCCGTGCTGGCCCGCGCGCGCCGCGTCGTGCCCCGGGCCTCCGTGTTCGTGGTGGACGACGGCTCGGACGACGGCACGGCGGACGTCGCGGCGGAGGCGGGAGCGGCGGTGCTCCGTCACCGGACCAACCGCGGCAAGGGGTGCGCTCTCGCCACGGGCCTCGCGGCGGCCGTCGGGGCCGGCGCCGGCGTGGTCGTGACGCTCGACGCCGACGGGCAGCACGCGCCGGAGGCCATCCCGCTGCTCCTCGCGCCGGTCGCCGACGGGACGGCGGACCTGGTCGTCGGGGCCCGCCCGCGCGAGGCTGGGGCGATGCCCCTGGGGCGCCGAGTGACCAACCGCCTCTCCAGCGCGCTCGTCTCCCGCGCGCTGGGCGTGCGGGTGCCGGACTCGCAGTCGGGCTTCCGGGCCATGCGGCGCGAGGTGGCCGAGCGGGTGCAGCCCGCCGGCACCCGGTACGAGTACGAGACCGAGTTCCTGTTCCTCGCCGCGCGGTGCGGGTACCGCATCGCGGCCGTGGAGGTGCCCACGGTCTATGACGGCGCGCGGAGCCACTTCCGTTACGGCGCGGACACGCTCGCGATCGCCGCCGTCTTCCTGCGCCATTGGCGCCCCATCCTGGTGGGCGGAGTCCCGACGTCATGAGAATCCTCTGCACCAACGACGACGGCCTGCAGTCCCGCGGCCTCGAGGTCCTGATCGAGGTGTGCGCCACGCTCGGCCAGGTGTCGTGCGTGGCGCCCGACCGGGAGCAGAGCGCCACCAGCCACTCCCTGACCCTGCACCGGCCGCTGCGCCCCATCCCGCGCGGGCCCAACCGCTGGCAGGTGGACGGCACGCCGACCGACTGCGTGGTGCTGGCCCTGGGCGCGCTGCTCGCGCCGCCCCCGGAGCTGGTGATCGCCGGCATCAACCACGGCCCCAACATGGGCGAGGACGTGCTGTATTCCGGCACGGTGGCGGCGGCGATGGAGGGCCTGATCCTCGGCGTGCCGGGGATCGCGGTGTCCTTCGCCGGCCACGACTTCGACCTGATACCGGGCTATCGCGACCGGCTGGGCCGCCTGCTCAAGCGCATCGTCGAGGCGGGGCCGTTCCCGGCGGACATGCTGCTCAACGTCAACCTCCCGCCGATCCCCTCGGACGAGGTGCGCGGCGTGCGGGTCACCACCCTGGGCAAGCGCATCTACGCGGAGTCGCTGTCCCGCATGCACGACCCGTGGGGGCGCGAGATCTTCTGGATCGGCGGCGGGCGGCTGGACTGGTCGGGCGGCGACGACGTGGATTTCAAGGCGGTCGAGGACGGCTACGTGTCGGTGACGCCCCTGCACGTGGATCTCACCAGCTACGGCTCGATCGAGGCGGTGCGCGCGTGGCGGCTGGGCGAGTGACCCGCGCGGCGCCGGACGAGTTCCGGACCTACCGCGCCCGCCTGGTAGCCGCCGTGGAGCGGCGCGGCGTGACCGATCCCGCCGTGCTGGCGGCCGTGGGCTCGGTGCCGCGGCACCTGTTCGTGCCCGGCGCGCTGCGCGAGCGCGCCTACGACGACACCGCGCTGCCCATCGGGAACGGCCAGACCATCAGCCAGCCCTCCACGCAGGCACGGTGCCTCCAGGCGCTGCGGCTCCGGCCCGCCGATCGGGTGCTCGAGATCGGCACCGGCTCCGGCTACCAGACCGCGCTGCTGGCGCGGCTGGTGGCCCAGGTGTTCTCGGTGGAGCGGGTGGCGCGGCTCGCGGCCGACGCACGCGCCGCGCTGCAGACGGCGGGCGCGGCCAACGTCTCCGTCCTGCTCGGCGACGGCACGCTCGGCTGGCGCGACTACGCCCCCTACGACGCGATCCTCGTGGCGGCGGCGTCGCCCGAGCTGCCGCGCCCGCTGCTCGAGCAGCTCGGGCCGGGCGGCCGCATGCTGCTGCCCCTCGGCGAGCGCGACAACCAGGTGCTCACCCTCGTCACCGGGGTCGGCGACGGGCGCGGCATCCGGACGCCGGTGGCGGGGGCGCGCTTCGTGCCGTTGCTGGGAACGTTCGGCTTCGATGGTTGAGCGCTTCCTCCTCTGGGTCGTCGCGACCATCGGGCAGCTCGGCTACCCGGGCATCGTCGCGCTCATGGCCATCGAGTCGTCCGTCATTCCGATCCCCGCGGAGCTGGTGATGCCGCCGGCGGGCTACCTGGCGGCCACCGGCCGCATGAACGCGGGAGTGGCGCTGGCGTGCGGCATCCTGGGCAGCCTGATCGGCTCCTACGTGAATTACTGGATCGCCGCCCGGGTCGGCCGCTGGGTGTTCGTGCGCTACGGACGCTGGGTGCTGATCAGCGAGAAGTCGCTGGACCGCTCGGAGCGGTTCTTCGTGGACCACGGCCCCATCGCCGTTTTCACCGCGCGCCTCTTGCCCGTGGCGCGCCACCTGATCTCGATCCCCGCGGGCATCGCCCGCATGCCGCTGGGCCGGTTCTTCGTGTACACCGGCACCGGGGCGGGGATCTGGTGGGCGACGCTGATCGGCATCGGCTGGGTGATCGGGAAGGAAGGGAAGGCGCTGAGCCACGCCCAGGTCGCCGCTTACACCAACCACGCGCTCGTGATCGTGATCCCCGCCATGGCCCTGCTCCTCGCCGGCTACGTCTTCTGGCACCGGCGGCGGAGGGCCGCAGAGCGGGCGGCTCGCTCCGAGGCGAGGGAGCCGGCGGGGGAGCCGCCGCGGTGACCGACGACGGCGCGCTTGGCGGGGTATCCGGCCGGCGCTGGATCATCGTCGGCCGGGTGCAGGGAGTCGGCTTCCGCTGGTTCGTGATGAACCAGGCCCAGACCCTGGGTGTCCGGGGATGGGTGCGGAACACCGAGGACGGATCGGTCGAGGTGGTCGGGGCGGCCGCCCCCTCGACGCTGGACCAGCTCGACGCCCAGCTCTCCGCCGGCCCGCCGGGCTCGCGCATCGTCGAGATCCGGCGAAGCGATATTCAACATGAGGATGTGGAAGGTAAATCGTTCAGGATCAGGCACTAGCACGCGATGGTGGACAACTCACGTCGGGATCAGTTTCGCGAGCTGGTCGCCGGAATCGGCCTTGAGAAAGAGCATGGCGGGGGCGAACTTATGTGGCTGGGCCCCTGTAGCTCAGCATGGATAGAGCAGCGGTTTCCTAAACCGTTGGTCGGGTGTTCGAGTCACCCCAGGGGCATCACCGATCATCGCCGGTAAAGGGGAAGAGATCCTCCATGGGTGCACCGCTTCAGACTGGTCCGGGGCCCGCCGCAGGTCGCGATTGGGGACAGTGGACGGTCGAGCATACGAGGCAGCTGATCTACGCCGCGGCGGCGGTGGTCGTGCTGATCGCCGCGGTGTGGGCCTACATCACGTCGGAGCGCCGGAAGGAGCAGTTCGCCACGCAGGCGCTCTCCGCGGCGCGCACGGACGCCGAGTCCGGCAACCTGCCGCTCGCCGCGAACGACCTCACGCGCCTCATCGACCGCTACGGCGGCACCCGGGCCGCGGACGAGGCGGTCGTCCTCCTCAGCCAGGTGCGCCTGGTGGAAGGGGGCGCGCAGGTCGGCCTGGTGGTGGCGCAGCTGCAGAGCTTCGTGAAGGGGAGCCATCCGGCCTACGTCCTCGCGTCGGCGTACTCGCTGCTGGGCGGCGCGCTCGAGCAGCAGGGCAAGTACCGCGAGGCCTCGCAGGCGTACGGTGAGGCGGTCAAGGTGGCCACGCACGACTTCCTGAAGGCGGAATACCTGCTCGACTCCGGCCGGACGCTGGCGATCGCCGGCGACTCCGCCGCCGCGCGCGCGGCCTACGCCGAGGTGGTCGAGAAGTACGGCGCGCTGCCGCAGTCGCAGGAAGCCCGAGCGCGTCTCGGCCAGCTGGGTGGGACCCTCCCGGCGCCGACAGGCAAGCCCGCGAGCTGAGATCCGGCTGGCCGAACGCCCGACGGGGCTGCCGTCCGATACCGGGCGGCAGCCCCGTCGTCGCAGCAGACCCGTCCCGCCGTCAGTCCTGCGGCGCCACCTGGTACTGCTCGAGCTTCCCGTCCGGCATCTCGTACGTCCAGATCCGCAGCGCCTGGTGCTCGAACACGGCCCGGTACACGCGCTCCACCATCCCGCCGCGGTCCGTCTGGAAGACCTGGCTGAACGCCCGCGGGGCGCCGAGGGGCGCGAGGCTCGCGGCGAAGTCGCTCAGCGCCTGGGCGTCGAAGTACCCGCTCGCGTCGTCGGTGAGGAGCGAGCGGTCGATCGTGCCGTGCTGCAGGCCGGTGAAGATGCCGAGGGCTTCGACCTCGCGGGCGTGCGTGCTCGCGTCCTGGGTGGAGAACAGCAGCCGGCCGACGGCCTGCGAAATCGCGCCCGCCGCCGTGGACGCGTCCTCGTTGGTGAGCACGACGACCGCGGCGCGGTCGTCCGGGAACACCAGGTTCGACGCCGTGAAGCCCGGGACCTCGCCGCTGTGCTCCAGGACGCGGTGTCCCGCCGACATCCCCACGTCGAGTCCCAGCGCGTAGCCGGTGCCGACGCCGTTCTTGAGCTGCACCTCCGTCTCGAGGTCGCGGTACGACGCCGGCGAGAGCAGGCTGCGGTCCATCACCGAGACGTCCCATTTCGCCAGGTCCGACGCCGTCATCGCCAGCTCGCCCGCCGCGTACATCCAGCCGCCGCCCTCGTCCACGGCGGGGCGCAGGGGCCCGAGCCCGTAGCGCATGTAGCCCGCGGGATCCGACGCCTCGAGCCTCGCGGCGTCGCTGTTCAGGGCGCTCGCGATCCCGAGCGGATCGAGAATGTGCTGGCGGAGGAAGGCGAAGAACGGCATCCGGCCGGCCTTCTCCACGATCAGCCCCGCGATGACGTAGTTGGTGTTGCTGTACTGCCAGCGCGTGCCCGGGTCGAAGTCGAGCGGCTTCTTCGCCCAGCGGTCCAGGATGTCCGCGGGTGAGACGGGATGCGTCATGAAGACCGGCGTATAGTCCTGCGGCCAGAAGTCCTGGTAGCCGGAGGTGTGCGACAGCAGCTCGCGGATGGTCACGTCGCGGGCGCGGGTGAGGCCCGGCAGGAACCGGGACACCGGGTCGTCGAGCGAGAGCTTGTGTTGCTGCTGCAGCAGCAGGATGCACGACGCCGCGAACTGCTTGCTGATCGAGCCGATGCTGTAGCGCATGGAGGGGAGGGCGGGGACCTGGGGCTCGAGCCGCGCCTCGCCGTACGCCTGGGCGTAGGCGAGCTTGCCGTCCCGCACCACCGCGACCGTCGCGCTCGGCACGCCGGTGGCCTGCAGCACCTGCCGGGCGATCGAGTCCACGCGGGCGGCGAAGCCGGTGTCGGACGCGGCGGGCGCCGGGTTCTGGGCGCCAAGCGCCGCGGCCCAGGCCGCCGTCAGCAGGGCCCCGCAACCGAATGCCTTTCGCATCATGTGCTCCTTCGGAGTTCCGGGTACCTTCGGAACCTGCAATCTGGCTCAGGGTCCCCGGACGGGACAACCAGGCTCGCCGCTGGGGGCGTCGGGTGCGGCGCGGCGCCTCGCCGCGCTACGGAAGGTCCGCCTGCGGGCACCCGGGGCGGCGGCTGCGACCGCCGGGCATGAGAAGTCACTTGATGAGAAGTCACTTGAAGGGCGTCTGGCCGGGACCAGGTTGACCGGCTGAAGGGTGCCACGTGGGGGCGCGGCTGAAGGTCGGCCGCCATGCGGCTCGGGCTGGGCCGGCCAGCCGGGTCCACGTCCGGGGCGCCCCCAAACGCGCTCCCGGGCTCCCGAGCAGCTTCAAGAACCCAGCCGTATCTCAGCTTGGCCCGTCAAGGCTTATCCACAGCTTGAAGCGTGGGCGCGTTACCACCTCGAAACAATCCGTAAGCGGCGCCAACTCATCCGCCGCAACGACAATCGGCTTCGGCTTCCGGGCCGGCACCGGCGTCGGGTGGCCGAATCCCGTCATGGTCGTGCGGCTAAACGCCTTGCATCACCACGGCAGTGTCGCGCCAACACGACTTCGTATAAGATATGTTATGTTAAGTTGATTTGTTTGCAAGTGTGGAAAGTCTAGAGCGATTCCGCTAAGGGGTTGGACGGTCTTCGGTTAGACTCGAGGCCACTATTCCCCGGAAAACCAGGCGTCCTTCGCCGCGGAGGCGAATGCTGGTGGCTGTGGATCCTCGCAGGGTGAAAACGACATCCAATGGGAGGCCGGAGCGGGTCCAGAGCCGGATCGGAGCGGCAGCCCCGCGGCTGCCGATCGTCAGGGCGCAGGCGACGGCTCCGGTGCCGCACGCCAGGGTCTCGCCTTCGACCCCTCGTTCGAACGTCCGCATCTTCCAGCTGCCGTCCGGACGGGGGGAGATCCAGTTGACGTTGGCGCCGACCGGCCCGAGGGCGGGATCGTGCCTGAGGGGTGGTCCCCGGTCCTCGACCGCGACGCCGGCCACGTCGTCCACGGTCAGCACGAGGTGCGGCACGGAGGGGCGAACCAGGACCGGCTCCTTCTCCCCGGCGACGGTCCGAACCGACGGCACCGCCGCGGGCATGGAGCAGTCGGGGAGGGCGATCTCGGACTGGTCGCCCACCACCCTGCCCCGGTGGATGCCCGCGTCGGTGGTGAACCGGACTTCCTCGTCGCTGCGGGCGTACTCGAGGGTGACCGCCAGGCGGGTGGCGCAGAGGGCCCCGTTCCCGCACATCGGACCCACCGAGCCGTCGCGGTTCCAGAACCGGAAGGCGAAATGCACGCCGGGGTCGGTCGCGGGCGCGAGCAGCCCGACGCCGTCGGCCCCGATACCCATCCGCCGGTCGCAGACGGCCGCGATCGTTCCGGGCGTGAGGTCCTGGGCGCCGATGTGGCGCCCGTCGAACATCACGAAGTCGTTGCCCGACCCGGTCATCTTGTAAAACACGCTTCCAGGCTTCATATCCGCCCCACCAGGGCCCACCACCGCAGCCGCCAGACCATCCACACCGCCTCCCGGACGATCGCCCCGGACATCTTGCTGCGCCCGACGTTCCGGTCGGAGAACGTGATGGTAATCTCCTTGAGCCGGAAGCCCTTCCGCCAGGCGCGGAACGACATCTCGATCTGGAAGCTGTAGCCGTTCGAGCGGACCCGGTCGAGATCCACCGCTTCCAGCACCGCGCGCCGATAGCACTTGTAGCCGCCCGTGGAATCCCACAGCCTGAGGCCCGTGACCCAGCGGGCGTACACGTTGGCGAAGTACGAGAGCATCAGCCGGCTCATGGGCCAGTTGATGACGGTGACGCGCCGGTTGAGGTACCGCGATCCGATCACGAGGTCGGCGTCGGCGATCTCGCGGAGGAACGTCGGCAGGTGCCGCGGATCGTGGGAGAAGTCGGCGTCCATCTCGAAGACGTAGTCGAAGCCGTTGGCGATGGCCCAGCGGAAGCCCGCGACGTAGGCCGTGCCCAGCCCCAGCTTGCCGGGCCGGTGCAGCGCGTGGACGCGCGGGTCCGCCGACGCCAGGCCGTCGGCGAGCTCGCCGGTGCCGTCGGGCGAGCCGTCGTCCACGACCAGCACCTCGAGCCTGGGGTCCTGCTCGAGGACGGCCGGGACGATGTTGGGGAGATTCTCCCGCTCGTTGTAGGTCGGAATGATGACGAGCGCCCGCTCAGCCACGCTTCCTCCGCCGCAGGAAGGCCGGGACCAGGACGAGGGCCAGGGTGAGGCCGACCGACGCCACCGACACCCCGCGCCCCAGGACGTAAGCCGGCGAGCGGAAGGTGAGCTGAACGGTCCGCGCGCCCGCGGGAATCGGCACGGTCAGCAGGGTCCAGTCCCCCCGCATCGTGGTGGCCGGCTTGCCGTCCACGGTCGCGCGCCAGTCCGGGTACCAGTTCTCCGCCACGACCAGGTAACTCGCGCTGTCGGGCGCCGGGTCCAGGGCGATGCTCATGCGCCCCGGCTCCCAGGCCGTGAGGGTGGCCCTCGACGCGCTCGGCACCGGCATGGCGGAGATGCGTGGCGGCGTGACCGGGGCGTCCGGGGTGAAGAGGACGAGGCGCCCGAAGTCCATGCGCGGGTTGAACAGCGTCGGCCACAGCTGGGCCGAGTCGGCTTTGACGGCCGCCGGAACGACCCGCGCCCACGGCGCCGGATCGGTGCGCTCGAACAGCGTGGCCGGGATGCCGCCGGGCGTCATCACGCCGGTGAGCACCGGGCGGAAACGGTCGCCGGCGGCCATGAAGCTGTCCACCTGGGCGCTGCCGGTCGGCGCCACGACGTAGCGCACCGCGTACAGGTCCCACAGCCACGGGTAGCGGTAGCGGTTGTCGAAGTCGCCGTCGGCGTCCCACAGCTCGTCGAAGTAGCGGATCTCGTTGAACGAGGACGTGCCGAACAGCTGCGGCACGTCGAAGGCCATCAGGGTCACGCCGTGTTTCGGGTAGATCCCGAGCAGGTCCAGGGCGCGGTACGGCGGCGGCGTCTGGCGCAGCCGGTCCACGATCGGGTCGGCGCGGAAGATGGAGTTCTTCGGCAGCGGGCTGTAGGCCCAGAACGGCCGCGCATCGAGCCACAGGTCGGCGCTGAGGACGAGCAGGATGCCGACGAGCAGCGCGTGCGGCGCCGCGGACCGGCGCAGGTACTGCCGGGCGAGGAGGGCGACGGCAAGCAGCGCCACGCCGCTCGTGAGCGCGCCGAGCAGGATGGCGCCGGCGTCGGTGCGGGCCTGGTCCACCCGGCCGAGCCCCTCGGCGCTGGCGACGTTCGCGGCGAGCGTGCCGAGCGCGCCGGTCACGGCCAGCAGGATCACGACGGCGGCCGCGACGAGCCACGGCATCAGGTGCCGGGCCCCCTCGCGGCGCTCGAGGCGCTCGACGCCGAAGGCGGCAAAGCACGCGACGACGAAGGACGGCACGAAGAACGCCATGCCCGGCGCGCGGGTCTTCTTCACCAGCGGCATCACGGCCCACCACACCTGGTAGAACGGCGTCGCGGAGCCCATGCTGATCAGCAGGAACAGCAGCCCGATGCCGCCGAGCCACAGGATCAGCCGGCGCCGGCCGCGCGACGCAGCCCCGAGGACGGCCAGCGCGACCACCGGCAGGCCGAGGTACTCGGAGTGGAACTTGATCGGGTTCGGGCCCCAGTACGTCTCGCGCGCGCCGACGAAGTCGCGCAGGAAGAAGCTCGGCACGTGGGCCCAGGGCACGGCGAAGGAGGTCGCGGCGTCGAAGGCGCTGGCGCCCGCGACGTGGAACCCCTGCGCGCGCGGCGAGAACGGGATGTACTGGATGAACGGCAGCACCTGGATCATCGCCAGGCCGTAGCCGAGCAGCACGGCGCCGAGCGCGAGGCCGAGGCGGCCCAGCCGCGCGCGCCTCTCGCCGGGGGTGTCCGGATCGAACGCCAGGTACAGCGCGAACAGCCCCGCCGCGATGAGCACGTAGTACGCCATCTGGAAGTGGCCCAGGAGCGCGAGCGCCACGGCGATGGCGAGCAGGCCGTACCCTTCCCACTTGCCCTCGCGGATCGCCAGCACGAGGGCGAGCAGCGCGAGCGGCAGCGCGGCGGCGGCGAACAGCTGGCCGTCGTGGCCCGGCGAGGGGTACGAGGCGAGGAGTCCGGTCAGCTCGTAGGCCAGGCCGCCGGCGACCGCGCCGGTCCACGAGACCTTGAACTTCCGGAGCAACAGGTAGGTGAACAGCCCGGCCAGGATGAAGTGGACGACGAAATTGAGGTCCACCACCGTCGTCACGGGCAGGATCAGGCGCAGGAACGACGTCGGGTAGAAGATGTCGCCGTGGCTCGCCCCGACGAAGGGCATGCCGCCGAACAGCTCAGGCTCCCACAGCGGGACGTGGCCGAGGCGATGCCACCACTCCGTGCCCCAGGCGCGAAACGCGTAGCCCGTGGCCCACATGTCGCTGTAGGGGCTGGCCAGCCACCTCCCCGCCAGCATGGGGAGCGACAGGATCACCACCCACAAGGCGAAGAAGCCCGTCGCCACCAGTGTCGGGCGCCGCGGCTCGTAGCCGGCGGCGGGCGTCTCAGGTTCGTGCGTCAAGCGGCTCCCTTCCCTTTCCCCGGCGTCCGCCGAGCGCCAGCGCGCCGAGACCGGCGGCGGCTTCGGTCAGCGTCAGCTGCAGCCGGGACGCGATCGTGAGGGCGGCCGCGCCGCCGACGCCGAGATAGGGCGTGAGCAGCGCCTGGAACATGAACTCGCGAGGGCCGAGGCCGCCCGGCGCGAACAGCGCCAGAAGGCCGACAATGTACCCAAGCGCAAATACTCCCGCAGCCTGCGGCAGCGGCAGCGCCGCCGGCAGCCCGAGGCCGCGGCTGAGCGCCCAGAAGGCGAATCCGTACACGCACCAGCTGAGCAGCGTGACGGCCGAGCCGCCGAGCACGGCGCCGAGCGGCAGGGCCCGCCATTCGGCGGTGGCGCCGACCATCCGGCCGAGGCGCGGCAGCGCCCCCTGCCAACCCAGCGCGCCGACGGTGACGGCGGCCAGGATCAGCGCCGCGGCCACCTGGAACGCCGAATACGCGTGCGGCGTCGCCGCGGTCACGAGCACCGCGGCCGTGCCGATGCCGATCGCCTGCACCGCAACGGCGGCGGCGGCGGATGCCCAGCGGGCGACGCCCTCCTGCTCCGCGAGGACCACCATGCCCGCCACGCTCCAGACCTTGCCCGGCACGTAGCGGCCGAGATTGGCGAGGAACCAGATGCGCGCGCCGGCGAGGAAGCGCAGCCGTTGCGCCCAGCCCCGCAGGATGATGCGCCAGGACTCGATCTGGAGGGCCGAGACGACGGCGAGGCTGCCGAACGAGAGCGCCAGCCAGCCGGCGCGCAGCTCGAGCGCGATGCGCAGCGAGCGGTAGCTGCTCCAGTTCAGGGCGACGCTGCGGCCGACGTACGCCAGCACCACCGCGGCCACCCCGACCTGGAGGATCACCCGCCAGCGCCTAGGCACGATGGGCCTCGCGGACCACGCGCTCGTAGATGTCCTGGAAGCGCCCGGCGACCGTCTCGGGCGCGAGCTGGCGCTTGAGTCGCGCGCCCGCCTCGGCGGCGAGCCGGCGGGCGTCGGGCGCGTGGGCCAGCTCGTCGAGCGCGCCCGCCAGGGCCTCCGCGTCGCCGTGGGCCACGACGCGGCCCGGACCCGAAGCGGGCACGATGTCCGCGACGCCGCCGCCGGCGTCGGTGGCCACCACCGGCACGCCGAGGACGAGCGCTTCGGCGGCCGCGAGACCGTACCCTTCCCCGACCGCGGCGAACGCGAACACGTCCGCGTCTCCGATGGCCTCGCTCACGCGCTCGGGGGCCACGGCGCCCGTGAACCGCACGGCGCCGAGCAGGCCCAGGCGCGCGGCGCGCTGCTCCAGGGGGCCGCGCTCCGGCCCGTCGCCCACGACCGTCAGGGTGGCGCCGCGCCCGCGGGCCTTGAGCACCGCGACGGCGTCGAGGATCAGCCCGACGTTCTTCTGCGCCGTGAGGCGCCCCAGCGTGACGATGCCGCCGCCGCCGCCGCTGGTGCGCGTGAGCCGCGCCACGTCGAGCGGCATGGGCTGGACGGCGATCGCGGCGGGATCCAGGCCGGCGACCGTGGCGGCGCGACGCGCCACGTGGGTCGAAACCGCCGTGACGGCCGCCGCGCCGCGCAGCACCCGCCGCGCGATGCGGCGGGCCGCGGCCGAGCGCTCGAGGATGGCGGCGTCGGTGCCGTGCAGCGTCACCACGTACGGCGCGCCTCCCGCGCGGCGGGCGAGCCAGGCGCTGACGCCGCCCGGCACCCACCAGTGGGCGTGGACCACGACGCCGGCCTGCGGCCCCGACGTGCCGGTCGCGCCCGAGGGCGGCACGGCGCGGCGCGCGGCGCGCCGCAGCGCCACGGCCTGCGCGCCGATCAGGGACGCCAGGGCCAGGCCGCCGGCCGGCGACCGCAGCGCCGTGGCCATCGTGCCCGTGTGCGCCAGCGTCTCCCACCGCCGCGGCGCGTAGCGCACCCGCTCCACGGTGACGCCGCGCGACGCCGTCCGCCCGGCCGCGCCACGGTCGGCGGGCGTGATCACCTCGACCGCGTGCCCGAGCGCCGCGAGCGGCACCAGCAGCCGCTCGATGAACGCGCCCGCCAGGTCGCCGTCGTGGCGCGGGTAGTTGTGGGTTACGACGACGATCCGCACGCCCGCTCCGGGCCGAACGGTTCGGCCGGGCCGCGCCGCGCGGCGGCCCGCGTCCTCATGGCCTGACGAAGCGGTACACGATGGACCGCGCCAGCAGCGCGACCATCGGGATGGGCGGATGGAGATAGGTGCCCGTGAAGGCGTCGAGCCGGAACCCGTTCATCTCGCCGAGGCGCGTCATGTTCTGCCGGGTCCAGCCGTAGATGTGCCCCTGACGGTCGGGGATGCGGAGCAGGTTCCAGATCAGCTCCTTGGCGTGATACGGATTGGGCACCGACAGCACCAGCACGCCGCCGGGGCGCAGCACGCGATGCATCTCCGTGAGCGCGCCCCAGGGGTTGGGCAGGTGCTCGAGGACTTCGATGCAGAAGACGTGGTCGAAGGCGCCGTCGGCGAAGGGAATGCCGTCGGAGACGTCGCGGATGACGATGTCGGGGCCGGCGAACTCCGGGGTGATGTCCATCCCCTGGTAGCGCACGCCGGCGGGCAGCCAGCGCCGCAGGCCGCCGTCCCGGCATCCGATGTCGAGCACCGACGCGCCGGCCGGCACCCGGGCGAGGCGCGTGGCCGCGCGGAAGCGCATGCGTTCCTCCCCGCCTTTGCGCCAGCCGCTGCGCGCCCGGTAGAAGGCCTGCAGCTCCTCGGAGCCCGGTGCGATGCGGGTCACGCGCTCAGCTCGCGGGGCCGGTGGGCGGCGTCCGGTCGCGGCGCAGATCGGCCAGCTCGCGCCGCAGCTCGCGCGTCTCCTCCCGCTGGCCCGCGAGCATCTCCCCGAGGAAGCCGAAGCCGAACAGCGCGATGCCGGAGATGACCAGGGTCTCGATCAGGTTCAGCAGCGGCCGGAACCCCACGCCGAAGCCGAACCGGATCACGAGCGCGGCCACGCCCGAGAGGAACCCGAGCACGAACAGGATGGTGCCGGTGACGCCGAAGAACAGCATGGGCTTGCGGCCGTACCGCAGCTGGAACCACACGGACAGCAGGTCCATCACCCCGACCGGGATGCGGCCGATGCCGAACTTGCTGCTGCCCGAACGGCGGGGATGCAGCGTCACGGGGCGCTCGGCCAGCCGGAACCCTTCGGCGCTGGCGACCACCGCGAAGAACCGGTGCCAGTCGGCGCGCCGCGGGACCACGTCCATGATCTCCCGGCGGTAGGCCTTGACCGAGTTGAGGTCGCTCACCCGGACGCCGAACAGCCACCGGCACAGCCGGTTGTAGATGCCCGAGACGAACGCCTTCTCGTAGCGGCCCTGCTTGGTGCCCGTCACCAGGTCCGCTTCGTCCGCGAGGATCGGCGCCACCAGGGACGGGATCTCGGCCGGCAGGTACTGGAGGTCGGCGGGATAGAAGACCAGCACGTCGCCGCGGGCCGCGTCGCCCGCGGTGCGCAGGGCGTCGGCGATGCCCTGCCCCGTCCGGTGGCGCTTCCAGCGGAGGAACGGATGGCGCGCCGCGAGGTCCGCCAGCACCCGCGGCGTGGCGTCCACGCTGCCGTCGTCCACGACCACGAGCTCGGCCGTGAAGGGCGCGGCGCCGAGGGCCGCGGCGGCCTGCGCCACGAACTCGGGGAGGTTCTCCGCCTCGTCCTTGGCCGGCACGAGGACGCTCACCTGCACGGGGCCGCGCCCGTCGGCGAGGCTCATACGCGCTTGCGCATCCGCGCCGACAGGATGCCGAGCTGGTCGCGGTACTTGGCCACGGTGCGGCGCGCGATACGCACGCCCTTCTCCCGCAGCTTCTGCACGATCTGCTGGTCGGTGAGCGGGTCCTGCGACGCTTCGTCGCCCACCAGCTTCTCGATCTGCGCCTTGATCGCGCGGGCGCTGGCGTCCTCGCCCGTCGTCGTCGAGAGGGCGCTGGAGAAGAAGAACTTCAGGGGCAGCACGCCGCGCGGCGTCTGCACGTACTTCTCGTTGGTCACCCGGCTCACGGTGCTCTCGTGCATGTTGATGACCTCCGCCACCTCACGGAGCGTGAGCGGCTTGAGGTGCTCGATCCCCTTCTCGAAGAAGTCGTGCTGCCGGTCCACGATGAAGTTCATCACCTTGAGCATCGTCTGGCGGCGCTGCTCGATGGCCTGGATCATCCACTGCGCGCTGTTGAGCCGCTGGGTGATGAACTCGCGGTTCTCGCCGACGAACTTCTTCTTGTCCCGGGCGACTTCCTGGTAGGAGCGCGAGAGGCGCAGCCGCGGCAGGTGGGTGTCGTTGAGGAACACGCGGTACTTCCCGTCGATCTTCTCCACGATGAGGTCGGGGATGATGTAGTCGCCCTCGGTGGAGGAGTAGCGCAGGCCCGGCTTCGGGTCGAGCTTGGCGATCTCGTCCGCCGCGGCCTGCACCTCCGACGCGTCGAGCCCGAGCCGCTTGGCCAGGTCGCTCCAGCGGTGCGCGATCAGGTCGTCGTACGCCTCGCCGAGGAGACGGTAGGCGAGCGAGCCCGTCTGCCCCTTGTCCTTGAGCTGCAGCATCAGGCACTCGCGGAGGTCGCGCGCGGCCACGCCGGGCGGATCGAGCTCCTGCATGATCCGGAGCAGCGTCTCCGCCTCGGCCAGCGTGTAGGCCGGCGGCGCCGCCGTGGTGTCGCGCTCCGACGCGAATTCCTCCTGCAGCGCGTTGGTGGCCGCGACGATCTCCTCCAGGTTGGCCGAGAGGTAGCCGTCGCCGCCGATGTTGCCGAGAAACTCCTCGGCCAGGAGCCGCTGGCGGTCGGTGAGGTTCAGGAGCTGCAGCTGGTCCCGCAGGTGCCCGGTGAGGTCGGCCGCCTGGACGGTGACCGGCTCCGGGAACTCGCGCTCGTCGGTGCCGCCGGGCCGCCAGTCGCCCTCGTCGAAGCCCGACAGCAGGATGTCGTCCCAGTTGGTGCCCTGGGTCTCGGCCTGCTCCGACGCCTCGCGCTTCTCGGTCGCCGTGGCCGGCACCTCCTCTTCCTCCTCGGGCTCGAGCAGCTCGAGGAAGGGATTGACCATCAGCTCCTGCTTGAGGTGCTGCTGCAGGTCCAGCAGCGGCATGTAGAGGAGATCCATCGCCTGGTAGAGGCGCGGATTGATGCGCAGGTCCTGGCGCAGGACGGCGTGCTGGCCGAGGGACGTCTTCACGCGGCGGGGGCGAGGCGGGCGCGAAGCCGCGCGGTGAGGGTGGGCCCGAGGTACAGGTCGGCCACGCGGTCGTCGAACACGAGCGAGCGCACGGTGCCGGAGACCTGCACCTTGCCCTCGAACATGATGTAGGCGCGATCCACGATGTCGAGCGTCTGCTCGACGTTGTGGTCGGTGATCAGCACGCCGATGCCCTTGTGACGCAGGCCCGCGACGATGGTCTGGATGTCGTGCACCGCGATCGGGTCCACGCCCGAGAACGGCTCGTCGAGGAGCATGAACTTGGGGCGGGTCACCAGCGCGCGGGTGATCTCGAGGCGCCGGCGCTCGCCGCCGGAGAGCGAGTAGGCCTTGTTGCGCCGCAGGTGCCGGATCGAGAGCTCGTCCAGCAGGGACTCGAGCCGGCGCTGGCGCTCTTCGTGGCTGATCGGGAGCGACTCCAGGATCGCCAGCAGGTTCTCCTCGACGGTGAGCTTCCGGAACACCGACGGCTCCTGCGCCAGGTAGCCGATGCCGCGGCGGGCGCGCAGGTACATGGGCAGGGCGCTGATGTCGGCGCCGTCGAGGGCGATGCGGCCGGCCTCGGAGGCGATGAGGCCGACGAGCATGTAAAACGTGGTGGTCTTCCCCGCCCCGTTGGGACCGAGCAGCCCGACGATCTCGCCCTGGGCGAGCCGGATGTCCACGTCGTTGACGACGGCGCGCCGGCTGTACGTCTTCCGGAGGCCGAACGCCTCGAGGACGCTCCCCTCGGCGCCGGCCGGCGGAGCAGCGTGCTCGCCGGTGTCGTGCGTGACCATGCCCTGCCAGGCCGCCTCGAGGAGGAGCTGGCGGGCGCCGTCGCGGTCCGCGCCGATCGCGTTCCACGCCTCGGGCCGGAAGCGCACGACGGACTGCTCGTCCCAGCCGCGGCCCGGGTCGGAGATCACGGCTTCGGTGGCGAGCCTGGGCAGGACCGAGGTGGCGAGGTGGCGGCGCACGTCGTCCACCGAGAGCGTGCCGGGATCGGGGCCGGCGGCTTCGCCCGTGGACCGGCGCAGGGCGCCGAGGTAGTCCTCGCGATACGCCACGGCGGCGGTCCCGAACGGCGTCGCCCCGTCCGCGTCGGCCGCCCGGACGAGCGCCGCGAGCGCGAGGCAGATGGAGGGGTCGCGGCCCCTCAGCTGGGCGAGCAGGGCGTCGATCATGGCTTGGGCTTCACGGCCGCCGGCGGAGCGGCCGCGGGGCGGGTGGAGGTGTCGGGCGCGGCGGGCCGGGGCTCGGCCGGCGCGGCGCGCAGCGTGCCGGCGGCCGGACGCGCCGTGGAATCGGCGGCCGCCCGGGAGGTATCCGCCGCGGTGCTGTCCGCCCCGTGGGTGGTGTCGCGGGCGGCCAGCAGGCACTCGAGGTACATCCCGTCGGTCTGACCCACCACGTCCACCGTCTGGACCTTGGAGCCGTTGGTCGCGACGTCGATGCGGAGGCCGCGGGAGTAGTTCACGTTGCGGCATCCGCCCGCGCGCGCGCTGTCGCTGCTCTCCACGTGGTACAGGGCCCGGGCCGCGCCGAACGAGGTCAGGTGCTGCAGCTCGGACCGGGGCTTGCCGGTCGCGCTGTCCTTCTTCACCACGAAGTCGGCCCGCAGCGAGTCGCCCAGCAGCCAGTCGTCGGGGCCCACGAGGCCTCCCCCGGACGAGCTGTCGCGCGCCGGCGCTCTCGTGCCGAGGGCCGCGCTGTCGTGCACCGGTGCGCGCGGGCCGATGGTGCCCCGCGGCATCCCGGCCCGCGAGCTGTCCGCCGCCGCGACCCGCGCGGTGGCCGTGTCGCGCGCCGCGCCGCCCTTCCCCGCGGAGTCGCCCGCCGCCCGGGCGCGGACGTTCCGGACATGCGCCAGGGCGTTCCGTCCCGCCACCCGCAGGGACGCCGCGCTGTCGGGCCCGGCGGCGGCCCCCCGCCGCGACGAATCGCCGGCCACGCGCCGCGACGAATCGCCGGCCGCGGCCGCGCGGGCGAGCGTGTCCCGGGCGGCCGTGTCGCGCGTGACCATGCGGGCGTTGCCCCACGCCCACACCAGGCGCACGAGCTGGCCGGGCATGTGGATGTCGAGCGAGTCGGCGACGATGGTGTGGTTGCTGGAGACGGCGTCGGGACGGCGCCCGTGGCCCCACGCCTGCGCCCGCTGGACCTTGCTGCTGTCCAGCGCGAGGTCGAGGGTGTCGGCGTCGAGACTCCAGTCGGGCCCGTTCCCGAGCGCGTGGCCGGAGGAGAGCACGCGCTTGACCTCGTGCTGCGGCGTCAGGGTGAAGTCGAGGCGGTCGCCGCGGAGATGGTACGCGTCCGGCCCGGTGCCGTTCACCACCGGCTTGCCGAGCAGCTGGGCGGCGTCGTGCCCGAGGTCCAGCCAGGCCGAGTCGCCGCGCGCGGCGAGGTCGGACCGGTCGATCGTCACGTTGCCGCCGCCCCACATCTCGTCGCTGCCCTTCATGTGCGTCCGGTCGGCCACGACGACGAAGGGCTCGGTGTCGCTCTTCGCCGTTTCGTTCGACGGGTAGAACCGGATCGTGGGCCGCTGGGTGGCGAACAGCTCGACGGAGTCCCGCAGCGGAGGCGAGGCCCGGTAGTAGTCGAGGTTGTTCCCCCGCAGGTCGGAGCGCGTGCGCGTGTTCTGCGTGTACACGTGCCCCTCCGCGTAGAGCCGCTCCTGGTGCAGGTAGTAGGTCACGTGGTCGGCGTTCAGCACGGTGACGCTGTCATGGAAGCGGACGTTGCCGACCAGGTACAGGAGCGAGCGGTCCGGGTACCACGCCACGGAGTCCGAGTACATCGTGGTCGGCTCGGCGCGGCAGTGCGCCCAGACGCCCCCCCACCCGAACGTCTGGTAGTACCCGTTCTGGAGGATGAAGCGGCTGTGGCGGCTGGTGTCGATCTGCACGTCGCACGTCGAGGGCGCGGGCCCGGGCGCCGGCTGCTGGGCCAGCGCGGGCACGGGGGCCAGCGCGAGGGCGAGGGCGACGAGGGGGCGCACGTCACCGCGCCGGCATGACCAGCTGGCCGGCGTTCCCCTTGTTCTGCTGGGTGACGCAGTTGGTGAACCCGGGATCGCAGACGAAGCCGATGCCCTCGATGTGCCGCGGGCCGTTGTCGGCGATGTAGGGCTTGTCGGTGCGCACCTGGTTCTGCGCGGGATCGTACTCCAGGAAGTCGGTCTTGAGCCGCGCCCCGTCGCTGCTGCGCACGACCACGACGTTGCCCCGCGCCGACATGTTGTTGGTCCGCATCCAGTAGGTGCCCGCCTGGCCCGTCAGCACCGATTCGGGCACGCCCTGGCTGGTGTAGAACGTGACCTTGACGTGCCGCAGGTCGGCCCGCCCGCTGGCCTCGTACAGATAGGCGGTGTCGGCGCTCACGTACGCCTGCTCGACGCCGTCCTTGGTCAGGACCGTGTTCATGCCCCAGATGACCTGGTCGGCGCTGTCGGCGGCCAGCGTCGAGGCGGCGATGCCGGTCCGGGTCGGCCCGCCGCAGGCGGCAAAGACGGCGGGCACAGCGGCACAGACGCACAGGGGCACGGCGAAGGCGCGCCAGGCGCCGGCCGTCCTCCCCCTGCCCCCGTGCCCCCGTGCCCCCGTGCCCGCGGTCTTCACGCCGCCCCCGCGCGCAGCAGGTCGTGGAGGTGCACGACGCCCACCAGGGCGCCGTGATCGTCCACCACCGGCATGGCCATGATGCCGTGCTGCTCGAGGCGGTTGACGGCGGCGCTGCCCAACTCCTCGGGCCGGGTGAGCTTGGGCGTCCTGGTCATCACCTCGCTGACCGGCACGTCGAGGAAGTCGGGGCGGCGCTCCATCAGCCGGGTGAGGTCCCCGGCCGTGACGACGCCCTGCACCACCCCCGCCCCGTCCACGACGACGGCGGTGCCCCGCCGCTCGGCGAGGATCAGCACGCACTCGCGCATCGTCGCGCCGGCACCCATGGTCGGCAGGTTGCGCGTGACCATCACGTCGCGCACGAGCAGCAGGAGACGGCGGCCCAGCGCCCCGCCCGGGTGCAACCGGGCGAAATCCTCGGCCTTGAAGCCCTTGGCTTCGAAGAGGGCGACGGCCAGTGCGTCCCCCAACGCCAGCGCCACGGTACTGCTCGTCGTGGGCGCCAGGTCCAGGGGGCATGCCTCGGCGGCGATCGTCGCATCGAGCGTGACGTCCGCGTGGCGCGCCAGGGTGGACTCGCGGCCTCCGGTGATGGCGATGATCGGCACGCCGAGGCGCTTGAGGTAGCCCACGAGCGGGAAGATCTCGTCCGTCTCGCCGCTCTTCGAGAGCAGGATCGCGGCGTCGTCGCGCCCGACGATGCCCAGGTCGCCGTGCACGCTGTCCACCGCGTGCAGGTAGTTGGCGGGCGAGCCGGTGGAGGTGAGGGTCGCCGCGATCTTGCGCGCGATCACGCCGGACTTGCCGACCCCCGAGACCACGATGCGGCCGTGGCAGGCCGCCAGCAGCTTCACCGCCTCGGCGAAGCGCCCGTCGAGGCGCTGGCCGGCCGCAGCCACCGCGGCCGCTTCCTGCTCGAGCACCTGGCGCCCGAGGGTGAGCGCGCGCCCTGCGTCAACGTGCGGTGGCATCGCCGCGCTCATGGAGATAGGCGTTCACCACGTCGTTCCAGGCCCCCCGGGCCGCGAGGAACGCCTCGGCGAACTCCCGGATGGCGCCGTGGCCCCCCGGCGCGGTGGTCGTGTGCCGGGCCGCGTCCGCGATCTCGTGGCAGCCGTTCGCGACGGCGACGGGAAGGGCCACCCGGCGCAGGATCGGGAGATCCGGGAGGTCGTCGCCGATGAAGCAGGCCTCCTCCCAGCGGACGTGCCGCCGCTGCAGGATCCCCTCGAACAGCGGGAGCTTGCGGGCCCCTCCGTCGGCGGCGAACTCGTCCACGTGCAGCTCCTCGGCTCGGATGCGCGCGGCATCGCCGTCGCGCCCCGTCACGACGGCGACGACGAGGCCGGCGGCGCGGAGCAGGTGGATCCCCATGCCGTCCTGAATGTCGAAGCGCTTGAGCTCCACGCTCCGGCCGTCGGCGGTGCCGATGTACAGGCCGCCGTCGGTCAGCGTGCCATCCACGTCGAAGCCGACGAGCTTGATGCGCCGGGCGAGCGCGGGCTCAATCACGGGCGTTCCCCCGCGCCGCGTGCCACACCTCGAGGGTACGCGCGACGATGGCGTCGAGGTCGGCCAGGGGGATCATGTTCGGGCCGTCGGACGGGGCATGGTCGGGATCGGGGTGGGTCTCGAGGAAGAACCCGTCGGCGCCCGCGGCGGCCGCGGCGCGCAGCAGCGCGGGGATGTGCTCCCGCTCCCCGCCGCTGGCTCCTTCGGCGCCGCGCCCCGGCTGCTGGACGCTGTGGGTGCCGTCGAAGACCACCGGCACGCGGCACGCGGCCTTGAGGCGCGCGAAGCTCCGCATGTCCACCACCAGGTCGCCGTAGCCGAAGAAGGTGCCGCGTTCGGTCACCGCCACCACGGATGCGCCGCCGTTCCGCACCTTCTCGACGGAGCCCGCCATCGCCTCGGGCGTCATCCACTGCCCCTTCTTCACGTTCACCGGCCGGCCGGTCCGGCCCACCGCGACCAGCAGGTCGGTCTGGCGGCACAGGAACGCCGGCACCTGGAGCACGTCGGCGACCGCGGCGGCGCCGGCGGCCTGGGCGCTCTCGTGCACGTCGGTCAGCACCGGCAGGCCGGTGGCCGCGCGGACCCGCGCCAGGGCCGCCAGGCCCGCCTCGAGGCCGGGGCCGCGGAAGCCGGCCAGCCGGGCCCGGTTCGCCTTGTCGAACGAGGCCTTGTAGATGACCGGGAGGCCGAGCTTCGCGCCGAGGGCGGCCAGATGCTCGCCGACCCGGAGATTGAGGCGGTCGTCCTCCAGCACGCAGGGCCCCGCGATGAGGAACGGTCCCGGGCCGAACGTCGGCGGGAGGGGCGGCGTCGCCGGCACGGGCGGCACCTCAGGAGGCCACGGCCGCCGCGGTGGCCTCGACGGCCGGCGCCTCGCCGCGCCGCCGCCGCACGTCGCACGCGGCCGCGATGAAGCTCGCGAACAGCGGGTGCGGCCGGGTCGGCCGGGACTTCAGCTCGGGGTGGAACTGGCAGCCGATGAACCACGGATGGTCCGGCAGCTCGATCATCTCGACCAGGGAGCCGTCGGGCGACAGGCCCGTCAGGCGCATGCCGTGCTCGGCGAACAGGTCGCGGTAGCCGTTGTCCACCTCGTAGCGGTGCCGGTGCCGCTCGCTGGTCTCCGACGTCCCGTAGATCCGCGCGATCTGCGACCCGGGCCGCAGCCGGCACGCATACGCCCCGAGGCGCATGGTGCCGCCGAGGTCCTGCACGTTGCGCTGGGAGGGCAGCAGCGAGATGACCGGGTTGCCGCACTCGGCCTCGAACTCGGAGGAGTTGGCGTCGGCGATCCGGCACTCGTTCCGGGCGAACTCGATGATCGCCACCTGCATCCCCAGGCAGATCCCGAAGAACGGCAGCCGCTTCTCCCGCGCCGCCTGCACCGCCTGCACCATGCCCTCGATCCCGCGGACGCCGAACCCGCCCGGGATGAGGAGCGCGTCGTAGGGCGCGAGCAGCTTCACCGCGGTGTCGAGGTCCGTGAAGCGGTCCGACGGGACCCATTCCATCGTCACGCCGACGTGGTTGGCGATCCCGCCGTGAATCAGCGCCTCCTGCACCGACTTGTAGGCGTCCACGAGCTCCGTGTACTTGCCGACGATCGCGATCTTCACACGGTCGGCCGGGCGCAGGATCTTCTCCACCATCTCCCGCCAGCTCTTGAGGTCCGGCTCGGGCACGTCGAGGCGCAGGCGCTGGCACACCTCGCGGTCCAGCCCCTGCTCGTGCAGCCGCAGCGGGATCTCGTAGATGGACTTCACGTCGGGCGACTCCACCACGCACCCGAAGTCCACGTTGCAGAACAGCGCGATTTTGCGGCGCAGCTCCTCGGGCAGCGGGCGCTCGCTGCGGCAGATCAGGATGTCGGGCTGGATCCCGATCTCCATCAGCTCGCGCACCGAGTGCTGGGTGGGCTTGGTCTTGAGCTCGCCCGTGGCCGCGATGAAGGGCACCAGCGTGAGGTGGATGAACAGCGAGTTGTCGCGGCCCACTTCCTGGCGGAACTGCCGGATGGCCTCGAGGAACGGCAGCGACTCGATGTCGCCCACCGTGCCGCCGATCTCCGTGATGACCACGTCGTGGTCGGGCGCGAGCCGCCGGACCGCGCCCTTGATCTCGTCGGTAATGTGGGGGATCACCTGCACCGTGGAGCCCAGGTACTCGCCGCGGCGCTCCTTGGTGATCACCGACTGGTAGATCCGCCCGGTCGTGATGTTGTTGGCCTGCGACAGGGACCGGTCGATGAACCGCTCGTAATGGCCGAGGTCGAGGTCGGTCTCCGCGCCGTCGTCCGTGACGTACACCTCGCCGTGCTGGAACGGCGACATCGTGCCCGGGTCCACGTTGATGTACGGGTCGAACTTCTGGATCGTGACCCGCAGCCCCCGGTCCGTCAGGAGCCGCCCGAGCGACGCGGCGGCGATGCCCTTCCCGAGGGAAGACACGACGCCGCCGGTCACGAACACGTACTTGGTCGCCTGCTGCTTGGTCACGCTACGATCCGCCACGGCCCCGGTCTCCTCTCCCCTGCAGATACGCTTCCGCGCGCTTCAGATCGTCTTCCGTGTCGATCCCCGGCAGCGCCGGCTCGGCCAGGCATGCCACGCCGATCGTCAGGCCGTGCCCCAGGGGCCGCAGCTGCTCGAGCTTCTCCGCCAGCTCCGCCTCGGTGGGCGGCAACGCCATCCACCGCGCCAGCGCCGCCGGCCGGAACGCGTACACGCCCAGGTGCTGCCAGTAGCGCACCGCCCGGCTCCGGTCGCGGGCGTGCGGAATGACGCTGCGTGAGAAATAGAGCGCCCGGCCGTTCTCGCCGAGCACGACCTTCACCAGGCTCGGCGCCGCGGCCTCCTCGGGCCCGACCGGCACGGCCGCCGTGCCGACGTCCGCGCCGCGCTCCACCTCCGCCACCGCACCCGCAATCGCCGCTCCGGGCAGGAACGGCTCGTCGCCCTGCACGTTCACGATGACCGCGTAGCCCCGGAACTCCTCGAGCGCCGCGACCTCGGCCACCCGGGACGTCCCCGACTCGTGCACGCCGCGGGTGACCACCGCGCGGATGCCGGCCCGCGTCACGACGGCCGCGACCTCCGCCGCGTCGGTCGCCACCACGACTTCGTCCAGCGCCCCCGACGCCCGGGCGTTCAGCGCCACCCGCTCGATGAGGGGCCGCCCCGCCAGCAGCCGCAGCGGCTTGCCCGGGAGGCGCTCCGCACCGAGCCGGGCCGGAATGACCCCGAGAGCCTTACCCTTGCGCACGAGGGCGCGGCGCGCGTGCAAGAATCACACCGCAACCTAATAGCTACGCGGAGAAACGTCAAAGCGTTGTGGGAAGCATACTTACGGAAGGCGAAGGGGTTCGAAATGTAAGCAATATGGCCGCGGAGCGCCAGAGCGGCCGGCGGCCGGCCCACTGGCCGTTCCGATGCGCTGCCGGGGGCCCTCTGGCGCCCTTCAAGGCGGCCGATCGCTAGGGCAGCGTCTCCATCAGCGTCTTGAGGTGGCTCTGCCCGCCACCGGTGGCCACCACCATGTCCATCGAGCTGTGGCCGACACGACTCCCGTCGAGGTCGAAGACGGTTTCGCCGCTGCCGGTGCATCCCTCGCCGCCGGCCGACGTGGCCGTGGAGGATACGACGGCGACGCGCGCCCCGCCCTGCTGCTCGACGCGCTCGAAGCGGTAGGTGAGGTGACACATCACCTGCTTGGCGTTGCGGCCCGTGCCGACCGACATCGGCATCGAATCGGCCCAGGTGTAGCCGGGGCTGACGGCGCCCTCCGGCCACGCGTGGCTGTTGGGTCCCTTGCTCGAGCGCATGCTCTTGCCCAGCATGCCCGCCAGGAACCCCGGAACGCCGGGCGCCGGCGTCACGTCCGTCGAGAGCGTGTTGCCCCGGGCGTCCTGGTGGATGACGATGGCCCAGCCGCGCAGGGGATCGCGTCCGGCGCCGGGACCCGTCATCACCGTGGAGTCGAAGACGACCTTCACGACGTAGTTGGGGCCGTCCATCGGCAGGATGGTCTGGGTCTGGTACAGGCTCGACTGCGTGGCCGGGGCCCCGGTGGTATCGGCCGAGCTCCAGGTGCGGGACGTGATCCGGTAGCGGGTGACCTGGCCCACCGTCGGAGCGAAGCGCAGCTGCACGGCCTGCGCCCCGGCCTGCGCGGCCGTGGCGGCTAGGAGGGTGATGGCGAGGACGAGGTGACGGCTCTTCATTGGCGTTCTCCCTTGGGCGCGACCTGCCCCGGGCGTGGTGCTTCGGGAAGTCGGCACCACTCCCGGGGCAGGCGCGTCGCGAACGTATGCCGCCGGCTGATCGGCCGCTAGGGCAGCACCTCGGTCGTGGCGACGCTCCGCATCGGCATGACGCCGCCGTCCGGCGAGTGGACCTGCATGGTGGTTTCCGTGGTCGAGCGCGCAATCCGGCCGCCGCTCAGGTCGAAGGCGACTTCCCCCGTCATCTTCCCTTCGGCCGACGCGGCGACCCCGGCGCTGTCGCCGTGCATCACGCCCGCGATCGTGATCGTGGCCACCTGCGTCCCTCCCCGCCGCTCGACGCGATCGAGCTTGTAGGTCAGGTCGAGGATCACCCGGCCGCCGGCGCCGCCGCCCGCCGCGCCCATGTCCATCGTGTCGGACGTGGTCCAGGTGTCGCCGGGGCCGACGCGGCGTTCCGGCAGCACGACCGGACGCTGGCCCGCGCGCCGCTGCATGGCTTCGGTCACCATCGGATTCGCGCCCGCCGGCGCCGTGACGTCGGTGGACGACACGCGTCCCAGGGGGTCCACGTGCTGCGTGGTCGTGAAGCCGCGGAACATGTCGCCGGCCGGCATCATGCCGTTCATCGGGCCCATGTCGCGGGTGGAGGAGTCGATCACGGTAACGACGACTCGCGCAGTGCCGTCCATCGCCGTCACGGTTCGGGTCGTGAACAGGCTCTGGGTCATGGTCGGCTGCGTCGTGTCGGCCTGGGCCATGCCGGGCAGCTGCATCCAGGTCCGGGTCACGGTCCGGTAATGGGTGACCTGGCCGACCGGCGGCGTCAGGCGCAGCAACACGGGCTGCGCGGACGCCGGAATCGCGATCACGGCGGCGGCGAGCAGGGCGACGGCGGTGGGCGTGTGGCTCATGGGACGACCTCGCTTGAAGGGCGATGGCGCCCGTGCCGTCGGGCACGGGGTCGGGCGCTCAGGCTCTCGGATGATAGGTCCGGTGGACACTGCGGAGATACTCCCGATCCACGTGGGTGTACAGCTGGGTGGTGCTGAGATCCGCATGCCCCAACATCTCCTGGACCGCGCGGAGGTCGGCACCACCTTCGAGCAGGTGCGTAGCGAACGTATGCCGCAGCGTGTGCGGGGTCACCCGCTTGGTGAGTCCGGCCGCCGTGGCGCAGCGCTTGATGATACCCCAGGCCCCGACGCGGGAGAGAGGGGTACCGCGGGCGTTCAGGAACAGCCGGCCGCGCCCCGCGCCCTTCTCCAGCCGGGGCCGGGTCTCCCGGGCGTACAGCGCCACGGCACCCAGGGCGCGGCGGCCCACGGGCACCAGCCGCTCCTTGCTGCCCTTGCCGAACAGGCGCGTCAGGCCTTCGTCGAACAGCACGTCGGCGACGCCGACGCCCACCAGCTCCGAGACGCGGGCGCCGGTGGCGTAGGCGAACTCGAGCAGGGCGCGGTCGCGCCAGGCCAGCGGCTCGTCGGCGTGCGGCGCGGCGAGCAGCCGCTCCACCTCGGCCACCGACAGCACCGACGGCAGGGTGCGCCACCGCTTGGGGCTGGCGAGGCGCTCGGTGGGATCGCGCACGACCAGCCCTTCCCCGACGAGGAAGCGGTAGTAGGTGCGCGCGGCCGAGATGTGGCGCCGGATGCTGGTCGCGGCCAGGCCGAGGTCCTTGAGGTGGAAGACGAACTCCCGCAGCTGGGCCGCGGTGGCGCGGTCGGGGGCGGGCGTGCTCCGGCCCTCGAGGAACTGCGCGAGGTGCCCGAGGTCGCGGCGGTAGGCCGCGACGGTGTTGCGCGAGGCCCCGCGCTCCAGCGACAGGTAGGCGCCGAACTGGTCGAGCCGGAAGGCGGCCGGAACGCCGTCAGCGGCGGGCATGGGCGTGCCGCCAGCGCCACAGCGCGATGGCCAGCAGGACGGTGACGGCGACGGCGGTGAGCCCGAGCCACCACCCGATGCGGCCGAGGACCTGCCGGACGCCGTCCCAGTCGGTGCCGACGCGGTGCGCGAGCCACACCACCAGCCCGTACCAGATGCCCGACGCGACCACCACCGGCGCCAGGGCGCGGACGGCGCCGAGCCCCGCGATGCCGGCGAACGGCGGGACGACGGCGCGGTAGCCGGGCAGGAAGCGGCTGACGAAGATGCCCCACAGGTGGTGCCGCTGGTAGGCGCGCTCCACCGACTCCAGCACGCGGGGCGGCAGCAGGCGGCGCCCCGCCGGCGTATTCGCGAAATCGCGCCCGACCGTGCGGGCGACCCAGTACATCCCCGCGGCGGAGGCGACGTTGGGGAGCCAGGTGGCGATGAACACGCCGGTCATCGTGACGTCGGCGCCGCGCCCGGCCAGGAACGCGCCGAGCGCCACGACGGTATCCGCGGGCACGGGGGGGAAGATGTTCTCGAGGGCGGCGAAGAGCGCAATGATCCCGTAGATGCCGGCCGGGGGCAGGCCGGTGAGCCACAGGATGAGATGGTTGATCAGCCGCCGCCCGTCTCGCGGACCGTCGCGACGGCCAGCGCGGCGATCCCCTCGCCGCGGCCGATCCAACCCATGCCTTCGTTGGACTTGGCCTTGAGGCTCACGGCCTCCACGCCCACGCCGAGCGCCCGCGCCATCGCCTGCCGCATCTGCTCCACGAGCGGGGCCAGCCTGGGCCGCTCGGCGATGACGGTGACGTCCACCTGGTGGACGCCCAGGCCCCGCTGCTGGAGCAGCTCGACCACCCCGCGCACGAAGCGCGTCGAGTCCACGCCCCGCCACTGGGGGTCGTCGTCGGGGAAGTGCTGCCCGATGTCGCCCAGCGCGGCGGCGCCGAGCAGCGCGTCGGTCACCGCGTGGAGGGCGACGTCGCCGTCGGAGTGGCCCACCAGCCCGTGGGTGTGCGGGACGGTCACGCCCGCGATCCTGAGGGGGCGCCCGGCGGCGAAGCGGTGCGAGTCGAAGCCGATGCCGACGCGCGTGCTCACGCCTTGAGGATCCGGATCGCGAGATGGGCGGCGTTCTTGGCGTTGTCGATCCCGACCGTGCCGACCGGCACGCCGCTGGGCAGCTGGGCGATGGCGTACAGGGCATCCACGCCGCGGAGCGGCCCCACGTCGAACGGCACGCCGATCACCGGCAGGTCGGTCTGCGAGGCGGCGAACCCGGGCAGCGCCGCCGCGAGCCCCGCGCCGCAGATCAGGACGCGGTAGCCGGCGGCCCGGGCGCCCTTGACCAGCGCGCTCGTCTGGTCGGGCGAGCGGTGCGCCGAGGAGACGACGAACTCATAGCCGACCCCGGCCTCCTCGAGCACCTTGAACGCGGGCTCGATCCTGGCGCGGTCCGACTCGGACCCGACCAGGATGAGCACGGGCTTGCCCGCTCCGCTCACGCCGCCTCCTCGATGGTGGTGTAGTCCTGGCGCCGCCGCACCGGCGTGAAGCCGGCGCCGCGGACGAGACGCTCGATTTCCTCGACGGTGGTCCGGTAGGTGGTGCCCGCGGCCGAGACGACGCTCTCCTCCATCATCAGCGAGCCGAAGTCGTTGGCGCCGAAGCGCAGCGACACCTGGCCGATCTTCGGGCCCATCGTCACCCAGCTGACCTGCAAGTTGTCGAAGTTGTCCAGCGCCAGGCGCGCGATGGCCAGGGTGCGCAGGTAGGTCACCGCGTCCGTCCGGGGGGTGCCTTCCATCTCGGTGCGCTCGGGCTGCAGCGGCCAGCAGATGAAGGCCGTGAAGCCGCCCGTGCGCGCCTGCTGCTCCCGCAGCCGCATCAGGTGCTCGATGCGCTCGGCGTCGGTCTCGCCGATCCCGTACATCATGGTGGACGTGGTCTTCATCCCGTGCCGGTGCGCCGAGTCCATGACCTCGAGCCACTGGTCGGTGAGCGCCTTCTTGCCGGCCACGAGCTTGCGCACCCGGTCCACGAGGATCTCGCCGCCGCCGCCGGGGATCGAGTCGAGGCCGGCGCCCTGGAGCGCCTCGACCACGTTGTCCACGGTCATGCGGAACCGCTTGGCGAAGAACTGCACTTCGGAGGGCGAGAAGCCGTGGATGTGGATGGGGTGGTGCGTCTTGATGTGGCGCAGCAGGTCGAGGTACCACTCGAACGGGATGTAGGGGTTGTGGCCGCCCTGCATCAGGATCTGCACCGCCCCGATGGCCTTGGCCTCGTCGATCTTGCGGCCGATCTCCTCGAACGACAGGACGTAGCCCTCGGCGTGCTTGGGCCGCCGGTAGAACGCGCAGAACTTGCAGTCCGCGACGCACACGTTGGTGTAGTTGATGTTGCGGTCCACGATGTACGTCACCGTGCCGCCCGGGTGCCGGCGCCGCCGCTCGGCGTCGGCGAGCGCGCCGAGCTCGAGCAGCGGCGCGCGCTGGTAGAGGTCGAGGAGTTCGGCCGCCTCGGACACGGCTAGGCCGCCCCGAGGAAGGCGAGCGTGCCGTCGGGCACCACGCCACGCGCCGCCAGGCGCCGCAGGAAGTCGGCGAGCCCCGCGAGGTGGCGGTAGGAGAGCCCGTAGTCCAGCCCCTCGAGGTACTCGCGGCACCGGCCGCGCTCGACCCCGGTGGCCGCCGCGGCGCCGTCGGCCAGTTCGTCGAGGTGTTCCAGTCCCCAGGCGCGGGACGCCAGGAGGGCGCGGTGGACGTCGCGCGCCGCGCGGCCGTCCACGGCGCGCCGGGCCGCCCACACCGCGAAGACGAACGGGAGGCCGGTCCAGTCCTTCCACGCCGCGCCGAGGTCCGTGACGTGGGGGTAGGCGCCGGCCGCACTCAGGAGCAGCGCGCCGTCGCCGATCACCAGCAACGCGTCGTGCGGGACGGCGGCGAGCCGCGCCACGTCGGACGGCTCCGCCGGCGCCGGCTCCATCGCGAAGCGCACCCGCCAGCGGTCGCGCGCCAGCAGGCCGAGCAGCTCCACCGACGTGCGCGAGGACGTGGACACCAGCACGCGCGCCCCGTCCAGAGCCTCGGGCGGGCGGCGGCTCATGAGCAGCACGCTGCGCACCGGCCCGTCGGACCCGATGGCCAGGTCGGGCAGCAGCTCGAAGGCGTCGGCGTGCTGCGCGTAGGCCACCGCGGAGATCACGCTCACGTCCAGCCGTCCGTCGGCCAGTCGGTCGTTCAGCTCCGCCGGCGTGCCGGTGACCAGCGTCGCCGGCGGGGTCACCACCCCGCGATCCATCGCCCCGTACACCGGGTAGCAGTTGACGTAGCCGATCCGCCCGAGCCGCATCAGTCGAACGTCCTCACCGGGCGGTAGAGCGAGTCGCGCTCCACCGGCACCTTCCCCGCCCCGCGGATCAGCCGCACCAGGTCGTCGTACGCCAGCTCCATCGGGGTCAGCGCCCCCGCCTCGTGATAGACGCGCTCGAAGACCACGGTGCCCTCGAGGTCGTCGCAGCCGAAGTGCAGCGCCACCTGCGAGACGAACGGCGAGACCATCGGCCAGTGGGTCTTCACGTGCGGCACGTTGTCCAGGACCAGCCGGGCGACCGCGATGTTCATCAGGTCGTCCACGCCCGTCGTGGCGCGGCCCTGCCAGCCGTGCTCCTCGCCGAGGACGTTGTGGTCCGGGTGGTAGGCGAGCGGGATGTAGGTCAGGAAGCCGCCGGTCTCGTCCTGCAGGCCGCGGAGGATCAGCAGGTGCTCCGCGCGGTCGCGCATCGTCTCCACGTGCCCGTAGAGCATGGTGCAGTTGGTGGGGATGCCGAGCGCGTGCGCCTGGCGGTGCACCTCGAGCCAGTCGTCACCGGCCAGCTTGCGGTCGGCGATGGTCATGCGCACCGCCCGGCCGAAGACCTCGGCGCCGCCGCCCGGCAGGCTGGTGAGGCCGGCGTCCTTGAGCTGCTGCAGCACGTCGCGGAACGAGCACTTCTCGATCCGCGCCAGGTGCGCGATCTCCACCGCGGTGAGCGCCTTGACGTGCACCCCGGGATAGGCCGCGCGCAGGGCGCGGATCATGTCCGTGTAGTAGCTCAGGCGCAGCTTGGGGTGCAGCCCGCCCACGATGTGGAACTCGCGGGTCGGCGCGCTCTTGGAACGCGACGCCTCGGCCAGCACCTCCTCGAGGGTGCGCGTGTACGCCCCCTCCTCCTTCGGCGTGCGCGCGAACGAGCAGAACGCGCAGGTGTTGCGGAGCACGCACACGTTGGTGGGGTTGATGTGCTGGTTGGCCGAGAAGAACACCCGGGACCCGTTCCTGGCGCGGTTGGCGGCGTCCGCCATGGCCCCGACGGCCAGCAGGTCGCGGCTCTCGAACAGGGCGACGGCGTCGTCCTGGCCGAGGCGCTCGCCGGCGGCCACCTTCTCGGCGACCGCCCGCAGCCCGCCGTCGTCGATGGCGAGCTCGAGGCCGCCCTGGAGCGTGAGGGTGGACGTCACCGGCGGAGGTCCGCTAGGCGGCGAAGCGCTTGGCGATCAGCGTCACGTTGTGGCCGCCGAAGCCGAACGAGTTGGACATGGCGACGTCCACGCGGCGCTCCACGGCGTGGTTGGGCGCACAGTCGAGGTCGCACTCGGGATCGGGCGTGACGTAGTTGATCGTCGGCGGGATGACGCCGCGTCCGATCACCAGGGCGCAGACGCCGAATTCCACGCCGCCGGCCGCGCCGAGCAGGTGCCCCGTCATGGACTTGGTGGAGCCGAACACGACCTTCCGGGCGCGGTCGCCGAAGACCGCCTTCACGGCCTGGGTCTCGGCGCTGTCGCCCGCCGGCGTGGACGTGCCGTGGGCGTTGATGTACGCCACGTCGCCCGGCGAGAGGCAGGCGTCGGCCAGCGCGGCCCGCATCGCCTGCTGGGCGCCGCGGCCCTCCGGGGCGGGCTGCGTCATGTGGTACGCGTCCGCGCTCATCCCGAACCCCGCGACCTCGACCAGCACCGGCGCGCCGCGCCGCTCCGCGTGCTCGAGGCTCTCCAGGACGGCGATCCCGGCGCCGTCGCCGAGCACGAACCCGTCGCGCGTGCCGTCGAAGGGGCGCGACGCGTGCTCGGGGTCGTCGTTGCGCGGCGAGAGCGCCTTCATGTTCGCGAAGCCGGCGATGGCCAGCGGCGTGATGGCCGCCTCCGCCCCGCCCGCGATCATCACGTCCGCGTCGCCCCGCTGGATCGTGCGGTAGGCCTCCCCGATCGCGTGCGCGGACGACGCGCAGGCCGAGACCGTGCAGAAGTTCGGGCCCGTGACGCCGTAGCGCATCGCCACCAGGCCCGCCGCCATGTCGGGAATGAACATCGGCACGAAGAAGGGCGATACGCGGCCCGGCCCCTTCTCCAGGTAGATCTTGCACTGCTCCTCGAACGTCGCGATGCCGCCGATCCCGCTCCCGATCAGGACGCCGGTGCGGTCGGGCTCCGGGAACCCTCCCGCCAGCCCCGCGGCCTGCACCGCCTGGACGCTGGCGGCGATGGCGTACTGGCAGAACAGGTCGTAGCGCTTGGCTTCCTTGCGCTCGAGGTAGGCGCCCGCGTCGAACCCCTTCACCTCGCAGCCGAACCGCACGTCGAGCGGCGTGGGATCGAAACGCTGAATGCGCGCGGCCCCGGACTTCCCGGCGACCAGCGCGCTCCAGCTCTCTTCCACGGTGTTGCCGACTGGCGTCACCAACCCGAGGCCGGTGACGACGACCCTCCGCTCCACTACTTCGCGCTCATCCGCTGGTGCAGGTAGGTGAGGGCGTCCCCGACGGTGCGGAGCTTCTCCGCCTCTTCGTCCGGGATGTCGAGGTCGAACTCCTTCTCGAACGCCATTACGAGCTCGACGGTGTCGAGGCTGTCGGCGCCGAGATCCTCCATGAAGCTCGCCTCGTTGGTGAGCTTCTCCCGCTCGACGCCCAGCTCCTCGGCGATGATGTCCTTCACTCGGGCTTCGAGATTCGCCATGTCGGCCATGAGAGTTGCGTCCCTCCAAAGGGTGAAAACCGCTACATCACCATCCCGCCATCGACCACGAACACCTGGCCCGTAATGTACGCCGCCTCATCGGATGCGAGGAAGGCCACCATGTGCGCCACGTCTTCCGGAGCGCCGAGGCGGCCCAGCGCGATCTGGGCGGTCAGCGCCTCGCGCGCCTGCGGGGTCAACCCCGCGGTCATGTCCGTCTCGATGAACCCCGGCGCCACCGCGTTCACCCGGATGTTGCGCGACGCCAGCTCCTTGGCCACGCTCTTCGTCAGCCCGATCAGCCCGGCCTTGGACGCGGCGTAATTGGCCTGCCCGCGGTTGCCCACCAGGCCGACGACGCTCGCGACGTTGATGATCCGCCCGGACCGGCGCTGCATCATGCCCTTGGCGACCGCCTTGATCATCCGGTAGGCGCCCTTGAGGTTCACGTCCAGGACCGTGTCCCACTGCTCCTCCGACAGCCGGACCAGCAGGTTGTCCCGGGTCACGCCGGCGTTGTTGACCAGCACCTCGATGGGGCCGAGATCCCGCTCCACCTCGGCGACGCAGGCGTCGATCGCCTTCGTGTCCACCACGTCCACCCGGAAGCCCGTGGCGCCGCACTCGATCTCGTCGGCGACCTCGCAGGCGTGCTCGTAGTCGCGGTCCAGCACCGCCACCTTCGCGCCGAGTCCGCAGGCCATGAGCGCGGCGATGTGCCGGCCGATCCCGCGGCCGGCGCCGGTCACCATCGCGACCTTGCCGTCCAGCTCCAGCTTCATCCGGCCTCCAGGAACGCCGCCACCTCGGCGGCCGTCCCGAGGTTCACCGTCTTCGCTCCGGGCACGATGCGCCTCGCCAGGCCCGTGAGGACGTTGCCGGGGCCCACCTCGACGAAGCTGACGTCCGCTCCGCCCCGCCCCGCCAGCACCGCCAGCGCGCGGACCGACTCCACCCACCGCACGGGGGACGTGAGCTGCGCCGCCAGGAGGCGCCGCGCGGCCCCGGCCTCGCGCACCGGCTCCGCGCTCGCGTTCGCCACGACGGGGAACGCCGGCGCGGCGAGGGCGGCGGCGTCCAGCGCCTGGCCCAAGCGCTCGGCCGCGGGCGCCATGAGCGGCGAGTGGAACGCCCCGCTCACCTTGAGCGGGATCACGCGCTTGGCGCCCGCCGCCTTGAGCAGCTCCCCCGCGCGGGTGATCGCCTCGGGGTCGCCGGAGATGACGATCTGGTCCGGGGCGTTGAGGTTCGCCGCCACCGCGACGCCGCCCCCGCCGCTCGCCTCCCGGCACGCGGCCGCCACGCGCTCCGCGTCGAGCCCCATGACCGCGGCCATCGTGCCGGGCCGCGCGGTGCCCGCCTCGTGCATCAGCTCGCCGCGCCGCCGCACCAGGCGCGCCGCCTCGGCCAGGCCGAGGGCGCCCGCGGCGACGTAGGCGCTGTACTCGCCCAGCGAGTGGCCCGCCGCCCCCGCCGCCCGGCCCGCCAGCCGCGGCCCCACCACTGCCCACGCCGCCGCCGTGTGGGCGAGGATCGCGGGCTGCGCGTGGTCGGTGCGGGTCAGGAGCTCCTCGGGGCCCTCCCACATGACCCTGGTGAGCGCGAAGCCCAGCGCTTCGTCCACCAGCCCGAGCGCCGCCCGCGCTTCGGGGAACGCCTCCGCCAGGTCCTTCGCCATCCCGACCCGCTGCGAGCCCTGGCCCGGACACAGCAGCGCGACGCTCACCAGCGGACGACCATCGCTCCCCAGGTGAACCCCGAGCCGAAGGTGACGAGCAGCACCAGGTCGCCCGCCTTGAGGCGGCCGCACTTGCGGGCCTCGTCGAGCGCGAGCGGAATCGAGGCCGAGCTGGTGTTGCCGTAGCGATCCACGTTCACGAACACCTTCTCCATCGGCAGGTGCGCGTGCTCGGCCGTCGCGTTGATGATGCGCAGGTTCGCCTGGTGCGGGACCAGCAGGTTGATCTGATCGGCCGTGACGCCCGCCAGGTCGAGAGCGCACTGCGACGCCTCGGCCATGGCCTTCACCGCCGACTTGAAGACCTCGCGGCCGGCCATCTTGAGGTAGTAGCTGTGGTCCTTGAGCAGCGCCTCGCTCGGCGGGTGGGCGGCGCCGCCGCCCGGCCGGTACAGCAGCTCGGCCAGGGTGCCGTCGGACTTGAGGTAGGTGGAGAGGATGCCCCGCTCCCCCGTCGCCTTCACCAGCACGCCCGCGCCCGCGCCGTCGCCCAGGAGCACGGCCGTGGAGCGGTCGGTCTGGTCGGTGATGCAGCTCAGCTTCTCGCTGCCGACGGCCAGCGCGCACGTGGCGTTGCCCGCCTCGATCATCGCCTTGGCGACCGTCAGCGCGTAGATCCAGCCGGGGCAGGCGGCGATGACGTCGAAGGCTGCGGCGTTCTTCGCGCCGAGCAGGGCCTGGACATCGCACGCCATGGACGGCAGGAGCCGGTCGGGCGACGCCGTCGCGCCCACCAGGAGATCCACGTCGGTCACGTCGCGCTTGGCGTCCGCCAGCGCCAGGAGGCACGCGTCGCGCGCCATGCCGGCGGTGGTCTCGTCCGGGCCGGCGAAGTGCCGCTCCCGGATGCCCGTGCGCTCGCGGATCCACGTGTCGGAGGTCTCGAGGGTCTTTTCGAAGTCGGCGTTGGTCACCACCCGCGCCGGCACCATCGCGCCCAGTCCGGCGAAGGCGACCGTGGGAGTCTTCACGAAGCCGCCTGGTTGTGCGAGAACTCGCGCGCCATGTGCTGCACCAGCTGGTGCTGGCACGCCTCCACCGTCAGCCGGATCGCGTGCCGGATGGCATTGGGAGTGGAGCGCCCATGGCAGATGATGGAGAGGCCCTGCACCCCGAGGAGCGGCGCGCCGCCGTACTCCGCGTAGTCCAGCGCCCGGAAAATGCGGCCCATCGCGTCGCTGGCGGCCGCGTCCGCGCCCAGCTCGCGCTCGACCAGCCCGTGGAACAGCCGCGCCACCGACTCGTAGAACTTCAGCAGCACGTTCCCCACGAACCCGTCGCACACCACCACGTCGAAATCCCCCTGCTCGCAGCGCCCGAGCAGGACGTGGCGTCCTTCCACGTTGCCCACGAAGGGGAGCCCGCTCGCCCGCAGCAGCCGGTGCGCCTCCTTCGCCGCCGTGTTCCCCTTTTCCTCTTCCTCGCCGATGTTGAGCAGCCCCACCGCCGGATTCGTCCGGCCCATCACGTCGCGGGCGTAGAGCACGCCGAGCCGCGCGAAGCCGACCAGCTCGGTGGCCGAGCAGTCCACGTTGGCCCCGGCGTCGAGCACCAGGACCGACTGCCGGCTGGTGGGAAAGGGGGTGCCGATGGCCGGGCGCTCGAAGCCGGCGTACAGGCCGAGGACGAGCGTGGAGGCCGCCATGACGGCGCCGGTGTTGCCCGCGCTGATGAAGGCGTCCGACTTGCCGGCCTTCTGGAGCCCAACGCCTATGTTGATGGAGGACTGGCGTTTGGAGCGGATCGCCTGAAGCGGTTTCTCGGCCATGCCGATGACGTCGGGCGCCTCGATGACCTCGAGGCGCGCCCGGTCCGCCGCATGCCGCTCCAGCTCCCGCTCCAGCACGCGGGGCTGGCCGACGAGCTGCAGCACCACGTCGGAGGGCAGCTCTCCGAGCGCGAGGGCGGCGCCGGCGACGGGCACGGCGGGGGCGTGGTCGCCCCCCATCGCATCAATGGCGATGCGGATCACTCAGTCCTCGATCTCGATCCGCCTCTCGCCCTTGTAATAGCCGCAGTTCGGGCATACCCGGTGCGGGATGCGCATTTCGCCGCACTTCGGGCACGGGGAGAGCGTGGGGAGCGCCGCCTTGTGATGGGTGCGGCGCTTGCGCTTCTTGGATTTCGATGTCCGTCGCTTCGGGACAGCCATGCGTCATTCACCTCGCGGTAACTTCGTGAGTGCGGCCCAGCGCGGGTCCACGTCGCGCTGGCAGCCGCAGAGGCCCGCATTCAGGTCGGCGCCGCAGCGGGGGCAGAGGCCGCGGCAGTCGGCGCGGCACTCCACGAACTGCGGGACGGCGAGGACCAGCTCCTCGCGCACCGCGCCCGACAGGTCCAGCGCGACCGCGCGCCGCGGCACGACGTAGCAGTCCTCGTCGTCCTCGGCGTCCTCCTCGGCCACGAACACCAGGCCGAGCGCTTGCGAAACGGGAACGTCCACGGGGGCGAGGCAGCGGCGGCACTCGGCCCTGATCACCGTCTCGAGCTTCGCCTGCCAGTAATACTTGCCCTCCCCGGCGGCGCTGAGCCGTCCGGAGACCTTGAGCGGCGCGGCGAGCGTGATCCCCGCACCCGCCAGGAGCGGGTCGGCGGGCGCGAGCTCGTCGGCTACGGGGACCGGGCCCTCGCGCACCGCCGCGAGGTCGATGCGAAGCATGGGCGGTGAAGCTAACTCCTTGTCCTGCTTGGGTCAACGATGCGGCGCGCGGGCCGCGGCAGCCTCAGACCAGCTCCGCCTCGGTGAAGAAGAACCCGACCTCCCGCGCCGCGTTCTCGGGGCTGTCGGAGGCGTGGATGGCGTTGCGCTCCTTGGACTCGGCGTACAGGGCGCGCACGGTGCCGGCCGCGGCCTCCTTCGGGTCGGTGGCGCCGATGACCTCGCGGAGCTTCCGGACCGCGTCGTCGCGCTCGAGGGCCAGGGGCAGGCAGGGCCCCGACGTCATGAAGGCCACCAGGGGCCGGAAGAACGGCCGCTCGCGGTGCACCGCGTAGAAGGCCTCGGCCTGCACCACGGTGAGTCGGACCAGGCGGGCGGCGCGCACGTGGAAGCCGGCGGCCTCGAGGTGGGCGAGGACCTTGCCGGCCTTGCCGGCGGCCATGGCGTCGGGCTTGACGATCGCGAGCGTGAGCATCGGCGGTTCAGTACCCCAGGAGTTTGCGGACGATGTCGCCGCGGGTCAGGAACCCGACGAGCGCGCCGTCGCGGGTGACGGGAAAGCGGTCCACGTCCTTGGCCAGCATCAGGGCGGCCACGTCGGCGATGGTCTGGTCTTCGGCGAGGCACAGCACGGTGCGGTCCATCGCCTCGCGGACCGGCACGTCGGTCGGCGTCTTGGGCGAGCCGCGGGTGGTGCGGCGCTTGACGGCCTTCATCTGGCCGGTCGAGAGCTGCTGGACGGTCTGCGGCAGCAGGTGCTTGAGGAGGTGCCCGTCGGTGAGGAGGCCGAGCACCTCGCCGTTCTCCCCGGTGACCGGCAGGGCCCGGACGCGGCGGCCGAGCATGAGGCGGGCCGCCTCGGCGAGCGTGGTGTCGGGGCCGACGGTCATGACGCTGCTGGTCATCACGTCGTGCACCGTCACCTCGGCGGGCACCGGCGCGTCGCGCAGGCCCGCGACGGCCAGCACCTCGTCGGGCGTGCGGGCCGCGTGGAGGCCCGCGAGCACCTCGTCCGACGCGAGGGCGCGCGCCACGGCGCTCATGGCGCGCAGGTACTCCGAGGCTTCGCGGGTCGGGGCCGCGATCAGCACGACGACGCGGGCGCAGCGGTTGGGATCGTTGCCCCGGCAGATGGGCTGGGGCGCCACGCCGATCCCGAGCGTGAGCGCGGCCACGGCGTCGGTGCGGAAATGCGGCAGGAAGGCGCGGCCGGCCACCATGACCACGTCTTCCGGCCACTCGTTCTTCAGGATCTCGGTGAGGCGGGCCTCGTCGGCGACCGCGCCGGCGCGGGCCAGGGCCCGCGCCAGCTCGATGGTGGCCTCGCGCACGCTCGTGGCTTCGAGCGGCACGACGATGCGGCGCCGGTCGAGAAGCTCGGCGAGCGTCACCGCTTGCGCTTCACGGGCTTGGGCGGCTTGCGCGCCTTGGCCGGCTTGCGCGCCTTGGCCGACGCCTTCGGCTTGCCGGCCTTGGCGGGTCGCGAGGGCTGCGGCCGGCGCGCCGCCTTGAGCCGGGCCTGGATCAGCGCCACGACGTCGGCGGGCCGCTTCATCACGGCGATGCCGGCCTTTTCGAAGGCCGCGATCTTCTCCGCCGCCGTGCCCGAGCTGCCCGAGATGATGGCGCCGGCGTGGCCCATCCGCCGTCCCGGCGGCGCCGTCTGGCCGGCGATGAAGCCGACCACCGGCTTCTTCATCTTCCTGCGGACGAACTCGGCGGCGTTCTGCTCGTCGGTGCCGCCGATCTCGCCGATCATCACGACCGCCTTGGTGGCCGGGTCCGCCTCGAAGGCCGCGAGGCAGTCGATGAAGTTGGTGCCGATGATCGGGTCGCCGCCGATCCCGACGCACGTCGTCTGGCCGATGCCGGCCCGCGTGAGCTGGTAGACGACCTCGTACGTCAGCGTGCCCGAGCGCGAGACCACGCCCACCGGACCGGGGATGCAGATGTTGCCCGGGATGATGCCGACCTTGGCCTGGCCGGGCGAGATGATGCCCGGGCAGTTGGGGCCGATGAGCCGGACGCCGCGCTCGACCAGGAACGGCCAGACGCGGGTCATGTCGAGGACCGGGACGCCCTCGCTGATGCAGACGACCAGCTTCACGCCGGCGTCCGCCGCCTCGAAGATCGCGTCGGCCGCGAACCGGGCCGGCACGTAGATGACCGACGTGTTCGCGCCCGTGGCCGCCACCGCCTCGGCCACCGTGTTGAAGATCGGGACCTTCCCCTCGAACTGCTGCCCGCCCTTGCCGGGCGTCACGCCCGCCACGACCGGGGTGCCGTAGGCCATCATCTGCTTGGTGTGGAACGAGCCGTCGCGGCCGGTGATGCCCTGCACCACCAGCCGGGTGCTCTTGTCGATGAAGATGCTCACGCCGCCGCCCCTCCCTTCGCCAGCTTCACCGCCTGCTCCACCGCGGCGTCCATGTCGGTGAGCGCGCGCATGCCGACGCCCTCGAGGATCTTCACCGCCTCCTTCTCGTTGGTGCCGGTCAGGCGGATCACGAGCGGGCGGTCCACCTTGAACTGCTTCGTCGCGGCCACGATGCCGTTGGCCACGTCGTCGCAGCGGGTGATGCCGCCGAAGATGTTGAACAGGATCGCCTTCACGTTCGGGTCCGCGGTGATGATCTTGAGCGCCGTCACGACCTTCTCGGGGTTGGACGAGCCGCCGATGTCGAGGAAGTTGGCCGGCTCGCCGCCGTAGTACTTCACCAGGTCCATCGTCGCCATGGCCAGGCCGGCGCCGTTCACGCAGCAGCCGACGTTCCCGTCGAGCTTGATGTACGTGAGGTTGGCGTCGCGGGCCATGACCTCCTTCGGCTCCTCGGCCGCCGTGTCGCGCAGCGCCTCGATGGCCGGGCTGCCGCTCCAGCTCGTTGTCGTCCACGTTGATCTTGGCGTCGAGCGCCACGACCTCGCCCTTGGGCGTCACCACCAGCGGGTTGATCTCCGCCAGCGACGCGCCGGCGTCCACGAACGCGCGGTAGAGCTTCTGGAGGATGTCGGCGGCCTGGCGCACCTGCGCGAGGTCGGTGTAGAGCCGGAACGCCAGCGCCATCGCCTGGTGCGGCAGCAAGCCGTAGCGGGCGTCCACCGTGGTCTTGAAGATCTTCTCCGGGGTCTTGGCGGCGACCTCCTCGATGTCGATGCCGCCGGCCGGGCTCACCATGAACACGGGCGAGCGGCTCACGCGGTCCACGATCACGCCGACGTACGCCTCGCTCGCGATGTCGGCGGCTGGCACCACCAGCACCTTGGTGACCGTGAGGCCCTTGATCTTCATGCCCAGGATCTGGGCGGCGATGCGCTCGGCCTGCTCGGGGGTGTCCGCGAGCTTCACGCCGCCCGCCTTGCCGCGCCCGCCGGCGTGCACCTGCGCCTTGACGACGACGCGCGGTACGCCCAGCCGCTCCATGGCGCGCTTGGCTTCGGCGGGGCTGGTCGCCACCACGCCGGGCGGCACCGCGATCCCCGCGTGGGCGAGCAATTCGCGGGCCTGGTATTCGTGTATGTTCATCAGTCCTCGGTCACGATGGTGGTTCCCGTTTCGCCGCGAATCGCGGCGATCCCCTGACTCAACTCCGCGATGATCGCGCGGCCGCCGGTCCTGGCGAAGGCGATCGCCGCCTCGACTTTGGGCCGCATGCTGCCCGTGCCGCATTGCCCCGTGCTCACCAGGGATTCGGCTTCCGCGACGCTCATCCGGCGGATGGGCGCTGCACGCTCCGTGCCGTACGCGCGGTAAACGGCGGGTACGTCGGTGAGGATGAGGAGCAGGGCCGCCTTGAGCTCCCGCGCCAGGATGGCGGCGGTGCGGTCCTTGTCCACGACGGCGTCCACGCCCTCGAGCCGCAGCACCGGGTCGCGATAGACCGGCGGGCCCCCGCCCCCCGCGGCGATCACGATGGTCCCCTGCTCCACCAGGCGCCGGACCACGGGGGCCTCCACCAGGTCGATCGGGATGGGGCTCGCGGCCAGGCGCCGCCACCGTCCCGCGGCGTCCTGGCCGACGGCCACGCCGTGGCGCGCGAGGGTGGCGCGCCGCGCGTCCGACAGCTCCATGCCGATCGGCTTGGTGGCGACCCGGAGCATCGGGTCGTCGGGCGCGACCTCGGTCTGCGTGATGACGGTGACGACGTCGCGCGCGATCTTGGCCCGCTCGAGGGCGTTCTGGAGCGACTGCTGGATCATGTAGCCGATCCACCCCGCGGTTTCGGCGACGAGGACGCCGAGGGGGAGCGGCTCGATCTCGGCGGCGGAGATCTCGTTTCGGGCCAGGGAGTCGCCGACCTGCGGCCCGTTGCCGTGGACGATCGCGATCCGCCATCCCTCGCGCGCCAGATCCACGATCGGCGCCAGGCTCTCGCGCGTGTGCCGGAACTGATTGGCGATCGTGGCACGCTCGCCCCCGCGGGCGAGCGCGTTGCCTCCCAGCGCCACGACGACCGTCTGACCCTTCACGATCCCTCCGGCAGGGGGCCGAAGCTAGGGGAGTTGCCCGTGGTCTTCAAGGCCGGGGCACTCCGCTGCCGGGCGCGCCGAGCGCCTGGCGGAGACGTTCGTAGGCGCGCCCGAACCGGGCCCAGTCGCCGCGGCGCGCGGCGGAGTCGAGCGCGAGGAAGGCCCGCCGCGCCTCGACCAGCGACGCCGAGACGGCGGCCTCCGCCGCGGTGGAGGCCCCGGCGACGGCGAGCGATCTCGCGGCGGCCTCGACGTCGGCGCCGACACCGAGGTGGCCTCCGGTGAGCACGGCGACGTCGCGCGGCAGCAGCGGCTCGGACGAGCGGTGCGCGGTGGTGAACAGGTACTCCACGTACGCCACTGTGCCCGCGGCCGGGACGACCGCCACGTCGCCCCGGCGCACATTGCCGGCGGGCCCGGATTCCTGCGCCATGGCCCCGACGACGGTGGGGGCGAGCGCGATGCGGCTCTCGGCCGCGGCGAGCGTGGGGAACGTGCCCGGGCGCAGGCGCAGCAGCCTCACGAGCGGCATGCCGTTGGCACGCGTGGTGGCGGCCACGAAAGCGGTCAGGGCGTTGCCCGAGTCGTCGGCCAGCGGGAGCAGGCGCCACAGGCGCGGTGTGCCGTCGAGGCGCAGCAGCGCCAGCTCCGCGTGTGGGGGCGGCGGCCCCGCGCTGGCGGTGTCGCCGGCGCGCACGGCCAGCGCCCAGGGCCGCGCCGCCACGCCGGTGTCGCCGCGATGGCGGGCCAGCATCTCGGCCTGGGCGATCAGCAGCCCGACCGGATAGCCGAGGTGCCGGCGCAGGCTCGCACCGAGGCTGTCGCTCGGGAGCGGCGCCGCGCCCATCCCGGCGGCGACGCTGGCGGCGAAGGGGAGGTCCGGCGGGCGCAGGTACAGCCGGGTCACGCCCGTCGCGGCGTCCACCGTCGCCACGTACGCCGCGCGCAGGAAGTTGACGTCGTCGCCGTCCCAGGTCACGTGGTCGGCGAGGGGGAAGCGCGCCGAGGCCAGGTATCCGTCGGCGAGCCAGACCACGCTCCCGTCCACCAGGGCGGCGCGGGGCGCATCGAACGAGGCGAAGGGATAGAGGCGCTCGAGCCGGCGCGGGACGTCGCGCCAGACGAGCACCCGGTCCGCCACGCTGGTGCGCCGGTCGAGCAGCGGCGGGGACTGGAGCGCCCACGCGAAGAGGAGGCGGCGCCCCAGGCCGCCGAGCCGAAGGCCCTGCGGCCCGCCGGCGGGCGGCGCCTCGTTCGGGCCGACGACCGCGGTGCCGGCGGCGTGCGCGACGTAGCGCAGGCGACCGCCCGAGCGGCGAACCGGCCCCGGCACGGCGGCGGTATCGGCGTCCGGCCCGAGGGCGCTCAGGAACTGCAGCGCGCCACCCTCGCCCGCCTCGGCCGTCACCGCCACCGGGTCCCCCGCCCACGACAGCGGGCCGCGGTGCAGCGCGGTCCAGTCGGGCGGACGGGCGTTGCGTTCGAAGCCGAGCTCGTCGGTCTCGGGCACGGCCAGCGCCGCGAACTGCGGCGCGCCGCCCGAGCCGGCGTAGAGGTCGAGCGTGGCGCTCCAGGTCCGCGGCCGCGCGGTGTCGGGCAGCGCCGCGGCCAGCGCGGCCTCGAGCAGCGCGGGCTCGCCGTCCCACGGGGAGACGCCGCGCAGCTCCCGGCCCAGCGCGGCGAGACTGTCCGCGGGGGCCTCCGGGGCCGCCGCCAGCGATTCCGGCTCGACGTCGCCGAGCACGCCCAGGCCCGCGCGGGAGTAGCGGTCGGCGTACTGCGACAGCGCGGCCGCGGTCTCCCGGTCGGGCCGGCTCCGCCAGGCGTCGGCCACGTACGGCACCACGAAGCGCCCCAGCACGGCCGCGACCGCCAGCGTGGCCCACATGGCCACGAGCAGCGCCGGGCGCCCGCGGCGCAGCGAAACCGTGGTGCCGGCCGCGACCACCAGCGCCAGCGCCGCCAGCGCCGTGCACGCCGGGATCCGGATCGCACGGTCGGTCGCGGCCAGCGCGCCGCCCGCGCTCCCGCCGCCGCCAACGATCGCGTACCCATCGAGCTGGAACCCCCAGGCCACCACGATCGCGAGCGCGGCCAGCAGCACGACCACGTGCACGCGGGCGTGCGGCGTCGCCCGCAGCCGCCGCCCGGCGAGGGTGACGCTCCCCGTCATGGCGTACAGCGCCAGCGCGACGAACGCCCCGAACAGCACCATCAGCAACGCCATCAGGTGCAGGGTCTCGAGCAGGGGCAGGCGGGCGAGGTAGAACGACGCGTCCCGTCCCAGCACCGGCTCCAGGAAGTTGAGCGGGACGGCGGACGCGGAGAGGGACACCAGCGCCGGCACGTCGGGGAAGGTCGCGGCGGTCACCACGCCGAGGACCACGGCGATCAGCACGGCGACCGCGCGCAGCACCCGGCGCGGCACGGCCTCCGCGATCTCGAGGTTGCCGACGCGGCGCGGGAGATGCACGGCGCCGATCGAGCGGTAGACGCCGAACGTCTGCGCCGCGTACCACAGGGTCGCGACGGCCGCCACCGCCAGGTGCCAGAAGACGTCGTGGGACAGCCGGGTCCAGTAGAGGCGGGACAGGCCGAGATCGGCGTACCACGCGGCTTCGGTGTACTGGATCGCCGCCCACCGGCCGCCGAACAGCGCCACGACGGCGGCGCCGAACGCGACCACCGCGATCCGGCGCCGGCTCATGGGCCGAGGCCGCCGACTCCCTGCTCGCGCAGCACCGCCTCCGCCTCGCGGCGGATCGCCTCGAGTCCCGGCGCGCTCCGGGCTTCGAACCGCAGCACCAGGATGGGCTGCGTGTTGGACGCGCGGATCAGCCCCCACCCGTCGCCCGGTGCGCCAGCGCACGCCGTCGATGGTGACGGTGGAGTACTTCGCGGCGAAGTGTCGCGCCGCGGCGGCGACGACGGCCACCTTCCGGTCTTCGGCGCAGTCCACCCGGATCTCGGGCGTGGACACGTACTGCGGCAGCGCCCTCGCGGAGCGCCGACAGCGGCCCGCTGCTGGCCGGCCACGATCTTCAGGAGCCGCGCCGCCGCGTACAGGGCGTCGTCGAAGCCGAGGTAGTCGGGCGGCCCGAAGAACATGTGGCCGCTCATCTCGCCGCGCGAGGACGGCGCCGCTCTCCTTCATCTTCGCCTTGATGTACGAGTGGCCGGTCATCCACATCACCGGCCGGGCGCCCGCGCGCTCCAGCGCCTCGGGCAGCGCGTCGGAGCACTTCACGTCGAAGATGACCTCCTGGCCCGGCCCCAGGCGGCGCACCACGTCCTCGCCGAGCAGGGCGAGGATCTGGTCGCCGAACAGCACGGTCCCGCGTCTCGTCCACCGCGCCGATCCGGTCGCCGTCGCCGTCGAACGCGATCCCGAGGTCGGCCGTGCTGCGCCGCACCCGCGCCTGGAGGTCGCGGAGGTTGGCGAGCACCGTCGGGTCGGGGTGGTGGTTGGGGAAGGTGCCGTCCGACTCGCAGTACAGCCGGTCCACCCTGGCGCCGAGCGCGCTCGAGCACGCCGGGATACGTCAGGCCCGGCATCCCGTTGCCGCAGTCCACGACCACGCTGAGCGGGCGCGCGAGCCTGCCGATCCGGGCGTCGATCTCCGCCCCGTACGCGTCCAGCACGTCGTGCGTCGTCACGGCGCCCCGCCCCGACGCGAAGCGGTCGGCGACGATCCGCTCGCGCAGCCCCTGGATGTCGTCCCCGGCGAACGGCAGGCCGCCGAGCACCATCTTGAAGCCGTTCATCTCGGGGGGGTTGTGCGAGCCGGTGACCTGGACGCCGCCGTCCGCGGCCAGGTGGTGGATGGCGAAGTACAGGGTCGGCGTGGGCAGCAGCCCGACGTCCCGCACCTGGGCGCCCGCGGCCAGCAGGCCTTCGATCAGCGCCTTCTCGAGCGCCTCGCCGCTGGGCCGGTTGTCGCGGCCCACCGCCAGGACGGGCGTGCGGGCCAGCCGCTGCGCGGCCTCGCTGCCCATCGCCACGCCCACGGCGCGCGCCACGTCGGTGGTGAGGTCGGCGCCGACGGTGCCGCGGATGTCGTATTGCCGGAAGATGACGGGATCGATGCGCATGTTCGGGAGCCGCCGCGGGCCGCCGGAGCGGCCCGCATTGCCGCTAGTTGGAGACCTGGACGGGAGCGGAAATGGTCGAAACGCCCGGCGGGAGGAACGCGTGCGAGCCGGTGCGGGCCGCCGACAGCACCGGGTTGGGCCACAGCCCGAAGACGAGCAGCGCCGCCACCATGACCGCGAGCGTGATGCCGGCCGTCCGCGGGATCAGGATGCCCTCGTGCACCCGGTCGTGCGCGCGGGGCTTCATGTACATCGCCATGATCACCGGCAGATAGTACCCCGCCGACACGACGCTGGTCACGACGAGCAGGGCCGCCAGGGCGCCGTGGCCGCCGCCGGTCGCCGACGCGAGGATGTACCACTTGCCGATGAATCCGGCGGTGCCCGGGAAGCCGAGCAGCGAGAGCATGCAGATCGTCATCGCCAGCGCGAGCCACGGGTGCGTCTCGGCGAGGCCGGCCAGGTCGTCCGTGGCCACGTCCCGCTCGCCCTGCCGGCCCTTCATCGCCAGGATCGCGAACGCGCCCACCGTCATCAGCGTGTAGAACAGCAGGTAGATCAGGAACGCCGCGGCGCCCTCCGTGGAGCCGCCCACCAGCGCGGTCAGCAGGTAGCCGGCGTGCGCGATGCTCGAGTACGCCAGCATGCGCTTCAGCGACCGCTGGGCCAGCGCGACCAGGTTGCCCACCACCATCGTGACCGCCGCCAGCGCCCCGATCACCGGCTCCCACACGACGTGGATGCCGCCGAACGCCTCGAGCAGCACGCGCACCAGGGCGGCGAACGCCGCCGCCTTCACGGCCGTCGCCATGAACGCCGTCACCGGCGTCGGCGCGCCGTCGTACACGTCCGGCGTCCACATGTGGAACGGCACCGCCGCGACCTTGAAGCCGAAGCCGATGAACAGCAGCGCCATGCCCGCCAGCAGCATCGGGTGGGTCTTGAGCTGCAGCGGCCCGATCTGCTGCGCGATCAGCGCCAGCTTCGTGGTGCCGGTCGCGCCGTACAGCAGCGCGATGCCGTACAGGAAGAAGGCGGACGCGAACGCGCCGAGCAGGAAGTACTTGAGCGCCGCCTCGCCGCCGACCGGGCTCCGCCGGTCGATGCCCGAGAGCACGTACACCGACACCGACATCAGCTCGAGGCCGAGGAAGATCACGAACAGGTCCTCGCCGCCGGCCAGCAGCATCATCCCCACCGCGGCGAACAGCACCAGCGCGTAGTACTCCGGGACCCGGATCTGCTCGCGCTCGAGGTAGTCGAGCGAGAACAGCACGGCCAGCGCCGCGGCGAGCAGCACGATCAGGTCCACCGCGAAGCGGAACCGGTCGATCGCCACGCTGGTGGCCAGGCCCGCGGCGGTCGCGTGCGACGCCCACAGCCACACGACGGCCGCCGCCGCGAGCGCGAGCCCCGGCAGCGCCAGCCGCCCGGCCCGCCGCACCGCACCGGGCTCGCGGTGGTGCCAGGCCGCGTCGAGCAGCAGCGCCATCGCCCACACCGTGAGCACGGTCTCCGGCAGCAGGGAGCGGAGCAGCCCCCAGACGGTGTCGAGATCGAGCGGCATGGCTAGCGCCCCCCCGCCTCGGCGACCGCCGGGGCCGCGTGCCCGTGCACCAGCTCGATGAAGTGCCGCGCGGACGGCTCCATCCGCCGCAGCACCGGCCCGGGCGCGAGCCCGAGCCACAGGATCACCGCCAGCAGCGGCACCAGGACGACCCACTCACGCCGCGTGAGGTCGGTGAGCTTGCGGTTCTCCTCCTTCTCGAGCGGGTAGTAGATCACCCGCTGCAGCGCCCAGAGGAGGTAGCAGGCCGCGAAGATCACGCCGGTGGTGGCGATGCCGGCCGCGAGGGCGTGGGTGCGGAACGTCCCCAGCAGGACCAGGAACTCGCCCACGAAGCCGTTGGTGCCCGGCAGGCCGATGGAGGACAGGCTCACCAGGGTGAGCACGGCGGCGAACGCCGGCACCACCCGCGCCAGGCCGCCGAAATCGGCGACCATCCGGCTGTGGCGCCGCTCGTAGATCATCCCCACCAGGAAGAACAGCGCCCCCGTCGAGATGCCGTGGTTGATCATGACCATGAGGGCGCCCTGCACGCTCTGCACCGTCAGCGCCCAGATGCCCAGCACCACGAAGCCGAGGTGGCTCACCGACGAGTAGGCGATCAGCTTCTTGAAGTCGGGCTGCACCATCGCCACCAGCGCGCCGTACACGATCCCCACCACCGCCAGCGTCACGACCACTGCGGTCACGGTGGGGTTGGTCGCGACGAAGGGGAAGAACGGCAGCGCGAAGCGCAGGAAGCCGTAGGTGCCCATCTTGAGCAGGATCCCCGCCAGGATCACCGAGCCCGCCGTCGGCGCCTCGACGTGGGCGTCGGGGAGCCAGGTGTGGAACGGCACCATCGGGACCTTGATCGCGAAGGCGAGGAAGAACGCGCCGAACAGCCAGAACTGCGTCGAGACCGGGAGGGTCGCGTAGCGCAGGATGTGCTCGTAGGAAAACGAGTACACGCCGCCCGCCGCGCGCCCGGCGTTGAAGTACAGGATCAGGATCGCGACCAGCATCAGCAGCGAGCCGAGCATCGTGTAGATGAAGAACTTGATGCTCGCGTACAGCCTGCCCTTCCCGCCCCACACCCCGATGATGAAGTACATCGGGATCAGCATCAGCTCCCAGAAGACGTAGAACAGGAACAGGTCGAGGGCCACGAACACGCCCACCATGCCGGTCGTGAGCACCAGCATCAGGGCGTAGTACGCCTTCTCCCGGCGCGTGACGCCCGCCCAGCTGCCCAGGACGGCCAGCGGCGTCAGCAGGGTGGTGAGCAGCACCATGAACAGCGAGATGCCGTCGATGCCCACGCGGTAGTCGATGCCCCACGCGGGGATCCAGGGCAGCCAGCCGCCGACCTGGATCGCCGGGCCGGCCGGGTCGTACGCCCACCACAGCCCGAGCGAGACGACGAACTCGACGAGCGTCACGGCGAGCGCGACCTTCTTCGCGGCCGCGGCGGGCGCGGCCCAGACGAGCAGCGCGCCGGCGAGGGGGATCACCAGCAGCGCGCTCAAGGCCCAGCGCGCGTAGCCCAGGTTGGCCAGGAGCTCGGTCACGGTGTCCTAGCGGAGCAGCGCCGCCAGCACGGCGAGCGCCCCGATCACGAAGAAGACGACGTAGGTGCCGACCTGCCCGGTCTGCAGGCGGCTGCCGATCCAGCCCAGGCCCCGGGCCACGGCGGCGGACCCGTTCACGCCGGCGGCGTCGATCGCGCCGGCGTCCACGCCCTTCCACAGCACGACCCGCGCGAACCAGACCAGCGGCCGCACGATCGCGGCCCGGTACAGCTCGTCCACGCGGTACTTCTCGAGCAGCAGCTTGGCGAAGCCGGTCTCGGCCGGCGCCCGCTCCGGCGGCAGCAGCGCCTCCGGCTTCAGCACCCGCCAGGCCAGCCAGATCCCGCCCGCGCCGATGAGGGCGGCGAGCGTCATCAGCACGGCCTCGGTGCCGCCCGAGGGGGCCAGCGCCGGCAGCAGCGCCGTGCCCCGCTCCGTCACCGGCTCGAGCCAGTGCTCCAGCGAGCCGACGTGCGGCAGGTTGAGCGCCCCGCCCACGATCGTCAGCGCCGCGAGCGCCACCAGCGGCCAGGTCATGACCCCCGGGGCCTCCGCGAGGTGCGCCCGCTCCTGGTCGCCGGTGCGGTTCGGGCCGTGGAAGGTGTACAGCATCAGGCGGGTCATGTAGATCGCGGTGAGGAACGCCGCCACCAGCCCGAAGGCCCACACCACGTAGTAGAACGGGGCGCCGGCGCCGCGCGCGAAGGCCGCGCCGAGGATCTCGTCCTTGGAGAAGAACCCCGCCAGCGGCGGGATGCCCGCGATGGCCAGCGTGGCCACCCACATCACGCGCGAGGTCCAGGGCATGTAGGCCGCCAGGCCGCCCATGTTGCGCATGTCCTGCGCGTCGGCGTGCCGGCCGGTGTGATGGTAGGCGCGGTGCATGACGTGGATCACGCTGCCGGCGCCGAGGAACAGCAGCGCCTTGAAGAAGGCGTGCGTCACCAGGTGGAAGATCCCGGCCGCGTACGCTCCGACGCCGACGCCCACGAACATGTACCCGAGCTGCGAGACGGTGCTGTACGCCAGCACCTTCTTGATGTCCCACTGCTTGAGGCCGATGGTGGCGGCGAACAGCGCGGTCAGCGCGCCGACCCCGGCCACGACGGCGCCCGCGAGCGGCGCCATCGCGAACAGGACGTTGGTCCGGGCCACGAGGTACACGCCCGCCGTCACCATCGTGGCGGCGTGGATGAGGGCCGAGACCGGCGTCGGGCCGGCCATCGCGTCCGGCAGCCACACGTACAGCGGGATCTGCGCGCTCTTGCCGACGCAGCCCATGAACAGGAACAGCGCGATCGCCGTCACCGTCCCGCCCCCGGCCACCAGCCCCTGCGGCGCGCGGGCGAACACGTCGCGGAAGTCCAGCGAGCCGAGGTGCGAGAAGATGAGGAACATCGCGATCAGGAAGCCCACGTCGCCGATGCGGTTGACGAGGAACGCCTTCAGCCCCGCGTCGGCCTTCTCCTTCTCCTCGAACCAGAAGCCGATGAGCAGGTAGGAGCAGAGCCCCACGCCCTCCCAGCCGATGAACATGACCGGGAAGCTGGCGCCGAGGACCAGGACCAGCATGAAGGCCACGAACAGGTTCAGGTACGCGAAGTAGCGGGCGTACCCCGGATCGTCCTGCATGTAGCCGATGCTGAAGACGTGGATCAGCGAGGAGACGCCCGTCACGACCAGCAGCATCACGACCGAGAGCTGGTCCACCTGGAGCGCGGCGTCCACCTTGAGGTCACCGACCGGCAGCCAGGTCCACAGCGTCTTCACGTACGGCGCGGCGGGATGCGCGCCGAGCACCTGGATGAAGATCGCGACGCCGAGGGCGAAGGCCGCCGCCACCGAGCCGACGCCGATCGCGCTCACCAGCCGTTTGGCCTGCGGGCGGGAGAAGGCGAGGGCCCCGTTCACCAGGAAACCGGCGAACGGCAGCAGGATCGCCAGCCCGACCCAGTCGGCCACGCCGCCGCCGGGTAAGCTCATCCGCGGAGCAGGTTGATGTTCTGCAGGTTCACGGTGTCCCGGTGCCGGTAGACGGCGATGACGATGGCCAGGCCGACCGCGGCTTCCGCGGCCGCGACGGTCATGACGAAGAACACGAACACCTGCCCATCGAGCCCGAGCTGCTGCGACAGCGCGACGAACGTGAGGTTCACCGCGTTGAGCATCAGCTCGATGCACATGAAGATCACGATCGCGTTGCGGCGGAGCAGCACGCCCACCACGCCGAGCGAGAACAGGATCGCGGAGACCGCCAGGGACGGGCCGAGGAGCACGCTACAGCCTCCGCTTGGCGAGGACGACCGCGCCGACCATCGCGGCCAGCAGCAGCACCGACGTGACCTCGAACGGCACCAGGTAGCCCTGGAACAGCGGCATGGCCACGGCACGCACCGCGCCCTGCGCCGTCACCGTGCCCTCCACGGTGCCGGCCGGGAGCCGCAGCGCGTCCGGCGGGACCGCGAGGCGCAGCACGATCAGCTCGCCGACGAGCACCAGCCCCGCCACGCCGGCCACCACCTTCCCCCACGCCCCCTTGATGTCGCTCGGCCCGCCGCGCCCCAGGTTGAGGAGCATGATCACGAACAGGAACAGCACCATGATCGCGCCCGCGTACACCAGCACCTGCACCGCCGCGATGAAGTGCGCGTCCAGCAGCACGTACAGCGCGGCCAGGCAGAACAGGGTGTTCACCAGCCACAGGGCGCTGGCCACCGGGCTCTTGCGCGTGATGCACAGGAAGGCGGAGGCGATGGCGACGCCGGCGAAGGCCCAGAAGGCGACCAGGGTCACGCTCATTCCCCCTTCGGGTCCGCCGGGTCCCAGAGGGTCGAGACCTCGTGCGGCTGCTTCATCAGCCGCTCCAGGTCGTACACGAACCCCTCCCGGCTGTACTCCGCGTTCTCGTAGTGCACCCCGACGTGGATCGCCTCCTCGGGGCACACCTCCTGGCAGTAGCCGCAGAACACGCAGCGGAACTCGTCGATCTCGTAGACCAGCGGGTAGCGGTTGCCCTTCTCGTCCTCGCCAGGGATCAGCTTGATGCAGTTGGCCGGGCACACCTGCGGGCACAGGCCGCACGCCACGCACTTGGCCTTGCCGTTTTCGTCCACCGCCATCCGGTGCGTGCCGCGCCAGCGCTTGGAGAGCGACCAGTCGGCGGTGGAGGTCTGCTCCGGGTACTGCATCGTCCACTTCTTCGCGAACAGGTGGCGGAAGGTGAGCGCCATCCCCTTCAGCGTCGCGCGGACGTACGAGCTCTCGGCCTCCGGCCGGGCGAGGGTCTTGACGGTGACGGCCACGTCAGGACGCCCCGCGCGCCCGGGCCGCGGCGGCGCGCCACTGCGCCCGCTGCCGCGACGCCGACCCGCCGATCACCCGGTTGCGGTCGAGGCCCCAGAGGAGCGCCGCTCCCAGCCCGAGGCTCAGCACCGTCAGGATCGCGGCGTAGCCGAGGCCGAACGCCACGTGGCGCGCTTCCAGGCCCCACACCGCCACCGCCATCACCATCACGTAGCCCAGCGACACCGGCAGCAGCACCTTCCAGCCCAGGTCCATCAGCTGGTCGAAGCGGAAGCGCGGCAGCGTCCAGCGCACCCACACGTACGTGAACAGGAACGCCAGCACCTTGGCCCAGAAGACGGCGAAGGTGAGGACGAACTTGAGCACGGTCCAGGGCGGCGTGTTGTCCCACGCCGTGAAGGGGATGTCCCAGCCGCCGAAGAACAGCGTCACCATCAGCGCCGACGCCGTCACCATGTTCGAGTATTCGGCGATGTAGAACATCGAGAACTTCATCGCCGAGTACTCGGTGTGATAGCCGGCGATCAGCTCCGCCTCGGCCTCGGGGAGGTCGAACGGCAGCCGGTTGGTCTCGGCGAAGCTCGCCACGAAGAACGTGCCGAACGCCACGAACAGGGGCAGGACGAACCACAGGCTCTGCTGCTGCCGCGCCACGATGTCGTTCATCGTGATGTTGCCCGCCAGCACCAGCACCGCCACCGCGGAGAGGCCCATCGAGACTTCGTACGAGATGAGCTGCGCCGAGCCCCGCAGCCCGCCGAGCAGCGAGTACTTGTTGTTGGACGACCATCCGGCCAGCACCACGCCGTACACGCCCAGCGAGCTGATCGCCAGGATGTACAGGAACCCCACCGGCAGGTCCGCGATCGCGCTGTTCACCAGGCCCCAGGGGGTCGGGAGCGGCGACGCGAAGGGCACGACGGCGAAGGTGATCAGGGCGGGCGTGAACGCCAGCATCGGCGCGAGGATGAACAGAAACCGGTCGGAGAACGGGGGGAGGGTCTCTTCCTTGAGGAAGTTCTTCAGCCCGTCCGCCGCCGGCTGGAGGAGGCCTTCGGGCCCCACGCGGTTGGGGCCGAGCCGGTTCTGGATCCAGCCCGCGCCGCGCCGTTCCACCCAGGTCCAGACGGCGATGAGGCTGAGGAGGCCGCCGAACACCACGAGGATCTTGACCAGCGAGATCCAGACGAACGCCTCGCCGCTCACGGGGCTCATCGCCGGGCCCCCCCGCCGACCCGCGCCAGGGCGGCGGCGCGCAGCGCCTCGAGGATCCAGGCCGCGGGCCGCGCCATGCCCGGCGCGGCCTTGGCCTGGTCGTAGCGCTGCCGGAGGCCGCGGAGGTTGAGGAAGGTCCCCTCCTCTTCCGCGACGTTGGCGCTCGGCAGCACCGCGGCCGCCCCGCGCGCGGCGGCCGGCAGCACGGTGCCGATGTACACCAGGGCGCCGGTACGTCGCGGGCTCGGGCAGGTCGTGCAGGTCGTCGCCCACCACCAGCACCAGTGCCGCGCTACGGGCGCGCTCGACGGCGCCCGCCCAGTCGCGCGTGAAGCCGGCCGCCAGGGCCCCGTGCACGTTGGGCGCCCGCTCCTTGCGCAGGGCGAGGTCGGGCACGCCGGCGAGGGGCGCCTCCGGGCCTTCCGCCACGCGGAACGCGCCGGCGCCGCCCTTGAGGGCCAGGAGCCCGGCCGCCGCTTCGAGCGCCTCGCACGACGCGCCGGGCGACACCAGCGCCACCCACGGCCCGTCCGCCGCCCCGATCACGTCGGCCGTGCGTTCCACCGCCGCCTCCCAGTCCACCGGCGCCAGCCGGCCGCCCTCGCGCACCAGCGGCGCCTCGATGCGGTCGGCGCGGTTCATCCAGGCGTAGTCGAGCCGGCCCACGTCGCACATCCACCAGCGGTTGACCTCGGCGTTGGTCCGCGGCTTCACGCGCACCACCGCGTTGTCGCGCGTCTCGAGGGTCACGTTGCAGCCCTGCGTGCACCCGGTGCACACCGACGCCGTCCGATCGAGGTCCCAGGCCCGGGCCTTGTGGAGGAAGTCCTTGGAGAGCAGCGAGCCTACCGGGCAGAGGTCCACCACGTTGCCCGCCCACGGATGGTCCAGCGGCTCGCCGCCGAACACCGCGATGTGCGCGCGGTCGCCCCGCTCCTCCACGTTGAGCGTCGCCTCGCGGGCCACGTCCTCCATGAACCGGACGCAGCGGGTGCAGAGGATGCAGCGGTTGGGCACGTACAGCACGTCCGGCCCGAAATCCTCCACCGGGTTGTAGCGCTTGGCGTAGTCGCCGTAGCGCCCGGTCGCGCGGCCTTCCTGGAAGGTGTAGTCCTGCAGCTCGCACTCGCCCGCCTGGTCGCAGATCGGGCAGTCGAGCGGGTGGTTGATCAGCAGGAACTCGAGCACCGCGCGGCGGGCGGCCCGCGCCTGCTCGCTCGCGACGCGCACCACCATGCCCGGCGCCACCGGGGTGGCGCAGGAGGGCACCGGCTTGGGGCTCTTCTCGACGTCCACCAGGCACATCCGGCACGAGCCCGCCACGGGCAGACCCGGGTGGTAGCAGTAGTGTGGGATCAGCACGCCCACCTGCTTCGCGGCTTCGAGCACGGACGTGCCGGCGGGCACCTCCACCTCGTGGCCCTCGATCGTGAGCTTCACGAGGTCGCTCATGCGCTCGCGGCCGCCCTTCCCGCGCGCAGGTAGCGCTCGAACTCGGGGCGGAACTTGCGGATGGCGCTCACCACCGGCGCCGCGCACGAGTCGGAGAGCACGCAGATGGTGCGCCCGGTCATCTGCTCGGAGAGGTCGAGCAGCAGGTCGAGGTCCTCCGCCCGGCCTTCGCCGTTCAGCATCCGCTGCAGGATCTTCACGGTCCACGCCGTGCCCTCGCGGCACTGCGTGCACTGGGCGCACGACTCGTGGGCGTAGAACCGCGCCAGCCGCATGACCTGGTAGACCATGTCCACCGAATCATCGAGGACGATCATCCCGCCCGAGCCGAGCATCGTTCCCTTGGCGACGCAGCCTTCGTAGTCGAGCAGCGTGTCCTCCGCCTCCGCGGCGGTGAGGATCGGTACCGACGAGCCGCCGGGGATCACCGCCTTGAGCGTGCGGCCCGGCCGCATCCCGCCGGCGACCTCGTACAGCAGGTCCTTCAGCGGGAAGCCCATCGTCACCTCGTAGTTGCCGGGCTTCGCGACGGTGCCGCAGATCGAGAACAGCTTGGTGCCGGTGCTCTTGGGATTCGACAGGCACAGGCCCTTGTACCACGCGGAGCCGCGGTTGATGATGTGCGGCACGCTGGAGAGGGTCTCGACGTTGTTGATCGTGGTCGGGCAGCCGAACACGCCGAAGGCGGCGGGGAACGGCGGGCGGATGCGCGGGTTGCCGCGCTTGCCCTCGATGGAGTTCATCAGCGCCGTCTCTTCGCCGCAGATGTAGGCGCCGGCGCCGCGGTGGATCGTGACGTCGATCCGCGTGCCCTTCCCCATCGCGTTGGCGCCCAGCACGCCCTTGGCGTAGGCCTCGTCGAGCGCCGCCTGCATGACCGCCAACGGCTCGGTGAACTCGCCGCGGATGTAGATGAAGGTCTGCTCCGCCTGGATGGCGTAGGCCGCGATGGCGCATCCCTCGATGAGCTGGTGCGGGGTCCACCGCATGATCTCGCGGTCCTTGAAGGTGCCCGGCTCCGACTCGTCGGCGTTGCAGCACAGGTAGTGGGGCTTGGTCTTCTGCTTCGGCATGAAGCTCCACTTGACGCCCGCGGGGAAGCCGGCGCCGCCGCGCCCGCGGAGCCCCGACGCCTTGACCTCCTCGATCACCTGCTCGCGCGGCATGCCCAGCGCCTTCTCGAGCGCGGCGTACCCGCCGCGCTTGACCCAGCCCTGGTAGCTGCGCGCGTCGCTCTCGCCGAAGTGGCCGCTCAGGACCGGCGTCTCGCGCGGATGCGGCTGGTGCGGGAATCCCATGGCGGCTACCGGTAGCGGGCCACGAGGGCGGGCACCGTCTCGGCGGTGACCCCCTCGACGAAGTCGTCGTTGATCATCACCGGCGTGGCGAAGCCGCACGCGCCCAGGCACTCGACCTCGACCACGGTCCACTGGCCGTCGGGGCTCGTCGCGCCCGCCGCCTTGGCGCCCGTGGCCTTGAGGAACGCCTGCACCACGCCCTCGGCCCCGCACACGTTGCAGGGCGTCGTGGTGCACACCTGGACGAAGTACTTCCCCACCGGGTGCTGGTGGTACATGGTGTAGAACGTCACGACGCCCTTCACGTACGCGGGCGTCAGCTCCAGCGCCTCCGCGACCTCCGCCATGCCCGCCGGCGAGATCCAGCCGTGGGCCTCCTGCACCATCCACAGCGCCGGCAGCAGCGCGCCGGCCTTGGCGGGGTACTTCGCGATCAGGGCGTCGAGCTTCTTGCGCCCCTCGCCCTCGAACACACGCGGCAGCTCCGCCTCCCCGTGCCCGCTCGTCGCCGTGCTCCCGTGCCCCCGTGCCCCCGTGCCCGCGGCCTCACTCACCGGTCGATCTCCCCCATGACGATGTCCACGCTGGCGTTGATCGCGATCAAGTCCGAGAGCAGGTGCCCCTCCGCCATCTTGGGCAGGGCGGCGATGTTGAGGAAGGACGGGGGCCGGATCCGCCAGCGCACCGGCTTGGCCGTGCCGTCGGAGACGAGGTAGGTGCCGAGCTCCCCCTTGGGGTTCTCGACCGGGAAGTACACCTCGCCGGCCGGGGCCGGCACGCCCTCCATGACCTGCTTGAAGTGGTAGATCATGGACTCCATGTCGCTCATCGCCCGCCGCTTGGACGGCAGGATCACCCGCGGGTCGCTCGCGTTGATCGGGCCGTCCGGGAGCCGGTCGAGGGCCTGGAGCAGGATGCGCACCGACTGGCGCATCTCCTCCATCCGCACCAGGTACCGGTCGTAGACGTCGCCGTGCTCGCCGACCGGCACCTCGAAGTCGTAGGTGTCGTACCCGAGGTACGGGTGGTCCTTCCGCACGTCGAACGCGACGCCGCTGGCGCGCAGCATCGGGCCCGACAGGGAGTAGGCGATCGCCTCCGCGGCCGTCATCACGCCGATGTCCTGGGTGCGTCCGAGCCAGATGCCGTTGCGGAGCAGCATCCGGTCCACTTCGTCGAGCGTCTTGGGGAACCTGGTGCACCACTCCCGGAGCCGCCCGGTCCACCCGTCGGGGACGTCGGCCATCAGGCCGCCGACGCGGGTGAGCGTGGTGGTGAGCCGCGCCCCGGTCCACTCCTCGATCAGGTTGTAGACGCGCTCGCGCTCCTGGAACATCCACAGGAAGACGGTGAAGGCGCCGATGTCGATCGCCGTGGTGCCGGCCCAGACCAGGTGCGAGATGATCCGGCTCAGCTCGCAGGCGATCACGCGCAGCACGGTGCAGCGCGGCGTGATCTCGATGCCCATCAGCTTCTCGGCCGCGAGCGCGAACGCGACGTTGTTCGCGGGCGCCGAGAGGTAGTCGGTGCGGTCGGTGAGCGGGATGATCTGGTTGTAGTGGCGGTACTCGCCCAGCTTCTCGAACCCGGAGTGCAGGTAGCCGATGTGCGGGATCACGCGCACGACCACTTCGCCGTCCAGCTCGACCACCAGCCGCAGCACGCCGTGGGTCGCGGGGTGCTGGGGGCCGATGTTGATCAGCATGTGGTCGGTGCGGAGGTCCGGCTCGCCGGGGATCGGCGCTTCGGTGGTGAGCGGGATCCGCGCCGGGTTGCCGGCCGCGTCCACGCCCGGGGTCGCGAGGGCGAGCTCGAGGACGCGGCGCTCCGCCATCAGGCCGGCCCCTTCCCGCGCTCGGCGGCCATCCGCTCCCGCACGTCGGCGGGGAGCGCGGCGTACGCCTCGGCGATGGAGAGCTCCTCCATCGAGTAGTGGGCCCGCAGGTCCGCCCCGAGAGCGCGCCGCACCTGCTCCGAGCGGCTGAAGCGGCCCCGCAGCGGGAAGTCCTTCCGCAGCGGGTAGCCCTCGTCGTAGGTCTCCCACATCAGCAGGCGGCGCAGATCGGGGTGGCCCCGGAAGCGGACGCCGAACATGTCGTAAACCTCGCGCTCCAGCCAGTTGGCGCCGGGCCACAGGTCCACGACGGAATCCACCGCGAGCTCGCCGTCCTTGGCGAGCTCGATCTTGACGCGCAGGAACGCGTTGCGCGGCAGGGAGCGGAGCTGATAGACGACCTCGAGCGGCAGCTCGCGGTCGCGGTACTCCACGGCCGTCACGTCCACCAGGTAGTCGTAGCGTTGGTCGGAATCGTCGCGGAGCCAGGCGAAGACGTCGTGGGCCCGCGCGGCCGTGACCACCACGATCGTGTCGCCCAGGACCACCGTGCTCCGGCCGACGGACGCGCCGAAGCGCGCGCGAAGCGTGGCGACGGACGGGTTGGGCGTCACGGCGGCGTCAGGCGGACCGCGTCTGGTGCACCGAGTTGCCGAACGGCTCGGACAGCTCGTCCACCGTCGTCGGCTCGAGGAACAGTCCCTTCTCGTCGGCCAGCTGCTCGACCCTGAGCTCGGGGTCGAACACCGTCTCGCCCTTGATCTTCTTCTGCAGCATCAGGATGCCGTACAGCAGCCCCTCCGGGCGCGGCGGGCACCCCGGGACGTAGACGTCCACCGGAACGATGGTGTCGATGCCCTGCACCATGGCGTAGTTGTCGAAGATCCCGCCCGTCGAGGCGCAGGCGCCCATCGAGATGCACCACTTGGGCTGCGGCATCTGGTCCCACACGCGGCGGATGACCGGCGCGAGCTTGAACGGCAGGCGGCCGGCGCAGATCAGCACGTCGGCCTGGCGCGGCGAATACGCCATGCGCTCCATGCCGAAGCGCGCCAGGTCGAAGCGGCTGGCGGCGGTCGCCATGAACTCGATGGCGCAGCATGCGGTGCCGAACGCCATGGGCCACAGCGAATTGGCGCGCGACCAGTTCACCAGGTCGTCGAGGCGCGTGGTCACCCAGTTGGGAGACACGAAGCCCGAGCGGGCCTCGCCCGCGCCCCTCCCGCCCGCCAGCGTCAGTTCCACTCCAGGGCTCCCCTCTTCCAGACGTACACGAAGCCCACCGCGAGGATGACGACGAAGGCCGCCATCTCCAGGAGGCCGCCCGCCATGCCCAGGCCGAGCAGGTCCAGGTTCCGGAACGCCACGGCCCACGGCATCATGAAGACCACTTCGATGTCGAACACGATGAACAGCACGGCCACGAGGTAGAACTTGACGTCGTAGCGCTCGCGCGCGGAGCCCAGCGGCGTCATGCCGGACTCGTAGGGCAGCGACTTGATCGCAGTGGGGCGCGACGAGGAAAACAGGTGGGAAAGCGCGACCATCATCACGGCGCTGAAGGCGGCGAGCCCGATGAGCAGGATGAGGGGGATGTAGGGTTGCAGCGTCTTCTCCAGCGAGCGTGAGCGGTCGCGCGGTCGCGCCGTGCCGGTAAGCTAGTCTTGGCCAAATCGGAATTCAAGAAAACGGTATATTGTCCCACCCCCCCGACGCAGGGAGCCCATGAGCATCAAGTCCGACCGCTGGATCCGCCGGATGGCGCGCGAGCACCGGATGATCGAGCCCTTCGCCGACAGCCAGGTGCGCGAAGGGGTCATTTCCTACGGCGTCTCGAGCTATGGGTACGACATGCGGGTGGCCGACGAGTTCAAGATCTTCACCAACGCCCTGTCGGCGATCGTGGACCCGAAGGCCTTCGACCCCAAGTCGTTCGTGGCGTTCCAGGGGCCGGTGTGCCTGGTGCCGCCGAACTCGTTCGCCCTCGCCCGGTCGGTCGAGTACTTCCGCATTCCGCGGGACGTGCTGACGATCTGCGTGGGGAAGTCCACCTACGCGCGCTGCGGCATCATCACCAACGTCACGCCCTTCGAGCCGGAGTGGGAGGGGTTCGTGACGCTGGAGATCTCCAACACGACGCCGCTGCCGGCGCGGATCTACGCCAACGAGGGCATCGCCCAGGTGCTGTTCTTCGAAGGGGACGAGCCGCCGGACGTCTCGTACGCGGACAAGAAGGGGAAGTACCAGAAGCAGCAGGGGGTGACGCTGCCGAAGCTGTGACGGCGTGAGAGGCGAGAGGTGAGGGGTGAGACGGCTAGGTGAGAGGTGAGAAGACGAAGTGAGAGGGCGAACCGCACCCTCTCACGCCTTACTACCTCTCACTTCTCACCCATCCTTCTCACGTCTCACCTCTCACCTTGGGTGGACAATCTGCCCCCGCAACCTGCCTAACGCCCCCAGCAGCTCCCGTTCCTCGTTGGGGCCTACCCCCGCGTGATCCAGCGCCGCCGCCAGATCCTCCATCAGCGCATCGAAATCCGCGTTGGTGATCGCCATGTCGGCGTGCGCCGCGCGCATGCTCTTGCCCGTGTAGCGGCACGGCCCGCCCGTGGTCTCGCAGATCTCGTCGGTGAGCTTCATGGCTAGGGAGTCGAGGTCCACGCCGCGAAAGAAGGCGTTGATGCGCGCGTCGGCCGCCACCCGGGTGAGGAAGTCGCCGACGACGGCGCGGATCGCGTCCCCGCCGCCCAGCCGCGCGTACAGCGAGGGGGCCGCGGGAACCGGCGCCGGCGGCGCGGCATGCCGGCAGGCGGCGAACAGGGTCGCGCCCGCGAGCAGCACCGCCGCCGGCCTCACAAGTCGAGATCCTTCAGGACATCGTCGGCTTCGTCGCCCTTGGGCCGGACGAGGACCAGGATCGCGGCCTGCGGCACGACCAGGTACTTGCGTTCCTCGAACGTGATCTCGACGGCGGCCTTGCGGAAGAACAGCGCGTAGTCGCCCACGCGCGCCTGGATGGGCACGTACCGCCCGCCGTCGCGGGCGTGGATCTTCCACGGCTCGTCGTCGAGGCTCGCCGGCTCGGCGAGCGGCGTCCCGGGCCCGGTGGCGATGATCCGGCCCCCCTGCACCGCCAGGGCGTCGATCGCCGTCTGCGGGAGATACAGCCCCACCCGGGTGCGCTCCTCGCCCTCTTCCGGGGTGACGAGCACCCGGTCTCCCACCACCACCAGCCGCTTCGGGCCAGGTTCCACGCGCGCGTCCTCCGGCTCAGGCGTAGGTGACGGCGAACATCTCGTGCAGGTCCACCGAGAGCAGTCCGGCGCGCACCATCGGCTGGTCCTCGACGAGCTGGGTCGCTTCCTTGAGCGACTGCACGTCGTACACGACGAGGCCGGCGGAGTGGTCGGCGAGCGGGCCGGAGACCAGGATCTCCCCGCTGCGCTGCAGCGACGCGAGGTACTCCTTCTCGCGCTGCATCAGGGTGTCGTCCGCCCGGGACGCGAACACCTCGGGCGCGACGCACACCTTCACCCACCCCATGATCATCTTGCGTTCGCTGGACATCTCCCGCCTAGCTTAGGGGCGACCTTGCGTCACGCGCAAGACAGTGAGGAATATTCGTGACCGGCGTCACCGTTGACGCCCCCTCACGTCCCGAGGACGAGATGGAACCGGCATGACCGCAACCACGCTCTCCGCCCTGCCGCGCGTTCCCCTCCCGTACGTCGAAAGCACGATCGGCCGCAAAGTCGTCATGGCGGTGACGGGGGTGGTGCTGTTCGGCTTCGTGGTCGGTCACTTCATCGGCAACCTCACGCTCTACCTCGGCCCGGACGCGATCAATCACTACAGCCTGTTCCTGCACACCTTCCTGCACGGCGGCGGGATCTGGGTGGCGCGGGCGGTGCTGCTGACCTGCGCGGTGCTGCACGTCTGGTCCGCCACGTCGCTCACCCTGACGAGCTGGGCGGCGCGGCCCGCCAAGTACCGGCGCTGGACCGCGAAGGACTCCACCTACGCGTCGCGCACCATGCGCTGGGGCGGCGTGATCCTGTTCGCCTTCATCGTCTTCCACATCCTGCACCTCACCTTCGGCCGCTTCCATCCCGACTACCTGCCGGGCGACGTCTATCACAACGTCGTCGCCGGGTTCCAGGTGTGGCCGGTGTCGCTGTTCTACATCGTCAGCATGGCGCTGCTGGGGCTGCACCTCGATCACGGCGTCTGGAGCATGTGCCAGACGCTGGGCCTCACGCACCCGCGCTACAAGCGCTGGGCGCGGGCCGCGGCGCGCGCGTTCGCGTTGCTGATCTTCCTCGGCAACTGCTCGTTCCCCGTCGCCGTGCTCGCCGGATGGGTCCGATGAACCTCGACGCCAAGATCCCGTCCGGGCCGCTGACGGAGAAGTGGTCGCGGCACCGCTTCGAGCTGAAGCTGGTGAGCCCGGCCAACAAGCGGAAATACAGCGTGATCATGGTCGGCTCGGGGCTGGCGGGGGCCGGGGGCGCGGCGTCGCTGGCCGAGCTGGGCTACCAGGTCAAGTGCTTCTGCTACCAGGACAGCCCGCGGCGCGCGCACTCCATCGCGGCGCAGGGCGGGATCAACGCGGCCAAGAACTACCCCAACGACGGCGACAGCATCTACCGGCTGTTCTACGACACCGTGAAGGGCGGCGACTTCCGGTCCCGCGAGGCCAACGTGTTCCGGCTCGCGGAGGTGTCGGTGAACATCATCGACCAGTGCGTCGCGCTCGGCGTGCCGTTCGCGCGCGAGTACGGCGGGCTGCTGGACAACCGCTCGTTCGGCGGGGCGCAGGTCTCGCGGACCTTCTACGCGCGCGGCCAGACGGGGCAGCAGCTGCTGCTGGGAGCGTACCAGGCGCTGGAGCGCCAGATCGGCCGCGGCCGGGTGCAGATGTTCCCGCGCCACGAGATGCAGGACCTGATCGTGGTGGATGGTCGGGCGCGCGGCATCGTGGTGCGCGACCTGGTGACCGGCGCCGTCGAGGCGCACCTCGCCGACGCGGTGTGCCTCGCCACCGGCGGGTACGGCAACGTGTTCTACCTCTCCACCAACGCCAAGGGGTGCAACACCACGGCGATCTGGCGCGCCTACAAGCACGGCGCCGGCTTCGCGAACCCGTGCTACACGCAGATCCACCCCACCTGCATCCCGGTGACGGGCGAGCACCAGTCCAAGCTCACGCTGATGAGCGAGTCGCTCCGCAACGACGGCCGCATCTGGGTGCCCAAGCGCGCCGGCGACACGCGGCCCCCGGGCGAGGTCCCGGAGGAGGAGCGGGACTACTACCTGGAGCGGAAGTACCCCAGCTACGGCAACCTGGCGCCGCGCGACATCGCCTCGCGGGCCGCCAAGCAGGTGTGCGACGCGGGCCGCGGCGTGGGGCCGGGCGGCCAGGGCGTGTACCTCGACTTCGCGGAGGCCATCGAGCGGCTGGGCGAGGACGCGATCCGCGACAAGTACGGCAACCTGTTCGAGATGTACGAGCGGATCACCGCGGAGAACCCCTACCGGGTGCCGATGCGCATCTACCCCGCCTCGCACTACACCATGGGCGGGCTGTGGGTGGATTACAACCTGATGAGCACGATCCCGGGCCTGTTCGTCCTCGGCGAGGCGAACTTCTCCGACCACGGCGCCAACCGGCTCGGCGCGAGCGCGCTGATGCAGGGCCTCGCCGACGGGTACTTCGTCATCCCCTACACCATCGGCGACTACCTGGCGCGCACGCGCCACGCTCCCGTGGCCTCCGACCACGCCGCGGTGCGCGGGGCGATCGCCGCGGCCGAGGAGCGGACCACGCGGCTCCTGGCCGTCGGGGGCAAGCGCACCCCGACGTCCTTCTACCGGGCGCTGGGCCGGATCATGTGGGAGGACTGCGGGATGGCCCGCAACCGGGCGGGGCTGGAGCGGGCGCTGCAGCAGATCCCCGCCCTGCGGGAGGAGTTCTGGCGCGACGTGAACGTGGCCGGCGAGCCGGCCGAGCTGAACCAGCAGCTGGAGCTGGCGGGACGGGTGGCGGATTTCCTGGAGCTGGGCGAGTTGATCGCCCGCGACGCCCTGGCCCGCGAGGAATCGTGCGGCGCTCACTTCCGCGAGGAGTACCAGACGGAGGACGGCGAGGCGCGGCGGGACGACGAGCGCTTCTGCCACGTGGCGGTGTGGGAGCACGCCGGCGCCGAGCGGCCGCCGGTTCGCCACGAGGAGCCCCTGGCCTACGAAGCGGTCCACCTCGCCACGCGGAGCTACAAGTGATGCGCCTGACACTGCACGTGTGGCGGCAGCGCGGCCCGCGCGAGGCGGGGCGGTTCGTCACCTACGAGGCGGCGGACGTCAGCCCGGACATGTCGTTCCTCGAGATGCTCGACGTGGTCAACGAGGGCCTGATCGTGAAGGGCGAGGACCCGATCGCCTTCGACCACGACTGCCGCGAGGGGATCTGCGGCGCGTGCGGGATGGTGATCAACGGCCGCCCCCACGGGCCGCGCGAGCGCACCACGACCTGCCAGCTGCACCTGCGCAGCTTCCGCGATGGCGACGAGCTGTGGCTCGAGCCGTGGCGCGCGCGCGCCTTCCCGGTGCTGCGGGACCTGATCGTGGACCGGACCGCCCTCGACCGCGTCATCGCGGCCGGCGGGTTCATCTCCGCCCCCATCGGCAGCGCGCCGGACGGCAACGCCCTGCCGGTGCGCAAGTTGAACGCGGACCTCGCGATGGACGCGGCGGCGTGCATCGGCTGCGGCGCGTGCGTGGCGGCGTGTCCCAACGCGTCGGCGATGCTGTTCACGGCCGCCAAGATCTCGCACCTCGGCCTGCTGCCCCAGGGTCAGCCGGAGCGCGCGGAGCGGGCGCTGCGGATGGTGGAGCGGATGGACGAGGCAGGCTTCGGCAGCTGCACCAATCACGAGGAGTGCGAGGCGGCGTGTCCCAAGGGCATCAGCGTGCTGTTCATCGCCCGGATGAACCGGGAGTTCGCCGCGGCCCGCTTCAGCGAGGGACGCCGCGCCGCAAAGGCAGGAGAAGGCGGAACGGGATAGCAGGAGCGTTGCGAGACGCCGAGTTGCGAGTGGTCGTGAGTCGGGAGACCAGAGGGGCGAGACCAGTTGTCGGTACTGACAACTCGACTCGCCCCTCTTGACTCATCCCTCGTAACCACTCGCAGCTCGACGTCTCGCAACCGCACTGCCAGTCTGCCGTCTGCAGACCGACGTCTAGAGCTTGACCTGCGCGATGGACTCCCGCACCGACTCCGCCGACTTCCCGAGCGCCACGCGCTCCTTAGGCGTCAGCTCGACCTCGACGATCTGCTCCAGGCCCTTGGCGCCCAGCTTGCAGGGAACGCCGAGGAAGATGTCGCGGTGCCCGTACTCCCCTTCCAGCCACGCGGCGCACGGCAGGATCCGCCGCTTGTCGAGGGCGATGGCCTCCACCATTTGCGCGGCCGCGGCCGAGGGGGCGTAGTAGGCCGAGCCGGTCTTGAGGTGCGCCACGATCTCGGCCCCGCCGTTCTTGGTGCGCTCGACGAGCTTCTCGACCACGTCGGGGCGCAGCAGCTGGGAGACCGGGATCCCCGAGACCGTGGTGTAGGTCACCAGGGGCACCATGGTGTCGCCGTGGCCGCCCAGCACCATCGCCTGGATGTCCTCCACGCTCACGTCGAGCGCTTCCGCGATGAAGGCGCGGTAGCGTGCCGTGTCGAGCACCCCGGCCATGCCGAGCACGCGCTCCCGCGGCGCGCCCAGGGTCTCCTTCATCACGTAGCACATCGTGTCGAGCGGGTTGGACACCACGATGACGATGGCCTTGGGCGCGTGCTTCTTGATCTCCAGCGCGACGGACTTGACGATGTCCACGTTGGTCCGGAGCAGGTCCTCGCGGCTCATGCCCGGCCGGCGGGCGATACCCGCCGTCACCACGAACAGGTCGGAGCCTGCAGTCGGCCCGTAGTCGTTGGCGCCCACGATGCGGGTGTCGAAGCGCTCGATGGGCGCCGACTCCCACTGGTCGAGCCCCTTGCCCTGGGGCGTGCCCTCGATGACGTCCACCATCACGATTTCCCGCGCCAGCCGCTTTTCCGCCAGCCGCTGCGCGGTCGTCGCGCCGACATTGCCGGCTCCGACCACGGTAATCTTGTTCACCGGATTGCTCCCGCCTCCAGGTCGCGGTGTGAGGTCGATGACGCGTCGCGCCGTTGCAGCCCCCGCAGGGCGTCGTACAGCACGATGCCCACCGCGGTCGCCAGGTTGAGGCTCCTGACCGGGCCGGACATCGGGATCCGGAACACGCGGTCGGCGTGCTTCTCCAGGATGCGCGCGGGCATCCCGGCGGTCTCGTTGCCGAACACCAGGCAGGCGCCGTCGGGGATCCGGGCCTCCCACAGCGACCGCGTGCCGCGCGCCGAGAAGTACCAGCAGCGATCGCGGGCGATCGCCTCGCGGAAGTACCGCCAGCCACGGTGCACCCACACGTCCACGGCGTCCCAGTAGTCCACGCCCGCCCGCCGCAGCTCGGCGTCGTCGAGCGAGAAGCCCAGCGGCTCGATGAGGTGCAGCGACGTCTCCGTCGCCGCGCACAGCCGCGCGATGTTGCCCGTGTTCGGCGGGATCTGCGGTTCGATCAAGGCGACGTGCAGCGTCAGCGTCAGCCTCCCCGTGCCTGCCCTTCCACCCACCGCGCTTCGCCGGAAACGAGCCGCTCCCGCTTCCAGATCGGCACCCGCCGCTTCGTCTCGTCGATCACGAACCGGGCCGCCGCGAACGCCTCGGCGCGGTGCGGCGCGGCGGCCACCACGGCGACGCTGGCCTCGCCGACGGGCACGTCGCCGAGCCGGTGCCGCAGCGTGACGCGGGCCCCGGGCCACCGCGCTCCCGCTTCCACGACGATGCGGTCCAGCTCCTCCACCGCCATCTCGCGGTACGCCGAGTACTCGATCGACGCGATGTCGCCGTCGTCGGGGGAACGGCGCACCGTCCCGAGGAAGACCACCGTGCCGCCCGCCCCCGCAGAGGCGACCGCGGCCGTGAGCTGCCCGACGTCGATCGGCCGGTCGGTCAGCCATGCGCTCATGGCCCACATAGTTACGTAGCGTGATGGCGCGGGGCAAGCCTCGCGCGGGCGTGCGACTAGCCGCCCGCGACCGGAGGAATGAGGGCGACCTCGTCGCCGTCGCCGAGGGCGACGTCGGCCGCGGCGTAGCGGCGGTTGACGGCGACGGCGGGCTTGGGCGGCAACCGCGCCGCCCAGCTCTCGCGGCGCACCGCGGCCAGCGCGTCGGCTGCGGTGGCCCCGGAGGGGAGCGTCAGCTCCATCTGCTCGCGCCCCGCCGCCTCCGCGTACGAGGCGAACAGGAGGAGGCGGACGCGGATGGCCGCGCCGCTCACGGGCGGTCCGCCGAGACGGGGCTCACGGCCCGGTGATTCCCTGGAGGATCGCCTGCGCGGCGGCCCCGGCGCGGGGGTCGCGCCGCAGCGTCACGCTCCTGATCGTCCGCACCTGGACGGTGCCGGTCCGCGTCACCACGCGCCCCGCGTGGCGGAAGGTCACGGCGATCGGTTGCCCGGCGGCCTGCGCGTACCGGGACTGGAAGGCCAGCGGCCACATCGCCGTGCCGGTCTCCACGTCGCCGACCTTGAGCAGCACGTCCCCCGCCTCCATCCCGACCGTCTCGGCCAGCGAGCCCGGCACGACCGCGTTCACGAGAACGCCGCCCTCGGCGGGGCGATCGGTGCTCACCCCCACCATCGGCACGTGGTCCTCGCGGCGCTCGACGGCGATGCCCGCCCGGGGCAGCACGCTGTCGTAGGGCAACGGCTCCCGCCCCTGGATGTAGCGGCGGTAGAAGTCGTCCACCCCCGGATACCACGGGCGGATGCGGGCGAGGAGATCCGCGGTCGTGAACCCGCGCCCCCGGCGCCAGAAGTCGGCGAACAGGGAACGCATCACGTCGTCGAGCGAGTGGCGGCCGCCGGTCGCCGCGCGGATCTCGATGTCCAGCATCAGCCCCAGCAGCGAGCCCTTCGGGTAGTAGTACTGCGCCTCGTCCACCCAGGTGGGATGGATCCAGGTGTCCACGCTGGCGTCTTCCGGGGACACGATCGCCGCCGCGTCCTCCACCTGCTGCACGTTTTCGTTCGCGCCCGCCACGAAGGCGTCCGTCGTCCACAGCCCTCCGCGCGCGAGCGCGACGTCGGCGTAGTAGTCGGTGACGCCCTCCGACCACCATAGCAGCGGCGTGACCTGCGGGTGCGCGTAGTCGTACGGCCACAGCGCGGCCGGCCGGATCCGCTTCACGTTCCAGAGGTGGAAGAACTCGTGCGCCAGCAGGGGCCGGGTGAACTCGCCGAGGATGCCCCGCTTCCGGTCGGGCGCGAGGAACCCCAGGGCGATGGCGTCGAACTGGGAGTTATGGTGCTCGAGGCCGCCGGCCCAGTCCAGCGCCCCGGGATCGGCGTACACCAGCACCGTGTAGCCCGAATCCGGGGCGCCGCCCATGATGCGGTCCTCGGCGGAGGCGATGCGCCGCAGCGCGTCGGATACGGAATCCCACACCGCCGGGGTGAGCGCGGAGTCCGGGTAGATGGCGAGGCGGACGGGCCGGCCGTCCACCATCACGCTGTCGTAGCCGAAGTGCCCGAGGAACGCGGGACAGTCCACCAGGTCGTGGTAGCTGGAGGCGCGGTAGTGGCCCCGCTCGCCCGTCGGCGTCAGGCCGGTCGAGATCCTCCAGTCCGCCGGGACGTCGAGGACGACGTCGGACGGGAAGTCGAAGCCCAGGCTGTCGGGATAGAGGAACAGGTTGGTGCCGTTGAACCACGCGAACCCGGTCTCGATGCGGCTCAGCTCGAGCGCCACCGAGTCGGGGTCGGTCTCGAAGTCCACCGACACGCGGGTCGCCCCGCCGGTCGCGATGCGCCAGGTGCTCGGCGCTTCCTTGTCCCAGAGCAGCGACCGCCCGTCCGGCGCCGTGGCGGCGAAATCGTGGACGTAGCGCGCGTAGTCCATCTCCTCGTACGAACCGGGGGACCACACGGGCAGCGACACTCGCAGCGTGTCCCGGCCCGCCGCCACCGGGAACTCCGCGTGCACGTGGAAGGTGCGGTCCCCCGGGTTGCCCACGCGGACGCGATACGAGATGCCCTGCGCCGCGAAGGCGCAGGGCATCAGCGACATGACGACGGCGAACCGCAGCGCTCTCAGAACAGGACTCCACCGGTGAGCACGAACGCGCTGCCGGTCCTCAGCTCGAGCCGCAACTCGGCGAACGGGGTGATCTTGCCCATCGCCGGGAAATTGGTGCCGGCGAGCAGATTGAGCCCGACGTTGGTCGCACTGCAGCTGATGCCGAGGGCGGCGCAGCCGGAGATGCTGCTGTGCGCGATGACGAGGCCGGCGCCCGCGTACGGATCCAGCTTGACCTGCGGAATCTGGAAGTGGTACCCGACGTCGCCGTTGATCTCCCAGTAGGTGACGCCGGTCGGGAAGAACCAGTCGAACGAGCCGATGGCGGTCAGGCCCTTCACGGACGGGATCAGCTTGGCCAGGCTCACCTCCGCCCTGCCGCCGATCCCCACGCCAATGCTGTTGCTCGCCCAATTCAGCTCCGGTCCGAACTGAGCCTGCGCATGCGCCGCGCGAGGCGCCGCAAGGGCCAGGACGGTGATGCCAAGCAGTGGCAGATAGCGCAAGCGATTACTCACAGAACCCCCTCCTGGGAAGGTGATCAGGTAGCGATGATGCTGGAATCGGGCAGATAGAGCCAATATACATTGGGTCGGCCGCGAGGGGAGTAGCCATGCCGGATGCGGGTTTCTC
>CAWDZR010000034.1:0-99186 GCA_963806755.1 uncultured Gemmatimonadales bacterium
CCACGGTGAAACCCGGGCTCCTGAGGAGCCCACGGATGGCGTACCGGCAATCCTGGATCAGGGTGTCCATGGCGGCTGGTTGTGGGTTGTAGGTTGTAGGTGGTGGTGGGTGGTGGTGGCCTACAACCCACCACCTACCACCCACCAACGCTCGCTTTAAACCACCGCCACCGATTCCTCGACAATCCTGCCATCGAACAGGTGGATCGTCCGGTCGGCGTGCCGCGCATACCGGGGGTCGTGCGTGACCATGCACAGGGTCGCGCCCGCACGATGCAGGTCCCGGAGCAGCTCCATCACCTGCTCGCCGTTCTTGGAGTCGAGGTTCCCGGTCGGCTCGTCGGCCAGCAGGATCAGCGGATCGCCCACCACCGCCCGCGCGACGGCCACGCGCTGCTGCTGGCCGCCGGAGAGCTGCGAGGGATAGTGCTTCATCCGGTGGCTCATCCCCACCTTCTCGAGCGCGTCCTGGACGCGCTGTCCGCGCTCCGACGACGGCATCCCGCGGTAGGTGAGCGGCAGCTCGACGTTCTCGGCCACCGTGAGGTCGCCGATCAGGTTGAAGGCCTGGAAGATGAACCCGATCTGGCGGTTGCGGATCTTGGCCCGCTGCGCCGCCGTGAGGTTGGCGACGTGCTCGCCGCCCAGCATGTAGCTGCCGTCGGACGGCGAGTCCAGGAGCCCGAGGATCGAAAGCAGCGTGGTCTTGCCGCACCCCGAGGGTCCCGACACGGCGAGGTACTCGCCCTGCTTGACCTCGAGATGCACGTCCTCGAGGGCGTGCGTCTCCACCTCGTCCGTGTAGAAGACCTTCTTCAGACCCTCGAGCTTGATCAGCGCTGTGCCGTTCGGAGCCGTCATCGTCGTTCCTCGGGTTGTCAGTTCAGCCGCACGCGGTCCACCGCGTCGTAGCGGGACATGTCGGAGAGAATCACCTGGTCACCCTTCTTCAGGCCGCCGAGGACCTCGATGTCGTTCACCGAGGCGCGGCCGAGCTGCACGTTCACGCGGACGGCGTCGTGGCTCCCCGGGGCGAGCTTGAAGAGCCCGACGGTGCTGTTCGACTGGCCGTAGGCGGGCCGGCCGACGTACAGCACGTCCGGCAATCGCTCGATCGTGATCGTGCCCTCGACGCTCAAGTCGGGGCGCGCGCCCTGCGGCAGCGGGCCGTCGAGCGACACGTCCACCGACACCGTGCCGTTCACGGCCTGCGGATCCATCCGCGTCACGTGGCCGGCCACGATACCGTTGCGGGTATCGATCGCGGCCTTCTGGCCCAGCGCCACCTCGGCCGCCTGCGTCTCGGCGATGCGCAGCACCGCCTTGAGGTGGCCGGGCTGCACCACCTCCGCCAACTGCTGCCCCGCCTGCACCCACTGGCCGGCCTCGAGCGACAGGTCCTGGAGCACTCCCTCGGCGCCCGCGGTCACGCGCATGGAGGCGACGCGGCTCCTCTGGAACTGGTCGATGGCGCGGAGCCGCTCGATCTGGTCCTTCTGGAGCGCGATCTGGCTGTCCACCGACCCGGCGAGCACCGCGAGCTGCTGCCGGCCGATCGTGAGCTGGCTCTGGGTCTGCGTCACCTGGTCGCGGGCGCGGTTGAGGTCGAACGACGCGATCAGCCCGCGATTCGACAGGCTCTCGGCCGCGACGGCGTTGCGCTGCGCGTCCTGGAAGGCGGCCTGCTCCTGCGCGACGGCGGCTTCCTGCTGGAGACGCTGGGTGGCGAGCGAGGTGCGCAGCGTCACCAGCGCCGCCTGCTGCGCCGCGAGCTGCTGGTCGGCCGAGAGCAGCGACAGCTCGACGTCGGGGTTGCTCATCTCGAGCAGCACCGTGTTGGGCTGCACCTTCGCGCCCGGCCGGAGCACCACCCGGTCCACGCGACCTGAGGTGACGGCCGAGATGAAGTTCGGCGACTCGGGCGCGAGCGTGCCCGGGCCGCGCACGTCGCGCACCATGGCCCCCTGCTTGACGGTGTCGATCACCACCGTGGCGCGGTCCACCGACGGCGCGGCCGGCTTGAGGCGGCTCAAGGCGACCGTCACGATCACGATGGCCGCGACGCCGCCGAGCGCGATGAGCGTGCGCCGGCGCTTGCGATTGGGCGGAGTGCGAGGAATGTCCACGGCGTGTAGTAGGTGCAAGGTGCGAGCCGGGGGGGTCGTAGCCTTAACCCAGCACCAGACAAAGGGTTAGTGGGTGTAGGGTGTAGGGTGTAGGGGGCGCCTGTGTCCGGGGGCGGGAATGCATGTCCCATAGGCGAACACCCCTTCCGGATGCAGGAATTCCCCCGCCGGCGGCCGACTTGGGGTCGCCTACTTGGATGCGCAGAGGCGCGCCAGGGTTGCGAGCCGTCGTTCAGGTCGCGCGGAGGATCTCGATCGGGTCCGCGCGCATGGCGCGCAAAGCAGGGGCGCCGACGCGGCGAGGCCGTGACGCTGAGGAGAACGGCTTCGACCGCCACTAGGGTAACGGCGTCCGTGGGTAGCACGTCCCAAGGAGCAGCCGAGCGAGCAGGCTACCCGCCCGCAGCGCCACGAGCGCCCCGAGGCCCGTGCCGGCGAGGCGTCATGACGAACCCATCGTGCAGGATCGCCTTCAGCACGAGCAACCGCTCGGCACCGAGCGCGATCCGCACGGCGAACTCGCGTGCGACCGGACGCTCACGGCGTACGCCAGGACGCCGTAGCATCCCACGGCGGCCAGGATCAGCGCGAAGGCGCCCATGGTGGTGAAGAGCCGCGCCAGGAAGGTCCGCGACTGGATCTCGGCGTCGTACCAGGCGACGTACGAGCCGACGTACCCATACCACCGGGGCGCGGCCTGGTGCACGGCGCGCTTGATCCGCAGCGCGACCGCCGGATCGTCGCCGGCCATCCGCACGACCAGGCTCACGTACGGCGACGGCCCGAAGGGCCGCGCGACGTACACCGAGGGTTCGAGGTCGCCCGAGAATTCGGCCCACCCGGTAGCACGCGCCGAGCGGCAGACGCCGACGATCCTGACCCAGGGCGCGTTCGAGGCCGGCCCGCCCAGCTTGAGCATGCGCCCCACGGCATCCTGCCGCGGGTAGAGCCGCGCCGCCGCCACGCTGTTCAGGATGGCCGCCCCGTCGCCGGCAACGTCACCCGCCATGAAGTCCCGGCCCTCCAGGACCGGCAGGCCGACGGTCCGTAGGAAGTTGGGGCTCACGGCCATCCCGGCGTTGAGCAGCCGGGTGGAGTCTCCCGTCATCTCGGCAGTCACGGCGCCACCACCAAGCCCGCCCGTCTGTGCCACCTCCGCCGCCCCTGGCACGCGGCGCACCGCAGCGAGGGCCGCTTCCCCAATCCGCGCGTTCTCCGCCGGGGCGGTGACGCTGTCGCGGTAGGCCCCCGCCTCGACACGCAGGAGCTGGCGCGCGGGAAACTCGAAGTCGTACGTCGCGAGCCGGTGCACCACCTTGAGGAGGAGGCCGGCCCCCATCAGGAGCACCAGCGCCAGGCCGACCTCGCCGATCACCAGCCGGCTGTACCGAGTGCGGGTGCGGCCGGTCGTCCCCGCGCCGTCCTTGAGCGGCTCGTCGAGGCTCACCGCCCGAGCCACGCGCACCGCGGGGACGAGGCCGAACAGCGCCGCCGCCGCCGCGGTCGCCAGCGCCGACAGTGCGAACACGCGCCAGCTCAACTGCGGCTTCACGATCCCCAGCCACCACATGTCGCGCGGGACCTGTTGTCCAAGCAGACTGACACCCCACAGGCTCAGCACGACGCCGAGCGTCGCGCCGGCCGCCGTGAGCAGCGCCGCCTCGGCGAACATCTGACCGACGATCGCGCGCCGGCTGGCGCCGATGGCCAGCCGCAGGGCCAGCTCACGCCGCTTCGCGAGCCCGCGCGCCAGCATCAGGTTGGCGAGGTTGGCGCAGGCGATCAGCAGCACCGCGAGGGCCGCCCCGAGCATCGCCTTGTGGATGTCCTTGAGGCCCATCGGGTCGCCCCGTAGGGAGTACATCTGGAACCCGAACGGCGCCCGCTGCGCATGGTAGAGCTCGGTGAGCTGGCGGCCCACCGCGTCCAGCTCGGCGCGCGCCTGCTCGGCGGTCGCCCCGCGCCGGAGCCGGGCGACGATCGAAACGTGGCCCACACCTTCGCCCGTGCGCTCCATCTCGTAGCCCATGGGAAGCCAGATGCCGCTGCCCGCCCCCTTCGGCGCGACGCCCACCACGGCATAGGTCCGCCCGTCCAGCTGCACCGTGAGCCCGTCGAGCGTGCGCACGCCGTGGAAGTACTGCCGCCAGGGCTCGTAGCCGATCACCGCCACGTCGCGCCCCGCGTCGTCGGGCCGGAAGAAACGCCCCGCGTGCGGCTTGAGACCAAGCACGCCGAAGTACCGGGGCGGCACGATCTCGGCAAAGATGTCCGCGAACAGGTCGCCCGCCGCCACGCTCACGGGCTTGCCTGCCTCCGGAACCACTTCCCCGAACGACGGCACGTGGTCGCGCACCGCCTGGTACACGTCGAACGGCGGCACCGAGAGTTGCTTGGTCGGGAACCAGCCTTGCACCGTGAACAGCCGCTCGGGCTGCGCGTAGGGCACGTACGGATTCGTGACCGCGTCGAGGAGCCCGAACATGGTGGTGACGAGCCCCAACCCAAGGCCGAGCGACAAGACCGCCACGGCCACGAAGCCGGGGCTCCTGCGTAGCGAGCGCAAGGCGTACCGCAGGTCTTGAAGGATCATGTCGCCCTGAGGATCTCGATCGGGTCCGCGCGCATGGCGCGCAGGGCTGGGGCGAGGGTCGCCGCGGTCGCGACGGCCAACAGCACCGCCTCGGCCGCGATCAGCGTCACCACGTCGGTCGGCTGCACCTGCTGCTCCTCGAGGAACGTCGTGAGGAGCCCCGAAGCCCAGAAGGCGACGAACGCCCCGAGCGCCGTGCCGGCCAGCGTCATCACCAGCCCGTCGTGCAGCACCAGCTTCACCATGTCCGCGCGCTGCGCGCCCACCGCGATCCGCACCGCGAACTCCCTCAGCCGCCGGTTGACCGCGTAGGCGAGCACACCGTAGATGCCCACGGCCGCCAGGAGCAGTGCGAACGCGCCCGTCATGACAAACAGGCGCGAGAGGAAGGCCTGCGATCGCACCTCCGCCTCCCACCAGGAGAGGTAGGGGGTCACTCGGGCACTGACGCCGCTCCCCAGGCCGTGCAGCTTCGCCCCCACCGCCGTGGTGACGGTCGCGCCATCCCCGACGGTGCGGACATATAGCAGCGCGAGGCGTTGCCCCGGATCCGGCCGCCGCACGACGTACAGGTCCGGGGCGAAGTCGGTCGCGCCCGGGCGGCCCTCCGCCAGTGTCCGGCACACGCCGACGATCGGCACCCACGGCGCATTTGACGAAGGTGCGCCGAGCTTGATCATGCGGCCGACCGCGCCGCCGCGGGGGTAGAGACGCGCTGCCGCCACGCTGTTCAGGATGGCCGCGCCCTCGCCGCCGAGGTCGCCGTCCTCGAAGTCACGCCCGTCCACCACCGGCAGCCCCATCGTCCGCAGGTAGCCCGGGGTGACAGCCGCGTACTCGCGGAGGTTCAGCAGGCGGGTGCTGCCTCCGCCCATCTCTGCGGTCGCCGCGAGGCCGGGGAGACGGCCGGTGGCGGACGCCGCGGCGTCGGTCACTCCCGACACCGTCTTCACCGCGGCAATGGCGCTCAGCTCCGCGCCGAGCAGGTCCACCGCGCCCCCCTGCGGACTCTCGCGACGTGGAACGAAGACCTCGCCCTGCAGCAGCTGCCGGGCGGCGAAGTTGAATTGGTACGACGCCAGGCGATGGACGGCCTTGAGAAGGAGGCCCGCGCCCATGAGCAGCACCAGAGCCAGGGCGACCTCGGAGATCACGAGCGCGCTGTAGCGCTGCCGGGTGCGCCCGGTCGTGCCGGCCCCGTCCTTGAGCGGCTCGCTGAGGCTGACGGAGCGCGCTACCCTGATCGCGGGCACGAGGCCGAACAGCACCGCCGCAGCCCCCCCGGCGAGCGCGGCGAGCGAAAAGACGCGCCAGCTGAGCTGCGGCCGCACGATGCCACGCCACCACAGCTGCTCCGGCACGCTGCTCCGCAGGATCTCCACGCCCCACAGGCTCAACGCCACGCCGAGGACGGCCCCCGCCACCGTGAGCAGCGCGCACTCGACGAACATCTCCCGTACCACCGTGGCACGGCTCGCGCCGATGGCCAGGCGCAGCGCCACCTCCCGCCGCTTCGACAGGCCGCGGGCCAGCATAAGGTTGGCGAGGTTCGCGCAGGCGATGAGCAGGACCGCCACCGCCGCGCCGAGCATGGCGTAGTGGATGTCGCCGAGCCGTATCGGGTCGTCCCTGAGCGGCCACAGGTAGAAGGAGAACGGTGCTTGCTCCACGTGGTAGGCGCGTGTGAGATACGCCGCGACCGCGTTCAGCTCCGCGCCGGCCGCGGCCCGGCTCACGCCGGGCTTCAGCTTCACGATGATGTACTCGTATTCGCCGCGCCCCAGGACGAGCGAGTCCGGGCCGGCCAGCCACACCGCCGCGTCGATCCCCGGGAAGCTCGCGCCGCCGGGCATCACGCCGACGACAGCATAACTCAGGGCCCCGACCGCGAGCGATGCGCCCTCGAGCCCGGTTCGGCCGGCGAACCTCTGCTTCCACAGCCACTCACTGACGAGCGCGGTCCCGCGGCCGACGTCCGCGCCGGCGAGCAGCCGCCCGCGAAGCGGCTTGAGGCCCAGCACCGTCAACAGGCGCGGCGGGACCCGTACGACGAGCCCCGTGGTCCCCGCGCCGCCCTCACCGCCGCCCTCGCCACCCAGGTCGACCTCTTGGGCGCCGTAGGGCAGAATCGCCTCGAACGCATGGGTCCGATCGCGCAGCGCGCCGATCACCCAGGACAGGTCGAAGCGCCGGTCGGCGCCGGAGAGCCAATACCGCACGGCAAAGAGCCGATCCGGATCCCGATACGGCACCCACGGGTGCGATGCGGCATCGAGCAGCCCGAACATCGTGGTCACGAGCCCCAGGCCCAGGCCGAGCGACAGGACCGCCACGGCCACGAAGCTGGGACTGCGGCGCAGCGAGCGCAGCGCATAACGCAGACCCCAGGATCTCACGGTTCCGCCTCCAGCGTGCACCCAACCTGCGGGCCAGGCGTCACTCGGGCGTCAGGGTGTCCGGGGTTGGGCGCGAGGAGGCAGCGGGGGAAGGCGACGGGAGGGATGGACTGTATCACTGTTCCGATACAGTGGTGCAGCGTCACGATCCTGTCAAGGCTCCGGCGGTCGCTACCCGGCTCCGGCGCCGCCCCGTTAGCTTTCGGCGCCCATGGACGATCTTGCCGCCTACGTCGCCAAGTTCAAGGGGCTGTTCGAGATCGAGCACCTCGTCGCCAAGTCCGACGAGCGGCTGCTCTTCCTCGCCACCGACCCCGTCCTCAAGCGCCGCGTCGCCCTCCGCATCCACGTGGACCCGAAGGCCCCGGGGCGCGCGTGGTTCCTGCGGGAAGCAGAGACGGTGGCGATGCTCGACCATCCCTCCATCCGGCACGCCTACGCGGCCGGCGTCCTCGGCAACATCGCGTGGCGCATCGGCAACTGGATCGAGGGCGAGAGCCTCGAAGAGGCGTGCCAGCGCGGGCCGCGGCCGATCCCGTCAGTCCTGGGCATCGCGCGGGACCTGCTCGACGGCCTCGAGCACGCCCACGTGCGCGGCATCGTGGTCCGGCGCGTCCTGCCCTCGACCTTGATGCTCGACGTCGCGGGCCGCGCTATCATCACCGACCTGCGCTACGCCAACCTCGTGCTGCCCGCCGTCGCGACGCCGGACTCCAGCGCCAACTTCCCGTTCCTCTCCCCCGAGGTACGGGGCGGCGAGGTCGGCGACCCCGGGGCCGACGTCTATACCGCGGGCGCCGTGCTGTACTACGCCGTCACCGGCCTCGCGCCCGGGGAGCCGATCCGGCCGCCGCGCGAGATCCGCCCCACCTGCCCCGCGATCCTCGAGCGGATCCTGCTCCGCGCCCTCGACCGGACCCCGCGCCGCCGCTACCTCACCGCGGGAGAGATGCTGGTGGACCTCGCCTCCGACGCGGGCGAGCTGACGGCCCCCGACGCGGGCCCGCCGCCGGCCCACATGGTGCCGGGCTCGGCGCTGTGGGAGCGGCGCCTGCGGCGAGCGTTCGGCGACGACTACGAGCTGCTCGGCGAGATCGGGAGCGGCTCGTTCGGCCGCGTGTACCGCGTGCGCGACCTGCGGCTCGAGCGCGAAGTGGCGCTCAAGGTCCTCGACCCCGCCCTGACGAAGGACCCGGAGGTCGTGGAGCGGTTCCGGCGCGAGGCCCAGCTCGCGGCGAGCCTTCAGCACCCCAACATCGTCAGCATCTACGACATCGACGAGCGGTACGGGCTGCTGTGGTACACGATGGAGCTGATCAAGGGCGACAACCTCGGCCAGCTGGTCGAGGAGCTGGGCCCGCTCGACCCCGAGAGCACCGTGCACATCCTCGACGACGCGCTCGCCGCGCTCGAGCACGCGCACGAGCGGCGCCTGGTGCACCGCGACATCAAGCCCGAAAACCTCCTGCTCGGCCCCGACGGCCGGGTGCGCGTCACCGATTTCGGCCTCGCGCTCGCCCTGCCCCGCGGCCGCATGTGGGGCGGCGCCACGTCGCGCAGCGGCACCCCGCAGTTCGCCGCGCCGGAACAGCTCGTCGGCGGCCAGGTGGACGTGCGCACCGACCTGTTCTCCCTCGGCCTCGTGGGCTACTTCGCGCTGGTGGGCAAGCCGCCGCTCGAAGGGCGCACCGCGGAGGCGGTGCGGCAGGGGCAGGTCGGCGGCAAGCTCGTGGACATCCACACGGTGCGCGACGACGTCCCGGAGCCGCTGATCCGGGTGCTGAAGAAGGCGGCGTCCATGGATCCCGCGGGCCGGTACGCATCGGCGACCACGTTCAAGCGGGCCCTGGAGCGGGCGTTGCGGGTGTCGGGCGAGATGCCGGCGCCGGAGCGGAGGAATATTCTCCAGCGCATCACGGGAATCTTCGAATAGGCCCTTGGTTGGTGGGTGGTAGGTGGTGGGTTGTGGAAAAGGCAGAACGTCTGCGCAGACTTCGCATCAGACAGGACAACATCTTTCCGCACTCATCGGCCGCAGCGCCGAACTCGTCCCCGTCCTCCGGCGTGACATACCCTAGCCGCACCGCGATCAGGACCTCGGTCTCCAACTCCTTCCGTGACCCGTTAGCCACCGATAGATAGCGTAGCTTATCCCCCAAGCTCCTTCGACCGACCTTCGGCTACGTTGGACGGTACGGATTCGGCCGCGCGCGGCATCTGGCCACTCAGCCAATCACTCGTATCCGAGAGGTCACGGCCGGCTGACCGCACGGAGTACCTGCGGTTCCTCTCCATCGCCATCGGATCGCTGAGAGAGCTCGAGACCGAGCTTGTTGCTGGCGCGCCATTGGGGTACATCACCGACGGCGATCGCCGACAGGTCTTCTCGCTGGCGAATGAGGTGGCCGCATGCTCGGACGCCTGACGCGGAGGCTGCGACCAGACGCCCTAACCCCTAGCCCCTAATCCCTAACCCCAGTCTCTAGGCGACAACTTCGCCCGCCTTGGCCAGCTTCTCCTTCAGCCCAAACATCCACAGCCCCGCCGCATCGCTCACCGCCATCCGCCCCTCGCCGTCCATCTTCCATTCGATCAGGTCCGCGCCCGGCGGATACCAGCGCGTGCTCGGCGCCGCGTCGGAGGGATACACGAAGCCCGCGAACGAGGCGAGGCTCAGGACCGCGTGCATCCCCACGCCCGTTTCCGGCATCGAGCCCGCCCACAGCTGGACGCCGCCCTCCACCGCCCGCCGGTAGATCCGCACGCTCTCCCACAAGCCACCTACGCGCTGGACCTTGAGGTTCCAAACCCGCGGGCCGTCGCAGGCGAGCACGTGCTGCGCCGCCCGCTCGCCCGTGAGCGACTCGTCGAGGCAGATCGGCGTCGTCAGCTCCTTCGCCAGGGCGAGGGTCCCCGCGAGGTCGTCCGGCTCGAGCGGCTGCTCGAGCATCACGAGCTGCTCCCGGTCGAGGGCCCGCAGGGCCTCGAGGTGCGCCTCGCGCGCGTAACCGCCGTTGGCGTCCGCCCAGATCCGCACGCGGACGCCGTCGGCCATCGCCGCCTCCCGCACCGCGCGGACGGGCTCGACGTCCCACCCCGGCATCACCTTGATCTTGACGCGCTGGTAGCCCTGGTCGAGGGCGGCCCGCGCCTGCCGGGCGAGGGTGGCCGGGCGCCCGTCCTCGGGGATGCCGAGCGCGGCGCCGCTCTCGACGAACCCCCGGCTGCCCCGCTGCGCCTCCGGCACGCCGAGCCGTTGCATCGCCAGGCCGATGAGCCGCTGCAGCGGCACGTTCGCCCTGGCGCACACCAGGTCCCAGAGCGCGGTCTCGACTCCGGCGCGCGCCATCCGGTTGCCCCGGACCCCGCTCGCCAGCGCGGTCACCGCCGCCTCCAGCCCTGCGAACTTCCGCCCCGCCAGCCGGGGGAACAGGTGCTGGACGATGCACCCCCGGGCCGACCAGAGCGTCTCCTCCGAGTAGAATGGGCCCTCGAACGGCGCACTCTCGCCGAAGCCCACGGCGCCCGACGCGTCGGCCAGCTCGACGATCAGCGACTTGCGGGTGCGCAGCGTGCCGCCGCTCAGGCGGAAGGGCTCCACGAGGGGCACGGCCACCTCGTGCAGCCGGCAGCGCGCGATCTCAAGCGGGGTGTCGAGCGGCTCCATGCGCGATGTCGAGGAAGTGCAGCAGCTCGCCGCGCGGCTCGAGGACGCCCGACTCGCCGAGGGAGAGCATCCACGCGATCAGCCCGTCGTCGGGATGGAAGACGAGCGCGTGCAAGGCCCGCGCGCTGCGGCTGCCCGCCGTGGCGGGATACTCCGACAGCGGGAGCTGGAAGTAGGTGTGCAGCTGGCCCGAGGTCGCGCCGCGGAGCGCGTACTCCACCATCATCCGGCCGGAGCAGATGTTGCCCGTCGCGGAAAACACCGCGCCCGGCGGCAGCCGCGAGCCGCGCACCACGTACGGATCGGACTTGCGCGGCCCGGCCGCTCCGGCGGCGCGATAGGCGTCGAGCACCCGCAGGTTGCGCTCCGACAGGTCCCACCCGCCGTACGCCACCGCGCGCTCGGGATCGAACAGCCGGTTGAACAGCACCAGGAAATCGGCGCCCGAGTCGGCGGCGTTGCGCAGCATCTCGACCTGGAATTCGTCGCCGAGCAGCGCGTTCATGAGCTTGAGGCCGACGGTCGCGGACGGCGCGAAGCGTTTCACGAGCGAAGGCACCTCGCGGACCCAGCGCAGCACGGCCTCGCGGGCGCGGGCCCGGTCGTCCCCCGCCAGGGTGGGCGAGAAGTCCTTCTCGAGGATCATGCCGTCGCCGCCGACCGCGGCGAGCCGGCCGATCGTGGTGCGGTACTCCTCCTCGACGAACGGCTCCTGCGGCGCCGGGAGGTGGCACTTGACCGAGGCGGCGACCGGCATGCCGGCTCGCTCGCCGATCGCGAGCGCGTCGCGATACAGCGCAAGGTAGTCGCCGAACGAGCGGTCCCAGCCCCGCCCCTTCCACGTCACCGTCCACCCCTCGCGCCCCGAGCGCGAGGCGACGCGCGCCACGTCCATCGCCGACTCGTGCACCGCCCACGGCTCCATCGTCCGGCGGCCCGATGCGTCTTCGCCGATCACCGTCTTGAGGACGACGAACCCCAGGCCCGCCGCGGCGTCGGCCTCGACCTCGGCCACCGTCATCGAGAGCTGGCCCGAGCCCTTCCCGAACGGGACCCTGATGCGCCGGCCGGCATAGCTCCCGGAGAGATCCACCCGGTACAGGTCGCGCACGTGCCCGGGGAGGTCCGGGGGAAGGCCGGCCTTGAAGCGCTCGAAGTCCCAGGTCAGGCGGGAGTGCAGCTGGCGTGGGACGCCCGGCCGCTCGGGCAGCTCGACGCGCCCGCCGGCGCGGACGGGGGGAGGGCTCACGGCGCGACCCGCGCTCGCGCGCGCCTCATGGGACCGGCAGCTCGCGCGCCACCCGCTCCAACGCCTGCAGCTGCCACTCCGGCACCGGCTGCCCCCACGGGTCGTGCGCCGCCTCGCGCGGGATCACGCCGTCGGCCGCCAGCAGCCACAGCATGCGCCGGACGTACCCGTCCACCGGGTCGCGGAACGCCGCCGCGCCGAGCCGGTCGCACGCCGCCGAGAGGCGCAGGAACCGCTCGTGCTCGCCCCGCGCGTGGGCCCGCAGCAGCGCCGCCGTGAGGCCGGTCCGCGCTGCCCCCATCCCGATCAGCGCGCTCCGCGCCCCCATCATCAGGGAGTAGCCGAGGAACCGGTCCTCGCCGGTCACCAGCAGCTTGCCGGCCGGGATGTGCTCCGCGATGTCCTGGAACGCGACCACGCTGTCGAGGGTGGCCACCTTGACGCCCGCCACGTGCGGGAGCGCCAGCACGCGGTCGAGCACGCGCGGGCCGTACGGGCAGCCGCCCGCGGCCTGGTAGAGGCAGAACGCCAGCACGGGCAGGCCCACGTCGGCGAGCGCGGCGTGGACGTCCACGATGCGGCTCTCGCGGTCGTCGAGCCCGGACAGGAGCGCCGGCGGGAAGACGAGGATGGCGTCGGCGCCGAGGTCGCGGGCCCGGCGCGCCATCGCGACCGTGCCCTCGATGACGAAGGTGGTGAGACCCAGGGGATCGGCGGGCGGCGTGAGGCGCGCGTGGCCCCCGGCGCTCCGCGGCTGCGGACCGGCGCCGGCGATGACGAGCTTCGGCGCGGGCAGCGCGCGGCGCCACGACGAAAGCACGCCGGCCGCGGCCTCCTCGTTCAGATGCAGACCACGGCCGGTGTGGGCCCACACGGCGACCCCGACGACGTCCTGCCCCGCCATCCACGCCGCATACGACTCCTGGGCGGCGGGCTCGATCGTGCCGTCGGCGCGATGCGGAACGGGCACGGCCGGCACGAGGCCGTGCGCCAGCCGCTCGACAAACGCGCTAGCGGAGAGGGCCACTCATGGAGCGACGCGCATGGGGCGAACGCCGATCCAGACCCGTGCGCCGCTCGCGGCCTATCCGCCGCTCGCCGCCGACGCGGCGGTGGCGGGGCACCAGCATGATCGAGACTCGCCGCTCGGCGACGCGGCGGTCAGCGAGCCGGCGACGGCCGGCCATGTCGCGCCTCTCGCCCTGGGTGCGCCGCTCCTCCTCCGGGCGGCTGGTCCTGTCGAGAATCACTCCGTCCTCCGGAACTTGGCGATACGTGGGGTGGTCGGGTGTGCGCAGCCGGCACACAAAGTACAGAACGCCTCCCCTCAGGGGCAAGCCTTGGGACACTGGCCGCGCGGGAGGCGCGCTGCTAGGCTTGACGCATGCCGACCTGCGTGTCCTGCAGCCGGGAAATCTCCCTGGCCCAGACGGTCTGCCCCCACTGCGGCACTCCCAATCCGGAGGCCCGGACCATCACGCCGGCGGAGGCGGAAGGCGCCACCCAGCTGCTCCCCCCGGACGAGCTCGGCCAGCGCCTCCAGGCCGCCCTCGGCCCCAACTTCCAGGTCGAGCACGAGATCGGCGAAGGGGGCTTCGCCCATGTCTTCGCGGCCGCCGACCGCAAGCTGTCGCGGCGCATCGCGATCAAGCTGCTGCGACCCGAGTTCACGGGCAGCAAGGGCAGCGTCCAGCGCTTCATCCGCGAGGCCGAGTCGGCCGCCAGGCTCAACCACCCCAACATCCTGCCGATCTTCTTCGTGGGCGAGGGCCAGGGGCTGGTGTACTTCGGGATGCCGCTCGTCGAGGGCGAGTCCCTCGACGCCAAGCTGCGGCGCGAAGGCCAGCTCCCCGAGGCCGAGGCGGTGCGGATCGGCGCCGACATCGCCGACGCCCTCGCCGAGGCGCACGCCCAGGGCCTGGTCCACCGCGACGTGAAGCCGCAGAACGTCATGCTGCAGGGCCCGAGGCAGCGGGTGCTGGTCGCGGACTTCGGCATCGCGAAGGCGGCGGCGGGGAGCGGCGAGCGGCTCACGGGCACCGGCGTAATCATCGGCTCGCCGCACTACATGAGCCCCGAGCAGGCGATGGGCGCGCCCGACGTGGACGCGCGCAGCGACATCTACTCGCTCGGCGTCGTGCTGTGGGAAATGCTCGCGGGCGAGGTGCCGTTCGACGCGACGTCCTCGCAGGGCATCCTGATCCAGCACCTCACCAAGGCGATGCCGGCGATCAAGACCAAGCGGCCGACCGTCGGCGCCGCGCTGGCGAAGGTGGTCGCGCGGTGCACCGAAAAGAAGGCGGCCGACCGCTATCAGACCGCGAACGAAGTGGCCGAAGCGCTCCGCGCGGCCGTCGCGCCGGCGGCCGGTGTGCGGCGCAGCGGACTGCCGGTCCCGCTCCTGGCCGCCGTGGGCGGCGCGGTCGTGGTCGTCGCGCTCGGCGCGGCGCTGCTGTGGCGGAGCCTCGGGAACCGGGCCGGCGTCGCGGTGGCCGCGGCGGCCGACAGCGCGCACGGCAACGCGGCCCGCGTCGCGATCCTCCCGTTCGAGGCCTCTGGCGCCGACACCACGCTCGCCCGCAACACCGCGCAGCTCCTCACCGACGCCGTGTCCAAGCGGTTCGGCATCCCGACGGTGGACGGCAACGACCTCCTGGGCCGCTGGGTCAAGGAGCACCGCGTGATCACGGTGCCGCTCGCCGACAACGCGAGCTTCGCCTACGGCCTCGGCGCCAACCAGATGGTGATCGGCAGCGCCGTCGCCGCGGGGCGCTCGTTGCGCCTCTCGCTCGACGTGTACGACACCCACGACCTCACGCACCTGGCCAGCGGCGCCGCGACGGGCACCAGCGACCAGCTCTTCGGCCTCGTGGACAGCCTCGCACCGGCCGTCGCGCAGGCGATGTGCTCGCAGCCGGAGTTCAACCAGGACCGGCTGTGCTACGACGCGCCCGCGCGCCCGACTGCGGCGCTCGCGGTGACCGACGTGCCCGAGCCGAACGAGCCGGTGCCGACGCCGGCGTCGTTCTTCGTCCGGGTGGACAGCGACGGCAGGGTGGAGGACGTGCGCGTCAGGACGCCGTCCAACCACGAAGACGTGACGGCGTTCTCGCTCGCCGCCGTGCGCCAGGCGACCTACACGCCGGCCCGCAAGAACGGGCGGACCGTGGACGCGTGGACGTCGGTGCCCGTCGCCGTCCGGACCGGCGCCGCCGGCGCGGCGGCCAGCCTGCCCGCCCAGTGCGCCGCGCCCGGGTACAACCCGAACCACGCCTGCTTCGATGCGCGTCCGGTGCCGCTCTCGGCGCCGACCGCGGCGTGGAGCGGCAGCGGCAGCCCGCCGACGCCCGCGACGTTCTGGATCCGGGTGAGCGCACGCGGCACGATCGAGAAGGTGCAGCCGTTGGGCACGTCGAGCGACGACAAGTTCAGCGTCGCCGCGCTGGCGGCCGCGCAGGCGCTGAAGTTCAATCCGGCCACGAAGGGCGGACGGCCGGTGGAAGCGTGGACGCAGATCGCCGTGATTCCGAATCAGTGATCGGGTCGGAGGCTCGCAGCTTGCAGTGGAGTTGCGAGACGGAGAGTTCCGAGCGGTGACGAGAAGGGAGTGGCGAGTCGTGACGATCCTGAAGGTGAGTGCGTTGGCGCCGATTCTCCTCGCGGCCCTATCCTCCGTCTGCCTCGCCCAGAAGCCGGTCGCGGAGGTGCAGGTGGTGCCGGCGGCCGTGACGATGCGCGTGGGGGGGGAGCGCCGGCTGGAGGCCATGGCCTACGACGCCGACGGCAACGTGATCCCGACCGGCGTGCGCTATCGCTGGTGGTCCAACAACGTGAACGTGGCGCGCGTGGACTCGACCGGCGCCGTCACGGCCGTCGGCGTCGGCAGCGCCGTGGTCCACGCGGTGGCCGAGGGCTCCGGGAAGCCGCCGATACGAGGCGAGAGCGTGGTGACCGTGCGGCGGGAGCGTCAGGCGGGCGAGTAGCGGGCGAGCACGCGCCCGTCCCGGCGACCCACCAGCAGCAGCACCGCCCGGCCCGCCGGCACCGACTCGCGGAGTCGCGCCCCGCTCTCGCGCGGTACCAGCGTCACCGCCGCGTCCTGCACACCACCCACCAGCGTGAGCAGCACCGCCTCCCGGTACGTCGCCCCGTGCACCAGGAGCGAGGCGTCGGCACCTTCCACCGTGAACGCCGGCGCCACGCGCGCCTCGGCGAGCGCCCACCGGTACAGCGCCGTCGTCGCACCGTCGTCGGCCGCCAGCTCCACAGCCTCCGGACACCACAGCACGGCTCCCCGCCCCATCGGCATGCGCCTCGCGCCCGAAGGACCCGTAGCCGGACGCGAACGGTAGCGCTCAAGCGCGTCGAGCGGCCCGGTCACCAGGACGAACGAGCCCCGGCGCGCCCAGGCGCGCAGCGCGCCCCACGCCTGCGAACGCAGGACGCCGGGGGCCGGGACGACCACCAGCCGCGGCGCGCGCTGCGCCGGCGACGCCGTGAATTCCGAGACGGAGGCGAGACCGGTCCGGCAGCCGTACGCCATGGCGCGCACGGCGCGTTTCGTGGCGTCGGTCGCGGTGTTCCGCGTCGAGAACATGTTCGACTGCGGCACGACCAGCAGCGCCGGCTCCTCCTCGCGCCCCTCCAGGTGCGGCCGCGCGGCGGCCACGAAGGCGGCCACGCGCCGCAGCGCGTCCAGCTCGGGCTTGGCGCTGCCGTCGGCGCGCAGCAGGCCGATCGCCGCCTCGTTGTCGGAGGGCATGTAGCAGTTAGAATTCCAGACCCACTCGACGAATCCGGCGCCGCCCGGTCCGAGGGCGACAGCCATCTTCCGCTCCAGCAGATCGCGGGCGTAGGTCTCCCAGTGCGCCTCGACGCCGGGCGGGTGCGCGCTGAACATCACCCCCGTCTCCTCGACGAGGTTCGCCCTCCCAGGCACGCGCGTCAGGACCTCGTCCCAGACCACGGCGTCGTTGAGCCACCAGGTGTGGATGCAGGTGAAATCGAGCTCCGGCGAGAGGAAGAGGTTGTTGGGGCTGTCGCGGGTCCCGCCCTCGTCCTGCCCCACGGTCACCGGCTGGTGCGCGGCGCCGGCGGCCCGTAACGCGGCCCGCATCTCGCGCACCCAGCGCGCGAACATCGCCTGGGCGAACAGCCGGTACTCCACGACCCGCTGGTCGTCCGGCGCGCCATCGGCGAAAGCGTCGAGCGGCGGAAGGTCGGCGGTCGGCACCTTGCGCTCACGCAGCCAGGCCGCCCACGCCGCCCGCTCGAACCGGTCGTAGTTCGGCCGGCAGCTCCACAGGTGGTCCTTGTTGCAGAACGACGGCTCGTTGATGAGGTCCCAGAGCAGGTCGCGCATGCCGGCGTAGCGGCGCGCGATCGCGCCGACGAAGGCACGCTGCGCCGCAACCGCCTGCGGATCGAGGTACGGGTTCTCCCCGCCCCAGCTCTCCGGCAGGAAGGCGAAGCAGGTGAAGATGACGGGGATGTCGTGGCGGCGCGCGGTGAGCATCCAGGCGTCGAGCGCACGCAGCGTCCCCTCGTCCCAGTCGCCCGGGCGCGGCGCCACGGCTTTCCACCCGGTCCACAGGCCCGTGCGCACGAGATTGACGCCCGCCCGCTTCATCGCGCCGAAGTCGCGGCTCCACAGCCACGGGTTCGGCTGCGCCAGGAACTTCCGGTGCACGTCGGAGGCCATGTAGGTCGTGCCCGTGGCCACGAGCGGCGCGCCACCCCGCGTCAGGGAGAACGATCCCGCGGCCACCGGCGCGCCGCCGCCGAGGAGCCGCTCGTCCCGGACCCAGAAGCCCGTTGTGTGCCGCAGCTCCCGGGACGTGCCCAGCGTCAGGACCCCGTCGAGGCGGTACAGCCCGGGCGGCAGCGAAGCCGGCAGCAGCGGGCCCAGGTCCGCGGTCGCCGTCGCCGAGGCGTCGGTGCCACGCACCGGCACGTCGAGCGCGGCCAGGCGAGTCCCGCCTTCATCCGTCACCGTCAGGCGGCACGTCGCCTCGAACGGCGCGGCGGCCGCGCGCGGGTACCCGCGGTAGCTGACCGACGCGGAGGGCCGCTCGCCGTCCCGATAGCAGGCGAACGACGGCCGCAGCTCGAGCCGCCGGACGCCGCGCGCGGCCGCTTCCACCAGTGCGCGCAGCGCCGGGCCGGGCACCGCGCCGTCCAGCGTGGCGAAGATCCACCGCCCGCCGGCGAAGGTCCGCTCCAGACGATCCACGAGCACGAACGGAGCGGCCATGGACGTGCCTTCGCCGTCGAGGCCCGAGACCAGCGGGCGCACGACGGCCTCGGTCGGCCCCGGCGAGCCGCCCTCGTCCGGGATGTCCGCCACCGACGAGAGGCGCCAGTACGGCTCCCAGACGGTGCCCGGCGCGAGGCCCGCCGCCAGCGGCGCGGCCCACGGCAGGTCGGGGTCCGGGCGCCATTCCTTCACGGCGGTGGCGCTCACCGCGCAGGCGAGCACGATCCCCAGCTGCTGGTGGTAGGTCGTCACGCGATCGCGCGCGGCCCATCCGCCGCCGTCGCGCCCGACCGGCACCGCGCACGGCACGCCGCCGAGGTTCACCCAGTTGCCCGCCGACTCGAGATAGTGCTGGAGGGCCGCCCACCCCTCGAGCGGGAACGCGCTCCCGTAGGGACTGACGAACACGTCGCACTGCCCCGGCGTCAGGCGCTGCGCCAGCTCGGAAACGCCGACATACCCAACGTCGAGACCGTCCAGCGCGGCGCCCAGAACCGTGGCGTCCGGAGCGGGCGCATCCACTGACGGGAAGCCATCTTCGCGCAGGACCACTACCCGGGTGCCGCTCGGGCCGTCCGATGGCCCGCTAATTGCTGTGATCTTTGTCCCGAATAGCCCGGCGAGAGTGGCTGTTCCTGCGGTCTCGATGAACGCGCGGCGGTCGAGGGAAGCGGACATGGGTCAAGTATACCGGGGATGTGATGACGGTGATGGATGTGAGAGAGGTGATGAGGTGAGGGGGGGACGGCATCACCCCATCACGCCATCACCTCATCACCTTCGCACATCCCCGCAGAGCCGGCGGTGGGGATTGAACCCACGACCCCTGGTTTACGAAACCAGTGCTCTACCGCTGAGCTACACCGGCGACAAGCTGGTTGCGAGTTGCGAGACGGGGAGTTCCGAGGCCCCACCCCGCCGCCAGCTTCGCGAGACCCTCGCAACTCCGCGTCTCGCAACTGTCCTGGCAGTGCCCTGGGCCGGACTCGAACCGGCACGGATTTCTCCACCACCCCCTCAAGATGGCGTGTCTACCAATTTCACCACCAGGGCCCGGCGGACGTGAAAGCTAGCGGGCTGATTCAAACACCGTCAACTTGAGACCGTGAGCACCTCCAAGCGCCCGCCCCGGCCCCGCGCGCAGGCGCAGGCCGATGCCAAGGTAAAGGCGAGCGGCCACGCCGCGGAAGCCAAGGCGACGTCGCGCCCGGCCCGTCCCGAGACGTCTCCCGACATGTTCCGCGCCATTCTCGACTCCACGGCCGACGGGATCCTGGTGGCCGACGGCCGCGGCCGCATCGTCAGCTACAACCGCAAGTTCGTCGAGTTGTGGCGCCTTCCCGAGGCGGTGGTGGCGTCGGGCGACGACGACCTGGCGCTCGCCACGGTGCTCGAGCAGCTCGAGGCGCCCGACCAGTTCCTCGACAAGGTCCGCGCGCTGTACGACGACCCGGAGGCCGAGAGCTTCGACGTGCTGGAGTTCAAGGACGGGCGGGTGTTCGAGCGGTACTCGAAGCCGCAGCGCGAGGGCGGCCAGGTCACGGGCCGGGTGTGGAGCTTCCGGGACGTGACCGAGCGCCGGCGCGCGGAGGCGGCCCTGCAGGTGAGCGAGCAGCGCTACCGGCTGGTCGCCGACAACATCGTGGACGTCATCTGGACGACGGACCTGAGCCTCCGCATCAACTACGTCAGTCCGTCCGTCGAGCGCGTCACCGGTTACACGGTCGAGGAGATGAAGGTGATGCCCCTCGACCGGCTGCTCACCCCCGCGTCCACCGCGGAGGCGCGCCGCAACCTCACCGAGGCCCTCGCGGCCAACGCCGAGCGGGGCAAGGTCGGCGGCCGCACGCTGGAGGTGGAGATCGTCCGCAAGGACGGCTCCACGATGTGGGCGGAGTTCAAGATCAGCTTCCTCCGGGACGAGGGCGGCGTGGCACGCGGCATCCTCGGCGTGGCCCGGGACATCTCGGAGCGCAAGCGCGCCGAGAACGCCCTGCGCTCCGTCATGGTCGCGACCGCGGCGGCGACGGGCGAGGAGTTCTTCCGCACCCTGGTGCAGCATCTCGCCAAGGCGCTCGACCTCAGGTACGCGATGGTGGGCGAGCTGTGCGGCCCGGCGCGCGACCGGATGCGCACGCTGGCCGTGTGGGCCGGCGACCGGTTCGCCGAGAACTTCGAGTACGACATTCGGGACGGCCCGTGCCAGGACGTCACCGCCTCCGACGGCGTCGTGAGCATCCAGGACCACCTCCGCGATCGCTTCCCGCACCATACGCTCGGGGCGCGGCTCGAAGCCGACGCCTACCTGGGGATCGCGCTGCGCGAGAGCACCGGGTCGGTCATGGGCACGTTGGTGATCCTGCACGATGCGCCGCTCAAGCGTCAGCCCCTGGCGGAGTCGCTGCTCACCATCTTCGCCGTGCGCGCCGCCACCGAGCTGGAGCGGCGCCGCACGGTCCAGCGGCTCTTCCTCCAGAGCGCCGTGATGGAATCGGTCGCCAACGCGATCGTGATCACCGACACGACGGGTGTCATCGAGTGGGTCAACCCCGCTTTCACTCGCCTCACGGGGTACACGGCCGCCGAGGCCGTCGGCCGGAACCCCAGGCTCCTTGCTTCCGGGAAGCAGTCCAAGGTCTTCTACGCCGAGATGTGGCGCACCATCAAGGCGGGGAGAGTGTGGCGCGGCGAGGTGATCAACCGCCGCAAGGACGGCACCCTCTACACCGAACGGATGACGATCACCCCGGTGCTGGCCGACGTCGGGAGCGGCGGGACCGGGGTGATCAACCGCTTCGTGGCCATCAAGGAGGACGTCACCGAGCGGAAGCAGATGGAGGAGCAGCTGCGCCACGTGCAGCGCATGGACGCCGTCGGGCGCCTGGCGGGAGGCGTGGCGCACGACTTCAACAACCTCCTCCAGGCGATGCTCGGCCTCACGCAGCTCTCCCGGCTGCGCGGCGAGGACCTCGCCTCCTCGGCGGAGCGGATCCAGGAAATGGAAGAGCTGCTGCACCGCGGAGCGCAGCTCACCCAGCAGCTGCTGTTGTTCTCGCGGCGCGAGGAGCCCAAGGTCGAGCCGCTCGACCTCAACGACGCGATCCGCGAGACGGCGAAGCTGCTGCGCCACCTGCTCCGCGCCAACGTCACCCTGCGGCTGGAGCTGTCACCCGATCCCCTCCCGGTCCTGGCCGACCGCGGACAGCTCGGCCAGGTGTGGATGAACCTGGCCGTCAACGGCGCCGACGCCATGCCGGAGGGCGGCACGCTGACCGTCCGCTCGGGCCAGGACGGCGACGGCGCCTGGTTCTCCGTCACGGACACGGGGCACGGCATCGCGGACGACATCCGCGACCGGATCTTCGAGCCCTTCTTCACCACCAAGGGCGACGCCAGCGGCACCGGCCTCGGCCTGGCGGTGGTGCACGGCATCGTGACGCAGCACGGGGGCGAAATCGAAGTCGCCAGCGAGCCCGGGCGCGGCGCGACCTTCAAGGTAGTGCTGCCGCGCCGCGCCGCGGCCGACGAGGCCGCGATCACGCCGAAGAGCGGATTCGACGCGTTTCCGGCGGGCCGCGGACAGCGGGTCCTCCTGGTGGAGGACAACCTGGCGGTGCGGCGCGCGATCGAGCGGCTGCTCTCGCGCCTGCGCTACGACGTCGCCGCCGCGGGCAGCGCCGAGGAGGCCGAGCTGCTCGCCGAGGCGCGGCCGTTCGACCTCCTGCTCACCGACATGGTGCTCCCCGGGCGCTCGGGCTCGGCGCTCGCCAACCGGCTGCGGGCCAGGTGGCCCAGCCTGCCGGTGGTGCTGATGTCGGGGTACACGGAGGACGAGATCGCACGCGACCAGGCCGCCAAGGGCGAGGTGCGCTTCATGCAGAAGCCGGTGGACCTGGCGACGCTGGCCCGCGAGGTCCACGACGCCCTGTCCGAAGGGTGAGGGCCGAGCCGGGCGCTACTCCTTCCCCGGCGGCGGCAGCAGCGGCTCGAGCGTCTTCCGCAGCGCCTCGACCGTGAACGGCTTGTCGAGCGTGGCCACCGCGCCGCACGCCGTCGCCATCTCGAGCACTTCCTTCTTCGACCGGAACCCGCCGCCCGAAATCACCACGACGGGCACGTCGAGGTCCAGCTGCCGGATGCGCACCAGCAGCTCCATGCCGTCCATGTCCGCCATGTACACGTCGCTGATGATCAGGTCCATCGCACTCGTCTCGAGCAGCCGCAGGGCCTCCTGGCCGTCCGACACGTCCCACACCCGATGTCCCAGCTTCGTGACGACCCTGCGGACGACGTTGCGGACGTCGGCGTCGTCGTCAACCACCAGCACGTGGGCCATGGTCACCTCGCCGCATTAGGGGGTCGCCGCAGACGATCGCGCCACGGCGTCAGGCCCGGTCCAGCACTTCGCGCACCTTGGAGCTGAGGCCGCGCGGTGTGAACGGCTTCTGAATGTAGGGCATGCCCTGGTCTAGCACCCCGTGCCGCACCACGGCGTCGTCCGTGTAGCCCGACATGTAGAGCACCCGGAGATCCCGGCGCTCCGCCCTGAGGGCGTCCGCCAGCTCGCGGCCCGTCATCCCGGGCATCACCAGATCGGTGACCAGCAGCTCGATCTTCCCCGCGTGGCCGCGCGCCATCTCGAGGGCGGCCTGGCCGTCCGCCGCCCGCAGCACCCGGTAGCCCTTCTGCGAGAGCATCTCGAACACGACGCCGCGGACCGATGGGTCGTCCTCCGCGAGCAGCACCGTCTCGCGGCCGCCCGCGACCGGCTCGGCCAGCAGGGGCCCGCCGACCTCTTCCGCCCGCTCGTCCACCTGCGGCAAGTAAACCTTGAACGTCGCGCCGCGGCCCGGCTCGCTGTAAACCCAGACGTAGCCGCCGCTCTGTTTCACGATGCCGTACACCGTGGCGAGGCCGAGCCCGGTACCCTTCCCCATCTCCTTGGTCGTGAAGAACGGCTCGAAGATGTGCGAGCGCGTTTCGGCGTCCATGCCGACGCCGGTATCGCTCACGGCGACCAGCACGTACCGCCCGGGCGTCGCGCCCGCGTGGTCACGGACGTACGCCTCGTCGAGGTCCACGTTGGCCGTCTCGATCGTGAGCCGGCCTCCGTCCGGCATGGCGTCCCGGGAGTTCACGGCGAGGTTCAGGAGCACCTGCTCGACCTGGCCCGGGTCGGCCCGCACCGCGCCCAGCGCCGGGTCCAGCGCCAGCTCGAGCTTGATGTCCTCCCCGATCAGCCGGCGCAGCATCTTGTCCAGGGTCCGCACCACGTCGTTGAGGTCCAGCACCCGCGGCTGCATGACCTGCTTGCGGCTGAAGGCGAGCAGCTGGCGCGTGAGCGCCGCCGCGCGCATCGCCGCCGCCTTGATCTCCTCCACGTCGGGCCGGTGCGCGTCCCCGGCGCCCATGTCCTCCAGCAGCAGGTCGCTGTAGCCCGTGATGGCGGTGAGCACGTTGTTGAAGTCGTGCGCGACGCCGCCCGCGAGCCGGCCCACCGCCTCGAGCCGCTGCGCCTGGCGGAACTGGTTTTCCAGGCTCCGCTGCTCGGTGACGTCCTCGACGATCCCCTCGTAGACCTCCCGCCCGTCGGGCGTGGGGATGCGGTGCATCGTCAGCTCCACCGTGACGGTGGTGCCGTCCCGGCGCTTCCAGCCGACCTCCGCACGCGGCAAGCTCTCGCGGATGAGGCGCTCCCGCAGCGCCGGATCGGCGTACACGTCGCGCGCGATGTCGAGACGGAGGACCTCCTCCGCCCACCCGTAGCCGAGCATCCGCACCAGGGCCGGGTTCACCGTCAGGAAGCGGCCGTCGCGCGTGGCGCGGTAGATGCCCACCGGGGCATGCTCCACCAGCCCGCGAAACTCCGCCTCCGATCGCCGCAGCTCCTGCTCCGCCACCTCGCGCTCCGTGATGTCCTGCCCGATGCTCACGACCCCGACGATCCGACCGTCGCCCTCGCGCAGCAGCGTGTTGTTCCACTCGATCTCCCGCTGCCGGCCGCCGCGGGTCAGGATCGCGTTCCGGAAGTGCGTCGGCATCTCCCCGGACGCCATCGCGCGGGCGAACACCGCCCGCACCGCGCTCCCGGGCGGCAGGAAGTCCGCCAGGTAGTCGGCGCCCACCGCCTCCTCGCGCCGCCTCCCGGTCAGCTCCAGGAAGAAGTCGTTGCAGTACGTGATCCGGCCGCTCGGATCCAGCTCCAGCCCGATCAGCTGCATGCGGTCGAACACGGTGCGGAAACGCTGCTCGGACTGGCGCAGCGCCTCCTCGGCCTGCTTGCGCTTCGTGATGTCGCGGGAAAGTCCGAACGTGCCGATGACCGCTCCCGACGGATCGCGCAGCGGCATCTTGGTGGTCGAGACCCAGGCGGCGGGGCGGTCCGGCCAGGTCTCCCGCTCTTCCTGGTCCTGGACGGGCTGCCCCGTGCGCATGATCTCCTGCTCCGTCCTGAACGCGCCCTCGGCATGCTCGGGGCCGAACAGGTCGAAGTCCGTCTTCCCCACCACGTCGGCGGGATCGTTGAACCCGCTGTGCTCGGCGCAGGCGCGGTTCACCCTCAGGAAACGGCTCTGGGCGTCCTTGAAGTAGATGGCGTCGGGGATCGTGTCCATCAGCGTCTTCATCAGGAACCGTTCCCGACGAAGCATCTCCTCGACCTGCCTGCGCTCGCTGACGTTGTCGAAAACCGCGGTGAAGTGCCCGGGTTCGGGGCAGTAGGCCGAGATCGAGAACCAGATCCCCAGCGCCGGGACGTGCGTCTCGAGCTTCTCCGGCCTGCCGGTCTTCGCGACCCTTCCGTACGCCTCCAGCAGCTCCGGATTGGTGTCGCGGATGTCCGGGATGACCTCGCTCACGCGCTTCCCGACCACGCCCTTGAGTCCGGTCAGGTGCTCGAACGCGGGATTCACGGCCAGGTAGATGAAGTCCGTCGGTACGTCATGGTCGAACACCATGCGGCAGGTGGCCACGCCTTCGGCCATGTTGTCGAACAGCGACTGGTAGCGCGCCTCCCGAATGCCAGGCCCGGGTGCCTGTCCTCCCGCGCCGGCCTTCTTGCCGCGGTCTGCCTTATCGCCCCGCCGGCTCTTGGCTCCGGCGTCGCCGCTGCGACGGCGCATGCTCAGCCCTCCGTCTCGCCACCGACGTTACCCCGTCGTCTGGACGCCACGCGTAGGGCCGAGGCGATACGGGATACAGTTGCTTGCATCAGTACACTAGGTCCAAGTTCAGCATTGTCAACGGCAAGAGGCACGCGATCTCCTCGGCTATAACTTGTTATAGCCTCTGAGCTTGCCGCGGAGCTCCGCCCAGGGCTCATGGTCAGACGTCGACATAGCCGACAATCGAACTAGGAAAACTGCGGAGGGGGCGTCAGCCCAGCGTTAGGGGCGCAGCTAAACTGTTGCCGGCAAAGATGTTGGCTACCGAGCAGACGCCGGTCGCCACGGTCGGCAACCTGGCGGCTCAGACGCCAGACGCCGGCGCGTCGAGCACCTCGCGCACCCGGCGCACGAGATCGGGCAGGGTCCACGGCTTGGCGAGGAACGGGAGGCGGGGATCGAGACCGGTCCGCTCCGACGTCTCCCGCGACGTGTAGCCGCTCGCGAACAGGACGCGCGGCGAGCCGCCCTCGGCCAGCACGCGGTTGTAGAGCGCTTCGCCTCCGAGGCGGGGCATCACGACGTCGCTGAAGATGAGCGCGATCTCGGAGCGATGGGCCCGGAACAGGGCCAGGGCCTCTTCCCCGTCGGCCGCGGCCAGCGTGTGGTAGCCGTAGCGCTCCAGGATGCGCGTGGCGGCGCGGCGCAGCTCGCCCTGGTCCTCGGCGACGAGGATCGTCTCGTGTCCCCGCGGCAGCGGATCTTCCGGCCCCTCGGCTTCACGCGAGGGCCCCGCCGCCGCGTGGCTCGCCGGGATGCAGACCTCGACCGCGGTCCCCTTGCCGACCTCGCTGGTGACGCGCACGAATCCGCCGTGCTGCCGGACGAGGCCATACACCATCGGCATCCCGAGCCCCGTTCCCTGGCCCATGGGCTTGGTCGTGAAGAAGGGGTCGAACACGCGCTTGAGGGTATCGGCGTCCATCCCGACGCCCGTGTCGCGAACGGTGATGCGCCCGAACCGTCCCGGGCTCACCGCCCACACCTCCCCCTCGATCGCGCCGACCACGGCCGCGTCCACCGCCACCTGGAGGGTGCCGCCCTCCGGCATGGCGTCCCGCGCATTGGTGACGAGGTTCATGACCACCTGCTCGAGCGCCCCTGCGTCGCCGCGTACCACCGGCGTGTCGCCGGCGGCGCTCCACTCCAGCGCGATCGTTTCGGGCAGAATGCGCGCGAGCATCCGGCTCATGTCCTCTACCATGGCGCGCAGGTCGCACGAGGCGTACTCGATGGTCCCGTGCCGCGCGAAGCCGAGCAGCTGGCGGACGAGCACCCGGCCGCGCTCCGCGGCGGTCTTGATGTCCGCCACCTCGCGCGAGGCGGCGGCGCCGTGCATCGTCTCGATCAGCCCGGCGTTGGCCAGGATGACCGCGAGCAGGTTGTTGAAGTCGTGCGAGATGCCGCCCGCGAGACAGCCCACCGCCTCCATCTTCTGCGCCTGCCTGAGATGCTCCTCGGCGAACCGGCGCCGGCGCTCGCGCTCCATGACGCTGAGCGCGTACGAGATGTCGGCCGTCAGCTCGAGCAACAGGTGGACCTCGTCGTCGGCGAACCGGCCCACCTCGCCCGAATAGACCGTGTACACGCCGCTGACCCGCTCGCCCGTCCGGAGCGGAAACGCCGCCGAAGAGCGGTACCCCATCGCCAGCGCCGCGTCGCGCCACGGCCCCATCGCCGGGTCGCCGGCGATGTCCCGGCAGATGAACGGACGCCCCTCCCTGAGCGCCGTCCCCGTCGGACCGCGTCCCTCGGGCACGTCGTCCATCGAGACGCGGATGCCGTCGAGGTAGCGACCCGCGTTGCCGTGCCAGGCCACCGGCCCGACGAGGTGGGTGGTCTCCTCCACCTCTCCCACCCACGCCATGGCGTACTGGCCGCAGTCCACCGCGATGCGGCACGCTTCCTCGTACAGCTCCTGCGGCCGCTCCACGCGCAGGATCATCTGGTTGGTCCGGCGCAGCACGTTGTACACCCGGTTGAGGCGCCGGACCTCCAGCTCGGCCCGATGGCGCGCCGAGACGTCGAGGGACAGCACGAAGATGCCTTCCGGCACCGGCTCGACATTGAACTCGTACCACCCGGTCAACCCGTCGGCGAACGTGTACTCGGACTCGAACCGCTGCGGGAGGCGCTCGTCCATGCAGCGGCGATACGCCGCGAACACGGCACTCGCCTGGACGGTGGGATACACCTCGAGCATGGTGTGCCCGAGCAGCTTCTCGCGCCGCTCGCGGCCGTGCGCGGCCGCCGCCTCGTTGACGTACAGGTAGGTCCAGTCGAAGCCAATGATCATGCAGCCTTCGAGCAGACCGTCCAGCGTCTGCCGCAGCCGCTCCTCCGAGCGCCGCAGGCCTTCCTCGGCCGCGACCCGGTCGGTGACGTCGGCGAACACCACCACGCCGCCCAATACCTTCCCGCGCGGCCCGAAGATCGGCCGGCCCGTGACCTCCACGCGGCAGCCGGTGCCGTCGGGCCGCTTCACGAACAGCGGCACCCGGTCCGGGCTCTCGCCCCGGACCGCGCGCGCGAGCGGGATCTTCGCCGGCGGGCACGGCGTCACCCCGTCGGGGAGGAAGATCCCGTACCGGGTGCCCCAGCCCTCGGGCGGCTCGCCGGTGAGACCGATGCCGTGCATCCGCTCCGCCGCGCGGTTGAACCTGACCAGCTTGCCGCGCGAGTCGGCGACCACCACCGCCTCCGCCATGCTGTCGAACACGGAGAGCAGCATGCGGGACTCGGCACTGGACGGCTCGATGACCGGAGCCGGCTCGCTCACCTTCCGCCGTCGCGTCGCCATACGGCACCTTCCGGTCGTGGACTCTTCTACCAGAGTGCCGCTTGGCGAGCGGCTCCGCCAGATGGCGGCGCGCCCGGTCCGCCTTGATCCCGACTTACCCGCTCGTGTATGCGGACTGCCCCGCAAACAGCGAGGGCGGACCGATGGGCCCGCCCTCTGCACTCTCCAATCTCGTAACCACTCGCAACTCGCCGTCTCGCAACTGACCTGCCGACTGCCCCCTCCTATCTGACCTCTTTGAGGTTGGCGTTGACCTGTTCCCAATTGACGACGTTCCACCACGCCCCGACGTAGTCCGCCCTGCGGTTCTGGTACTTGAGGTAGTAGGCGTGCTCCCAGACGTCGAGGCCGAGGATCGCCGCCTTCTTCTCCATCGCCGGGTTGTCCTGGTTGGCGGTGCTCGTGATCGCGAGCTTGCCGGCGTCCCAGACGAGCCACGCCCAGCCGGAGCCGAAACGGCCCATCGCGGCCGCGGCGAACTGCTCCTTGAACTTGTCGAAGCTGCCGAAGCTCTTGGTGATGAGCTCGGCCACGTCGCCCTTCGGCGCGCCGCCCGCGCCCTTGGCCATCAGCTTCCAGAAGGCGCTGTGGTTCCAGTGCCCGCCGCCGTTGTTGCGCACGGCGGTGCGGATCGCCTCCGGCACCTTGTCCAGGGAGCCCATGATCTCGCTCAGTCCCCGCTTCTGCCAGTCGGGGGCCTTCTCGAGCGCCGCATTGAGGTTGTTGACGTAGGCCTGGTGATGCTTGCCGTGATGGATCTGCATGGTCTGCGCGTCGATGTGCGGCTCCAGCGCGTCGAACGCGTACGGGAGCGCCGGCAGCGAATACGGGTAGGACATGGTATCGTTTTCCTTTCGGGGAGTGCCGAAACTTCCCAAGGCGGGAAGGTTCGCGCAACTGGCCGCCAACGCCCCGGCGCCGTCGTGCGTAACTCCCTGGATGCCTCACAGATACGGGCTCTCGACCAAGGCTTGCACCGTGCGTCACGCCGCGCTTCTCGCCTCGCTCGCCATCGCCGCCGCCGCCTGTCACAAGGACGCTCCCCCGCGCCGGCCCACCGTGCCGGTCGCGGTGGCGACCGTCGTGCGGCGGTCTCTGCCGCAGGACATCAGCGCCATCGGGTCGGTGACGCCGATCCAGACGGTCTCGGTGCGCGCCCAGGTGACGGGCACCATCGTCAAGGTGGCCTTCCAGGAGGGCGAGGAGGTGCAGCCCGGCCAGCTCCTCTTCCAGCTCGACGCCCGCCCCTTCCGGGCGGCGCTGGACCAGGCGCTGGCGAATCTGGCGCGGGACCGCGCCCAGCTGGTGAACGCCAGCCAGGAGGTCACGCGCTACCGGCAGCTGGTACAGAACGACCTGGCCACCCAGGAGCAGTTCGACCAGTTCAAGGCCAACGCCGACGGCGCGGCCGCCGCGGTCGAGGCCGATTCGGCCGCGGTGGAGCAGACCCGGCTCAACCTCGAGTACTGCACCATCCGCTCGCCGATCGCCGGCCGCACCGGCAGCCTGCTCATCCGGGAGGGCAATCTGGTCACGGCCAACGGTGCGACGCCGCTGGTCATCATCAACCAGATCCGGCCCATCGCCGTGAGCTTCTCGGTGCCGCAGCAGTACCTCGACGACATCCAGCGCTACAACGCCCGGAGTCGCCTGGCCGTCGAGATCCGCCCCTCCGACGACTCCTCCGCCATGCGGCAGGGCACGCTGGCGTTCATCAACAACCAGGTGGATACGACCACCGGCACCATCCAGCTCAAGGCCAGCTTCACCAACGCCGACCGGTCGCTGTGGCCGGGGGAATTCGTGGCGGTGCAGCTGGTGCTCACGGTGGAGCGGAACGTGCTCACGGTGCCCTCGCCCGCCATCATGACCGGTGAGAACGGGACGTACGTTTACCTGGTGGGCGGGGACCACGCCGCCCGCTCCCAGAACGTCACGGTGGGCCGCCAGGTGGGCGAGTACGTGGTGATCGCGAAGGGGCTGACCGAGGGCCAGCAGGTCGTGATCGACGGCCAGCTGCGGCTCGTGCCCGGGGCCCGCGTGGAGCTCAAGAACGCGCCCGCCGCCGACACCGGCGCGGCCGCCGACCCGGACGCCGCGCCGTGACGATCTCCGGCCTGTTCATCAAGCGCCCCGTCATGACGACGCTGGTCATGACCGGGATTCTGCTGTTCGGCGTGATGGGCTACCGCCTGCTCCCCGTCAGCGACCTGCCGAACGTGGACTTCCCCACCATCTCGGTCAACGCCAGCCTGCCGGGCGGCAGCCCCGAGACGATGGCCGCCGCCGTCGCGACGCCCCTCGAGAAGCAGTTCTCGACGATCGCCGGCATCGACCAGATGACGTCCAACAGCACGCAGAGCAACACCAGCATCACGTTGCAGTTCACCCTCGACCGCGACATCGACGCGGCGGCGGCGGACGTGCAGGCCGCGATCGCGAAGACGCTGCGGCAGCTCCCCCTGGGCATCCTGCCGCCCACCTACCAGAAGGTGAATCCGGCGCTGTCGCCGATCCTGTTCCTGGCGCTTACCACCACGGCGCTGCCGCTCACGACGCTCGACGAGTACGCGGAGACGTACCTGTCCCAGCGCATCTCGATGGTGCCGGGCGTGGCGCAGGTGCTGGTCTTCGGCTCGATGAAGTACGCGGTGCGGGTGCGCCTCGATCCCCGCGCCATGGCCTCCCGCGGCGTCGGCATCGACGAGGTCGCCAACGCGATCAACAACGCCAACGTCAACATGCCGACGGGCGTTCTGTGGGGAACGCACAAAGCGTTCACGGTCGAGGCCAACGGCCAGCTCGAGGACGCCCAGGCGTTCCGCCCGATGGTGGTGGCCTACCAGAACGGCTCGCCGGTGCGTCTCGAGGACATCGCCCAGGTCGTGGACAGCGTCCAGACGCCGCAGTCGGCCAACTGGTTCGACGGCGTGCGGGGGATCGTCCTGGCCATCCAGCGGCAGCCGGGCACCAATACCGTGGCGGTCGCGAACCAGGTGAAGGTGCTCCTCGCCCAGCTCGAGACGCAGCTCCCGCCCTCGGTCAAGGTGCACACGCTCTACGACCGCTCGATCTCGATCGACCAGTCGGTGAACGACGTGAAGGGCACGCTGCTGCTGACGCTGTGCCTCGTGGTCCTGGTGATCTTCCTCTTCCTGCGGAACGTGTCGGCGACCATCATCCCCAGCCTCGCGCTGCCGATGTCCATCGTCGGCACGTTCGCGGTCATGTACCTGCTGGGCTACAGCCTCGACAACCTGTCGCTGATGGCGCTCACCCTCTCGGTGGGCTTCGTCGTGGACGACGCGATCGTGATGCTGGAGAACATCGTCCGCCACGTGGAGATGGGGAAACCCGTGATGCAGGCCGCGTTCGACGGGTCGGCGGAGATCGGCTTCACCATCCTCTCCATGACCATGTCGTTGGTGGCGGTGTTCATCCCGGTGCTGTTCATGGGCGGGATCATCGGCCGGCTGTTCCACGAGTTCGCCGTCACGATCGGCGCCGCGATCCTGGTGTCGGGGTTCGTCTCGCTCACGCTGACGCCGATGATGTGCAGCCGGTTCCTCCGACCCGCGAAGGAGGAGCACCACGGGCGGCTGTTCCAGTGGTCGGAGCGGCTCTGGGAGCGGACGCTCCACGCCTACGACGTCAGCCTCGAGTGGGTGATGCGGCGCCGGCGACAGACCATGCTGTTCTCGGGCGTCGTGCTCGCCGCCACGGTCGTGCTGTTCATGAAGGTCCCCAAGGGCTTCATTCCCTCCGAGGACCAGGGCCAGATCTCGGGCACGACGGAAGCGGCGGTGGGAACGGGCTACACGGAGATGGTCCGCCACCAGATCGCCCTGATGGCGATCGTCGAACAGGACCCCAACGTCCTCGATTTCATGTCGTTCGTGGGCGGGGGCAACCAGGGGCGGCTGTTCATCCATCTCAAGGACCGCTCCAAGCGCAAGCTCGACGCGGATGCGGTCATCCGCGAGCTCGGGCCCAAGCTGGCGCAGGTCCCGGGCATCCGCGTGTATCTCCAGAACCCGCCGCCGATCAGCGTGGGGGGCCGCGTGTCCAAGGCCCTCTACCAGTTCACGCTGCAGGGCTCGGACATCGACGCGCTGTACCAGTACGCGGGCATCCTGCAGACCAGGCTGTCCCAGTCTCCGCTGCTGCAGAACGTCACCAGCGACCTGCAGATCAACAACCCGCAGGTCGAAGTGGACATCGACCGCGACCGGGCGGCGGCGCTGGGCGTGAACGCGGCGCAGATCGAGGGCGCGCTGTCCGACGCCTACGGCCAGGGGCAGGTATCGACCATCCTGACGCCCAACAACCAGTATTGGGTGATCATGGAGCTCATGCCCCAGTACCAGAAGGACATGACGGCGCTCAACATGCTCTACATCCGGAACGACAAGGGCACGCTGGTGCCACTGGGCTCCGTGGCGACGATGCGACCCACGCTGGGGCCTCTGTCGGTGAACCACTCCGGCCAGCTGCCGTCGGTCACCATCTCCTTCGACGCGCGGACCGGGATCGCCCTGGGCCAGGCGGTGACGGAGGTGCAGCGGATCGCGGGCCAGACCCTGCCGTCCTCGATCTCGACCCAGTTCTCCGGCACGGCCCAGGCGTTCCAGTCGAGCCAGTCAGGTCTCGTCTTCCTCCTGGCGCTGGCGATCGCCGTGATCTACCTGGTGCTGGGCGTGCTGTACGAGAGCTTCGTGCACCCCCTGACGATCCTCTCGGGGCTCCCCTTCGCCGGCTTCGGTGCCCTCGTGACGCTGCTGATCTTTCACGTGGACCTTTCGGTGTACGCGTTCGTGGGCATCATCATGCTGGTGGGGCTGGTCAAGAAGAACGCCATCATGATGATCGACTTCGCGCTCGACGCCGAGCGCACCGAGGGCAAGAGCCCGCACGAGGCCATCGTGCAGGCGTGCCTGATCCGGTTCCGGCCGATCATGATGACGACGGCGGCGGCGCTCATGGCGACGCTGCCCATCGCGCTCGGCCTCGGGGCCGGCGCCGAGTCACGGCGGCCGCTGGGACTGGCCGTGGTGGGCGGGCTCGCCTTCTCGCAGGGCCTTACGCTCTACGTGACGCCGGTGGTCTACACCTACATGGACGCGTTCCAGGTGTGGCTGCGGCGGGTGTTCGGGAAGGTCGCGGGCGGTGCGGCGGCGGCGGAGCCGGTGGCGGCGGACTGACGACGGTTGGTGGGTGGTGGGTGGTAGTCCCCACCACCACCCACTACCTACCACCTACCACCGCCTTTCAGCTTCTGCTCAGCCTCGGCCCCTCCGCCTCCTTCGGCGGCATCAGGTGGATGACCTGGAGGCGGCAGTTGTTGAGGCGCTGGTAGATGACCTGCGCCAGGCGCTCCATGAAGATGAAGCCGAAGCGCGGGTGCGTCTCGAGGTAGCCGAGCAGCGCGTCCGCGTCGATCGCCACCACCTCGGTCTTCTCCGACGCCTTGGCCCGCATCGCCCGCGTGCGGGGCGGGATCAGCGAGCCGAAGCCGAACAGGTCCCCGGGCTCGCCGGTGAGGAACCACACCTCCGTGCCCGGCGACACCTCGAAGCCCTGCCGTATCCGCCCCTTGAGGATGATGTAGGCGTGGTGGCCCTCCTCGTCCCGGTCGAAGAGCATCTGGCCGGCCTCGATGGTCTCCCGGCGCGCGAACGTCGCGATGTCGGCGAGCGCCTGGTCGTCGATGCCGAGGAAGAGATCGCAGCGCTTCAGGTCGTCGATCATCGCGGCATTCCTTTCAGTGCACCGAGCACGACACGCACGGATCGTAGGCCCGCACCAGCATCTCGAGCCCGTGCGCGACTTCCGCGTCGGACTTGTGCACCAGGGCCGGAACGAAGGCGCGCATGTCGGCCTCGATCGCGGCCAGGTTCTGGCTGGTGGGGATGACGCAGTTGGCCGTGACGATCCGCCCGTCGGCGCCGATGGTGTAGTCGTGCACCAGCGTGCCCCGGGGCACCTCGACCATGCCCACGCCCCGCCCACCACCGGGGCGGGTGGCGCCGGCCGGCGGCTCCGGGGCGGGATCCTCGAGCAGCAGTCCCACCAGGTGCACGGCCTCCTGGTGCGCCTGCACCGACTCCACCACCTGGGCCGGCACGAAGTGGAAGGGGTTGGCGGAGTCGGGCCGGAGGCCCAGCCGCGCCGCGGCCGCCTTCGCCCGCGGGTGCAGGCGCTCGTGGGCGAGCGCGTACCGCGCCAGCGCGCCCACCCGGATCGTCCCGTCGGCGCCCGCCACGTGCTTCGCCGCCGAGTGGTCCACCAGGTACTCGCGCAGCGCCGAGCGGTACGCCTCGGGCGCCGTCACCCGTCCCGAGGTCGAGTGCAGCGGCCCGCCCATCATCGGGTACGCGCCGCTCTCCTCCAGCGCCGCGAGGTGCTCGGCCCGCCGCTCCACCGCGGGCCACGTGATGCCGGCGAACAGCTCCACCAGCGCGTCCAGGTCCGCGCGCGCCGCGTCGAGCCGCTCCGCCAGGGCCTCGAGCGCGGCGCGATCGGGCCAGTGCCCCATCCACCCGGCATGGTAGGAGATCGGCATCACGTGCCGGCCGCTCACCGCGATGCAGATGTCGTTGGCGAGGCGCTTGAGGCGCAGGGCGCGCTTCACCACGTCGGGATGGCTCGCCACCAGCGGCACGATCGAGGGCGCCCCGAAGGCGTCCGGCGCCACCAGGAAGCACACGTGGAGGACGTGCGACTGCAGCCACTCCCCCGCCATGTTGAGCCGCCGCAGCAGCTGGAGCTTGGGGCCGGGCGTGATGCCGAGCGCCGCTTCCACCGCGTGCACCGAGGCGGTCGCGTGGCCCACCGAGCAGATGCCGCAGATGCGGCAGGAGATCCGCGGCGCCTCGTCGTACGGGCGCCCCTGGAGGAGGGCCTCGAAGAACCGCGGCGACTCGACGATCTCGAGGTCGCAGCGCACGATCCGCTCCCCTTCGAGATCCACGACGATGTTGCCGTGGCCCTCGATCCGGGTCAGGTGCCGGACGACGACGGCACGGCCTTCTCCCATGCCTCACGCACCTCGCGATAATTGTTGAAGAGCTGGAGCTTCTCGGCGGCCAGGCTGCGCGTCATCCCGTGACGGAAGAACGCCTCGCCCAGCGCCTCGAAGTTGGGCGCGTCGTGGAAACCGCGGCACGCCTCGCACGGTGCTCCGTAGGCGGGGCACGGCGCGTCGCACCCGGCGCGCGCGACCCCGCCCAGGCAGGGGACGCCGCGCTCGAGCAGGCACGGGGTACCGCGCAGCGTGCACTCGACGCACACCGCGTGCGGCGGCGTGAAGGGCACGGTCCCCGCCAGCAGCGAGCGCACGGCCGCGAGGAACTCCGCCCGGTCGATCGGGCAGCCGCGGATCTCGTAGTTCACCTTCACCACGGCCGAGAGCGGGCTGGCCTCGGGCAGCGCGGCGAACACCCCGTCCTGACGGCCGTCGTACACGGCGCCCGCCATGTCGGCCAGGGGACGCCGGTTGCGGATCGCATTGACGCCGCCGAGACAGGCGCAGGCGCCGATCGCCACCAGGATGCCGGCGTGGGCGCGGATCTTCTGTACCTCGGCGATGTCCTCCGGCTTGATGAGCGACCCCTCGACGAACGCGATCTCGTAGTCGTCGCGCCGGTCGTCCACCGCCTCCCGGAAGTTCACGATCTCCACCGCGCCCAGCAGCTCCGGCAGCACGTCCTCGACCGACAGCACCTGGAGCTGGCAGCCCTCGCACGAGCCGAACGAGAAGAAGCCGACCCGGGGGACCACCGTGGTCCGCGGGGCCACCGTGGCCCGCGGGGCGACCGTCGCCCGCGGCGCCGTCACACGACCTCCCTCAGGTGCCGCACCTCACGCCAGCTCACCAGCGGCCCTTCGGCGCACAGGTAGTGGCCGTCCACCTGGCAGTTGCCGCACAGCCCCAGGCCGCACTTCATCCGCCGCTCCAGGGTGAGCCACAGGTTGTGCTCGTACAGTCCCATCGCCAATAGGCGGCGCAGGCAGTGGCGGTACATCACCGGCGGCCCGCACAGGAAGGCCACGGTCTTGGCGCTGTCCACCGGCAGGCCGTCCAGGAGCGAGGTGATCGCGCCGATGCGGCCGGTCCAGTCGGCGCGGGCCGCGTCCACGGTGAGGTGCACGTGCACGTCGTCCTGGCGTGCGCCCCACGTCCCGAGGTCGTCCTTGAAGAGCAGCTCGTCGGGGCTGCGCGCGCCGACCAGCAGGTCGATGCGGCCGAACCGCTCCCGCCGCAGCAGGGCCCGCCGCACGAACGAGCGCAGCGGCGCGAGGCCCAGGCCGCCGGCCATCAGCAGCAGGTTCGCCTGCTCGAACGGCTCCCACTCCACCCGCCGCCCGTAGGGGCCGCGCACGTAGAGCACGTCCCCCGCCTCCAGCTGGGTGATCAGGTTGGTGAGGCGGCCGACGCGGCGGATCAGCATCTCGAAGGTGCCGGGACCGGTCTCCTCCCCCGGCAGCGCGGCGAGCGAGAACGGCGCCTCGCCGATCCCCGGCAGCGAGACCATCACGAACTGCCCCGGCTCCGGCGCGAAGCCGCGCGGCACCTCGACGACGAAGTGCACGTCCCGCGCGTTCTGCGGCGACGCCGCGACGATGCGGCACGGCTCGGGGATCATGGAGACCTGGGGCATCAGATCGCCCCTCCCCGCCCGACCTGGAGGAAGATGTCCCGGATCGAGATGTGCGTCGGGCAGTGCGTGGCGCAGCGTCCGCACCCGGTGCAGCCCACCACCCCGTACCGCTCGGGCATGTACTTGCCCTTACGGAAGATCCGGTAACGGAGCTGCTGCGCGCGCGTGGGCCGGAAGTCGTGCCCGCCGGCGATCCTCGAGAACCCCGGCACCTGGCATCCGGTCCACGCGCGCGACCGCGCGCCGCACGACCCGTCCAGCGACGCGTCGTCGGCCACGTCGAAGCAGGTGCAGGTCGGGCACACCAGGTTGCAGCGCCCGCACGAGAGACAGCGGTCGGCGGTGGCCTCCCAGAGGATGTCCGCTTCGGCGGCCTTGAGCGAGGTGGCCAGCCGCTCCGGGGGGAACTGCAGCCGCGGCGGGAACGCGTCGGGCCGCGCGCGCATCCGCTTGCGCAGCGCGACCAGCTCGTCGGGCGTCGCCACCTCGACCGAGACGTCCTTCATCACCTCGCGCCCGCGGGCCGACTGCACCTTGAACAGCAGCACCGCCCCGAGGTCGTAGCAGTACAGCGACGCCGGGCTCTCGTTGTCGAGGCTGCCCATGTCGCGGCAGAACGACTCCGGCAGGCACGGCGCCCAACAGGCGAGCCCGACGACGAGCGAGCGGTCGAGCCGGCCCGGCACCAGGCGGTCGCGGCAACTCGACTCGTGAAAGGCGTGCAGCACCCGGAGCGAGGTGAGATCGCAGCCGTGCACGCCCACCAGCGCCACGGGCTTCTGGGCCGCCGGCTCCTCGAAGGCGAACCGCCCGTCGTCGCCGCGCCGAAAGCGGAACAGCGTTTCGTGCATCGGGGCGAAGAACTGCCGCGGCGGGAGCATCGTGGTCGGATAGTCGAGGGCGAGCGGCATGCCGGGTCGAACGTCCGTCCATATGCAGCTGGAACCGTTCCTGACCGGGCCCACCACCCGGTATTCGCGCGCGAGCCGCTCGAGCAGCAGATCCAGCCGTTCCCGCGGCAGCCGGTAGATCTCGTTGTCCATCACCGTGAGGCACGCGCAATCGCCGTGCCCCCGCGGCGGGGACACGGTCAGTCAGCCTCCGCCCGTAGCATTGCGGACCCTGGATTGGCGAGTGGGCGCTTCGCCATTGCGCGCGCGGCCCGATTCTAGGCGGACGCGGCGGATCGCGCGCCGGGGGGGGGTGACCAACCTCTGAGGGAACCGCTGCTGGGTGTGGGGTGTAGGGTGCAGCCACGAAACCCTACGCCCTACACCCTACACCCTCGTCTTCACCGCCACACCGCCGCGACGATCCCCATGACGGCCAGCGATACCAGCCACGAACCCGTGGTGACGTACAGGGCCGCGACCTTGCGGCCGGGACTCATCACGTGCTCGATCAGCGACGCGGGCACGGCGAAGCCGACCCACGCGGCCACACCGAGTTTGAGGCCCTGCAGCCAGGTGCCGAGGTGCAGGTACCCCGAGATGACCGCGATGACCCACGCCGCAAGCAACAGCGCGACGGCCACGACGGTCATCGCGCTGGCCGAAGGCTTCGCGCTTTCGGCCGGCACCGGGCCGCGCGCCGCCGCCCAGGTCTTGCCGAACAGCGGGCCGTTCCAGACCGCTCCCAGCACGAACGCGGCCACGGCCGCGACGATCACCGCCAGGTAGTTGACGGAGACGCTCACAGGGGCTCCTTGTGGAAGGTGACGCGACAAGCTGGCGGCGAATATGGGAGGCCGAGAGGGGGCGTCAAGAAGAAGGCCGGGGGTAGGGGGTAGGGTGTTGACACCGGGTAGCTCTACACCCTACACCCCATACCCTACACCCTGCTTCTAGTGCAGCACCCCCCTCAGGAACGCCACCGTCTTCGGCCACGCGGCCTGCGCGGCCTTCAGGTTGGCGCCCTCCCGCCCCGCCTGGTCGCGCAGGAAGCCGTGTCCGGCACCGGCGTACACCTCCGCGGTGTAATGCTTGCCGAGCCTGGCCATGCTCTGCCGCGTCGGCTCGACGGTGCTGGTGACGCGCGCATCGTCGCCCCCGTAGAAGCCCGCGACGGGCGCCCGGATCCGCGCCATGGCGGCGTCGTCCGGAGGCGTGCCGTAGTACACCACGGCGCCGGCGAGCCCGGGCCAGGTGGTCGCGAAGGCGAAGCTCTGCGTGCCGCCCCAGCAGAAGCCCACGCTGGCCGCGGACGCGCGCGCGGCGGGCAGCGCCATCGCGTACGCCGCGGCAGCCCGCAGGCGGCGCTGCACCTCGTCGGGCTTCAGGCCCTGGATCAGGGCGATGGCGCCCTGGCGGTCCACCGACGCGCTGCCGCCTCCGCCCCGCCCCTTGCCGCTGAGCAGGTCGGGCGCGATGGCGATGAAGCCGTCGGCCGCGAGCTGGTCGGTCACCGACCGGATCCAGTCGGTGAGCCCGAAGATCTCGTGGATCACCACCACCACCGGGGCCTTGTCGCTCCGCTCCGGGTAGACGATCCACGCCTTGACGGAGTCGCCGCCGCCGGCGTCGAACGTCACCCACTCGCCGTGGCGCGGCGACGCGTCGAGGCGCGCCACCGCGCTGTCCTCGCCCGGCGGGAGCCCCTGCGCCGCGGCGGCGGGCGCGGCCCCGGCGAGCACCGTGAGCAGTTTCGCGATCCAGCGGTTGCCCATGTGCGGCCTCCTGGAATGTCGGGGAAGGACTGGAGTCTGGCGGCGAGCCCGGCGCCGCGCCACCCCGCCGCCGGATCGCGGGGCGCGCCCGCCCCTCTGGTGAGACCGCGGGTCCGAGGGTAGCGTATTCGCCCATGCCAGGACGCATCACCGCCGTCAGCCAGGCCCTGTGGGAGACCGCGGCGCCGCCGGAGCGGCATCGCGGGCGCGCCATCGCGCTGAGTGCCGCCCTGCTGGCCGGCTTCGCGGCGCTCGATTACGTCGCCGGCTACGAGATCAACCTCACGGCCCTCTACCTCGTGCCGGTCTTCGTCGCGGCCTGGAACGTCGGCCGTACCGCCGGCATCATGATCGCCCTGGCGAGCGCGGTGGTCAGCATCGGGGGCGACCTCGTCGCCGGCGCGACGTATCGGAGCTGGGCCGTCCCCTGGATCATGCTGCTCCTGTGGAGCGGGTTGTTCGTCGTCTTCGTCCTGGTGCTCACCCAGCTGCGCCGGGCGCTCGATCGGGAGAAGGAGCTGGCGCGCGTGGACGCCCTCACCGAGGTCGCCAACCGGCGCTGCTTCGTGGAGGACGCGGGCGCCGAGCTCAGCCGGGCCAAGCGCAACGGGCGGCCGATGACCGTCGCGTACGTGGACCTCGACAACTTCAAGCAGGTGAACGACCGCCTCGGTCACGAGATGGGGGACGAGCTGCTGCGCACAGTCGCTCGCGTGATGCGGAGCCGCTTGCGGGTCACCGATGCGATCGGCCGGATGGGGGGCGACGAGTTCGCGATCTGCCTGCCCGACACCACCGTGGAGGCGGGCGAGGCCGTGCTCACCACGCTCCGGCGCCAGGTCGTGGAGGCGCTCCCGGAGAGCTGCCGGTTCGCCACCCTCACCATCGGCGCCGCGACCTTCACCGTCCCGCCGATGTCCGTCGAGGTGCTGCTGCGCCGCGCCGACCAGGCACTCTACGCAGCCAAGCACGACGGGAAGAACCGGGTCAAGATCGAAGCCGTCTGAGCGGCTACTCCGGCACCACCATCACCTCCACGTGCGAGGGCGCCGCCGCGCTCCGCTCGACCGTCTCCGTCTCGGCGTGGTACGCGCTCGCCGGCGCCAGGAAGATGTTGGGCACCCAGGTCTGCGGGTTCCGGTCGTAGAGCGGGAACCAGGTGCTCTGCACCTGCACCATGATCCGGTGGCCCCGCCGGAACGTGTAGAGCTGGTGGTGCAGGTCCACGACGTACGTTTCGACGCGGCCCGGCGGGATCGGCTCCGGATGCTCCCAGCTCGACCGGTAGCGGCCGCGCATGACGTCCCCCGCCACCATCAGCTCGTACCCCGCCATCGCGGGGTGCGCCGTCACCTCCGGGTCGCCCGCCGCGCTGTCCGGATAGACGTCGATGAGCTTCACCACCCAGTCCGCGTCCGAGCCGGTCGTCGCGGCGAACAGGTGCGCCGTGACGTCGCCCGCGATGGTCACGTCGTGCGCGAGCGGCGCCGTCTTCCAGGTGCGCACGTCGGGACGCCCGTCCACGAACCGCTGGTCTTCCGTCATCCAGCGGCGCCACCGCGAGCCCGGGCTGTAGGTGATCTCGACGGGGCGCGGCCGGTAGGGCACCGGGTGCGCCGGGTCGGACACCCAGGCGTCGGAGCCGCTGCGGTCCCGCGGCGCGTCGAAGGACAGGACGCCCCCCGCCCGGAAGTACAGGTCCTCCGCCTTCGCCTCGCGCGGCGGCCACGCGTCGAAGCTCCGCCACCGGTCGGTGCCGCCGTCGAACATCCGCGCCCTGGGGAAGTGCCCGTCGCCCTGGCCCTTCAGCCAGTACGCGAACCACGGCGCCTGGATCCGGATCAGGAACGTATCCGAGGTCGCGCTGCCCCAGTCCATGTTGCCCAGCGTCTCGCCGCCCGGGAACCCCCACTCGCCGTGGTACCAGGGCCCGATGACGAGATGGTCCATGCCGGCCGTGTCCACCCGCGCGAGCGCCTCGTAGGTGGCCTGCGGGCCAAACAGGTCCTCCTGGTCCCAGAACCCGCCGACCAGGAGCGTGGGAATGGAGAGGCCGTGCACCACGCGCTCGAACGCCCGGCGTTGCCACACGCTGTCGTAAGCCGGGTTCTCGACGAAGCGCCGCCAGGTGGGGATGCGCATCGCGCCCGTGGAATCGGTCAGCGCCTTCAGGCTGGGGAAGGAGAGGTACCAGGTGTAGGCGTCGGCGCCGGTGATGGGCAGCGGGCCCGCGCCCACCGATGGCGCCTCCATCCCCCAGCCGTACTCGAACCCGTACGACATGCGGAACGCGCCCTGGTGGAAGAAGTCGTCACCCAGCCACGTGTCGGTCATCGGCGCCTGGGGCGAGATCGCCTTGACCGCGGGGTGCGGCCCGATCAGCGCCTCCTCGGCGAGCCAGCCGGGATACGAGATCCCGAACAGGCCGACGCGGCCGTTGTTGTTCGCCACGTTGTGGATCAGCCATTCCACGGTGTCCCAGGTGTCGGTGCTCTCGTCCACCGCGGTCGTGTCGCCAGGTGCCCGGTTGGGACGGTTCATCACGAACGTCCCCTGCGAGCGGTTGCGGCCGCGGATGTCCTCTTCGACGAAGATGTAGCCGTCGGCCGCCAGCGCCGCGTACCGGCTCGGGGCGCGCCGGCCGGCGTTCCAGCCCTGGGCGCCGTAGGGTGTGCGCTCGAGCAGGATGGGCAGCGGCGCCGTCGCGCCGCGCGGCGACATGATGACGACGTACAGCTGTACCCCGTCGCGCATCGGGATCATCGCCTCGCGCCGGTCGAACGCGGGACCGGCGGAGCCCGCCTGCTGGGCGCACCCGGGCGCGGCGGCGGCGGCGAGGACGAGCGCGGCGAGCAGCGGGCGGCAGGCGGAGCGGAACATGCTTCCCCCTCGGGGCGGTCGTGGTTGGGTCGGGAGGCGTGCAAGCTGCCCGCGGCGCCCGCCGGCGCGCAAGCGGGGGGCGTGTTGCCCGGCCTGCCAACCCCCGGCTAGGATTCCGCATCCAACCACTGATCGCCGCCATCCCGGGAGAGCTCATGCGCCACGCCCGCGCCTTCGCCGTCGGCCTTCTCGCCCTCGCCTGCGCCGGTCTCGCCGTCACGGCCGCCCCCGCCCGAGCGCAGCGCCCCGCCGGCGCGATCGGCGCGTACGTGCCGCCGCGGACCTGGGCCGGCCCGCCCCACGGCTTCGACCTGCTGCACCAGACGGTCGCCATCGGCTTCGATTGGCTCCACCGCTCGATCGCGGGGACGGTGACGACCCGGGTCGTGATCGCGGGGGCGGCGACCGACACGCTGCGGCTCAACGCCGAGAACCTCACGATCGACGACGCCACCCAGGGCGGCCGGCGCCTCCGCTTCACCGCCGACACCGCGCACGTGACGGTGCGGCTGCCGCGACCGGCCGCGGTGGGCGACACGGTCGAGTTCACGCTGCGCTACCACGGCACGCCGGAGCGCGGCATCTACTTCGTGCCGCGCGAGCACGTCATCTGGTCGCAGGGCGAGGCCACCGAGACGCGGGCCTGGGTGCCGACCTACGACGCGCCGGACGACAAGACCACGTGGGACATGCTCGTCACCGCCGACACCGGCATGAGCGTGCTGTCGAACGGGCGACTGGTGGACACGACGCCGGCCGCGGGCGGCGCGCAGCGCGTCTGGCACTGGACCCAGGACCTGCCGGCCTCGACCTATCTGTACTCCGTGGTCGTGGGACCCTTCACCGTGCTGCGGGACCAGTGGCGCGGCGTGCCGGTGGACTACTGGGTGTATCCCGACACGGTGGACGCCGCGTGGCGCACGTTCGGCGAGACGCCGGGCATGATCGAGCTGTTCTCCCGCCTTCTGGTGCCCTTCCCCTGGGCGAAGTACGACCAGTCCGCCATCCCCGACTTCACCTACGGCGGCATGGAGAACGTCTCCGCCACGACGCAGACCGATCTCGCCCTGCACGCCGCGGGCGACGAGCCGGAGCAGAACGGCCGCGGCCTGGTGGCGCACGAGCTCGCGCACCAGTGGTTCGGCGACCTGGTCACCACCGCCGATTGGGCCGACGCCTGGATCAACGAGGGCATGGCGACGTACATGGAGTCGGTCCAGACCGAGAAGACGCGCGGCCGCGACGCCGCCGCAGAGGAGTGGATCGGCCAGCAGGAGCAGGCGGAGGCGGCCGACCTGAGGCAGGAGCGGCCGCTGGTGTGGGGCGCCTACCAGGGCACCGATCCCATCCAGCTGTTCTTCAGCGGGCACGTCTATCCCAAGGGCGCGCAGCTGGCGCACCAGCTCCGGCGCCTGCTCGGCGACTCGCTGTTCTGGGCGGGGCTCAAGCGCTACCTGACCGACAACGCCTACAAGCCGGCCACCACGGCCGACTACGCCGACGCGTTCGAGAAGACCTGCAACTGCGACCTCGGCTGGTTCTTCGACCAGTGGGCGTACGGCATCGGGTACCCCAAGGTGCACTGGTCGCGGCAGTGGTCGCCTGCGCTCAAGACGCTCGTCCTGACGGTGGAGCAGACGCAGAAAGTGGATTCGCTCCACCCGCTGTTCCGGTTCCCCGTGACCGTGCGGGTGATCACCCGCGACTCGGTGGTGCGGCAGCCGATCATGGTCGCGAAGCAGCGGGAGTCCTTCCCCATCCCGCTGCCGGGCGACCCGCTGTCGGTGCGCTTCGACGAGGGCGGCTGGCTGCTGGGCCAGGTCACCAGCGACCTGACACCGTCCGAGCTGGCGGACATGGCCAAGCACGATCTTGACTATTCCGCCCGCTCCTGGGCGCTGGACCAGCTGGCGCAGTCCACCGATCCCGCCGCCGTGGCGGCGCGGCGGTTCATCGTCCTGAACGAGCACGACGCGTCGCTGCGCGCGATGGCGCTGGGCCAGATGGGCTCCGACGCCGCTCCCGAGGGCGTCGCCGTCGTGCGCTCGGCGCTGCGCGATCCGGACAGCGACGTGCGCGCGCGGGCCGTGCAGGCGCTGGCGACGCTCGACGCCCCGGCCGCCCGCGCGGCTGCGGACACCGTGGCGCGGACCGACCCCAACAGCACGGTGCGCGCGGCCGCGCTGCGCGTGCTGACCCGCCTCGCCGGCGCGGCCGCCCTGCCGGACCTGCTCGCGGCGGTCCAGCCGGGGCACCCCCTCAGCCTCCGCTTCTCCGCCGCGATCGGGCTGGCCCGCTTCCACACCTCCGAGGCCGTGGCCGCGCTCGCCGCGGCGACGGGGCCGACGGAGGACCGCAACATCCGCGAGGGAGCGCTCAACCTGATGGTGCAGCAGGGCGACACGGCCCAGGTGGTGGCGCTGGCGACGAAGTACCTCGACGACCCCGACGCGCTGTTCGCCGCGAACGCGGTGGGCGTCCTGGCGCGGGAAGGCGGAGCCTCGGCCCGCGCCCAGCTGCTCGAGCGGTACGCCCACGAGACGCGCGTCCGGGTCCGGACCGCCATCGGCAGGGTCCTGCATCCATGAAACCGTTCGACGCCCTCGGCCGGCTGGCCGGCCGCCTGTCGCCGCTCGCGCCCCTGTTCCTGCGACTCGCGGTCGGCTGGGTGTTTCTCCGTCACGGGATCATGAAGGTGAATATGGGGGCCGGCGCCGTGGCGGGATTCCTCGGCCACCTCGGCTTCCCCGTGCCCCACGCCTGGGCGGTGGTGCTCATCGTGGTCGAGACGGTCGGGGCCGGCTGCGTGGTGCTCGGGCTGTGGACCCGCTTCTGGGCGACGTGCCTCGCGGTGGACATGATCCTGGCGATCTGGCTGGCGGTGCTCCCGACGGGTCACGCGCCCGAGCTGGAGGGCCTGCTCCTGGCCGGCGCGCTCGCGCTGCTGGCGCTGGGCGACGGCCCCGTATCCGTGGGCGCGCTGCTGCGGACGCGCGATGGGCAGAAGTGACAGGACTGGAGAATGCAGTCGAGTTGCGAGACGCCGAGTTGCGCGTGGTTACGAGACGGGAGTAATCGGAACGCAGGCCAGTTCTCAGTTGGCGGTCGAGGGCCCCCATGGGGGCGAGGAAGGCGGGGTCCCCGCGCAGCGGGGGATGGCCCCTCGCCCCCGTGGGGGACCGAGACCGACAACGCGTCCGCAGTGACGCACCGCGATCCTCGTCGCCGCTCACAACTTGGCGTCTCGCCACTGAACTCACATCTGCGAGCTCACCTCTACCAGTCTAAGACCACGGGCTTCCCGGTGACCTCGAACCGCGTCGTGACGACGCCGCTGGTCGCCCCCTCGACGTCGCCCGGCTGGCCGCCGCCGACGCTGACCTCGAAGGTCCCCGGCTGCTCGACGCGCCGCATCGCGTCGTCGATCACCGCGAGCTGGCGCGGCTCGAGCGTGAACTCCACGCGCCGCCGCTCACCGGGACGCAGCGTCACACGCAGGACGCCCTCCAGCGACCGGATCGGGACGGGAACCCCGGCGCCGAGGATGGAGACGTACAGCTCGGCCACCTCGTCGCCCGCCACCGCGCCCGCGTTCTCGACCACCGCCGACACCCGCACGGGCCGGCCCGCCCGCGGGTCGGGACTCACCGCCAGGCTGTCGTAGCGGAAGCGCGTGTAGCTCAGGCCGTAGCCGAACGGGTAGAGCGCGTCGCCGCGGAAGAAGCGGTAGGTCCGTCCTTCCATGTGGTAGTCGGTGAACGGCGGCAGCTGGCTCACGGAGCGGTACACGGTGACCGGCAGCCGCCCGGAAGGGCTGAAGTCTCCGAACAAGAGCGCCGCCAGCGCCGTCCCCGCCGCCTGGCCGGGGTACCACGCCTCGACGATCGCCGGCACGTGCTCCGCCGCCCAGTCCACCGCCACCGCGCTGCCGCTCAGCAGCACGAGCACCACGGGCGTCCCGGTGGCCGCCACGGCCCTGAGCAGCGAATCCTGCGGCGCGGGCAGCCCGAGGCGCGTGCGGTCGCCGCCCTCGAAGCCGGGCACGTGGACCGGCAGCTCCTCGCCTTCCAGGCGCGGCGAGAGGCCGAGGCACAGCACCGCGACGTCGGCGCCGCGCGCGGCCGCGACCGCCGCGTCCCGCCACACCGCCACGCTGTCCGAGTCGGCCATCCCCGCCGCCCACGGACTGCCCTTCGCATACACGACCACGGCCCCGGTCGCCCGCGAGCGGATCCCCGCCAGCGGCGTGACCGGCGCCGACGGCGTGCCATTGTAGTTGCCGAGCAGAACCTCCACGTCGTCGGCGTTCGGGCCGATCACCGCGATGCGGTGCAGGCCGGGCTTCAGGGGCAGGAACCCGCCCTCGTTCCGGAGCAGCACCAGCGACTCGCGGGCGGCCGTGTCCGCCAGCGCGGCATGGGCCGGCGTGTCGTTGGCGCCAAAGGGGATGGCGGCGTAGGGCACCTGGTCCGGCGGGTCGAACATCCCCAGGCGCAGCCGCGCCCGCACCAGGCGCGTCAGGGCGGTATCCACGTCCGCCTCGGTCGCGAGCCCCCGGTGCACCGCGTCCACGAGGCTGCGGTACGCGCCGCCGCAGTTGAGGTCCGTGCCCGCCTTGAGCGCCATCGCCGCCGCCGCGGCCTCGTCGTCGGTGACGCGGTGGCCCGCGCGGATATCGTCCACTGCGTCGCAGTCGGAGACCACGTACCCGCGGAAGTGCCAGCGGTCGCGCAGGAAGTGCCGCAGCAGCAGCGAATCCGCGCACGCCGGCACGCCGTCGAGGCGGTTGTATGCGCACATCACCGACCGTGCGCCCCCCTCGCGCACCGCCGCCTCGAACGCCGGCAGGTACGTCTCGCGCAGGTCGCGCCCGTCCACCACGGCGTCGAAGCCGTGCCGGCCGGGCTCCGGCCCGCTGTGCGCGGCGAAATGCTTGGGCGTGGCCACCACCCGCAGGTAGCGCGGGTCGTCCCCCTGCATCCCGCGGACGAACGCCACCGCGAGCCGGCCGGTGAGGTACGGGTCCTCGCCGTACGTCTCCTGGCCGCGGCCCCAGCGCGGGTCGCGGAAGATGTTGATGTTGGGCGACCAGAAGGTGAGGCCCTGGTACGTGCCGTGCTCGTCCCGGCGGAGCGCCTCGTGGTACTTCGCGCGCGCCTCGGTCGAGATCACCGTCGCGACGCGGCCCAGCAGCGCGGGGTTCCAGGTCGCGGCGAGGCCGATCGCTTGCGGAAAGACGGTCGCCACGCCGGCGCGGGCCACCCCGTGGAGCCCCTCGCTCCACCAGTCGTAAGCGGGGATGTCCAGCCGCGAGATGGCCGGCGCGCGGTTCATCAGTTGGGCGATCTTCTCCTCGAGCGTGAGCCGGCTCACGAGATCGGCCGCGCGCGCCCGTTCCGGCAGCGCCGGGTTGCGGTACCCGAGGAGAATCGTCGCGCTGTCCACGACGACGAAGGGCGCGGGGGCGCGGGCCGGCCCGCCGGGCGCGCCGCCGGCGCGGCACGCCGCGGCGGCGGCCACGACGCCGACCGTGAGCCAGGCGCGACGGTTCGGGCAGGAGAGCATGGCCACTACGATATGCCTTCCGCTGCGCCGGGGAAGGGTCGTTCCGGCTCGGGGCGCCGCAGGCGCGCCAGCCGCCGCATCGCCGCGATTCCGGCGGCCGGGCCCGCAGCCAGCACGACGAACGCCCAGCGCCAGCCGACCTCGGTCACGAGGTGCGGCACGAGCTGAATCGAGGCCATCGTCAAGAGGAAGCCGAGCGACGTCTGCAGGGTGAGCGCGGTGCCCACCGCGTGGGCGGGCGCCAGCTCCGTGACGAGGGCGCTGAACTGCGCCGAATCCGCCACGACCGTGAAGCCCCACACCAGCGCCACGGCGACGGCCAGCGCCGGCCACGCCGCGCCGGCGCCGACGAGGACCGCGCACGTTCCGCTCGCCGCCATCGCCCAGATCGTCAGGCGCTCGCGCCCGACGCGGTCGGCGAGCCAGCCCCCCGCCACGCAGCCGGCACCGCCCACCGCGATCGCGGCGAAGCCGGCCACGTCGGCCGCGCGCGGCCCGAGCCCCGCGCCCGCCGCGAGGAACACCGCGATCCACGTCCACATCGCGTACAGCTCCCACATGTGCCCGAGGTACCCGCCGATGGCGAGCCGCACGCCGCGGTGCCGCACGACCGCGCCGACCAGGTTCCAGGCGAACGGCCGGCGTTCGAAGGGAAACGGGCCGTCGTGCCACGCGGCCGCCACCAGCAGCCCGCCCGCCGCCGCCGCGGCCGACGACCCGAGCACCACGGGCGCGAGGCCCGCGTGCTCCAGCCCGTGGACCAGGTACGGCATCGCCTTGCCCACCGTGAGCGCGCCCACGATCGTGCCGATGGCGAAGCCGCGTCCGTCGCGGAACCAGGTGGCGATCATCTTCATCGCGGGCGGGTACACCCCGGCCAGGCAGAAGCCGGTGGCGCAGCGCGACAGGAGCGCGGGGCCGTACCCCGGGGCGGCCAGCAGCGCGGCGTTGCTCGCCGCGGCCGCCAGGGCCGCCGCCGCGAACAAGGTGCGCCCGGAGACCAGGTCGGCGAGGTTCAGCACCGCCGCCACGGCCGTCCCCGCGACGAAGCCGAGCTGCACGGCGGCCGTGAGCCAGCCCACGCGGGCCGGACCCAGCGACCACGCGCGCTCCAGCTGGGGCCCGAGCGCGCTCGCCGAGAACCACACGGACATCCCGAGCAGCTCGGCCAGCGCGAGCAGGGCGAGGGCGCGGTTACGCGGGGCCACGGTCGCGGGTCATGGGGTGGGTGAGGGTCGCCCCTCCGCCGCGTCTTGTCAATCGCCGGCCCGCGGTCGATCTTCGGCGAGGACCATCCGGACCGGGACATGCACCGAGTGATCGCAGGCACGCTGCTCGCCGCCGTCCTCGCCTTCTCCGCGCGGCCGCCCGCCGCGCCGCAGGAGCCGGCGCCGGCGCCCGTCCTGCGCACCGTCGCGGACGTCCCCCTGCCCGGCCCGGCCGTCCGGTTCGACTACCAGAGCCTCGACGCGGCCTCGGACCGCCTGTTCATCTCGCACATGGGCGCCGGCGAGATCGTCGTGTTCAACGTGCGGACCCGGAAGGTGGAGCGCACGATCGGCGGGCTCCCGGGCGTCACCGGCGTCCTCGCGGTCCACGCGCTCGGCAAGATCTACGCGTCCGTCACGGGCCTGCACCAGGTCGCGGTGATCGACGCCAACACCCTCCGCGTCATCAAGCTCGTCGGCACCATCGAGTTCCCCGACGGCATCGCCTACGCCCCCGACCAGCGGAAGATCTACGTCTCCGACGAGCTGGGCGGGAAGCTGCTCGTCATCCGCGCCGACAGCGATACGGTCGAGGGGACGGTGCCCCTCGACGGCGAGGCGGGCAACACCCTGTTCGATCCCGGCTCGCGCTGCATCCTCGTCGCCGTGCAGACGCGCAACCAGGTGTACGTCATCGACCCGGGAGGCGAACGGATTCTCGGCCGCTTCGACCTGGCCGGGGCCGAGCGCCCGCACGGGATGGTGATCGACGCGGCGCGGCGCCTGGCCTTCGTGGCCAACGAGACCGATGCCTCGCTGCTGGTGGTGGACCTCAGGCTGATGAAGGTCACCGACACGATGCGGGTGGGCGCGGACCCGGACGTCCTCGCCTTCGACCCCCTGTGGCGCCGGCTCTACGTCGCCTCGGAGTCGGGGGTGCTGTCGGTGTTCACGGAGACGCGGACCGGCGTCGTCCACGACGGCGACGTGACCTTCCCCCACGCGCACACCGTCGCGGTGGATCCGCGCACGCATCTCCTCTACGTCCCGCTCCAGGACGTCGGCGGGCGACCGGTGCTGCGGATCATGGCCGGCGAGCCGCCGCGCGAGCGCTGAAGGCCGGACTACCGCGCCGCGAAATCCGCGGCGGGCAGCACCACCAGCGTGCCGACCATGAACGGCAGGTGCGTCGGCACCGAGCAGTCGTAGCGGAAAATGCCGGCGTGCGCCGCGACGTAGCGGGCGGTGACGGTGGATTGGGGCGGCATGCCGACGGCGAGCCCCGGCAGCAGGAACGAGTGGGCGTCGTCCTCGGGGTTGACGAGCGTCAGCGCGAGGGTGTCGCCCTCCACCGCGGTGATGCTCCCGGGCTCGAACGCGTACACCTCCTTGCCCTCGAGCACCCCTCCCGGCGCGAAGTCGCGCACCAGGAACGGATAGACGCGGCGCAGTTCCTTGGTGAGCAGCGGGACCGCGGTGATCGTGACCTCCCGCGTCCGGGGCTGGTACCGCCCCGTGCCCGCGGCGGGGGACGGCGAGCCGGCACAGCCGGCCGCGACGGCGGACAGCAGCAGCGCCCGCGCGGCGGTGGTCGCGTTCGGAACGTAGGACATGGTCGGCGCTCGGTTGCGGTGGTCCGGGGAGTCGCGCGGAAACCTACCGGGCGCGCCGGCCCGGGACTAGAGGTGCACCCGGGCCCAGGCGGGAGGGGCGGGCACGAACCGGGGCTCCGGCGCGGTACGCACCGCGTTGATGCAGGCGTGCGCGATCGCGACCGTGGAGGCGGCCAGTCGCAGCGGGAACGGCGGCGGCCCCTCCCGGCCGGGCGCCAGCCAGGCCAGGGCCGCGACGAGCGAGGGCAGCAGGACGACCGCGACGACCACCGCCGCCCACGGCTCCGCCGGCGCGAGCATCGCGAGTCCCACGCCCAGCGCGAGCACCGCCCACGACGACAGCCACCGCCCCAGCTTGTGACCGAGCAGGATGGCGGCGAACGCGCCGTAGCGCCGCGGGTTCAGCAGGTGCGGCTTGAGGAGCAGCGTCGCCATGTCCCGCGTGGCGGTCCGCACCGTGCGCCCGTAGTTGTACCGCAGCGACCGGCTCTCGGCCATCACGCATTCGGCGTCGTCCGCGTACACCGCCCGGTAGCCGCGCTCCCGCGCGGTGAGGATCGGGGCGAAGTCCGGGCTCAGCGTGGCCGCCACCGGCGCGCGGTACAGCTCGGCGCGCACCGCGTACAGCGTGCGTCGCGCGCTGACCGTGCCGAACACCCGCGTCTCGGCGTCGCGCATCCATCGCTCGAAGCGCCGGAACGGCGACTCGCGCGCGGTCACCCGCCCCGTGGCGGGGTCGGCCGCCACCTCGCGCCCGAACGCGACGCCCACCGTGGGGTCGGCGAACGGGGCCACCAGCGCCGCGAGCGCGGAGGCCCGCAGCCGGGCCGCCGGATGGGCCACCACCACGAGCTCCGAATCCACGTAGCGGCGCGCCAGGTTCTCCGCCGCCGCCACGCTGCGCCGCGCGCGCAGGACCCGCAGCACCTCCATGCCGCTGGGCGGCAGGGAGGACACCAGTGCGTCGGTGAAGTCGCTCGAGGCGTTGGAGACCACCAGGATGCGCCGCAGCTCGGGCGGATAGGCCAGCGCGACGAGGTTCTGCAGCACGTCGCGCAGCCAACTCTCCGCGTTGCGCACGACGACCACGATGGTGACGGTCGGCCACCGGGAGGCCGCGGCGGGCGGGCGCGCCCGGGGATGGGAACGCGCGCGCATCACCAGCCACGCCGGGTACACCACCCAGGTGGCCAGGAGCACGACGGCCGAGCCGCCGATCAGGAGCGCGGGCAACGAGGGCATGACGCCTCCGACTCTGGCAGCGTGCGGTGGTCTCTGCGAGGGAACCCTGATCCAGACCCGCCCGGCGTCTCCGAGGTAACGCGGGAGGGCCGGGGCGCGCGGCGCCGGCGCCGTGGCCGCGCCACGGACCGGGTCGGGCGACGTCCGGAGCGGCTCAGTCCGGGGGGGCGGCCCCCAGGTCGAGCGGCGGCGGCTCGTCCTTCACCAGGTACTCGAACTGGTCGCGGAACTGCTGCAGCGACAGGTGGCAGGTGGCCGCGAACCGCGCCAGCTCGTGCGGGTCGTCGAAGTCGTCGCGGCGCAGCCGGATCATGTAGCGGCGTGCGATGGCGTAGCGCGTCGAGTGGATGTCCACCAGCCGCACGCGCGTGCGCCCCGTCTGCGGGTCCAGCATCTGCTTGAAGGGGATCGGCACGAAATGCCCGCCCTGCATCGAGACCATCACGCTGCTCCCGCCCGAGAGCAGGTACTTGGCCGCGCAGTAGCCGAGGTCCCGCGTGTACTCCATGTCGTACGGGATCGGGTCGGCGCAGCGCAGCTCGTAGCCGATGTTCTTGGCCACGACCGTCATCTTGATGCCGAACTCCCTGAGCCGGTCCTGCACCGCCTTCTTGAGGATCTCGCCGATCTCGACCTCGGCGATGCGCAGGTTGCCGTGCGCGTCGTGCTCGACCCCCTCGATGGCCGACAGGTCCGCCGGGTCCAGTCCCTCGACCAGCCCCTCCGCGATCACCGCCACGCCGTGTCGCTGCCCCTCCGCGATCCGCTTGATGATCGCGCCGACCAGCGTGTCCACGATCGCCTTGAACTTCACGTTGCGGAACCCGAACTCCTCGGGGAGCAGCGTGAGCGTCGCGCCGGCCGACTTCCCGATCCCGAGCGCCAGGTGGCCCGTCTTCCGCCCCATGGTGATGATGAAGTACCACCGCGAGGTGGCGTGCGCGTCCACCATCAGGTTCTTGACGATCTCGGCCCCGTAGTGCCGCGCGGTCGGGAAGCCGAAGGTGTCGATGTCGCCGGGCAGGTCGAGGTCGTTGTCGATCGTCTTGGGGACGTGCACCACCTGAATGCGCCCGGCGGACTTCTCCTCCAGCTTCATCGCCGAGTAGGCCGTGTCGTCCCCGCCGATCGTGATGAGCTGCGAGACGTTCATCCGGAGCAGCGACGTCACCGTGTTCTCGAGCAGCCGGTCGTCCTTCGTCGGGTTGGCGCGCGCGATGCCGATGATGGACCCGCCGCGGAAGTGGATGCGGCTCACCAGCTCGATCGTGAGCGGCACCACGTGCTCGATGTTGCCTTCCATGATCCACTGGAAGCCGTCCTGGACGCCGACGACATCCACGCCCTCCAGGACGCACCGGATGGTGGCCGCGCCGATGACGCTGTTGATGCCCGGCGCCGGGCCGCCTCCGACCAGGATCGCCAGCTTCTTGCGCTGAGTCATGACGTCGTCTCCAGTACCCGATCGATCGCGGCGAGATCGTCCGCCGCCAGCTGCCACTGCGCCGCCGCCACGTTGGCGCGGACCTGCTCGGGGGAGGACGCCCCCGCGATCACCGACGCCACCACGGGGCGGCTCAGGAGCCACGAGACCGCCAGCTCCAGCACGTCGCGGCCGCGGCCCTCGGCCCACGCGGACAGCCGCTCGACCGCCGCCAGGTGCGGCTCCGTCAGGAAGCGCCGCGCCCACTCGGGGTTGGTCGTCAGCCGCGTCCTGGGCGGCGGCGGGGCCCCGCGGAGGTACTTCCCCGTCAGCAAGCCGCTGGCGAGGGGATAGTACGGCAGGAACGCCAGCCCCTGTCGCTCGCACTCCGCCAGCACTCCTTCCTCGGGCTCGCGGTGGAGGAGGCTGTACTCGTTCTGCACGCTCACGAACCGCGCCCCCTGGCCGGCGGCCGTCCGCGCCTCCTGCAACTCCCGGGCCGTGAAGTAGGAGCAGCCGATTTCCCGCACCTTGCCCGCGCGGACCAGCGCGTCGAGGGCGGCGAGCGTGTCGGCCAGCGGCGCGTCGGGGTCCGGGCGGTGCAGCTGGTAGAGGTCGATGCGGTCGGTCTTGAGGCGCCGCAGGCTCTCCTCGACGGCGCGCCGGATGTACGCGGGGCTCGCGCCCTTGCGGCCGTTGCCCATCTCCATGCCGAACTTGGTGGCGATCACGACGCGGTCGCGGTCCGCCGCCAGCAGGCGCCCCAGGTACTCCTCGCTGCGGCCGCGACCGTAGATGTCGGCCGTGTCGAACAGGGTGACGCCAGACTCGAGCGCGGCGCGCACGACGGCGGCCGAGCCCTTCTCGTCGAGGCGGGTGCCGAAGTTGTTGCACCCGAGCCCCACGAGGGAGACGGCGAGGGAACCGATGCGGCGGGTTTCCATCAATCGCGCTACCTCGGCAACCGGGGTGCCTGCGCCGGCAGCGCCGGCGGTCCCGGGATCAGTTCCAGCGCCAGGGCCGCCATGCGATCCACCAGGGCCTCCAGCTGGCGCCGCCGGCTCGCGGCCGTCCGGCTGAAGATCCGGCGCGCGCCCAGGTACACCGTGGCGAGCCACGCCGGCACGATGAGCACCATCCCGACGGGACCGGCGAGCGCCCCACCGAGGGGCAGGACGAGGCCCAACCCTCCGCCTCCCACGCCACCGCCCACGCCGCCAAAGATACCCCCGATCAGGTTCCCGAGACTCTCGTGCACGGTGATCCGCGTCCGGCCGCCGCGGACCGAGACGGCGATTTCAAGCCCGCGCGTCGAGCCGGCGGAGCGCACGCCCGTCCACGAGAACGATCGGCCGAGCTGGGTGACCTGCCCCGGGTGATTGAGGAGCGCCCGGATCTCCTCGAGCATGACGGGGAACTCGGAATCGGGCAGCTCGCCCTCGACCACGCGCTCGTACGCCAGCCGGGTCGGGCCGCCGATCCACGGGTTGTCGGTCGCGGCGGCCGCCGCCGCGAGCCCGCCCGAGGTCGCGGGCAGCGCGAGCCCGCGGGCGGCCTCGCGCACCGTCTCGGGCGCGATGCCGACCTCGGCCGCGAGCGCCTCGACGCCTCCCACCGTCAGCGCCCCGTCGGCCGTGGGCCGCGAGGCCTCGATCTCGGACGCGCGCCGCACGATCTCCCGCACTTCCTCGTCGCGGTAACGCCGCCGCGGCTCCGCCGCCCCGGTCAGCTCGCCCATCAGCGCGTCGGGCGTGGCGGTGCGCCGCTCGTGGCGGATCGCCATCCCCCGCACCAGCGCCCCCTCCAGGCGGCTCCCGACCTGCGCCAGGCGCGCCCGGTGCGCCGGCGGCGCCTCGAGAAACCGCCCGCTCTCGACGGCCCCTTCCGTCGGCCACCGGCCCGGAATTTCGCCCACCAGCATCTCGTAGATCACGACCGCCAGGCTGTAGACGTCGGTGCGCTCGTCGAGATCCGTGAGCCCGGCCGCCTGCTCCGGGCTCATGTACCCCGGGGTGCCGAGCGGGAAGCCGGTGCGGGTGAGGTTCCCGCCGCCCGCAGTCACGATCGCCTTCGCGATGCCGAAATCCGCGACGATCGGGTGGCCCTGCGAAAACAGGATGTTCTCCGGCTTGATGTCGCGGTGGAAGACACCCATGCGGTGCGCGTACGCGAGCGCGTCGGCCACCGGGGCCGCGAGGGCGAGCGCCGCGCCGGGCTCGAGGCGTCGCTCCACCTCGAGGCGCGAGCGCAGCGAGCCGCCCTCGATGAACGGCATCACGTAGAACAGGAAGCCGCCCGCCTCGCCGGAGTCGTGCAGGGCGAGGATGTGCGGATGGGTCAGCCGCGCCGCGATCTCGATCTCGCGCAGGAAGCGGTCGGCGCCGAGCGAGGCCGCGAGGTCGGGGCGCAGTACCTTGAGCGCCACCGGGCGGTGGTGCTTGCGGTCGTCGGCGAGGTACACCGTCGCCATCCCGCCCCGCCCCAGGATGCGGCTGAGGGCGTACCGCTCGGCGAGGGCGGCCTGAAGATCGGCGGGAACGTCGGTCACGGGCAGGAATACTACTGCCACCGGCCAGCGCCGTAAAACGCGGCCGGCGGACCGCCTGCGTCGCCCGCCCGGCACGCCGGACGCGCGATCCGCGCGCCCCGGACCTCGCCGCCTAGCTTCCCGCGGCGACCTCCAGCAGCGCGGGCGCATGCAGGAGACCCTGGTCGTCGCCGATGATCATGACGCCCGGGAAGGCGCCGTGATGCACGATCGCCCCCGCCGGCACCGCGGCCGCCGGCAGCCGGAACGGCTCGACCACGCGGAACGACTCGCCGGGGCCCAGCTCGTCAGGCAGCTCGTGTGCCGTCAGCGCCGCCGCGCACGGCCGGTAGCGGCGCCCCGCGCCGTCCTCGAGCACGGCGACGGCATCGCGCGCGCGCTGCCGCACCCGCTTGGCGTCGCTCGAGACTTCGAGCGTCACCGCCCACTGCCGCGTGCCGGCCTCCGCACCGCACACGGCGTGCGCCGAGTCCAACGCTCGAGCATCGAGCCCCGCGACGCACCAGTCGTCGAAGCACCGCCGCACCCCGGGGGCCAGGACGCGACGCGGCGTCGCGAGCCCCGTGGCGCCGAGCACGAGCACGTAGCAGCCCACGAACACGCCGAGCCCTCGCGCCGTGGCCCGCACCCGCCCCCACCGCCCGAGTCCCGCGCACACCAGCATCCACACCAGCGCACCAAGCGCCGCCAGCACCGACCCCAGCATCGCCAGGGTTCCCAGCACGTCCACCCACGTCATGGCCGCCGCCTTTAATTTACGATGACAAGTACTTTATAGCTCAAAGTCAATCCCCACAAGATGGCCCCGGTGCCCGCCGCCCCTCCCCGAACGCACGACGGGCGGCCCGTGCGGGGCCGCCCGTGAGCGCGTCGGAAGCGGCGCTGGTGCTAGAAGCTGCCCAGCACCGACGTCGAGTCCGAGTTGGACATCGCGACCAGCGTCTGGGTGTAGGCGTTGCCGCTGTAACTGACGAGGTACTTCACCACCCCGCCGGGCACGTTGTCGGCCTGCCACCACTCGTAGTTGCCGCCACCCATCATCGTGTACTTGATGTGCTTGGCGGAGAACGTCCCGGCCGGCGTCGTCACCGATTCCGTGCCGACGGTCGCGGCGCTCAGGCTCTCCTGCGTCAGATAGGTGGGTTCCCGCCACGAGAAGCCGCTGCTCGTGTTCTGTTCGACGGGGATCTCGCCCGCTTCCTGGCCGCTGGTCTTGCCGCGCATCCGCAGCACCTGCGAGCGGTCGGCGCTGAACATGGCCTCGAAGATCACCGTGTCAGGCTTGTCCGTGAGGTTGTACCACTCGACGCGCCACCACTGCTTGCCGTCGGGCATGGTCTTGAGGAAGGCGCGCTCCATCCGCTGCGTGTTGCCGTTCGAGGCGAACTCGAAGGTCACGGACTGCCCGGGCTTGAGGTCGGAGTTGGGGAGCCAGTAGCCGCCGGAGTTGAAGGCGAGCGTGAACATCCAGTTGGCGTAGTACGTCATCATCTGGGCCGACTGCGGGCCCGACATCCCGGCCCCGCCCGCGCCCCCGCCCGCCGGCGCGCCCGGCACCGCGGGGCCGTGGAACTGGCCCGCGACGGCCGCGCCCGCGGCGTTGGAGACGCCGGTGTTCAGGCCGCCCATCGCGCCACCCATGGCGCTGCGGACGGTCGAGCAGCCGGCCAGCGACAGCGCTACCGCGCCGTAGAGGAGAGTTCTGCCTGCGCGCATGCTCATCGGTAGGAACTCCTGGATAGTGGACTCGGGCACCATGCTACCGCCGGGCTACCAATTTATCGCGCTCCGGACCAACGCGCGAGCAGCTACGAGCGAGCCGAGACGAGGCGCGCGGGGGCCTGGCGCGACGCGCGCCACGCCGGCAGCAGGGCGCCCGCGCACGCGGCCGCGCCAAGCAGCGCGCCGTAGCGCAGCACGGCCCCCGGATCCCAGGGAGGCAGCCCGCTGACCGCCGCACGCAGGGCGTCCCACACCATCATCCCCACCCACAGCCCGACCGCGAGGCCGCCGGCCGCGACCAGCGCGGCGCCGACGAGGACGTGCGCGACGACGTCGCGGCGCCGCGCGCCGAGCGCCCGTCGCAGGCCCAGCTCGCCGGCGAGCGACGCGACCCACAGCCACATCACCACGAAGGTGCCGGCCACGGCGATCGCGAGCATCGCCCACCCCTCGACGCCGAACATCGCCGCGAACCAGCCCAGCGGCGCGGCCTCGGCCGCGAGCACGGCCGCCTCGCCGCGCCGCTCGATCTTCGCCCCCGGCAATCCCAGGCCGCCGCGGACCAGGCGTCCCGCCGCGCGGACCGAGTCGCCAGGCCCGCGCACGAGCAGCTCCACGGCCGGCGCGGGGTGTTGGAGGACGCTGAGGTACACGGCCTCCGCGGGCTCGAGCCCGCCGCCGAGGGCCCGGGACTGCCGGTCTTCCACCACGCCCACGACCGTGTACAGGGAGTCCGACCCGCGCCCCACGAGGATGCCCCGCCCCACGGCGCCGGCGGCCTCGAAATGGCGCTCGGCCAGGCTGCGGCTGATCACGGCGACGGGAGCCGCTCCCCAGGCATCCGCGTCGGTGAATCCTCGTCCGGTGACGATCGGGAGCCGGAGCGCGCGGAACGTGTCGGCGCTGGCGAGGTAGTGCGCGGCAAGGAACGAGTGCCACGGCAGCGGCAGCCCGCCCCACATGCAGGCGCCGCAGTCCGTCACCGTGATGTCCACCGGACCGAGTCCCACCAGGGTGCCCGGGCTGGCGAGACTCGCGACCCGCACCCACGGTCGCGCCCGCAAGGCGCGGAGCAGCGCGCCGTACGCCGCGGCGCGCCGGGCCGGGTCCACCTCGCTGAGCGAGATCGCGAACACCTCGCCCCCCCGGGCGGTCGCAGTCCGAGCGTCAGGCGCGGCGCGGCGCGTCAGCAGCGACGCGGCCACCAGCACCGTCAGGCTGAGCCCGAGCTGGAGCGCGGGCACCGCCAGGACGAGCGGCGTCTCCTCCGCGACCCCGAGGTGGGCGCGCCGGCGCGTCGCGCGCAGCGGCAGCAGCGCGCCGCCGACGATGCCCGCCACGACCGCGCCCGCCGCCACCACCGCCGGAAGGGTGGCGGGGACCGCGGTGCCCGGCCAGGCGCCCAGCGCCAGGCGCGCGCCGGCCACACCGACGGCGCCTCCCACGACGAGGGCCGCGGCGGCGATGAGGGCGCCTTCGAGCAGGGCCGCGACCAGCAGGTGCAGCCGCGACGCCCCCACCGCGCGCCGGATCACGATTTCCGGCGCCCGCGCGGAGGCGCGGGCGGTCGCGAGCGACAGCGCGGAGAGCCAGGTGACGGCGAGGACGCCGAGCGCGACGCCGAGGAGGAGCCGCGAGAGGCCGGTCACCGCCGCGCGGCGCAGCGCCTCCGGATCCTGATGCAGGGTGCTCCACACCAGGCCCAGGTCGCCGCCGGGCGCGGCCGGCAGGGTCAGGTGCGGCGGCTGGCCGGCGCCGGCGGGGGCGACCAACGCGAACGCGGGCACCAGGACGGCCAGCGCCGCGGCGCACGCGGCCGCAAGGAGCACCGTGGTGCCCCAGTACGCGCGGAGGGTGTGCAGCGCGGGGGCGCCGGCGCCGCGGAGGCTCATCGGGCGCGGCGACCGGCCCCGCGGCGGGCCATCACTCGAGGGTGAACCACGCCTCCAGCTGGCGGCGCGACGCCTCGTCGTCGTCCCGGTGGTGGTACTCGTTGGTGTGGGAGGAGTACACGTAGTCGCGCGCCCAGGCCTCGCCGTGCGCCGCGATCTCGGCCACCGCGGCGATGCAGTGGTCCACGTCCGCCATCGGCATGGTCGGGTGGAAGGAGAGACGGACCCAGCCAGGCTTCTCCGACAGGTCGCCGCGATCGATCCGTTCGGTGATGTGCCGCGAGCGCGAGGGGTCCACGTTGAGCAGGTAGTGCCCGTAGGTGCCGGCGCACGAGCATCCGCCCCGGGACTGCACCCCGAAGCGGTCGTTGAGGAGGCGCACTGCCAGGTTGTAGTGGACCCGTTCGAGGTAGAAGGACACGATCGCCAGGCGCTCGCGCACCCCGCGCGCCAGGACATGCACGCCCGGTATCCGCTCCAGCCCGTCCAGGACGCGCGGCACGACGGCCGCCTCCCGCTCCGCCATCGCCTCGATCCCCATCGCCTCCTTCAGCTCCACCGCGAGGGCCGCCCGGATGGCCTGCAGGAAGCCCGGGGTGCCGCCGTCCTCGCGCGCCTCGACGTCGCCCCGGAACGCGTACTGGCCCCACGGGTTGGTCCAGTCCACCGTGCCCCCGCCCGCCTCGTCCGGCACCGAGTTGTGGTACAGCGCGCCGTTGAAGACCAGCACGCCCGAGGAGCCGGGGCCTCCGAGGAACTTGTGCGGCGAGAACAGCAGCGCGTCGAGCCGCTGCTCGGCATCGGCGGGATGCATGTCGAGGGCCACGTACGGCGCCGACGCCGCCGCGTCCACGAAGGCGACGCCTCCGGCGCGGTGCATCAGCGCAGCCAGCGCGTGATACGGCGTCCGGATGCCCGTCACGTTCGAGCAGGCGGTGAACGCGCCGATCTTGACCCGCCGCGCCCGGTAGCGCTGCAGCAGCTCCTCGAGGGCCGCGAGGTCCACGACGCCTCGCGCGTCGGGCGGGACGACGACCACGTCCGCGATCGTCTCGTACCAGGACGTGTGGTTGGAGTGGTGCTCCAGGTGCGTGACGAACACCACCGGCCGGTCCGCCTCGGCGAGGTGGATCTGGCTGCGCAGCGCCTGCGGCGCCTTCAGGCCCAGGATGCGCTGGAACTTGTTGATCATCCCGGTCATCCCGGTGCCGCCGGTGAGGATGAGGTCCCCCGGCCCCGCGTTGACGTGCGCCTTCAGGCGGCGGTGCGCCTCGTGATACGCGGAGGTCATCGCCGAGCCCGTGGCACTCGCCTCGGAGTGGGTGTTCCCGACGAACGGCCCGAGGTCGTCGAGGAGGCGCTGCTCGATGGGCCGGTACAGGCGCCCGCTGGCCGTCCAGTCGGCGTAGACCATCCGCTGCTCGCCGTAGGGCGTGCGGAAGGTCTGGTCGTGGCCGACCGTGTTCAGCCGGAACGGCTCGAAGTACCGCTCGAGCCGCTCCGGCTCCTCACCCGCGCCGACCGGCGCCCGCCGCAACGGTGCCGCCACGAATGACCTCCGCCTGATCCGTCCTACCCGCGCAATCTAGCGGTCGAGCACCATCAGCGAGAAGGTGCCGGGCAGGATGGCCGGCCGCGGGCGCGGCCGCTCGGCCGTGGGCGCGGGCGCCGGGCCGAAGTCGGCCGTGACGGTATAGAGCTGGTGCGTGCGCTCGTTGAGCTCCATCGTGCGCGCGCCGCGCTTGGTCGCGACGTTGGCGACGACGGTGTACTTGTCCGGCGAGTCCTCGTGGATCACGGTGATCGTGCCGTCGCCGTTGGAAGCGAAGGCCAGCCGCGTCGCGGGATCGAAGCGGCAGGCATCCACGCCCCGGCCGATGGGCACGGTGGTGACGAGCTTGCCGGCGCGCGCGTCCGAGATGCCCATGACGCCGCTGCGGCAGCCGCTGAACAGGCGCATCGTGCGACGGTCGATCGCCAGCCCGCTCGGGCCCTCGCACGGCGCGATGGACCAGTGCCGCGTCGCCCGCATGGCACGGGCGTCCACCTCGACCACCTCGTTCTTGTCCTCGAGGTTGATGTAGATCCTGCCGTTGCCGGCGCTGACGCCGAACTCCGGCTTCCCGCCGAGATCCACGCTGCCGAGCAGCCTGCCCGTCACGCCGTCGAGGACCGAGGCCGTGCCGGCGTCGCCGTTCATCGTGACGATGTGGCGGGTCGCGGGATCGTAGAGGATGCCGTCGTCGTCGATGGCCGCGACGGTCCGCCCGAGCACCTTGAGCGTGGCGAGGTCGAACATGGTGACGGTGCTGTCGGCCCCCGAGGTCGCGAAGCCGTGGCCCGCCGCGTAGTCGAAGGCGACGCCGTGGGCGCGGTTGAGGCTATCGATCTGGCCCAGCAGTGCGCCCGTCTCGGGGTTCACGACCATCACCCGGTCCTGCCGCGCGATGAACAACCGGTGGCCGTGGGTGTCGAGGGCGAGGTAGTCCCACCCGCCGTCGCCTCCGAGGGTGAAGGTCTTGGCGACATGGTACGATTGGGCCTGGGCGGCTGCGGCGAAGCAGCACAGCAGCGCGGCCAGGGTCAGGCGATGGAACCGCATGGGGATCCGACTCCTCTCAGAGGTGAATGGAACGGGCGCACCGGCGTTCTCGGTCTCCGCCGAAGGGTGTACCCTCCGGGACCTCGCACGTTCGCGGGTGCGGCCAACCGGTCACGGCGCCTTGCGCTCCCGGGAGGCCACTTCGACCAGGATGGCGTGGCGCACCAGCTCCCACTCGGAGGCGAGGCCGAGCAGGCGCCGGATGCGCTGGCGGTGGAAGGTGATCGTGCTCTCGGACAGGCCGAGCTTCGCGGCGATCTCGCCCGACGTCCTGCCTTTGCCGATGAGGCGCAGGATGGTCTGCTGGCGCGGCGTGAGGCGCGAGAGGCTGGCGTGCGTGGCGTCGAGGCCCACGCGGTGGCTCGTCCGGGGCACCCGCTCGGAGAGGAAGGTCTTCCCGGCCAGCACCGCGTCGAGCGCGCGCTCCAGCTCCTCCATGCCGGCGTCCTTGGGCACGAAACCCATGGCCCCGGCCGCGAGCGCCGCCTCGGCGAGGATGCGGTCCACGTGCATCGTGAGGACCAGCACGCGCAGACCCGGCTGGAGCGCCAGGATCTCGGGCAGCAGCTCCAGCCCCCCGCGGCCGGGGAGCGAGAGGTCGAGCAGCACCACGTCGGTCGGGGTCCGCCGCAGCAGCTCGAGCAGCTCGTCCCCCGCGTACGCCACGCCCACGATGTCGTAACGTGCGCCCAGCATCTGCTGCAGCCCCTGCACCACGAGCCGGTGGTCGTCCACGATCAGCAGGCGAGACCGGGAACGCGTCATGGAGGGGTGGCTCCGGGAAACGCCGCCGTCACGATCGTCCCTCCGCCGGGCCGAGTGTCCACGGCGAGGGTTCCGCCCAGGGCGTCCGCCCGTTGCCGCATCGCCACCAGGCCGAGCCCGGCCTCCCGTCGCTCGGGCCGGTGATCGAAGCCGTGGCCCGCATCGGCCACGCGCAGGGTGAGGGCGCCGTGGGCCGCCTCCAGGCTCAGGTCGGCACGCCCCACGCCCGCGTGGCGCACCACGTTGCGCAGCGCCTCCTGCGCGATGCGGTAGGCCGCGACCGCCACGCCCGGCGCCAGCGTGAGGTCGGACGCGGGCAGGCTCAGCCGCACCTCCAGCCCGTGCGCCCGCTCGTAGTCGGCGGCGAGCGCTCCCAGCGACCGCACCAGCCCCGCCTTTTCGACGGTGGAGGGGTGCAGCTCGTGCGCGGCCGTGCGCAGCACCGTCCCCAGGTCCTCCAGCTCGGCCGAGACGCCCTCGAGCCGGTGCGCCGCCTCGGGGCCGACCATCGGCGCGACGTCCTCCAGCTCGCGCCGAAGCAGCACCACCCGCTGCAGGGCGTCGTCGTGCAGCTCCCGCGCCACGCGCGAGCGCTCCTCCTCCTGGGCGGCGAGCAGCCGCTGCGTGTGCGCCCGCTCGAGCGCCAGGCGGCGGCGCTGCGAGATCACCAGCGCCGCGAGAAACGCCCCGAGCACGATCGCGACGCTCAGCACGGCCGCGGCGAACAGCGACCAGACCGTCAGGTCGCGGCTGGTCACGCGACCCCCCAGTCCACGGCCAGGGCACTCATGGTTCGGGCAGCGCGATGCCGCGCGCGATGACCAGGAAGGCCACCAGCATGAGCCCCATCGCCAGCTCGTAGGCCCGGCGGAAGAGGAGGGGATCCCGCAGCAGCAGCCCGCTCACCGGGCCCACGGTGGCAAACGTGCCGAAGTACAGCGTCATCCCGCCGCAGATCCAGAACCAGCCCTTCCGCAGCAGGTCGCCCGAGCCGGCGGCGCTCCGCGCGACGAGCGTGTACGCCGCCGCGCCGAGCCCGACCAGCGCCAGCATCGGCTGCGCCGCGCGGCTGAAGGTCGAGGTGTTGTCGAACGCGAACGTGAGGACGCCGAACACCAGCAAGGCCGGGGGAATGACCAGCCGCACGGTGAGCCGCGCGAGCGGTCGCACCTGCCACAGGGCAAGCGCCCACAGCGCCAGGACCATGGCGACCGGCTCGAAGACGTAACCGACCCAGAGGTTGTGGACGTGGGCCGCCGCCAACGCGACCTGCAGCGCCTCCTCCATCGCCAGCACGGTGGCCCACGCCACCACCCAGCCGCGCGCGCCCCGCCACGCGCCGCGCCGCACCGCCACGACCAGCGGCACCGCCAGCGAAAACCCGGCGATACTGTTGATCAGCGGGGCGCCCATCCGACCGTCAGCCCGTCAAGGCGTTGGACGCGCTGCACCACGGCGGGCACGGGTGCGTCTGCTCGAGGAGCGTGCCGCTCACCATGTCGGATCCGGACGCGTCCACGCCGACCAGGACCAGCGTCGGGTTCAGGTCCGCGTCGCGGCCGTGATAGATGCGCAGCGCGACGCATCCCGGCTGCGCGAGCAGCGCGCGCAGCTGGTCGGCGTGGCAGGCGTGCGCCGAGACCGGCGAGAGCTTGGCGTCGCGGTAGCGCCTGGTGTGCTCCGCGGCGTCGGCCAGGGAAATGCGGTGGTCACGGGCAGGAAGCGTCACAGGTTCCTCACTGGTTGGGGGGAGCGGTAGTCTCGGCCCGGGCTCCCCCCGGCGAAAGACTATAAGATCCTATAGTCCGGGCGCACGGAAGGGGCACTATGGGATCCTATAGACTTTTCCCCCGCCCCCGCCACGCGCATACTGGCCTTGCCATGATGGTCGAATACCGCAGCACCGGGCGCCAGCGCGTCATCGTCATCGGCGGCACCAGGCTCGCGTCGCTGCGCGACTGGCTCGCCGCGATCGACGTCGGCACGCTGCCGGCGCGCGAGGACGACGCGACGGCGCTGCTCCTGGACTTCCGCGCCGAAGGGTTCACGCCCGGGGCGCGCGAGGCCAGCGCGCTCATCGCGACGCTGGTCGCGCTGTGCGGCGCCCGCGTGCCGCCGGTGGCGATCCTCACCAACCCGGGGCCGCAGTTCGGCGGCGCCTGGATGCTGTGCACCCTCGGCGAGCTGCGCGATTGCCGCGCGGCCGCGTTTCGCGACGAGGGCGAGGCGTGGCGCTGGCTCGCCGAACAGGTGCAGAGCCGCCCCCGCCGCAGCCCGGCCGGCATGCCGGCGCTGCTCCAGGCCTAGCCGCTTCCCGCCTTTCACGCCCCCGACCTCCGCGGTGTTATAGTCCCGACTCCCAAACCGAGGGGCGGGCGTGGCGGCGCTGCGGGGCAAGGCTCTGGTCGCGTATCTCCTGGTGTGTGTCGTCTGGGGTTCCACCTATCTGGCCATCCGGATCGGCGTCGAGGCGCTGCCGCCGTTCCTGTTCGCCGGGGCGAGGTTCCTCGTGGCCGGGCTCCTGCTCCTTGGCGCCGCCCTCGCTTCGGGAGCGCGCCTGCCGCGGCGCGCCCGGGACTGGGGCACCCTCGCGGTGGTGGGGATCTTCCTCCTCGCCGGCGGAAACTCCATGGTGGTCTGGGCGGAGCAGTTCACGCCCTCCGGCGTCGCCAGCCTGTTCGTCGTGACCGTGGCCTTGTGGATGGCGGTGTTCGACGCGGCCCTGCCGGGCGGCGGCCGCCTGTCGTGGCGGGTGATCACCGGCCTCGTGCTCGGCCTGGCCGGCACCGCCCTGCTGGTCGCAGCCGACCCGCACCAACTGCTGCACGCCGACCTGCGCGGCCCCGTGGCGCTGACGGGGGCGAGCGCGTCGTGGGCCTTCGGGTCGGTGTACTACCAGCGCCACCACGCCGACGGCAGCCCCTACGTCGGGGCCGCGATCGAGATGCTGGCCGGCGGCGCGCTGGTGATCGTGCTGGGCCTGCTGCTGGGCGAGGCGCACCACGTGCAGCTCACGACGCGCGGCCTCGCGGCCCTCGGCTACCTGGTCGTGTTCGGCTCCGTGGTGGGGTACACCGCCTACAACTACGCCTTGCACCATGCCGACGCGACCGTCGTCGGCACCTACGCCTACGTGAACCCGCTGATCGCCGTCCTGCTCGGCGCGCTGATCCTCGGCGAGCAGGTCGGCCTCCGCACGCTGGTCGCGATGGCCCTCATCCTGGGCGCGGTGCTGTGGATCCACGCGGCGCGCCGCGCAACCGCGGCTCCCCGCGCGGACGCCGCGGCGGCCGACTAGCCCCTTCCCCGCGCGCCGGCGCTCGCTCCATGATTGGAGAGCGACGGGTTCGTCGGCGGGAGGCGGCTATGGCAGGTGACGCGCTGCGCGCCCGGGCGGCGGAGCTGCTGGCGCTCGCGGACGTGACGATCGACGGCGACCGGCCCTGGGACATGGTGGTGCGGGACGAGCGGCTGTTCGCCCGCGTCCTGGCCGAAGGCTCCCTCGGCCTGGGCGAGTCGTACATGGACGGCTGGTGGGTGAGCGAGCGGCTGGACGAGTTCTTCGCTCGGATCCTGGCGGCCGACCTCGACACCAAGGTCCGGCCGTGGAAGGACGCCCTGCGCGTGCTGCGGGCGCGGATCGTGAACCTCCAGCGGCCCGCACGCGCGTTCCAGATCGGCGAGCGCCACTACGACATCGGCAACGAGCTGTTCGCGCGGATGCTCGACCGGCGGATGATCTACAGCTGCGGTTACTGGCAGGTCGCGACGACCCTCGACGCGGCCCAGGAGGCCAAGCTCGACCTGGTGTGTCGCAAGCTCGGGCTGCGGCCGGGCATGCGGGTGCTGGACATCGGCTGCGGGTGGGGAGGCACGGCGCAGTTCGCGGCCGAGCGCTACGGCGTCTCCGTGGTTGGAGCGACGGTCTCGGCCGAGCAGGCGCGCCATGCGCGCGAGTTGTGCGCGGGCCTCGACGTGGAGATCCGGCTCGAGGACTACCGCGCCCTGCGGGGGACCTTCGACCGCGTGCTGTCCATCGGCATGTTCGAGCACGTGGGCTGCAAGAACTACTCGACCTTCATGCGGGTGGTACGCGAGCGCCTGGCTCCGGACGGGTTGTTCCTGCTGCACACCATCGGCGCCAATCGCTCGCAGCGGAAGAACGACCCCTGGACCGAGCGGTACATCTTCCCCAACTCGATGCTCCCGTCGGCGCGCCAGATCGCGGCGGCGATCGAGGGCGCGTTCGTGCTCGAGGACTGGCACAGCTTCGGTCCCGACTACGACCGGACGCTGATGGCGTGGCATGCGAACGTCGAGCGCGCGTGGCCCGAGCTGGCCGACCGGTACGACGAGCGCTTCCGGCGGATGTGGCGGTATTTCCTGCTGTCGAGCGCGGGGGCGTTCCGCGCCCGCAAGAACCAGCTCTGGCAGCTGGTGCTGTCGCCCGCCGGCGTGGCCGGCGGCTACCGCGCGCCGCGTTGACTGCGGACCACGAGGACCGCGAACGACGCACGGTCGTTCCGCAGCGTTCGCGCATCGTGCCGGCGCTCGCGCATCATGGGCACGCCGCGAGGGGCGTCGTCGTTCTCGAGTCGCGTCGTTTCAGTCGGGCACGAGGAAGTGATACGTGCCGGCCTCGATCGCGTACACCGCGCGCCCGTCCCGCGCCTCCACGAGCGTCGCGCCGTCCGCGGTCACGGCCGCGGGCCGGTCCGTCGGCAGGACGACCCGGCCCGTGGTGTTCGCCGGGATGGTCACGGTGACCGCCACCGAACCGTCGGCGCGGCGGCGCCACGCGCTGGTGATGGGCCCGCGAATCGAGCGATAGACCGCGCGGACCGAGTCGAGCGGCGCGGTCCATCGGGGCCGGATCTCGATCCGGTCGAACGCGACGGCACCCGAGTCCTCCGCGATGCCCGCCAGGTACCCGTACAGCCACTCCCCCACGGTGCCGAACGCGTAGTGGCTGTAGGAGTTCATGCCCGGATCGCCGTGGTCGCCGTTCCAACGCTCCCACGTCGTGGTCGCGCCGTGCCGCACCTCGTAGAGCCAGGACGGAAACGATTCCTGGAGCAGGAGGCGGAACGCCACGGAGTCCTCGCCGGCCTCGGACAGCACCGGCAGGACGTAGGCGCTGCCGAGGAACCCGGTCGTCAGGTGCCAGCCGTGGGCCGCGATGTCGTCCACGAGGCGGCGGGCCGCCGCCGGGCGCAGCGAGTCCGGCACGAGACCGAACCGCAGCGCGAGCACGTAGCCCGTCTGCGTGAAGGTGGTGCGGATGCTGTCGGGGTTCAGGTACGGCGCGCCCACCCGGCCGTCGGGGAGGACATAGGCGCTGTCGAACGCGGCGCGGACCCGTGCCGACAGCCGCGCGTATGCCGCGGCCGCCGAGTCCCGGCCGAGCGCCCGGGCCATCTGCGCCATCAGGGACGCGTCGTACGCCCACAGCGCGGTGCTGATCAGGTCGGCGTTGGTCTGGCCCCACGACGTCGTGCTCCCGGCGGGGAGCCAGTCGCCGAATTGCACCTGCTTGCCGTGCAGCCACCGGTAGCCGGGATTCGAGTCGGCGATGAAGGCCAGGTAGCGCACCATCGCGCTCCAGTTCTCGTCCAGGATCCGGGTGTCGCCGTACTGCCGCCACGCCGTCCAGGGGATGATCACGCCGGCGTCGGCCCAGCCCGGCGCGCCGCAGGTCAGCACGCCGAGGAAGTTCGGCGCGAAGTTCGGGAAGCAGCCGTCGGCGTCCTGGCCGTCGCGGATGTCGGCGAGCCACTTCTCGCCGAACGCCGCCATGTCCATGTTGTAGCTCGCGGTGCGCCAGAACACCTGCGCGTCTCCCATCCATCCCATCCGCTCGTCGCGCTGCGGGCAGTCGGTCGGCACGCCGTACAGGTTGGCGCGCTGCGTCCAGAGGATGTTCTCCCACAGGCGGTTCACGCCGGCATCCGAGGTCGCGAACGTGCCCGTCTCCGGCAGCGCGCTGTGCACGACGATCCCGGTGACGGCGTCCAGGGCCGGCACGCCGGGATATCCCGTCACCTCGATGTAGCGGAAGCCGTGGTAGGTGAAGTGCGGCTCGAAGGTCTCCGGGCCGCCGCCGCTCAGCACGTACGTGTCGGTGGCCTTCGCGCTCCGCAGGTTGATCTGCGTGACGTTCTTTCCGTCCGGCGCGAGGATTTCGGCGAAGCGCATCCGCACGACCGTGCCGAGCTTGCCGCGCACCACCAGCCGGGCCCAGCCGGCGATGTTCTGCCCGAGGTCGAAGACCCAGACGCCCGGTGCCGGTGACCAGCGCCGCACGGGACGGATCTGCGCCGTCCGCTCGATGGACGGGATGTTCTGCGACTGGAGCGCCGCGGCGGGCGGCGGCTCCACCACCACGCCGTGCCAGGCGCGGGCGTCGAAGCCGGGCCGGTCCCATCCCGGCTGCTCGAGCCGCGCGTCGTAGGTCTCGCCGTCGTAGATCTCGGAGACCAGCACCGGGCTCGACGCCGCGCGCCACGTGGTATCGGAGCCGATCACTTCCTCCCGCCCGTCCGCGTAGGTCACCACCAGCTCGAGCAGCAGCCGGACCGGCGGCGGCCCGAACGCGTAGCGCTTCGTGGAGAAGCCCATCGGGCTCGCGTACCAGCCCGCGCCGAGCAGCACGCCGACCGCGTTCGCGCCGGGGCGCAGCAGCCGGGTGACATCGTAAGCCTGGTAGGTCAGGCGATAGCGGTAGTCAGTCCAGTCGGGCGCCAGCGCTTCGGGGCCGGCCGCGCGGCCGTTGACGGTGACGCGGTAGCCGCCCAGGGCGGTCGCGTAGATCCGGGCGCGCACGGGCGTGGCGCGCAGCGCGAAGGCGCGGCGCAGCATCGGCGCCGTGCCCGCAGCGGTCTCGGGAGCGCCCGCGCCGATGCGGGCGGCCGTGTCGAGCGGCGCCGCGGAGGCGGCGATCCAATCCGCGCGCCAGGGCTCGCCCATCAGCCCCGTCTCCCACCAGGCGGCGGGGGCGCATGGCGCCGCGCGGCCGCCCCGGTCCCGGAGGCATACGGTCCACCAGTAGCGGCTCCGCGGTCGGAGCGGCGCGCCGGCGTACGTCACGTCCACGGTCGCGTCGGCCGCCACGACCCCGCTGTCCCACACGTCGGCACGACCGGGCGCCAGCCGCGACGGCGCCGTCGCGACCAGGATGCGGTAGGCGCTCTCCCGGGCGCCGCGCCGCGCGTCGGCCATCTGCCAGGAGAACCGCGGGCGCGCGGCGTCGATGCCGATGGGCGTCACGAGATGCTCCACCTCGAGGGCCACGGCGCGGGCCGGGGAGGCCGGGCGGCCGCCGCCGGGGCCGGCGATCACGGAGAGCAGGGCGAGCAGCGCGAGCATGCGACGGACCTCGAAGGAGTCGCCGCTCAAGCTACCCCCGCGCGCCGGCCACGTCACGGATCGGCACGCGATTTTCGCGCGGGCTCCGCCCGCCGGCCGGGGCGGCTGCGCTGTCCACCCGCGGTTGCCGCCGTCGGCCGCGGCACGTATTGTGCATATGCACATAACTGACGGAGCGTCCATGCCGCGACCGAGGAAGCGACGCCGGTGCCGCCGGTTCGAGGGAGACCGGGTCTTCAAGCCCCGCAGCATCCCCATGCCGGAATTGTCGGTGGTGCGGCTGGCGCTGGACGAGCTGGAGGCGATGCGGCTGTGCGACGTGGACGGTCACGACCAGGAGGCGGCCGGAGCGCGGATGGGCGTATCCCGCGGCACGGTGCAGCGGCTGGTGGCGTCGGGACGCGCCAAGGTGATCACGGCGCTCGTCGAGTCCGCCGCACTCATCATCGAAGGAGGAGAGCGTGAAGCTGTGTATCCCCACGGTTGAAAGCGCAGGTCTCCACGGGCGGATGTCGGGCCATTTCGGCAGCGCCCCGTTCTTCACGATCGTGGACACCGAGTCGGGAGCGTGCGAGGTGATGGCGAACGGCGGCGCCGTGCACCAGCACGGCGCGTGCGAGGCGGCCGGCGGCATGGAGGGTCACGCCGTGGACGCCGTCGTGTGCCGGGGACTGGGCCGGCGCGCGCTGGCCGGGCTGGCCGCGGCCGGGATCGCCGTGTACGTGGCGGACGCGGAGGACGCGGCTGCCGCGCTCGCGCAGTATCGCGCGGGGAGCCTGTCGCCCATGGCCGAGGCGGCGGCGTGCCACGGCGGTGCGGGGCACGCGCACGGGCCCCACGGTGCGGACGGGTGCGGACACGGGCCGGGCGGCCACTGACGACAGCCGGTCCGCTTTTTGCTTCTCGGGGTGGCGGCCGGCGCCGCACGCCCAGGGCGCCGGGCGCGGCCGCCCGCACGAGGGCGCCGCGAACGGAGCCACCACCGGGAGAGAGTCACATGGCCGAAAGCGCCAGCCGGATCGCGATCATCGCGGGTCACGGCACCCTCGACGCGGCGTACCCGCCGCTCATCCTCGCCACCGCGGCCGCCGCCATGGACATGGAAGCGGCCATCTTCTTCACCTTCTACGGTCTCGAGATCCTCAAGAAGGGCAACGCCGACCGCCTCATGGTCGCGCCGATCGCCAACCCGGCCATGCCGGTGCCCGTGCCCAACATCCTCGGGATGCTGCCCGGCATGACCGCGGCCGCGACCATGATGATGAACGGCTGGATGAAGAAGGCCCACGTCCTCAAGCCGAGCCAGCTGCTGGCGCAGGCGCAGGAGCTGAACGTCAAGCTCATCGCCTGCGAGATGACCATGAACGTGCTGGGCATCAAGCGCGATCAGCTGATCGACGGCATCACCGTGGCCGGCGCCGCGTCGTTCCTGTCGTTCGCCAGCGAGAACGCGATCACGCTCGCCTTCTAGTCGCGGCCGCCGGCGCGGCGGCGCGACCGCCGCTCCGCGCGCCGCCCCGCGCCAAAGCGTCCCGTCCCGCCGCCGCCGCCGCGCCGCCGCCGCCGCACGCTGCGGCGGCGCTTCGGCTTTCCAACCGCTTCCCCGCCAATACGTCATGCCCGCCGGTCGAACGCCCGTTCGGAGATTGTCCGCAGGCGGCATAGCATTTGCGAACATTCGCAAATGCGGAAGTTCAACACTCTCCGGGAGGCCGCGGTGCCCAAGGTCGACATCTTCGAGCTGCATGCCGAGGCCTGCAAGACCATCGCGCACCCCACGCGCCTGAAGATCCTCGCCCTCCTCGGCCGCCGCGAGATGAACGTCGGCGAGCTGGCCGAGATCATCGGCGTGCCGATGCCGAACATCAGCCAGCACCTCACGGTGCTGAAGTCCGGCGGGCTGGTCCGCGCGCGCAGGGAGGGAGCCTCCATGCACTACCGGCTCGCCGACCGCCGCATGATCCAGGCGTGCACGCTGATCCGGTCGGTGCTGCTCGACCGCATGAAGGAGCGCGGACTGGCCGCGCAGAAGGTGGATCCCCGGTACGTCGTGTTCGCCGCGTAGCCGCGGCGCACTCACCCGCAGCACCAGGAGGCAACGGCCCCATGGCACTGGATCTGGCGACGGTCAAGGCGGTGAAGACGGTGGACGCGCGGGGCACGGCGTGCCCCGGCCCCCTGCTCGAGGCCAAGCGCGCCATCGCGGCGGTCCCGGTCGGCGGCATCATGGAGGTGCTCTCCTCCGACGCCGGCACCAACGAGGACATCCCGCTGTGGGCGAAGAAGGTCGGCCACGAGTACCTCGGCAGCACCGAGGAGGCCGGCTACTGGCGGCTGTTCGTGAAGCGGGGCAAGTAGTGACCGCAGCGCCGGTGGCCCCCGCCACCACCCGGGACCCCGCCGCCCGCGGCGCGCCGCGGCCGAAGATCCTGGTCTTCTCGACCACCAACATCTCGGACCCGGGCATCGACCTGGCGGGCAGCCAGCATCTCGAGTACGCCCCCACGATCAAGGTCGTCAGCGTGCCGTGTTCCGGCGGGATCAACCCCAGCTGGATCGCCCACGCCATCGCGTCCGGGTTCGACGGCGTGTTCGTCGCCGCCGACGGCGGCGACTGCGCCTACCTCCCCGATTGCACCGCGCGCACCGCCAGGACCGTGGAGCGCGCGCAGGCGCTGCTCAAGGAGCGCGGCCAGGACCCGCGGCGGGTGAAGATGGCCGCGATCTGCTCGGTGTGTTCAGAGCCGTTCGTCTCGCACATGAAGCAGTTCGGAGAGGCGCTGGGGAAGCTGCAGGGTGAGAGGTGAGGAGTGAGAGGTGAGACGGGTAGGTGAGAAGTGAGAGGGGGAGCGGCGTGAGAGGGGGAACGGCGTGAGAGGGAGAGCGGCGTGACCGACGCGAAATCCGACTGCGACGTCCTGATCGTGGGCGGCGGCATCGCCGGCATGGAGAGCGGCCTGACCCTGGGCGACATGGGCTACAAGGTCGCCCTCGTCGAAAAGGAGCCCTCGGTCGGCGGGAAGATGATCCTGCTGAGCAAGGTCTTCCCGACCCTCGATTGCGCCTCCTGCATCTCCACGCCGAAGATGGCCGCCGTCTCGCACCACCCCAACGTCACGGTCCACATCTCGAGCGGGGTGGAGCGGATCACCCCGCGCGGCGACGGCACGTTCACCGCCGAGCTGGTACACAAGCCGACCTTCGTGGATCCGGCGGCGTGCACGGGCTGCCAGGACTGCGAGCGCGCGTGCACCGTCGCCATCCCCGACCGGTTCAACGCCGACCTCGTGGCGACCCGCGCCGCCCACATCGCCTTCCCCCAGGCTGTGCCGAAGAAGGCCGTCATCGAGCGGGCGGGCACCTCGCCCTGCTCGTTCGCGTGCCCCGCGGGCGTCAAGGCGCATGGCTACGTCTCGCTGGTGCGCGCCGGGAAGTACGAGGAGGCGTTCCGGCTGCACATGGAAGACGCGCCGATTCCCGGCAGCCTCAGCCGCGCCTGCTACGCCCCGTGCGAGGGGGAGTGCACGCGCGGCGAGGTCGAGGGCACCGTCTCGATCCGCGGCATCAAGCGCTTCATGGTGGATTGGTATTACGACCGCCACCCCGAGCCGGAATACGGCCCGGCGGCGGACCGGCGCGGCAAGCGCGTCGCCGTCGTCGGCTCCGGGCCGGCCGGACTCTCGGCGGCCTACTTCCTCGCCCGCGGCGGCTACGACGTCACGGTCTTCGAGTCCGCCGCCGAGGCCGGCGGCATGCTGCGCCACGGCATCCCGCCCTTCCGGCTCCCCCGCGCGATCGTGGACCGCGACATCAAGAACGTCACGGCACTCGGCGTGGAGATCCGCACCGGCGCGCCCGTCGCGTCCGTCGCCTCGCTCGCCGCCCAGGGCTTCGACGCGACCTTCCTCGCCCTCGGCACGATGGAGGGCCAGACGATGGACGTGCCGGGCCGCGAGCTGGCGGGCGTCCTGGACTCCATGGAGCTCCTCGAGGCGGCGAACCTGGGCCGCGAACTGGACCTCGCCGGCAAGCGCGTCGCCGTCATCGGCGGCGGCAACGTCGCGATCGACTCGGCGCGGATGGCCCTGCGCCTCGGCGCCGCCGATGTCGCGATCTGGTACCGCCGCACCCGGAAGGAGATGCCGGCGCACGACTTCGAAGTGCAGGCGGCGCTGGACGAGGGGATCGCGCTGCACGAGCTGCGGACGCCAGCGCGGTTCGTCGGCGAGAGCGGGAAGCTGACGGGCGTCGAGTGGCAGGCGATGAAGCTCGGCGAGCCCGACGCCAGCGGCCGACGGCGTCCGGTGCCGGTGTCCGGCTCCGAGACGGTCCGTCCCGCGGACGTCGCGGTGCTCGCCATCGGGCTCTCGCCCAGCACCGGTCCGTTCGCGGCGGAGCTGGCGCTCCGGAACAACGGCACCATCACGGCCGACCGCGAGACGCTGGCGACCTCCCGGCCCGGCGTGTTCGCCGGCGGCGACGCCGTGAGCGGGCCATCGATGATCATCGAGGCCGTGGCGCAGGGAAAGCGCGCCGCGTTCTACATCGACCGCTACCTGCAGGGCCGGCCGCTCGACGGCCTCACGTTCGACGCCCGGCTGCCGGTGGTGGCGCGGCAGGCGGTGCTCGGCCGCACCTCGACCGGGCCGGAGTCCCGGCCGCCCGCGGCCGCGCACGACACCGAGGCCGCCGCCCGCGCCCGCTCGCTCGCGGAGATCGAGCACACGATGAGCGAGGACGAGGCCCGCTACTGCGCGAGCCGCTGCCTCGACTGCGGCGTGTGCTCCGAATGCCACGAGTGCGTGGCGGCCTGCCCGGCGGGCGCGATCCGGCTCGACCAGCGCGAGACGCGGGAAACGCTGCACGCCGCCTCGGTGCTCGTGGCCACCGGCTTCCAGCTGTTCGACGCGAAGCGGAAGCCCACCTACGGCTTCGGGACGCTGCCCAACGTCATCACCGCGATGCAGATGGACCGGATCCTCGCGCCCACCCGGCCCTACAACGCCGTGGTCCGCCCCTCCGACGGCAAGGCGCCGGCGAACGTGGCGTACGTGCTGTGCACCGGCTCGCGCGACTGCACGGTGGACAACCGGCTCTGCTCGCGGGTCTGCTGCATGTACTCGATCAAGCAGGCGCAGCTGTTGATGGGCGCGCTGCCGCTGGCCGACATCACGATCTACTACATCGACATCCGCGCCTTCGGGAAGGGCTACGAGGAGTTCTTCCAGCAGGCGAAGGGGATGGGCGTGCGGTTCGTGAAGGGCCGCGTCGCGAAGATCGAGGGCGCGGCGGACGGCGACCTCACCGTCCTCTACGACGACATCGAGGGCACGGGCCGCACGGCGCGGGCCGGGCACGACCTGGTGGTCCTCTCCGTGGGGCTCTCGGCGAACCCGGAGGCGTTCGGGCTGTTCGCTCCGGGGCAGCTCCAGGCGGACGAGTTCCGCTACGTGAAGGAGCCGGACGAGGACCTCGAGCCGGGGAAGACGAGCCTGGAGGGCGTGTTCGTCGCCGGCACGGCCTCCGCCATCAAGGACATTCCGGACACGATCCTGCACTCGGGAGCCGCGGCGGCGCAGGTGGCCGCGTACCTGCGGCGGCGCTCCGCCGGGGTCGGCGCCGGCGCGCCGGCCGCCCTCGCGGCGGCGGGCGGCGGGGGGGCCCGATGAGCGCGAAGAAGATCGGCGCCTTCATCTGCCACTGCGGCGGCAACATCTCCGACTTCGTGGACGTGGAGCAGGTGCGGGCCGCGGCGGAGAAGGAAGCCGGAGTGGCGGTGGCCAAGACCTTCCTGTTCGCGTGCTCCGACGCGGCGCAGCAGGAGATGGAAGCCACCATCAAGGCCGAGGGGCTCGACGGGATCGTCGTCGCGTCGTGCTCGCCGAAGCTGCACCTCTCGACCTTCCGGGCGATGGCGCAGCGGGCCGGCTTGAACCCGTACATGTACACGCAGTGCAACGTGCGCGAGCAGTGCTCGTGGGCGCATCGCCACGCGACGGGGCCGGCGACGGCCAAGGCCACGGACCTCGTCCGGGCCGGCGTCGCCCGCACGCGGCTCGGCAGCCCGCTGACCGAGCTGCGGATCGAGACGACGCAGGCGGCGATCGTGATCGGCGCCGGCGTGGCGGGGATGCGGGCCGCGCTCGCCCTCGCCGACATGGGCGTCGCGGTGTACGTCGTCGAGCGCGCCGCCGAGGTGGGCGGGCGTATCCCGGCGTGGGGAAAGCTCTTCCCCAACGACCGCGACGGCGCCGACCTGGTGGCGACGCTGCGGCGCGAGCTGGCCACGCGAGAGAACGTCACCCTGCTGCTCGAGGCCGAGGTCGTCGAGAAGCGCGGGACCGTCGGGGACTTCACGGTGACCGTACGCGCCGGGAACGACACCCTGTCCTTGCACGTCGGCGCCATCGTCGTCGCCACCGGCTTCGACCCGTACGCACCGGCCGAGGGCGAGTTCGGCTACGGCCTTCCGGGCGTCGTGACCCTGCCCGAGTTCCGCGAGCTGCTGGCCCGGAACGGCCGCCCGCGCCGCTCCGACGGCCGGCCCGCGCGGACCATCGCCTACATCTACTGCGTGGGGAGCCGCCAGGCCGAGTCCGAGGCGTGCCCGAAGCCGAACCGCTACTGCTCGCGGTACTGCTGCAATGCGGCCGTGCACACCGCGCTCCTGGCCCGCGCCACGGCGGGTGGCGAGGCGATCGACCAGTACCACCTCTACCGCGACATGCGGACGTACGGGAAGAACGAGTTGCTCTTCGAGGAGGCGGGGCGGAAGGGCTCCGTCTTCCTCCGCTTCGCCGACGACGCGCCGCCGGCGGTCGAGCGCGACGGCGAGGGCCTCCGCGTCCGGGTAAAGGACACCCTGATGACGGGCGAGGAGGTGGAGATCCCCGCCGACCTCGTGGTGCTGGTCACGGGGATGGTCCCGCGCGAAAACGCGACGCTGCTGCAGGCGCTGAAGCTCCCGCTCGATGCCGGCGGATTCTTCAACGAGATCCACCCCAAGCTGCGGCCCGTCGAGACGGTGATCGACGGCGTGTTCATCGCCGGCACGGCGCAGGGCCCGAAGTCGCTGGCGGAGAGCGTGGCCAGCGGGCTCGCGGCCGTGTCGAAGGGCGCCGCGCTGCTGCTCAAGGGCTACGTGGACCTGCCCCCGCTGGTGGCGAGCGTGGACGCGGCGCAGTGCACCTGGTGCGGCGAATGCGCCGCCGCCTGCCCCTACGAGGGCGCGGTCGAGAAGGTGCGGGTCGGCTCGAAGGAAGTCGCCACCATCCACGCCGAGCTGTGCAAGGGGTGTGGCGGCTGCGTGCCGGTGTGCGCCAGCGAGGCGATCGACCTCGCGGGCTACAGCAACGCGCAGATGCGCGCGATGATCGAGGCCCTGGCCGTGGAGGCCGCGTGAGCGCGCCCGCGACGCCCCGCGCTCCCGCCGAGATCATGCGGGACGAGATGGTGATGCGCCCGAAGATCCTCGCGGCGCTCGCCGACGGGCCGAAGACCATCCCCGAAATCGCGGACGCGCTCGGCGCGCCGGCCCCGGAGGTCACGCTCTGGGTCATGGCGCTGCGCCGCTACGGGGCGCTGGAGGAGATGCCCAAGCCGAAGGCGGAGGACTACTACAGGTACCTGGCGGCGGGCACGGGGGCACAGGGGCACGGGGGCACGGAGTAGGCGGGCACTGAGGACTGGGGTCTAGGGGCTAGGGGTTAGGGCTTAGGGACACACGAGGCGAACATGGCGGTGAGGCTGGATCCGGGGTTGCATCGCGAGATCGCGAAGTACGGCGGCGGGGACGTCACCGCGTGCATGAACTGCGGCAACTGCACGGCGACCTGCCCGCTCTCGACCGACACGCAGGGCTTCCCGCGGCAGATCATCCACCTGCTCCAGGTGGGCAACCGTGAGAGGCTGCGGACGTCGCTCGAGCCGTGGCTGTGCTACTACTGCGGCGAGTGCTCGGAGACGTGCCCGCGCGACGCGAACCCCGCCGAGACGATGATGGCCGCGCGCCGCTGGCTCACCGGCCAGTACGACTGGACCGGGATCGGCGGGCGGATCTACGCCTCGAAGTGGGTCCAGCTGGCCGCGGTGCTCCTCGTGGGGCTGGCGATCGCCGGCCTGTTCGTGCTGCTGCACGGCCCCGTGGTGACCACCACCGTAGCGCTCAACACCTTCGCGCCGGTGGAATGGGTCGAGCGCGCCGACTGGATCATGGCCGGCACGCTCTCGATCCTGCTGCTCTCCAACGTGTGGCGCATGTACCGCTTCGTCATGCGCCCGGTGACCGGCGCGGCGATCCCGGTCGGCGTCCTGGTGCGCGAAGCGAAGACATTCGTCCTCCACTTCGTCACGCAGATGCGCTGGCGCGCCTGCACGACCAGCCGGTTCCGGTGGCTCAAGCACCTGCTCCTGGTGAGCGGCTACGTCACGATGATGGTGCTGGTCGAGGTCTTCCTCCGCGCGTTCCAGACCGACCAGGTCGTCCCGTTCTGGCACCCGACGCGGCTGTTCGGCTATTACGCGACCGCCGTGATCCTCTACGGCACGGGAGACTTCATCGTCGGGCGCATCCGCAAGGGCGACTGGATCCACAAGCACTCGCACTTCAGCGACTGGGTGTTCGTGGGGCTGCTGTTCCTGGTCGCGCTGACCGGGATCCTGGTCCACATCGCGCGCGTCTCCGGGCACCCGATCGCCACCTACGACCTCTACGTGATCCACCTCGCCGTGGTGGCCCCGTTCCTGATTCTGCAGGTCCCGTTCGGCAAGTGGAGTCACATGTTCTACCGCCCCTTCGCGATGTACCTCGATGCGGTGCGGAACCGGTTGCAGGCCGCCGCGGCCCCGGCGCTGGAGCGCGCGGCGTGAACCTCAAGGAGACAGCCATGCCGGAGACCAACGAAGAGAAGATCGTCGTCATCGCCACCCACGGCGCCGAGGACCCCGAGCGGGCCACGCTGCCGTTCGTCGTGGCGAATGCGGCGCAAGCGATGGACACCAAGGCCGTGGTGATCCTCCAGGGGTACGCGGTCACGCTCGCGACGCCGGGTGTGTACGAGCACGTGTTCGCATCCGGCATGCCCGCCCTCAAGGAGCTCGTGGACGGCTTCCTGAAGCAGGGCGGCGAGTTGCTGGTCTGCACGCCGTGCATCAAGTCCAGGCAGATCGCGCCGGAAACGCTCATTCCCGGCGGCAAGCCCATCGCAGCCGCACGGGTCGTGCAGGAATGTCTCGAAGCGAAGGCCACGCTGAACTACTGACGGGGCGCCGGGCGACACCCGGGCACTCCCCATGAAAGGCGCGAAATCCATGCAACACAGACTCGTTTCGGGATTCGTCGTGGCGCTCGGCCTCGCGGGCGCCGGCGCCGCCACGGCCCAGACCGCCGGCTATCTCCTCCCCTGCTCGTCCGCGTCGCAGCTGGGGCGCGGGTGCACGCTGCTCGCCGCGCAGGGCGACTTCTCCACCATCCTGGGCGACCCGGCCGCGCTGGCCGGACTCGGCGCGCGCGGCCTCACCGTCAGCGGCGCCGCGTTCATGCCCTCGCTGCACTACGCCAACGCGCTGAACCCCGGCCAGGACGGCAAGAACAACGTGTTCCCGATGCCGGCCGTGTTCTTCGCCGACCGGCAGCGCGGCCCGGTGACGCTGGGCCTCGGCGCGCAGACCATCGGCGGCATGGGCGCGGACTACTCGCTCGCCAACGCCGTGCTCGGCGCCGCGCAGCGCTACCACTCCAAGGTGGCCCTGATGAAGGGCGGCCTCGCCGCGGCGGTGCTGGTCGGTTCGAAGCTCTCGGTGGGCGCGATGGTGGGCGCCCTCTACGGCCAGCTCGAATTCGCGACGCCGTACAGCCTCAATCCCATGAGCCTCGCCGGCATGGCGGGCCTGGCCGCGGACCCGAGCTACGCCACGATGATGCAGAGCTTCACCGAGGCCACGGCCTACACCAACCTCACCGGCCTGACGGGCTTCGGCCTCACCGGCGGCCTGAGCGTGCACTACCAGCCCACGAGCGCGATGACCGTCGCCCTCGCGTGGACCCCGGCGACCACGCTGACGCTGAGCGGCGGCACCGCGACGATGGACATGAACGCCCAGTTCGGGCTGCTCTACCAGGGCATGGTCGCCGCGAAGGGCAGCGCCGCCGCCGTGAACGCCCAGCTGGCGGGTTTCGGCATCAACATGGCCAACGGCATGGCCACGAGCTTCCAGGCGGAGACCGACTTCGGCATTCCGCAGACGCTGACGCTCGCCGTCGGCTTGCGCCCGTCCGACCGGCTGAGCGTCGGCGTGGACCTCGGGTGGATCGGCTACGCCAGCGCCTTCAAGACGATGCCGATGCGGATGACCGGCGGCACCAACGCCAACATCAACATCCTCATGAACGCGTCACCGACGAACGGCACCTTCGCCACGGCGTGGCCGCTCGACTGGAAGGACAGCTGGGTCGCCCGGGCCGGGGCCGAGTACGAGTTGACGCCGGCGCTGGCGCTCAGGGCGGGCGGGATCTACGGCTCCAACCCGGTGCCGAGCAACACGCTGTTCACCATCTTCCCGGCCGTGGCCGAAGCCGCCGCGACGGTGGGTGTCGGATACCGGATGGGCAACGCCACGCTCGACCTGGGCTACGCCCACACGTTCACCAACACGCAGACCGGCGCCACGCCGAGCCTGGTCGCGCAGGAGTACGCCGGCGCCACGAGCAGCCTCGGCGAAGACCAGCTTTCGGCCGGCGTCACCTGGCGGTTCTAGCGTCTCGCTCGTGGGCGGGCGCAGCCCTCGGGCCGCGCATGCCACGAAGCCCCGATCCGGCGCTCTGCCGGGTCGGGGCTTCGGTGTTTCCGGCTCTGACGTCGGATCGCGCCCGGCGCAGGCCGGGCGCTGAGCGTCAGCTCGCCGCGCCCTCCGTCTGGTTGGCCAGGTAGTTGGGCAGGCCCATCTGCTCGATCTGGTCCCGCTGCGCCTCGGCCCAGTCCACGTGGCCCTCTTCCATCTTCAGGATCTTGGTGAGCAGCTCGACCGTGCCGTTGTCGGACGACTCGCGGGCCAGCTTGATGCCCGCGTTGTAGGCCTTCACGGCGCCCAGCTCGTCCCCTTCATCGTTGCTGATCATTTCGGGAACGCTCTTGCCGATCTTCATCGGGTTGAGCTTGCTGACGACGGGTGAACCGTCCAGGAAGATGATGCGCTGAATGAGCCACTCGGCGTGGTGCATCTCGTCCATCGCCTGCTTCTCGATGGCGGCGTGCAGCTTGGGGTAGCCCCAGTTCTCGCACATCTCGGAGTGCACCATGTACTGGCTGATGGCCGTCAGCTCGTCGGCCAGGAGCTGGTTCAGGACCGTCAGCATCTGATCGTTACCCTTCATCTCGGCCTCCCATGTCATCCTTCAGGTATCCCGCCCGTGCGGGCGCCCCGAGTATAGTGCCGATCTCGGCATCCCGGATGGCCTGAACGTACGCAAACGACGGGCCGCAGGAAACGTGACCTGACACGTCGGAATTCGAGCGACGCCAGGAAGCCTGCGGCCAGGAGCCTCACGGGCCGCGACGGCTCAGCCGCCGGCACGTCGCGCTTGCGTCTGGGGCCGTCGCTGGTCAGACTTTGCTCCTCCCCCAGCCACGGAGATGCAGATGCGGGTGACCGCCACCGGGTTCGTCGTCCTCGCCTTCGCCACGCTCGCGGGGTGCCAGTCGGGGCCGAAGCCGCTCACCGACGCCGACCGCGCCATGGGGCAGCACATGGACTCGATGTTCGCGGCGGCCGTCGGCGCGGGCGACGCCGAAGCCATGACGGCGCAGTACGCCCCCGATGCCATGGTCCTCCCGCCCAGCATGGCGATGGCGCACGGCACGGACCAGATCCGCCAGCTCTGGAAGGGCATGACGAGCGTGAAGGTGGCGCTGCAGCTGACGCAGGAAACCGCGGACGGCGCCGGCGACTTCATGTACACCACCGGCAAGTACCATTACCAGGAACTGCCGGCGGAGACGGGCGCCCACGAAGACGGCAAGTATCTCGAGGTCTTCCGCCGCGGCGCCGACGGCAAGTGGATGATCGTGGCCGACAGTTGGAGTCCGAACACGCCGCCGGCCCCGATGGCCCCGCCGGCTGCGCCCGCGAAGAAGGCGGCCGGCCGCTCCCGCTAGCGCTTCGGCACGAAGACGAAGGGCGCCCGACCGGTGGCCGGGCGCCCTTGGCTTTCGTGGTTGCGTTCCGTCAGGACGCTGTGCCGGGCCTCAGTGGCCGCCCGCCGACATCAGCGGCTCCAGCTCCTGCGCCGACCACGGCGTGCTGCGCGACGCCGTCGCGGTGCGCTGCGCGGCCACCGCCGCCGGCGTGACCGCCGACGCCGTATTCCCCCACGAGCTGCGGACGTACGTCAGCACCGCGGCCATCGCCGAATCGTCCATCGGCTGGTTCGTGCCGAAGGGCGGCATGGCGCTGTTGAAGCGCTGGTGCGCCACGGTGATCGGGCCGCTGAGCCCGTGCAGCACGACCCGGATCGGGACCGCGGGATCCTTGGCGTTCGCCCACTCCGAGCCGGCCAGCGGCGGGAAGGCGCCGGCCATGCCCTTCCCGTTCAGCTGGTGGCAGGTGGCGCAACGCTGGTAGAGCTTCGCGCCGTCCGGTGCGGCCGCCGCCGCGCTCTCCGGCGCGGCGCCCATCGCGACGTCCGCGGAGTCGGCCGCTTGCGCGCCGTTCGCGTTCTTCGCCTGGCTGCCGCTGCAGCCCGCCAGGCCGAGCAGCGCGCCGAACGCGAGGACGGGTGTCCAGCGCGAGTGAGTGAGTTCCCGAAGCGCCATGTGCTCCCTCCCGGACGAGTGCGGTGACCCGAGCTGCGGTGACAGCAAAGCCTAGCCCGACCGGGGACCGGCCCGCAAGCGGAGCGGGAAGTCGTGTTTCGGGTCGTGGAACGGAGGGACGGCTCCGGCGGGGAGCCGGCGCATCTCAGCTGCCGACGGAGAAGACCTGCACCACCACCGTGGCGCGGCTGGCGGGATCCCCGGCAAGCCGGGCGATGCGGATCGCCTGCCCCGGGCCGGACTCGACGTCCAGCACGCCGACGCCGGCGATCCGGAGCCGCTGGACGACCGGGCGCACCGGCGCGCGGGTCGCGGCGATCGAGTCGGGCAGCAGGCCGGCGTCCAGCACGGACGAGGAGACCATCGCCGACGCGCGCACCGCCGCTTCGCGCTGCGCTTGCGCCTGCCGGGCCAGGGCGGGGGCGCCGAGGAGCGCGGCCACGAGCACGGCCGCGCGAAGCGCGCCCGTGGCGCGGCGCGCCTGTGCCGGGATGCCGGCCACCCGTGGGAGCGATGCGGCTGCCATGGGTGACGAAGGTCGCGAATGCCGAGGCGCGCAGACATCGGATCATCGGGAAGGGACACGTGCGAGTACACCGACCCCGTGTGAGGGAAGCCTCACACGGCTCCGGCGGCGTCAGATCAGGCGGTGCTCGAGGGCGTAGCGGATGAGGTCGGCGTTGGTCCTGGCGCCCATCTTCTCCAGCACTCGCGAGCGGAAGGAGCTGACCGTCTTGGGGCTGACGCCGAGCCGCGAGGCGATCTCCTTGAGGCTCAGCCCCGAGGCGAGCATCCGCAGCACCTCGGCCTCCCGGGCGGACAGCAGCTCGTGGGGCTGCCTGGGCGTCCCTTCCGCCGCGCCGTCGGCGAGCCGTTCCGCGAGCGCGGCGCTGACGTAGCGGCGCCCCTGGGCCACGCGGCGCACCGCCTCGACGAGGTCGCCCGGAGCGTAGCCCTTGGTGAGGTAGCCGGCGGCGCCGGCGCGCAGGGCGTGCACGGCGTACTCCTCTTCCGGCTGCGCGCTCAGGACCAGCACCCGCGTGCCCGGGCCCGCGGCGGCCAACGCCCCCAGGACCTCGAGGTAGCTGGGACCCGGCATGCCGATGTCGAGCACCACCACGTCGGCCCGCAGCCGCCGCGCCGCCTCCACCACCTCGTCCCCACGCCCGACCTCACCCACCACCTCGACTTCGGCGGCCCCCTCCAGGATGCGGCGCACCCCTTCGCGCACGACCGGGTGATCGTCGGCGATGAGCAACCGCGTCATGCCGCCGCTCCGCGGGAGCCGCGACCGGACGCGGGTTGCGGCAGGGCGAGGCGGACGGTCGCCTCGCCGTCGCGGACGGTCGCGGTCGCGGTGCCGCCGCTGGCCGCGACGACGGCGTACACCGTCGGCAGCCGCAGGCCACCGTCGTACGAGCGATCCCACGCGAAGGGCTCGAACATCCGGGTCGCCGTCTCGGCCCCGATCCCGCGCCCGGTGGAGCGCACGACCAGTAGCGCGCCGCTACCCCCGGTCGCGGCGTCGGTGGCGACCTCCACTTCCCCGGCCGCCGGCAGAGAGGACGCGAGCGCTCCCACGGTGTCGGCGGCGATCAGGCGCAGCCGCGCGGCGTCCCCACGGACCTCGAGCGGCCCGGCCGCGAGGCGGAGCGTGAGCGTCGCCCCGCCCTTCAGGAGGCCGCGCAGGCTCGGCTCCGCCTCGCGCAGCACCGCGTTCAGGTCGCTCGTGCCGTCGCCCAGGGGCTGCGGATGCGTGAACGAACGAAGGGAAGCGAGGAAGCGCGCGGCGCCTGCCGCGCTTTCGGCGAGGATCTCGAGGTCCCGCGCGGCATCGGGATCCGCGTCCGGCCGGCCGGCGAGCAGCTCGACCATCGCGCGCATCGTGCCGAGGTAGTTGGCGAACTGGTGGGCCAGCGCGGACGCCGCCCGGGAGGCCGCGTCCACCCGCGCGGCCACCGCCGGATCCGCGGGCGGGCTTACCGCCGGCGCAGCCGGGCCCTCACGCCCTCCCGCGTGCCCCATCGCCTGACCTCCTGAACCGCGGCCGCGCCGCGGTCACGGTGCCGCTTAAGGTCGTGGTCGTTGCGGGACGTGGCAAGAGCGGCGCGCGGGCGCGCCCCGGGGTCGCATGACGCGGCGCCCGCGGCCCGCGCCTCGCGCGGCCGGCGCCGGCGCGCTAACGTAGCCGGGCATGGACCGCCCCGCCTCGCCCCTGACGCCCATCCGCCCCGACCCCGGCGCTCGGTCCGGCCGTCCGCAGCGGCCCGCGCGCACCCATCTGCTGCGCGTCCTGATCCCGATGGTCGGGTTCACGGCGATCGCCGTGGCCCTGGGCTCGCTGCCGCTGATCGTGGGCAGCCTGATCGTGTGGCTGTTCTGGATCGCCCGCTTCGTGCTGCTCACCCAGGTCCTCGACCCGCGCGGCGACTCGACGCCTTCCGTGAACCAGCACTCCAACATCGCGGCGATGGTGGCCCGCGGGGAGTACGCCAAGGCGGTCGAGGCCTATCGGGCGGCCATGGACGCCGATCCCGGGGACGTCGTCGCCTGCGAGCACCTGGCGCTGCTGGCCCGCCGCGAGCTGAAAGACTACGCCCTGGCGGTGGCGGCGTACCGCGAGGCGGAGCGGCGCGCCCCGGAGCCGCGCCGGCGCCTCGGCTACGCGCTGCACGTCGTGGGGATCCTGCGGGACGACCTGAAGGACGGCGGCCGGACGATCGTGGAGCTGCGCCGCGTCCTCGATACCTACCCCGACGCTTCCAACGCGTCGGCCCTGCGCGCCGACCTCGAGCAGATCAAGGCGACCCGATTCGGCGCGACGTGACGTAGAAGTTCTCGTCCACCTCCAGGTCCCCGGCCCGTGAGCCGGGCACCGCCAGCGACTGCCACGCCCCGGTGGGACGCAGGGTCCGCGCTCCCGACCCCGGCACCTGCACGCGCACCGGCATGTCGAACCCCGGTACCACGTTCGTCCAGCGATACGAAAGCGTGTCGCCCTCCACCTTGTACTCGAGCTCCGGCACCATCGTCGTCGTGAAGTACTGCTCGAACACCCTGCCCAGGTCCTGTCCCGTCGCCCGGCTCATGTAGTCCTCGACCTGCGCGCCGGTGACGGTCTGGTGCCGGAACGTGCGGTTGAGCTCGCGCAGCACGTCGCGCCAGCGCGCGTCGTCGTCCACGATCTGGCGGATCGTGTGCAGCACGTTCGCGCCCTTGAAGTACATGTCGTTGCCGCTCCACGCGGCGACGCCGCGCGGGCCCACGATCGGCACGCGGTTCTGGATCCCCCTGCGCAGGCCGATGAGGTAGGCGGCGCCCGCCGTGCGGCCGTGCCGGCACTCGGTGTACAGCCCCTCGGCGTACGTGGCGAACGCCTCGTGCACCCACATGTCGGCGTCGTCGCTCGCGGTGATGTTGTTGCCGAACCACTCGTGGGCGCTCTCGTGAATCACGATGTAGTCCCACCCCAGGCCGAGCCCCGTGCCCGACAGGTCGCGGCCCAGGTACCCCCGGAGAAACCGGTTCCCGTACGCGATGCCGCTCTGGTGCTCCATCCCGAGGTACGGGGTCTCGATCAGCTTGTACCCGTCGCGGTACCACGGGTACGGGCCGAACCAGTGCTCGAAGCACTCCAGCATGGACGTGGCCTGGCGCCACTGCACCCGCGCCGTGTCGAGGTGATAGGTGAGCGGCCAGAAGTCGAGCGACAGCCTCCCGTCCTCTCCGTCGAGCGTGTCGGCGAAGTGCGTGTAGCGGCCGGCGTTGATCGCCACGCCGTACGTGTTGATGGGATTCGCGACGAACCACTCGGAGGTCGTGGTGCCGTCGGCGTTGTGCGTGGTGCCCCGCAGCCGCCCGTTCGACACCTCGATCATCGGATCCGGCACGGTGACCGTGATGCGCTGGCTGTCGGGCTCGTCACCGAGGTAGTCCTTGAGCGGCCACCAGATGCTGGCGCCCGGCCCCTCGTCCGAGGTGGCGACCCACGGCGCGCCGAGGCTGTCGCGCGCCCACACGAAGCCGCTGGCCCAGGGCGACGGCCGGCCGCGGCCCGGCTGGCCGTGGTAGTACGCGCTCACGCTGCGGACGTCGCCCGCCCGCTGGGGAGCCACGAGCGTTACGAAGTACGCGTTGCTGTCGCGGCGCGCGGCGAGCCGGCGCCCGGCCTGCGTCACGGAATCCAGCACCAGCGGCGCCTGCAGGTCCAGCTGCATCTCCTGCGCCGGCCGCAGCACGCGGTAGGTGATCCCGTTCCAGCCGGCGACGCTGCTGTCGGCGGGGTTCACCCGCACGTGCAGGTCGTAGAACGCGACGTCCCACCAGGCGCGCCCGGGGCCGTTGGAGCCCCGCAGCGAATCGGCGTGCGTGGCGGCGGGCTGCTGCGCGGCGCCGAGCTGCGGCGCGGACGCCAAAGCGAGCAGGAGGGCGACGGCGCGCATGGCCTCTGGGGCTAGGGGCTAGGGGTCAGGGAGAAGTCGGGCGGCCTACCGAGCCCGGCCCGAATCCGCGAGCACGTCCCGCGCCGTGACGTAGAAGTTCTCGTCCACCTCCAGCTGTGCAGCCTCCGGGTCCGGAGCCGGCAGCGTCTGCCACGCCTCGGTGGGATGCAGCAGCCGCGTGCCGAGGCCGGGGATCTGCACCCGCACCGGCATGGCGAAACCCGGCACCACGTTCGCCCAGTGGTAGCTCAACGTGCCGTTCTCCACCTTGTACTCGAACTCCGGCACCATCGTCGTGGTCAGGTACTGCTGGAAGACCTTGCTCAGGTCCATGCCCGCCTCGCGGCTCATATAGTCCTCGACCTGGGCCGCGGTGACCGTCTGGTGCCAGAACTCGTGGTTGAGCCCGCGCAGCACGTCGCGCCACTTCGCGTCGTCGTCCACGATCTGACGGATCGTGTGCAGCATGTTGCCGCCCTTGTAGTACATGTCGCCCGAGCCGTCCCCGTTGACGCCGTAGGCGGGGATGATCGGGCGGTCGTTCCGGATCGCCAGCCGCGTCCCGATCGTGTAGGCCGCGCCCGCCGTCCGGCCCAGCTGGCACTCGGTGTACAGCCCCTCGGCGTAGTTCGCGAAGCTCTCGTGGATCCACATGTCGGCGTGGTCCTTGGCCGAGATGTTGTTGCCGAACCACTCGTGGGCGCTCTCGTGGACGATGATGAAATCCCACATCAGCCCGATGCCGGTGCGCGAGAGATCGTGGCCGAGGTAGCCGTTCTCGAAGTGGTTGCCGTAGGCCACCGCGCTCTGGTGCTCCATGCCCAGGTGCGGCGCCTCCACCAGCTTGTAGCCGTCCGCGTACCAGGGATACGGGCCGAACCAGTGCTCGAAGCACTGCAGCATCGTCGCGACCTGGCGCCACTGCCGCTTCGCCGCGTCCACGTGGTAGGCCAGGGGCCAGAAGTCGCGCGTCAGCGGGCCCGCTTCGCCGGCCACGGTGTCCGCGTAGTGCGCGTACGTCCCGGCGTTGACCGCGACGTCGTAGCTGTTGATGGGGTCCGCGACGAACCACTCGAAGGTCGTCGTGCCGTCCGGGTTGTGGGTCGTGCTCCGCAGCCGGCCGTTCGACACGTCCGTCATCGGGTCGGGGACCGTGATGGCGATCCGCTGGCTGTCGGGCTCGTCGCCCAGGTAGTCCTTGAGCGGCCACCACACGCTCGCGCCGAGCCCCTCGTCCGTGGTCGCGATCCAGCGGTTGCCCAGGCTGTCCGTGGTCCACGTGAAGCCGCCGTCCCAGGGCGGGCGCCGGGCCACCTTCGGCCGGCCGTGATAGTACACGGTGACCGACCGCACCTCACCCGCGCGCTGCCGCGCCTTGAGCGCGACGAAGAACGCGTTCCCGTCGCGGCGCCAGGTCAGCTTCCGGCCGTCCTGGATCATGCTGTCGGCGACCATCGGCTCCTGCAGGTCGATCTGCATCTCCTGCGCGGGCCCGAGCACCCGGTACGTGATGCCGTTCCAGCCCGCGATCGTGCTGTCCGCCGGGTTGATGCGGACGTGCAGGTCGTAGAAGGCCGCGTGCCACCACGACCGTGCCGGGCCGTCGCTGCCGCGCAGCGTGTCGGCGTGGGTATAGGTGGGCGTCTGGGCAACCGCCGTGAGCGGCAGGGCGGCGAAGGCGACGATCAGGCTGAAGGTGCGCATGGCCGATGGGTGTAGGGTGTGGGGTGTAGGGTGTGGAGGCACAGGGTCAGGTGAGAATGGGGCGGCGCCGGACACGGGGCAAGGGGCGGCCCGAAACCCGAGACGCACCGTCGGTCTTTCGCTCCGATGATCCTTGACGCGGCAGCCCTGATCGCCCACCTCACCCCGATGAGCGATCGCTCGTCGAGCCCCCAGACCCTCCCGGCCCTGTTCGAACAGTCGGCGGCGCGGTTCGCGACCAACGACCTGGTGCTCGAGAAGCACGACGGGACCTGGCAGGGCACGACCTACGCCGAGATGCGCGGGCTCGTGCATCGCTGCGCGGCCGGCTTCCTCGCGCTCGGCCTGAAGAAGGGCGACCGGGTGGCCTTGATCTCGGAGGGCCGCCGCGAGTGGCCGGTGTCCGAGCTGGGCATCCTGTACGCCGGCGCCATCGACGTCCCGATCTCGGTGAAGATCGAGGAGCTGCCGGAGCTGCGCTTCCGCCTCGCCCACTCGGGATGCCGCATGGCCGTCGTGTCGGGCGGCCAGGCCCGCAAGGTCCTCGCCCTGCGCGCCGAGCTTCCCGCGCTCGAGACGATCGTGCGGTTCGACGATCCCGGCGACGGCGCCGCGGGCACGCTCGCCTTCGGTGACCTGCTGGCGAGGGGCGACGCGTTGCTCGCCGCGGACCCGGAGGCCGTCGGGCGGTCGTGGCGGTCCCTTACCGGGAGCGATCCCGCCAACATCTGCTACACCTCGGGCACGACCGCGGACCCCAAGGGCATCGTCCTCACTCACCGCAACTACACCGCAAACATCGCGCAAGGTGTCGCGCTCTATCCCCTGCCCCCAAGCGCGGTGTTGCTGCTGATCCTCCCGTGGGACCACGCGTTCGCGCACACCTGCGGCATCTACGCCCTCAGCGCCACCGGCGGCGCCTTCGCGTGCGTCCAGACGGGGAAGACCGCGATGGAGACGGTGCGCAACATCCCGGCGAATATCCGGGAGACGCGGCCCACCTTGCTGCTCAGCGTGCCGGCCCTGGCCAAGACCTTCCGCAAGGGGATCGAGAAGGGCGTGCGCGACAAGGGCCCGCTCGCGTGGGGGCTGTTCCGTGCCGGCGTCGCGGCGGCCACCGCCTGCAACGGGCTCGGCTTCGACCGCGGGCGCGGGCTGCGCGTGCTCCTCAAGCCGCTGGTCGCGCTGTTCGACGCGGTGCTGTTCCGGAAGGTGCGCGCGAACTTCGGAGGGCGGCTCGAGTACTTCGTCGGCGGTGGGGCGCTGCTGGACCTGGACCTGCAGCGCTTCTTCTACGCGATCGGCATCCCGATGTACCAGGGCTACGGCCTCACCGAGGCCGCCCCGGTGATCTCCTCCAACAACCCGCGGCGGCACAAGCTCGGCTCGTCCGGGCCGCTGGCGCCCGACCTCGGGCTGCGAATCCTCGACGACGCCGGCCGCGATCTCCCCGCGGGGGCGAAGGGCGAGATCGTGGTGAAGGGCGAGAACGTAATGCTCGGGTACTGGAAGAACGAGAAGGCCACGGCCGAGGCGCTGCGCGACGGATGGCTGCACACCGGCGACCTGGGCTACCTCGACGGCGACGGCTTCCTGTACGTCCTCGGCAGGGAGAAGAGCCTCCTGATCGGGCACGACGGCGAGAAATACAGCCCCGAGGGGATCGAGGAGTCGCTGGTGGAGCATTCCCGCTACGTCGAGCAGGTGATGCTGCACAACAACCAGTCACCCGCCACGGTGGCGCTCATCGTGCCGAGCCGCGAGGCGCTCCTGGCGTGGACGCGGCACCACGACCTGCGCCCCGGGACGGAAGGCGTCGAAGACGCCGTGCTGCGCCTCCTCGAGTCGGAGGTCAACGCCTACCGCGCGGGAGGGAAGCACGCGGGGACGTTTCCGGAGCGCTGGCTGCCGTCCACGTTCGCCGTGCTCGAGGAGCCGTTCACCGAGCAGAACCGCATGCTCAACAGCTCCCTCAAGATGGTGCGCGGCCGGATCGAGGAGCGCTACCGCGACCGGATCGCCGCCCTGCACTCGGCGGCCGGGGTCGCCGTCTGCAGCGCCAGGAATCGGGAGGCCGTCCGGCGGCTGCTGCAGTAGCGGGGCGGCCGCCATTCACGCCCCGTTCACGCTCGATTAACGCCGGCTTGGTAGCGTGACGAGTCACGAGCCGTAGCCCGATCCATCGCCGTCCGATCGTCTCGCGCCCGTCGCGGGGGAACCCATGGGCACCCGGATGCACGTTCTGGCCGTCGCCGCGCTGTGCGCCTGCGCGAGCGCGCCGCGCTATCAGCCACCGCCGCAGTCGGTCCCAGCGACGTGGCGCGACACCGCCGCGGTGCAGGCGGCGAGCGTCGCCGACGCACCCTGGTGGCGCATCTACCGCGACACGACGCTGGAGCGGCTGGTGAAGACCGCGCTGGCGCAGAACACCGACCTGGGCATCGCGCTGGAGCGGGTGACGGAGGCGCGCGCCCTGCTGGCCCAGGCGCGAGGCGCACAGCTGCCGACGGTGACGGCCAGCGGCTCGGCGTCCCGGGCCCGGACCCGCGCGACGCAGAACGGACAGAGCACCACCTACCCCAGCGACGGCTACTCGGCGCAGCTGTCGGCGGGATGGGAGCTGGACGTCTTCGGCGTCGAGCGGAACTTCGCGCGCGGCGCCGCCGCGACGCTGCAGGCCACCGAGGAGCAGCGCCGCGGCGTGGCGCTACTCGTCGTCGCCGGTGTGGCCTCGGCTTACGTGGATCTGCAGGCCGCGGACCAGGAGATGGAGGTCGCGAACCGGGCCCTGGAGGCGAGGCGCGGCTACCTCGACGCCACGAAGCGCCGGTTCGACAGCAGTTCTTCCGCCGAGTTGGATTTCCGTCAGGCACAGGCCCTCTACGAGGCGGCCCGCGAGACGGCCATTGACCTGAGGGAGGCGTCGGTGGACGCCGAAGACGCTCTCAGCACGCTCCTGGGCCACGCCCCGGGCCCGATTCCCCGCACCGGCGCGCCCGGCGACCAGCTGCTCGCCGCGGTCCCGGCGGGCCTACCTGCGGCGCTCGTCACCCGGCGGCCCGACGTCAGGGCGGCGGAGCGCGAGCTCGCCGCGGCCGGCGCCGACGTCGGAGCGACCAGGGCGCAGCTCTTCCCGCGTCTGCAGCTCTTAGCGGGTCTCCGGTGGAACCGGCAGCCGGGATACACCATCACGGTCGGGGGCATGCCCGTGAGCAGCCCGACGTCCACGACGGTCGGCTGGAATGCGGTGGCGTCGCTCTATCAGCCCCTGTTCATGGGGGGGCAGCTCGTCGCGCAGCTCCATGCCTCCGAGTCGCGACGGCGGCAGGCGCTGATCGCGTACGAGGGCATCGTGCTTTCCGCGCTGCAGGACGTGGAGAACCAGCTCGCCGCGCTCCGCTTCGCCGGCGACCGGCGGGCCTCGGCCGACTCGCAGGTCGTGTACGCCGCGGCGGCGCTCAAGGCGGCGGACGACCGCTACGCGTCCGGCGCGTCGCCGTTCCTCGAGGTCGTGGACGCGCAGCGGACGCGCCTCGGCGCGCAGCTCGGCGCCGTCTCCGCCCGCGTGCGCCAGGCCGACGCCGTGATCGGGCTCTATCGCGCCCTGGGCGGCGGGTGGCAGGAGGACACGACGACGGCGGCAGGGCCCAACCGCTGAGCGGGCGCCGGAACGGGAGGCGACCGGGCCGCCGGCGCAGTAGTATTGTGCCATGAAAATCGGCCTGGTTGGCTTCGCGGGTTCGGGCAAGACGACGGTGTTCAACACGCTGACCGGGCTCGACGTGCCCGTCGGGTTCGGCGGCGAGCTGCACCTGGGCACCGTGAAGGTGCCCGACCAGCGGATCGACGCCCTCTCGAAGATCTTCAAACCGAAGAAGACCGTGTACGCCGAGATCGTCTTCAGCGACATCCCGGGCGAGCACGGCGCCGAGAAGAAGGGGCTGTCGCAGAAGGCGCTGCAGCAGATCCGCGACCAGGACGTGCTGTGCCTCGTGCTGCGGGCGTTCGCCAACCCCGCGCTGGAGTCCGCGCCCGATCCGCAGGGCGAGCTGGACGCCTTCGTGACGGAGTGCCTGCTCGCCGACCTCAAGCTGGTCGAGCGGCGATTGGACCGCGCGAAGAAGGACAAGCCGGACCCGATGGAGCTGGCCGCCTTCGAGCTGATGCAGAGGACGCTGGAGCAGGAGTTGCCGCTGCGCTCGCTGTCGGCGCAGGTCCTGGACCGCAGCAAGCTCACCGGCTACGGGTTCCTCACCGACCGGCCGCTGATGGTGGTCCTCAATCGCAGCGAGGACGAGGCGGCGCAGCCGCTGCCCGACGCCATGGCGAAGCGCCTGCCGCAGATCCACGCGGCGGGGCTGGTGCTGTCGGCGAGCGTGGAGGCGGAGATCGCGAAGATGGACCCGGCCGACCAGGCTGCCTTTCTCCAGGACCTCGGCCTCGCGGAATCGGCGCTCACGCGCTTCATCCACACGGCGTACGGCCTCCTCGACCTCATCGCGTTCTTCACCGTCGGGCCCGACGAGGTGCGCGCGTGGCCCGTGCGGCGCGGGAGCAACGCGAAGCAGGCGTCGGGGAGGATCCACACCGACCTCGAGCGCGGATTCATCCGCGCCGAGGTGATGCCCTACGAGGTCTTCATGGCGCACGGCTCCGAGCACGCGCTGAAGGAAGCGGGCAAGCTGCAGATCGAAGGGAAGGACTACGTCGTCGCCGACGGTGATATTCTCAACATCCGGTTCAACGTGTAGGTTGCATGATGCGCGAGAGCGGGACGACGTGAGCGGTCCGGGGCCGGACCGGGCATCGGGCCAGCGGCGCCAGGGAGAGCGGCGCCGGCTGTGGGACCGGCGCTCGCCGCTGCAGCGGCGCGGCAGGCCGGAGCGGCGCGTCCGCGAGCGGCGCCTGGCGGGCGGCGTATCCGACGCCGAGCGCCGCGCGGGCGCGGAGCGGCGCCGGACCGAGCGGCGCCTGGCCGCCGATCGGCGCATCGCCCTGGGGCGCCGGCACGGCCGGCGGCGGCGCTCCACGCCCACGCCCTACACCGTCGAGGAGCTGGCGCGGCTCAAGGGCCAGGTCGCCGGGCCGGGGCGGCTCACCTGCCCCGCCTGCGGCAGCGGTTTCACGCTCGGGCCGCCGCGGCGGCGCGGCTCGGACCAGGCCCGGCGTGTCGCGTGCCTGGGGTGCGGGCGGGCGGCGGTCGTCTCCGACACCCATGCCGCACGCGTGCTGCTCATCGCCCCCAACGAAGCCGTGCGGACCGCCCTGGCGGCGATCCTGGCGGGCGACGGCCACGAGGTCATCGAGGCGGCGGACGCCGGCGTCGGGTTGGCCGCGTACCGGACCGTGCCGGCCGACGCGGTGTTCCTGGACGTGCTGGCGCCCGGCCGGATGAACGCCACCGACTTCCTCAGGACCTTGCGCCGCGAGTATCCCGACGCGCGCGTCGTCGCCATCGCCGGACGGCCGTCCTTCGCGGGCGTGGACCCGCTCTCGGTCGCGAAGGGGCTCGGCGCCACCCGGACGATGCGGATCCCGCTCACCCGCGAGCAGGTGCTGCAGGCCGTCGAGGACGTCCGACCCTAGCCCGGCCCGCCGGCCCCCCGAACGCACGAGCGCGGCCCGGGTACGCCGGGCCGCGCTCGCGTCCGTCTCGGCGGGATGCCCCGGCTAGATCCCCAGGTCCGCCCGACCCATGGACTCCCAGTTGTCCGGCGGGGTCCACAGGCTCTTCTCGGTGCCGATCAGCGTCGCGTAGGAATGCAGCATGCCGTAGTTGACGCACTTGATCGAGAACCACGAGATGTCCTTCCGCTCCCGCAGCTCCTGCTCGATGTCGTCCGTGACCTGCACGCTGGTGCGCCGCTGGGAATGCGCCTGCTGGATGACGCTCTGCTCGTCTTCCTCGCTGAGGTACGAGTACACCGGCGCCAGCGCCTTGCGGTCCACGAGCTCCACCAGGTCCTCGGGGAACACGTCGCCGTCGGACTGCGTCTCGATCGTCAGCGAGCTGAGCTGCGCGAACAGCTCGCCCGGCCCCTTCCCCTTGGTGCTGGGGTAGGTCGTGAGGCAGGGGACCTGGATCTTGAACGCGACCCGCGGCTTGAACGACGACGCCTTGGCCGTGTAGGCGCACAGGTAGCGGACCCGGCACTTCTCCTTGGACACCGGCGTGGTCTTCTCGATGAAGAACGGGTAGCTGAACGTCGCGCTCACGTCGGTGGCGCTGAGGCCGTCCAGGTAGTCCTGCACGTTCTTCTTGAGGGTGGTCGTGCCGATGAAGTCCCGGTGGCCGTGCAGGATGTGGATCAGCTTGCCGATCCAGCCCGCCTCGAACGAGTGGTTGATCCTGGCCGATATGGATATCGTGGCGATCGTGGGCTGGCCTTCCGGGTTGGCCCGGGACGCCACCTTCATCGGGTACGGCAGGTCCTGCAGCCCGACGTCCACCAGATACCGACGTTCCTCCGACATCTCACACCTCCGAAAGAAATCCTCTTCACGCCTTGAGGGCGGCGGCGAGCTCCGGCCCGCGCGCCCGCGACCGAATTGCGGCATACGCCCGGAGCGCGACGATCGCGCTCACCGCCTGTTCGGGCGTCGGATACGCCGGGATGCCGGCGTCCCGGAGCCGGGCGAGCGCGGCGTTGCACTCCGGCCCCCCCTGGCACTCCATCACGAACACCTTGCCCAGATGCTTGTAGAGCTCGTGCACCTTCAACGCCACGTCGGCGATCGCCGGCACGTTGGTGATGGCCGACGGGCAGACCGAGCCGTAGACCGCGTCCACCATCGGGTCCTCGAACGCCGCGCAGAACGCGCGCTCGTACACCGACGGCGTCGCCGTGCCCGCGATGTCCACCGGGTTGAGGACCGAGCCGAAGCCCGGCATGTCGGCCCGCAGCTTCGCCGCCAGCTCGGGCGAGATCTCCGCCAGCGGCCGCAGCGGCATGTCCAGCCGGTCGAAGTGCTCGCACGAGAGCAGCCCCGACCCGCCGCCGTTGGTGATCATCACCACCCGGTCGCTCTTGAGCGGCGGCTGCATGGCCAGCGTGATCGAGATGTCGAGGAACTCCTGCCACGTCGTGGCCCGGATCACGCCCGCGTCGCGGAACACCGCGTCGAAGTAGGCGTCGTCGAGGCCGTCGTTCTCCGAGGCCGTGTGCGCCATCGCCGCCTTCTGCGCGGTCCTGGACGACCCGACCTTGATCACGACCACGGGCTTCTTCGGCACCACCTCGCGGCAGGCGGCGACGAACGCCTCGGGCGAGTCGAGGCCCTCGATGTACACGGCGATGCACCGCGTGTTGGGGTCGTTCCCGCCGTAGAGGATGAACTCCGAGAAGTCCACGTCGGCCTTGTTGCCCAGGCCGACGAAGAAGCTCATGCCGAAGTGCCGGAGCAGCGACGCGCCGAGCGCGCCGAGCAGGTTCGCGCCCGACTGCGAGATCAGGCCGACCGGCCCCGCCACCGGCAGGTAGGGAATGAAGCCGCAGTTGAAGTGGCTGTACGGGCTGCCCATCCCCAGGAAGTTGGGGCCGATGAGCGGCAGCTCGTGCGCGCGGCAGTAGCGCGTCAGCTCGTCCTGGATGTCGCCGCGCCCCGTCTCCTTGAAGTCGCTGCTCGAGACGGCGACCACCTTCGCGCCCTTGGCCGCGGCCGCTTCCACGGCCTCGGGAACGGCGCGCGCCGGCACCGCGATGAACACCAGGTCCACCGGACCCGGCACGTCGCCGAGGCACTTGTACGTGGTGAGGTCGAGGATGGACTCCGCCGCGGGGTTCACCGGGTAGATCGCGCCGCGGTAGCCCCACTTGACCAGCCCTTCGATCACCTTGTAGCCGACTTTGGTGGGGCGACGCGAGGCACCGATGACTGCGACCGAGGACGGGTTCAACGCGTACTTGAGGTTTTCGATCACGTACGGGCGGGGTGCTTCGATTCTCACGCCCAACCACCTCCTAGCGGCAGGGCGCGACCCCATGTCGGCGCCCGCACGCGTTCAGCAGCGCATATCGCGGGCCACCGCCGCGCCTTCGCGCGTCGAATCCGAACGGGATGAATCGTGATCTCAAACGCGCCGGGGAAGCGCGTCACTGCCTGCGGCGCCGCGCGTGGAGGCCCGCTAGCTCCGGGGCCTGGCGTTCGCGAACCGGTGAGGGTCGAACAGCGACGCGTCGAGCGCTGGGCCGGTGCGGATGTCCACGTACTCCTCCTTCCACACCGGCCTGCCGGCGAACAGGAAGACGACCCGCGCCGAGAGCCACGCCGCGCCGACCGGCCGGTAGTCCTCGAAACGGGTATCCGCCAGCCGCGCCGGGTCGCGCCGCCCCGGCTGCAGCATCCGCACGAACACCAGCCGCTCGCGGTCCACCCAGAACTGGACGTGCTGCGAGTCGCCCGCGGCGGCGCCGACCACGTACACCGGCCGCCCCTGCCACGTGTCCGCGTGCATCACCGACAGGTCGATACCGAGCCGCCCGAGCTTGGCGAGCGTAGTGTCCACCGGTTGCACGTACACGTCGAAGCCGAGCACGAGCAGCGGGTGCACGAGCGGGATCGCGCGCGCCAGCGTGTCGCGGGCGAACACGTACTCGGTATCGGCGCGGAAGACGATCCCGCCGCCGCTGTCCGCCGGCAGGAAGTCGATCCGCAAGTCGCCGGGGAACGCCCCGTACTCCTTCCAGGTGGAGTACGTCTCCTTCCCGGCCGTGTCGGTGGCGGTGTTGTGCTGCGTGAAGGACAGGGTGTGGTACCACGTGCCCGCGTAGCGGTCGTGCATCGCCCGGATCAGCTCGCGCCCGTCGCGCGGGCCGGGGCCCGCCACGGTCGCCGCCAGCAGCAGCAGGATCGCGTTGGTCATGCTCCGTGCCTCCGGTGACGAACCGGCGCGGCCCCACCCGTGGGCGGGACCGCGCCAATTCCAGATGGCCGCCGAATCGTTCCCGGCGCCGTTACGACCCGGCCAGCTGGCGCACCTCGCCGGCCAGCAGGTTCACCTTCGCCTGGTCGGACGAGGACGCCGCGTCGCCGTCCAGCTGCCCGGCGAGCCGGGTCAGCGCGTCCTTCCGCGCCGAGCCCGACATCCGCTCCGCGCCCGCGAGCGCCGACCGCACGGCGGCGAGGCGCGCGGCCGGCAGCCCGCCCGACCGCTCCAGCTGGTCCACGTACGCCCGTGCCACCACGAAGCTCACCGGCCACACGATGCGCTGCTGGTCCTGGACGTTCAACTGGTTCACGTGCACCAGCCGGGCCGCGTCGATCTCGTTCTGCGACAGCAGCGTGCTCGGCTCCAGGTCCAGGATGTCGAGCCCGCGCGCGATCTCCGAGCTGACGATGTGGCCGTTGTACCAGTAGGCCGACCACGATCCCGCGCCCTCGAGCTTGGTCGAGTCCATGGGGCCGCGGTCGAAGAACGCGATCTCCTTCGGGTGCGTCGGGTCGGTCCAGTCGAACACCGAGATCCCGCCCTGGTACCAGCCCTGCACCATGATGTCACGGCCGGGCACCGGGATCAGCGACCCGTTGTGCGCGACGCAGTTCTCCTGCTCGGTCTGCGGAGCCGGCATCTTGTAGTAGTGGCGGAAGGTCAGCGAGCCCTGGCCCACGGAGAAGATCGCGTCCGCGCCCCAGTCCCTGGGATCCGTCACGCGGCAGCGCGGCTGGAGCCCGCCGCCCCACTCGTCGGTGAACAGCACCTTGCTTCCGTCGTTGCTGAACGTGGCCGAGTGCCAGAAGCTGAAGTTCGAGTCGGACACCGCCGCCAGGCGCACCGGGTGCGCGGCGTCGCGGATGTCGAGCAGCAGCCCGTAGCCGGCGCACGCGCCGCCC
>CAWDZR010000035.1:0-153700 GCA_963806755.1 uncultured Gemmatimonadales bacterium
CCAGGCCAGGCACCGACCGTCGGCGGATTGTGATTCCAGTGGTTGTTTTCCGCGTAGACGGTTCCGCCGCTGCCGAAATAGGTCGGACTGGTCCCTCCAAGGAAAGAGTTCTGGCCAGGACTTCCCGCGGCTCCCCCTCCAAGGTCGGGACCGAGAGTGTCCATTTCAAACAGATCCGAGAACGAATTGTAGGAAACGATCATTCCCGCTCCGCCGCCCTGCACGAACACCAGTCCACCCGACCCGTTTCCGCTGAAATTATTCGCGGTTATGACGCCCCCGGATCCTCCGGCAACGTAGACGCCCTCCGCCGGGCTGTTGATGATCGTGTTGTTTCTGATGATCACATTGTTGGCGGAATAGCCGGAGTGGACGAGGACTCCCATCGGGAAGGAGCCCAGGCCCGAGTTGTTGGTGACCGTGAACCCCGCCAGCACGCTGCCTGATCCCATGACGACCGCGTTCGAGATATACGTCGAGGCGTACACCGTCGGCGTGCCGCCGCCCAGGATTATCGTCGAGCTTCCCTTGTTTGATTCGTTGCCTATCAGGCTCACACCGGCGGGAATATAGAGGGGGAAGGTTTCCCCGTTTGCGGTGTCATACGTGCCCGCGGCGACACTGATGTTCTGTCCCAGGGCCGCAACACGGAGAGCTTTGGTGATCGTCTTGAATGCCGAGGTGCTCGAGGTGCCCGCGTTCGAGTCGTTTCCAGTCGCTGCATTCACGTAGAAGTTTGTGTCGTCCTGGATGGTCAGAGAAGCGCTCGCGGGCGTGCCTTTCGTGTATGCCGCCGGAGAGTTGGGGTCGTTCTGGATGGTCAGGGTGGCCGTGTGGCTGGCGGTGGAAGGATCATGCGTCGTAGCGATGGTGAACGTCACGGAAGTAGTGCCGTGCACGAAGCGTCGGGGTGAGAGTTGAGCCCGGACCATATTGCGAACCTGACTGCACGAATCCCGTCACGTACTGCGTCGAGTAATCTCCTCCGGTCAGGAGATTCACCGTCATATCGCTGGACGACGCGGCAGAAGAGGTAATGGTGAACGTGGCGGTTCCGCCGTCCTCCGTCACGGAGGTCTTGTCACAGGTTAGGGAAAGGATCGGGTACGGGCTGACGCTCACGACAACATGGACGGGAAGGCTCGGAAGCATGTCGGGGCCGATGGCCAGGGCGTGGATGTCCACGGTCTGGGGAGTCGTCGTCCGCGTGATCGTGATGCTGCCGCTGGAGGCGTTGAACCTCTTGGCCGAGCCCAGGGTGGTAAGCGCGGTCCGTCGTCGGTATAGTAGATGTCCGAGTTTTGAGTGCTTGTGGACAGCGTCACCGTGGTTGTCTTGCCCGAAACGAATGAGCCGCCGTCGGCTATTTGTCCCGAGGTACCGCCCTGCTCGGAATAAGAAGCTGTCACGGGCGCAGTCATCTTGGGACTGCTGGGATCCGATGAATGCGAGGTTCCCGGGCCGCGACCGCTGAAATCGTAGGGGAGGGGACAGCCTCCCATCAGGAGAAGAACGACCGCAACTATTGCAAGCAGAAGGACATTTCTGCAGCTTACTCTCATCATAGTCCCCCGCACCGGAAGACGTGCCAAACAATGTACACCCGTGGCAAGGAATTCTCAAGGAGAGCCCGACACGCCTCACCATCGACCTTGATGCCAGCGGCGCCGGGTGCTCCTTTGCGCGCCCCCCGGCCGCAGGAGCCGGTCCAGGCAGAGCAGGTCCAGGATGACCAGGGCAAGCATCAGCGGGAAAGGGATTCGGAGGGACAGCGCGGCGCCGACCATCGCCGGAAGCAACCCGACGCCCAGCGCGAACGTCAGGGACCGGATGTGGCGCCGCTCGCCGCGAATGGCCGCGGGGCTCGGTGAGGTCCTGCATGGGACATCGACATTCATCAGGTCCCAGGCAGCCAGCGCGCACGCAACCCCGGGGAGCACTACCCACGGGGAGGCTCCCGTGAGGAGACCCGCGGCGGCAACGCCAACCATGCAGGAAAGGAAACCCGCCGGCAGCCAAGGGCGGCGACCAGCCTTGGGCTTCTCCTCCTGAGACCCGCGCTGGAGGGCCATCGCACAGAGGCCGGGGAGCGCGCCCAGGCAGGCGCCCAGCCAGTGACCGGCGCCGAGGAATCCAACGACCATGAACCCGGCAGACGCAGCCAGGAACGCCGGGAGAAGGGCTCTCCGCGCCGTCATCCGTCAACCCTTTCCCGCGTGCCCACGTGCGGGGCGCAGCGCCCGGCGCATCAGCGGGGACAAGGGCTGGCGCACGTCCCAGTCCACCACGCGGATGCCGAGCTCCGCGATGCCCCGAAGCGCCAGCCGCCGTTCGACGCGCGCAAGGCGCACGGCAAGCAGGCCGGCCCGGTCCGAGGGCGAGCAACTCTCCAGGAAGCTGACCGGGTCAGGGGAGACAAGCAAGCCCTGGTTGCCGCGTGCCCGAAGCCGAGCGTACACCAACCGGTCCGACGAGACGCTCGGGCTGATGATGACGACCATGGCCCGGCTTCCCAGCGGCCGAAGGGGGACCCTGTCCAGGGACGAGAGGTTGGCGCCCGTTGCGGGACGCGCTTTTGCAAGGCAGCGCAGGACCCGGGAGAGCTGCGCTTTGCCGAATCCCGCGTGCACCACCAGGAGCTGGTCTCCGGGAACAAGCAGGGTGAGCCTGTTGCCTCGGCGCAGGAAAGCTTCGGACAGGGATACCGCCGCCTCCAGCGAGTGCTCGAAAAGACTGTCGCCACGGCACTGGAAATCCCTTCCGGCGTCAAGGATCAGTCCGATGTCGGCGATCTCCTCCTGCTCGAACTCCCGCGTGAAGAGCTGCCGGGGGTGACGCGCGACCCGGCGCCAGTCCAGCCGTCGCAGGGGATCTCCGGGGTGGTACTCGCGCACGCCCCAGAAATCCGTGCCGCTTCCGCTGGTCCGCGCCAGGATGGACCCCGGAGAGTGAAGCGTCCCTCCCGGCCTGAGCGGCAGGGACCGGAGCCTCCGCGGCGCGGTCGCCACCGACACCTCCGCGGCGGCGGGTAGCTCGAACGCGTTCTCGAAGAGCCCGAATGGATCGCTTGCAACGGCGCGAATGGTCTTCCATTCAAAGTTGCCACGCACGGCGCTGAACGCGTACTCGAGCCTGGCGGACTTCCCGGCCTCCACCCAGAAGGACTGCTCCCGGGCGCCTTCCGTGACGCTGATGGCGGCTTGCGGGCTGTCCTGCAGCACCAGTCTGGCGATCCTGGCCCCCGTGTTGCGGACCAGCACGCGCACTTCGACTTTCGTCTTTCCGCCGGTCCTGCGGACCCGCAGGCGGCGGCGCGCCGCCAGGCGGACGGCGTGCGGGGCGGGAGACTCGAGGAACCCCACGCCAAGGTACGCCAGGAGAGGCAGCGCGGCGAGCGCCACGTACCCGTTCATGGTGATGAGGGCCGTCAGCAGGAGGCCGAAGCTGAGCAGGCCCAGGGTGACGGCCCTAGTGCTCATCGTCGGGAAGCACCGGCACGGGGACTGACCGGACCACGTCATCGATTACCGCCTTGTCCGACGTGGAGACGTCCCACAGGGAGGGATCGAGGACCACCCGGTGACCGAGCACGGGGTATACGAAAGGCTTGACGTCATCCGGCGTGACGAAGGAACGACCCTGCAGGGCCGCCCGTGCCTTGGCCAGCTTCAGGAGCGCGATTGACGCGCGGGGGCTCGCCCCCACGGTCACCTGCCGGTGCTTGCGCGTCCTTTCCACCAGGGCGACGATGTAGCGGCGGACGTCGGGATCAACGCCGATGTCTTCCACCGCCGCGCGCATGGCCAGGAACGTCGACGGATTTATGACGGCCTCCAGGTCCACGCCGTCTTTCCCCCGCTCGGTGCGCTGCCGGAGGATCTCATCCTCCTCCTCAGGGCTGGGGTACCCCACGGAGAGCCGCACCAGGAACCGGTCAAGCTGCGCCTCCGGCAGCGGGAAGGTGCCTTCGTATTCAATGGGGTTCTGCGTGGCGATCACGATGAAGGGAAGCGGCAGGGGTTCCGTCTCGCCTTCCAGCGTCACCTGGTGCTCCTGCATCGCCTCCAGCAGCGCGGACTGCGTCTTGGGGGAGGCGCGGTTGATCTCGTCGGCCAGAAGGATCTGCGTGAAGATCGGCCCCCGACGCAGCGTGAAGCGATTCGTGCCTCCGTCGAAGACGTACCCGCCGGTGATGTCCCCGGGAAGGAGGTCGGGAGTGAACTGTATCCGCTTGAAGCTCATCCCCAGCGCGGCGGCGAAGCTGTTGGCGATCAGGGTCTTGGCCAGGCCGGGATAATCCTCCAGGAGGATGTGCCCACCGGAGGACAGGAACGCCGCCATCATCAGCTCCAGGACGCTCCTCTTGCCGACAACCGCCTTCTCCACTTCCCGGATGATCCGGGCGCAGACCTCTGCGGTCTCCTTACCGGTCACGGGCTTCGGGTGCATGCTGCTCATGTGTCATCTCCATTGATCTTTCCATGAAAGTCACAACGTCATCGATCGAGCGCAGATAATCAGCCCTGTCACGTCCGCTCCGCCGGCGGAACCATCCCCGGATCCTGCTCCGCACTTGCACGCAAGAGGCCCCGCTCCGGGGCGGCTGGAAAGAGGAACTCATGCACGGAGGGCGGGAGCGGGATCCTCCGCTCCTGAAGCGCGTCCCGAATCTGGAACTTCGCGCCGCCTTCCCTGCGGGAGGAATACATTGCCGCCGTCAGCCACGTCAGTTCCCGCCGCAGGGAATCGCGGGAAGGATTCTCGCGCACGTTGAGAAAGATCGAGCTTCGCCACGCCGCTATCCTGCCGCGGTGAAACACCGCTTCCGGGGAAGGAGGCGGCTCGTGCTGCACGAATCCGCGGAAAAGACGGACAAGCGCGACGACGACGGCCAGAAGTACGAGGCACCACCAGAACACCTCCTGGTTGATGCTGAGGACGAAAATACGAAGAAGAATCCAGAGGACCGTGGCGATGGGGATGAGGATCTCTTCCAGGACAAAGCCCTGGAACACGAGGCCCAGAAAGAGGAGGGTGAAAAGCGATACGAGGGCGATGAGCCACCGCTGGGTTTTTCCTGACGTCATGCAGCCGGCCCTTTCCGCCTGCTGTATTCCAGAATTGCATCCAGGCATTGCAGCGCGTCCTCTTTTTCCGCGAGCTCCGCGTGCCCGTGGCCGTAGCGTACCGCATCGAAAAGCCGCGTCAGCCTTCGCACCGGTTCCCGCGGAACCCCCTGGGCAGCGAGGAGCGTCTCGAACTCCCCGGTGGTCATGGACGGTTCCCGCTGGAGGGATTGCTCCTCCGCGAGCGCCTGTCCCATCCGCCGGTAGCATCTCAGGATCACCTCTTCCAGGCTCTGGCCGTCGCGCAGGGCATTCCGGGCTTTCTCCGCTTCCAGGAACCATGGCGCGGGAACGCGACGGCGCTGCCCGGCAACGAGCCGCGCGGCAAGGAGGACGGCTGCGCCTGCCGCGCAGATCCCGGCGGCCCAGATCAGCACGGGCGGCACGGGCCCCAGCGGCGCCCTGGCCGGCGGTTTCGGCGGGGGCAAGGGGACTGGCGCGAGGGCCGCCTCGGATTTCGGCAGCAAGGTGAAGATCAGGACAAGGACAGCAGCGACGAGCAGGAACTTCCAGAGAACGGACCAGACCAGGGGAAGGACCTGCTTCCACTGCACGCCGCGCACCACCTGGATGACCAGGAAAACCACGAGCACGGCAAGGACGATGAGGGCGAAGGTCCCCGCGAATCTCCCCATGGGCATGGACGGCGGTCCCGGTTCAGCCGGTGGAAGCGTCACGTCGCCGTTTTCAAAGGAAGGAAGCGGGAGGCCGGGCTTGAAAGTCAGCCGGGCAAGGCCGGCGCCGAGCAGCACCGTGGACAGCAGGGAAAGGGAAAGGAAAGCGAACGCGTTTTTCTTTGACATCATCCTTTACAGACTTTCACTCGGAGATTCCCACGGAACGGCCAGCGAACGAAGGAATCCTACGCAGAATCGTCCGTCCTGTGAAGCCCCACGATTCGTATCAATATTCGACTCCGCCCCAGGCCCTTTCCAATCGATAATCATAGAGAGGGCCGCAGTCACCCCGCCGTGGGGCGCCTTCATGAGCGCGGCAGGAGGTACGAAGTCATCGTGATCAGCGAAACAGACAGGCACGCCGCTGGGTTTCGAGCAATAGCCCTTGCGTCGATTTTCGTCATTCTGTCAGGATGCACCTCCCTCTCATCTCGCGATTCGCCCGTGGCCGGTTCCGTGCTCACGGTCCGCCTCCTGGACACGAGCGCTTCCGAGGTGAGAGGTTCGCCTGACCCGGTGAGTGATGCCGAAGTCTCCAAAGCGCTGGCTGCGCTTCGCGACGCCTCAGCGTGGGGGGCGGAGTTCTATGAACCCCAGATGTACGCGAAGGCGCAAGCCGCGTTTGACGATGCGCGGGCGGCGCGGGAGGCCGACCCGGTTCGATGCCGCGCTCTTCTGGCCAAGGCAACGGAAGCCTCGAATGCAGCCAGGGAGGCTGCCCTGCAGGCCTATGAAGCGGATGTGAGGACCCGGTTCGAGGCGTCGCGCGCGAAACTCGTGGAAATCAGGGCCGACCAGGCCTTCCCGGATGAGTTCGCCCGGCTCGTCGCGGGCATCGACGCAACTGCGGGTTTTTTTGCCGCCGGGTCCTACTGGGACGCCCGCTTCAAGGCCTACACCACGCTCAAGGGAATGAGCGAGCTCTATGAAACGGTCCGTGGCATCTCGAGCTGGCTGAGGGAGGCGCGGATCAGCGTGGGAAAGGCCATCAGCGCCGCTCAGGCGCTCGATGCGTCAAAGTGGGCACCGGCGGAAATGAACAAGGCTGAGCAGGCGTATCGCGATGCCCTGGCGCACATGCAGGCCGGCGATCTGAACGCAGCCATGGATTCGATGAAAGCCGCCTACCAGATCGCCCTCCGGCTGCCTCTCCTCCAGGACAAGATGGATACGCGCCAGGCGAGCCTGCCGTTGGCAGGCATGCCAACTCCTCCCGAGTCTGACAAGGAGCTTCGAGGTCCCACCCCTGCCGTTCAACCCCCTGTTGCCGCTCGTTCCCTTTCCGGCCAGCAAGTCCGGATCGCTGACATGAGCATGAGCTCTCTCGGTGCGCCGCAGAAGTTGTACACGACCTTTTCAGCCGCCGTGGCCCGGTTCGATGTCGTGGCGGCCGAGGGCTTGAGCGACGCAGGCGTCATGGAGAAAGTCCTTTCGGGGATGGATGACGGCTGGGAAGCCGCCGTCAGCAGAAGCGGGTATTTCGGTTTCATCTACAATGACAGGATTCAAATGGTCAAGGACCTGGGCGCGTACCCGGGGAAAGGCGAGTTCCTTCGGACGCCCTATGCGGCACAATTCAGGCTGGTCGGAACCCGCTTCGCCGTGAACCTTGTGCTCTGCCATATCGCAGCAAAAAAAGACAACAGGCTCAGGGCGGCAGAGATTGCGCGTCTGGCGGAGGTCTACCGCTACTATGAAAACCTGACGGGCAATCACGGGATCACGCTCCTTCTGGCCGGAGGCTTGAGTGATGTGACGGAGCAGGCTTCTGAGTCGCTGATACCTCAAGGGGAAATGGTGTCGCTGCACACGAACCTCAAGGCTGCCGAAGGCTCTCACGAAAAAGGACGGCGAATGTTTGCCAGCGCTGCGCTTCGGCCCCTTATCGAAGAGTCAGGACTCGGCACTTCAGCCCCCCAGGTCGCCTACGTCGTTCTCAACGCACGCAAATAGGTCCTGCAGCGCACGCCCGAGCACGCCTCCATAGTCACGCTTGCCGCCCGCGAGTCCCGGCTATCTGGTCGCCTTGTCGAGCCTTTTCAAGGCTTCAGTGCCATCCAGATCGTGCCGGTACTTGGCATAGTCGAGGGCCGTGTAGCCTTTTGCATTCTTTGCTTTGGCGTTCGCGCCAGCCTTGAGAAGCGCGATAATCACATCCGGGGTGTTCTTGCTTGCGGCTTTCATCAAGGCGGTATATCCGCTGCTGTCCTTTGCTTCCAGGCCCCCGCCGGCTCTGACAAGCCTGGTAACGACTTCAGCGTTCGGGTTGTTGTCCGCTGCGACCAGCAGGGGAGTGAGTCCCTCTTTATCGGTGACCTTTATATTCGCGCCGGCCTTTACCAGGAGAGTGATCACCTCCGCGTCCTGGCAAGAAGCGGCTGCCCACATGATCGCAGTCCACCCGTAGGCGGGACCTCGCTTGCCGCCAACAAGTGCGCCCAGGTCCTTGTCTTCCAGGTTGGCGCCGGCTTTCAAGAGGACGGCTGTCACCTCGGGGTTCTTGTTGAATTGGACCGCCCACATCAAAGGCGTTTTTCCCTGACTGGTTTCTCGGCTGTTCGGATTTGCCCCTTTGGCGATGGCTGCCCTCACGGCATCCGGCGATCCATCTTTGACCACGGTAAAGAATTCGGGTATCACCTGTGCGTGCAACGACACCGGCGCCAAGGCCGCGAACAGAACGATGCCAGCGATCAGTTCTTTCATGCTGACTTTTCCTTTCAGGCTTCTCTCGTTGGCGCGGGTTGTTGAACAGGCTGCGGTGCAGACCGAGAGAGAGCAGCCATCTCTCTCCACCTTATACCTTCCTTGTCAGATGTCAACTGGCGCGGGGCCGGCCTGTGCGGCCCAAGAGCAAGATCCGGGTGGCGGCGGCGGGCGGCATGCGGATAGATTGGCCGCATGAGCATTTTCGATATCGTTCTCCTGCTCGCGTTGTCCGCCATCTGGGGAGCCTCGTTCATCTTCGTACGATACCTGGCGCCGCTGATCGGGCCTTTCGCGACTGCGGATGTCCGCATGCTGGTTGCGGGAGTATGCCTCGTGATCTTCTTCGCGGCCATCCGGTTTCGACCGGAGTGGCGGAAGAACTGGAAGCCCTTCCTGGTGATCGGCCTGCTGAACTCAGCGGTGCCATTCCTGTTGTATTCGGCGGCCGCCCTCGTTCTTCCTGCCTCCCTGGAAGCCATTTTCAATTCGATGTCTCCGATGTTCGGAGCGATCTTTGCCGCCTTGTGGCTGGGTGAGCCGCTTTCCGTTCGCAAAGTCGCCGGGCTGACCCTCGGTGTTGCGGGCGTCGTGATGGCAAGCAGTCTCAGCGGTATCATCACCTCCGTGACTGCGGTGGCCGCGATCCTGGGATGCCTTCTTGCGCCCGCCTGCTACGGTCTTGCGGGCGCCTACATCAAGAAGAAAGCTTCGGGCGTGAAGCCCATGGCGGTTGCCGGCGGAAGCCAGCTCTTTGGCGGGATCGCCCTGCTGCCTTTCCTGCTGGTTTCACCGCCGCCGCCATCCGCGGTGAATGGAACGATCGTGGCGATCGCGGTGGTGTTTGCGGTGGTTTGCAGCGGCGTGGCGTATCTCATCTACTACCGCTTGATTGCTGACGTAGGTCCGACAAAGGCCCTGACGGTGACGTTCCTGATTCCCGTCTTCGCAATGCTCTGGGGCACCTTGTTCCTGCATGAGACGGTGACGGCGAGCATGGTTGCAGGGGCGGCAGTCATCCTTCTCGGGACCTTCCTCGTGGCCGCCCCCGCTCGCCGCGCTGCCGAAAAGGCTTTGCGGCCTGGATCACTCGGCTGAGCCGTCAGCGGCGGTCAGGGCACCATGCCATCCAGGTTCCCTGGGAACTCTTGTCAGTTCTATCCCTGCTTGGCGGCAAAGGGTTTCTGGGTCGTCACGGTCACTTTTGTCCAGGCGGCTGACGTTGTTCCCAGCCTGGTCTTCTGGCAAACGCGGCGAAGAGGTTTTCACTGTTCGGACTCCCTGCCGTGAATATGTCATCCATCTTGACAGGTCAGACTACAGGTCGCAAGCTTTGCGAGTTACATTCGCGGCTACAGCCTGGTCATGCTTAAACCGAAGCCGCTGAGCGGACAGGTAGGAGGAAGGGCATGACAAACTTGAAAGTGCTAGCTGGTCCCTTGGCGTTTTCGTTGGTCTTTCTTGCTGGTTGCTCCCGACCAAAGTGGTTTCCCACTCACTTGCGAATGGATTGAGAAAGGGAAGTGATTCCGCGAAAGGAGACTGCGCATATCCGTCAACGAGTTCGACAGGGGCCGTCGACGAACCAACGATTCAGAACGCAGGAGGAAGTGTCATGACCAAAGCGCAACTTACCCAAATCCAGGCACCTCTCAAGGAACGTTACAGGCTGAACCCCTCGTCAGCTCAAGTCAGACTCACTGCAAAGGCCGTCTTGGGACCGGACATTACCTGCACGAGCAAGATTGGCCCATTCAACGTGAAGACTGAAATGCACCACGGAGTTGGTGGCCCCCCGAATAGCATCTGCCCTGCTACTCTCCTTCTGGACTCATTAGCGGCTTGTGCAGGCATTGTCATGGGAGCGGTAGCGACCAACATGAGTCTGCCGGTCCGCAGTGCAACAATAGGCGTTGAGGGCGACTTGGATCTACGGGGGACTCTCGGAATTGACGAAGGGGCACTCGTCGGCTTCAAAGAGATTCGAATTAGCGTAGACTTATGCGGGGATATGTCGAAACAAGAGATGGCCACTCTTCTAGGACTGGTTGAGAAGTACTGTGTCGTCTCTCAGACGTTGGCAAGGCCGCCAAAGATCAGCTTTCAGCTGCTGAGCGGTAGTTGATTATAGGCGGACGAGCGGTGATGTGAATTATCGTAGTGTCTCTCTATGGGTCTTCTTAGGAGAACTAAGGAGGAAAGTATGGAAACCTCTGAACCGGAGTGGTCTCTCGCGGGCGATTGTGTGGAGGCGTGCACCTCACCCACGGTCTGCCCCTACTACTGGGGGTCACGTGCGCCTACGGCGCTTCACGGTGGAATCGACCGGTGCGAAGGTGCGTTCACCTTCGCGATTAAGCGAGGATACTACCTGGACACTGACTTAAGCGGACTGATGGCGGGCTACGGGTTCAATACGGGGGTAGGAGGGCCAGGATCAGGAGATCGTTGGAAGACCATACTGTATCTTGACGACAAGGCGAGAGAGCAGCAACTGAAGTATCTGGAAGAGATATTCCGCACCTGCTGGTCTTTGACGGGAGAGGTTTTAATGATCAAGAGAGTATGCTTCGGCTTACAAAAAGAGGAGGTCGGTTCACAGCCGAATCCGGGCTACAGGCACTCAGTCCAATGGGGCGATGTATATAGTCTGAAGACCGAGCCGCTTCTTGCACGCGATGGCTCAGCAAGGTACATAAGCGGGCTTTCAAATGGAATCATATATATTGGCAGATCAGTTGAGAATCGATTCTGCGATTCTGACCTCCCTCGGGGAACCTGGAATAGCCCAGGAATGAGTAACACCTACTTCCAGTTCAAGATCAATCCGGCAGATCTAGAATGGATTCCATAGAATGGAGAGACACAGCCACGAGTGACAAAGAGACTCAGGTTCAACGTTGAAGCCGACCCTGGAGCGGCCGGCTTGAAGCCCCAACGAAGGATGTTCTTGTGAATGATCTTTCCAGAATCTTCTGGACGGAATCCGGTGAGCGCCGATCTGCCCTCTGGCGATCCGAGAGCGGAGTACATCCACATGAACGTGTAGTGATCGCGGATGACAGCCTTAGCGCGGATGCAGCCTATCGCCTTGCCTCCAAAGGCACGGCCATGCTGTGGCACGGTGATTTCAATAACGCCCGCGAACTTCTGAAGGCGCTTTCCCGCCGTTTGGAGCGCCAGCCGCGCCGCTTGGAGAATAAGGCCGCCACGCAGAAGCTGTCGCTTACCGAGGCGTTTCATCTGCAGCGGCAAGTCCAGGAGCAGCGCGCGCGGATTTTGGGCATGCTGCTGGTGACGCTGGACAGCGACTACCACGTGCCCTTGCGGCATGCGCCGGATGTGCGGCAGGCCTGTAGGGAGACATATGGTCCTGGCGAACAGGCTTCCGTCGTTTCATTGCGTGAGCTCCTGGGTATGATTGGCGCTCATGAATGGCGCAGAAAGGGTATGCTGATCCCGGCGTTGAACAATCGTATCTACCCTCACTACGGCGTCTTTTCTCCAGTCCGCGGCGAGTACGTGGGGCTTGTGGCCGAAGCACCGTTGCCCTCATTGAAACTAGCCTTCGATATCGGAACAGGCACCGGCGTGCTGGCTGCAGTGTTGGCGCGCCGTGGCGTAGTACGCGCGGTGGCAACTGACCATGATGCGCGTGCGTTGGCATGCGCCCGTGAGAACATTGCACGGCTTGGGTTGAGCGGGCAGGTAGAAGTGAAATACGCCGATTTATTTCCAGAAGGCCGCGCGCCGCTGATCGTCTGCAATCCGCCTTGGATTCCGGCACGACCAAGTTCTCCTCTTGAACGCTCGGTGTATGACCAGGACAGTCGAATGCTGATGGGATTCCTCAACGGGCTTGCTGCGCATCTGGAACCGGATGGGGAAGGGTGGCTGATCCTTTCCGATATCGCCGAGCGCTTGGGACTACGTAGGCGAGATGAGTTGCTCGCGGCCGTCGACGCAGCAGGGCTGTTGGTTGCGGGTAGACTGGATGTGCGTCCGCACCACCCCAAGACAATGGATGCTACCGACCCGCTGCACGAAGCCCGTGTGGCGGAAATCACCTCGCTCTGGCGGCTGGGGAAAAGATTTCGCAAGCGTGAAAGTTAATGACTCAGAAAATCTTCCCTTTTCGGAAGCGACTTCTTAGCCACCTTACAGCGCCTTGTTATACACACGGAGGTTCGCAGCCCGTGGAGGAAAGATTTAGCGACAAGACCCTATACTATGAATGGTAGGCGTCCCTGAATTTCACTTCCAGCGCAAGCCTCTCTCCATAGATCCTTCTGCCGTGGTCGAGAGCCCGAGTGGTCCTTGCCACCTGATAGCATATATGCTATCATCTATTTGTGCAGGTGACTGTCGACACCAACATACTTTATCAGGCCGTTTGCAGCAGACTTGGTGCATCGAATGCCATACTTCAACTCGTTCGAGGTGGCGACCTTCAGCTTGCAATTTCAGTGTCGGTGTACCAGGAGTATCGCGCCGTACTGTCTAGACCACAGGTTCGCCGGGCAACGGGCCTCTCGCAAGTCGACATTGATGCCATCCTGGAGTTCATCGCTTTGGCTGGCACACCGACACCGATCGACTTCTTGTGGCGCCCAAACTTGAAGGACGAATCAGATAACATGTGTGTGGAATTGGCGGTCGCCAGCGGAAGTGAATACTTGATTACGCGCAATCGACGGCACTACTCGATCGGCAACACGCTGCTCTTCGACTCATTCACTGTAGTGACCCCGGCAGAGTTTCTTACGCAATGGAGGAAGATACATGGCTAAAAGACGCAATCTTTTGACCATTCGTGTACCCGAGGACCTGAAGGCCCGGATCGAGAAGTATTCGGCAATGCAGGGGGTCTCGATCAACCAATTCGCGATGTACGTGTTCGCTAAGGAGTTGGGCGAACTCGAGAGCAGCCGCTACTTCACCAACTTGCTGCGCAACAAGAACAGACAGGATGTGTTGGCTGAGTTCGACGCTGCGATGAGCAAGGTCAAGGCGCGGCCAGTACCTGCTTGGGATCGGATGCCTGGTCGAGGGGCGAAGGGACGCCCAACGAGTCATTGAAGTCTGGGGGTGGCTCAATTTCCGGGCGGTGAAAGGGTCAATTTCTGAGCGGTGTCAACACAAAGGGATGCCTGATGGATGAAAGCAGCGCGGTGACGGCGCGTGTAGGGCAGACGGCGCGCTCGACCCGCTGATCCGCGTCCCGGCGCGGCTGCGAATCGTCGCGACGCTCGCAGCGCTGCCCGACGGCGACGCGCTTTGCATGTACGTCGCACGGAGCCTTCGGGGTCAAAAGCCGCTTTCACTGACAAGGCAACGCATCAGCGCCCTAACCTTGGACTCGACAAGCTTGTACCTGACCCGGTTCCTGGCGCGTTTTCCCTGGACTATTCCGCTCCTGCGCAGAATGGCGAGTTGTTGCGACGTGAAGCTTTGCCCCAGCCCAAGCATATCGGCAAGAGCACTCACCGCATGATCGTCCTGGCTGAGGATCCAGGCAATCCTCAGCCTTTCCGGGTTGGCCAGGGCCTTGAGTATCTGGACGCTGCGGTTGATCGATCCTTCCTGCGGTGAGTGCGATGTTGTCATTGTTCTGCGCTTCCTTATGCGCCGTTCACTTGCAGACTCACCTGGACCGGAATTCCAGCCTTTTCATAGAGTCTTCCAACAGGACAAGCGCTCATGGTCTTGTCGAGAACTCGCTGCAGCTTTTCACGTGACTCCTTCGAATCCACCGTGACGACGCAGCGGGCCGCCGTGATTGTCGGCTCGTCATCCGGCTTGTCGGCGTCCACGACAACGACCAGGCGTTCGTAGGAAACCTTCGAGTTCGTTGCCACCACGGCCCAGATCGTCGAGATGCATCCCGAAAGCGCCATGACGGCAAGCTCCAGAGCCGTGGGGCCCAGATCATCCCCTCCTTTTGCTCCCGGCAGGTCGAGCACAACGCCATGATGACGGTCGTTGTCAACGACGGACTGGTAGCACTGCGCGACGTGCTTGGATGTGGATTTCATTTCCTCTTCTCCTGTGTTGCAAGACTATGGAAAGCTCTACGAGCTTCCGTTGATCATAAGAGTGGAGCCGGTGCGCACTTCCTGGAATGCTTCGGGAAACCGCCCTTTCAGGTAGTCCCGAGCCGCATCCCCGGTGCAGTGGCACGGGCAGATGAGCTGTGGATGGAGCTTCTCGATCCGGTCGGCAAGCAGGGCAACAGCCTCGAGCGGAGCCTTCGAAAGATGCATGCCGCCGACGATTGCCCGCAGCCGTCCCGTCCGGGAGGCGCTCAGGGCGCAGGCCACCGTGTTGTAGACCCCCGCATGGGAGCAGCCAAGGAAGACAACCACGCCGTCTGCTGTTTCGAAAGCCAGCGCCTGGTCATCCACAAGCGGATCAGGCGTTCTGCATTCCGTGTCGAGAAAGAACCTGCCGGCGGGCGCCTCGGGCGGCAGGGTTCTCTGGATCTCTCCCGTCATGAAAACCGCGGGCTGGAGGTGGGTTACAGCGTTCGTCCAGTGGACGTATTCCTTTCGAGTGGCGAAAAGCTCCCCGGCGCCAAGCGGGAATCCGGCCGACCGCACCGTGCCATCCACCGACTGGGAGTAGCGCTCCCTCAACGCTGAAGGATGCAGAAAAAGATGTGCCTTCTGGCATGCAGCCATCATCGCCTGCATTCCGCCGGTATGGTCGTCGTGTCCATGGCTGATCGCCACCGCGTCGATCTCCGCCGGTTCGAGACCGAGCCGCCGAGCGTTTTCCAGAGCGGTCGTGCCCGGCCCCGTGTCGAAGAGCACCCGGAAATGATCCGCCTCGATCCAGATGGAGAGACCGTGCTCGGCCTTCAGGTCTGCGGCTCCCGGCAAATCGTCCACGAGGACCGTGAAGCGCAGGCTTCGCACAAAACTCAGTGGTCGCATAGATTGCCTCCTGTCCGCAGGGTCCCCGCCATGAAGTCCGTCACGATGGATTCCGGGGTTTCGGCGGGAGCACCGATCAGCACCTGGATGCCCTTCTCCGCGAAGAGCTTCTGGGCGCTTGCCCCCATGCCGCCTGCGATGATCAGGGTGGCACCTTTCTCGGCCAGCCAGCGGGGAAGCAGGCCCGGCTGGTGCTCGGGGGACTCCACTTCCTGTTTCCCGATGATCTTCTTTGCCGCCTGATCCACGTCGAGCAAGGCGAAACTTTCACAGTGCCCGAAATGCTGGGAAAGCTTCCCCGATGCCAACGGAATTGCGATGCGCATGTTTTCCTCCTTGTGTTTGTCGTCTGAAGCAACAACTGCAGCGCGCGACGAGGCGCTGCGTCCATCTCTTCTGCGGCGGGATCCTGCCGGTCCATGCCTGCACGGCCGGCAGCCCGCCATGTGAAACCTGTCGTCCTTGAGCGTGCCTTCCAGACATCCGTGGATGACTTCCTCGACATCGCCATGAACGAACGGGATGATCTGAATGCCTCGCGCTTCCACGGCAGACCAGACTGGTGCCGATATCGCGCCGCAGATCACCCTGCGCGCGCCGACCATCTCCAGTCTTTGGGCGATGGCTTGCGGAGATGCCTCAGCAAGCCTGATCTCCCTTCTTGCTGTCACCTTCCCGTCGACGACATCGACAAGGAGAAGGGTCTTGGCAAAGTCGAGGGTTGTCGCAACATGTCCCTGCCAGGCGGCTATTGCTGTTCGGCTCATCCCATAGGTGTTCATGCATGATGCATGCCAAGGAGGAGGGGAACGGAGGTCAGGCTTAATTCGTTATACAGCGCAGGATTAAGCTGCGGCCATTCCGAAACGAAATATCGCAGAATGCATTCCTGCATTCTTTTTGCTGCATGGAGGTTGCAGAAATGCTACGAGTTGTCCATGGCGGTCATCGCGTGACGGACGGCGCCATGTCGGGTAGAGTCACCTTGCAGGGAATCATTCGGCTCTCGGTGTATCCTGCGTCTGAATGAAAGGAGCGCTTGAAATGACCAGGATCGGAATCATCATCTGCGCCCGCTACAGGGATTGCGGCGGGGGAAAGTGCTTTCGGGCGCTGAGAGAACGCGTCGGCGCATTCTCCCGCTACCCTGCCGAGGAGCCGGTGGAAATCGTCGGTTATTCGAGCTGTGGAGGCTGTCCAGGGGGGAATATCGAACATGTCCCCGAGGAGATGAAGAAGAACGGTGCCAACGTCATTCACCTGGCTACGGGCCTCGTGGTCGGCTACCCGCCCTGTCCGAACATCCGTCGCTTCACAGCATTCATCGAGACGGCCTTCGGCCTCGCCGTGGTCGTAGGCACACACCCCATTCCGCAGAAGTACATGGAAGTGCATGCCAGGCTGCCGTTCTGGCGGGAGAGCCGCATGGAAGAGCTGGTGAAACCCCTGATCGAGGAGCCCGCGGAAATCAAGAGGGCATTCAATTGAGGGATAGTGCCGATCGCCACGCCCCGAACATTGCCCGGGTGCAATGATCAAAGTCGCAAAAAATCGATGGCAGACCAGTCAATCTCGCCTTCGGCGTTGACGAGACCCGAGTCGGCATGCACGTACTCGATCCTGCCGATGAACATCTCATGGGAGCCTGTCACAATCGTGCTTGCAACGGTGCACTCGATCGACACCGGGCAGTCGAGCAGGATCGGCGCCTTGACCTTCACGCCCTCGCCGAGCCGGAGGCCGAGCTTCGCGAGCTTGTCTTCGTCGCGGCCGCTGTGGGAGCCGAGGTAATTGAAAGCATCCCGCATCGATTCGGGGACGAGGTTCGCCACGAAGACGCCCGTTTCCTTGACAATTCCGTGCGAATATCGCGACGGCACTATCCCGACCATTATCATGGGCGGATCGTAGCTGCAATTGCAGGCATAGACGACGACCAGCGCGTTGTTTCTTCCATCCCTGTTCCTGCAGGATACCAGGACGGGAGTCTTGGGGTTGAGAGCCGATTTGAAGGCTGCTGGTTTCTTCTCAGTCATGGTCGATACTCCCTTCGATGCCGAGAGCCTTCATCTTGCGAAACAGGGTCGACTTGTGTGCAGAGATGAATACCGTTCGACAGGTGACAAGTCGTCTTAGCGACCTTCAATCAGGCCGTTAGCCGGATGCGCATGCCTGTCTGGAGCGGGGTAAATGCTTTCCCGAAGGCCGTGTACAGGGCGGCCTGGGCGCGAAACCCCGTGCAGTGCCCGGGCATGATGGCCTTGATGTCGAAACCTTTGAGTGACTCGCAGGTTTTCCGTATCCGTTCTTCAGGAGCTTCCACCAGGTGGAAGCCGCCGAGGACGTTCTCGAACGCCCGGCTTCCACACATCTCGGAGACATGCTTCAGGATATTGACGATCCCCGCGTGGCCGCAGCCCGTCATGACGACCGGCGGTTTCCCCTTGACCCGCGCGACGAGAGAGATATCGTCACGCATTTCGTCCTTCCTGAGCCGACCTTCTTCCAGGGTTGCGAGGGCAATGCCGACCTCCTCGAAATCCGTCTGCCGCCGTATCTCCCCCGTGGTAAAGAGCCCGGGCATCAGCCGAAGAGGGTCCGAGCACAGGTAAAGCTGAGCACCGGCCTCGCGCAGACGGTCCTGGGAGTCGCCCTTCATGACGCCGACGTGCCGCAGATACGGGGCGCTTATGAAGTTGAGCCGGAAAAGGCCGGGATGCGCGACAACGGGCAGATCGCTCCTGCCGATGGCACGCAGGACCTCCGCGAGGCCCTGCGTGTGATCGTAGTGGCAGTGCGTGATGACGACTCCATCGATCTCTCTGGGATCTACGCCCATGAGCGGGAAGTTGCCCAGCAGGGCGCCGGGGTTCTGTCCCACGTCCATGAGGATGTTCCTTGTGAAGCCCCCGCCGTGAGCCCGTACGAGCAGCGAGATGCCGTGCTGGCCGAGATACGGTGCCTCGTACATGACGGAGTCCTCGCAGAGCACAATAATCTCAAGCTCATCGAGCTCCCCTTCAGGCATAGTGATCTTCGATTCTGTCATTCTCGCCGGCCTTCCCGCCTTCATAGCGCCGGCGACGCGCTCCCGAGCCTCTTCCACCCGCTCGTGGCCAGGAAAACGACTATCATGACGACAACAGTCGGGGTGACCCATCCGAAGCCGATGTTCCCGAGGGGAATCCGGGCCACGAGCGTGCTCGCGAAGTTGTCCGAAAATCCCATGGCCGCCAGGAAGTCGCCTATGCTCATGACAACGGAAGCAATCACGCCCGCTGCAACCACGGCCTTGAAACGCGCGAGGCGATAGGACAGAGAAGCCAGGATCATGACGATGACCGAGGGATACAGGAGCATCAGCCAGGGGATCGTGAAACGCACAATGCGGCTCAGGCCGACGAGGCCGAGCGCGAAGCCCGCGACGCTCGCCAGGGCGGCGGTTACCACGTAGGGGATTTTCCCGTTGCTGACCTCCTTGAACATGTCCCCCGCCATCGAAGTGATGGCGGCCGAGGTCGTGATGCACGCGAAGAAGATCAGCACGGCGAAGACTGCCTTGCCGACAACGCCGAGCAGGGACGCCGCGATTTGCACGGAAAGACCTCCGATCTCAGCCTGGGGGAAAAGCGTTCCGGTGGAGGCCCCGAGAAAGACCAAGCCCGTGGAGGTCACCCCCAGGGCTATCGCAGTGAAAAGCCCCAATCGAATCAGGTTGGCGCTCTGCGAAGGTCGGTCATTGACCTTGCGAAGCGACAACTCGTTGAGTATCCACCCGCCAAGCAGGAAAGCGGCAAGTGCGTTCATCGTATTGTAGCCGTTGAGCAAGCCTCCGCCCAGGGCATTCTTCATGCCCGCAGTCGAAACGCCTGCGTTCGGAGCCACGATACCCCGCACGACAAGCACGAGGATGAAGAGTATGAGGACAGGCGCTAGAAACTTGCCAATCTTGTCCACGACAGTTGCACGGGAGAACGCGAGGTAGAAGTTGAGAAGGAAAAAGACCGCCAGAGTGATCCAGAGTGGGGCTCCCGGGAAGAAAGAAGCGATGGCCATCTCGTGCGTCGCGGAGGCTACTCTGGGGAGGATGAAAAATACCTGGATGAGAACGGGGATTATCGTATAGATGCCGCCGACCACAAGACCAAGCACCTCCCGCGAGATTCCGGCCATGGTCTTCCCCTGACGGGCGATGGCGACATACGCGAGCCACACGCCAACGCTGTTGACGATGAAATACCCCAGTGCGGCGATAAACCAGCTCGAGCCAGCGCCGCGCCCCAGGAACGCGGGGAAAATTACGTCCCCGACGCCGAAGTGCCCGGCAAACATCGCTCCGGAAATCACCAGCAGGATGGTCAACGGCAGGTACAATTTACCTTGAGACATGTTCCCTCCTTCTCGCATTCATTTGCATCGATATTTGGATGTAGGCTTTGTCAGCCTTGGAGTATTAATGCATGAAGCATGCCAAAACGAAGATAGCAAAGGGCAATCTAATTCCTTAAATCTCCAAGAATTAAACCATGGCCTTAATGTTGAGATGCCGATAGAAGCATTTTTGCCCCCTTTATGCTGAAAAGAGGTTGCAGGAATGCGACGGTATGCGAGCCGTCACTCGCCCGGTTTATTCCATTCTGTAATGCCGAGAGCCTTCATCTTGCGAAACAAGGTCGACCGCCTCGGACTGGCGGAAACTCTGGTAAGTGGCGATGGGCCCTTCATTAGGTTGCGGTCTAGTGCGCGGGTTTCCTCTTGGTCGAGATGCCGAGCGCCATCCAAATAGGGCACATGCCGATGATCGATGTCAGCAAGAATACCAGGGCCAGAACGCCTAGAATGATGGACGCCACCGGTGAGAGCACATGGACGAAGTAAAGAACCATTCTGGACCGCATCATCCGAATTGTGATAGTGGTTGCGGTGTCACAAAGCGGAATTAGTCTAGCGCCCGCTTTTGCTCGACCAGCGGCCAATTCGGTGCGACTTCTCGACACCTATGCCGGGTTGATATTATCCTATCTGGTTGTGAACACGCCCATGGCGACCCTCATCATAGCGACGTTCTTCATGAAGACACCCCTATGCTGGGGCCGTCTCGATCGACGGGTGCCGCCCGTATACCTTCTTTCGACGGGCCCTTGTTCCGATGTCGATTCCGGGAATCGTCTCGGCGGTGATTCTCATGTTCAGCAAGGAGTAGCAGAGACATGTCGACAAAAATCGTTCTCATAGGCGCCGGAAGCGCCATGTTCGGTCTTGGCTCGCTCGGCAACATCCTCCGAAGCAAAGTGCTCGAGGGGTGTACGGTCGTTCTCCATGACATCGACGGTGCGGCGCTGCAGAAGGTGGAGCGGGTTGCGCGCCGTTTCATGCAGGAACGGAAGCTCTCACACACCCTCGTCGTGACAACCTCGCGTGAGGAGGCGCTGCAGAACGCGCAGTTCTGCATCATCGCAATCGAAGTCGGGAACCGGTACGAGCTGTGGGAGCAGGATTGGCACATCCCCCAGCAATACGGCATTCGTCAGGTCTACGGCGAAAACGGGGGGCCGGGCGGCCTCTTCCACTCTCTGCGCATCGTGCCGCCAATTCTGGAGATCTGCGGTGACATCGCTCGCATTTGTCCGAATGCATGGGTTTTCAACCTGAGCAATCCGATGACGCGGGTTGTGCTGGCCATCACTCGAAAGTATCCGCAGATGAAGACAATTGGCCTCTGCCACGAGGTCGTATCGCTCATGGAGCATCTTCCGAAAATCCTTGACACGCCATGGTCGAATCTCGATGTCAAAGCGGGGGGCATGAATCATTTCAGTGTTCTGCTCGAGGCGCGCTACAGGGACACTGGTGAGGATGCCTACCCCAAGATTCGTGAGAAAGCGGGCGCCTACTTCGAGGCACTTCCGGAAGGGTCCTACGAAAACCTCGGGGCGACCAAGGAGATGCTGAGCGCAGCCCGGGCACAAACCGGGGTGGGCGCGCATGGCGCCGGGCGCTCTCCAGGGCGCCGCTCGATCTGGCCCGAGCGGGAGCTCTTCAAGGTGATGTTGGAGAAGTTCGGACTTTTCCCGATCACAACCGACAGCCATCTCGGCGAATATGTCCCGTGGGCGCATTCGGCGGTCGATCACAAGGGAATCCTCGACTTCTACTCCTTCTACCGAAAGTGGTGTCTTGAGCAAGTTCCCGAGTCGCGCATCAATGGCACGCGCGAAATCGAGTATTGGCGCGATATACCGATCATCGAGGGAATCCTTTCGGACTCGGGTCAGGAGGAGCTTGCGGTCAATGTTCCGAACAATGGTCTTATCGACAATCTGCCCCGGCAGACAGTTGTGGAGGTGCCGGCGACAGTCGACGCGAGGGGCGTGCATGCCAAAACGCTCGGTATGCTGCCTCGCGGATTTGCCGGCCTGCTCAATAACCAGGTTGCTGTGGACGATCTGACCGTCGAGGCTGTTCTCGAAGGCTCGCGAGAGCTCGCACTGCAGGCGTTGCTCGTGGACCCGGTCGTGGACAACGTGGCCGCAGCCGAGCGGACCCTGGATGCGATCCTCTCACTGCAAGCAGGCTTTCTTTCCTACATCCATTGACGGAGGAGGCGCCCTGTGGAAAAAACCTGGATCATCACTGACGCCGGCTCTTCATTTTCCGCATCAGACTTTTCGATACCAGGACGGGAGTTAGGACTCGACTCCAATGCGTTGTGCCGAAAGACGACGCTGAACGGCGGACGGCAGGCAGGCGTCGAGCTCATCGAGATCTCAAACGGAGTCGTGCGCCTGCGTATCTGCCCGACCCGCGGCATGGGGATCATCGACGGCAGCTTCCGATCCCATTTCCTCGGGTGGCACTCGCCCGTGAGCGAGATTGTCCATCCGCAGTATGTCAATCTCTACGATCTCGGCGGACGGGGCGGCCACTATGGATTCAATGAATTCTTGAACCGCTGCGGAATCGAATGGTCGGGCGAGATGGGCGACGACGAGGTCGTCGACAACATGGGGAGCCGCCGCAGCGTCTTTCTGCCGCTTCACGGAAAGGTTGGTTGGACTCCGGCCTCTCGCGTCGTGCTTCATGCCACGGACGACTCCCTGGTTCTCGAGGGAGACATTCCCGAGCAGAACGTTTTCGGGGTCAACTATGTTCTTCGAACGCGACTTACTCTGCGGCACGGCTCGTCGAGCATCGAGATCAGCGACTCTCTCTGCAACCTCGGTGCGGTGCCTGGCGAATACGAGATGCTTTATCACACCAATTTTGGCCCTCCCTTTCTCGATGAGGGGGCACGGTTTTTCGGCACGTACAATCGCGTGATCCCCCGTGACGACCATGCCGCTGCCGGTCTCGACGACATGCGGCGGTTTGCCGGGCCAACGGCCGGATTTGGCGAGCAAGTCTTTCTCTTCCGCGCGGCCGGCGACTCAGCCGGACGGGCTCATCAGGTTCTGTGCAACGCGACAGAAAGCCTTGCGGCCCACGTGAGCTTTTCCATAGACACCCTTCCCTATGCAATCCTCTGGAAACGCACGGCAGCGATTGAAGACGGCTACGTCGCTGGGCTCAACCCGTGCTCGGATCTTCCCAACCGACGCTTTGTCGAACGGAAAGAGCGGCGCGTGGGCATGCTCGGCGCGCATGATGAGATTGAGTTTCGCCACACCATCGAGCTTGTCGATGGGAAGAGCGCGGTAAGAAAGTTGATCGACTTCGTTCGGTTGAACGAAGTCCCGGCTGAGGTGGGATCGACGGGCGACTTCAGACATCTCGGAGGCGCTTGATGCTGAGCCCATCCGGGTGCATGCATCGGAGGAAGCGCCTTTGGGACACGTTGCCGGCAGAAGTCGAATGGGCGCTCATTGCCGACCCGCGGCATGTCAACTATCTCTGCGGGTTCTGGGTCAACCCCCTGACCAATTCCGCCGGTGAACGCGGATTGCTGTTTCTGGAGCGTGGCGGCGAATCGATACTCATGTGTGACGACTTCGCCTTCGCATCGGCAATGGGTGAACCACATGTTGACCGAAAGATCATCGAGCAATGGTATGGCTGGGGGCATGAGGTCGCAAACCGCGATCACGCCCTTTTCCACGCCCTAAAGCGATTCAGCGCGACACATGATGCCCGCCATGGCATGGTTGAAGCGGAATGGCTTCCCGTTGCTGCACTTGACGTGCTTGGTCCCCTTCACCGTCTGGATCAATCCTCCGGAATCTCACTGGGTTCAATTCTTCGACGGCTTCGCCGCAGGAAAGATCCCGACGAAATCGAGCTGCTCGACCGTTGCTTTCGAGCGGGCGAAGCGGGGCACCGGCGCGCAAAGGACGTAGTAGCCCCTGGCGTGAGTGAGACCGAGATATACCGGGAAGTCCAGTCCGCTGTAATAGCCCGATTGGGGACGCCGGGACTCGTCTACGGGGATTTCCGCGCCGCCACCCCGACAGATCCCTGGGCAGGTGGACTGCCTTCCCCGTATGTATTGCGAAACGGTGACACTTTCATTCTCGACTTTTCAGTTGTGCTTGCCGGCTACCGCAGCGATTTCACCAATTCGATAGCGGTCGGTGCGGCCGGCATCGGGCAGCGAAAACTGATGGAGGTCTGTCAGGCGGCGATGGCCGAAGGAGAACGGGCGCTGAAACCGGGGGTGACGGGAGCTGAAGTCCATCGAGCCGTCAACGCTCCGCTTGCCGCTGCCGGGTGGCCTCTTCCCTTTCACGCCGGTCACGGCCTTGGTCTCGGTCACCCCGAGGCGCCGGCATTCATTCCAGAAAGCGACGAAGTGCTGGAAACCGATGAAGTAGTAACGCTTGAGCCTGGAGCTTACGTGAAGGGCATCGGCGGCGTGCGGATTGAACATGATTACCTCATCACCCGCGAAGGTTGCCAACGTTTGACGAAGCATACGATCGAGCTCTAAGAACGGCAAGCTTTGCGGTCTCGTTCAATGGTTGTCGAGATATCTGCAAGAACATGCTCATTGGCGAGCCGTCACTCGCCCGGTTTGTTCGATTCTGTAATGCCGAGGGACTTCATCTTGCGAAACAGGGTCGACTTATGTATGCCAAGCTCCCCTGCGGTCCTGGCCCTGTTCCAGCCGTTGCGCTTGAGCGCGTTCATGATGAACGCCGCCTCGGACTGGCGGAAGCTCCGGTAACCGCCCTGCTCGCGGGGTTCTTGCTCCGGTCTTTCGCCGCACAGCGGCTCTGGCAGATGGCGCTTGTCGATCTCCCCGCTTCTGCAGAGGATGAATGCCCGCTCGATGATGTTTTCAAGCTCCCGCACGTTTCCCGGGTAACCGTACGCCATCAGGCACGCCATGGCTTCATCCGTCACCCCGGCGATGTCACGATCCTGGATGTGGTTCAGCTTTGCGATGAAATGCTCCACGAGAAGAGGGATGTCTTCCATGCGGTCGCGCAAAGGGGGAAGTGACAGGCATACGACGTTGATTCTATAGAAGAGATCCTCCCGGAAAGTCCCTGCCCGAACCAGCCCTTCCAGGCTCTTGTTTGTGGCGGCGATTATCCTCACGTCGGCGCTGACGGGCTCCGTGGAGCCGAGCGGTTCATAGGTCTTTTCCTGCAGAACGCGCAGCAACCGCACCTGCAGAGCCTGTGAAACGTCTCCGATCTCGTCAAGAAAGAGCGTGCCCCCCTCCGCGCGGGCAAAACGCCCCGGGGCGTCCTTTCGCGCGTCCGTGAAGGCGCCTGCCGTGTGGCCGAACAATTCAGATTCGAGCAGCGTGTCAGGAAGCGCCGCGCAATTCACGGCCACAAACGGTTTCTTCTTCCGCAGGCTGAGGGAGTGCACGGCGCGCGCGAACAGCTCCTTCCCGGTGCCGCTTTCACCTTCCAGAAGAACGGTGCTGCCGGAACGGGCAACGTCGGGAAGGATATCGAAGAGCTTGCGCATGCGATGGCTGCGGCTGATGATGTCCTCGAAGCTGTACTCACGCTCGATTTCCTTGCGAAGGGTGTCGATCATCGTAAGGTCGCGGAATGTCTCCACCCCGCCCGCGATCTCCCCATCGCGGCCGCGCAGGATGGCGGTGGTGATGCTGATGGATCTCCTGGTTCCCGATGCATCGAGTATCACCACGTTCTTCCCGACCACCGGCTTTCCCGAGCGCATAGTCTGGTGCAGGGCGCATCGCCCCTCGCAGATGCTGGCGCGGAGGATCTCCCTGCATGGCATTCCGATGGCGCGCTCCCGCGGAGTGCCGGTGATCCTCTCCGCCGCGCTGTTGAAGGAGGTGATTCTGAAGGACTTATCGACAGTGAAAACTCCCTCGGTGATTGAGTCGAGAATGATTGTCTGGATCTCATCAGGCATTGACAGGGTCGTTTCTTGGGCAGTCCGCCGGCACCCACCCAGCATAGCCTACGCTTCGCATCCACGCAAGCGCAGCTCTTCAGGCGATCGCGCTCTTCCTTGACGCCCGGCGCTCGGCGCGGGTGGAGAGCAGCCGGCTCTGGGGCCGGCCGTTCGTGATGCCGACCGCGATGCCCGTGTAGAGTTGCTGGGTCCCCAGGGTGGCGAGGATCGCGGGGATGTTGAACCGGGAAATCAGGATCCCCGCGATATAGCCGCAAGCGATACCCGTCGCGAGCGCGATGAGGACCGCGACGATGATGGAGAGCAGGACCACCTGGGGCGGCGCTCCCGGGGGCACGCACCCGATGAGAAATTTCGCCGCGACTTGAGGAAGCCGAACCGGGAGGAGAGCCGCGCGAGCACCGCGACCACGATGTTGCGCTCGATGGTCTGGGGTTGGAACAGACCCTCGGTGAGGCGGTCGGAGGGCACGTAGCCGATGCCCCGGCGGATCGCGGTCTTGACGCTGCGGATCCGCGCCGGCCGTCCCTCGATCCCGATCGTGCCCCCGTCGGGCCTCGAGATGCCGAAGATGGTTTCCACCAGCTCCGTCCGCCCCGATCCAAGGAGCCCGGTGATGCCGAGGATCTCGCCCGGGGAGAGGTCGAAGGAAACGTCGGCGTAGCAGCCGCGCAGCGTGAGGCCCTTCACCGACAGCACGGGCTTCCCGACCGGGCCCGTGAGGCGATAGGATTCCTCCGTAAACTCCCGGCCGGTCATGTGGAAGGCGAATGTCTTTCGATCGAGATCCCGCGTGCTGCCGGAGGCGGCGTTCTCCCCGCTTCGGATGATCGTGTAGCGTTCGGATATCTCGAAGACCTCGTCGAGCTTGTGGGAGACGAAGAGGATCGAGATCCCCCGGGACTGGAGATTCTTGATCACGGCGAAGAGGGCCTTCACCTCCTTCTTGGTCAAAAATGAAAATAATGCCTTTGCCATTTTCCGTCAGGGTTCTCAACAGACTGTAGATATCCCGTTTGGATCCGATATCAACATACGGACTTATGGGCGCCGGACTCCGCCGAGATCAGGGCCAAAGGTGTCCATGTCAACTATATCGTAGAAGGTATTGCTAAAAACACCCATCCCGTCCATCCCGTTGCTGATAATCATAGTCCGCCCACGGTCGGTCTCGTGAATAGCGGCTACGATGTTCTGGTGATTGTCTTGAATGGTGCGCTGCGGGCAGTCCTGGTGGCAATGCTTTCCTTGGAGCGCATAGTTCGACGATCTTCAGTTGCGGTGGAACCGTCTATGCGGAATACAATTCCCGGAGCTCTTTCGCGGTAGCGGGTAAGATCCCCGAGCGCGCGGGCAGGGAAGCTGTCCCCGCGCGAGGCGAAAGTCAAAGGGCGAATCCGAAAGGCAGCGGATCGCTCCTGATCCGTGTTCGACGCGAGCCTCCGCTCGCTTGACTCCGTCGACGCCCTCGACGGACGCGAAGCTATATCCCTTGTGCGCCTCCAACGAGATATACTGCGCCTCCTCTCGTATAGAGTTTCATCCGCCTCATGATACACTGTGAGGCAGCGAGGCGCAGTGCTTTCATCATCACAGGCAATATCACGGCATTTTAGGGGTTGGATTCATCCGCACAACCTTTCATTGAATCAGCCTCCGGCGCGATAGTCTCCAAGAGATGGCGAGTATTCCAGAGATGTTTGGTAATCACATCTACAGCGCGTTCAGTATCTCTATTCTTGATAGCTTTCAACAATTCTTTGTGCTCGTTGAAAGCCCTCTCTGTGTTGGGAAGGACATTGTCCGAGTTGATTATGCTTGTGAAGAGCAAACCAGAAAGGTGTTTGTAGAAAGCTACGAGGATCTGGTTGCCTGAAGCTTGGACAATTGCCACGTGAAAAAGCATGTCGAGCTTTTGACTCTCTGTATTGCTCGAAGTTGATGATTCTCTTAGCAATTCCATTCTATGGGCAATTTCTTCTAATTGACTTAGGGTATCGTCGCTCACACTGATCGAGATGTCCTTGACGATTGCAGTCTCGATGATAGTCCGGACTTGTGTAAGAGCCAACAGCATCTCTCTTGTGCAGGGATAATTGAACGCTAAGGAGTCGGTAAGAGATTCCATATAGAAGTCAAGGTTGTTTGCTTTGACGAATATGCCCTTTCCATGGTGGATGTCGATAAGGCCTTTAGCTTCCAAGTGCTTCAAGGCCTCCCTGATGGAACGTATTCCAATATTGAACTTGGCGGCAAGTTTTTGCTGCGAAGGGAGCTTTTCTCCTGGAAGGATCTCCCTCGAAAGGATGATTTTCTCCAGTGCTTTCGTGACTTGAACGGGTTTGCTACTTCCTTCTATTGGCATAATCTCGTCAATCTGCATCTTTCCAGCCTCTTGGTTCTTCCAAGAATAGAATGACTGTATGATATGCCATGTGTCAAGACTTTAGGAGTTGCTTTCTTGATTTTAGTTTTCCTGAAAAGCATGCATTTCAACATGAAAACCTTGATCTATTTACTTTGTGAGTAATAGGTTAACTTCTTCTTGGTTTCCAAAAATGAACCAAAACCAAGCAACTTAGAACATATGACATATGTCTTGACAATTCCGTTTCCGTACTCTATGATTCTTGGGTGCCTCAGATCGTTGAGGAGTTGGCTTAGGATGGGAAGTCCAGGGACTCATTCCTTCTGGAGCCTGCTCCTTGAGCTGTTGCGGCAGAAGGTGCCAGGAGGAGGAGAATTGAGCAAGGTTCTGATAACAGATCGGCGTCACCCTTCGATTGCTGAGGAAAAGGCAATCCTTGAGCCACTCGGCGTACAAATAACCGACCACTTCTGTTCCAGCGAGGATGAGCTTATCGAATACGGCCGTGGAGCAATCGGCTTCCTTGTGTCGTATGCGAAGGTGACGCGTCGAGTAATGCAGGCCTTGCCGGAGCTTAAAATCGCCGTGAAGTACGGTGTCGGCTATGACAACCTGGACACCGTTGCTGCCGCCGAGCTTGGAGTTTATACGGTCAACGTTCCAGACTATTGCGTGGAAGAAGTGGCCCTCCAGGGGCTGTCTTTGGTTCTCAGCGGTCTGCGTTTTACAAGCTACTTCGCAGAGGAGGTAAGGAAAGGCAACTGGATCTCCGACCCGTCGTGCATGCCGATCCACAGACTTTCTGAACTCTCCGTTGGATTCATCGGCTTCGGAAGAATAGCAAAGAGACTTGCAGACTACCTGCGACCGATGGCTAAGGTGACTCGGTTCTTCGATCCGTATGTGGAACATTCGGACACTTCCATCAAGTGCGCGAGTCTTGACGAGCTGATTTCCACCTGCGGCATCGTTTCTGTCCACACGCCCCTGACGCCTGATTCGAAGGGAATGATCGGGAAGCGTCAGCTTGATGTTGCAAAAGGCCTGATTCTGATAAACACCAGCCGGGCTGCCGTCGTTGAGAAGATAGCGCTGACGGAATCTCTTAAAAACGGATCCGTGAGATTTTACGGTGCTGATACGCATTGGGAAGAGCCCTGGGATGTGGACGATCCGGAAAACAGGGATTTTCTCGCAATGAGGAACGTTCTCATTACGCCGCATATGGGCTGGTACTCAGCGGAAAGCGAAGCTGAGGTTCGAAGGAAAGCTGCAATGGAAGTTGCCCGAGTGATACAGGGGGAATGTCCCCTTCACATAGTGCTTTGAAAAGGGAGGAAACAGCCGTGAATGAGCTCGGAGGAATTATCCCTGCAGTTGTAACCCCGATGAAAGAGGATGGCCAGGTCGACTATGTCGCCTACGAGCGTCAAATCAGCTTTCTTGCCGAGTCAGGGGTACATGGTTTTTTTATCAACGGAACCACAGGAGAAGGCCCCTATCTCAGAAAGGAAGAGCGACGGGAATGTTTTACGATAGCGAAAAGGAACAGAAGAAAAGACCAGTTTCTCTGTCTGGCAACAATCGCCGCGTCGACACGAGATGTTGCGGAAGAGATAAGGGACTTCGAAAAGCTTGAGCCCGACTATTTCGTCGTCGTTCCGCCGTATTATTACGGTTTTGATGGGTTGAACATCGAACGACATTACCTGACCATAGCTTCCGCAACGGAACGGCCAATCATTGTCTATAACATTCCCCAGAGAACGATGAATGACGTTTTCGCGGCAAATCTGAGATCGCTTCTTGGCACCGGCCGCTTTGCGGGAATCAAGGACAGCTCCGGAGACTTCATTCGATTTGCGACAATGCTCCATACGACGAACGGTTCGTTCAAATGGATCCAGGGGGAAGATCTTCTTGACGCCCCGTCCTTGCTGGCCGGTGCCCAGGGGGTCGTTTCCGGCCTCTGCAATATATTCCCCCGGCCTTATCTTTCGATGTACGCCGCCATCCAGGCGGGAGACCTGAAAAGCGTCTCGGATCAACAACTGAAGATCAATGCTCTTGCAGGCATAATCAATGCGGCCGGCGGAAAGGTCATCCCGTCCATTAAGTGCGCAATGAGCGTCCTCGAACGCTGTGGCGAATGGTCTCGTGTTGAAAGTTATCCGCTGTCGGAAGGAAGTCGGGAAAAAATCCGGTCTATCGTCCAACAGCTTTTCTCATAGGCAAACCGAATGGCTAATTGCGCCCACGTTCGCGGTGTCGTTGAGCCTCCGGGTGAAAGGAGGGAGCATTCATGACCTGATGCACAGAAAGGATTCTTTCTCATCTCGAAAAGCTATCGCAATCGAAGGAGGGTTTGCAATGAAGAGGAAATGGGTCGCATTCCTGCTTGTGGGCATGGTTTCCATGACCACTCTTGCCGGCAGCCTGTTTGCAGCTCCAAAACTCAAGGTGGGCTTTGTCGCCATCGACATGTCTGCGGATTCAATCAATACGGCCTACAAGGGTTTGAAAGCCTACGCCGACAAGGCTGGATGGCAGGTCAACCTTGCTGACTGCCGGGGGGTAGTGGCGAACATGTCAGGATTCATGATAAACATGGTTGACTGGGGGGCGAAGGCGATTGTCGTTTCCGGCGGCGAGGCAAGCTTTATCCAGGAAGGTGTTGCTGCCGCCGACAAGGCAAAAGTACCTGTATTTCTCGAGGATACCGAAAACACCGGCGATACGATTGTCAACGCCACCACCAACGGCTGGGAGATGGGCGCTCGTCTGGCGAGCGAAGCTGTCAACAAGATGAGAATCTACAAACCGAACAAGAAAGTCCATAACGTGCTTATCATCAGCAACAAAGACCTCTTTGTTCACCGACAAAGAGTGCAAATGTTCAAGGCGGTTCTTACGAGCCCTGACAACCCCGACATGCGCATCGTGGGTGACGAGGCCATCAATCCCGCGGATTGGGCCAACAGCTCTTACGATATTGCGAAGACGTACATCACGAAATACGGCGACGATCTCGACGCAATCCTTGCGACCTGGGACGGGCTGTGTTGGGGAATATCGCGAGCAATCCAGGACGCGGGCTATTCACGGCAGCAGATTTTTACCATGGGAATTGACGGTTCAGCGAAAACGTACGATCTCATCAGAAACGGTGACCCCATGGTTGGGGTAGTCGCGCAGGACTTCTTTGGATGGTCGCGAGGCATTGCCTCGGCAATCGACAAGATGGTTGTCCTTGGAATGGATCCAAGAAAATTCATTCCTGCTTCGAAAACCATTTACGTTCCGTACAAATGGATCGATGAGACGAACGTTCCTGCACCCGGACAAACCTTCAAATCGAACTACAGCGGCCTGGACTGAGAATCGTGAGAGACCACCGGGGTGACCGGTGGTCTCTCCTGAAGCGCAGGCGACGTCGCCGGAATGTCTTCGTTGAAAGCAGGAGAGCAGCGATGAAACCCGATACTGTGGTTCTCGAGTGTGTCAATTCATTCAAGAGGTTCGATGCCACTATCGCGGTGAAAAATCTCTCCTTCTCCGTACGAAAGGGAGACATACTGGGTCTGGTCGGAGAAAATGGGGCTGGAAAATCCACGTTGGTTAAAATGATTAGTGGTGAGCACCAGTTCGACGGGGGCGGGATGCGCTACAGAGGTGAAACAGTAAAATGGAAGGACGCGTTCCACGCCTTGCGGAATGGAATCGCCATTGTTCATCAGCATCCTCTCCTAGTCAAAGATTTCACGGCTGAAGAAAATATGTTCCTTGGAAAAGAGATCGTCGGGCGTCCGGGGCTTGTGGATAACGCGTCGATTGCCAGAGAAGCTGCGGAAATTAAAAGCCGATACTCGATTGTCGTAGATCTCGATCTGAAGAGAGCTGTCAAGGACATGTCGGCCGGCGAAAAGCAGGTTGTCGAGATCCTGAAGGCTCTCTCCTATGAGCCGGAAATCCTCATCCTTGACGAACCAACCGCCAGCCTTCCCAAGGAAGAAGCAGAAAGACTGATAAGGCTTGTCAGACACCTGAACGAAGAAAATCAGCTGACAATCATCTACATCTCCCACAAATTAGAAGAAGTGTTTGATTTGTGCAACAGAATCATGGTCATGAGAAACGGGGAGAATGTTGGCATTCTCGGAAGAGATGAGTTTGACAAGGATCGGCTTATTACGATGATTGTTGACCAAGATCTTAAGGATTTCTACCCGGGCAAAGCGATAAAGTGCGGAGAAAAACTCCTGGAGATACGCGGGTTGGGCTCTCGCTCGCTGAAGGACATCGGTCTCGACGTCTTTGCTGGAGAGATAGTGGGATTATACGGACTTATGGGCGCCGGAATGAGTGATCTTGCTGAAACAATTTTCGGTCTGAGGAAATTTGACAGAGGAGAAATCTTTATTGCCGGACACGCCCATTTTGCGAATGGAACTGTGAGAGATGCGGTAAAGAAAGGCGTCTATCTGATTCCGGAAGATCGACTGAAATATGGTCTGATCCCCTCATTCAATATCAGAGAAAACACTTCCCTGGCACACCTTCGGCATTATTTTCCGGAAATGCTCATCAACCAACGACAGGAAACAAGGCTCGTGGAACATGAATTAGCCAAAATTCGAGTCAAATACGGTAATCTTGAGCAATCCATCAATGAGCTCTCTGGAGGCAATCAGCAGAAGGTAATAGTGAGTCGGTGGCTTCTCCGGGATTGTAGTGTGCTCATTCTCGATGACCCCACAGCGGGTATTGATATCGGAGCCAAACGGGATATCTACAGTCTGTTGAGAACCCTGACGGAAAATGGCAAAGGCATTATTTTTATTTCCTCGGAATTGAATGAGATCATAGGAATGTCGGACAGGATATATACGATGCGCGAAGGCAAAATAACTGCGGAGCTTGGAGCCGGGCAAATCACGCAACAGCGAGTGCTGGAAAATATCCTTTAGCTCAGTGGCGCGTGCGGGAGGTAATCGATGGGCAACGAAGCGGTACGAAGAAAGACAAGGTTTGACGGGATACGGAAGGTCATTTCTCGGCGCGAGTTGTTTTTCGTCTACATTCTTATCGTCGCCATCATTTCACTTCTTGCAGACAGATTCCTTTCTCTTGACAATATTGCGAATATCCTGAGAAATACATCGATCAGCGGGGTTCTGGTGCTTGGGCTGACCCTTGTGATGATAAGCGGGGACTTCGATCTGTCGTTTGGGGCAGCCGTGACTCTCTTGAATCTCATTGGGCTTATTCTTATCGATCGCGGTTTGAATATGTATTTTGTCTTCTTTCTCATGGTTGTCGGCGGAGTCCTCTGGGAGCTGTTCAACACTGTTTTGGTAGTCAGATTCAAGATGCATGCTTTTATTGCAACAATTGCCAGCTTGTCCATGTGCAACGGTCTCATCTACTGGATAACAAAAGGAAGCACCTTTTACGGAAAGTTCCCGGCTGATCTGACCTTTCTTGGACGCAAGACTTGGTTGAGCATCCTTCCGGCGAATGCGCTTGTATTCATCATTCTGGCCATCGTTGCTTACTTGCTCCTCAATCGATCGAAGTTTGGCCGACATCTCTATGCGATAGGCGGCAACTCGGAAGCCGCGGAGTATGTCGGAATTAACGTCAACAAATATCGACTGCTCAGCTTCCTTTTGCACGGGGTATGTGTAGGCGTCGCGGCGGTCACGCTTTGCTCCAAACTGGCCACGGCACCCTCGACCGCTGGCAATGGATACCAAATGCCGGTAATAGCGTCCGTTTTTCTTGGCGCCGCTGTGTTCAAGGTCGGAAGGGTAAATGTTGGGGGATCAATCCTTGCGATTTTCATCCTGACGACGATCGAAAACGGACTGATCATGCTCAGCATTCCATTTTATTTCCAGTACATAGTTCAGGCTTTGATACTGATCAGCGCGGTGGCCTTTGTTTCCCGTAAGGAAAAGAAGGGGCAGGGCCCGGCGATATTCTGAGATCACCTTCTAGAGAGGAGAGTCGGCCGTGTATCTGGAGCTATCATATGTGTTGAACAGAAAAATCCCCAATTACCCTGACAGTCCCGTCGACGAGCTAGAGCCGCTGCTACGCCATACAAAGGGCGACAACTGCAACACGAGCATGATTCATCACTACACTCACAACGGCACGCACATGGATACGCCGTTTCATTTTGATCCACAAGGAAAAAGAATCGAATCAATCGGGATCGAAGATCTGATCTATGGCCAGCCGGTTTTTTTAAACATTGAAAAGGACAATAACGAAGAGATTTCTCGCGACGACCTGAGCATAGACGATATCAGCAGAGCCGACGTTCTCCTTCTGAGAACAGGTTTCGATGAGAAAAGGACGACTGATCCCTCGGGATACCGTTTTCTGTTTCCGGGCATAAGCGTGGAAGCAGCCGAATATTTACGTGAGGAACTACCCCTCCTGAAGGCAATAGTCATTGATTTCTTGAGCGTAGACAATTACCTGAACGGCAACAGAAAGGGATTCCCGGTTCATCATATCTTGCTTTGCGAAAGGAACTCACAGAAAAGACCACTTTTGCTCATCGAGGATGCGAATCTCAGACCGTTAGTACGGAAGAAGCTGAAGAAAGTGTTCGCTATGCCAGTCCGTTTCGAAGGGGCTGATGGTGCTCCTGTGAATTTATTCGCAGAGGTGGAGTGACCAGGCTGGAATCTCTTTGATGTGCCTATATTCCTCGCTCCTTTGAGCATAGGCCATACTCGTTTTCCGCGTCGGACTTTGCCATCCCCCCTCCACAAAACACAACGAAAAACTGATCGAGTGGGTCTTTTCAACATGATTGAGGACAGACTCTCCCTCATAGCCGATCAGGTATTCCACCCGCTTCACTTTGTCAGCAAAGATCTGATACGCCCGGTTGAGAGCTTCTTCATCCGAGCCGCGTGCCCACTTCTCTGCCGGAGGACGTGTTGGAATGCTCAGATATGCCCAAGATGGCTGCACCTTGTGAAGGAAGTCGGTTATCTCCTTCACACAGTCATCATTGTCGTTGAGCCCCGCGGACAAGCATCGTTTCGGTCACTAGTTTGCCAGCGAAGGCTTCGGCAAATGCGATTTTCCCATCCAGAATCAAGGATAGTCGCATTGCCTTATGAGGACGATTGATCCGTTGCCAGGGCGCTTCCTGGATAGTGTCAATTTTCAACGAAACCCAATCGGCCCTGGCAAGTTGTTCTCTCACGTCATCACGCCATAGAAGTGAACTGTTCGTGATCACACACCAACAGGCAGCTTCAATGACTTCAGGAGCATGATGTCCCTGCCCAGGCTCACATCCAAGGTGGGCTCCCCATCCGGCACGAAGGTAAGGTAGTCAACTCGTTCTGATGTCTCTTTCGCTCTTGCCAACCTCTTCTGCACATCTTGGAAAATGTCTTCGGGCTCATAGAAGGAGCGGCGCTCTTTCTGCATCAATGTGGTTCGCCCCACCTGACAGTAAACGCAGGAATAGGTGCAAACCTTGCTCGAGATGTTGTTGATTCCCAGGCTTTTTCCCAGACGCCGCGAGGGAACGGGCCCATACGAATATTGGACGCTGCGTGCGCTCACGATTCTCCCCCGCACCCGGTTCCTCCTTTACGAGATGCCTCGTCTTCTGTAATTCCGGGGCCCGCGTTGTCGAGCCGTTTCCTCGTCAACGTCATCCTGCCAGCCGTTGCGGAATGTTTCGAATCGGTCGAATCTCGCAGTGTATGGTTTGATATCGAGAAGGGGCGTGCCGTCCAGAATGTCCACCCCGTCAAGATGGAGCACATTTCCTTCCCGGCACACAAGCTCAACCACACTCAGCCCGATAGCGTTGGGGCGACACGGCGATCGAGTCGCGAATACGCCGTGTTCGACGTCTTGAAGAAAAGGCGTCACCAACAACCTCGCAGCTCCCGCTTTGTGGAAGTGATAGATCAGGTACAAGTGCGAAAACCCTTCCAGGTCGCGTAATCCTTCCGCGAACTCCGGGAAGATTTCCGCCCGCCCCCTGCACCCTTTTGCATAGGTCGGCTGGATGGGCGTCTCCTGCGCGGCGAAATGTTCACTGCGGATCAAGCCGATGGGATTGTAGGTGATGACGGCCTCGTTCACGTCCTTGTCCTTCACCGTCAGCGGTCCTGGCTTCCGTCAGCTTTCATCTGCAGTCGACAATTCCTCCATTTGCTTCTTGACCGCGCCGAGTTGCTCCTCCAGGAATTGCGCCTGATGCTTGAGCGTCTCGACATGCTGCTCCCTGCTCATCTCAGGGGGCGCGGCCGCCCCGGAGGACCCACCGCCGAACGCCGGCCACTCCATGGCCGCCCGCTGCCAGCCTGTCAGCCCGGTGGCGTAGAACATGTTCCTCCAGCCGCGGCCTCCGCCCCGACCCCAGAACCCTGCGCCACGCCCGCGGCCAGAGCGAGCTCCTGTGCCGAACCCTGGGATCGGGTTCATGAATCCGGGCATGCCATAGCCTGCGCAGTACCCGGCGGCCCTTCCCGTCATCGGTCCCAATCCCGTAGGTCCTGTTCCATTTCCTCTTGGCATGATAATGCCTCCTCACATCGATTTGCAGTCTTTTCTCCCGCAACCACGCCTGCCTCCCCTCACTCTCATGATTGCGGTCTCACTGCAATGTGAACGCAAGATGCGTGCCATCGCGTACTAAAGGCGGAAAATGAGTTTATTTTCTTTCTTTAGAAGGAGTTGTCGAAAGACAGGACACCGCCCAGTGGGATATCATAGTCGCATAATCGCGACTGTTCGATCATTTCGAGGTTGCATATTTGCGACCGAGAACCCGCCAGTCAGGCATTCGCAGCATTCGCGACTTCAGGCGATCGCGCTCTTCCTTGACGCCCGGCGCTCGGCGCGGGTGGAGAGCAGCCGGTTGACCACGAGCACGATGATCAGCACCCCGCCCCAGATGACGTCCCGGTAGAAGTTGGATACCTGGTTGAACATGTTGAGGCCGGACGAAAGGAACTGGAGGATCAGGACGGCGAGGGTGACGCCCGCGATCTTGCCGAAACCGCCGTTCGGGTCGATGCCCCCGAGCACGGCGATGAGCACGCACTGCAGCGTGTAGGGAGCCCCGTACTCCGCCTTGGCCGAGTTGGCGCGCGCCATCATGATGAGGCCCGCCACGGAGGAAAGGAGCCCGGAGAGCAGGTAGACTCGCCGCAGGATCGAGCCGCTGTTGAGCCCCGCGTATCGGGCGGCCTTGGGGTTGGTCCCGTAGAGGTACATGTAGGTGCCAAAACGGGTGCGGGAGAGGAGGAGGCCGACGCCGATCGCGATCACGAGGAAGAGGATGAAGGAGATGGGGAAGAGGTCGAAGAGCTCCGTGTTGCCGAGCTTCGAGTACAGGAGGGGCAGCCGGCTCTGGGGCCGGCCGTTCGTGATGCCGACCGCGATGCCCGTGTAGAGTTGCTGGGTCCCCAGGGTGGCGAGGATCGCGGGGATGTTGAACCGGGAGATCAGGATCCCCGCGATGTAGCCGCAGGCGATACCCGTCGCGAGCGCGATGAGGACCGCGACGATGATGTAGGGCAGGACCACCTGGGGCGGCGCGCCCGGGGGCACGCAGCCGATGAGGAACTTCGCCGCGAGGATGGCCGAGAGATTGGCCGTGCCGACGACGCCGAGGTCGATGCCCCCGGTGATCATCGTCAGGCTGATGCCGATCGCCATGATGCCGTACTCGGGGAACTGGCGCATCATCGAGCCGAAATTGGCGAGGGTGGGGAACTCCGCCGGCCGCATCGCCGTCATCAGCGCGAAGACGACAAGGAGCATGACGAAGAGCCGCATGAGGTTCTGGTCGCGGCCCTTGCGAGCCGTGAGGATGGAGGCTGAGGCGTCGGTGGTCTTCATGGCGCCTCCGAGGTTCTCGTGGCGGAGGCACGCTCGCGCCGCCGCTTCGTGCCGATCTGGCGGGCGGTGACCCCCGTGCCGATGATGATGACCGCGCCGGTGAAGACGCGGGTCCAGTAGGTCGGTATACCGATCAGGATGAGGCTGTTCGCGAGGATGATCATCAGCGCGACGCCGAGCGCGGTACCCGTGAGGGTGCCGACCCCGCCCGTGACGCGGGTCCCGCCGAGCACGACCGCCGCGATGACCGTGAGCTCCATCCCGAGCACGGTCGAGGGATCGGCGTACGCGATCATCGAGATTCGCGCGATGCCCGTGATCCCCGCGAGGACGCCGACCAGGCAGTAGAGAAACATCTTGATGGCGCGAACGTTGAAGCCCGCCCGCTCCGCTGCCGTCTCGTCGCCGCCGATGGCGTAGATGCCGCGGCCGACCATCGTGTAGCGCAGCAGGAGAAAGGTCAGGACGAACACGCCGACCAGGATGAGGACCTGGGAGGGCATGTTCGAGGTGAGGCCGAGCTTCGGGTTCACGGCGGTGAAGAGGATCTCCTTGCCGTGGGCGACGATCGACGGGGGCACGTCGGACGCGCTCGCCGAGAAGGCGCCGAACATGAGGCCCGTGTAGAGGCTCGCCGTGCCGAGGGTCACCACGAGCGTCGGCAGCCGGAGGAAGCGCGATCAGGAACCCGTTGAGCGCCCCCATGACGAGACCGAGGCCGGCCGACATCGCGTAGGCGAGAAGGACGTTGCCCGCGTAGTGCGACGAGAGGAGGATGCGGTCCGTCACGTACATGGCGAGGGAGGCGACGGCCGTGAAGGAGACGTCGATGCCCCCCGACACGATGACCATCATGCAGCCGACGGAGAAGAGGCCGGGCACGATCATGGCCTGCACGAGGTCCACGAGGTTGTTGCCGGTGAAGAACTGTCCCGACCGGACCTGGATCAGGAGGCTGAGGACGACGATGGACGCCAGGACCCAGGGTTCGGACCTTCCCAGCAGCCGGCGCGGATTGATCACGTTCGCGACCTCCCTTCCTACGCCACGCCCGTGGACAGCTCGCCGAGCCTCGATTCCGTCGTCGAGGCCGGGTCGAGCTCCTGGACGAAGGCGCCGTCGCGCATCACGAGGATCCGGCTCGTGCAGGCGAGCACCTCCGGCACCCTCGTCCTGGGATGGCTAGGGGCGCGGCGCTACGGGGCGGCGCTGCCCGGTGCTTCCCAGCCGGGAGGCCACGGCAACGGCGACCAGGAGCCACGGGCCTCTGGTTCCCTCCGTGCGGTGGACGCCGCCGCCGGGCTCCCCCCGGACGCCAAGCTCGACGTTCTCGCACGCCTGCTCGCCGAGACGGCCGCCGAACGCACCGGGATGCCATGCGCGGTGGCCCTGCGCGACACGGACACCGGGCCGATCACCATCGTCGCCCAGTCGGCCGAGCTGGATCCGCGGCTGTTCGGCGTCCGCGTGGACCTCGATTCCTCCGCGGGCCACACCGTAACCGACGGGGTGCCGACCGTGGCCCCGGCCGACGAAACGGTGGTCTATGGCGGCATGCGCGACCGTCGCCGCCCCCTGCGCGGCGGCCTCGCGGTCCCCATCCGCTCGGCGTCTCGGATCGAGGGAGCCCTCCTGGCGCTCGGCCCTTCGCCGCTGGTGCCGGCGGAGGCGCTCGCCCTGCTGGAAGAGCTGGTGCGCCGTTTCGCGCCGCACCTGGTGCCCGCACACGCCGTGGCCATCGCCGAGCGCAAGGCGGCCACCGACGAGCTGACCGGCCTGTCCAATCGGCGGGCGCTGGGCTTCGCGATGGAGAGCGGCGAGGCGCGGCGCTCCGCGCTGCTCATGATCGACCTCGACCACTTCAAGCGCGTGAACGACACGCTCGGCCACCCGGCGGGCGACGCGGCCCTGAAGCACGTGGCGCAGCTCGTCCGCTCCGCCCTGCGCGTCGGCGACGTCGCGGCGCGCATCGGCGGGGAGGAGTTCGCCGTCTGGCTGCCCGGGGCCGACCTGGCGCTGGGCCTCGAGGTCGCGGAGCGGCTGCGCACCCTGGTGGAGCAGCGCCCGTTCCGCTTCGCGGGCGAGGAGCGGCCCCTGACGCTCTCCTGCGGCGTCTCCGCGTGCCCGGTCCCCATCGCGCATCCCGACAACCTCATGGCGACGGCCGACAGCGCGCTCTACCGCGCCAAGCGCGAGGGGCGCAACCGCGTCGTGGCGAGCACGGGCAAGGATGGGTAACTTTCTCGTGTTGCCAGGGGGCGACAGGATTCGACGGGTATCGTGGGGCGGTGGCGGCGTGCCGAGGTTCCTGGATCCTCGTTAAAAATCTGGGAAACGTTCAAATGCCAACGCGAACCTTGCGATGGCCGCGTAAGGCTTAACCGCCTTATGCACCTGCCCGAGATGGAGCCCGCCTGAGGCGACGCTCGGGTATCGAAAAGTCAGGCTGGTCGCGCGTGGCGCCTCGGCGCGCGCGGCGAGATGTCACCGGGGCGGGGTCGCAGGCAGGCTGCTCGTGAGCCGGCCCGTGATCGCAGCCTGAATCGCGAGCTACGCACGTAGAAGCTGCTGCGGATCGCTGCTCGGACCGGGGTTCGATTCCCCGCGCCTCCATGGGACAGTTTGTCGTACCGTTCTTTCGCGAAGCGGAGTCCAGAAGATGGCTCCGCTTCGGCATTTCTGGTCGTGGCCTAACGCCTTCATAACGGCTTGCTACTAGCGTCTTGGGTCTTGGAGCTCGGAATTGGGGCAGTGGAACCAGGGTGGTCACGTCATCGTTGTCGCCGCTCCTTGGCCGCCGTAATCGGGAGGGATGGCGTCGTGAACTGGATGGCCGACCAGCCGTCCTCTCGACCTGAGGTCACCGCGATGGACCTTTCGTCCGCGACGACCGTTCCGCCGGTCGGCCGTCCGGCGCCCGGACTGGTGCGAATGCTCGCGGTCGTCGTGCCTGCCCTCGGACTGATTTCGTGCCACGAAACGACGGCTCCCCGCTTTGCCGTCGCACTGCGGGCGAGCCAGTCGCAGCCTCCCACCATCGCGACGGATGGGCGCGGACTGCCAACCGTGGCCTGCCATATCAGTCTCGAAGCGACGACCACAGGGTCGGGTCAGGCGGCATGGGGCGGCGCCGTCGCCTACTTCTTCGCGATCAACAACCGCAGCACGCCAATCGACTCTGTCACGGTGCCGGATACGACCGTGCAGTCATCCTGGGGCTCCCGAACGATCGCGACCAGCCCAGAGGAGTCGGGCTGGTCGGTGTCTGCGGGCATACCGTTCGCCGTGACCTTCAAGTACCGCTACCGGGTCGTCGGTGGCGGAGCGGACTCGACGCAGGCCACGGCGGTCTGCTCTCCCGCCGTGGTGCAAGGGCCAGCCCCCACGTTTACGGTGCTCGCGACCGACTCCTCCAGCCTGCTGCAGCCGGGTGGCAGGCTCGCGGTGCACTACACCGTCACCAGCAGCGTCGGCCTGTGGGTGACGATCCTGAGCGTGACGGGTCCGTGCGACACGACGGTGGCCGTGGGAGAACCGCTGCAACAGACCGATACGCGCACGCTGACCGTCCCCCTCTCCGGCACGTGCAGCCTCGGCGTCCCTCTGACGGTGCAGATCACCGCCTACGACGCCTTGCTGCAAAGCACTTCGAGGGCCGCCATACTTCCCGCCCTGGTCGATACCGTGGCGCCGACGGTGGAGATCCTCATCGGTCCGCGATTCGGGGGCGCGTACACCAACGACCTTCAGGGCGAGTGGTTCGGGGACGATTCGATCCTGATCATGTTCATCGCGCAGGACAACAGCGTGGTGCGCTCGCTGAACTGGGAGGTGCAGCCGCAGGGATTCCGCGACTCGGCCGTCGTGAATGCCGTCGGCGGGATTTCCGAACCCGTCGCCATCCCGGTGCTGCAGGGGTGGGACGGGCCGGTGCAGCTGCGGTTCTACGCCCGCGACGCCGCGGGAAACACGAGCGACACGGTCCAATCGGTCCCGGGGGCGATCTACGTCGCTCCCACCATCTACGCGGACCCGGGCGCGGGCACGGCCAACGTATCGGGCGGCGTCGAAGCCTGGGACGTGCGTCGCAAGCAGCTCTACCTGTACCATGGCAACGCCAAGATGATCGACGTCTTCTCGCGGACGGCCAACGCTGTCACGGGGACGATTCAGCTGAGCGAATATCCGGTCAGCTTCGACCTGACGCCCGGGGGCGACACCCTGGTCGTCGCCGAGGGCCCTGCGCCCTCGCTCGCGTTCGTGGACCTGCGGACGACCCCGCCCACGGCGAGCGAAGTGCCCGTGTCGGGCGTGGACACGACCATGTCCCTGGTGGCTCTCGTGGCTGCGGCCAACGGCAAGGTGCTGCTCACGGCCGCGAACTCGGCCGCAGGCACGGGCCACGCCTACGCCTATGACCTGTCCAGCAACTCGCTGCAGCTGCGGGCGGACGCGGGGATCAACGGCCAGACTGGCAACGGCACGATGGTCGGGTCGTACGATCGCTCGGTGGTCGTGTTGAACGGCGGACCCGGCATGTTCCAGCGCTACGATACCGCCGGCGACGCCTTCGGGCCGCCGACCACGGCCCGGGGGGACGGCACGCTCGCCGTGGACGGCAACGGGACGCACGTCACGGTCGGCGGCGCGCTCTACGACTCGACACTCCAGTACGTCCTGACGCCGCAGGGTCTCCACTACATCTACCAGCCGATCGTGCTGTCGCCCGACGGCTCGACGATCTACTTCTCGTACGGGAACGCAGGGAACGTCCGGTACCGGACCAGCGACGGCACTCCGATCGACCACGTGCAGTACCCGTTGACGGTCAACCTGCTTACCATGTCCCCCGACGGAAAGACGCTGGCCGTTCTTGCGGAGGAGCTGAACGCGAACGTGCTGGGCCTGGTGACGGTGCCCCCGACGGCAGGGGCGGTCGCGCGGCCGGCCGTCGCGGCGGTGGCATCATCCGCGCGGCCCACGCCGGGGGAGCGGCAAGCCCGCGACGGCCGGGCGGGCATCGGGCGCCGCACCGGAGGGGCATGGGCGGTGCCTCGCGTGCTCTCCACTGCCGGCGCGAAGGCCGGCGTCGCGGGCCTGCGGCTGCTGGCCCGCCCGACGCTGCAAGCGGCACACACGGCGAGCCGGTAGAGCGGCTCCCGAGGGGGCAGGGGCTACCAAGCGATGCGCGCACTTTCCGTCTTCAACCAGATCTCCCTGGACGGCTACATCGCCGACGCCAGGGGCGACATGAGCTGGGCCCACCGAACGCCGGACGATGCCGAGTGGGACGCCTGGGTGCAGGGCAACGCCGAGGGAGGGGGCGAGCTGCTCTTCGGCCGGAAGACGTACGACCTGATGGCCGGCTACTGGCCCACACCGGCCGCGGCGAAGAACAACCCCGTGGTGGCGGAGCGGATGAACGCGCTGCCCAAGGTGGTGTTCTCGAGGTCGCTCCGGACCGCCGCGTGGCAGAACACGAAGCTCGTCTCGGGAGACATCGCCGGGGCGGTGCGCGGCATGAAGCGCGAGTCCGGCCCCGGCATGGTGATCATGGGGAGCGGCAGCATCGTCGCCCAGCTGGCGCCGGAGGGCGTCATTGACGCCTACCAGATCGTCGTGATTCCGGTCGCCCTGGGCGCCGGCAGAACGATGTTCGAGGGGCTTCCAAGGCACCTGGATCTCCGCCTGACGTCGCAACGATCCTTTACGAACGGCAACGTCGTGCTCACGTACGAGCCCGCGTAGGCCCTTTCGCTTTTCCCCACCGCGCGTAGCTTCGGGGCGACCCTCTTTCGGAGCGCTCATGGCAGCACCGGAACCGCAGGCCGCCTCACCGGCTCCCGCTTACATCCCGGTCGTCACCGACCTGTGGCGCCTGGCGCGCGCGCCCTTCCTCCCCAAGGGCGTGTTCGCCGAGCAGCGGGATCGTCCGACGCTGTGGATTCCGTGGCTCTTGCTCGTGGTGCTGTGGCTGGTGGTCCTGGCGGCGCTGCTTCCGCTGGTGATCCAGTTCGCCCGCAACATGAGCGCTTCCGCGGGCCGGCCGCTCCCGGACGCGGCCATCGGGGCCATCCGCATCCAGGTGCTCGCCGTCCCGACGGTGATCCTCGTGGTGGGGGCCCTGCTGGCGGCCGGCGTGTACTACGTGGTGCTGGTGGCCACGGGTGTCACGCCGCGCTTCAAGGGACTGCTGAGCGTGTCCGTCTTCTCCTCCAGCGTAGCGTTACTGCAGACCCTGGTCACGGTCATCACGCTGCGCGTGCGCGGCGCGGACGCCATTCAGACCCCGAGCGACCTCCAGGTGTCGTTCGGCCTCGATCTCCTGTTTCCGGTGGATTTCGTGCAGGCGCACCCGGTCCTCGGCGCCCTGCTGCGCGGGATCGGTCCGTTCCAGATCTGGGCCCTCGTGATCACGGTCGTGGGGTTGATGACGCTGGAGCGGGTGCCGCGGGGCAAGGCGTGGACCGCCGCGCTGACCTCGTACGCGGTCGGCCTGCTCATCGCCGCCGTGCTGGTGCTCGCCCTCCGGCGCGGCTAGATCCGGCGCCACCCGGGGCGACGCCACTGCAGAGGCCTCCAGGCGGCTCGACGCCACGCGGCGCGGCGCCAGGCAGCCTGCCGCCAGGCAGCCGCCCGCCAGGGACGCCGGATCCACCGCGTCTCCGCCAGCCGGGCCCGGACGGCGGGCCCGGGCACGGTGAGCCACGGCGCGGGCCCCCGCATCGCCGCCTGGCTCCGCTCGACCCACACCGCCTCGTAGCGCAGCAGCCGGCCGTGGTGGCGCCACGTCTGCGCGGCCAGGGGGGATGCGCAGGCGACGATGCCCAGCGCGCCGATCATCGCACCCAGCCTGGAACCGATTCCTTTCATGGCGCCCACCTCCCCGGCAGTTCGTGGCGTCTCACACCCCATGTGACGGGGGGCGACCGCCGCCGTTAAGCCGGCGGCGGGCCACGAAACACCACGGGCCGGATCGCCATCCGGCGCCCGGCCCGTGGTTGCGGCGGTCCGAACGGGTCGCCCGCTAGTGCCCAACCTGACCGCGGCGCGCCTGGGCCCGCCCGCGGTACTCGGCGAGGTTGGCCTGCAGCTTCTGCTGCTGCGGCGGCGTCAGGATGGCGTCCACGGAATCCAGCGCCGCGGCGCTGTTGGCCCGGAGCTGCTGCATGATCGGTTGGAGCTGCGGCGTCAGAGTCCGCCGCTCCGCCGGAGGGATCCGGCGCAGCGGGCGCCCGCCGGTCAGCTGCTTCCACTGGGCCCGCAGCGTGGAGTCCTGGCCGCGCAGCCACACGCGGACCTTGCCGATACGGTCCACCTGCTTCGGGGTGAGGTTGAGGACCCGCGGGTGGGTCGCCAGGTACTCGGGCACGCCCGTCGTCTGCACGGGCGCCGCCGCCGTGGAATCCGTGGGTGCCTGGCCCCCCGCCTCCTGGGCGAGAACGGACCGCGGCGTCGCCACGACCGCCAGCGTCAGGCCGGCTGCTGCCAGAAGCCAGGTCTTCCCGAGTCGGTTCATCCGAGCGTCTCCATCCTGAGGGGCTGCGGCCCGCCGCCCCGCGCGGCGGGCCGGGTCTGCGTCGTCACACCGTCGCGCCGGTCCGGTCCTCGGCGCCCTTCTCCTGCAGCGCGGCCTGCGCCGCCGCCAACCGGGCGATCGGCACCCGGAACGGGGAGCAGGACACGTAGTCCATCCCGACGCGATGGCAGAACATCACGCTCGAGGGCTCGCCGCCGTGCTCGCCGCAGATGCCGACCATCAGGTCCTTGCGGACGCTGCGGCCCAGCTCGATGCCGATCGTGATCAGCTTGCCCACGCCCTCCTGGTCCAGCACCTGGAACGGATCGTTGCTGAGGATGCCCGCCTCCACGTACGCGGGCAGGAAGCGGCCCGCATCGTCGCGCGAGAGGCCGAACGTGGTCTGGGTCAGGTCGTTGGTGCCGTACGAGAAGAACTCGGCCACCTCGGCGATCTTGTCGGCCGTGAGCGCCGCGCGCGGCAGCTCGATCATCGTCCCGACGAGGTAGTGCACCTCGCGCTTCGCCTTGGCGAACACCTCGGCGGCGACCCGGCGCACGATCTGCTCCTGGTTCTTGAACTCCGCCACGGTCGCGACGAGCGGGACCTCCACCTCCGGGATCACCTTCACACCCTTCGCGGCCACGTTGACGGCGGCCTCGAAGATCGCCTGCGCCTGCATCTCCGTGATCTCGGGGTAGGTGATCCCCAGCCGGCAGCCGCGATGCCCGAGCATCGGATTGGCCTCGCGCAGCGACTCGACGATCCCCTCCAGCTGCGCGGCGCTGATCCCCATCTGCTTGGCGAGCGCCGCCACGGCCTCGGGCTCGTGCGGCAGGAACTCGTGGAGCGGCGGGTCGAGCAGCCGGATGGTGACCGGGTAGCCGTCCATCGCCGTGAAGATCCCCTCGAAGTCGCCGCGCTGCATCGGCAGCAGCTTGGCGAGCGCCTTCTTTCGCCCGGCCAGGTCGCGGGCGACGATCATCTCCCGCATCGCCGCGATCCGGTCGCCCTCGAAGAACATGTGCTCGGTGCGCGTGAGCCCGATGCCCTGCGCCCCGAAGTCGCGCGCCCGCTTCGCGTCGCCGGGCGTGTCGGCGTTGGTGCGCACCGTGATCGTGCGTTCCCGGTCGGCCCACTGCATGAACTTCTCGAAGTGCCCCGACATCTTGGGCTCCACCAGCTTGACCTGGCCGTCGATGACCCGGCCCGTCGAGCCGTCGAGCGTCACCCAATCGCCGCGCTTGACGGTGCGCCCGTTGGAACGGAACACCCCGGCCGCCTCATCCACCTCGACCGCCTTGGCGCCCACCACGCAGCACTTGCCCATGCCGCGCGCCACGACCGCCGCGTGCGAGGTCATCCCGCCGCGCGCCGTGAGGATGCCCTTGGCCGCGGCCATCCCCTTGATGTCCTCGGGCGAGGTCTCGGCCCGGACCAGGATGACGGGCTTGCCCTGGCTGGCCCAGTCGAACGCCTCGTGGGCGTCGAACACCACCTGGCCGGCGGCCGCGCCCGGCGAGGCCGGCAGGCCGGTCGCCAGCACCGTGGCCTTGGCGTCCGGGTCCACCATCGGGTGCAGCAGCTGGTCGAGCGCCTCGGGGGAGACGCGGAGCAGGGCCTCCTGCTGCGTGATCAGGCCCTCCTCCGCCATCTCGACCGCGACCCGCACGGCGGCGGCGCCGGTGCGCTTGCCGTTCCGGGTCTGCAGCAGGAACAGCTTGCCGCGCTCGACCGTGAACTCGAGGTCCTGCATGTCCTTGTAGTGCTTCTCGAGGCGCTGGTAGGTCTCCACCAGCTGCTTGTACGCGGGCGGGAACTTGCGCTCCATGAGGGCCACCGGCTCCGGCGTGCGGATGCCCGCGACCACGTCCTCGCCCTGCGCGTTCACCAGGAACTCGCCGAAGAACCGCCTCTCGCCCGTCGAGGGGTCGCGCGTGAACGCGACGCCCGTGCCGGAGTCCTCGCCGAAGTTGCCGAACACCATCGCCATCACGGTGACGGCCGTGCCCAGCGTCTCGGGCACGTGGTGGATGCGCCGGTACGCGATCGCCCGGTCGCCCATCCACGAGCGCCACACCGCCTCGATGGCGCCCCACAGCTGCGCTTCGGGCTCCTCGGGGAATCCGGACGGCAGGAGCTTCTTCAGGGCGGCCTTGTACTCGCCCACGAGGGCCTTCATGTCCTCGGCGGGCAGGTCGATGTCGCGCTCCACCTTCTTGGCCTTCTTCTTCGCGTCGAGCAGCGGCTCGAACGGGCTCTTGCTGCCCTTGAGGCCCAGGACGACGTCGCCGTACATCTGCACGAAGCGACGGTAGGCGTCGTAGGCGAACTGCGCGTTGCCGGTTTCCTTGGCCAGCGCCTCGGCCACCGCGTCGTTCATCCCCAGATTCAGGATCGTGTCCATCATGCCCGGCATCGAGACGGCCGCGCCGGAGCGCACCGACACGAGCAGCGGCTTGACGGCCGCGCCGAACTTCCGGCCCATCACCTCTTCGACCCGCCGCAGGCTCAGCTCCACCTCGCCCTTCAGCTCCTTGGGGTAGGTCTTGTTGGTGATGTAGGCGTTGCACAGCTCGGCGCTGATGGTGAAGCCGGGCGGCACCGGGATGCCGAGGTTGGTCATCTCGGCCAGGTTGGCTCCCTTGCCACCGAGCACGTTCTTCATCTGGGCGGTGCCGTCCGCGTGGCCGGCACCGAAATAGTAGACGTAGCGGCTCATACCTTGCCCTTTGGGTTGCGTGCGCGCCCGGCCTCGAACCGCAGCTTCGCGGCGTCGGAGGGCACGGGCGTGGGATAGTGGGTGGAGAAGCAGGCGTGACAGAAGCGGTCGCTCTCGCGGGCGCTGGCCTTCAGCATCCCCTCGAGCGACAGGTAGCCGAGGGATTCGACGCCCAGGTAGGCGCGGATCTCCTCGGCCGAATGCGTGGACGCGATCAGCTCGTCACGGTTGGGCGTGTCGATGCCGTAGTAGCACGGCCCGACGATGGGCGCCGAGGCCACCCGGAAGTGCACCTCGCGGGCGCCGGCTCGCCGAATCATGTCCACCAGCCCCCGGCTGGTCGTGCCGCGGACGATGGAGTCGTCCACGACCACGACGCGCCGGCCGGCCAGCACCTCGCGCACCGTGTTGTACTTGATCATGACCTTGGCGTCGCGACCCGCCTGGCTGGGATGGATGAACGTTCTTCCGACGTAGTGGTTGCGGATCAGCGCGTGCTCGAGCGGGATGCCGGAGGCGTCGGAGAAGCCGAGCGCGGCCGCGTTCGACGAGTCGGGCACCGAGAAGACGCAGTCGCAGCCCGGGGCCGGATGCTCGCGCGCGAGCTGGCGGCCGAGGTTGCGGCGGTACTGGTCCACGCTCTCGCCGAAGATGAAGCTGTCGGGGCGCGAGAAGTACACCAGCTCGAACACGCAGCGCGCGGAAGGCTGGGCGGGCAGGGGCTCGAGGTACTCGACCTTCGGGCCGTCGAGGCGGACCATCGTCCCCGGCTCCAGCTCGCACACCGCCCGCGCGCCCACGATGTCGAGCGCGCAGCTCTCCGAGGCCACCACCGGCGCATCGCCCACCTTGCCGAGCAGCAGGGGACGGAAGCCGCGCGGGTCCACCACGGCGTAGATCTGGCGGTTGACGGAGATCACGAGGGAGTAGGCGCCCTCGACCCGCGACAGCGCATCGCGGATCTGGTCCGCCGGGTCCGCGTGCCGGGAGCGGGCGATCAGGTGGACCAGGATCTCCGAGTCCATCGTGGAGGAGAAGATCGCGCCGTCGTCCACCAGCTCGCGCCTGAGCTCCGCGGCGTTGGTCAGGTTCCCGTTGTGGGCCAGCGCGAGCGTACCGCCGCGGAAGCGGACCAGCACGGGTCCCGCGTTGGCCAGCACGCTGGAGCCCGCCGTGCTGTAGCGCGTGTGCCCGATCGCCGTGGTGCCCTCGAAGCTGTCGAGCACGCCCTCCGCGAACACGTCGGCGACGAGGCCCATCCCGCGGTGGGTGCGGGCCACGCCCGCGTCGTCCACCGCGACGATGCCGGCCGACTCCTGGCCCCGGTGCTGGAGCGCGTACAGCCCGAGGTAGGCCAGGTGGGCCGCATCAGGATGATTCGAAACGCCGATGATTCCGCACATCGCGGTCAGTCTCCCCGCGCAAGGGGCGTGCCGTCGGCACCGCCCAGCCGCCGGGGCAGGGCCTCCTCGTAGATGCGCCGCAGCCGCGCGACCGGGCGCTCGAGCCCCCGGGCGCCGACGCGGATCGCGACGCGGCCGCGGCGCCCGCCCACCGTGCCGATCGCGCGCGCCGCCACGCCGTGCTCGCGCGCCACCGCGAGGGCCGCCTCGGCCCGGGCCGGCGGCGCGCTCACCACCATCACGCCCTGGTCCTCGCCGAACAGCAGCGCCTCCGCTCCGATGCCGCCCGCGAGCGCCGAGAGATCGGCGTCGAGGCCCAGCGGCTCCTCCGCCAGCGCCGCGCACTCGGCCAGGGCCACCGCGAGGCCTCCCTCCGACACGTCGTGCGCGGAGGCGAGCAGCCGGTGCTCCGCGCAGGCGACCAGGCAGTCCACCAGCGCCTGCCCGGCCGCGAGATCCACGCGGGGCGGGGCCCCGAACACGTCACCCGTCACCAGCGAAAGATACTGCGACCCGCCCAGCTCACCGCGCGGCGCGCCGAAGCACAGCACGGCGTCGCCCGGGGAGCGGAACGCGGCCGGGATCCTCGCCTCGACGTCGGCCAGCACGCCGACCATGCCGATCACCGGCGTCGGCAGGACCGCCCCGGCCGGGCTCTCGTTGTAGAACGAGACGTTGCCGCCCGTCACCGGCGTCCGCAGCGCCACGCAGGCGTCGGCGATGCCGCGGCACGCCTCCCGGAACTGGTAGAACACTTCGGGCTTCTCGGGGTTTCCGAAGTTGAGGCAGTCGGTGATGCCGAGCGGCCGCGCGCCGGTGGCGGCGAGATTGCGCGCGGCCTCCGCGACCGCCGCCTTGCCCCCCTCGTAGGGATCGAGCGAGACGTAGCGCCCGCTGCCGCCGCTGGTGACGGCCACGCCGAGCGGGGTCCCGCGGACCCGCAGCACCGCCGCGTCGCCGCCGGGGCCGAGCACGGTGGCCGCCTGCACCGAGGAGTCGTACTGCTCGTACACCCAGCGCTTGGAGGCGATGGTCGGGAGGTCGAGCAGGCGCTCCAGCGTCTCGCCGAGGTCCTGGTCCGCGGGCGGAGGCGGCACCGGTCGCGCCCGGCGGGCGGCCGTCGCGGCGCTCTCGCGCGCCTCGGGGTGGTAAACCGGCGCGCGGTCCACCAGGTCGCGGCCCGGGATCTCCGCCACGACCTCCTCGCCCCAGCGCACCCGGTACATGCCGTCGTCGGTCACCCGCCCGATCACCGCGCTGCCCAGCTCCCAGGTGCGGCAGATCGCGTCCACCTCCCGCTCCCGGCCCTTCTTGGCCACCACCAGCATCCGCTCCTGCGACTCCGAGAGCAGGATCTCGTAGGGGGTCATCCCCGTCTCGCGGGCGGGCATCAGCGCCGCGTCGATCTCCACGCCCACGCCGCCCCGCGCGGCCATCTCCGCCGAGCTCGAGACGAGGCCGGCGGCGCCCATGTCCTGGATCGCGACGATGTGCCCCGAGCGGATCAGCTCCAGCGAGGCCTCGACCAGCAGCTTCTCGGTGAACGGGTCGCCGACCTGCACCTGGGGGCGGCGCGCCTGGCTCTGCGCCGACAGCTCCTCGGAGGCGAACGACGCGCCGTGAATGCCGTCGCGCCCGGTGCGCGCGCCCACCGCGATGACGGGATTGCCCGGCCCGGCGGCCTGGGCGCGGATCAGCTCCTCCTCCCGCAGCAGCCCGACGCACATCGCGTTGACGAGGGGATTGCCCTCGTAGGCCGGCTCGAAGGCCACGTCGCCGCCCACGGTCGGGACGCCGACGCAGTTCCCGTAGTCGCCGATCCCGCGCACCACGCCCTTCACGAGGTAGCGCTGGTGGTCGTTGGCCAGGGACCCGAAGCGCAGCGAGTCGAGGATCGCGATGGGCCGCGCGCCCATCGTGAAGATGTCGCGCAGGATGCCGCCCACGCCGGTGGCGGCGCCCTGGTAGGGCTCGACCGCCGACGGGTGGTTGTGCGATTCCATCTTGAAGGCCACGGCCCAGCCGTGCCCGATGCGGACGACGCCCGCGTTCTCGCCCGGGCCCTGGAGCACCTGCGGCCCGGTGGTGGGGAAGGTCTTGAGCACCGGCCGGGAGTGCTTGTAGGCGCAGTGCTCGCTCCACAGCGCGGAGAAGATGCCCAGCTCGACGTACGTGGGGGCGCGCCCGAGGACGGCGCGAATGCGCTCGAATTCCTCGGGCTTGAGTCCGTGTTGCCGGATCAGCTCCGGCGTGAGAGGAGGATCCCCGGGGCGGGAGTGCGCCGTCACCGGCCGGGCTGGACGCGCACGCCCGTCACGGCGCCGTGCCCGGAATCCGCCGCCGCCGGCGTCGGCGGCGTGAACACCGGCGTGCGGCCCGGGGGCGAGCTGCTCTGCCCGCCGTACACGTGATCCGGCGAACGGACGATGGCGTCCATCACCTGGCCGTTCTGGAGGAAGACGGTGTCGTAGTACCCCCAGCTCGCCTCGTCACCGTTGCGGAAGAACAGGTACGTCCAGTCGTTCATGCGCCGCACGGCCACCGGGTCGCCCCAGCGGGCGATGACCTGGGCCTGCGTCATGCCCGGCGTGACGACCTTCGAGGTATCAGTCGGGGCGGACGCCGGGGCCGCCAGCGTGGCCGCCGGAGCCGCGGGGGCCGCGGCGGCGGGCTGCGCCGCGGCGGGGGCCGCGGGCTTGGCCTTGGCGGTGTCGCGCCGGATGGGCGCCAGGCTGTCCTGCGCCGCGAGCGGCGACGCCACGAGGGCGGTCGCGAGGAGCGTCATCCAGCAGGTGGAGCGGGTCATGGGACCTCCTTAGACGCCCGCGGCTGCTGCCGCCAGGGCGAACATGGCCGCGCCGTCGCTGGAGCCGAGAAGGGCCTCGGCGGCGCGCTCGGGATGCGGCATGAGACCGACGACGTTGTGTCCTTCGTTGGTGATGCCGGCGATGTCGCGCATCGCGCCGTTGGGGTTGCCGCCGACGTAGCGGAACACCACGCGCTCCTCGCGCTCGAGCCGGTCGAGCGTGGCGTCGTCCGCCACGTACCGTCCATCACCGTGCGCCACCGGCATCCGCAGCAGCTGGCCCGGGCGATAGCGCGCCGTGAACGGGGTCGCGTCGGACTCGACGCGGATCGTGACCTGGCGGCACACGAACAGCAGGCCGCCGTTGCGCGCCAGGGCGCCCGGCAGGAGCCCGGCCTCGCACAACACCTGGAAGCCGTTGCAGATCCCCAGCACCGGCCGGCCGGCGGCGGCGTGCGCGGCGACCGCGCGCATCACGGGCGAGAACCGCGCGATCGCGCCGGGCCGGAGGTAATCGCCGTAGGCGAACCCGCCCGGCAGCACCACCACGTCCGCGCCGCCGAGATCGGCCGAGCGGTGCCAGACGTACTCGGCGTCGGCGCCGGCCTGCCGCGCGGCCGCCAGCGCGTCGGCGTCGCAGTTGGAGCCGGGAAACCGCACCACCGCCACCTTCATGCCGGCTCCACCGCCTCCAGCGTGAAGTCCTCGGTCACCGGATTGGCGAGCAGCCGCTCGCACATGCTGAGCGCCCCGTCGCGCGCCGCGTCCGCCGTCGCCGCCTCGAGCGTCACCTCCACGGTCCTGCCGACTCGCACCTCGGCCACGCCGCGGAAGCCGAGCTCGCCCAAGGCGTGGGACACCGCCTGGCCCTGCGGATCGAGCAGGGAGGGGCGGGGCATCACCCGGACACGGGCGCGGAACCGCTTCACAGCGTCCCGCCGCCGGCTCGTGGGCCGCCCGAGTGGTGACGGCGGCCGAGACGGAACCGCGGCCGCCCGGGCGCCAGGTCGTAGTCCACCGGGCGCGGCGGCTCTTCGTCGTCGTCCCGCAGGGGATCGCGCTCCGGGAGCCGGTCCTGCAGGCCTTGCACGACCGCCCGCACCAGGCCGAAGGTGATGAGGAGGAGGCACGCCGGGAAGAAGAAGTACGCCGAGAAGTACAGCGCCCCCACCAGCGCCGCGACGTGGGCCAGGAGCGCCAGCCGCCCCTTCCAGGTGCGGAGGCCGATCCTGGGAACCACCGGGTAGGGCACCTGGCTCACCATCATCAGCGCGAGCGCGATGGTGAGCAGGACCGCCAGCAGCGAGAGGGGCACGAAGCTCAGCTCGGTGCGGAAGAACGCCGTCTGGGAGAACGGATACAGGGTCGCGAGCGTGATGCCGGCGATCGGGGAGGAGAGGCCGATGAAGTGGGTCTTGGCCTGGCCCGCCTGGATGACGTTGAAGCGTGCCAGCCGCAGCGCCGCGGCGAGGACGTAGAAGAACGAGAACAGCCACCCCCACTCGCGTCCCTGGAACTGCCAGAAGTACAGCAGCATCGCCGGCGCGAGCCCGAACGACACGATGTCCACGAGCGAGTCGAGCTCGGCCCCGAACGAGCTGCCCGTCCGGCTCATCCGCGCGATGCGGCCGTCGAGCAGGTCCAGCACCGCCGCCACCACGATGAACCACGCCGCCGTGGGGAACTCGCCGCGGGACGCCTGGATGATGGACCAGACGCCGAAGAACAGGTTCCCGGACGTGAACGCGCTGGGGAGAATGACGATCGCGCGCCGCATCCCGCGGGGCCGGCTGCGGGGCGCGGTCACGCCGGCCATTCCGCCAGCACGGTCTCGCCGCCGCGCACGGTGTCGCCGAGGGCCACCTTCACCACGGCTCCGGGCTCCAGGAACAGGTCCACGCGCGAGCCGAACCGGATCATCCCCAGCCGCTCCCCCTGGATCGCCTGGTCGCCGGGCCCCGCGTCGGTCACGATGCGGCGGGCGATGTTGCCGGCGATCTGGCGCACCAGCACCGGCCCGCGGGGGCCCTTGATGCCGATGGACGCCTGCTCGTTGACGAGGGACGCCTTGTCGTGGCTCGCCACCGTGAACTGGCCGGGATTGTAGTGCACCACTTCGATCTCGCCCGAAACCGGATACCGGTTGACGTGCACGTTGAACACGCTCATGAAGATGGAAAGGCGCGTGGCCGTCCGGTGAAGATACATCGCCTCCTCCACCTGGGCGATGCCGCACACGCGCCCATCGGCCGGGGCGACGACCAGGCCGTCGCCGCGGGGGCCGGCGCGCTCGGGATCGCGGAAGAACGCGACGACCCACACGGTGAGGACCAGGCCGGCCACCAGCAGCCACGCGGTCCAGCCCGGCCACGAGTACCAGACGACGGCCAGGGCCGCGTCGAGCGCGAGCGCGACCTTGATGAACGGCCAGCCTTCGGACGCGATGCGCATCAGCGATCCTCCAGGGTGACGCCGGCCAGCCGGCGCAGGATGTCGCGGTACCGGTCGGTCGTCGCCTGCACCACGTCGGCGGAGAGCGGAGGTGCCGGGGCCTCGCCGTTCCACGTCCCCGCCTTCCGCAGCCCCTCCAGGTAGTCGCGCACCGGTTGCTTGTCGAAGCTGGGCTGGGCCCCGCCGGGGCGATAGCCGTCGGAGGGCCAGAACCGCGACGAGTCCGGCGTCAGCACCTCGTCGATCAGCAGCAGCTCGCCCGAGGGGGTGGTGCCGAACTCGAATTTCGTGTCCGCGATGATGATCCCGCGCGTGGCGGCGAAGGCCCGCGCCTCGGCGTACAGGGCCAGCGACCGGTCCCGGAGCTGCGCCGCCAGCGCCGGCCCCACCGCGGCCTCGACGTGCCGGAAGGTGACGTTCTCGTCGTGGCCGACCTCCGCCTTGGTCGCGGGCGAGAAGATCGGCGCGGGGAGCTGATCGGACTCGCGCAGCCCCTTGGGGAGCGGCTCGCCGGCCAGCGTCCCCGACTGGCGGTACTCCTTCCACGCCGATCCCGACAGGTAGCCCCGCACCACGCACTCGAAGGCCGCCGGGGTCGTGCGGCGCACCAGCATCGCGCGTCCGGTGATCGCGTCCCGGTGCGCGCCGAGCGCTGGCACCGCCCGGGCGATCGCGTCCGCGTCGGAGGCGAGTGCGTGGTGCGGAGCCGCGGCCTTCAGGCGCCCGAACCAGAAGGCGCTCAGCTGGGTGAGCACGGCGCCCTTGTGCGGCACGGGCTGCTCGAGCACGAAGTCGAACGCGCTGATGCGGTCGCTCGCCACGAGCAACAGGCGCTGCTCGTCCACGCGGTACACCTCGCGCACCTTGCCCCGCCGCTCCAGCGGCAGCGGGAGGGCGCTCCTGACGGACACGCTCATACCAGTACCTCGGCGGGCGGCGCGTCGGGCACCTCCGCCAGCAAGGGGTCCACCACGTCCCGCACGAATTCGTCCACCTGCTCCGGGGCGCGGCCCACGAACGTCGTGGCGTCGAGCGAGGCGGCCACTTCGGCCACGCCGGTGCCGGCGAACGCGGGGTCGGCCGCGAGCCGCGCGAGGAGGTCGTTCGGCGCGCCGCGCTCCGCCCGGGCCTGCGCGACCGCGAGGCTGTGCCGCCGCACCACTTCGTGGAGCGTCTGGCGGTCGCCGCCCGCCTGGACCCCGAGCATCAGGCAGCGCTCGGTCGCCATGAACGGCAGCTCCCCTTCCACGTGGCGCCGGATCACGGCCTCGCGCACCTCGAGTCCCCGGGCGACGTCGCCCACGAGCACCAGGATCGCGTCCACCGCCAGGAACCCCTCCGGCAGCACCAGCCGGCGGTTGGCGCTGTCGTCGAGCGTCCGCTCGAACCACTGCTGCGCGGCGGTCTCCTGGGTGTTGGCGGGCAGGTGCATGGCGTAGCGCGCGAGCGATACGATCCGCTCCGAGCGCATCGGGTTCCGCTTGTAGGCCATCGCGGACGAGCCGATCTGCTCGGCCTCGAACGGCTCGAGCACCTCGCCGAGGTGCTGGAGCAGCCGCAGGTCCGCCGCGAATTTCGCCGCCGACTGCGCGACGCCCGCCAGCGCATCGAGCACCTGCGCGTCGGCCTTGCGCGGGTACGTCTGGCCGCTGATCGGCACCACCAGCGGGAAGCCGACCTTGTCGGCCACCAGCCGGTCGAGGCGCCGCACCCGCTCGTGGTCGCCGCCGAACAGGTCGAGGAACGACGCCTGGGTGCCCGTCGCCCCCTTGCAGCCGAGGAACGCCAGGGTGGCTTCCCGGTGCCGTACCTCCTCGAGGTCCGCCGCCAGCGCCTGCATCCACAGCGCCGCCCGCTTGCCCACGGTGGTGAGCTGCGCCGGCTGCAGGTGCGTGTACGCCAGCGTCGGGAGCGCCCGGTAGCGGGTCGCGAAGGCGCGCAGCGCCCGCAGGGCCGTGCCCAGGCGCTGGGCCACGAGGTGCAGGGCCTCGCGCATCACCAGCAGATCGGCGTTGTCGGTCACGAACGCCGAGGTGGCGCCGAGATGGATGAACGGACGCGCGGCGGGCGCCACATCGCCGAACGCGTGCACGTGGGCCATCACGTCGTGGCGGAAGCGCCGCTCGTACTCCGCGGCGCGCGCGAAGTCCACGTCGTCCACGTGGGCCCGCATCTCGGCGAGCGCCTCGTCCGGGATGGACAGCCCCAGCTCCCGCTCCGCTTCGGCGAGGGCGATCCACAGGCGGCGCCACAGCCCGATCCTGACCGCCGCGCCCCACAGACGCTGCATCGGCGCCGAGGCGTAGCGGGTGGCGAGAGGGGAGACGTACCGCTCGTTGTCCGTCATGTCGCGCTCGTCAGAAGTCGGCCCACCAGATTCGACCCCCGCGGTCGAAGTACAGCCGGCCGCCGCCGCGAACCCGGAAGTAGTCGAACAGCTTCTTGACCTGCTCGGCGCCGGTGACGGCCTCGTTGTTGATGCGGACGATCACGTCCCCGGCCTGCAACCCCAGCAGCTGCTGGGTCTCGGGCCCGACCCCGACCACCAGCCCGCCCTCCCCGACGTCGAGGTGACGCTCGGCCTGGATGGCGGGCGTCACGGTGATGAGCTGCAGGTCGCCCAGGGTCACCAGCTCGGCGCGCTCGGAGGGCAGCGCGACGGCGCGCAGCGCCAGGACGTGCGCCACGCCGTCGCGAAGGTACGCCAGGTGCAGCGTGTCGCCCAGCTCGAGGTCGAGCTGCGCCCCTTCCCAGTCCAGGTAGTTGCGCACCGGCTGGTCGCCGACCCTGGTGATCGTGTCCCCCGCCAGGAGGCCGGCGGCCGCCGCCGGGCTGCCCGGGACCACCCGCTGCACCGCGACGCCCGGCTGGCGCCGCCACGAATCGGAGTTCGCGCCGGGCTCCACGATCTCGATGCCGGTCCAGCCGCGCTGCACCTGGTGGTAGTCGCGCAGGTCGCGGGCGATGCGCATCGCCCGCTCGATGGGGATCGCGAAGCCGAGCCCGACGTTCCCGCCCGATTCGGACAGGATGAACGAGTTCACCCCCACCACCTCGCCCTGCGCGTTCACCAGCGGGCCGCCCGAGTTGCCGGGGTTGATGGCCGCGTCGGTCTGGATCATGTCGAGGTAGATCCCCGGCTGCTGGCTGGTCGGCAGCACGGAGCGCCGCAGCGCGCTCACGACCCCCGCGGTCACCGACGGCTCGCTGTTGCCGAGCAGGTACCCGTACGGATTGCCGATCGCGATCACCCAGTCGCCGATGTCCAGGTCGCGGCTCCGCCCGATGCGGACCACGGGGAAGTTCGAGCCGTCGATCTTGACGACCGCGATGTCGTTGCGGGCGTCCTCCCCGAGCAGCTTGGCGGGGAAGGTGCGGCCGTCGCGCAGCGTGACGACGATGGAGTCCGCGCCGGACACGACGTGCTGGTTGGTGATGACCAGGCCGTCGCGCGTCACGATGAAGCCCGAGCCGAGCCCCTGGACGATCTGCTCCGAGCCGGGCGGGAGGAAGAACAGGTCGAACACCGTCCGCGGCAGGGCGCGCTCGCGGCGCACCACGTTGACGCTCACGACCGCGGGAGCGACCCGCGCCGCGGCGATGCTGAGCGCGGAGTGCCGCTCGGCGGCGATCGCGCCGGCGCGCTGCTGCGCCGCCAGGGGGGCCGCCGCGGCCGTGAGCAGGACGGCCCAGCCGGCCGCGCGGGCGACCGGCAGCGGCCCGCGGCGCGGGCGCGCCGGCCGGCGCCGAAGAGCGAAGGCCACGTGGCGCTCAGGCATAGAGGTGCGTGGGGTAGCGGACGCCGACCAGAAACAGCCCGTGCGCCGGCGCCGGCGGCGACGCCGCCTGGTTGTCGGTGTGCGACAGCAGCCTGCCGAGATCGCCCTCCGGCCGGCGGCCCCGGGCGATGTCCACCATCAGGCCCACCAGGAAGCGCACCATGTGGTGCAGGAACCGGTCGGCGGTGATCCAGAACTCGTAGCCCGGCGCGTCCTCTCGGGCGAGCCACAAGGCCTCGAGCACGCGACAGCGGTAGTGCTCCCGCGCGGGGCCCTTGGCCGAGAGGGCGGCGAAGCTGTGCTCGCCCACGAGGGCGGCCGCCGCCCTCACCAGGTGCCCTGCCGCCAGCGGGCCGGGTACCGCCCACTCGTGGCGGCGCCGGAACGGCGAGCGCGCGCCCGCGTCGGTGCCGATGCGGTAGCAATACGTCCGCTCGACCGCATCGCGGCGCGGATTGAAGCCGGGCGCCATCCGCCGCGCGGATGCGACCCAGATATCGGGTGGCAGGAGTGCATTCATGGCGCGCATCAGGTCCTCGGGGGCCCACCGCTCGGGCACCGTCGTCGCCGCTACCTGGCCTACGGCGTGCACCCCGGCGTCGGTCCGCCCCGCTCCGACGACCGGTGCCCGCCGTCCCAGGAGCCGCTCGAGGACCGCCTCGATCTCGCCCTGGACCGTGCGTGCCGCCGGCTGGCGCTGCCACCCTGCGAAGGACCCACCGTCGAACTGGACCACCATGAGGGTCGGCCGCACCGCCATGGCCGAAAAACCTAGCGGGGCCGCCGGGGAAGGGCTAGTAGCCGGGGAACGGCTAGAACTTGCGGATCACCCCCACCACGACGCCCTGGATGGTCACGTCGTCTTCGTGCACGAAGATCGGCTCGACGGCCACGTTCGCCGGCTGGAGCCGCACCCAGCCGCTCTTCTCCCGGTAGAACTTCTTGACGGTGGCGTGCGTGCCCTGCAGCAGGGCGATCACCATCTCCCCGTTCCGGGCGTGGTTGCGGCTGTGCACGATGACGTAGTCTCCATCCTTGATCTGCTCGTCGATCATCGAGTCGCCGCGCACCCGCAGCACGTAGTTGGGGCCGGTCGCCGGCAGCATCTCCTCCGGCAGCGCGATGGTCTCCTGCTGCTCGACCGCCTCGATCGGCTCGCCGGCCGCGACCAGCCCCAGCAGCGGCAGCTCCGCGACGCCGGGGGCGCGGGCGCGCGAGAGCACCTCGATGGAGCGGCTCTCGTTGTAGGCGCGGCGGATCACGCCTTTGCGCTCGAGGTTGCTGAGGTGCTCGTGCACCGTGGCGAGCGAGCCGTACTTCATCGCCGCGGCGATCTCCTCGAAGCTCGGCGCGTAGCCGCGGTCGCCGATGTAGTCGGTGAGATAGTCGAGGATTTCGCGCTGGCGCTTCGTGAGCGGCACCATGGTCCCTTCCCGCCGGCGGCCGGCCGAGGCTGTCCCGAAGATATGCCGAAACCAAGCTAGCCGAAGGGAAGCCGAAGCGCAAGCGCCGCTCGCCGGCCCCCCGCCGCCGCCCGCCCGGCGGTCGCCGGCGGCGGCGCCGCGCCCGCGCGAGTCACGCCGGTTCCGGTCCCGCACTATATTACCGCCTCCTGTGGTTGGGCCCGGCGCTTCCCGGCGCCGGGGGCGGCACTTCGGGCCGCAGGCGTGCGCGGCACTGCAGCCACGCTCGCCGGGCCGGTCGGAACGGATCACAACCGCGGCGGACGTGGACTCTGCGCCACGCCCGCTTTGCTCGGGAGCGGGGCTGAGTGACGATCGGTCCGTCGGCAGAGCTGGCGCTTCCTCCGGCAGTCGTCGAGGAGCTGATGCAGGCCCTCGTGAAGGGGCTGCGCGCCCACCAGCTCTATCTCCCCAACAATCCCGTCTATCAGAAGGCGATGGAAACCCTGCGCGCCGCGTTCCGGCCGGTGTGGGCGGCGCAGGACGACCTGGCGCTGGACGTGTACGAGAACGAGCTGAAGTGGGAAGGGCACGTCGTGTACGAGCAGGCCACCCGCAGCGAGAGCGTCGCGTGGGTGCTCTACAAGGACGGCGTGCGGGCCGTCACCTTCCTGCCCGGCGTCGAGGCGGACGAGATCGTCGGCCTGCTCGACGTCCTGCACCGCGCCCGCACCCTGCAGCCGGAGGACAACGACGACCTGCTGACGCTGCTGTGGGAGAAGGATTTCCAGCTGATCCGCTACGTCTTCCACGAGATGGGCGCCCCCGAGGCCGGCACGATGCAGCTGCCGGCCGCGGCCGAGCTGGCGAAGGCGGAGCCGCGCTACGTGGGCCAGGCGGTGCAGGAGGAAGCGCCCGTCCACGAGGGGATCGTCAAGGCCGACGATTTCGACAGCACCCTCTATTTCCTCGACGAGCGCGAGATCAACTACCTGCGCGACGAGGTGAACCGCGAGTACGCGCAGGACCTGCGGCGCAACGTCCTCGCGATGCTGTTCGACGTGCTGGAGCTGCAGCCGTATCCCACCGTCCGCGCGGAGCTGATCTCGATCCTCGAGAGCTTCCTGCCCTACCTGCTCGGCGCGGGCGACTTCCTCTCCGTGGCGTACGTGCTGCGGGAGGTCCGCGCGGTGCTGCAGCGGGCGCGGGAGCTGCTGCCGGAGCAGCGCAAGGCGCTCGAGGACCTGCCGGGCCGGCTGTCGCAGCCCGAGGCCCTCGGCCAACTGCTGCAGTCCCTCGACGAGGCCGCGGCGCATCCCGCCGCGGACGAGCTGGGGGAGCTGTTCGGGGAGCTGCGGGCGGAGGCGCTGCCGACGCTGCTCGCCTGGCTGCCGCGGATCACGAACGCGCGGGTGAAGACGGTGCTCGAGGACGCCCTGCAGCGGCTGGCCGCCGCGCACGTGCCGGACCTGGTGGGCGCCATCGCCGGGGCGGACGCCGTGGTGGCGCTGGAGGCGGTGAAGGTCGCGGGCAAGCTGAAGCTCAAAGAGGCGGTCCCGGCCATCAGCGGCGCGCTGGCGCACGAGGAGACGGCGATCCGCATGGTCGCGGTCCAGGCGCTGGCCGAGCTGGGGACGCCGACCGCGCTGCAGGGCCTCGAGCGCGCGCTCGACGACGAGGACCGCGACGTGCGGCTCACGACGGTGCGGGCGCTGATGCAGCACCGCCACCGGGGCGCCCTCGCCAAGGTGACGGCGGCGGTGCAGGGCAAGTCGGTCCGGGCGGCGGACCTCACGGAGAAGATGGCGTTCTTCGAGGCGTTCGGCTCCATGGTGGGGGAGGGCGGGGTGGACGCGCTGGACGCGATGCTCAACGGCGGCGGGTTCCTGAAGCGCAAGGAGGATCCCGAGACCCGCGCGTGCGCGGCGCTGGCGCTGGGGCGCATCGGGACGGGGCGGGCCCGCGAGGCGCTCGAGCGCGCCACCGGGGCGAAGGAGGTGCTGGTGCGGAACGCCGTGAGCCGCGCGTTGCGCGGCGGGCCGGCGGGGAGCTGAGATGAGCGGTCCCGTCCGCCGCCCCTCCGTCGTGGACTCGATCCAGACCACGGACGCCTACATCCGGGGCGCCGGGCGCGGCTTCCTGGTGACGCTCTACACGGCGCTCCGGTCGCTGAAGCTCTACCCGCTCGAGAACAGCCAGGTGCAGAAGTCGCTCGACGACCTCGCCGTGTCCGGCGAGGGGATCCTGGAGCGCGAGAAGGAGATCGAGCTCAGGATCACGAGCGAATTCCTGTTCGTGAACGCGACGCGGCTGCGGCTCGACCTCGACAACTACGCGTCGTTCTCGCACGTGCTCAGCCTCTTCAAGGCGGTGGGCGTCGGCGTCGTCCGGGCGGCGGAAGGGGCGGACCGGCGCGAGTGGACCGCGTTCCTGTCGCTGCTGCTGGCGGCCGCGGCGCGCGACGCGAGCACCAACCGCTTCTTCGAGCTGACCAGCAAGATGCGCGACGCCGGGGTGGGGCACATCGTCGTGGAGCCCCCGCTCGACTCGGAGGTCAACGAGGAGGAAGAGGAGCGCGCCAAGGAGCAGGCCAAGCGCACCTACCAGCGGTCCGTGGCGGTCACCAAGGAGGTCATCAACTCGGTGCGGATGGGCCGCACCGCGAGCGTGAAGAAGGTCAAGCGCGCGGTGCAGGCGATCGTGGACCAGGTGCTGTCCGAGGAAACCTCGCTGGTCGGCCTGACGACGCTCCGGGACTACGACGACTACACGTTCACCCACTCGGTAAACGTGTGCATCTTCTCCGTCGCGCTCGGCCGCAAGCTGGGTTTCACCAAGTTGCAGCTGTACGACCTCGGCATGGCGGCGCTGTTCCACGACGTGGGCAAGTCGCGGGTCCCCCTCGAGGTGCTCAACAAGAACGGCAGCCTCGACGAGGAGGAGTGGCGGATCATGACCGCGCACCCCTGGCTCGGCGTGCTCACGCTGTTCGGGCTGCGCGGCTACGGCGAGGTCCCGTACCGCAGCATGATCGGGACGTACGAGCACCACATGAAGACCGACCTGACCGGCTACCCCAAGTCCATCCGGCCGCGGCAGATCTCGATCTTCTCCAAGATCATCGCGGTGGCCGACGGCTTCGACGCCGCGACCACCCGGCGCGCGTATCAGACCACGCCGATCGAGCCCGACGCCGTCCTCAAGGAGATGCTGGAGAACCCCAAGCGCGGCCAGGATCCGATCCTGGTCAAGGCGTTCATCAACCTCATCGGCGTGTATCCGGTGGGGACGCTGGTGATCCTGGACACCTACGAGCTGGCGCTGGTGACGGCGGCGAACGCGGACGTGGAGCAGATCCACCGGCCGCTGGTGCGCCTCATCTCCGATCCGGCCGGGACGATCCTGTTCCCGGGCCATCCCGTGGACCTCGCCCATCGCGACGGCGCGGGCAACTTCACGCGCAGCATCATCAAGGTGACGAGCCCCGACAAATACGGCATCCGCGTCTCCGATTACTTCGTCTGACGTCCCCGCCGCGGCGCGCGGGCGCTGGACGCCCGGGCGCGGCCACGATACCGTTCACGGCACGATGACGCACGACGCGATCACGCTGCGGGGCATGCGCTTTCACACGCTCGTGGGCCTGTTGCCGCACGAAGAGCACATCCCCCAGCCGCTCGAGCTCGACGTCACGGTGTACCTGTCGCTGCGCCGCGTGGGCGTCACCGACTCCCCGAAGGCGCTCCTCGATTACCGGTCGCTGTACGGCCTGGTGGCCGACTCGGTCGGCACCAGCCACCACCGCCTGCTCGAGGCGTTGTGCGAGCAGATCGCGGCGAAGGTCCTGGCCCTCGATCACGTGGACCGGGTGCGCGTCGCCGCCCGAAAGCCCCACGCCCCCATTCCGGGTCCGCTCGATTCCGTCGAAGTCGTCATCGAGCGCGCGCGGGACGGGGTCGATCCGACCTGATCCCGCCGGAGCATTCATGCCGCGCCTCGCCCTCGCCGCCGTGCCCGTCGCCGCGGTGCTCGCCGTTTCGCGCGCTGTCGCGCAGGATGCCGCCCCCGTGGTGCCCGCACTTCCGGCCGCGGCGCAGGTAGCGCCCCCGGTCGCGGCACCGGGCCCGCGCTGGAGGGCGGAAGTGGACCTCGGGTACGTGAGCACCGCGGGCAACTCGAAGCTGCGGACCCTGAACGTCGGCGAGCAGGCGGCGTTCAACCCCGGCCTGTGGCGGTTCTCGGAGACGTTCTCCACCGTCAGCGGCTACACCAACGATTCGGAAACGGCGAGCACGATCAAGGGCGGGCTGCGCGCCGACTACGCCGTCGGCACGCGGTTCCGGCTGTTCGCGCTCGGCTCGTACACGCGGGACCGCTTCGCCGGCATCGCGCGGCGCTTCGAGGAGGCGACCGGCGTCGCGTACGGGCTGCTGAAGGAGCCCCGCCACATGCTCGACTTCGAGGCCGGCGCGGGCCGCACCCAGCAGACGAGCACCGCCGGCGTGCCTCAGCAGTACTGGGTCTCGCGGCTGGCGATGCGCTACCGGCTCAACCTCACCACCCGCGCGTCGTTCGAGCAGAAGGCCGAGCTGCTGTCGGACCTGCAGAACGTGACGAACCTGCTCGTCAACACGGAGTCGTCGCTGGTGGCGCCGGTGCTGTCCAACGTCGGCCTGAAGGTGGGGTACGTCGTCCGGTTCGCGAACGAGCCGCCGGCGCCGGCCATCCGCAAGACCGACACGGTCCTCTCCTCGGGCCTGCAGCTGCTGTTTTGACCGCCGCCGCCGTCGCGCTCGGCTCCAACCTCGGCGATCGCGCCGCCATCCTGGCGCGGGCGCGCGCCGCCATCGCGCGCCTGCCCGCGACGAGGGTGGCGGCCGCGTCGGCGATCGAGGAGACGGCCCCCCTGGGCCCCGTCCCTCAAGGCCCGTACCTGAATCAGATGCTGCGCGTCGAGACGGCGCTCGGGCCCTGGACGCTGCTCCGCGCCCTGCTGGACGTCGAGGCACGGGAAGGGCGGGTGCGCCGGGAGCGTTGGGGTCCGCGCACCCTCGACTGCGACCTGGTGCTGTACGGCGCGCAGCCGGTGCGGCTCCGCGATCTCACCGTGCCCCACCCGGAAATCCCGCACCGCCCGTTCTGGCGGCGGGAGCTGAAGGAGCTGGGCTTCCTTCCTGAGGTCTAGAGTCCGAAGTTCCGAGACTGCGGGACCGTTGCGAGACGCCGAGTTGCGAGTGGCTACGAGATGGGAGCGGGGAGAGACAGAACGGGCCTGGCGCGCATCGTGACCGCGCGGGGCCCGTTCTCGGGTCTGTCGCGGCCCACTCACAGCCACTCGCAACTCGGCGTCTCGCAACGCTTCTCACCCCTCGCCTCTGTATCTCTGCCCACCGGCCTGTTACCGTTCCGGGCGTGTCCACCCCGACCAAGGATTCCCCGGTCACCACGCGCGACTTCCTCGTCTGGAAGGGTGCGGGGCGCAAGATCGTGGTGGTGACGGCCTACGACGCGCTGTTCGGCCGGCTGGTGGACGAGGCGGGCGTGGACTGCGTGCTCGTGGGCGACTCCGTCAATCAGGTGCTGGCGGGGGAGCCGTCCACGCTGTCGGCCACGCTCGAGCAGATGATCTACCACGCCCGCGCGGTGCGCCGCGGCGTGCAGCGGGCGCTGATGGTCGTGGACCTGCCGTTCCTGAGCTACCAGGTGAGTCGCGAGGAGGCGCTGCGCAACGCCGGCCGGGTGATGAAGGAGACCGGGGCGCAGGCGGTGAAGCTCGAGGGTGGCGTGGCGATGTCGGAGACGGTGCGCGCGCTGGTGGAGATCGGCATCCCGGTGATGGGGCACATCGGTCTGACGCCGCAGTCGGTGCACGCGCTGGGCGGCTACCGGGTGCAGGGGCGGGAGCAGGCCGCGGCCCAGCGCCTGGAGGCCGACGCGGCGGCGCTGGAGAGCGCGGGCGCCTTCAGCGTCGTGCTGGAGCTGGTGCCCGCGGCCCTCGCGGCCGCGATCACCGCGGCGCGCGCCATCGCGACCATCGGCATCGGGGCCGGGGCCGGCTGCGACGGCCAGGTGCTCGTGCTGCCCGACCTGCTGGGGCTCAACGACGGCTTCGCGCCCAAGTTTCTCAAGCGCTACGCCGCCCTGGCGGACGACGTGCGCGGCGCCGTCGGGCGCTATGCGGACGAGGTGCGCCGCGGGGCGTACCCCGACTCCGATCACGCCTTCTAGGCTCCTCCCATGGATGTGGTGATCCCGCTGGAGGCGATGCGCGCCCGGACCGGCGAGGCCCGGCGCGTCGGTCGCCGCGTGGCCTTCGTGCCCACGATGGGGGCGCTGCACGCGGGCCACCTCGCCCTGCTCGCCGCGGCCCGCGCGCGCGCCGACGTCGTGGTCGTCAGCGTGTTCGTCAACCCGCTGCAGTTCGGCCCGACCGAGGATTTCGCCCGCTACCCGCGCGACCTGGAACGCGACCGCCGGCTCGCCGAGTCCGCCGGCGCCGACGTGCTGTGGGCTCCCGAGACGGCGGCGATGTACCCGGAGGCTCCGCTGGTGACGGTTGCCCCCGGGGAAGCCGGAGAGCGGCTCGAGGGCGCGGCGCGGCCCGGCCATTTTGCCGGCGTGCTCACGGTGGTCCTCAAGCTCCTGGCGGTCGTGCAGCCGGACCTGGCCGTGTTCGGGCGCAAGGACCTCCAGCAGGCGGCGCTGGTGCGGCGCATGGTCCGGGATTTCAACCTGCCCGTCGAGATCGTGGTGGCGCCGACCGTGCGCGAGCCCGACGGCCTGGCGCTCTCCTCGCGCAACGCGTACCTGGACGCGCCCGCCCGCAAGCGGGCGGCGGCCCTGCCGCGCGCGCTGGACCGCGGCACGGCGCTGTTCCGCGCCGGGGAGCGGAGCGCCGCGGCCGTGGCCGGCGGCGCCCGGGCCGTGCTCGAGAGCGAGCCGTCGCTCACGGTGGACTACGTGGCCTGCGTCAGTCCCGACGACGTGCGGCCGGTGACGACGCTCGACGCCGGGACCGCGCTCGTCCTGGCCGCGAGGGTCGGCGGCGGCACGCGGCTGATCGACAACGTGATCCTGGGCCAGGGGCTCGAGGGCGATGCCCGTCTCGCCGGCTGACGTCCGCCGCCGCCTGCCGGCGTGGTCGGTCGTGGGCGACGGCCGGATCGCGCACATCGCGCGGGTCATGACGATGCTGCAGGGCTGGGCGGCGGCGCGCGGCGTGCCGGCGGCGGAGGGCGAGCGCTGGCAGCGGGCGGCGTTGCTGCACGACGCGCTCCGGGAAGCGGACGAGCAGGTCCTGCGGCGCTACCCCCCGCTGCCGTCCTGGCCCCGGAAGACGTGGCACGGGCCGGCCGCGGCAACGGCGGCGGCCGCCGACGGCGAGCGGGACCAGGGCGTCCTCGACGCCGTGCGCTACCACTCGTTCGGCTTCGCGCCGTGGGACGACGCCGGCCGGATGCTGTACCTCGCCGACTACCTGGAGCCGGGCCGGTCCTTCGAGCGCGAGCGGCTCGACGCGTTCGCGGCGCGCGTCCCGGCGGAGCCGGCGCTGGTGCTCCGCGAGGTCGCCTCGATGCGGCTCGCGTGGCGGATCAAGAACGGCGGAAGGATCGCGCGGGAGACATGGGAATTCTGGAACAGCATCGCCGCGGACGCTTCGTCGTCGCGGGACTGATCGCGCTCGGCGTCGCCGGCGCCGGGCTCTCCCTGTGGTGGCACGCGCACCACGCGGAGCCGGGCAGCGCGGCCGCGCTCCCCGTCCCGGGCGACCGGATCCACCTCCAGGTCGAGGTGCTCAACGCGACGCCCGCGGTGGGGCTGGGCCGGGCCGCCACCCGCCTGCTGCGGGACGCGGGGATCGACGTGGTGGGGTTCGGTTCGGACACGGGAGCGACGCTGGACTCGACCCAGGTGCTGGTGCGGCGCGGCACCAGCGACGGCGCCGCGCTCGTCGCCCGGGCGCTAGGGGTGGGAAGCGGGGCGGTGCGGAGCGCGCCCGATCCGGGCCGGCTCGTGGACGTCACCGTCCGGATCGGCCGCGACCTCGCCAGCCGGCTCGCCGCGCGCCACCCGTAGCTGGCCGCACGCGGCGTCGATGTCGAGGCCGCGGCTGCGACGCGCCACCGCCTCGACGCCCCGCCGCCTGAGCCCCGCGGCGAACGAGGCGAGGCGGCGGTGCGGCGACGGCGTGAGGTTTGGCGCGCCGCCCGGATGCAGGGGCAGGAGGTTGACCATCGCGCCGGCCGCCCGGGCGATCGCCGCCAGCGCCGTGAGGTCCTCGTCCCGGTCGTTGACCCCCTCGATCATCACGTACTCGAAGGTGACGCGGCGGCGGAACGCCTTGATGGCCTCGAGCACGTCGGGCAGCGGGTAGCGTTTCTCGATCGGCATCAGCGTCAGGCGCAGCGCGCTCGTGGGCGCGTGCAGCGACACGGCCAGGCGGAACTGCTCGGGGCGCTTGGCCAGGGCCGACAGCGCGGGCAGCATGCCGACGGTCGAGACGGTGATGTGCCGCGCGCCGATGCCCAGGCACGCCTCGTGATTGAGCAGGGTGAGCGCGGTGTCCACCGCCTCCCAGTTCGCCAGCGGCTCGCCCATCCCCATGAACACGACGTTGGTCGGCTTCACGCCCTCCGGCAGCAGCAGCATCTCGCGCACCTGCGCCGCGATCTCCCAGGCCGCGAGGTTGCGCTTCAATCCCATCGTCCCCGTGGCGCAGAACGCGCAGCCCAGCGGGCACCCGGCCTGCGACGAAATGCACAGCGTCCGGCGCGATCCCTCCGGGATCAGCACCGCTTCGACCGCCTCGCCGTCGGGAAGCCGCCACAGCATCTTCTCGGTCCCGTCGCGCGAGACCTGCCGCACCTCCAGCTCGAGCGCGGGCAGCGGCCACTCCGCGTCCAGCGCCTGGCGCAACGCCTGCGGAAGCTCCGTCGCGTCGGCCCACCGCCGGACCGGCCGCTGCCACAGCCGGGGCAGCAGCTGCGAGCGCCGGTAGGCCGGCTCCCCGCGCTTCACGAGCCACTCGGACAGCGCGGCCTCCGCCGCCGCCGGCGCCAGGTCGAGGATCGTGCTCACCGCAGCTCCGCCGCGAGGCCGAAGCGGTACGTGGCTCCGAAGCCGTTCACCCCGCCGTCCCGGCCGAGGTAAACCCGGTAGCGCCCGGCGAGGAGCGCCAGGCCGAAACGGCTGCGCCACACGGCCGTCCCCACGGTGATCTCGCGCGAAGTTCCCACGTCCATCTCCATGACGCCCCCGAGGGCGAGGCCGGCCGACAGCAGGTGCTGCATTCCCTCTCCGTGCGACAGCGTGGCCCCGTACCGCAGGGAAACGGTGCCGCTCGCGCCCCACATCGGGAGCGGCTCACTGCGATAGCCGGCGGCCAGGTTGAGCGTGGCCGCCGTCTCCGCCTGGTGCAGCGTCGGGTCGAAGAACCGGGTGGCGAAGGCGAAGGTGAAATGCGACCGAGTGGTGTACCGGAGCCCCAGGTCCACCCCGACCTGGGTCTGCGACATGATGTCGAGCTGGCCGGTCATGGACCGGATGGCGAAGCCCGCCAGGAGCGAGGGCGTCATCTGTCGGGCGAGGCCGAGCGAAACGACCTCGGCGTAGGCCGGGATGTCTCCCATGCTCTGAGGGCTGGTCTCCGTGCGGACGAGGCCGTCCACCCCCATGCGCCCGTACACGGCGTTCAACGTCCCCAGGTGCCCCAGGCGGACGGCCAGCGTGGCGATGCCGCCGCTGAGGCCCACGTCGGACGGGGCGTGGACGGCCTCGACGCCCACCCGCATCCCCGGTGCCCCGGCCGCCAGCGCCGATGCCGGTGTCCACAGGGCCGCGGAGCCGTCCTCCGCCAGAGCCGCCGGCACGACCAGCGTCCCCTCTGGCACCCTCCAGAGGTCCGATGTGATCGCGGACTGGCCCGATGCCGCCCGCGGGGCGGCCATGGCGGCGGCAACCAGCACCAGGCTCGGGCCGAGGGGGATGCGCACGCGCGAAGGTTCGCCGCCGGGCGAGTTCGTGTCAAGCGACCGTCAGCTTGCTCAAGTTGTGGAGCGCCACTAACTTCCGTGCGCCATGAGGCGCCTCCCGCCGCTGTGCTTCTGAGCCAACTGCTGGCCCCAGATCGCGTCCGCGTCCCCCTCGCCGCCAGGGACAAAGCGACGGTCCTCCGTGAGCTCGTGGACCTGCTGGTCCACTCGGCGGGCGGATCGCCGGACGACATCCTGCACGCCGTTCGCGAGCGGGAGGCATGCCAGTCCACCGGTTTCGGCCACGGGGTGGCGATCCCGCACGCGCGCAGCCCTTCACTGGGGGCCGTGATGCTCGTCGCCGGACAGGCGCCGCAGGCGATCGAGTACGAGGCGCTGGACGGGAAGCCGGTGCGCCTGTTCTTCCTCCTGGCGGGTCCCGAAGCCATGGCCGGGTTTCAAGTGCGGGCGCTGGCGCGGATCGCGCGGCTGGTGCGCCGCGAGTACGTGCGGGACAGGCTGCTGGAGGCCACTTCACCGGAGGCATTCTGCCAGGTCGTGCGGGATGCGGAGGGACGCTGAGGGCATGACGGACGAACGGCGGGACGCCTGGATCGCGGTGGGCTTGTGGCTGGTGCTGCAGCTCACGCTCACGTCGCTCCCCGGGAAGGACATCCCCATCGACCTGCCGCATCCGATCGATTGGGTGGGGCACTTCGGGATGTACCTGGGGCTCGGCTCCCTCATCGCCCGCGCGGCGTCCGTGAAGGGGTGGCCGGGCCGGCGCCTGCTCTGGGTGGCCGCGGCGCTCTCCCTGCTCGGCGCCCTGGACGAGCTGCACCAGCTGTTCATCCCCGGCCGCGACTGCGAGCTGGGCGACTGGATCGTGGACACGTTGGGCGGAGGGTTCGGTCTGCTGATCGGATCGCGGATCATGGCTTCGAGGCTCGGGTCGTGGCTGCGCTAGCCCCGACGTCGCTGCGCTCGCACTGGTGCGGGGAGCTGAGGGCCGCGCACCACGGGCAGGAGGTCCGCCTCGGCGGGTGGGTGCATCGGCGGCGCGACCTGGGCGGCATCGTGTTCGTGGACCTGCGCGACCGCGAGGGGCTGGTGCAGGTGGCGTTCGGCCCCGGCTGGTCGCCGCCCCAGGTGCTGGAGCGTGCCGGTGGCCTGGTGGCGGAGGCGGCGATCCTGGTGCGGGGCGTCGTCGAGCGGCGGCCGAGCGGGCAGGCCAATCCGGACATGCCCACCGGCGAGATCGAGATCCACGCGACGGACGTTACGGTGGTGGGCCCCACGGTGACACCGGCGATTCCGGTGGCGCGGGTGCGCGGCGAGACGCTCGCCTCCGAGGAGCTGCGCCTGCGCCACCGCTACCTCGACCTGCGGCGGCCCGAGATGTACCGCAACCTCGAGCTGCGGCACCGGCTGCTGCAGCGCACGCGGCGCGAGCTGTCGGACCGCGGCTTCCTCGAGGTCGAGACACCGATCCTCACCAAGCCCACGCCCGAAGGGGCGCGGGACTTCGTCGTGCCCTCGCGCCTCTACCCGGGCCAGTTCTACGCGCTCCCGCAGTCGCCTCAGCTCTACAAGCAGCTGCTGATGGTGTCCGGCTTCGACCGCTACTTCCAGCTGGCGCGCTGCTTCCGCGACGAGGATCAGCGGGCGGACCGGCAGCTGGAGTTCACGCAGATCGACCTCGAGTGCTCGTTCGTCGGCCCCGAGGACATCTACGCCGTGACCGAGGCGGTGCTGGTAGCGCTGTGGGACGAGGCGGGAGAGAAGGTCGAGGCGCCGTTCCCGCGGATGGCCTACCACGAGGCGATGGCGCGCTACGGCAGCGACAAGCCCGATCTGCGCTTCGGCCTGACGCTGACGGATCTCACCGCGGCGATCGGGGCGGAGAGCGGCGAGTTCCTGCGCGCAGCCGTCGGGCGCGGCGAGCGGGTCCGCGCCCTGGTGGTGCCGGGCGGCGCGGCGCTGTCGCGCAAGGACCTCGACGCGCTGACGGACGAGGCGCGGACGATGCGCGCCTCCGGCCTGGTGTGGGCCAAGCGCGCGGCCGACGGGCCGACGGGGCCGGGGGCCAAGGCGCTCGGCGCGCCCGCGCTCTCCTCCCTCGGCCTGGCGGAGGGCGACCTGGTGCTGGCGTGCGCAGGGCCTGACGCGATCGCGCTGCCGGCGATGGGCCGGGTGCGGCTCGAGGTCGTCCGGCGCCTCAAGGTGGCGCCCTCGCGCCGGCACGCGTTCCTGTGGATCGAGCAGTTCCCGCTGTTCGAGCGCGATGAGCACGGCGCGCTGACGTTCATGCACCATCCCTTCACGGCGCCGCATCCGGACGACGTGGCGCTGGTCACCAGCGACCCGGAGCGGGCGCGCTCGCTGCACTACGACCCGGTGTACAACGGCGTCGAGCTGGGCAGCGGCTCCATCCGCATCACCGATCCGGCCGTGCAGGCGCTCGTCCTCGAGCGGCTGGGCTTCGGCGCCGAGGAGGCGGAGCGCCGCTTCGGCTTCCTGCTCGAAGGGCTGCGCAGCGGCGCGCCGCCGCACGGCGGCATCGCGCTCGGCTTCGACCGCATCGCCATGCTGCTGTGCGGCGGGGAATCGCTGCGCGAGGTGATCGCCTTCCCCAAGACCGCCGCGGCCCGCGCGCTGTTCGAGGGCGCGCCGACCGGGGTGCCGCGCGCGGACCTGGAGGCGTTGCACCTCCAGCCCGACGGCTCGTGGGCGTGGGAGGAGCCGTGAGCGCTCCCGACGACGTCGTCCATCGCCTCAACGTCGAGGGCGCCGACCTGCTGGCGCTCTCGGGTGTCAACGACGCGAACCTGCACGAGCTGGCGAAGCTGGCCGGCGTGCGGGTGTCGCTGCGCGGCGACCAGCTCTCGCTGGCGGGGAACCTGGCCGCGGTCGAGCGGGCCACGCCGCTCGCGCAGGCGCTGGTGGACCTGGCGCGCATGGGCGAGACCTTCGGCCCCGACGAGGTGCGGCGCCTCGTGGAGGAGGGGCCGGCGCAGGCCGAGGCCTCGCGCAACGGCGACCTCCGCATCGTGCTGCCGGGCCTGCGGCGGATCGTCACGCCCAAGACGGCCGGCCAGCGCGCGTACGTCCAGGCGATGCACGACAACGACATCGTGGTCTCGGTGGGCCCGGCGGGCACGGGGAAGACCTACCTCGCCGTCGCGGTCGCCGTGGACATGCTGCACAAGAAGCGGGTGAAGCGGATCATCCTGGCGCGCCCCGCGGTCGAGGCGGGCGAGCGGCTCGGCTTCCTGCCGGGCGACATGCAGGCCAAGGTGGACCCGTACCTGCGGCCGCTGTACGACGCGCTCGAGGACATGATGCCGCACGAGCGGGTCCAGCGCGCGCTCGAGTCGCGCGTGATCGAGATCGCGCCGCTCGCGTACATGCGGGGGCGCACGCTCGCCGACGCGTTCGTCATCCTCGACGAGGCCCAGAACACGACGGGGATGCAGATGAAGATGCTGCTCACCCGCCTCGGCGTGAACTCGCGCGCGGTGGTCACGGCCGACAAGACGCAGATCGACCTCCCGCCGCACGAGGAGTCCGGGATCGTGCAGGTCGAGCGCATCCTGCCGGGAATCGACGGGATCGCGTTCTGCTACCTGGACGACGCCGACGTGATCCGGCACCGGCTGGTGCGCGAGATCATCCGGGCGTACCGGGAAGACGCGCAGGGATGACCGGAGCCGCCGGCACGGTGCGCTACCACGGGGCGAGGGTCCTGCTGGCGCTGCTGCTGGCGGCCGTGGCGTTCCTGGCGTTCCCGCGGGCCGCGTCGCTGCTGCCCATGCCGCTGGCGCCGGGGAGCGTGGCCGGCGGCGACGTCATCGCGCCCGTCGGGTTCCTGGTGCCGAAGTCGGAGGCCCAGCGGGCGCGCGAGGCCGAGGACCTGGCCGCCACCGTCAAGCCGCTGGTCACGGCGCGGCCTGCGGCGGCCGACAGCGCGGTGGCCGTCGCGGGGCACTTCTTCGCCACGCTCGATTCCACCGTGGCCACGGGCCGCTCCCTGCCCGAGGCGGCGGAGGCGGCCGGCCTGCCATTGCGGGAGTCGGACGCCGCCGGGCTGGCCGGCGCGGGACAGCGGGCCGAGCTCAGGCGCGCGGTGCTCGCCGCGCTCCGGCTGTCCGCGGCGGGCTACCTCTCGCCCGGCATTTCGACGGCGGAGCTGGGGCACGACGTGGTGCTGCGCCTCGGCACCGACGAGCGGGTGACCCCGAGCGACAGCCTCCGCTCGTTCGGCGACTTCCTGGAGGCGGCGGCCCGCACCCGGCCGGAGCCGCGCACCCCGGCCACCGAGCGGCTGTACGTGCGGCTGCTCGGCGCCTTCTACCGCCCGACGCTTGTGTACGAGCGCGCCGAGACGGAACGGCGGCGCGACGCGCTGCGGCGCACGGTGGATTCCGTGCAGGCCGTGGTGCAACCGGGCGAGAAGATCATCGGCGCGCACGAGGTGGTGACGCCGGCGGTGGCGGCGAAGCTCGCCGCGTTCCGGGCGGTGATGCAGAGCGGCGCGGGGGGACGGGTGCGCGGCGCGCTCGCCACAACGGGCGTCGTCGGCCTCGACGCGCTGCTGTGCGCGCTGTTCGGCGTCATCTGCCTGTTCTTCCGGCCGCTGCTGTACCGCTCGTTCCGCGCCCTCGCCTTCTTCGCCATCGTGTTCGGCGTGGTCGTCGTCGCGGCCGGGGTCGCGGCGCGCCAGGGCCCGGTGCGGCCCGAGCTGATTCCGGTGGCGTTCGCGGCCATCCTGTTCTCGGTGCTGTTCGACGGGCGGATCGCCGCCGTGGCCGCCATGGTGCTGGCCGCCCTGATCGGCGTGCAGCCGGTGTACGCCGGCACCGGCGCGCTGTTCCTCACCTTCGTGGGCGGCGTCGCCGCCGCGCTGTCGGTGCAGCGCATCCGGCGCCGCACCCAGGTTTACGTCTCGATCGCGATCGTGGCGGGCGTGTACGCGCTCGCGGCGGTGGTGTCGGGCGCGTCGGCCGGCGAGCCCCTCGGCGGCATTGGGCACTCGGCGGCCCTCGGCGGCATCAACGCCCTCGCGTCGGCCGCCCTGGCGATGCTGGTCCTGCCGGTGGCCGAGCGGTTCACCCGCAGCACCACGGACCTCACGCTGCTCGAGCTGTCGGACCCGGACCGGCCGCTGCTGCGGCGGCTGGCGACCGAGGCCCCGGGCACCTACGCGCACTCCGTGGCGCTGGCCAACCTGTGCGAGGCGGCGTGCAACGCCATCGGCGCCAACGGCCTGCTGGCGCGGGTGGGGTGCTACTACCACGACGTCGGGAAGGTGAAGCACCCGCAGTACTTCGCCGAGAACCTGACCGCGACCAGGAGCCCGCACGACGCAGCTGCGGCCGAGCGCGTCGGCGGCGCTGATCCGCCGCCACGTGGAGGAGGGCCTCGCGCTCGCCGCGGAGCACCGCCTCCCGGACGCGGTGAGCGCGTTCATCCCCGAGCATCACGGCACCTCGCCGATCGCCTACTTCCTGGACCGCGCGCGGGACGAGGAGCCGGCGGCGCTCGCCCGCGAGGAGCTGTTCCGCTATCCGGGCCCGCTGCCGCGCTCGGCCGAGACGGCCGTGGCGCTGCTCGGCGATCCGGTGGAGGCGGCGCTGCGGGTGCTCGACGATCCGACGCCCGAGACCGTCGCCGACGCCATCGACCACCTGATCACGGCGCGCGTCGAAGGGGGGCAGCTCAAGGAGGCGCCCCTCACCCTCGCGCAGGTGGAAACCGTCAAGCGGGAATTCGTCCGCGTGTACACGGCCATGTACCACAATCGCGTGGAGTACCCGGAGGATGCCGGGGGCATCACCGCCGACTGGGAGAGCGCGCACCACGATTGAGGTCCGTGTATCCGCCACGGTCGCCAGCCCGGAGACGGCCGCGGCGACGGGGCGGCTGGCCAGGGCCGTGCTGCGGGCCGAGGGCGTGTCGCGCGCCTCGGTCTCGGTCGCGCTGGTCGGGCGGCGCCGCATCCGCTCGCTCAACGCGGCCCACCTCCGCCGGAACCGCGACACCGACGTGATCGCATTCGCCATGATGGGGGGCACGGGGGCACGGGGGCACGGCGGCACGGGGAAGACCGGCGCCCGCCCACCGCTCGCACCTCGGCGTCTCGCACCTGGCCTGGTCGTCGGCGACGTGTACGTGTGCGTCCCGGTCGCCGCCGCGCAGGCGCGGCGGTTCCAGACCACCGCGCGCGAGGAGGTGCGGCGCCTGGTCGTTCACGGCCTCCTGCACGTGCTGGGCTACGACCATCCGTCGGACGCGGGCCGGACGACGGGCCCGATGTGGCGGCGCCAGGAGCGACTGCTGCGCCGGCTGGCGGTCGTGCGATGACGCGCGAGCTCTGGGCCCTCGTCGGCGCCGCCCTCGCCATCCTCTGGGCCTCGCTGCTCTCGCTCGCCGACGGCGCCCTCGCCGCCGATCCCGGCGTCGCCGAGACCGCCCTCACCGGTCCCTACGCGGAGAAGCCCGAGCGGCTGCGGCGCGCGCTCGCCCTGGGCCGAATCGTCTTCCTCGCCCTCGCCGCGGTCGCGGCGTCGGGCGCCCTGGCGGAGCGGCCCTCCGGCGGGGGGACGGCGGTGCTGCTCGTGCTCACCGTCGTGGTCGTGGCGCTGCGGGCGATCTCGCGCCGCGCGCCCTCGGACTGTGGCAGGGGGCGCGTTTGGGTCGCGTCGCCGTGCGTCTCGCCGCCGGGTCCCTCAGCCTGCTGGCCCCCGTCATCGTGGCGGCCGGCATCGTGGACCGCGCGCTGGCGCGGCTGTTCGGCGTGGCCGCGCCCGGCCGGCACGCGCCCGACCCCGCGCAGCGCGACATGCTGCTCGGCGTCTTCGCCCTCGCCGACACCATGGTCAGCGAGGTGATGACGCCGCGCGTGGACGTGACCGGCGTGAACTGCGCCGACACGTTCGAGGCCACGGTGCGCACCGTGGCGGCCGCCGAGCACGCCCGCCTCCCGGCGTACGACGGCGACCTCGATCACATCGTCGGCGTGCTGTACGCCAAGGACCTGCTCCCGGCCCTGTTCGCGGACCGCGCGGAGGCGGGGCGCCCGTGGCGCTCGCTCGTCCGGCCGGTGGACATCATCCCCGAGACCAAGACGCTCGACGCGCAGCTGCGCGACTTCCAGCGCGGCCCCAACCACCTCGCCGTGGTGGTGGACGAGTACGGCGGCACCGCGGGGATCGTCACCCTCGAGGACGTGCTCGAGGAGATCGTGGGCGAGATCCGGGACGAGTACGACGCCACCGAGACGCCCGAGATCGCCGCCGCGCCGGGCGGGGCGTTCCTGGTGGACGGCCGCGCCACCCTCGACGCCCTCTCGGAGGCCCTCGGCACGCCGTTCGCGCACGAGGAGGTCACGACCGTCGGCGGCCTCGTGTACTCGGCGTTGGGGCACGTGCCGGCGGTGGGCGAGCACGTCGCCCTCGGCCCGTGGCGCGCGACGGTCGAGCAGGTAGTGCGCCGCAGCATCCGGCGCGTGCGCTTCGACCGGCCGACGGCATGAGCGCGTTCTTCGTCCTCCTGGGCCTCGCGGTCGCGGCGCTCGGCGCCACGACGTCGGTGGCCGTCCTGGCCGTGAGCCGGCTCGAGCTCACGCGGTGGGTGGCGCGCAAGCTCGAGGGGGCGGGGGCCGCGGTCACGCTGCTCTCGCGCCCCGGCGACGTCGCCGCGGCGGCCGAGGCGCTGGTCGCCGCCGGCGTGGCCATCGCCGGCGTCTCGGCCCCCTGGGCGCTGGCCAAGGCTGGGCTCGGCACCACCTTGCTCCTCGAGGTCGTGGTGGGCGTGCCCGTGCTCTGCCTGGCGGCGTACTTCCTGCCCCGCGCCGTGGGCCGCCGCTGGCCCGAGCCGCTCGTGCGCGCCGCGGTGCCGCGCCTCAGGCCGGCCGGCGCGCTCGTCGGGCGCATCATCCGGGGGCGCGCGGCGACCGAGCGGGCGGAGCTGGCGGCGCTGCTTCGCGACAGCACCAGCGCCGGCCTGGCGGGCGAGGACGAGCTGGAGATCGTCACGGGCGTGATGGCCTTCGCCGACCGCGTCGTGCGGGAGGCGATGACGCCCCGGACCCGCATCGTCGCCGCGCCCGAGCACGCCAGCGCCGCGGAGCTGGCGGCCCTCGTCACCAGCTCGGGCTACACCCGCATCCCCCTGTTCCGGCGCTCGCCCGACGACATCGTCGGCATGGTCCACGCGTTCGACGTCATCAAGGCCGGCCCGGGCGGCACGGTGGGCGTGCGACCCGTGGCCGCCATCCCGGCCGCGAAGCGCTGCGCCGACGCCCTGCTCGATCTCCGGCGGGAGCGGCGCCACATGGCCGTGGTGCTCGACGAGTTCGGCGGCACCGCCGGCATCGTCACCATGGAGGACCTGCTCGAGGAGCTGGTCGGGGAGATCTTCGACGAGCTCGACGAGCCGCGCGCGGGAGAAGCCCGGCCCGACCGCGGCGTGCTGGTCGTGGAGGCGGGCCACGCTCTGAGCGATCTCCGGGACCACTTTGCCTTGCCGCTCGAAGCTTCACCGCGGGTCGAGACGGCCGGAGGGTACGTGGCATGGGCGGCGGGGCGGATCCCGACCCAGGGGGAGCGAATCACGAGTGGAGAACTCGAATTCGACGTGCTGGAGGCGACGGCGACGAGGCTAGTCAGGCTCGTCGTCCGGAAGGCGGCGCCGGCGGCGGGGCAGGCGGCCGGACCGCGGAGCTGAGGATGAAGTGCTTTATCTCGCTTGACCTACCTTCAAGCCGGGACTCAATTTAGGTGGTGGGGACCACAACCATCCTGGAAGGCCTGAAGGGCCGGAAGCCGGCGGCGCTGGCGCGCGCGATCTCCCTGGTGGAGAACGCTTCGCCCGGCTTCGAGGGCATGCTGGCCGGCTTGCATGCCCAGCTCGGGAAGGCCCGCCGGATCGGCGTCACCGGCCCTCCGGGAGCCGGGAAGAGCACCCTGATCGAGCGGCTTGCCGCCCTGTACCGGAGCCAGGGCCTCACCGTCGGGGTGGTCGCCGTGGACCCGTCGAGCCCCTTCACGGGCGGTGCGCTGCTCGGCGACCGGATCCGCATGGAGCGCGCAGCGCAGGATCCCGGTGTCTTCATCCGGTCCATGGCGTCCCGAGGGTCCCTCGGCGGCATGGCGACGACCACCGGCGAGGTGGCGGACGTCATGGATGCCTTCGGCTTCGACCGGATTCTCATCGAGACGGTGGGGGTTGGACAGTCGGAGCTGGAGGTAGCCTCCATCTCGGACACGACGCTGGTCGTGCTGGTCCCGGAATCGGGCGACGGGATCCAAGTGATGAAGGCGGGGTTGATGGAGATCGCCGACGTGTACGCGATCAACAAGGCGGACCGGCCCGGCGCGGACCGCCTGCGGCAGGAGCTGGAAGTGGCGCTGGGCTTCAAGACCGGCCACGTGTACCGACACGTGCCGGCGCATCATGGGGTGGAACTCGGCAAGGTCGCAGGCACAGGGGCACAGGGGCACCGAGGCACAGAACCGGGCCAGGAATTGACCGTGCCCCCGCGCCCCCGTGCCTCCGTGCCTCCGGAAGGGCTGGGCGGGGAGGGGGCAGTGTGGGAGCCGCCGGTGATCGCGACGGTGGCGCCGCGCGACGAAGGCGTCGCCGGGTTGGGGGCGGCGCTGGACCGTCACTTCGACTTCCTCACCCGGAGCGGCGGGCTCGAGGCCCGGCGGGTGCAGCAGCGGGAGCAGCGGACGCGGGACGTGGTGGAGCGGGCGCTGCGGCGGTGGATCTTCTCGCCGGACGGGCCGCGCGAGGCGCTCGAGCGGGCCCTGGCCGACGTGGCGTCGGGCCGGCGGAGCCCGTACGAAGCCGCGTCGGGGGTCGTGGATCGCATTCGCGGAGGTGACGGGGCATGAGCGTGCGGGAATCCGACCTGCCGGTCAAACACCTCGCCGAGCAGCTCGACGGGCGACAACGCGAGATCGAGGCGCTGCGCCGGGAGGTCGAAGAGTGGCGGCGGCGGTTCGCCGAGCGCGAGACGCGCGACGTGGATTTCACCGGCGTCTCGGCCCGCCCCGTGGAACCGGTGTACACGGCGCTCGACCTCCCGGACTTCGACTCCGCCGCGGAGCTGGGGCTGCCGGGGGAGTATCCCTTCACCCGCGGCGTCCACACCACGGGCTATCGCGGCCGGCTGTGGACCATGCGCCAGTTCTCGGGGTTCGGGACGGCGCAGGAGACCAACGCGCGGTACAAGTTCCTGCTGGGCCGCGGCCAGACCGGGCTGTCGGTGGCCTTCGACTTTCCGACCCTGATGGGCTACGACTCCGACCACCCCCGCGCGCTGGGCGAGGTGGGCAAGTGCGGTGTGGCGATCTCCAGCCTCGCCGACATGGAGACGCTGTTCGCCGGCATTCCTCTGGGCGACGTCTCGACCTCGATGACGATCAACGGGCCGGCCGCGATGCTGTTCTGCTTCTACGTGGCGGCGGCCGAGCGGCAGGGGGTGGCGAGCGAGCGGCTGCGGGGCACGGTCCAGAACGACATCCTCAAGGAGTACATGGCGCAGCACGCCTGGATCTACGGGGTGGAGCCGGCGCTGAAGATCACGGTGGACCAGTTCGAGTGGGGCGCCGTGCACGCGCCGCAGTGGAACACGATCTCGATCTCGGGCTACCACATCCGCGAAGCGGGCGCGACGGCCGCCCAGGAGCTGGCGTTCACCCTGGCCAACGGCTTCACGTACGTGGAGCGGGGCATCGCCCGCGGCCTCGACGTGGATGCGTTCGCCCCGCGGCTCAGCTTCTTCTGGGACATCCACAACGACTTCTTCGAGGAGATCGCCAAGCTCCGGGCGGCGCGCCGCATCTGGGCGCGCCACCTGCGGGAGCGGTACGGCGCGCAGTCGGAGCGGTCGTGGAAGATGCGCTTCCACTCGCAGACGGCCGGGGTGACGCTCACGGCGCAGCAGCCGATGAACAACGTCGTGCGGGTGGCCTACCAGGCGCTCGCGGCGGTGCTGGGCGGCACGCAGTCGCTGCACACCAACTCGATGGACGAGACGCTCGCGCTCCCCACCGAGCAGTCGGTCGAGCTGGCGCTCCGGACCCAGCAGGTGCTGGCGTTCGAATCCGGCGTGGCCAACGTGAGCGACCCGCTCGGCGGCTCGTACTACGTGGAGGCGCTCACGCGGCAGCTCGAGGACGAGGCCGAGGCGAGCTTCGCCGAGATCGAGCGCATCGGTGGCGTGGTGCGGGGCATCGAGACGGGATGGTTCCAGCGCCAGATCGCGCAGTCGGCCTCGCGCCATCAGCGGGAGCTGGAGGAGCGGCGCCGGATCGTGGTCGGCGTGAACGACTTCGTGGTGGAGGAGCCGGAGGTGGCGATCCCGCTCCTCAAGATCGGCGAGGAGGCCGCGGAGGAGCAGGCGCGGGGGCTGGCGGCGCTGCGCCGCACCCGCGACGGCGACCTGGTGCGGCGGCGGCTCGACGCGCTGGCGGAAACCGCGCGCACGGGCGGCAACGTCATACCCCCCATGCTCGACGCCGCGCGGGCGTATGCGACCCTGTACGAAATCCGCGAATCCCTGGAGGCCGTGTATGGCGCCTACCGCGAGCCGGTCTTCTTCTAGACGGCGCGCCGTGGCCGGCGGCGCGGCCGCGACCGTTACCGATGCGCTGGCGGAGCTGCTCGCGCTCGGCGACAGCCGCGGCTGGGTGGTGTCCTGCTATCAGAAGCTGGAACCCGCCGACCGCGCGGGCGAGAAGTACCGGATCAAGCTGAAGAACCGCCTGCGCCGCGCGGCGGAGCGGCTGCGCATCCTCGGGTTCCCGCACGACGACCGCGAGGCGGTGGAAGCCGCCCTGGACCTCGTCGGGAAGCACTTCCAGCAGAGCAACAACCTCGCCGGGAGCCGGGGGCTGGCCGCGTTCGCGGCCGACGGCTTCTTCCTCACGGTCGCGATGCCGTACGTGCTGAAGAGCCGGGTGGTCGTGGACCGCACGCCGGTCGTGGGCGAGCTGGTCGCGCTCGCCGAGGGCGGCAGCCGCCTGCTGGCGGTCGTCGCGGACCGGCGCTCGGCCCGCTTCTTCGACGTCGGGCTGGACGGCGTCGAGGAGCTGGACGGCCTGGCGTCGGTCGGCGCCACAAGGCAGGCGCGCTTCCACCCGGAGCGCGGCGCCGCCCCCGGCGTCGGCGAATACCGGTTCCACAACCGCATCCGCGAGGAGCGGCAGCGGCACCTGGCGTCGGTCGCCGAGACCGTGTCGGCCCATCTCCGGGCGAAGGCGTTCGACGGGCTCGTCGTGGGCGGAGCGGGCACGGAGGCCGAGGCGCTGCTGCCGCACCTCGCGGCCCCGGTCCGGTCGAAGGTGATCGGCGTGCTGCGCCTGCCGCCGAAGCAGGTCGGCGCCGCGGAGGTCCGGGAGCGCTCGCTCGGCCTGCTGGCGGAGGCGGCGCAGCGGGCCGCGGCGGAGTCCGTGGGGGAGCTGGTCTCGCTGCTCGGCACCGGCCTCGCCACGGAATCGGTCGAGCCGACGCTCCGGGCGCTGTGGCGCGGGCAGGTGCGCACGCTGATCGTGGACGGGGACGCCCAGGTGCCCGGGTTCCGGTGCAGCATCGGGGGCCGCCTGACGGAGCAGGCCGAGAGCGGCCGCGGCGAGGGCGAGCCGGTGCCGATCGCCGACCTGCTCGACGACGCCATCGAGGACGCCCTGCGCCAGCGGGCCCGCGTCGCGGTCGTGCACGGGGCCGAAGCCCGGCGGTTCGACCGGCTAGCGGCGATCCTGCGCTTCCGGGCCGGCGCGTAGGCGTGCTGAGGGCGGTCTTCTTCGACGCCGGCGGCACCCTGGTGCACGTGGACTACGGCCGCGTGCGGAAGGTGCTGTTCGACGTGCTCGGCCGCGCGCCAGCCGCCGAAGCGCTCGCGGCCGCGGAATACGAAGGACGCGCCGCCGTCGAGGCCGCCATGGCCTCCGACACCGCGATGCGGGACGGCACGCGCTGGCCGATCCACTTCTTCGGCGTCCTGTCCTCCCTCGGCTTCACCCCCGACGAATTGCGCCGGGCCGCCCCGGCCATCCGCGGCGAGCACGAGCGGGCCAACCTCTGGACGGTCGTGCAGGATGGCACGCGGGGCGGCCTGCAGGCTTTGCGCGGCGCGGGCCTCACGGTGGGCTGCATCTCCAACTCCGACGGAAGCGTCGCGGACCTGCTGCGCGCGGTGGAGCTGGATGACGGCCTCGACTTCGTCGTGGACAGCGGGGTGGTGGGCGTCGAGAAGCCCGACCCGGCCATCTTCGCCCTGGCGCTCGAACGGGCGGGCGTCTCGGCCGCCGAGGCCCTGCACGCCGGCGACCTGTTTCCGGTGGACGTGGTGGGCGCGCGGCGGGCGGGGATCGAAGCGGTGCTGCTCGATCCCCTGGGGCGCTACCGCGACCGGGGGTGTCGCACCGCGCGCGACGTTCCGTCGCTGTGCCGCGAGCTTGTATCGTCGCGGGGCGGCCGCTAGGTTCCGCGCGCTATGACCCCGTCCCCGACGACCGCCACCGGCCTCGAGGCCCCCGCGCGCCCCATCCGCGTCCTCGTGGCCAAGCCCGGCCTCGACGGACACGATCGCGGCGCGAAGGTCGTCGCCGCCGCCCTGCGTGACGCCGGGATGGAAGTCATCTACACCGGGCTCCACCAGACGCCCGAGATGATCGTCACCGCGGCCGTGCAGGAGGACGCCGACGTGGTGGGGCTCTCGGTCCTGAGCGGCGCGCACATGACGCTGTTCCCCCGCGTGGTGGAGCTGCTGCGCGAGGCGGGCCGCGGCGACGTGCTCGTGACCGGCGGCGGCATCATCCCCCGCGAGGACATGGCCGCCCTCGCCGCGCGCGGCGTCGGCCGCCTGTTCGGTCCGGGGACCGCGACGACGGAGCTGATCGAGTACATCCGCACGTGGGCACGCGAGCACTTGAGGCCGTAGTGGCCTCGCGCCCGCCCCGCCTCCAGACCCTCACCGACGAGTACCGCGCCCTCGCCGCCCGCCTCGAGCAGGGCGGGGGACCGGAGCGGATCGAGCGCCAGCACGCGGCCGGGAAGCTGACCGCCCGCGAGCGCGTGGCGCTGCTCACGGACCAGGGCGCGCCCTGGCTCGAGATCGGCCTGCTGATGGCCTACGACCGGTACGACGGGCAGGCGCCGGGCGCGGGCGTGGTGACGGGCGTGGGGTCGGTGGTGGGGCGGGAAGTGGTGGTCGTCGCCAACGACGCCACGGTCAAGGCGGGCTCGTGGTGGCCGGAGACGATCACGAAGATCCTGCGGGCCCAGGAGATCGCCATGCGCCAGCGGATCCCGATCGTGTACCTGGTGGACTCCGGCGGCGTGAACCTGCCTTACCAGGGCGGCGTGTTCCCCGGCCAGTACGGCGCGGGCCGCATCTTCTATTACAACTCCCTCATGCGCCGCTTCCTCAAGGTGCCGCAGCTCGCGGCGGTGATGGGGCCGTGCGTGGCCGGCGGCGCCTATCTCCCGGCCCTCTCGGACGTGATCCTGATGGTGGACGGCACGAGCTTCATGGGGCTGGGCGGCCCCAACCTCGTGAAGGGCGCGACGGGACAGGTGGTGGACAGCGAGTCCCTGGGCGGCGCGCGGCTGCACACCGGGACCAGCGCGGTGGCGCACTACCTCGCCAAGGACGACCGCGAGTGCCTCGCGATGCTGCGCGAGCACGTGGCGCGCCTGCCGCGGCCCGATCCCGCGCGGCTCGCCCCGCAGCGGGTCAGCCGGCCCCCGCGCCGCCCGGCGACGGATCTCTACCAGGTGCTGCCGGGCGACCACCGCATGTCCTACGAGATGCGCGACGTGCTCGCGTGCGTCCTCGACGAGGGCGCGCTCGACGAGTTCCAGCGCGACATCGCGCCCGAGATGTTGTGCGGGCACGCCGCCATCGACGGGCGCGTCGTGGCGTTGATCACCAACGAGCGCAAGCTGATCAAGGGCAAGGCCGGCGAGCCTCCCCGGTTCGGCGGCATCGTGTACACGGAGAGCGCCGAGAAAGTCGCGTACTTCATCGAGACGGCCAACCGCGAGCGCATCCCGATCCTGTTCGTGCAGGATGTGTCGGGCTTCATGGTGGGCACGGAGGCGGAGAGCTCGGGGATCATCCGCGCGGGCGCGGCGTTCGTGGAGGCGATGGCCACCGCCACCGTGCCGAAGCTCGTGCTCACCGTCAATCACGCCTCGGGTGCGGGGTACTACGCCATGGCCGGCCAGGGCTTCGATCCGGACTTCATCTTCTCCCTTCCCACCGGCCGCATGGGCGTGATGGAGGGCGAGTCGGCGGTGCAGGCCGTCCACGGGCCGGAGCTGGAGAAGGCGGCGAAGGCCGGCGCGACCCCGCCCAAGCTCGCGGCCGCGGTCGAGGCGATGCGCGAGGACTACGAGCACCAGCTCGACGCCAAGTTCGCCGGGGCGCGGGGCTACGTGGACGCGATCCTCACGCCCGAGGAACTGCGCGGGCAGCTCGCGTACGCGCTCCGCGTCGTGGCCAACGATCCCGGCCCGCACCTCGGGCCGTTCGTGCTGCCGGCGAGTCTGGCGTGAGCGCCGCGCTCGTGGTGCGCCGCGCGATGCGCCTGTCGGCGGCTGCCCTGGCGGTCGCGGCCTGCTCGCCGGGCGTCCGACCGGCGGCCGCGCCCGCGCCGGCCCCCGGTGCCGCGGAGGCCCCCGGATCCGCGCCGGCCGTGGCGGTGCCGGCTCCGGCGCCCGTCCCGCCCACGCTGCCGGCGCCCCGCCAGCCCATCGCACCGCCGGCGACCGCCTTCGTCCTCGGCCTCATGCCGGTGCGGAGCACCGGCGTCGCGGCCTGGCGCGCGGCCCACCCGGCCTGGGACGGACGCGGGGTCCTGATCGGCATCCTCGATTCGGGCGTGGACCCCAGCGTGCCGGGGCTGCTGACCACGAGCACCGGCGCGCGCAAGATCCTCGATCTGCGGAATTTCTCGAGCGAAGGCACTGTTCCCCTCGAACGCGTGCACCCCGACGCCGCGGGCAGGATCGCGCTTCCCGGCGGGCTCGTGGTGAGCGGCGCCGCGGCGGTGGCCGCGGTCGCCGTGGACTCCGCGTGGTACGGAGGCGTCGTCCGCGAGCTGTCGTACGGCGACGCTCCGGAGGCCGACTTCAACGGCAACGGCTCGAACCGCGACAGCTACGGCGTCGTGGTCGTGCGGTCCGCTTCGGGATGGGTCGCGTTCATCGACACCAACGGCGACGGCAGCCTCGCCGACGAGAAGCCGCTCGCCGACTACCTCGTCCGCGGCGGCACGTTCACCTTCGGCCTGCCCGGTGCGGCGCGGACCCGCGGCCCGATCACCGGCGCCGTGAATCTGAGCGAGGACGCTTCGGGCGCGCCGCGACTGTCGCTGGTGCTCGACACCGCCGGGCACGGCACGCACGTGGCCGGCATCGCCGCCGGCTACGACATCGGCAAGGTCGAGGGCTTCGACGGCGTCGCCCCGGGGGCGCAGATCATCGGCCTCAAGATCGCCGACGACGCGCGCGGCGGCATCTCCACCACCGGCTCGATGCTGCGGGCGATGGAGTACGCGGTCCGCTTCGCCGCCGCGCGCCGCCTGCCGCTGGTGCTGAACATGTCCTTCGGCATCGGCAACATGGAGCCGGGCGCGGCGCAGATGGACTCGGTGGTGAACGCCTTCCTGCTCGCCCATCCGGACGTCGTGTTCGCCATCGCAGCGGGCAACGACGGGCCCGGCGCCGAGACGGTGGGGCTCCCGGGCTCGGCGGCGCTCGCGCTCGGCGTCGGCTCCCTCTACCCCGGGCCCTTCGCGGCCGTACAGTTCGGAACGCAGAGCCCCGACGTGCTCGGGTGGTGGAGCTCCCGCGGTGGCGCGCTCGACAAGCCGGACATCGTGACGCCCGGCATCGCGTACTCCACCGTGCCGCGCTGGAACACGGGCGGGGAGATCAAGGCCGGTACCTCGATGTCCACCCCCCACGCCGCCGGGCTGGTCGCGCTGCTCGTGTCGGCGCTCGCCGCCGAGGGGCGCACCGCCACCGCGGCCCAGCTCGAGGACGCGCTGCGCGCGTCGGCGCATCATCTCCCCGGTGCATCCGCGACGGACGAAGGCTACGGCGCTCCGGACCTGGAGGCGGCCTACCGCTGGCTCGAGGCGGGCCACCCGGCCAGCCGGTTCATCGTGCGGGCGGCGCCGCCGGCGCTCGAGCACGCGCCGGTGGCCGGCATGGGGGCCGCGCCGCAGGTGGAGGTCGCCCGGGCCGACGCCCGTCCCAGCGCGGCGTACCGCCGCTCCGGCTTCGCCTGGCCGGGAGACACGGTGCAGTGGTTCTCGGTCACGAGACTCCAGGAGCCGGGCGGGCCGGCTGCGGCGGCGGGGGCCGCTACCTACCGGCTGTCGTCCGACCAGCCGTGGCTCGTACCCGAGGATGCGACGGTCACCTTCGATGCGGCGGGCAGCGTTCGGCTGGAGGTGCGGTATGATCGCTCCCGGCTCACGCGCCCCGGCCGCTACGTCGGGTCCGTGGACGCGGTGCCCGTCGCCGACTCGACCGCCGGTCCGGCGTTCCGGCTGGTCAGCGAGATCGTCATCCCCGACGACGTCACCTGGGGCGGCGAGCAGCGGACGGGGGTGGTCGTCGCCGGCGGCCGGGCCTGGCGGCGCTACCTGGACGTCCCGGCCGGCGCCTCCGGGCTGGCGGTGCACGCCGTCGTGCCCGACAGCACGGCCCACGCGAGCCTGGCCCTGTTCGAGCCGGGCGGCCGCCCGTCGCGCACGGACGGCAACACCGACGTCGGCGGGCGGTCCGGCACGGCCGGCACGCTGAGCGTCACCGCCAACGACCTGCGCCCCGGGGTGTGGGAAGCCGTGGTGCAGGCGCTGCCCGGCGACTCGCTGCACTTCGACTTCGCGGCCGCCATCCCGCCCATCGCGATCGCGGTGGTGGACTCGGGCGCCGCGTCGCCGGGCGTGACCCTCCAGTCGGAGTCCGGCCGCGACACCACCGTGCTGGCCACGGCGGACCGTATCGGCGTGGAGACCGGATGGGTCGCGACGGTCGAGCACGGGGGTCCCTACAGGCGCACCTTCGCGGCGCCCGCGTGGGCCACGCAGGCGGTGCTCGAGGTGCAGCTCACGCCGCAGCTGTGGGAGCTGGTGACTGACTTCGGCCTCACCATGTTCGACCAGGATGGCGCGCAGCTGGGCAACAGCCCGATGAACTACGACTTCAACCGCCTCACGGTGGACCTGCCGGAGCAGCGCGCGGCCGGCTATCCGGTCACGGTGGAGCTGTTCCCCGCCTTCGCGTTGCCGACCCCGCCGGCGAGCTTCACCGCGCAGGTGCGCGTGGAGTTCGTCGGGCCCTCCGCGCCGATCCCCCTGCAGGGGGCGGGAGACACCGCGACCGTCGCGCTGCCCGCGCACGCCACCGCGGCGGTGCGCCTCCCCGCGTTCCCGAGCCTCGTGACGGCCCCCGAGTGGCGCGACCTGGTGCGGATCCGGGTGATGGGGAAGGCGGAGGACTGGGCCACCATCGAGCGCACCATCGCGATCGCCCGCCCGTGATCTCGTGGCTCGTAACCAGTCGCAACTCGGCGTCTCGCAACTTCCCTGCATTCCGGTATTCTTGATTCTGTGACTCTGCGAATTGCGTCAGGTCAAGGCTTCTGGGGCGACTGGCTCGAGGCCCCCGTCCGCCAGGTCGAGGGCGGCCCGATCGACTACCTGATGATGGACTATCTCGCCGAAGTGACGATGTCCATCCTCCAGAAGCAGAAGGCGCGCGACCCGTCGCTGGGCTACGCGCGCGACGTCGTGCCGCTGCTCGAGCGCATTCTCCCGGCGATCGTCGCGCGCGGCATCCGCGTCACGACGAACGCGGGCGGCGTGAACCCCGACGCCTGCGCCGCCGCGGTCGCGGGAGCGGCGCGCAAGCTGGGCCTCGCGGGCAAGGTCCGGATCGGCGTCGTGACGGGCGACGACATCCTGCCGCGGCTCGACGCGCTCCTGGCGGCCGGCGTGCCGCTCGCCGACATGGAGACCGGCCGGCCGCTGAGCGAGATCCGCGACCGGGTGCTGTCGGCGAACGCGTACCTCGGCGCCCGACCGGTCGTGCAGGCGCTGGCGCAGGGCGCGCAGGTGGTGATCACGGGGCGCGTCACCGACACCGGCCTCACCCTGGGGCCGATGATCCACGCGTTCGGGTGGGCGCCTGAGGCGTGGGACCTGATGGCCGCGGGCACGATCGCGGGGCACATCATCGAATGCGGCGCCCAGTGCTCGGGCGGCAACTATCTCGCGGGGTGGCCGTCCGTCGAGCGGCTCGAGGACGTCGGCTACCCCATCGTGGAAGCCGAACCGGACGGCAGCTTCGCGATCACCAAGCATCCGGGCACCGGCGGCGCCGTGACCGTGGCGAGCGTGAGCGAGCAGCTCGTGTACGAGATGGGCGACCCCCGCGCGTACATCACGCCCGACGGCGTGGCCGATTTCACCTCGATTCAACTGGCGGCCGCCGGGACCGATCGCGTGCGCGTCAGCGGGATCCGCGGCCGGCCCGCGACCGACATGCTCAAGGTCTCGATCGCCTACGAAGCCGGATTCAAGGCGGTCGGAACGCTGGTGTACGCCTGGCCGGACGCGTACGCCAAGGCGCGCGAGGCCGACCGGGTGCTGCGGGCGAGGCTCGAGCGCCTCGGGCTCCGCTTCGACGACACGCTGACGGAGTTCGTCGGCGTCAACGCCACGCACGGGCCGCTGGCCGGCGAGCCGTCGGCGGACCTGGCCGAAGTCCAGCTCCGCGTCGGCGTGCGCTCGGGCGACCGGGGCCGTGTCGAGCGCTTCACGCGTGAGTTGGCTCCACTGATCCTGAACGGCCCGCCGAGCGTGACCGGATTCGCGGGCGGGCGGCCCAAGGTCGAGGAGATCGTCGCGTACTGGCCCGCGCTGGTCCCGAAGCGGGAGATTCACCCCGAGGTGAGAGTGGTCGCGGCATGACCTTCTTCGGCTTCTCGGGCCTGCGCCCGTCCGCGCCCGCGGGCCTGCGCCCCGCCGGCCCGGCGGCTTCGGACGTCGAGGAGCAGCGCCGGCTGGTGGTGCGGGCCAGGAGCCTGGCGCGCCGCTGGATGCTGCGGTCGGTGCTCCTGCTGGTCATCGCCGCCCTCGCCATGCGTCGCGGCTGGATCATGTTCGGCCTCGTGCTGCTCGCGCTTGCCGTGCTCGCCATCCAGCTCGCGCGCTCGACCACGCGCGGCGCCGCGGAGCTGGCCGACCGGCTGAAGGAGATGGAGGGCCGGTGAAGGTGCGGCTGCTGGACCTGGCGCACGCCCGCAGCGGCGACAAGGGCGATACGGCCAACGTCGGCGTCATCGCGCTCAAGCCCGCCTACTACCCGTTCCTGGTGCGCGAGCTGACGAGCGAGCGGGTGGCGGCGCACTTCGGCGCCATGCTCACGGGGCCCGTCGAGCGCTTCGAGCTGCCCAACCTCCACGCCCTCAATTTCCTCCTCCACGGCGCCCTCGGGGGCGGCGGGACGGTGTCCCTCAAGACCGACGCGCAGGGGAAGACGCTCAGCACGGCGCTGCTGCGGCTCGTGATCGAGGTGCCCGATGGCACGGTCTGACGCGACGGGCACGGGGGCACGGGGGCACGGGAGCGCAAAGGCCGGGGGCACAGGGGCACAGGGGCACGGGGGCACGGAGGCTCGGGTGCTGGTCGAGGTGGCCGGCGGCGTGGCGACCCTGACGCTCAACCGGCCCGACAAGCGCAACGCGCTCGACCGCCGCATGCTGGCGGAGCTGAAGGCGGCGCTGGGCGACTGCGATCTCGCGGCCGACGTCCGCGTGGTGGCGTTGCGCGGGGCGGGGAAGGACTTCTGCGCCGGCCTCGACCTGGAGGAGCTGCTGGCCTCGGCCGAGCTTCCTCCCGACGAGAGCGAGCGGCGGTCCATGGAGCTGGGCGAGCTGTTCGTGGCTTTCCGAGACCTTCCCAAGGTCACGGTGGCGGTGGTGGAAGGGCGGGCCCTCGCGGGAGGATGCGGCCTCGCGACCGCGTGCGACATGGTGATCGCGAGCGCCGGGGCGCAGTTCGGCTACCCGGAGATCCAGCGTGGCTTCGTGCCGGCCATGGTGATGACCATGCTGCGCCGCGCGGTGGGCGAGAAGGTGGCCTTCGACCTCGCCGCGACCGGGCGCGTGATCGGCGCGGAGGAGGCGGCGCGGATCGGGCTCATCTCGCGCTTCGCGCCTCCGGCGGACCTCGAGGCGGAGGCGGGCAAGCTCCTCACTCAGCTCGCCGCCTTCTCCCCGTCCGCCCTGGCCCTGATCAAGCGCCAGCTGCACGAGGTGGAGGACCTCGGCTTCGAGGGCGGCGTCCGTCTCGGTGCCCGCGTCAACGCGGTCGCCCGGCTGACACCGGAGTTCAAGGCCTCGATCCAGGCCTTCCTCAAGAAGTGATGCCGGTGCTCACCTCCTCACTTCATCACCTGCATCACCTCATCACGTCCCCGTCATGAACGGCTGGACCCTGGCCAAGTACGTGCTCGCGATCGGCGGCGTCGCCATCGTCATCCTCGCCGACCGGTACGGCGTGCCGCAGCTGGGCTGGCTCGGCCTCGGGTTCGTGCTCGCGGCCTTCTTCCTCCGCTTCTGGCAGCGCGCGAAGGCCAAGCCCCGCAACGAAACGCCCCCGGAACCCTGAGGCCGGGACCTACCTTGCCGCGGCGTGACGCCGCTCGCGCAACGCCTCGAACGGGCCCGGGAGCAGCTCAAGGCCCGTTTTGGTTTCTCCGACTTCCGCCCCGGCCAGATGCGCGCCGTGCGAGCGGCGCTCGCCGGGCGCAGTGCGCTGGTGGTTTTGCCGACGGGCGCCGGCAAGTCGCTCTGCTATCAGATCCCGGCGCTGGTGCTCGAGGGGCTCACGGTCGTCGTATCGCCGCTCATATCGCTCATGCAGGACCAGGTCGGGGCGGCGCGGGCCCGCGGCATCTGGGCGGCGGCCCTCACGAGCGCCTCGCCGCCCCGCGAGCGGGAGGCCGTGCTCCGCGACGCCGAGCGCGGCGGCCTGCGGCTGCTCTACCTCGCCCCGGAGCGGCTGACGACGGGCGAGATCCTGGGCACCCTGCGCCGTGTCGGGCCGCGCCTGCTCGCGGTGGACGAGGCGCACTGCGTGTCCGAATGGGGACACGACTTCCGCCCCGCCTACCGCCGGCTCGGCCTGGCGCGCCTCGCGCTGGGCAGGCCGCCGACCCTCGCGCTCACGGCGACCGCGACGCGCCCCGTCCGCGACGACATCGTCGCCTCGCTTCGCCTGGGTTTCGTGGAGCGGATCGTCGGCAGCTTCGACCGGCCGAATCTCTACTTCGCGGTGCGACGGGTGCGCGACGACGACGAGCGTCGCGACGCGCTGCTCTCCTTGCTCCGGCCCTATCGCGGGCCCGCGATCGTGTACGTTCCCACGCGGCGATTGGCGGAGCGGTGGACGCGGACCCTGCTGCACGCCGGCATCGCGGCGGCACCCTACCACGCCGGGCTGGAGGCGGCCGTCCGGAAGGAGCTGCAGAACCAGTTCACCGCCGACCGGATCGAGTGCGTCGTGGCCACCACGGCGTTCGGCCTGGGCATCGACAAGGGGAACGTGCGGCGCGTCGTGCACCTCGGCCTCGCCACGAGCCTGGAGGCGTACTACCAGGAGGCGGGCCGCGCGGGCCGCGACGGGCGCCCGGCCCGCTGCGAAGTGCTGTGGACGGCGGGCGACCTGCGGCTGCAGCGAATGATCCTGGGCGACGACCGGAAGCTCGACCCGCTGCTGCGCTACCTGACGGCGTTCGGCTGCCGGCGCGCGGAGCTGCTGCGGCACTTCGACGAGCGCCTGCGCTACTGCGGCGGCTGCGACCGGTGCGAGAAGTGGCGCCGCTGGTTCGGGGGCCGCGAACGGAGGACCGCCACCGGACCCACGCAGGACCATGCCTATCCGGTGGCAGTGTGCCACGAACCATAGCGATTGCGCCGGCCGACCGTGAGGCGTGAACCGGTCGGTACCTGCGATTCGCCCCGATGCGAATCGTCAGGCAGATTGTCTGGAGCGCCTGCTCGCCCGCCGCAGGCCACGAGCATGACGCCACGGCCGCGGAGGACGCATGGAGCCCGATCTGGAGTCCGTAATTCGGCGCGCCGACGGCGACCCCGAGGCAGCCCGCCAGTTGTTCGCGCTCCTCTATCAGGAGCTGCACCGACTGGCGGAGCGGAACCTCCGACGGGCCGGCGACGCGGTAACGCTCGGGCCCACCACGCTGCTGCACGAGGCCTACCTCAACATCGCCGGCCGGGAGACCGTCGCGTTCCCCGACCGGGGGCGGTTCCTGGCTTACGCCTCGCGGGCGATGCGCGGCCTGGTGATCGACTACGCGCGCCGCCGACGCGCACGCCGGCGCGGCCCGGGCTTCGAGATCACCCTGGTGGAAGACGCGGCGCCCGCCAGCGGCGCGGGGGAGGCGACGGACCTGGAGCAGCTCGGGGACGCGCTCGACGAGCTGGCCGCGCTGGAGCCGCCGCTGGCCGAGCTGGTGGACATGCACTTCTTCGGCGGGTTCAGCCTCGGGGAGATCGCGGCGCTGCGCGGCGTGTCGGAGCGCACCGTGCAGCGCGACTGGCGCAAGGCGCGGTTGATCCTCCACCGCGGCCTGCGCGACGAGCGCGAGTTGCCGGACCGCTAGGGGCCGATCGCGGCGACCAGGGCCCGCGCCTGGCGCGCCAAGGGGTGTGCTGGCCCGGCCCCGGAGGTGATCGCGGCGAGCGCGCCGGCGAGGCTGGCGCGCGCTGCCGCCGTGTCACCCGCGGCGAGGAGGGCGCGGCCCTCCGCGAGCCGGGCCTCGCCCTCGGAGGCGCTGCGGGCCCCGGTCAGCGAGTCGCGCACGGTGAGCGCCAGCGCGGCGCGCGCGAACAGCAGTGCGCTGTCCGGCCGGCTCGCCACGGCTGCAAGCAGCAGCGCCGCGCGCATGGTGTGGAGCCGCCGGCCGTCGAAGTACCCGTGGTCGCGAAGCAGCGCGAGGACGCGCGCGCGGGCCGTGGCGGTGTCACCGGTCGCGAGAGCCAGGCGGGCCTCCAGCATCCGGTAGTCCACGATCTCGTCGTCGCTGCTCCCCAGGTTCTTGTTGCCGCTCAGCGGCCGGAAGCGCGCCATCGTGCGCCGCGCCGCCGCCAGGTCGCCGGCCGCGATCTCCGCCTCCGCCAGGCCGAACAGCGCCCGTCCCTGCCAGTAGGTGCTGCGCTCGTTCGCAGCTTGACGCGCAAGGGCGTCGAAGCAGTTGCGCGCCGAATCGACGTCGGCCGCGAGCAGCGCCGCGCGCGCATAGTGAATGAGCGCTTGCACCGGGACGTGGCCCGTGGGGTCGGCGCGCCGGACGCGCGTCAGGACGTCGTGCAGCTCGCGCTCGGCCTCGGCGACCTCGCCGAGCTGCAGGATGCTGAGCGCCGCGTCGTGCTCGATGATGGCACGGTCCATCATCTCGCCGCGACCCGTGCTGTCCATCAACCGCTCCGCGCGCAGGTACACGCCCACGGCTTCGCGCGGACGACCCTGGTGATCGAGCGCGTCCGCCAGCTCCGTGAGCATGTCGATGTACATCTTGTCGCCAGAGCGGCCGAGGCTGTCCAGGATCGCGATCCCCCGGCGGACGGCGGGCAGGCTCCGCTCTCCTTGCCCCAGCTCGTTCTCGAGAACGGATTCGATCTCCAGACACGCGGCCTCGGTGCGGGGGTCGGCGGCGCGCCGGAGGATCGAGTCGGCGCTCGCCAGCGCGCCGCGCGCGTCGTCGTACCGGCCCTGGGTCCGCAGGTTGTCCCCGTCGTTGCACCGTGCCTCGGCAAGCACGGGCCAGTCGCCCGATACGCTCGCCAGGGACTCGGCCCGCGCCAGCAGCACTCCCCGGACCTTGCCGTCGTCCAGCTCGGCGTAGCGCTCGGAGAGCTGCAGCAGCAGCGGCGCCAGGAGCCGGGGGTTGCCGGCGTACTGGCGTTCCAGCATCACCCGGCCACGGTCGAGGATGTCGCGCATCGCGAGCGGGCGGTTGCCGAGCTGGGACATGAGCAGCGACTGAAACTCGACCTGCGCGTCGGCGCGCTGGCCGGCAGCGAGCGCCGCGTCGCGCTCGCGCCGCGCCTCCCGGCTCTGGCGCAGCGAGAACAGCGTCGCGAGCAGTAATCCGCCGGTGACCAGCGCCGCCGTCGCCACGCCGACCCGGTGCCGCAGCACGAACTTGCGCGCCCGGTAGGCCAGCGAATCCCGGCGCGCGCTGACCGGTTCGCGCCGCAGGTAGCGCGCCAGTTCGTCGCCGAGCGCGGCCACCGTCTGATAGCGCTCGGACGGCTGCTTGCGCAGCGCCTTGGCCAGGATGGTGTCGAGGTCGCCCAGGCCCAGCCGCGCGGGCTCGATCTCCAACAGCGCGCGGATCGCGTCGGCCGGCGTGCGGGCGGCCTCACCCGTGGGATGCCGACCGGAGAGCAGCAGGTAGAGCAGCACGCCCAGCGCGTAGACATCGGTCGCCGTCGTCACGGGCTCGTCCTGCACCTGCTCGGGTGCGGCGAACTGCGGCGTGAGCGCCCGGCCACCGTCAGCCGTGAGGGTGGTCCGCATCCCGCTGCCGCCGGCGTCGAGCAGCTTGGCGATGCCGAAGTCGAGCAGCTTCACCGCGCCATCGCGCGTCACCAGGATGTTCGACGGTTTGAGGTCGCGGTGGACGACGAGATTTGCGTGCGCGTGGCCGACGGCGGCCAGCACCTGCGCGAGCAGCTCGATGCGCTGCTCGCGCGACAGGCGATGCGAATCGGCCCAGGCATCGATCGGCTCGCCGTCCACGTGCTCGAGCACCAGGTACGGCTGGCCGCTCGGGCCCACGCCGGCGTCCAGCAGCCGCGCGATCCCGGGGTGCGACAGGCGGGCGAGGGCCGAGCCCTCGCGGCGGAACCGCTCCCGGCCCGCGGCGCCGAGCAGCGCGAGGTTCAGCAACTTGATGGCCGCCTGGCCTTCGAACCGGCCGTCGGTGCGCCGCGCGAGCCAGACCGAGCCCATGCCGCCCTGGCCAAGGGGCCGCTCGAGTGTCCAGGCGCCGAGCTGCAATCCCGCCAAGGACGCGTCGAATGGGCGGGAGAGGAAGGCACCCAGATCGGCCGCCGCCTCACCCGCGAGGAGCGCGCTCAGCTCGGCGGCGAGGTCGGGCGCTTCCGCCCGCACCGTCTCGAGCCACGCGGTCCGCTCCGCCTCCGGCATCTCCAGAGCACGATCCAGCAGTGGCGACAGGACGCGCCACCGATCGTGGTCGATCGGGGACATGGGCCCGGCTCCTTGGAGGGATACCCTAGCATAGGTGCGCAGCGGGTCCCACGCAACGAGACCGGCCCGGCCCCGGGCGCGGGGCTCCGGCGCTCCGCCGGGGCCATCCGCCGGCCCGCGCCGGCTGGCCCGGTGTCGCCTTTCGGCCCGGGACTGCGATCTACGGGATATGGGGTCGCGCGGACGGCCGCCGGCACGGTCGCCGGTGGCTGCCCGCGGCCCCGCAACACGGACAAGGAGGTCCGCATGACCAGCACCCCCCGGCGCGCACTCGTCCTCGCGGTGACCGCCCTGCTTGCCGCGTGCGACTCGCCGCGGTCGACCCAGCCTGAGGCGATCGCGTCAGCCGCCTCGCTCCGAAGCGATGAGGCACGGCTGGACAGCCTCGCGCGCCTGGTACGCGTGCTGGCCGCGGCGCGCGGCGTCGTGCCGCTCCCACGGCCGCCGTACATCCGGCCGGCCCTGGTGCGCCTCGGCCGTGCCCTCGCATTCGACCGGATCCTGAGCGGCAACCGGGACATCTCCTGCATGACCTGCCACGCCATGGCGTTCGCCACCGGCGACGGCAAGAGCCTGTCCATCGGGCAGGGTGGCATCGGCCTGGGCCCGACCCGCTACCACCCCAAGGGCATCTTCATTCCGCGTAACGCGCCGCCGCTCTTCAACCTGTTCGGCATGAAGCACCTCTTCTGGGATGGTCGCGTCGAAGTCGACGCCCAGGGGCGCCTCCACACGCCCGCCGGCGCGCAGCTGACACCGGCCATGACGCGCGTCTTCGAGTTCGGACCGATATCGGCCTTCGCCCTCTTCCCCGTGACCGTCCGGGCCGAAATGCGCGGCGACAGCGGCAACGAGCTGGCAGCGCTGGCGGACACGGATTTCAAGGGTATCTGGAAGGGCATCATGACGCGGCTCGGCGGAATCCCCGAGTACCGCGCGATGTTCGAGGCCGCCTACCCGGGCACCCGATTCGAACGGATGAATCTCGCCTACGGCTCGAACGCCGTCGGCGCCTTCATCGTCGATCAGCTCACGTTGGCGGACTCACCCTGGGACCGCTTCCTGGCCGGCCGCGACGACGCACTGACCGAGCGCCAGCTCGAGGGCGCGCAGACCTTCCTCACGCTCAAGTGCTCGCTGTGCCACAACGGCGCGACGTTCTCCGACCAGCAGTTCCACGACGTGGCGGTGGCTCAGGTCGGTCCGGGCAAGGGCGACGGTGCCGGCGGACTCGACGACTTCGGCCGCATCCGGGTGACGGGCGACCCCGGCGACCTGTACCGGTTCCGGACGACGCCGCTCCGAAACGTCGAGCTCACGGGACCCTACGGCCACGACGGAGCCATCGTCGACCTGCGCTCATTCATAGATCACTACAGCCAGTCCGACGCGAAGCTGCTGGCCTACGACCCCAACCAGCTCGAGCCGTTGCTTCGCAGTACGCTCGTGCCCAATGCAACCCCGGTGATTGCGCAGCGGGATACGCTCATCGTCGGGGTGGTACTCACCGACAGTCTGGAGAACAGGCTGATGGACTACATGAGCGCGCTGACCGATCCCCGGGCACGCGACCTGACACGCCTGGTACCGGTACGGGTGCCGAGCGGACTACCGGTGGACCGGTAGGAGCGGAATCCGGGGCGCCGGGCCGGCAGGTGGTAGGTGGTGGGAAATCCCGTCTCGCCCACAACCTACCACCCACAACCCGCCAACTGCCTGTTCAGCCCCTCAAGGCAGTGGTGAGTATCCCCAGCGCCTTGAGGGCCGACGGGGCAGCCTCGAACCGCGCCAACTTGGGCGCCAACCAATGCGCCACCCGGTTGGTGACGAACCACGGCGGCGTAGGCCACACCCGGAACGGCGCGCGCACCACCGACTTCTCGGCGCGAGAGAACATCAGCGCGTTGTGCACCACGCCGGTGCCCGACTGGATGTCGGTCGGCGCATGGCCAGGATACGCGCCCCAGGTCGTCACGCCCAGCGCGTAGCTGATCGCCGACCAGTGGTTGATGCTGACCGAGCCGTAGCGCAGGTCGGCGATGGCGCGCTCCACGGCCTGGCGCACACCGGGCTCGGCGAGGGAGCGAGGGTGGACCACGATGGTCGCGTTCAGTGTGCCCCACAGCGTGCCGTTGCAGAAGCGCACGGCGCGCTCCAGGTACTCGGCCACGCTCCCGGCCTCCAGCGCCGTCTCCGCGAACAGGCTGCAGAACGCCTCGGTGTGAAAACAGATGTCGTCCGGGTTCGACGGGTCGAGGCCCGGCACCAGGGTCCACGGCAGGACGCCGTGGCCGGAAACACCGAAGGTCTCCGCCTCGGGATGCGCCGCCCGGAACGACGCGCTGCGTCCGGCGGCGCCCGGGTAGTACGCTCGGCGCGGCGGCACTTTCGCCAGCAGCGCGCGCACCGCATCGAGCAGGGCCGCGCGCTGCGCCCAGCCGGCCTGCTGGACGATCACGCGCGTCGCGTTGCAGTTGAAGCCGGCGTTGTTGGCGAGCATCGAGACGAGGTTGGCCGCCTGATACCGCACGTCCGCCGCCGTCCAGGGCCCCGGGACCACGATCACGGGACTCACGTTGCCCAGCTCGGCCGTGACAGGCTTGGCGAGCAACGGCCGTCGCTCCGCCTTGCGCCGCTCGCCGTCCGGCCCCGGACCGAACACCACCGCCTCGTAGGTCTTGTCGGAACCGGTGATGTGGATGCCTTCGACCCCCGGGTGCTGGCAGAGGTACGCGCCCTCGGCGGCGCCGCCGTACACGATCCGCAGCACGTCCCGGTCCACGAGGCACCTGAAGGCCCGCTCCATCAGGGGCCCGAGATAGTCGTTGACCGGATGCGCCTTGTAGAGCACCACGTGGTTCTCGACGAACAACTTGTAGAGCGCGTCGAGCGGGCCGATGGACGATACGTTGCCGGCGCCGAGGACCAGGACCACCCGGGTCTCCGCCGCGCCGGCTCGGTACGCCACGGCCTGCGTCTCGCCAAGCCGCGCGGCCGCCACGCCCGGCTGCATCCAGACCTCGGCCGTCACCCCGGAATAGAAGAGGCGGTCCCACAGGCTGGTCGGGAACACGGCCGCCGCGGCGCGCCCGTCGCCGCGCGTCCACACGGGCCCGCGCAGCCGTGGCGCTCCGAGGCCGGCGACGTCGGCCAGCGCGTTCCGCATGAGGCGGATGTTGCGCAGCGCGATCATCGGGCCCGCGATCCACTCCTCCCCGCTCGCCGGCGCGTCGGGCTCGAGCCCCTTGTGCAGCAGGGAGGCGGCGACCCAGTCGTCGCTCACCGCCAGCAGGTCCGCCAGCACGGCATCGAGCAGCTTGATCCGCTCCGCGGGGCCCGCGCCGGCCCAGGCCCGCCGGCGCGACGCGAGGACGCCGATGTCGGCGTCCAACCGGGCGCGCGGCGTCGCCGGGATCGCGCTGCGCGCTTCGGAGTGCCGCGGAATGCCGTGGGCCAGACTGGTCGTCACTGTTCGCTCGCCCGTCGTGAAGTCGCTACAACCTACCACCCACCACCCACCACCTCCTAGATTTCACATATGGACGACACGCTGTTGTTCACGCCCGAGAACCTCGAGGTCCGGGAAACGGTCCGCGCCTTCGCCCGGGCCGAGATCGCCCCAGTCGCCCGCCAGTACGACGCCGAATCCCGCTTCCCCTGGCCGACCGTCAAGAAGATGGCCGACCTGGGCATGCTCGGGGTGCCGTGGCCGGCGGACCTGGGCGGATCGGGAATGGACTACCTGTCGTACATCATCACCGTGCACGAGTTGGCCAAGGTGGACGCGTCGCACGCCATCACGGTCTCGGCGCACACCACCCTCGGCACGTCCCCCATCATGGATTTCGGCACCGACGCCCAGAAGCGCCGCTTCGTGCCCTACCTGGCCGCGGGCAAAGTGCTCGGCGGGTTCGGCCTCACGGAGCCGGGGGCGGGCTCGGACGCCGGGGGCACCGCGACGGTGGCGGCCGACCGGGGCGACCACTACGTGCTCAGCGGCTCGAAGGTCTTCATCACCCACGCGGGCGTCGGCGAGATCTTCGTGTGCACCGCCCGCACGTCGCCCGGACACACCAACAAGGGCATCACCGCGTTCATCCTGACCAAGGACACCACGGACCTGGAGGAGGCGCGGGCGGTCGGCATGGGCCACGAGCCGAGCCTGCGCCGGACGCCGGGCGTCAGGGCGGGCAAGAAGGAAGACAAGATGGGCTGGCGCGCCTCCGACACGCGCGAGCTCCACTTCGAGGACGCGGTCGTCCCCAGGGAGAACGTCCTCGGCGAGGTCGGGAAGGGGTTCACGCAATTCCTGAAGACGCTCGACTCCGGTCGCATCGGCGTCGCGGCCCTCTCCCTGGGACTGGCCGAAGGCGCCTACCAGGAGGCGCTGAAGTACACGAGCCAGCGCAAGCAGTTCGGACGGTATATCGCCGGCTTCCAGGGGGTCCACTTCGCCCTGGCGGACATGGCCGCCGAGATCGAGGCGGGCACGCTGCTCACCTATCACGCGGCCTGGCTCAAACAGCACGGCAAGCGCCACAAGAAGGAGGCGGCCGTCGCCAAGCTCTTCTGCTCGGAGCTGGCCATGCGGGCCACGACCAAGGCCGTCCAGCTGCACGGGGCGTACGGCTATACCACGGAGTACCCCGTGGAGCGGATGATGCGGGACGCCAAGGTGGGCGAGATCGGCGAGGGAACGAGCGAGATTCAGCGGCTGGTCATCGCCCGAGAAATTCTTGGTGATCTCGTTACGGATTGACTAAGTCGAGGCGTGGCATTACCTTAAGCTAGATGGTGTCACGAATCGCCTCAACCTTGGGCTCCGACCTGGAGCGCGAGGTCCTGCCGCTGGTCGCCAAGCCACACCGCTACGTCGGCCACGAAGTGGGGGTCGTCCGCAAGCCCTGGGATGCCGCCCGCGTCCGAGTCCTGTTCTGCTATCCGGACGTGTACGAGGTCGGGATGAGCCACACGGGCACGCAGATTCTCTATCACCTGGTGAATCGCCAACCCGACCGGCTGATGGAGCGGGCGTACGCGCCGTGGCCGGACATGGAGCGGGAGATGCGGGCGCGCGGCATTCCGCTCTTCTCGCTCGAGAGCCGGCGGCCGGCGGAGGATTTCGACGTCGTCGCCTTCACGCTCCAATCCGAGCTGACGTTCACCAACATCCTGACGATGCTCGACCTGGCAGGCATCCCGCTCCACCAGGCGGACCGTCGCCCCGGCGACCCGCTGGTGCTCGGCGGCGGCCCGTGCGCGTCGAATCCGGAGCCGCTGGCCGCGTTCTTCGACGCCTTCCTGATCGGCGACGGCGAGGATGCGCTGGACGAGATCCTGGAGGTGGTGGCTGGGTGGAAGGCGGGCACACCCTGCACCCCACACCCGACACCCAGGCATCACCTGCTTTGGCGCCTCGCCACCGAGGTCCGCGGCGTCTACGTCCCGAGCCTCTACGCAACGGCCGGCCCGGGCACCACCGCACGCCCGACCGACGCCCGGGTGCCGTTTCCGGTACCCGCGCGGACCGTGCCCGTGCTGCGCGCCGAAGACCACCCGCGCCGGATGCTCGTCCCACTCGCCGAAGTTGCGCACGAACGGCTCCCGATCGAGGTACAGCGGGGGTGCGTGCGCGGGTGCCGGTTCTGCCAGGCAGGCTACCTGTACCGCCCTGCCCGGGAGCGCTCCGTGGACGAGTGCGTGGCTATCGCGGCGGAGGGGCTCCGGCACGGAGGGCAGGAGGAAGTCTCGCTCCTGTCGCTTTCGACGGCCGACCACTCCGGGATCGGGGACCTGGTGGAGCGGGTGAGCGCGCTCGCGGCGGAGCGCGGGGCCGCGGTGGCGCTCCCGAGCCTGAGGGCGGATGCCCTTTCCGTCGCCCTGGTGGACGCGGCCTCCCGCGTCCGACGCACCGGCTTCACGTTCGCGCCCGAGGCGGGGAGCGAGCGCTTGCGGCGCGTGATCAACAAGGGGCTGGGCGAGCAGGACATCCTTGGCGCGATCGACCGGGCGCTGGCCGCCGGCTGGGCCGGCGTGAAGCTGTACTTCATGATCGGGCACCCCACCGAGCGCGAGGCCGACTTCGAGGAGATGGCAGGGCTGGTCGCGAAGATCCGGGGGGTGGTGCGGCGGCACGGAGCACGGGGCGTGTCGCTGAGCGTCTCTCCGTTCGTGCCGAAGGCGCACACGCCGTTCCAGTTCGAGCGACAGGACTCCCTCGCGGAGACGCGAGAGAAGGTGCGCTGGCTGAAGAAGCGGGTGTCGGGCGGCGGGGTGGGCGTGAAGTATCACGACCTCGGGGGAGTGACGGTCGAGGGGATGGTCTCGCGCGGTGGGCGCGAGACCGCCGTGCTGATCGAGGGGGCCTGGCGCCGCGGTGCGCGCTTCGATGCCTGGACGGAGGAGTTCCGCCTCGACGCCTGGATGGCATCTCTCGCCGAGCTGGGCGAGAGCGTGGAGCACCGGTTCCGGGAGCGTCGCGAGGACGAGGAGCTGCCGTGGGACGTGGTGTCGTACGGCATCGGCCGCGACTGGCTGATCCGGGAGCGCCGGAAGGCGTACGCGGAAGCGCTCACCGAAGAGTGCAAGCTGGGGCGCTGCTCCGGCTGCGGCGTGTGTGATTTCGAGGTGGTGCAGAATCGGTTGGCGGGGACGACGGTTGTCGGTCGTGGGTTACAGGTGGTAGCGGAGGTGCGCCCCTCCCACCACCTGCCACCTACCACCCACCATCAGGTCGTTCGCCTTCGCTACGCCAAGGACGCCCCCCTGCGGTTCCTGTCGCACCTCGATATCATGCGCGAGATCGTCCGGACCTGTCGCCGGGCGGGGGCGCCGCTGGCGATGTCCGAGGGATTCGCGCCGCGGCCGCGCGTCAGCGCCGGGCCCGCGCTCGCCACCGGCTGGACGTCGTCGAGCGAGTGGGTGGACGTCCACCTCGAAGGCGACGATTGGGATGTGGGGCGGCTCGAAGCGCTGCTCCGGGACCTGAACCGGAAGGCCGCGCCGGGGCTGCGCTTTCTCGCGGCCGGCGTACGGCCCGCGGGCAGCGCGTCGCTGAATGCGGCCATCGAGCGGGTGGTGTACCTGGCCACCCTGCCCGAGCCGGAGGGCGAGCCCGCGTTCGCGGCGCTCGACGCCGGATGCCGGAGCTTCCTGGCGCGGGATGCCGTGCCCGGCGAGCGCCGGCGACGAGACACGACGATCATGCTGGACCTCCGCCCGTTCGTGCACGACCTCGCGGCGCTGGACGACCGCCGGGTGGTGCTCGACCTTCGGGCGGCCGATGACGGGTCGGTGAAGCCGACCGAGATTCTGGAAGCGGCGTGCGCGGTGCCGAGGCACCGGCTGCCGCTCATCAACATCCACAAGACGGACACCCGGATCGCGGGGGGCGGCTCGCCGCTCGACGCGTGCCTGGTGACCGCCGGAGACCAAACCGTTGAAACGGGAAATTCTGATCAGTGGGAGCCCGCGGGAGACCCGCGTGGCGATTCTGGAGGACGACACCCTCGTTGAGTTGCTGGTGGATCGTCCCGACAACCGCCGTACGGTGGGTGACATTTATCTCGGCAAGGTGGACGCCGTCCTGCCGGGCATCCAGGCGGCGTTCGTTGACATAGGCGCCGAAAAGAGCGCGTTCCTCCACGCCTCCGACCTCGTGGAGCCGGAGGAGGACGAGCTGGAGGAGGAGAACGGCGCCGACGGCCGGGGCGACGATCAACCCGGCGAGGGCGAGGCCCGCGCCGAGAACGGCAACGGGGGCGGGAAGGGAGCGGGAGGGGGAGGCGGCGAAGGCCGCCGCGGCAAGTACCCGGCCATCCAGGACGTGGTCAAGCGGGGCCAGACGCTCCTCGTGCAGGTCAGCAAGGAGCCGATCGGCACCAAGGGGCCGCGCGTCACCGCGCAGATCTCCATCCCCGGGCGCTTCCTGGTGTACATGCCCTCCGCGAGCCGGGTCGGCGTGAGCCGGAAGATCGAGTCGCGCGAAGAGCGCGCGCGGCTCCGGCAGATGGTGTCGAACATCCTGCCCAAGGACTCCGGCGGCGTGATCGTCCGCACCGTGGGCGAGGAGCTGACCGAGGACCACTTCAAGCGCGAGCTGGACGCCCTCCTCAAGCTGTGGAAGAAGATCAAGAAGAAGGCCACGTTCGTGCATGCGCCCGCCGTGGTGCAGCGCGAGACCAGCCTGACGCGCGGGATCATCCGCGACCTGTTCAGCGCCAAGGTGGACCACCTCGCGGTGGACTCCAGGGAGCTGCACAAGGAGATCCTGGCCTACCTCGACCAGGTGGGGCCCGACCTCAAGGAGCGGGTGGAGTTGTACGAGACCGACCCGCCGCTGTTCGACAAGTACGAGATCGAAGCCGAAATCCGCGGCCTGTTCAACCGCCGCGTGGACCTGCCCACGGGCGGCTACGTGGTGATCGAGCACACCGAGGCGCTGGTCTCGATCGACGTGAACACGGGCCGGTACACGGGCAAGAAGGACCCGGAGAAGACGATCCTGCGGACCAACCTCGAGGCCGCGCGCGAGATCGCGCGTCAGCTGCGGCTCCGGGACATCGGCGGGATCATCGTGTGCGACTTCATCGACATGGAGACCCGCGCCAACCGCGAGAAGGTGCTGCAGGAGCTGCGCCAGCACCTCGCCAGGGACCGGGCCCGCACGCGGGCCTTCGCCGTGAGCGACCTGGGCCTGATCGAGATGACGCGCCAGCGCGTGCGGCCGTCGCTGATCCAGTCCATGACCGAGGCGTGCCCGAGCTGCAGCGGCACCGGCCGCGTGTTCCTCCCGGAGACGGTGGTCGGCCGGCTGGAGCGCTCCCTGAAGCGCGCCGCGGCGGCCAACCGTGATCCCCGGATGACGGTCCGGCTCCACCCTGAGGTCGCGCTCTACCTCATGGAAGAGGAGCCCAACTTCCTCAAGCATCTCGAGAAGGAAACCGGCATCGACCTCGAGGTGCGCGACGACCCGATGATGCGGGTGGACGAATTCAAGCTGATGAGCCAGCCGGCGGGGCGGGACGTCACCGAGCATTATCTCGTCGCCTGACGGCGGCGGGAGTTGGTAGGTTGTGGGTTGTAGGTTGTGGTGGATCGGGGCGGCGGCTGGGACGACCACCTACAACCTACCACCTACAACCTGCCGTTGACCCAACGAAATGCCCCGGTTACACTTAACGGCTGTAAATGGACCGGAACGAGACGAGCATCCACATGTACGCGATCTTCAGAACCGCCGGCAAGCAGTTTCGCGCCGAAGTGGGCCGCAAGGTGCAGATCCCTTCGCTCGCGGCCGAGCCCGGGGCGAAAGTGACGTTCGACGAGGTCCTGCTCGGCTCCGACGGCAAGAGCGTGCGGGCCGGCACTCCGGTGCTGCCGGGCGCCAAGGTGACCGCCGAGGTCCTCCGCCACGGCAAGGACAAGAAGATCGTCGTGTTCAAGTACAAGCGCCGGAAGAACTACGCGCGCAAGCAGGGACATCGACAGGGATTCACGGAAGTCAGGATCGACACCGTCGATCTCGGGTGAGAGGTGAGCAGTGAGCGGCAGGACGCAGCATTCGTGATGAGGTCTGGCAATGGCGCATAAGAAGGGTGTTGGCAGCAGCCGCAACGGGCGTGATTCCGGCCCCAAGTACCTGGGTGTGAAGCGCTATTCCAGCGAGCAGGTGCTGGCCGGGAACATCATCGTTCGCCAGCGTGGGACGAAGATCCACGCGGGGCGCAACGTCGGCAGCGGCCGCGACCACACGCTGTTCGCGCTGGTGGATGGCACGGTGAAGTTCGAATGGCAGGGGAAGGGCCGCCGGGCGGTCAGCATCGTTCCGGTGGCGTAGAGCATAGCCGGCCAGGTGCCTGAGGATCGGCACCGAGGCCTGGCAGAGCATAGCCGGCCAGGTGCCTGAGGATCGGCACTGCGGCCCGGCAGGACATAGCCGGTCAGGCGCCAGCGCATCGGCGCCGCGACCCGGCAGGTCGCGGAGGAAGGCTCCCGGAACCCCCGGGGGCCCTTTTCTTTGGCGGCCCCGAAACCGCCGGGGCGCCCATTTTGCGGTAAGGAAAACCCCGGGGGCCGCGGTTGCAGCGGTTAGGGCTGGGCGTAACTTGATTGTGGGCCAATCAAGCACGCTTGCGCCGCGAACCCCCGGGGGAACCTTTCGATACCGTACATCGGCGAATCGTCAGCGCTTGAATGTCTAGCAGGCAGGCGTTAGGGAGGCGTCACTCGGCCGGTCCCTAGCGCGCAATATCATGCCTGATAAGAGGTTATAGCGACGGCGTGAAGTACTCTCTGGCGACCCTGGCTCCCATTCCACGGCTGGTCCGTGTCGCCGATGGCGCAGAGTGCATCCGTTTTTCCAAGCAGCTCGCCATTCTCGCCTACATCGCGTTCCGGCCCCAGGCCAGCGCCACCCGCGACGAGCTGGTCGGGCTGCTGTGGACCGAAGCGTCGCAGTCGGATGGACGTCGCGCCCTCCGCCAGGTCGTCTACCAGATCCGCCACGCGACCGACTCCCAGCTCCTCCAGGGGGAGGAGGTGCTGACGCTGCGGCGGGACGATCTGGACATCGACGCCGACCTGTTCAGGCGGCGGCTGTCGGGCGGGGACCTCGAGGGGGCCCTGACCATCTACCAGCAGGACTTCCTCGCCACGGTGGCCCTGGCGGGCGCTCGCGAGTTCGAGCAGTGGACGGAGGGCGTGCGGGCGCAGCTCGCGGCGGAGCGGCGCCAGCTGCTCCGCACCCTCATCGCCCAGGAAGCGGACGCGGGACGCTGGGCCCCGGCGGCCCGCTACGCCGAGCTGCTGATCGCGGCCGATCCCGGCTCGCTGGAGGCGCGGCTGCGGCTCGTCGAGCTGCTCGGCCTTTCGGGCGACGCGCTCCGCGCCCGCGCGGCGGCCGACGAGGTGCGCGCGCACGCGGCGGAGATCGCCGGCGACACGCTGCCCCAGGCGGTGGAGCAGGCTCTGGCTCAGGCGCTCGCCCCGTCCTCGCGACCGGAGCCGCGGCACAGCAACGGCGCGCCGCGCAACCCGGAGATGGTGGGGCGGGCGGTGCCGTTCCGCGTGGTCGTCGAGCGCTGGAAGGCTGCGCAGGAGGGGAAGGGCGGGGCGGTGCTGCTGACGGGCGAGGCGGGCATCGGCAAGACGCGCCTCGCGCGCGAGCTGGCGCGGCGGTTCGCCCAGGACCGGTCGCTGGTGTTGGAGACGGCCTGTTACGCCCTGGAGCAGTCGGAGCCGCTCGGCCCGTTCCTCGAAGCCCTGCGCGCCGGGCACGCCGCACCGGGGCTCGCCGCCGCCACGCCGACCAGCCTGGAGACGCTGGCGGCCCTCGTGCCGGAAGTCGGTGTGCGCTTCCGCCCGGCGGTGACGCCGCGGGTGCCGCCGATTCCGCCGCAGGCGGTCACCGCCGCCCTGCTCGAGTCGTTCGCGGCGATCGCCGACGAGGCCCCGCTGGCCATCCTCGTCGAGGACCTGCACCGCGGTTCTCCGGCGACCATCGAGTTCGCGCACCAGCTGGCCCGGATCGCGCACGACCACGCGCTGCTGGTGGTGTTCACCGCCCGGGACCACGCGCAGGCGCCGGACACCGGCCGTGCCCTGCGGGGGCTCTCCGCCTCGGACGCGCTGGTGGAAATCGTCCTCACGCCGCTCGACGAAGGCGACGTCGAGAACCTCCTCGGCACCATCGCCGAGCTTTCACCCGCGGTCACCGCGCACGGCCTGGTGGCCAAGCTCGTTGAGCATACGGACGGCATCCCCCTCTACCTGCTGGAAGTCCTGAAAGAGCTGCACGACGCCGACTACCTGTTCGTGCGTCACGGACAGTGGACCCTCGGCGACCGCGCCCGGCCTTCGGCCGGCGCCGGCAACTTGCCGCTGCCCGCCTCGCGGACCGAGATCCTGCGCAGCCGCCTGCAGCGGCTGCCGGCCCGCCTGCTCGAGACCCTCGCGGCGCTGGCGGTCTGGGGCCGCCAGACGCCCGTGGACACCCTGGCGGAGATGTCGGGCCTGACGGTGGAGGAGACGCAGGGCGCGCTCGACACGCTGGAACGCCGCCGGCTGGTGGCGAGCCGGGACGGATTGCCCGTGGTGGCGCACGACGAGATCGCCAGCGCCGCGCTCGAGGTATCGCCGGCGCAGCTGGTGGGCAACCTCCACACCTACGCGGCGGCGGTGGCGGCCGAAGAGGCCAAGCGCGGGCGCGCGGGCGAGTGGAGCGTCGCGGCGCTCCACGCCGCGGCGGCCGGGTACGCCGAGTTGGCGACGGTCTGGAGCGCGCACGCGGCGCGCGAGGCGGAGCGGAACAGCGGCCGGGAGGCCGGCCGCGAGGCGCTGCAGCGCGCCCTGGCGGGGGCGCCCGACCTGGTGCGGACCCAGGTGGAGCGCTCCCTGGCGAGGGTCCTCGACGGATCGTGGACCGCCGCGCGCTGGCTGGCCGAGCGCGACGGCTCGGCGCGCCGGCGCCGGCTGTGGCGCGGCGCGACCGCCGCGGCCGCGGTCCTGGCCATCGCGGGCACGGCGGCGGCCGTGATCAGTCACCGCGCCGGCGCCGCGGGCGAGACGGCCGACGAGGTGGGTGGGGCCCTCATGGCGATCGGCTGGGGCATGCCCGGGCACCCGGATTCCGTCCGGGCCCTGCGCGTGGATTCCGAGTACGTCGGTCACAGCGTTCCCGCGAGCGACCTCCCTCCGGGCATCCGCAACGGGACGTATCCCAGCGCCATCCGGCCGGACTTCAGGGCCGCGGCGTTTCCCTGCGATCTCCCCGGCGTCGAGCCGACGGCGGTCTGCCTTCGCGACCTGGTGACCGGCGCGGTCTCCACGTTCGCGCGCTTCGACGGTGACGCGGCTCCGGTCGGCTGGCTGCCGGACGGCTCGGCCCTGATCGTGTTGCGCGGCCGGGTCACCGCGACCGGCGGCTACGGGCACGAGTTGCTGCTGGTGGATTCCGGCGGGCACATCGCCCGGACGATCGCGCGCGACTCGACCACCTTCGAAGGCGCGTGGTCGACCGCGATGGGGGACCGGATCCTGCTGCTCAGGGAGCGCGACCGTCGCCTCGAAGCGGCGATCATCGACCTGTCCGGCGACGTGCTGGGCGTCGTGGACTGGTGCGACCGTGCCACCAAAGCCACCTGGTCGCCGGACGGGAGGCGCCTGGCCTGCCTTCTCGAGGATACGCATGTCCTCCGCATCGGCCCCACGCGGACCCTGAGCTGGCCTTCGCACGTGACGCTTCCGGGCCCGGTCGAGAGCGGACCGATCTGGTCGGGGGACGGGCGCTTCGTCGCCGTGTCCGTGGGCGGGCGCGCGCCCGGCGTCTACGTGGTGGATCGCGAGGGCCTGATGGAGCCGCGGCGGGTCGGCCGCTTCTCCCCCCTCCGCGGCTCATCAGCTGGACGCGGGCCGAGGCGGTTCCGCCGCTCCACAAGCTCGACGTGAGCCCCGACGCGCTGACCCTTGAGGTCGGCGCGACCGCGACGCTCGCCGCCGAAGGGCTCGGCCCCGCGGGCGAGCGGCTCGGGCCCGTGACGACGCTGCGCTGGTACTCCCTGGATTCGGCCGTCGCTCGAGTCAGTGCGACGGGCACGGTCGTGGCCGACCGGCCGGGGCAGGCGGCCATCGTGGCCTCCTACGGCCTGCAGCGGGTGGACGACACGGCCGACGTCCGGGTGGACTCGGCGCCCGTGCGGCTGCTGCTCTCCGAGGACTTCGAGCGCGGCCTCGACCCGACGCGCTGGCGCAGCTACGGGACGCCGGGCCCGATCATCCTCGCCGGCGCGGGCCACGACGGCTCCGCAGGGTTCCTCAACCGGGGCTCGTATCTCCACTCCGCGGGCATCGCGCTGCGCACTCCGCTCACGCTCGACCGGGGCCTGACCATCGAATACTGGGCGTCGGTGCCGGTCACCCGGCCGCTGTGGCAGTCCGTCAAGGTCGGGCTGTACGCGACCCCCGCCGACTCGTTCCACATGGGGCCCGGCGACGAGTCGGCCCCGAACGTCGCTGCCGTCTCGCTGGAGGCCCCCAACCCGAACGACGCGCGCCGCCAGATGATGGCCGTGATCTCGGACGCGAATCCGCGGTTCGAATACGTGGCCCTGCCGCAGCGTCTCGCGGACGGCCGGTGGCACCGCTACCGGCTGGTGGTGTACCCGCAGGGCGAGGTGCGGTGGTTCGCGGACGGCCGCGAGGCCATGCCGCCGACCACCGCCAGCCTCGGCACCGGCAAGTTGTGGACGCTGGTGATCGCCGGCCGGTCCGTCGGCACCCGGGCCATGGTGGACGACGTCCGGGTCTGGCAGGGGGTGCTGCTCGACCCGGTGCAACCGCCGCCGCCCGCGGCCCGTAGGGTGTCTCCAGGGAGGAAGGTGCCATGAAACTCTTCGACCGGGTGGCTGCGGGACTCGACACGCTGGGCCGGAAGGCCAACCAGGCGCTCGACGAGGGCAAGCTGCGGGTGGACCTCGCTCGCGTGCGGCGCCGCATGGACGGCGCCGCGCGCGCCCTGGGCTACGTCACGTACCGCCAGGCGAAGGGGGCGAGCGCCTCGCCGACCGAGGTCGAAGGCCTGACGCGCAAGATCGCCGAGGCCGAAGCGGAAGTGGAGCGCATCGAGGCCGCCCTCGCCGAGGTGCGGCGCCGGGGCCGCGCGGGCGAGGATCCCGCCGCCGGGACGCCCCCCGACGGGCAGTCCGCGGAGGGCCCGCCGCCGGGCGCCTGAACTACCCCAGCACCGGGAAGACTTTCAGCGCGTTGTCTCGCAGGATCCGGTCCTTGAGCGGCCGGGCGAGCTCGAGCGACTCGAACTGCATCAGGTTCTTCTCCATATCGTGCACGCCGGGGCTCGGCCAGTCCGTGCCCCACAGCACTCGCTCCGCGATCTCGGCGATGCGCGGGAAGTACTCGAGCAGCTTCAGGGGCGGGATGCCGGAGACGTCGAGGTACACGTTCCGGTGCCGGCGCAGGATGAAGAACGCCTCGTCCATCCACAGCGGGCGCCCCCCGTGCGCCATGATGATCGTCAGGTCGGGGAAATCCAGCGCCACGTCGTCGAGCTCCATCGGGTTGCCGTACTTGCAGCGCGCGCCCGGGAAGACGCTGGTGCCGGTGTGGATCATGACCGGCAGCCCGCGCTCCTCGCAGCGGCGGTAGAGGACGCCGAGGGTCTGCATCCCCTGCGTGTGGGCGTTGGCGGGAAAGAGCTGGTGCGGCGGGTGGATCTTGAGGCACCGGATGCCCAGCTCCAGCAGTCCGTCCACGTGGCCGCGGATGTCGCCGGCGAAGCGCGGGTGCACGCCGCCGTAGGGCAGTAGCCGGTCCGGGGCCGCCTCGGCGTAGCGCGCCGAGAAGACGTTGGTCTCGTCGGTGAACCCCATCAGGTCGGGGCTCGGGTAGTTCACCAGGCCCACCCGCCACACGCCGGCGCGGTCCATCACGTCGAGCAACGCCTTCGGGTCTTCCATGAGGGCGAGGAGGAAATCCCAGTGATCCTCCTTGCCGCGCCGCATCGCCGCCATGACCTCCGGCTTCATCTGGTGCCACGGCTGGATGTGCACGTGGACGTCGGTGATGCCGGGCGCGGTCATTCCGGCCATGCGTAGAATCCCCGGCCCGACTTCTTGCCGAGCTTGCCCTCGGCCACCATGCGCTCCAGCAGGGGCGGAGGGGTGAACCGCGCGTCGCCCAGGGTGCGCTGCAGGTAGCGCGCGATGGCGAGGCGCACGTCCAGGCCGACGAGGTCGGTCAGGCGCAGGGGGCCGACGGGGTGGTTGTAGCCGAGCGTCATGGCGCGGTCGATGTCCTCGGCGCTCGCGACGTTCTCCTCCACCATGCGGATCGCCTCGAGCCCCAGGGCGACGCCGAGGCGGCTGGACGCGAAGCCGGGCGAGTCGCGGACGACGATGGGCTCCTTGCCCATCCGCCGGGCCGCGGCGAGCGCCGCCTCGCGCACCTCCGCGGCGGTGCGGTCGTGGGTGACGACTTCCACGAGGCGCATCAGGTGCACGGGGTTGAAGAAGTGCATGCCGATCACGCGCGTCGGGTCGGCGGCGGCCTCGGCGATGGCCGCGACGGAGAGCGAGGACGTGTTGGTCGCCAGGACCGCGCCGGGAGCGTCGCGGCCCAAGGCCCGGAACAGGGCCCGCTTGAGGTCGAGGTCTTCCGGCACCGCCTCGATCACCAGTGCCGCCCCGCGCACCGCCGCCGACACGTCGGCGGCCTGCTCGATGCGCGCCAGCGCGGCGTCGCGGTCCGCCCCGGTCGCCTTCCCCCGCTGGACGGCCCCCTCGAGGTTGGCCCGGATGCGCTCGAGGCCGCGCGCCGCGGCGCCGGGCACGGCGTCGGCGAGGCGCACCGCGTAGCCGGCCTGCGCGGCCACCTGGGCGATACCGTGCCCCATCGTGCCGGCGCCGATGACGGCGACGACGGCGTCGGGGCTCACGCCGGCAGGGAGGCGAACGTGGCGCGCGCCACGTCCGGGAAGTCGGTGCAGATGCCGTCCACGCCCAGCACGGCAAAATGCCGGATCTCGTCGGGGTCGTCGACCGTCCACACGTACAGCCGCAGGCCCGCGCCGTGCATGGCCGCCACGAGCGCGGCGTCCACGTGCTGCCGCTCCTGCCACAGGATCGTGGCGTCCGCGTCCTCGAGGCAGCGCACCGGCTCCATCGGGTACGACGCCTGGAGCACGCCGCGCCGGAGGAACGGCCGCCGCTCGCCCATGCGGTGGATCACCCGGTGGTCGAAGGAGTGCAGGGCCACGCGGTCGGGCGCGCCCGTCGCCTCGATCGCCTCGAGCAACCGCTCCTCGCCCTGCGGCGTGACGAGCTTGAGCTCGACGCACGCGATCATCCGCGGCACGATGACGGCGAGCGCCTCCTCCAGCGTCGGGACGGGCTCGCCGTTGGGGAGCGGGTGCGCCCGGATCTGGGCCAGCGTGGCGTGCGCGACGCGAAGGTCGCCGATCTTGACGCCGTGGTGGACGACGAGGGCGCCGTCGGCCGTCGAGTGGATATCCAGCTCGACGGCGTCGGCGCCCTGGTCGGCGGCGAGGCGGAACGCGGCGAGGGAGTTCTCGACCTCGTACCCGGCGGCGCCGCGGTGCGCGATGACGAGCGGCCGGCTCACGAGTCCATACTATCGCTCTTCTTGGGGGCGATCCAGTCGGGCTCCTTGAAGACGTCCGCGAGCCGCGCGCGGTCCTCCACGCTCGGCAGCACGCTGGCGAGATACCCCTGGTAGCGGTCCGCGTCCAGCGGCTCGCCGTCCACCGTGTAGCACTGCTGGGCCCACTGCCCGATGCGCCGGTTGAACTGCAGCGCCGGCACCTTGAGCCACCGCTCGCGATCCGGGATCAGCTGGTTCAGGCGGTCCACCAGCCGGCAGATCTCGTCGCGGTACAGGCGCCGCGACGCGTCGTTGAGCTGCGCCCGGTCGGCTTCGGCCGGGTTCTCGCGCTCGTCGAACCGGCCCTTCAGGCCCCACTCGTAGGCCCAGTGCGCTGACGAGGAGTGGTCGGTGCCGAACAGGTCGAAGGCCGTGGGCACCCACTTGTTGAAGAACCGCTGGATGATCTCCGGCGGGATCCGGCCGGCCTTCACGACCCGCAGCAGGCCGTTGTTGCCCGTGCCGAGATGGTACGATTCCTCCTTCAGCATCGGGCCCATCGAGCGCGCCAGCGGGTGGAACGCGGACGTGGACAGCATCTTGAGCTGGAACTTGCCGTCGCGATCAATGAACTGCGTGTACGTGAAGAAGTCGAGCCAGTTGTCCACGCGCTCGTTGAACGAGCCGAGCAGGCGCTTGCCCTCCTCGGCGCGCCGCTCGAGCAGCTTCTGCGCCTCCCGCTTGCCCTCCTCGCCGAAGTGCTCGACCAGCAGGTACGACATCTGCCAGCCGTGGCGCATCTCCTCCGCCATCACCCGCATGATGGAGAGCAGGTCGTAGGAGGAGGGCGGGTTCTCGAGCAGGGCGCGCTGCTGCTCCACCGACGCGAACTCGGTGTCGCCCTGATAGACGATGAGGTTCTGGAGCGCGTCGCGGATGCGCTGGTCGGGTACGTGCATCACGGTCGGCCACTTCCGCTGCCCCTTGAAGTGCCCGAACTCGATCTGCTCGGCCTCCGGCTCGCCGAACTTCGTCTCGAATTTGAACTCCCGCAGCTCCTTGGCCTCGAGGCCGAGGTCGTTCTGCCACACGCGGAAGTAATCGATCCACTCGTCGAACGTGTGCACGCGCAACATGGGTCCGTCTCCTCAGCTCCCGGTGAAGTGGGGGGGCCGCTTCTCGAAGAACGCCGCGATCCCCTCCTTGCCGTCCGCACTGCCGAAACACGCGAGCTGGGCGTCCAGCTCGACGTCGAGCATCTCCTCCAGCGTCGCGCGCTCGCTCCGGTACACCGCCGCCTTGGCGCGGCGAACGGCGAGCGGGGGGGCGGCGGCGACCGCTTCCGCCCAGGCGCGCGTGGCCGCCGCCAGCTGGTCCGCCGGGACCACACGGTTCACCAGCCCCAGCCGCGCGCACTCCGCCGCGCCCACCATGTCCGCGCCCAGCAGCAGCTCCAGCGCCTTGGCCGGTCCTACCAGCCGGGGCAGGAAGAAGGTCCCGCCCCAGTCGGGGTGCAGGCCGATCTTCATGAACACCTGGCCCATCTGGGCCGTGTCCGCCGCGATCCGCAGGTCGCACCCGAGCGCGAGGTTGGCCCCGCCGCCGGCGGCCACGCCGTTGAGCGAGGCGATGACCGGCTGCGGCGCCTCGCGCATGATCGCCGAGACCCCGCGCATCCCGTCCACCAGCCGCCGGCCGCTCGCCTCGTCGCCCGTCTCGATGAGCCGGCGCAGCAGCCCGACGTCGGCCCCGGCGCAGAAGGCGCGGCCCGCGCCGGTCACGACGATGGCGCGCACCGCCCGGGAGCCGGAGAGCGCGGACAGCGATTCCTTCAGCTCCTCCACCATCTCGATGGTGAAGGCGTTGAGCTTGTCGGGGCGGTTGAGCGTGATGGTCCCGACGGCTCCGTCAATTTCCACCGCGATCTGCGAATAGGCGGTCATGACGCTCCTGGGTGAGTGGCGAGAGGTGAGACGTGAGAGGGGTAGGTGAGGAGTGAGGGGTTGAAGGGCGTGAGAGGCCGCGGGGCACCCTCTCACGCCATCCCACCTCTCACCTCTCACCTATCCTTCTCACCCCTCACTTCTCACCCCTCACGCTCCACTATCATGGCAATCCCTTGCCCAACCCCGATGCACATCGCCGCGCATCCGTACCTCGCCTGCCGCCGCTTCATCGCGTGCACGAGCGTGGTCAGGATGCGGGCGCCCGTCGCGCCGAGGGGGTGGCCCAGCGCGATGGCGCCGCCGTACACGTTCACCCTGGCGGGGTCCAGCTCCAGCTCGCGGATGCAGGCCACGGCCTGCGAGGCGAACGCCTCGTTCAGCTCGATCAGGTCGAGGTCCCGGACGCCGATCCCGGCGCGACCGAGCGCCTTCCGCACGGCCGGTACGGGCCCGATGCCCATGATCTGCGGGTCCACGCCCACCACCGCACTCGCCACGACCCGCGCCAGGGGCTTCAGGCCGGCGGCCTGTGCCGCGGCCCGAGCCATGACCAGCAACGCCGCGGCGCCGTCGTTGATCCCCGAGCTGCTGCCCGCCGTGACCGTGCCGCCCTCGCGGCGGAACGCCGGCTTGAGCTTGCGGAGCGATTCGATCGTCGCGTCCGGCCTCGGGTGCTCGTCCTGCGTGATCATCTCCCCGTGCCCCTGTGCCCCCGTGCCCGCTTGCACCTCCACCGGCACGATCTCGTCCCGGAACACGCCCTCGCGTATCGCGGCCGCCGCCCGGCGCTGGCTCTCGAGCGCGAAGCCGTCCTGGTCCTCGCGGCTCACGCGGTGGAGCTCGGCGACGACTTCAGCCGTCTCGCCCAGCGACACCGTCCACTCCCGCTTCATGGCGGGATTCACGAACCGCCAGCCGATCGTGCTGTCGGCGAAGGGCGGGGCAGTGCGCGAGAACGGCTCGGCGGGCTTCAGCATGACGTACGGCGCCCGCGACATGGACTCCACGCCGCCGGCGACGAAGGTCGAGCCCTCGCCCGCGCGGATGGCCTGGGCCGCGCTCGCCACCGCCTGCAGCCCCGAGCCGCATAGCCGGTTCACCGTCTGCCCCGGCACCTCGACGGGCAGGCCCGCCAGCAGCGCCGCCATCCGCGCCACGTTCCGGTTGTCCTCGCCGGCCCCGTTGGCGCAGCCGAGGATCACGTCGTCGATCGTCCGCGGGTCGAGCTTCGTCCGCTCGACCAGCGCGCGGATCGGTATCGCCGCCAGATCGTCCGGCCGGACGGACGCGAGAGCGCCGCCATGCCGCCCGACAGGCGTGCGGACTGCATCAACGATGACGGCGTCTCTACTCAACCTCGCAACTCCAGTCTCGTAACCGCTCGCAACTCGGCGTCTCGCAACTCTTCTGCCGTCTGTAGACTGGAGTCTGCAGACGGGTTCACAGTCCGACCCAGACCGTCTTGGTCTCCAGGTACCCGTCCAGCGCCTCGCGACCCAGGTCCCGCCCGAACCCCGACGCCTTATAACCCCCGAACGGCGCCGCGCTGTCGTACACGTTGTAGGTGTTAACCCACACCGTCCCCGCCTTGATCGCGCGGGCGACGCGGTGCGCCTTGCTCAGGTCCCGCGTCCAGACGCCGGCGGCGAGACCGTACATGGACTGGTTGGCGAGCCGGATGCCTTCCTCGAGATCGTCGAAGACGAGCACGGCCAGCACGGGCCCGAAGATCTCCTCGCGGGCGATGGTCATCTCCGGCGTGACGCCGTCGAAGATCGTCGCTTCGACGTAGTGGCCCTTGCCGTTCACGGTGGCCGCCTTGCCGCCCGCGACCAGCGTGGCGCCCTCCGCCTTGCCCTTCTCGATGTAGCCGAGCACGACCTGCTGCTGCTGCTTCGAGACGACGGCCCCGAGCCGCGTGCCCTTCTCGAACGGATCCCCGGGCACCAGCTTCTTCGCGCGCGCGGCCAGCTGCTCGACCACCTGGTCGTGCACCGACCGCTCGACCACGAGCCGGGAGCCCGCCGCGCACACCTCGCCCTTGCCGTAGAAGATCGCGGTCTGCGCGCCCTTGACCGCCGCGGCCAGGTCCGCGTCGGCGAACACGATGTTGGGGGACTTGCCGCCCAGCTCGAGCGTGACGCGCTTGAACGGCTCGGCCGCCGCGCGCATGATCCCCTGGCCGACCGACGTCGAGCCGGTGAAGGCGATCTTGTCCACGCCGGGATGGCGCACCAGCGCCGCGCCCGCCGTCTTCCCGTCGCCGCTGACGACGTTGAACGCGCCCGGCGGCAAGCCCGCCGCCTCCATCACCTCGGCCATCAGCAGGGCGGTGAGCGGAGTCTCGGAGGCCGGCTTCAGCACCACGGTGCAGCCCGCGGCCAGGGCCGGCGCGTATTTCCACGAGGCCAGGTTGAGGGGGAAGTTCCACGGCACGATCGCCCCCACGACCCCGAGCGGCTCCTTGAGCGTGTAGACGAACGACGAGGGAGCGAGCGGCAGCGTGGCGCCGGTGATCTTGTCGGTCCAGCCGGCGTAGTAGCGCAGCGTCTCGACCGACATCGCCACGTCGATCTTCGATTCGAACAGCGGCTTGCCGTTCTGCTGCGTCTCGAGGCGCGCGAACTCCTCGGCGCGTGACTCCAGCAGGTCGGCCGCCTTCGCCAGCATCCGGCCGCGGCGCCGGGGCTCCAGCTGCTGCCAGCCGTCGGACTCGAAGCAGGCCCGCGCGGCGGCGACCGCGCGGTCCACGTCCTCCGCGCCCGCTTCCGCCACCTCGCACAGCACCTCCTCGGTGGCGGGGTTCTCGACCGCGAACCGGCGCCCCGAGGCCGCGGGCTGGTACGCGCCCCCCACGTACAGGTCGGTCCGCACCTACTTGCCCTTGAAGGCCGGGACGCGCTTCTCGACGTACGCGCCGATGCCTTCCTTCGCGTCCTGGCTCTGGAACAGCAGCTGCTGCAGCTCGCGCTCGATGGCCAGCGCGCTCTCGAACGGCACCTCGAGCCCCGAGCACACGGCGCGCTTGATGTTGCCCACCGCCTTGGAGGCCTTGTTGGGCGGGCAGAACTGCCTGGCGTACATCAGCACCCGTTCCCACCACTCCTCCGGCTTGCCGTCCCATACCTCGTTCACGAGGCCGATTTCCTGGGCCTTCTCGAACGAGAACGTCTGGCCGGTCACCATCATCTCGATCGCGCGGGCCTTGCCGATGAGGCGCGCCAGCCGCTGCGTGCCGCCGGTGCCGGGCAGCACGCCGAGCGTCACTTCGGGCAGGCCGATCTTCCCGGCCTCCTGGCGCGCGATGCGGATGTCGGCCGCCATCGCGATCTCCAGGCCGCCGCCCACCGTGTGGCCGTTCAGCGCGGCGATCACCAGCTTGGGCGTCTGCTCGAGGCGGTTCAGCATCTCGTTGGCGTGCAGGCAGAAGTAGTACTTGAACTGCGGCGTCACCGAGTTCAGCATCTGGATGTTCGCGCCGGCCGAGAAGAACTTGTTCCCCGCGCCGCGCAGGATGATGACGTACACGCCGTCGTCCATCCGCGCGTCGAGGATCGCCTCGTCGATCTGCAGGTTCATCTCGTACGTGTAGGTGTTGGCCGGCGGGTCGTTGAGGGCGATGATCGCCAGCCCGTCCTGCTTGGTGACCTCGACCAGCCGCTTCGCCGCCTTCGTGTCCCGCTCCATCGTCGCCGTCATCGGACGTGTACCTCCGCAGCGTATCCGTACAGGAACAGCCGGCAGATGGACTCCGCCAGCTCCTCGACCCCGACCGCTCCCCGGGGGTCGTACCAGGTGTAGATCCAGTTCATCATCCCGAACAGCGTGTACACCGCCACGTGGCGGTTCAGCCGCGCATGGCCGTCGGCGGCGTCCACGTCGGCCACCAGGCCCAGCAGCTGCTCGACGTAGGCGCGCTTCAGCTCCCGCACCTCCTGCAGCGGCGCGCCGGTGAGCGACTCCGCCTCGTGGGAGAGCACCTTCATCTCGTCCATGTGGTTGGCGAAGAACGTCACGTGGTGGCGGATGAACGCGCGCAGCCGCTCTTCGGCCCCGCCGCCCGCCGCCGCCGTGGCGGCGACCGCCTCCGTCGCGCCCACCCGGACCCGCTCGAAACAGCCCTTCTGGATCTCGTAGAGCAGGTCCTCCTTGCCCGCGACGTAGTAGTACATTCCCGCCAGGCTCATCTTGCTGGCGCGCGCGAGGTCCCGCATGGTGGTGCGGTCGTAGCCGCGCGCCGCGAACACGCGCGCGGCCGCGGCCAGCAGCGTCTCACGGCGGCGGTCGAAGTCGGGCATGTGCCTCTCGTCGTATTCGAACGGATGTTCGAAAGCAATATCGCGGCGCCTTAACGGGATGCGCAAGGGCGCGTCTAACTCGTTGAACGATGGGGGCTCCAGCGCTGGCCGTTGCGGCTGACGGCGACCTGATCGCCCGGTACCTGGCGGGTGAGGAGCAGGCGGCGACCGAGCTGGTGCGCCGCCACGCGACGGCGCTGGCGCGCTTCATCGCGGCGCAGGGCGCGCCCGACAGCGAGTTGGACGACCTGACGCAGGAGACGTTCTTCAAGGCGTTCCGCGCGCTGGGGACGTTCCGGGGAGGCGCCTCGTTCCGGACCTGGCTGCTGGCCATCGGGGGCAACGTCCTGAAGGACCGGCGGCGGCAGTGGCAGCGGACGCGGGTCGTGGAGCTGACGCCGGAGCTGCGGGATCCCACGGGCGACCCGGCGCAGCACCTCGACGCGGGTTCCGCGGCGGAGCGCCTCATGGAAGGCATCGGCAAGCTGGCTCGGCTGCAGCGGGAAGTGTTTCTGATGCGCGCGCAGCAGGGACTGGCGTACGAAGAGATCGCGCAGGGGCTGGGGATCACCGAGGGCGCGGCACGGGTCCACTACCACCACGCCGTCAAGAGGCTCAAGGCATGGATCGCGTGAACGGAGAATTGCCGCCGGAGATCGGGGCGGCGCTCAAGGCGCTCGACGAGCGGGCCAGCGCCCAGGCGGCGCGGGTGGACGTGGAGCGCGTGGCGGCGCGGGTGCTCGAGCGGCTCCGCCACGCAGAGGCGCCGCGGCGCTGGTGGGGGATGCCGCCGGCGGCGCTCCGGGCGGCGGCGGCCGTGGTGCTGCTGGTGGCGGCCGGGGCGGTGGTAATGGTGACGATGAAGGGGCCGCCGCCGCAGGCGGCGCTGAGGCTGCCGGTGAGCATCCCGGCGGCGGACTCGCTCGATTCGGGGCAGTTGGAGGCGGTGGTGAAGGCGGCGGGCGAGGTACGACCGGTAGTGGATTCGTCGCCGCCGACGGTCTCCAGCGGGCCGTATGACGACCTGTCGGAACAGCAACTTGAAACGTTACTCGCATCCTTGAAGGGTGCGGAAGGCTAGGGAGACCATGAACCGGTTGACGAGGAGCATCGGTGCGCTGTGCCTGGCCGTTGTCGCGGCGGGCGTGGCGCGGGCCCAGAATCCGCAACCCGCGCCCGCGCCGGGCGGGAGCCAGGACTCCGGCATGATGCCGATGCGCTGGCAGCGGCCCATGCGGCCGGCGATGGACCCGCAGCGGCGGGAGCAGCTGATGGCGCAGATCCAGGAGCGGTTCGCCGAGCGGGTCCAGGCACGGCTCGGCTTGACCAACCAGCAGATGGACCGGCTCCGCGCCGAGATGCGGACCAACCGGGATCAGCACCAGCGGCTCCAGGGGCAGGAACAGGACCTGCGCCGCGCGATCGGCGAGCAGCTGCGGCCGGGCGTGGCGGCCAACCAGGATAGTCTGTCGCGGCTGCTGGACGCGGTGGCGGCCAACCATGTGGCCCGGGCCCAGCTCGAGCAGCAGGAGTTGCGGGATCTGTCGTTCCTCTCCCCGGTGCAGAGAGCGCAACTGCTGTTGATGCGCCAGATGCTGCTGCAGCGGGTCGAGACCATCCGCGAAGGGCGCAGCATGGGAGGTACGGGCAGGCCGGGCTTCGGCGGCCGCCAGGGCCCGCCGGCGGGTCAGGGGCCGGGGCCGCAGTGACAGGCGCGCGTCACGGCTGCTGAGCGGGGCGCATCGCTCCGCGATCGCGAAACCCCCGGCCCGCGCCGGGGGTTTGGCGTTGTGGGGCCTCGGGGGCGGCGGTAGGTTCCGCCACCATGGCGATCCATCCTAAGGTGGGGGTGCTCGGCGGCGCGCTGATCGGCGCGGTGGTGGCCGGGCTGCTGCTCTTCCTCTTCGGCCGGATGACGGCCGGCGCCGATCTCGCGCCCGTGCTCGGCGGCGCCGTCGCCGGCATCGTCGTGGTCGGGGCGGTGGGGTATGGCGTCTGGCGCTCGCTGCCTTCCAGCAAGCGGTTCGAAGGGCTCCTGCACGTCGGATCGCAGCCGAGCGCCGAGGGGTACGTGTCGGCGCAGGCGCGCTTTGATCTTGTCGGCAAGAGCGGCACCGCCATCTCCGAGCTGCGGCCCGCCGGCGTCGCCGACATCGAGGGCGAGCGTATGGACGTGACCACCGAGGGGGGATTCGTGGCGGCGGGGACGCCGGTCGCCGTCGTGCATGCGGAAGGGATGCGTCTCGTCGTACGACCGATTCCCAGGGTGACGGCGGGCTCGAACCCGCCTTCGGGGAGCTGACATGGATACGAACGCCGCCGTACTGCTCGTCCTCCTGATCGCCGCGATCTTCGGCGTGTCCCTGTTCTTCCACTTCGTTCCCGTCGGCCTCTGGATCACGGCCGCCGCGTCGGGCGTGCGGCTCAAGTTCAGCGCGCTGTTCGGAATGCGGTTCCGGAAGGTGGACCCGAAGCGGATCGTCTATCCGCTGATCGCGGCCACCAAGGCGGGGCTGCAGCTCAGCGTCAACGAGCTGGAGGCGCTGTACCTGTCGCAGGGCAAGGTGGACCGCGTGGTGAGCGCGCTCATCTCCGCCGACAAGGCGGGCATCGGCCTGACGTTCAAGCAGGCCTCCGCGATCGACCTGGCCGGGCGCGACGTGCTCGAGGCGGTGCAGGTGAGCGTCAACCCGAAGGTCATCCAGACGCCGAAGGTCGCGGCGATGGCCAAGGACGGCATTCAGCTGCTCGCGCTGGCCCGGGTCACCATCCGCGCCAACATCAACCGGCTGGTGGGCGGCGCGGGCGAGGAGACGATCCTGGCGCGCGTGGGCGAGGGCATCGTCTCGACCATCGGCTCGGCCGATTCCCACAAGAAGGTGCTCGAGAACCCCGACCTGATCTCCAAGACCGTGCTCGCGAAGGGCCTCGACAGCGGCACGGCGTTCGAGATCCTCTCCATTGATATCGCCGACGTGGACGTGGGGAAGAACATCGGCGCGCAGCTGCAGACCGACCAGGCCGAGGCCGACAAGCGCATCGCGCAGGCCAAGGCCGAGGAGCGGCGGGCGCTGGCGGTCGCGGTCGAGCAGGAGCAGAAGGCGCGCGTGCAGGAAATGCGGGCCAAGGTGGTGGAGGCCGAGGCGCAGGTGCCGCTGGCCATCGCGCAGGCGTTCCGCAGCGGCAACCTCGGCGTGATGGACTACCAGCGCTACCGGAACGTGCAGGCGGACACCCAGATGCGCTCCGCCATCGCGGGCGATACCGGCGGCGGCGAGCCGCCGGCGATCAGCTCGGTGGGGTAGGGAGCACGCCCGGTCGTGGGGGCCATTTGGCTGGTGATCATCGCGGCCTACGTCGCCATCGTGCTGGGCAGCCGCGCGCAGCAGGAGGCGAAGCGCCGAGCGCAGGGGGACCAGGGGGCGAGGCCCGGTGCCGATGCCCAGGCGCGGGCCGCACGGCGGGAGGCGGCGCGCCGCGAGATGGAGCAGCAGCTCGAGGAGGCCACGCGGTTCCGGGCGGTGCTGCAGCCGCAGCCGACCGGCAGCGCCGCGCCCTACGCGGTGAAGGTGCAGAGGGAGTCGCCGGCGCCTGCGCCCGCGGTGGGGTCCGGCATCGCGTCCAGGATCGAATCGCGGATCGTGGACCGCATGGTCGCGCCGGCGACGGCCGCACCTGCCCAGGAGGCTCCCGTGGCCGCGGTCCCAGCCGTCAAGCGTTTGACCAGGCTCGCGGCCGGCGGCCTTCGCGGCGCCTTCGTCCTGTCGGAGATCCTCGGGCCACCGCGGGGCGGCGCCTAGGCGTTCGCCGTCCGTCGCGGCGCATCCCGCCGCGGCTCGAAGGCTCCGTTTCTCGACTATATTGCGCATTCAGCCCGAGTGGTGGAATGGCAGACACGCGGGACTCAAAATCCCGTGCCGGCAACGGCGTGTGAGTTCGACTCTCACCTCGGGCACTCAACTGCGACAACGACTTACCACACGGGGCGCTTCGGCGCCCCGCTGTGCTTCCTGGCCAAAACGCGAATGAAACGTGAGTTGACGGCCCCACCCTAACGCCCTCCTAACGCCCCGGAGCTAGGTTGCCCAACAAGTCTCGGCGCCCTTCAAGGTGCCTCACACCGAGGTAACCCATCTCATGTCCGACCTCCGTCTGGCTTCGTCCTTGGTGTTACTCCTCTCGTCTGGCTTCGCCGCGATGGGGCACGCACAGATTGACGCTGACGCTCAATCGCTGACCGGAGTTAGACGGGTGGCTGTCGTAGTTGAGAGTATGAGCGAGGGCCAACAAGCGCTCGGCCTCTCCGAGTTTACGATTCAGACCGATGTCGAACTCCGGCTACGTCAGGCCGGCATACAGGTAGTGTCAGCGAAAGAGCCTCACGACGCATGGCTCTATGTACAGGTCACCACAACGATCGGCCCCGGCTCGAACGCATGGCACGTTCACCTCGGGCTGAATCAGGTGGTTACGCTCGCGCGTAACCCGACATTGGTTCTGTCGGAGGAGACCTGGCAGGCCCGAGGTCGTATCGGGCTTTCACCTGAGGGGCAGATTGTGGAGCCGACCCGGAACGCAGTGCGGGACCAAGTTGACCAGTTTCTTAACGCCTGGCTCGCGGCCAATCCACCGCAGCGATAGGGGCGGGGCGCCAGGTCCGCGCTTCTATTGTCCGGAGCGTCTATGCGACTTACGCAACGAGTCACGCTGAGTCCGCGGGCGACGTCGCTGGTCCTCGCGGCCCTAGCCATTGTCGCGTTCGTCTCGGCGGCCCGCAGCTGCATGACGCGCCCTCGCCCGTCGGCCTCTACTTCAGCGAGCGCCGCTCTGGGGGATACCGCCTTCGCGGTGTGGGTCCACGCGGAGCAGGCCGTGAAGACTTTACTCCGCGATCCGGAGAGCGCGCGTTTCGGACCTATCTCCATTGTGCGCCAATCTGGGGCGAGCGGCGCGCTATTGGCCTGCGGCACCTTCAATGCCAAGAACGGCTTCGGGGGGTATGCCGGCCCTCAGCGCTTTGTTTCTGGGGGATACGCGACCGGGACCGTCATCGAGACGAGCGCCGGCGCTACGACATTTTCTCGACTCTGGGATCGTGCGTGCCGCGGGAGGACTCCGGTTCTCACCCGGTAATCCGTCCGACGGCCGCCACAGGACCATCGGACGTCAGGTCACGGCGTCCCGACGCCTACTGCGCGCTCAATCGCTCGATGATCGCGCGAATGCTGGAGCAGTCGGCGAGGTAGATCAGCTTCGCCCGCATCGCAGCCTCGGCAGACATCCGCTCCGGCAGCTCGCAGCGGCTGGCCTGCTGCAGCAACGACCCGAGCTTCTCGATGATGCCGGCATCCCGCCCGACGTCCCGTTCCACGAGACGGCACAGGCGCGCGACTTCCGAGAGCTCGCGCGACGCCCCCAGCGGGGGAGCTTCTTCCTGGAGACGATTGACCACCGCCAGGGCCCTGGTGTAGCGCCTGGCGCTCAGGCTGGCAGATGGAGCCACGACCCACTCCGCTCTTGACCCCGGCAGAGTCTAGCCCAAGGGCGTCAGTCGGGCGTCAGCGGGGCGTTAGGGCGGCGTTACGTTCGCGGCGGAGGAGGCGCTGCGGCGCCAGGACGGCGGCGGGCCTACGCGACTTCGGGTGTCCAGTGAACGGCGGGCACGTGCACGGGCGAGACGTCGTACTCGACCCCGTCCCGGGCGGCGACGCCGAAGTCGGCCAGGGTCGGCCGGGAAGGCTCGCACCACCGGACGACCCGCACCAACTGTCCTTCCACATACAGCCCCCACCACTCGGGCATCGGGCCTCCTCCGCCAGGGTCGGCCGCCCTCACGTGCATCCGGACACTCCGCTGCAGGGTTCGTTCCCGGCGCGGCCCAGGCTGGCAGGCGGTCTCGAGCGTGCGGAAAGGGCAGCAGCCCATAGACGTAGGTCGGGCACCAATGCCGATCACGACCTTCGGCTATGACGATCGGCGTGGCGCCGGCGACACACTTTGTGGTGGAGCCGCGACTGCGCCGACCCGGAGCGCGACGCGCCGAATGGGGCAGGCCAGCGAGCCGCTGCGCCCTTGCCCGGTGGAAAGCCCCGCGTCAGTTTGCAGACTGCACATCCCTCACGAGCGATGGAGCCGCTGGTCGTCCTCAGGCCGGGAAACCGCGCATGAACGCAGTCGCCCTCTGGCTGGCGCTGGCCGCAGCCGCCGGCACCCCGCCCCGCGCGTCGCGCCGCGAGGTCGCGCGCTGGCAGAGCGAGGCGCAGGCCGTCACGATCACCCGTGACGACTGGGGCATCGCCCACGTGCACGGCACGACCGACGCCGACGCCGTCTTCGGCATGGAGTACGCGCAGGCGGAGGACGACTTCAACCGGGTGGAGATGAACTACCTCACCGCGCTCGGCCGGACGGCCGAGGCCGAGGGCCCCGCGGCGGTCTGGCGCGACCTGCGGATCCGGCTGTACGAGGACGACGACGCGCTGCGCGCGCTGTACGACACCTGCCCGCCGTGGCTCAAGTCGCTGATGAACGCCTTCGCCGACGGCCTGAACTTCTACCTGTACACGCACCCCGCCGTGCACCCGAAGGTGATCACGCACTTCGAGCCCTGGATGGCCCTGGCCTTCAGCGAGGGCAGCATTGGTTGGGACATCGAGCGGGTGGACCTGCGCGGGCTCGAAGCGTTCTACGGGAGCGCCGGGGCGGGCCACGGTGCCATTGGGGCGCGGCGGGGGAACGAGGAGGGCGTCGGCGACGCCGCGTTCGCCGAGCCGTCCGGCTCCAACGGCATCGCCATCGCGCCCGCGCTCACCCGCGACCACCACGCGCTGCTGTGGATCAACCCCCACACGTCGTTCTACTTCCGCTCCGAGCTGCAGATGTCGAGCGACTCCGGCCTCGACGCGTACGGGGCCGTGACGTGGGGCCAGTTCTTCGTCTACCAGGGCTTCAACCCCACCGCCGGCTGGATGCACACCTCGAGCGGCGTGGACAACGTGGACTGGTTCCTCGAGACGGTGACCGACAGCGGCGGCCGGACGTTCTACCGCCACGGGAGCGAGGAGCGCCCGATGGCGAGCCGCGCGGTGGTGGTGCGCTACCGCACGGCCACGGGCATGGGCGCCGATACCTTCACGGTCGTCGCCACGATGCACGGCCCGGTCGTGGGCCGGCTCGGCGACCGGTGGGTCACGGTGAGCCTGATGCACGACCCGATGCACGCGCTGATCCAGGCGTTTGCCCGCACCAAGGCGAAGGACTACGAGGCCTTCCGCCGCATCATGGAGCTGCACACCAACTCGTCGAACAACACGATCTTCGCGGACGCCGAGGGGAACATCGCCTACTTCCACTCGAACTGGATCCCACGGCGCGACACGGCCTTCGACTGGACCAGGCCGGTGGACGGCAGCGACACCGCGACCGACTACCACGGCCTCCTGTCGGTGGACGAGACGCCGCGCCTCCTGAACCCGAAGAACGGCTGGCTGTACAACTCGAACAACTGGCCGTGGTCGTCGGCGGGGCCGGACAGCCCGAAGCGGAAGGACTTCCCCCGCTACGTCGAGACCGGGACCGAGGAGTCGCCGCGCGGCTACCACGCGCTCCGCGTGCTCACGGGGAAGAACGGATTCACCATGGCCTCGCTGACGGCCACGGCGTTCGATTCCTGGCTGCCGGAGTTCGCCCGGTTGATACCGCCGCTGGTCCGCGACTGGGAGCGCGCCCGCCCGTCGGATCCGCTGCGGGCGAGGGTCGCCGACCAGGTCCGCGTGCTCCGCGCGTGGCACGACCGCTGGGGCACCGCGTCGGTCGCGACCACCCTGGCCGTGTTCTGGGGGACGGAGCTGTGGCGGCGGACGGCGCGCGAGGCGCGGGAGCGCGGCGTCTCCGTGTACGACTACATGGAGGGCGCGGCCACGCCCGCCGAGCGGCTGGACGCGCTCGCGGCGGCCTCCGACAGCCTGACGGCGGACTTCGGTACCTGGCGGACGCCGTGGGGCGACGCCAACCGGTTCCAGCGCCTCGACGACTCGATCGCCTCCCACTTCGACGACGCGGCGCCGAGCATCCCGGTGGGATTCACGTCGTCGCAGTGGGGCTCCCTGGCCTCCTTCGGCGCGCGCCCGTACGCCAACACGAAGAAGTGGTACGGCACCAGCGGCAACAGCTTCGTGGCGGTGGTCGAGTTCGGCGACAGCGTGCGGGCCCGGGCCGTGACGGCCGGGGGCGAGAGCGGCGATCCGGCGTCGCCGCACTTCGACGACCAGGCGCGGCGGTACGCCACCGGCGACCTCCGGCCCGTGTACTTCTATCCGTCGCAGCTCCAGGGCCACATCGAGCGCACCTACCACCCGGGCGGCTGATCACCGCCTGATGGCGGGCTTCCGCGCCGGCGTGGGGTCGCTGCTTCGCACCAGCTGGCGCGGAGACCTGCGCTACTTCCTGGGTGGACGGGCGCTGCGCAGCCTGAGCCAGGGCTACCTCGGGATCGCCGTCCCGCTGTTCCTCGTCCGGGTCGGGTTCTCCACGGTGAGCATCGGCGTCCTGCTGACGGGGGCCGCCGCCAGCAGCGCCGTGCTCACGGCCTTCGTGGGGTTCGCCGCCGACCGCGGCGTCTTGCCCCGTGGCCGGCCTCCCGTCTAAATATCGCGCCATACCACCAGCGATCGAGACGCACGCTCCCGGTCCACTCGGGACCGGGCGGCGCGCGCCGTCGAGCAGGCGTCCGACTTCGGGGGGCACGCATGTCGCTGCACCGGACCATCGCCGTGGCCGCTGCGCTCGCGGCGGCCGCCGCGCTCGCCACTCGTGCCGGAGCGCAGAACGCGGCGCCTGCCGGGAGCGGGGCCATGCGACGCGCCGTGCAGCTCGACCTCGCCGGGCGGACGGCGGAGGCCCGCACGATCTTCCAGGGCCTCGCGGACTCGGCGGCGAATCCGGCGGCACGCGAGGCCGCTGAGCGCGCGACGGCGATCTCCTACGCCTTCGACGGCGACTGCGCGAACGCGGGCCGGTACGAGGACATGGCCATCGCCTACTGGGCGTCGCGCGAGGACGCGGAGCCGCACAACGCGTTCTACCAGGAGGGCGAGCTGGCGGACGAAGCCGCGCGCATCTGTATCGAGGCGGGCGACCTCGCCGCCGCCGAGCGCTGGTACCGGCGCGGCTACGACCTGGGCATGAAGGAGCCCGCGCCGCGGACGCACCCCCGGAGCCTGTGGGCGTTCCGTCTCGCGCACGCCCTCGGCCGGCTGGCCGCGCGCCGCGGCGACACCGCGGAGGCGCGCCGCCAGATCGCGGCCGCCCGGCAGGCCCTGGACGGCGACTCCGCGATGGCGGCTCAGCAGCGCCGCTTCCTGCCGTACCTCCTGGGTTACGTGGCGCTGTACACGAACGAGCTCCCGACCGCCGAGGCGCGGCTGCGCGAGGCCGTCGCCATGCGCGGCAACGAGCGCGACCCGTTTACCCGCTGCCTGCTCGCCATGACCTACGAGCGCGAGGGCCGGAAGGCGCTGGCGGACTCCACCTTTCGCGAGGCGTACGCGCTGGCCACCGGGCACAATCCGCCGGCGGCGTTCGTGCGCCCGTTCGTCCGGGCCAGGCTGCACCTCCCCGGCACCCCCTGACCCGGCTCCCCGGCGGTTCCCGGGTGTATCAACCGATATGACCTCACATGCCTCGTACCCAAGGAGGACGACATGGCCCTTGATCGTCAGACTGGCAGCGTGTCCGGCACGGCAGTCCCCGACCTCTCACCCGTCGTCAAGCGCTTCGACCGGCCCGAGCGCCTGTTCGTCTTCGACAGCGGCCGGCTGGAGGTGATCACGGTGGGGGGCCAGGCGATCGCGAAGGGGAGCTACGCCCCGGGATGGCGGTGGTCGCGGTGCACCGCGCCGTCCCTGGTCGCCCGGGGGCCGACGCCGGAGCATGTCGGCGTCGTGCTCTCCGGCCACGCCCGTGTGGTGAGTCCCGACGGGGCCGAAGTGGACCTCAACCCCGGCGACTTCTTCCACGCGGCCATCACCACCGAGCACGACGAATGGGTGGTGGGGCAGCGGCCGTGCGAGATCCTCTACCTGAGCGGCGTGGAGACGCTCATCAGGCAGTTGCGCGGCGCGGCGTGACGCTCCGAGCCCCGTGACCCGGGGCGGCGGCCGGTCGACGGCGTAGGACCGGCCGCGGGCCGGGAGGCCGCCCGCGCCTTGCCGCGGCGAGCCTTCCCGGCGCATGTTTCCGCCTCCTTCAACCCGCCGACGGCACGATCATGACCGCCACCACGAACCGCGGAGCGCCCTCGCGTCCGCTCCTCCGCCCCGCGCTGCTCGTCCTGTCGCTCGCGCTCTCCGCGGCCCCCGCCGCGTGGGCCCAGGGCACGCTCGATACCACGGCGTTCGCGGCGCTCACCTGGCGGGAGATCGGCATCTACCGCGGCGGCCGCTCCGTCGCGGTCGCGGGCTCGGGCGCCCGGCGCGACGAGTACTGGATGGGCACCACCGGCGGCGGCGTGTTCAAGACCACGGACGGCGGCAACACCTGGATGGCGGCGACCGACAAGTACTTCGGCGGCTCGATCGGCGCGATCGCCGTCAGCGAGTCGAACCCCGACGTCGCGTATGTCGGCACGGGCGAGTACGACATCCGCGGCAACGTCTCCGCGGGTGACGGCGTTTGGAAGACCAGCGACGGCGGCAAGACCTGGACCTCGCTGGGCCTCGCCGCGACCCGGCACATCTCGCGCATCCGCGTGAGCCCCACCAGTCCCGATACGGCCTGGGTCGCGGCGCTGGGGCACGCCTACGGCCCCAACCCCGAGCGCGGGATCTACCGGACCACCGACGGCGGCCGGACCTGGCAGCTCGTCCTGTTCCGCGACGACTCGACCGGCGCCGGCGACCTCGCGATGGACCCCACCAACCCGCAGGTCCTGTACGCGGCCTTCTGGCAGGTGCGGCGCACGCCCTGGACCCTGGTGAGCGGAGGGAAGGGGAGCGGCCTGTTCAAGACGACCGACGGGGGCACGCACTGGACGGAGCTGACGCACAACCCCGGGCTCCCGGCCGGGCCGTGGGGGAATACGGGGGTCACCGTGTCGCCCGCGAACCCGCGCCGCGTCTGGGCGCTGATCGAGGCCGACTCCGGCGGCGTGTACCGCTCCGACGACGCGGGCGCCACGTGGCGGCGCGTCAACGGCGAGCACAAGCTGCGCCAGCGCGCCTTCTACTACATGCGCATCTTCGCGGACCCGAAGGACACCAGCGTGGTGTGGGCCGTGAACACCGGCCTGTACCGCTCGCACGACGGCGGCGTGACCTTCGACCACGTCCCCGACCCGCACGGCGACAACCACGACCTGTGGATCGCGCCGAACGACCCGCAGCGGCTCATCGAGGCGAACGACGGCGGCGCGAACGTCTCGACCAACGGGGGCAAGACCTGGACGGACCAGGACTACGCGACGGCGCAGTTCTACCACGTCGCCGTCGTGGACACCTTCCCGTACTTCGTCTGCGGCGCGCAGCAGGACAACTCGGGCGTGTGCGGCCCGAGCCGCTGGCCGGGCGGCATTCCGCGCTCGGAGTGGTACGACGTGTCGGGCGAGGCGGGCTACATCGGGACCCGGCCCGACTCCACGTGGATCACCTACGGCGGCGACAACAGCAACTTCCTGGCGCGGGTGGACCACCGGACCGGCTTCTGGCAGATGATCAGCCCGTGGCCCGACAGCCCGGACGGCCACGCCGCCGGCGAGGAGCGGTACCGCTTCCAGTGGACGACCCCGATCCTCGTCTCGCCGCACGACCCCAACGTCCTCTACCTCGGCGGGAACGTGCTGTTCAGGTCCGCCGACGGGGGCCAGCGCTGGAGCGTGATCTCGCCGGACCTCACGCGCCACGAACCGAGCACGCTCGGCCCCTCGGGCGGCCCCATCACGCTCGACCAGACGACCGCCGAGTACTACGGCACCATCTTCGCTCTGGCGGAGTCGCCGCTGGTCCGGGGAGTCATCTGGGCCGGGTCGGACGACGGGCTCATGCACGTCACCCGCGACGGCGGCCGCGCCTGGACCGACGTCACGCCGCCGGACCTTCCCCCGTTCACGCGCATCTCGATCATCGAGGCGTCGCACTTCGTGCCCGGCGGCGCGTACGTGGCCGCCAACCGCTACCAGCTCGACGACCGCTCGCCGATCATCCTCAAGACGGCGGACTACGGCCGCACCTGGACGCGGATCGTGAGCGGGATCCCGGCCACCGACTTCGTGCGCACGGTGCGCGAGGACCCGGCGAAGCGCGGGCTGCTGTTCGCAGGCACCGAGGGGGGCGTGTGGGTGTCGTTCGACGACGGCGGGCAGTGGCAATCGCTGCGCCGCAACCTGCCGCCGGTCCCGGTGCACGACCTGGCCCTCGCGCACGGCGACCTGATTGCCGCGACCCACGGGCGGTCGTTCTGGATCCTCGACGACATCACGCCGCTCGAATCGCTGGTGCCCGCGACGCTGGCCGAGGACGCCCACCTCTTCCCGCCGCGCAATCCGTATCGCGTGGACTGGGGCGGCACGGGCGGCGGGAGCGGAGCGCACCCGGTCGGGAAGAACCCCGCCAGCGGCGCGATCGTCTACTACTGGCTGAAGCAGGCGCACCAGGACGTCACCGTCACCGTGCTCGACTCGGCGGGGCGGGTGATCCGGAGCTTCACGAGCCGCCAGGATTCGATCACGGCCGCCGATTCCACGCGGGCCGCCCCGCTGCTCAAGGCGCGGCGCGACAGCCTGCTCAAGGCTGGCCTCGACAGCACGCACGCCGACAGCGTGCTCGGCGACACGGTCAAGGACGAGGACAAGCCGTGGCCGCATCGGCCCCCGGCGCCGCCGCGGGTGCCCGACAAGGCGGGGCTCAACCTGTTCGCGTGGAACCTGCGCTACCCCGGGCCGGCGCCGTTCTGGGGCGACAACGACATCGGCACGGACGGGCCGATGGCGCTCCCCGGCCTCTACCGCGTACGCCTCGCGGTGGATGGCCACGCCTACGAGCGCACCTTCCGGATCCTCGAGGACCCGCGCGTGAAGGCCGCGCCCGCCGCGCTCGCGGCGCAATTCGCCTTCCTGCGCCGCATCAACGACACCGTCAACGCGGCGACCACGACCCTGATCCGCCTCCGCAACGCGCACGAGCAGCTCGACGACCGCCTGGCGTCGCTCGCGCCCGGCGCCGCCGCCCGCGCGCCGGTGCACGCGCTCGCCGACCGGATCGCCGTGCTGGAGGACTCGCTCTACCAGGTGCGCCTGCAGGCCGACGAGGACGCCCTGGTCTACCCGCCGCGCGCCGCCGAGCGCATCAGCGGGCTGTTCGGGACGGTGGCCGGCGTGGATGCTCGCCCCACGCCGCCCGAGTACCAGGTCTTCGACGCGCTGACGCCCGCACTCCAGCGCGCGCTGCTGGCCGCCGGTGCCGCGCTCGGCCCGGACCTCGAGCGCGTCAACGCCGCGCTCGCGGGCGCGGGGCAGCCTGCGGTCGTCCCCGTCACCGCAGAGCTGCGCCCGCCGAGGCCGGTCGAATGACCGCCGGCGGCGTGCTGCCGAAGGAGCCGCTGCGCTACGAGCAGCGGCAGCACCCCCCTATCTCGCGGCGGCACTTCCGGCGCCGCCTGGCCGCGCATTTCGCCGTGGCCTGCGGCGTGGTCGCCGGCTCGACGCTGATCGGGATGGGGGGGTACGCCTTCTTCGAGGGGCTCGGCTGGCGCGACGCCTTCCTCAACGCGACCATGCTCCTGGGCGGCATGGGGCCCGTCGAGACGCCGCAGACGCCGGGCGGCAAGCTGTTCGCGGGCTTCTTCGCGCTGTACTCGGGCCTCGTCTTTCTCGTGGCCGCCGCGATCCTCTTCGCCCCCGCCGTGCACCGGATGCTTCACCTGTTCCACTACACGGAGGGCAGGAAGGACTGACGCTGCGGCGCCGCTCGGCGTCGTTGCCCTAACATCTTTCCCCCATTAGGTTTGCCGTCTGCCCGACGCACGCCGACAACCGTTCGCATTCCGGTCACCCACCCCACCACGACGGCAGGGACTCCGACGATGTCCGCTCCAACGCAGGGCACCCCCATCACCTATCGGGACGGCACGTACAGCATCCCCGACACGCCCATCATTCCCTTCATCGAAGGCGACGGGACCGGGCGCGACATCTGGCGCGCATCCCGGAAGGTCTTCGACGCGGCGGTCGCGCAGGCGTCGGGGGGCAAGCGCCGCGTGGCGTGGGTCGAGATGCTCGCGGGCGAGAAGGCCTACAAGGAGACGGGGAGCTGGCTTCCCGAGGCGACGCTCGAGACGGTGAAGCAGTACCGCGTCGGCATCAAGGGCCCGCTCACCACGCCGATCGGCGGCGGGATCCGCTCCCTCAACGTCGCGCTGCGGCAGCTGCTGGACCTGTACGCCTGCGTGCGCCCGGTGCGCTACTTCGACGGGGTGCCCTCGCCGGTCAAGCGGCCGCAGGACCTGAACGTGATCATCTTCCGCGAGAACACCGAGGACGTGTACGCCGGGATCGAGTACCAGGCTGGCTCGAAGGAGGCCGACCGGCTGCGCGAGTTCCTGGTGTCGCAGCTCGGCGCGAAGCTGCGCGAGAAGAGCGCGATCGGCATCAAGCCCTTCAGCGAGTTCGGCGCCAAGCGCCTCGTCGCCCGCGCCATCCAGCACGCGGTGGACAAGAAGCTGCCGTCGGTCACGCTGGTCCACAAAGGCAACATCATGAAGTTCACGGAGGGCGCGTTCCGCGACTGGGGGTATCAGGTCGCGAAGGAGCGTTTCGCCGCCGGGACCGTGGCTGAAGCGGACCTGGACGGACCGACGCCGGCCGGGAAGGTCCTGGTCAAGGACCGGATCGCCGACAGCATCTTCCAGCAGGTCCTGCTGCGGCCCAAGGAGTACTCGGTGCTCGCGACGCCCAACCTCAACGGCGACTTCCTCTCCGACGCCTGCGCGGCGCAGGTGGGCGGCCTGGGCATGGCGCCGGGCGCGAACATCGGCGACGGCTACGCGATCTTCGAGGCCACCCACGGCACCGCGCCCAAGTACGCCGACCTCGACAAGGTCAACCCGGGGAGCCTCATCCTCTCGGGGGTGATGATGTTCGAGCACCTGGGCTGGAACGACGTGGCGCAGTCCATCGTGACCGGCCTGCAGGGAGCGATCTCGGCGAAGCAGGTCACCTACGATCTCGCGCGCCAGATGGAAGGGGCCACCGAGGTCCCGACCTCCGCGTTCGCCGACCAGATCATCGGGCACCTCGCATGAAGTACGCGCTCGCGGCCGCGCCGCTCGAGTCGCTGGACGTCCCGCTCCTCGCGGTGGCGGTCCCCAAGCACGACAAGACGCTTCCACCTGCGCTCGCGGCCCTCGACCAGGCGTACGGCGGCCTGGTGGCGAGGGTCTGCGCGGCCGACTTCGGGGGCGGGCGCGACGAGACGGCCCTGGTGTACGCGCCCGGCGCGGCGCAGCGCCGGCTGCTGCTGGTGGGCGTGGGCAAGCTGGAGGAGATTCCGCTGCTGGGCGGCGCCACCCGCGAATCGGCGGTGCGCGGCGCGATCCGCCGGGCCGCGGCCGTCGCGGCGCGGCGGGCCCGGTCCCTCGGCGCCGGCGAGGTCGCGTTCGCCATGCCGGCCGCCCTACGCGTCGGCACTGCTCCCTCCGATTTCGCCCAGGCGGCCGTCGAAGGCATGGCCCAGGGGGCGTGGCAGTTCGACGACCTCAAGGCCCCGAACCACGACCGGAAGGCGCCGGTGACCGGCGTGACGGCCGTGGTGGAGCCGGCCGAGGAGCGGGCCGCGCGCCGGGGATTCGCCGTCGGCGAGGCGGTCGCGGAAGGGCAGGCGCTCACCCGCCGGCTCCAGTTCCTCCCCCCCAACCAGTGCACGCCGGCCTTCCTGGCCGAGACCGCGCAGGCGCTGGGCCAGAGCTACGGCTTCACGGTCACCGTGCTCGACCGCGCCCAGATGGCGGCCGAAGGCATGGGCGCGCTCCTCGCCGTGGCGCAGGGCAGCGTCACGGAGCCGCGCTTCATCGTGCTCGAGTACCGCGGCGCGGGCGAAGCGTCGCCCGTGGCGCTGGTGGGGAAGGGCGTCACGTTCGACAGCGGGGGCATCTCGATCAAGCCGGCCCCGCAGATGGACGAGATGAAGTACGACATGTCGGGCGCCGCCGCGGTCCTGGGCGCGTTCGAGGCCATCGGCCGGATCAAGCCGAAGCTCAACGTCGTGGGCCTCGTGCCCTCGGCCGACAACATGCCGAGCGGGTCGGCGGTGCGGCCGTCCGACGTCGTGAAGGCGCATTCCGGGAAGCACGTCGAGATCGTCAACACGGACGCGGAGGGCCGGCTGCTCCTGGCCGACGCGCTCTCCTACGTGCGCCGCTTCAAGCCCGCGGCGGTGCTCGACGCCGCGACGCTGACGGGCGCGGTGCTGATCGCGCTCGGGCACGCGGCCAGCGCGATCATGGGCACGGACGAGGCGCTGATCGAGGAAGTGCGCCGCGCCGGCGATCGCGCCGGCGAGCGGGTCTGGCCGCTGCCCATGTACGACGACTATCGGGAGCTGAACAAGTCCGACATCGCCGACGTCAAGAACAGCGGCGGCCGGCCCGCCGGCACGATCACCGCCGGATGGTTCCTGCGCGAGTTCGCGGAGGGCTACCCCTGGGTCCACCTCGACGTCGCGGCGACCGCGTACAGCGAGGCCGATTCGCCGCCCCTGCCCAAGGGGCCGGCCGGGGTTCCCATGCGCCTGTTCGTGGAGTTCCTGCTCGGTCGCGCAACCTGAGATGACGCTGCGCGGCGCCGGCCTCGTCGTCCTTGCCGCCCTTCTGGGCGCGGCGACGGCCGGCGCGCAGAACCCACCGGCACGGCCCGCGGTGCCGCCGGCCGAGAGCGCGGGCGCCCCGCGCGCCATACCGCGGGACACGCTGTCGCCGCGCGACACGCTGTCCCCGCGCGACACGCTGTCTGGCCGCGGCGGCCTGGCTTCGCGAGACACGCTGGCCAAGCTCGACTCTCTCTCGCCGGACAGCTTCCAGGCCACGTTGCCGCGCCTCGGCCCCCCTCCCGGCCCGCTGCCGCGGAACGGGCGCATCGTCTTCGACCGGGACGCGCTCTGGTATTCGGGCGCGTTCACGCTCGGCGAGCTGCTGCGCCAGGTGCCCGGCGTGTTCCTGGTGCGTGGCGGGTGGTACGGGCAGCCCGAGGTCGCCCACTACGCGGGGCAGGGAGCCTCGTCGGTGGAGCTGTACTGGGACGGGTACGCCCTCGACCCGATGGGCGCCGACAGCAACGGCGTGGACCTCAGCACCATCAGCCTCGGCATGCTGCAGCGCGTGGAGGTGGAGGTCCTGCCCACCGTGCTGCGGGTGTACCTCTTCTCCGACGCGCAGCCGGTCAGGAAGCCGCGCACGGAAACGTCCTTCGCCACCGGAGACGCGAGCACGAACACCTACCGCATCCGCTATCTCAACCGCTGGCCCGGCGGCGCGGGACTGGGCCTGGGCATCGAAGACCTGAGCACCGGCTCCGCGCTGGCCGGCTCGGGGGGGTCCAATACGGTCAACCTCTGGGCGAAGGGGTCGTTCGCTCCAGCGCCGACGTACGGGGTGGAGTACCAGGCGCTGAGCGTGTCGGTGGACCGCAGTCCGTTCGGGACCCCCGGGGTGGGAGGGTCCCTCGGCAGCAAGACGCGCCGGACCGATCTGTTCCTCCGGGGCTTCGCCGCGACGCGCCCCGACGGCATGGGACTGCGCCTCGACGCCATCGCGGGCAGCAGCAGCTACACCGATACCATCGCCGGCCTGTCGCGCGACGAGCTCCAGGGCGCCGCCGTCGTGGCCTACCGGGCGGAACGCTGGTCGGGCGAGGTGACGACGCGCGTGCGCGACACCCAGACGCCGCTCGAGCTGCGGTTCAGGGCGGCCGCATCGCCCTTCAGCATGCTGACGGTCTCGGGATCCTACGACGTCCAATCCATCGTGGGGGGCCGGCGCTCGCTCGACGCGTCGCTCGAAGCCGAGCTCCGTCCCTGGGCGCCGCTCGCCCTGTACGGCTCCGCGCGGCTGCGGCACGCGATCGCCTCGCCGGCCACGCTGACCGACACCACGCAGCGCGTCACGGACGTCGCGGGCGGCGTGTCGCTGACCACGCGCCTCGCCGATCTGGACGTGAGCGTCGCCCGGCACGGCGCCTACGCGGCGCCGGTTTACGGCAACCTCGGGCCGACGACCCTCACCTATCCCGACCTGCCCGTGCGAACGGCGACGGTGAGCTTCGCGCTGCGGCCCACCCTGTTCTTCACGGTGGCCGGCTGGTACCGCCGCCCCCTCGACCCGGTCACGTCCGCCTACGAGCCCCCGGACCATTCGCGGCTCACCGCCACGTTCCGCACGCGCCTGCTCCCCATCCTGAGGCGGGGCGCGTTCGACTTCACGGCCGAGGCCGGCTTGGAGGGTTGGGGCCGGGGCGCGATCGGCGACAGCAGCGGCGTGCCGATCACCCTGCAGGGCGCGACGGTCGTGGACTTCCGGCTGGAGATCCGGCTGGTGAGCGCGGCGCTGTTCTGGACCCTGCGGAACATGCGGGGCGAGCAGTACGCGTTGGTGCCGGGCATCGCGATGCCTTCGGCCGCGCAGCGCTACGGAATCCGGTGGGAGTTCACTAACTAGCTCCGGGTGCCTATGTTACAGGGCTTGGCTGGAACGACCGCATGAGCGCCCGGAGCATGACCGGGTTCGGAGCGGCCGACGGCGAGGTCGCCGGCGGCCGGCTGCGCCTGGAGATCCGCTCCGTGAACCACCGGCACCTCAGCGTGCAGCTGAAGGTGCCGGGGGAGCTGGCGGATCTCGAGGGGGCGCTGCGGGAGCGCCTGCGGGCGCACTTCGAGCGCGGCCACGTGACGGTCTCGGGCCGCTGGATCGAGGAGCCGCCGCAGCAGGAGTCGGTGGTGGTGGACGCCGAGCGCGCGCGCTCCCTCGCGGCGTCGCTGCGGGCGGTGGCGCGGGAGCTGGGCGTCGCGGGCGACCTCGACTTGGCCACCCTCGCGCGGCTCCCCGACGTCGTGCGGGTGGCGCGCGAGGACGCGACGCCGGACGCGTCGGGCGCGCTCGGGGTGCTGGACCGGGCGGCGGAGGCGTGCCGCGCGGCCCGCGACCGGGAGGGGGCGGCGCTCGGGGCCGACCTGGGCCGGCGCCTCGACACCCTGGCGGTGCTGGGCCGGCGGGTGGCGGAGGCGGCCCCCGCGCGCGTCGTGCGGGAGCGCGACCGGATGGCGGCCTCGGTCCGGGAGCTGGCGGAAGGCGTCGCCGTGGATCCGGAGCGGCTGGCGCGCGAGGTGGCCATCATGGCCGATCGACTCGACATCACCGAGGAGATCGTGCGCTTCGAGACCCATCTCGCGGCCATGCGGCAGACGCTCGTCGGACCCGAGGCCGCGGCGGGCCGCCGGCTGGGGTTCCTCCTCCAGGAGGCGGGGCGCGAGGTCAACACGATGGGATCGAAGGCGAACGACGCGACCATCGCGGACGCCGTGATCACCATGAAGACCGAGCTCGAGAAGTTCCGGGAGCAGGTCGAGAACCTCGAGTGAAGCCCTTTCCGCTCGTGCTCTCCGCGCCGTCGGGCGGCGGGAAGACCACCATCGCGAACGCGCTGGTGGAGGCTCGCGAGGACGTCGGCTATTCCGTGTCGGCGACGACCCGCGCCCCGCGGCCCAAGGAGCGCGACGGCGTGGACTACCACTTCCTCGCGCGCGAGGAATTCGACCGGCGGGTCCGGGCCGGCGAGTTCCTCGAGTCGGCGGAGTACAGCGGCGAGCGCTACGGCACGCTCAAGGCGGAGGTGGACAGGGTGCTCGCGTCGGGCCGCCACGTGGTGCTCGACATCGAGACCCAGGGGGCCCGGGCGGTGCGCCGCTGGTACCCCGACGCCGTGCTGGTCTTCGTGGTGCCACCCTCGGCGGAGGAGCTGATGCAGCGCCTGGGGGGCACGACCGGCACCCGGGCCGGCACGCTCGAGGCGCGGCTGCGCCGCGCCGTCGAAGAGGTGACCGAGGCGCCGATCTACGATTACGTCGTCGTCAACGCCGACCGGACCGAGGCCGTGGCCGAGGTGGCGGCCATCCTCGACGCGGAGAGCTGCCGGCCGGGACGCAACCCCGAGCTGGCGGGCGACATGGCCCGGCTGGGCCGCGACCTCGCGGCGCTGGCTGACCGTTTGAACCGGAAGTAAGGAGGCATCGGATGCGGGTGTTCACGCCCACGGAGATCGCCCATCAGGCGGGCAACAAGTACATCGGCGTGCTCGTGGCCGCGAAGTTCGCGCGCTACGTGAACGACTTCCCCAAGGACCGCGCCGTCGAGCGGGAGAAGAAGCTCACCACAACCTCGCTGGAGGAGCTGGCGGTGGGCGACCTCAAGTACAAAATCACCCGGCGGCGCAGGCAGGAGGCGTGAGCCGGATCGCCGGCCGGCACGTCGTCCTCGGCGTGTCGGGCGGCATCGCCGCGTACAAGACGTGCATCGTGGCACGCCGCCTCACGGAGTGGGGGGCGGACGTGCAGGTGGTGCTGACGGCGGCCGCCGCCGAGTTCGTCGGCCCCGCCACGTTCGAAGCCCTCACCGGCCATCCTCCCATCACGTCGCTGTGGCAGCCCGGCGCCGCGCTCGCGCACGTCGGCCTGGGCCGCGACGCCGACCTGGTGCTGGTCGCCCCCGCCACCGCGCACCTCGTCGCGCGCGTGGCGCAGGGCATGGCCGACGACTTCCTGACCGCGCTGCTGCTGGCCCACCGCGCACCGTTGCTGCTGTGTCCGGCCATGAACGACCGGATGTACGCCCACCCGGAGACGCAGGCCAATCTGGCGCTGCTCCGCGCCCGCGGCGTGCACCTGCTCGGGCCCGTCACCGGCCCGCTGGCGCGCGGGGAAGGCGAGGGACCGGGGCGGATGGTCGAGCCGGAGACGATCCTGGCGCACGCCGAGCGGCTGCTGCGGAGCGCCGCTCCGTGGACCGGCCGGCGCGTGCTGGCGACCGCCGGGCCGACGCGCGAGCGTCTCGACCCCGTCCGGGTCGTGAGCAACCGCTCCAGCGGGCGGATGGGGTACGCCCTGGCGCGGGCCGCCTGGCTCCGCGGCGCCGACGTCACGCTGGTGAGCGGCCCGTCCGCGCTCGAGCCGCCGCCCGGCGTCGAGGTGGTCCGGGTGGAGTCCACCGCCGACTTGGCGGCCGCGGTCGCCGAGGCGCTCCCGGTCGCGGACGTGCTGCTCATGGCCGCCGCGCCGGCCGACTACCGCCTCGCGGCGCCGCTCGAGCGCAAGACCCGGCGGGACGAGGGAGCGTTGAAGCTCGATCTCGAGCCCACGCCCGACATCCTCACCGCGACGCTCTCCCGGCGGAAGGCGGGGGCCGTCACGGTCGGGTTCGCGCTGGAGACCGGCGACCCGGTCCCTGCGGCCCAGGCCAAGCTCAAGGCCAAGCATCTCGACCTCATCGTCGCCAACGACGCCACGGAGCCCGGCGCCGGTCCCGAGGTCGCCACCAACCGCGTCACCCTCGTCGGCCGGGACGGCGCCGACGCGCTCCCGCTCATGCCCAAGGAGCAGGTCGCCGAAGCGATCCTCGATCGCGTCGAGATGTTACTTTCCAAGCGTGGATGACCCGAGGCGTCGCTACTTCCAACAGCTGATCGAGCTCGGCGAAACCGATCTGGTCCTTCCGGAAGGCGGGGATCAGAAGGTCGGAATGCAGGGCAGTTCCGAGACGCCGAGGACATCAGCGGTCACGAGACGCGAGCCCGCAGGTGGTACGGCGGCCGGAACGCGCCAGGCGCCGGCGCCCCGAGCCCGGCCCGCGCCGGCTTCGGCTTCGCCCGCCGCTCCGGAGCCGGCGCTGCCGGCGCTGCAACCGGGGATCGTGGCCGAGGCGCCCAGCGGCGGAGACGACCTGTTCACCGCCGACCCGCTGCGCCAGGTGGCGAGCCTCGCCGCGCTCCCGCCGCTGATCGAGGCCTGTCGCAAGTGCCAGCTCGGCTCGTCGCGCCAGCACAGCGTCCCGGGCGAGGGCGATCCCGGGGCCGGCCTCGTGGTCGTGGGCGAGGCGCCGGGCGCCACCGAGGACGAGACCGGCCGGCCGTTCGTGGGCCGGGCCGGCAAGCTGCTGGAGGACATCCTCGCGGCCATCGGCTTCCGCCGCGAGGACGTGTTCATCTGCAACGTGCTCAAGTGCCGGCCGCCCGGGAACCGCAACCCGGAGCCGCTTGAAGTCGCGGCGTGTTCGCCGTATCTCCATCGGCAGCTGCAGCTGATCGGCCCGCGGGTGATCCTGGCGATGGGCCTGCCGGCGGCGCACGCGCTGCTGGGCGGCCACGCGTCGCTCGGCGAGCTGCGCACCAAGCTGCACCGCTACCGGGGCATTCCGCTCATCGTCACGTACCACCCGGCCGCGCTCCTCAGGAACCCCCACTGGAAGCGTCCGACTTGGGATGACGTCCGCATCGCGCGCCGGATCTACGATGGCGACACCGCCTGACGCCTTCGGCGGCCGCCAGCCGCCGTACAGCGCCGAGGCCGAACAGGCCGTCCTCGGCGCGATGCTGCTCGACGCCGACGCGGCGCTGCGCGGCGCGGAGCTGCTCGACGACGCCATGTTCTATCGGGAGGGGCACCGCCGCCTGTTCCGCGCCATGCTCGGCATCATCGAGCGCGGGGGGGTGATCGATCCCGTCACGCTGCGCGACGAGGTGGACCGCCGCGGCGAGCTGGAGGGGGTCGGCGGCATCGAGTACCTCAGCTACCTCCTCGACGTGGTGCCGACCGCCGCGAACATCGACTACCACGCCAAGATCGTCCGGGACAAGGCGCTGCTCCGGCGCCTCATCGAGGCCGCGACCGGCATCGTCCAGGAGGCCTACGAGGGCAAGCGCCTCGCCGACGAGGTGCTCGACACGGCCGAGCAGCGGATCTTCCTGGTCTCCGAGACGCGCAAGACCGAGGGGTTCGTCCGCCTCAAGGAGCTGCTGTGGCCGACGATGGAGCGCATCGAATCGCTCCACGCCGGCGGACAATCGATTACCGGCGTCCCGTCCGGCTTCGCAGACTTGGACGACAAGACGGCCGGCTTCCAGAACGCCGACCTCGTGATCGTGGCGGCGCGCCCCGCCATGGGCAAGACGGCGCTGTGCCTCAACGTCGCCCAGTACGCGGCGATCGAGAAGCAGATTCCGGTGGCCATCTTCAGCCTCGAGATGTCGAAGGCCCAGCTGGTGCAGCGCCTGCTGACGAGCGAGGCGCGGGTGGACGCGCACCGGCTGCGCCAGGGCATGCTCAAGGACGCGGACTACGCGTTGCTGGCGCGGGCCGCGGGGATCCTCTCCTCCGCGCCGCTGTGGATCGACGACAGCGCGGCGCTGACCCCGCTCGAGCTGCGCTCCAAGGCCCGCCGCATCAAGGCCGAGCACAACGTCGGCCTGATCATCGTGGACTACCTCCAGCTGATGCGTGCGCCGGACTACACGGACAATCGCGTGCAGGAGATCAGTGCCATCTCACGCGCCCTGAAGGCCCTCGCGAAGGAGCTGGACGTCCCGGTCATCGCGCTGTCGCAGCTGTCGCGGGCCCCGGAGCAGCGGGGCGGGGAGCACCGGCGGCCCCAGCTCTCCGACCTGCGCGAGTCGGGCGCGATCGAGCAGGACGCCGACGTGGTGTTGTTCATCTACCGCGAGGAGATGTACTCGGGCACCGAGGACCCCAAGACTGGCGAGAACATCGAGGGGCAGGCCGAGGTCATCATCGGCAAGCAGCGCAACGGTCCCACCGGCACGATCAACCTGCACTTCCACAAGGCGTACACGCGCTTCGACAACTACTCGCCGCGGGACGCGGGCGAGGGCGGCAATGGCCACTAAGCCGCGTTCGGTGTTCCGCTGCACCGAGTGCGGCGCCGAGCGGCCCAAGTGGACCGGGCGCTGCGAGGCGTGCGGCGCGTGGAACGCGCTGGTCGAGGAGGTCGTGACGAAGCCGCGGGCGCGGGGGCACGGGGGCACGGGGGCACCGGCCGGCGGCCCGCAACCCGTGCGGCTCGATGCGATCGCGGCGGACGCCATGCCGCGCTACCGGACGGGGCTCGCCGAGTTCGATTACGTGCTGGGCGGCGGGATCGTGCCGGGCTCGCTGGTGCTGGTGGGCGGCGAGCCGGGGATCGGGAAGTCCACGCTGCTGCTGCAGGTGGCGGCGCGTCTCGAGGCGGCGGGGATCCCGACGCTGTACGCGAGCGGCGAGGAGTCGCCCGAGCAGGTGCGCCTGCGGGCCGACCGGCTCGAAGAGCCTGCCGGGCGCGTGCACGTGCTGGCGGAGACGGTGCTGGAGCGCGTGATCGAGCAGGCGGCGGCCCTCGGCTCGCGGGTGGTGGTGGTGGACTCCATCCAGACGGCGTACACGGCCGATCTCGAGGGCGCGCCGGGCAACGTGGGCCAGGTGCGGGAGTGCGCGGCGCGCCTGATGCGCTTCGCCAAGGAGTCGGGGCCCGCCGTGCTGCTGGTGGGGCACGTGACCAAGGGCGGCGGCATCGCGGGCCCCAAGACGCTCGAGCACATCGTGGACACGGTCCTGTACTTCGAGGGCGAGGGAGCGCTCGACCACCGGATCCTGCGCGCCACCAAGAACCGCTTCGGCGGCGTGGACGAGATCGGGGTGTTCGAGATGACGGCCGCGGGGCTGCTCCCCGTGGCCAATCCCTCGGCCGCGTTCCTCGCCGCGCGGCACGCCGGCATCTCGGGCAGCGCGGTCACGGCCCTGATGGAAGGGACCCGCCCGCTGCTGGTCGAGATCCAGGCCCTCGCCTCGAAGGCCGGCTTCGGCACGCCCCAGCGCGTCAGCGCGGGCGTGGACCACCGCCGGCTCGCGGTGCTGCTGGCGGTGCTCGAGCGCCGGGCGGCGCTCCCGTTCGGCGACCTCGACGTCTTCGTCAACGTGGTCGGCGGCGTGCGCCTGAGCGAGCCGTCCAGCGACCTCGCCGTCGTGGCCGCGCTGATCTCCAGCGTGAACGACCGCGCGCTCCCTGCCGACGCGCTGTTTCTCGGCGAGGTCGGCCTGGGTGGCGAGGTGCGCGCGGTGCCCGCCGTGGAGCGGCGCCTCACCGAGGCGGCGCGCCACGGGTTCCGGCGCGCGTTCGTCGGCTCCCGCACCGGCATCCGCCAGGGGACGCCGGACGGGCTCGAGCTGGTGCGCGTCGAGCACCTGGGAGAGTTGACCCATCGCCTCGCCGCCTGACACCGGAGTCGTCATCGTCGCGGCGGGCCGCGGAACGCGGGCGCGCGAGACCGGCGAGACGGCGACGCCGAAGCAGTTCCGCCTCATCGCGGGCCAGCCCCTGCTGCTGCGGTCGCTGCGCCCCTTCACCCGCCATCCCCGGATCGGCCCGATCGTCGTGGTGCTGCCGCCGGAGGACGCCGCAGCGCCGCCCGCCTGGCTGCGCGACCTCCTGTCCGACCGGCTGCTGGTCGCGGCCGGAGGCGAGGAGCGGCAACAGTCGGTGGCGAACGGGCTCAAGCGGCTGCCGCCGGGCCCGTCCCTGGTCCTCGTGCACGACGCCGCGCGCCCGTTCGTGGAGCCGGAGCTGATCGACCGCGTGCTGGCGGTGGCCGCCCTCGGCGCGGTCGCCGTGCCGGGGCTGCCGCTCGCCGACACGGTCAAGGAGACGGACGCCGCGGGACTGGTGGTGCGCACCGTGCCCCGCGACCGCCTGGTGGCCGTCCAGACGCCCCAGGCCTTCCCGCGGGCCATGCTGGAGACAGCGCACCAGCGCGCCCGCGCCGAGCCGGGCGCGCCCGCGGCGACCGACGACGCCGCACTGTGCGAGCGCCTGGGGCACCCGGTGCGCGTCGTGGCCGGCAGCGCGCGGAACCTCAAGGTGACGACGGCCGAGGACTTCGCGCTGGCCGAAGCCCTCGCGGCGGCGGACGTATGATCCCGTACCGCACCGAGGCGGAAATCGCCGCCGCGCTCCCCGCGGTCGTCACGCACCTGGCGCGCCGCGGGATGCTCGCCTATCCCACCGAGACCGTGTACGGGTTCGGATCCGTGGTCGCGGCCCCCGCGGTGGAACGGCTGTGCGTCCTCAAGGGCCGGGAGCCGGGCAAGCCGTTCCTGGTGCTGGTCTCCAACCGGCCGATGCTCGCCGCGATCGGGCTCCGCCTCACGGACGCCGCCGAGCGGTTCGCCGCCGCCTTCTGGCCGGGGCCCCTCACGCTGGTGCTGCCCGGCGGCGAGGGGACGCTGCCGGACACGCTGCGGGGTCCCGAGGGCGGCATCGCCGTGCGGTGGACCTCGCATCCGGGTGCGGCGCGGTTGATCCAGACCCTGGGCTCGCCCATCACGTCCACCAGCGCCAACCGGCCCGGCCAGCCTTCGCTGATGAATGCGCCGGACATCGAGCGTACCTTCGGCGCGGCCGTGGCCGCCGGGTCGCTGGTCGTGCTCGACGCCGGCCCCCTGCCCACGTCGCCGCCCTCGACGCTGATCGACTGCACCGGCACGGCACCGCGCGTGCTGCGCGAAGGCGCGATCGCGCGCCAGCGGCTCGCGGCCATCGTGCCCGGGCTGGCGGGGTAGGATGCGCATCCTGTTCGTGTGCACCGGTAACATCTGCCGCAGCCCGATGGCGGCGGCCATCGCGCGGCGGCTCCTCGACGGGCGCGGCCGCACGGACGTCGAGGTCGCCTCCGCGGGCACGGCCGCGTGGGATGGGGCCCCGGCGTCCGAGGGCGCCTACCTCGTCTCGCTGGAGCACGAGCTGGACCTCTCGGCGCACCGGGCCCGGCAGCTCACCACCGACCTCGTCGCCGACGCCGACCTCGTGCTGGGCATGAGTCCGCACCACGTCGAGCGCGCGACCGCGCTGGGGGGAGTGGGGAAGAGCTATCTCCTCGGCGCGTACGCGGGACGCACGGCGGCCGACGCGCAGGTGGACGACCCCTTCGGCGGCGACCTGGAGGAGTACCGCACCACCTTCGGGCGCCTCGAGGCGCTGCTGGCCGACGCCGTCGCGCGGCTCCCGGCGCCCCACGACGATGCGGATCCGCGCCACGACTAGGCTGATCGCGGTCGTCGGCGATCCGGTCGCGCACTCGCTCTCGCCGCTGATGCACAACGCGGCCATCGCGGCGCTGGGGCTCGACGCCGTGTACGTGGGCCTGCGCGCGTCGGCGGCGACCTTCCCCGACCTGGCGCGGGGCCTCCTCGCCGCGGGCGGCGCGCTCAACGTCACGATCCCCTTCAAGCGCGCCGCGGCGGATCTCCTCGAACATCCGTCCGAGCCGGTACGCCGGACCGGTGCGTGCAACACCCTGTGGAGCGACGGCGCACTGCTTGCAGGAGACAACACGGACGTGCCGGCCGTCGCCGCGGAGGTGCGAGCGCTGCTGGCGGGCCGGCCGGTGCGGCGCGCGCTGGTGCTCGGCACGGGCGGATCGGGGCGCGCGGCGGCCGTGGCGATCGCGGGGTCGTGGCCGGACGCGGACATCGCGGTGCGGTCGCGGGAGGGGGAACGCGGGGACGCGTTCGTGCGGTGGGCCAGCGAAGTGGGTGTGGGGTGTCGGGTGTGGGGTGGAGACGGGTCCGGCCAGGTGGACCTGATCGTCAACGCCACGCCGTTGGGGCTCAAGGCCGACGATCCGCTTCCGCTCGAGCAGGCCGCGCTGGCGTCGCTCGGCGCGCTCGCGCTGCTCGACCTGGTGTATGCGCGGGGAGGCACGCGGTTGGTCGCCGCGGCCCGCGCCGCGGGGCTCGACGCCGCCGACGGCCGCGGCGTGCTGGTGGCCCAGGGCGCGCTCGCGTTCGAGCGGTTTTTTGGCGTGCAGGCGCCCGTGGAAGTGATGCGCGCCGCGGTGGAGGATGGCCTTCGCGCGTAGTATCTTGGCCGAGGTGGCGTCGCGCGCGCGGGACCTCGAGGCGCTGGCGATGCCGCGTGCCTGCCTCGGGTGCGAGCGCCCGATGCCCGCGGGTGACGACTCGGCCTGCTGCCCGCTGTGCCGGCACCGGATGCACGCCATCGCGCCGCCCGTGTGCGCAAGATGCGGCCAGCCCGTGGATGCCTGGACCCTGCGGCTCCGCGCCGACGGCGACCGCAGTTGCGACGCGGCCGGCACGGAACCCGGCACGGGGTCGGCGGACCACGAGTGCTGCCCCTTCTGCCGCGAGTGGCCCGCGGAGCTGGCGTGGGCGTCGTCGGCGGTGTGGATGGAGGACGGGCCCGCACGCCGCCTGGTCCACGCGCTGAAGTACGGCGGGTGGCGCATCGCGGCGCCGGCGATGGCGGAGCGGATCGCGGCGGCCGCGGGCGGGCGGCTCCGCGGCGCCGGAGCGCTGGTCCCGGTTCCGCTGGGGCGAACGAGGGAGCGGGAGCGCGGGCACAACCAGGCGGCGCTCCTGGCGGAGGCGCTGGGGCGCGCGAGCGGCGTGCCGGTGATGCCTGGAGTGTTGCTCCGCACCCGCGAAACGTGCAGCCAGACGCGGCTGCCGCCGGCGGAGCGGTGGCGCAACGTGCGGGGCGCGTTCGGCCCCGCGGGCCACGGGGGCCACGTCGGCCCCGCGGGCCACGGAGGGATCGGCAGGTCCGCAAGCCCGCGGCTCGACGGGCTGGCAGTCGTGCTGGTGGACGACGTGCTGACGACGGGCGCCACGCTGGGCGCCGCGGCCGCCGCGCTCGCCACCCTCGGGCCGGCGACGATCGGCGCGCTGACGTTCGCGCGGGCGGTCGTCCCGAGCTAGGTCACCATTACGTTCACGGGAGGTCGGCAGCCATGGCAGTCCGGGTAGGGATCAACGGGTTCGGCCGCATCGGGCGACTGGTCCTGCGCGCCGCGCTCAAGCAGCCGCGCAGCAATCTGGAGTTCGTGGCCGTCAACGACATCACCGACACCAAGACGCTCGCGCACCTGTTCAAGTACGACTCCGTCCATCGCACGTTCGACGGCGAGGTCACGGCCGGCGCCGACCACCTCGTCATCAACGGGAAGAAGATCCAGATCACGGCGGAGAAGGACCCGGCCAAGCTCCCCTGGAAGGACCTGGGCGTGTCGCTGGTGCTGGAGTCCACCGGCCGGTTCACGGACAAGGAGAAGGCGGGGGCGCACTTCACCGCGGGCGCGAAGAAGGTGATCATCTCGGCCCCGGCCAAGGGCGAAGACCTGACCGTGGTGATGGGCGTCAACCACCAGGCGTACGATCCGGCGAAGCACCACCTGCTCTCGAACGCCTCGTGCACCACGAACTGCCTGGTGCCGGTCGTCAAGGTGGTCCGCGACGCCTTCGGCTGGGTGCGCGGCTACATGATCACCGTGCACTCGTACACCAACGACCAGAACGTGCTGGACTTCCCGCACAAGGACCTGCGCCGTGCCCGGGCGACGGGACTGAGCATCATCCCGACGACGACCGGCGCGGCCAAGGCGACGAGCCTGGTGATCCCCGAGGTGAAGGGGAAGCTCGACGGCGTGTCGCTGCGCGTGCCCACCGCCGACGTGTCGTCCGTGAATCTCATCGTGCAGGTCGAGAAGACGACGACCCCCGCCGAGGTCAACGACGCGTTCCGGAAGGCGGCCGCCGGGGCGCTGAAGGGCGTCCTGGACGTGTCCGACGCTCCGCTGGTGTCGGTCGACTACATCGGCAACCCGTTCTCGTCCGTCGTGGACGCGATGAGCACCGCGGTCGTGGACGGCACGATGCTCCAGGTGTCGTCGTGGTACGACAACGAGTGGGGCTACTCGATGCGCTGCGTGGACCTGCTCGAGCTGGTCGCGGCCAAGCTATGAAGGCCAAGCGCACCATCGCGAATCTCGACTCGGCCGCGGTGCTGGGCCGCCGGGCGCTGGTGCGGGTGGACTTCAACGTCCCCGTGAAGGACGGCAAGGTCGGCGACGACACCCGCATTCGCGCGGCGATCCCGACGATCGAAGACCTCAAGGACCGGGGCGCCCGCATCATCCTGCTCTCCCACCTGGGCCGCCCGAAGGGCGGCGGCCCCGAGCCCAAGTACTCCCTCAAGCCCGTCGTGCCGGTGCTCGAGAAGCTGCTCGGCATGCCGGTCACGTTCATCGAGGATCCGGCGGCGCCCGGCGCGGTGGAGGCGACGAAGCAGCTCCCGCGCGGCAGCGTGGCGCTGGTCGAGAACACGCGGTTCTACGCGGGCGAGGAGCAGAACGACCCGGCGACCGCGCGCATGTTCGCGGCGCTGGGGGATTTCTACGTCAACGACGCCTTCGGCTCCGCGCACCGCGCCCACGCCTCCACCGAGGCGGTCGCGCACCTGCTGAAGCCGGCGGTCGCTGGCCTGCTGATGGAGAAGGAGCTGGCGTACCTCGGCGGCGCGCTCACCGCGCCGACGCGGCCGTTCGTCGCCGTGCTCGGCGGCGCCAAGATCTCCGGCAAGATCGACGTGATCGAGAACCTGCTCCCCAAGGTGGACCGGATCCTGATCGGCGGGGCGATGGCCAACACGTTCTTCCGGGCCAGGGGCGCCTCGACCGGCGCGAGCCTGGTGGAGGAGGACCGGATCGCGATGGCGAAAGACCTGCTGGCCAAGGCGGGCGAGAAGCTGGTGCTGCCGACCGGCAGCGTCATCGCGCCCTCGCTCGAGCGGGCGGGGGAGAAGCGCGAAGCGGCCTGGAACGCGATTCCCGACGGCTGGGCCGTGTACGACATCGACGCCGCCACGGAGCGCGAGTTCGCCCGGATCGTCGCGGGCGCGAAGACGGTGATCTGGAACGGGCCGATGGGCGTGTTCGAAACGCCGCCGTTCGACCACGGTACCATCGCGGTCGCCAAGGCGCTCGCCGCCGCTACGGCGGCCGGCGCGACGACGGTGGTGGGCGGCGGGGACTCCGCCGCCGCGATCGAGAAGGCCGGGCTCGCCGACAAGGTCAGTCACGTCTCGACCGGGGGCGGCGCTTCGCTCGAGTTCCTCGAGGGAAAGGTGCTGCCGGGCGTCGCGGCCCTGGACGACCTCACGTGAGCCGCCTGATCTTCGCCGCCAACTGGAAGATGCACCTCGCCCCCACAGCCGCGGGGGCGCTGGTGCGCGAGGTCCTCGCCCGCTGGCGCCCGCAGCCGGGCAGGGAAGTCCTGTTCTTCCCGACCGCACTCTCGCTGGGCGCGGTCGTGGACGCGCTCAAGACGTCCGGCCGGCGCGACGCGGCCGCCGGGGTGCAGAACGTGTACTGGGAGCCCAAGGGCGCGTTCACCGGCGAGATCTCGGCGCCGCTCGCGGCCGAGGCGGGGGCGCACTGGGTGCTGGTCGGCCACTCCGAGCGCCGGCACAAGTTCGGCGAGACCGACGAGGAAACGAGCCGGAAGGTCCGCGCCGTGATTGCGGGCGGGCTCTCCCCCATGCTGTGCGTCGGCGAGCTGCTCGAGGAGCGCACGGCCGGGCGCACGGAGGAGGTCGTGCTGCGCCAGCTGGCCGCCGGACTCGCCGGCCTGGACGCGGCGGCGACGGCCCGGGTCGTCGTGGCTTACGAGCCGGTGTGGGCCATCGGCACCGGCGTCAATGCCACGCCGGCCGACGCCGCCGCGGTGCACCGCAGCATCCGCCGCTGGCTGACGGAGCGCTCGCCGGCCGCGGCGCGGCCCACGATCCTCTACGGCGGCTCGGTGAACGCCGGCAACGCTGCCGCCCTCCTCGCCGAGGAGGAGCTGGATGGCGTCCTGGTGGGTGGGGCATCACTGGAAGCGGACAGCTGGATCTCGATCCTCTCCACCACCCGGCCCGCGAGGTGAGGTGAAAAGTGAGGGGTGAGAAGTGAGACGCTGGCGTGAGAGGTGAGAGGTGAAACGGCGTGAGAGGCGGGATGCACCCTCTCACGCCGTTCGACTTCTCACCCCTCACCTGAACCTCTCACCCCTCACCTCTCACCTCTCACCCAAGTTGACCATGCCGCGTCTTCCCCGGTACATTTAGCCCGTCATGTACACGTTCTTCCTGATCCTCCTGATCCTGGACGCGGCGGTGCTGTCCGCCGCGGTCCTGCTCCAGTCCGGCTCCGGCGGCGGGCTGTCCGCGGAGTTCGGCGGGGCCTCCTCGACGGACGCCTTCGTGGGCAACCGACAGGCCGCGACCCTGCTGACCAAGGCGAGCTGGTGGGGCGGCGGCATCTTCCTGGGCCTGTGCTTCATTCTCTCGCTGCTCTCGATGCACTCGGCCACGCCGCAGTCGGTGTTCCAGAGCCAGGCGGCCCAGGAGGCCCCGGCGCCGCAGCCGCTCGCGCCGCTGCCGCTCGAGAGCGCGGCCGCCCCGGCGGCCGGCGCCCCCGCCGCGCCCCTGCCGCTCGGCAACGGCAAGGCGCCGCAGCCCGCCAAGTCCACCACGCCGGCCCGCTGAGGCCGTGAGCGAGCGGCTTCTCCCGGCCTACGTCCTGCTCGAAGACGGCACGTGGTATCGGGGCGCGACGAGCGCCCCGTTCGACGTCACGGCCGCCGAAGTCGTCTTCACCACGAACCTGAGCGGCTACCAGGAAGTCTTCACCGACCCCTCGTACGCCGGGCAGATCGTGACGATGACCGCGCCGATGATCGGCAACTACGGCATCAACGGCGAAGACCTCGAATCCGGCAAGCCGATGGTGGCCGGCGTGGTCGTGCGGGAGCTGTCGCGCGAGGCATCATCGTGGCGCGCCACCGGGGCCCTGGCGCCCTGGCTCGGCGGCTTCGCCATCCCCATCGTCACCGAGGTGGATACCCGGCGCCTCACCCGCCACATCCGGGAGCGCGGAGCGATGCAGGGCGTGCTCGCCACCGGCGCCGAGCCTTCGGACGAGGCGCGCGCCAAGCTGGCCGCGGCACCGAGGATGGAGGGCCTGGACCTGGCTTCCACCGTCACCTGCAAGGCTTGGGAGACTGTCGGCCCCGACGACGCCCGCTTCAAGGTGATCGCGTACGACTACGGGATGAAGCGCAACATCGTGCGCCTGCTGTCGGCCGCGGGCTGCCAGGTCACGGTCGTGCCCAGCGACACGCCCTCCGCCGCGGTCCTCGAGCGCGAGCCCGACGGCATCTTCCTCTCCAACGGTCCCGGCGACCCGGCGGCAGTCTCCTACGCCCCCGCGATCCTGCGGGAGCTGGCCGACAGCCGCACGCCGATCTTTGGTATCTGCCTTGGCCATCAGCTCTTGGGCCTCGCCTTCGGCGCGGGGACCGTGAAGCTCCCCTACGGCCACCGGGGCGGAAACCACCCCGTCCGGGAGCTGGCTGACGGCCGCGTTCTCATCACGTCGCAGAACCATGGCTTCGCGGTCGAGGGGGAAAGCGGCTCGACGGCCGTTCCCGGGGCCCCGGCGCTCGAGGTGACGCACCGTAACCTCAATGACCACACGGTAGAAGGCGTTCGGCATCGGGAGTTGCCGATCTTCGCCGTGCAGTACCACCCCGAAGCCAGCCCGGGACCGCACGATGCGAGGCACCACTTCGCGGAGTTTGTGCGCCTGATGTCCTCAACCCCTTGACATCAAACGAGTAAGCTTCCACATTAGCCCTCCCATGCCCCCTGCGGGGCTCTCAAGTAGACTCGGGAGGAGCTGATGACCAAGGCCGACCTGGTCGAGCGGGTCACGGCGCAGATAGCACGCACGGCAGGCCCGATGATCAGCAAAAAGGACTGCGCCCGCGTGGTGGACAGCTTCCTCGACGCCGTCAAGGACGCGCTAGCGGAGCAGAAGAACATCGAGATACGCGGCTTCGGGACGTTCAAGATCCGCAGCCGGAAGACGCGGATGGCGCGCAATCCGCGTACGGGCGATCCCGTGGAAGTGGCCGCCCGCCCGGTGCCTGTGTTCAAGCCCAGCAAGGAGTTGCGGGCGATGGTGGCCGAACGGGATGAACAGATGGCCCCCAAAGCCTGA